>CAIQIA010000001.1 GCA_903871775.1 uncultured cyanobacterium
CGAAACCTTTGTGCTTACACTCAGTGATGGCAATGGCGGCACTGCAACCCGGGAGTTCAAGGTCATCATCCGTGGCACCAATGATGTCCCTGTACTCAGTGGTGAATTAAGCGGTGATCGTTCACTTACGGAAGATCTCGATTTTGCGGCCTCAGGTACGCTAACGATCGTCGATCCTGATTCTGGTGAGTCTGCCTTCACTCCTGTATCCGCTATCGGCACCGCCTATGGCACTTATTCCCTCTCTTCTTCTGGAGAGTGGAGCTACTCGCTCTCGAATGATCTTCCTGCCATTCAGCAGCTTGGCCAAGACTCCACAATCACGGATTCCTTCGTTGCCGTCTCGAGCGATGGATCAGCGAGCACGACAGTTACCCTTGTCATCACCGGTACCAATGACGCTCCCGTCATCTCCTTCTCCGACGGCAATGACGCAGGTGCCGTCACAGAAGACTCCTCCCTCTACGCCACTGGCACGCTGATCTCCAGCGACATCGACAACGGCGACACCGCAACGTGGTCCATCGACGGCAGCTCCTCTGGCTCCTACGGCTCCATCGCCGTTGATCCCTACGGCTCCTGGACATACACCCTCGACAACCGCAGCAACGGCATCTCCTCCATCGTCCAGGACCTCGCCGCCGGTGAATCCGTCTCTGATGTCTTCTCAGTTCGCGTCTCCGATTCCTCCGGCGCCTACGACATCCAGAGCGTCACCATCACCATCACCGGCACCAATGACGCTCCCGTCATCTCCTTCTCCGACGGCAATGACGCCGGTGCCGTCACAGAAGACTCCTCCCTCTACGCCACTGGCACGCTGATCTCCAGCGACATCGACAACGGCGACACCGCCACGTGGTCCATCGACGGCAGCTCCTCTGGCTCCTACGGCTCCATCGCCGTTGATCCCTACGGCTCCTGGACCTACACCCTCGACAACGGCACGGACGGCACCTCCTCCATCGTCCAGAACCTCGCCGCCGGTGAATCTGTCTCTGATGTGTTCTCCGTTCGCGTCTCCGATTCCTCCGGCGCCTACGACACCCAGACCGTCACCATCACCATTACCGGTACCAATGACGCTCCGGTGGCCACCTTCAGCTCCGCACAAATAACAACGGAAGATGCGTCATCGATTACCGGCATTCTCACTGCAAACGATATTGATACTGGTGACGCCCTCATTTATGCGCTGGTGGGCGATCCAATTCCTGGCCTGACCATCACCCCCTCCACAGGCAGCTGGAGTTTTAATCCAAACGATACAGCCTATCAGAATCTGGCCCTTGGCGAAATCCTTGACATCAGCGTTAACTATTCCGTTACCGATAGCGAAGGTGCCAACGATACTGATTCCTTCCAAATCACAGTTACTGGCAGCAACGATCCGGTCGTCATCAGCAGTGCCACGTCAACGTTATTTGTGAATGCAGATAGCCCGAACGGCACTGGTAGTATTCTCTTCACTGATCTTGATATATTTGATGGTCACAGTGCAACCGTCAGCTCCCTGCCATCACCTGAAGATGCCTATGGCGTCCTCACACTCCAGGCGCTTGCATCACCAACCCACTCGTTCGAAGGCTTTATCGGTAGTCCAGGTCAGTTGAACTGGACCTACCAGGTGGATCCAACCCGATTGGCCTCCCTGGCTTCTGGTACATCTCACACGGAGACTTATCTACTGTCCATCAGCGATGGCAATGGCAGCACTGAGAGCCAAACCGTGACGGTCGTGATCCAAGGCAACAACAATGTCCCTGCCATTACAGCCGCCCAGTCTGTCTCCCAGTTCACCTACAGCGATGCGGTACAGCCAGATGCCCTGATCTATACGCTGTCGGATCCTGATGGTCAATCACTCAACCCAACCTTCACGATTGAGCGCTTTGTGGATGGAATATGGGAAAGCTCGCCCATCGGTGCATTTGAAAGCCTTGACGAAGACACATTCATCTTTAACGGTCCAGGCCTTGCTGGTTTGAATGACAATCTCACCTTCAGCCGCTCAACGACAACCCAGGGTGACCATTGGACACTTGCAGGACATGCTTACCTCCCAGTCGGCCATTACCGGTTCCTTGCCACCGTCTCCGACGGCACCCAAACCACCACAGCCTCTCCGGTCGTCTTCACCGTTGCCCCCGAGTCGCTGAATCTGAATTGGGCCGCCGCGCCTCTCCTGCGCACCGAGGCTGCCGCTATTTCCGCAGCAGCCACGGGTAACGTTCCCATCAATTTGCTACTTTCTGAAAATGACAGCACCGCCGGGGGTCTTAACACGGCCTCAACGGCAGTTCCAGGTGATCTAAAAGTTCAAGTGATTGATCAAATTAGTGGCCAGCTACTGGCCTCCAGTGCTGAAGAGCGTCCCGATGGTGTGGCACTGCTCAGCTTCGAAACGATCACAGCTCCAACCTCATCCACCGGTGCCGTGATTGGTGCTACAGCATCCATCAGCCAAACCCTTGCCCCAAGTGTGCAGGCCCGTCACTACGCATTGCGCACAATCGTCAGCGGTCAGTACTACAACCTCACCGGTGCAACTGAGAACACCATGGTCACCCTAAGCCGACCTGATGGAGTACTTGCTGCTGTCACAGACAATCTGTCCTCCAATGGTGGCTACGGCATCAGTGGTGTGGCTGTTGATATCCGTAGTGCATCAGGCGATCTTGCAAATCGGCTCTTCAGTGCCGAATTTACGGGCACCCTGCCGTCAATCAGCAGTGGTAGTGATCCACTCACTGGAAACTTCCTGCTGCGCTCAACAACAATCAATGGCTTCACCCGAACTACAACATCAAGCTCGGCAAATGTCTCTGTCAGCGGTCAAGCCAGCCTGTTCCGTATAGATCGCAGCGTTGATCCCCTCACTGGTTTATATAACGATGCAGCTTTAACTTCAGCAGTGGCCACTGGCATCAGCTTCACTGCCCGCATGCGGGACTTTGATCTCAGCACTCCAGAGCTTCCCTCTGGTATCTATGACGAAACATACGAATCACGAAATGCGTTTGGTACAAATGGAAGCAGCATTGATCTTGTTTCGCTAGTGGCGTACAAACCATCCACAACATCCATTCTGTTTAGCACAGATGGAGATGATCCGATCAAGTTCAGCAGCACTAGTCCCCTATATCCCTATAATCCCCTCTCTGCTTACCAACCAAACGTTCTGATGTGAGCACAATCAGGAATCGGCCGATCGAATTCAGTCGATCGGCCCCCTAGTCATGGCCTCAAAGTCATGGACATTGCTCCACTCTTTTGATTGATAAAAAATAGGCCTCCTAAGTGCATAAACAGAATAGTCCTTCTGATAAAAAGCAAGAGCAACATCCCAGGGCAGGTTGCATTCCAAGCATTGTTCTGCACAATGAATGGCATGTTCTTTGTAGCTCTTAGACAAATAGAGAACGGCATGGCTTGAAAACATGCGACTCACTCTGCACAAGCTGGCACTAAACGGTTGCAGAATTGGCTTGCCATAGCGTGAAATACCAACCCATACTGCATCAGCATCAATAGGCAGTTCGATCTCAAGAAGTGCGTCATTCTCAATTTCAATATCGTCCTCAAGGATCAACAGCGGCTGGTCATCAGAATTTGCCAACAGTGCCTGTCGATGAGCCAATGCGACACCAGCCGCATGCAGACGTTCCTTCGCCACATCCCCAGAAGCACTGACCCGCACTCCTGGTGCCCAACTGGCATGCAAGAAAGATCGGCCAAGCAACAGACTTTTCATTCGTGCAGAAGAGTCAGAATGTTCCTCCTGGCTGATCCACACCGTCTTGACAGATCTAAGATCAATTTTGACGAGCTTTTTTGGCAGACCATCACCAGACAGATAAGGATAACTCTTGATCCAACCATCCAACCAGAGTGACTGATTGCCTTGTTGAACCGCATATTCATTCATGCCAACATGCCAGGAACCGGCAGGGGATGCCGTCGGCCATTCCTGTGAACCATGACAACGAAAGCAACGATCATGAACCAGTGCGAAGTGTCTGATGGACCCCCACAGGACATCACGCAAGAACCATTGATCAACGTTGGCTGTTTCTTTTGCTTTTGGGTTGTACGTATCCAGCAACTGAGCCAGATCAGGCAACACTGAGCCGACACCACCCCACATACCAGCCAAGATGGGGTCTGTATGGGTCCACCAATCACGCATGACGTGAAACCAGCGATCTGATTCCAGCCACTGCTGAACAGCTGCAGCCTCACGCTGACTCACTACCGAATCACAATCACGCACAAGAAAACGGCCTACTTCTGGGTCATTGGCAACCAAGAAGCGCCAGCAAAGCTTTTTACGCAGACTCTGATTGGCCGGCATCAGCTGGACATCACATCCAAGGCTGTCAAGAACAGACCGAAAATCTTGGGGCACAGTCTCGTCCACGTAGAAGCGTGCATGCCAACCTGGGTAAAGCACAGGAATCAAGAGGGCATTGCGCAGGGAACCTCTCAGATAACGGGGGTGATTTCCCCACAGTGAAAAAGAAACGACGTTATTCAGCGCAGCTCCGCTCCGACGCCGTTGTTCCAAGAGCTGATGGGGACTCTGCTGCGGGGGCCGCCAGTCAGGCAAGGGCTGAGCTTGTTGAGTCTTCAGCTCCAGTGAGCGCTCCCCAGCGCGTCTGGCCTCTTCGAAGCGCTGCTCCGTCTCCAGACATGCCGTCAACCCATCCCAGGCATTGCAGGAGAAGGGAGCCTGCTGCACCACCTGTTCAAAGAATGGGAAAGCCTCCTTGGATTTTCCTTGCCGCTTCAGAACAACAGCAAGATTTTCAAGAACCTCGATGTCGTCAGGATGGATCGCAAGCAGGATTCGCAGGTAGCGTTCAGCCTGCGACAAGTCATCCAAAAGGAACAAGTAGTAAACGTATTGCAAACCCAAGCCCTTGGGCACATCTGGCTGAGTGTTGTTAATTCTCACAAGCAGCTGTGATATGGCCTCTAGGCGGTTTCCCCTCTCCCATATCTGATGTATATCAGTCTGGAACATGTTGGGGTTCACTTCAATGGCCGACAGCTATCTGCTCAGTTTAGCCTAATCTGTTAGATCACCACATCTGTCAGTGGCTTGTCCTGCTCAATTGCCCTTGATATACGCATGAGCATGCTCATGTCGTGAAAGACAAAATGTCCAGCGGCACCATGCTCTACAACAGAAAGTCCCGTAGTGTGCTGCTCAGCCCAGCTTATTAAAGAGCGGCGATGGCTTTCGCTAATAAACGTACCACAGTCATTCAGTCCTGCTGCATTCTGATGACGACCCAAAAGACCGACAACGACATCAACCATGAGACGGGAATCGGCTGCGATTGAAAACAATCTCGATCCGTAGTGAATTGTGCCATCAAAATTTGCGAAACTATCACTAAGAAGCCTTTGCCCCACGGAATCCTGCTGCAGGGCAATCTTGGCTTCCTGCTGCGACTGTGTGTCACCACAAGGCCAAAGCGGAGGATCACCTAGGAATAGTCGGCCTCGTAACCCCAAAAGATGAGCTAGCTCTATTGCAACGAGTGCACCGAGAGAATGTCCAATGATCACCCAACGATGGGCGTCATGGGAATGCATTACCCTGTCACTAAGTTCTCTCGCAATTGCAGCAGGATCCATTCGTAGCATCAAACCTTGTCGATCACGGCATTGGCCATGACCAATCAGGTCAGGAACTAGCCAAGAAATGTCTCCAGGCAAATATGATAGAAGCGGAATCATTGAAGCCCGCGATAGCAGAGCACCATGAAGCAATATTCCTTGGGTAATAAGCGAAGTCACGGCGGCTCAAGGCAATGCTCAACCTCATATCACTCAGATTAATTACGGGGAGACTCAATGGCATTTGGATTTGCCAAAGGAGGACCACTCTGACGAAATGCCAGCATAGAAATGACCACGCCACCCAAAAGTATGACCAATCCAGCCAATAACATCTGGGATATCGAAAGACTTATTTCTTGTACAGAAGATGATTGGTGAGGCGAAGGATCTTGTGGAATCTGCACAGGAGCAACTTGTACTGCCGTCGATTTAAGTTTACGTCCTAAGGATTCAATCTCACGGTCTCGATCCATTATTGATGATTTTAGTTGCGCAAGCTCGTAATCCCGATCCCGCAACTCTTGCTTCTGCCTTTCAGACTCTTGCGTAGCCTCAGCAAGCTGCCGCTCCATGGTGCGGAGCAAAGCCTCCAACTGCTGATGTTCGTCCATGATCTTTCTGAGAGTCTGATCCACATCTGATAGCTCCTTATCCGCCAGTTGAGCTTGACTTTCGAGTTCTTGACGCAAGTTCAGAATGGACTGCTCGAGGATCTCGATGCGGGCTTGTGAAGATTCCATAAAGGGGTCTGTGAAGTGAGAAGGTGACTACGGTTGTGATGGTAGCGAAGGATCTCTTATTGGCTCAATGAGCCAAATCGCCACGCATGGGGAGGACATTGACCAGTGAGAACAGCCTCAATGTCTTCATCCAACATGGTATCCAACAAGAGCGCTCGCAGTTGATCATCCAAGACTGCGTCAATCCGAGACTCAAGCTTAAGAACAACATACCAATGATCAACCTCGACGGGTCCGTGCAGTTGGCCTGTATCCATTGTAGAAAGCGTGGCTCGAATGGCGGGATGGATCTTTTCCATCGAGACTGGCCCGACAAGACCGTGACTCAGCCTCTCTTCTCCCTCAGAGTGCAGCCTGGCCAATGTTGAAAAATCTGATTCGTCTTCCTTCAGTTGAAGGTGAAGCTCCTGAGCCAAAACAAGATCCGTCACCCTTATCATCCGATAGAGAACTTTATCAAGAAGACCTTTCCTGTCTTGAAAAATTTTTTCTACCAACGGACCGTAATTGATCTGTGACCATCGCTGCACGCAGAGCTCTGCCCATAGGTTTTCCAATTCAGGCCTCAGTGCAGCAGGTAGTGAAGCCACCGTCTCAGCATCCAATCGCTTCGGTGGGGGGCCAGGCAGGCCATTCCAGAGTTCTGGAATTAAGCGCTCATGTTCGCTTTCGTTCGCTGTAATCTCAGCGACGATCCTCAGCAACAAACGTTCTCTTACAACAAGCTTCATGGTTGAGAAACGCCCCATAAGATCAGACACATTATTCTGGGACTCTGGATCTTTAACAGACCAAGCAATCCAGCGAATAAGTTCTGCTTCTTGTCTTCGCATTGTATTAGCGTCCTGCAAAACAGTGGGAGCAAGAGGCTCCGGCGGAGGAAGGACATCCATAGATCGCTTGGCCAAGCCTGTCACGTCGCGTCGCGTTTGGGCTTGCCAACCAGAAAATTGCAGCAATCGTTCTGATATTTTGTCGCGTGTTGAACCAATCCGAAGGGATGTTTCCCCGACTTCTCGACGCAGGTCAGCTAAATCCTGCGCCACAGAACGAAGGCGGTTGTTCTCCCTCTCCGCGGCTCTCCAATCGACAGGTGGAATGGCCGAGTCCATCAATAGTTTGCATGGTTATCCTATTCTGCCAAATAACTCCAAGCTGTCATCCCTTTTAGACCATATCAGTCAAAGTCATCTGTCGAGAGGTGTGTCGCGCGAGAAACCAGCCCATCTTTCTGCTGTTCTGCCTTGTTTGACACAAGCCAACCGCCCCCAAAGGGGTGGCAACACTCTTCACTTCTACCCCGTCAGGATCGCTGTGTAGCGGGGTTGAGGCCTTCGGGTTCGGCGCCCACGATCTCTTCCTTGACCGGGAAGCGGTTGATGGCCTGCAGGGCACGGCGGGCCTTGCCCCGCAGTTCTTCGCTGACGGCGGGGCAGTAGGGCAGTTGCGCCAGCAGGTCGACCGTGCGCCGCAGCAACCGCACCACATCGCCTTCATCAAGGGAGGTGGCGGCGATCAGATCGGTCCAGCTGGTGCCATCGGCCCAGGCCTTCACCAGGCCCATCAGGTCGGGTTCCCACCACACCGGCACCACCACGTCGTGGCGTTCCTGCAGCCGCAGCAGTTCGCGGCGCAGGCCCCGCAGATCGTGCAGGGCCTCCTCAGCCGCCGGCGGTGGCGGGTAGGCGGTCCAGAGGTCAGGACGGCTCACCTCGGTCGAGACCGCCTCGAGCACCGCCGCCAGGTCGCCGGGGCTGAGCTCATCGCAGTGGCCGCTCATCAGCACCAGGCCCAGCCAGAGTTCGTTGTCGCCCCTCAGGGCCGCCAGCGTGCGGCCGATCTCGGTGGGGTCGAGGTCGTCGAGGCAGCCGAAATGGCGCAGGATCTCGATCAGGCTCAGAAACGTCTGCCAGTGGCGGTTGGCCCGGTGGTGCAGCAGCCGCTGGCGTTCGGCGATCTCTTCCTCCAGCTCCTCCATCCGCCGCCGCTGCTTCTTGAGCTGGCGTCGGTCGCCCCAGCGATGGGCGGGATCGGCCTCCAGTTCGGTTTCCAGCGCCTGCACCAGCTGCGCCTGCTGCTGCACCTCGCCCGACAGGTCGTACTGGGGGGTGTGCATGTCATGGCGACGGGCCAGGGAGCCCACGGCCATGGCCAGGCCGGCGCTGTGCTGGTCGCCGTGGCGGTGTTCACCGGCATGGCTCAGGTCCGGCACGTCGAACCCACGCACCTGCAGGCAGCTCAGTTCGGCATGGAGGCTCACCACAGAACGGCAGGGCAGCAGCACCCAGAGGTTCTCGTCGGTGAGGCAGAGCAGCAGCGGAAACTGCCCGGGGCCGTCGATCTTGTCAACGATCACGGCGGGGCAGACGCGCCCCCGCAGGGCCGGTGCCTTGAGGCTCACCAGGGTGCCGGGGCTGGCGAACTGCAGCGCCAGGGTGAGCTCATGGGCCAGGGTCTCCTCGGCCTGCTGCTGCAGGATGCGCAGCAGGCGCCGCTCCTCCCGCAGGCGACCGCGCAGCTTTTCGTAGGCCTCGAAGGCCTCCCAGGGGACATCGGTGGCGGTCTCGCCCAGCAGATCGAGCTGCTGGCGCAGTTCGGCGATGCGGGCCTGGTCATCGGCCAGATCGAGGGTGGCCAGGTAACGGCCGAAGCTGCGTTCGACCAGTTCACGGGCCTTGGCCAGGTCGTAGCGCTGCAGCAGGTTGAGCACCATGCCGTAGCTGGGGGTGAACTGGCTGACGAGGGGATCGGCCGGGGCCAGGGCCAGCTGACCGGCTTCGCGGACCCCTTCGAAACGGCTCTGCACCGTGACGACATACCCCTGGATGTCGAGCCCGCGGCGGCCGGCCCGACCGGCCATCTGCAGGAATTCGCTGGCCATCAGCGCCCGGTGGCCGCTTTCGGTGCGCTTGGACAGGGCCGAGATGACGGTGGTGCGCGCCGGCATGTTGATGCCGGCCGCCAGGGTCTCGGTGGCGAACACCACCTTGATCAGTCCCTGCTGGAACAGCTCTTCGATCAGCTCCTTCCAGGCCGGCAGCACACCGGCGTGGTGGGCGGCGACGCCGCGCAGCAGCGGCTCCAGATGTCCGTCACGCACCGCCTCGGGGCTGGCCGCCACGAAGGCATCGACCCGCTCCCGCAGCCGCGCCTGCTCGGCAGGCGTCACCAGGGAGGCACTGCCGAGGTCGCGCACCCCCTTGTCGCAGCCGCGGCGGCTGAAGATGAAATAGATGGCCGGCAGCATGTCGCGCTCGGCCAGCTGGTTGACGACGAAGCCCATGGGCGGCGCCTCGGGCTGCGGCGGCCGGGGGCTGCGGTCGCCCTTGCGGCGGGTTGATTTGGGGGGCCGCCAGACCTTGGCATTGGGGTGCAGGCCCGTGCCGGCCTCATTGAGCAGCGGATGCAGCCCCTTGGCGCTGCAGAAGCTGAAGGCCAGCGGCACCGGCCGGTGGTCGCTCAGCACCAGCCGGGTGGGGCCGTGCACCTGCTCGATCCAGTCGGTGAGCTGCCCGGCATTGGCGACCGTGGCCGAGAGGGCCACCAGCTGGATCATCGACGGGCAGTGGATGATCGACTCCTCCCAGACGGTGCCGCGCTGGGAGTCGTTCATGTAGTGGCATTCGTCGAGCACCACGGTCTCGACGTCGGCGAGGGGATCGTCGTCGGGATGATCGATCTTGGCGTAGAGCATGTTGCGGAAGATCTCGGTCGTCATCACGACGACCGCCGCTTCGCGGTTGGCGGTGATGTCGCCCGTCATCAGCCCGACCCGCTCACTGCCGAACTGCTCGCGGAAATCGCGCAGCTTCTGGTTCGACAGGGCCTTGAGGGGGGTGGTGTAGAACACCCGCCGGCCATGGGCCAGGGCGCGGTGGATGGCGTATTCGCCCACCAGGGTCTTGCCCGATCCGGTGGGGGCACTCACCACGACCGAATGCCCCTGGTCAAGGGCATCGATGGCCTCGAGCTGAAAGCCGTCGAGGCTGAAGGGAAACAGCGCCGCCAGATCGGGCCGGCTGCTGGCGGCGAGGGTCATGGCGTCATCCTATGGGCCGCTGGGGCTGCACGATGGGATCCGCCCTCCACCCGCGCTGTCCTGTGGACGGATCCCCCCCCACCGGCGACTGGCGCGGCTGGCTGCAGGAGGCCCTCGCCGCCGTGCCGCCCGAGCGGCGGCGCCGGCTGCGTCCCCTCGCCCCGGCGGGCACCGCCCAGCTGACCGCGGCCGACGGACCGCCGCTGCTCGACCTGGCCAGCAACGACTACCTGGGCCTCAGCCGTCATCCCAGCGTGCTGGCCGCCGCCTCCGCCGAACTGGCCGCCAGCGGCCTCGGCGCCGGCGCCTCCCGGCTGGTGAGCGGCAGCCGGCCCGTGCATCAGCAGCTTGAGCAGGCCCTCGCCGCCTGGCTGGGTCGCGAGACGGTGCTGCTGTTTCCCAGTGGCTTCCAGGCCAACCTGGCGGCCGTCGGCGCCCTGGCCGACCGCCACAGCCTCGTGCTGGCGGACCGGCTGATCCACCATTCGCTGCTGGTGGGGGTGCGGGCCAGCGGCGCCCGGCTGCAGCGATTCCGCCACAACGATCCCCACGACCTGGCCAGGCGCCTGGCCGCCGCCCGGGCCATCCGCCCCGGCCAGCGGTTGCTGGTGCTGTGCGAAAGCCTCTACAGCATGGAAGGCACCACGGCGCCGGTGGCGGCCCTGGCGGCGCTGTGCCAGCAGCACGGGGCCGCCCTGCTGGTCGACGAGGCCCATGCCCTGGGGCTGCTGGGCCCCGACGGTCGCGGCCTCGCCCATGGGCACCCCGAGGTGGCCCTGGTGAGCGGCACCTTCGGCAAGGCCTTCGGCAGTGGCGGGGCCTTCCTGGCCGCCGATGGGCTGCTGGGGGACTGGATCCTGCAGGCGAGCGGCGCCTTTCGCTACACCACAGCCCTGGCGCCCCCCCTGGCCGCCGGGGCCCTGGCGGCCCTGGCCCTGCTCGACGGGCCCGACGCGGCCGAGTGGCGGCGGCAGCTGCTGGCCCGCGCCCTGCGCTGGCGTGGGGCACTGGTGGCCGATGGCTGGCCGCGGCCACCGGGCGAAGGGCCGATCCTGCCGTTGCTGCTGGGGGACGACGGCCGCGCCCTGGCCCTGCAGCAGCAGCTGGAGCGCGCGGGTCTGCTCACGGTGGCGATCCGTCCGCCGACGGTTCCCGCCGGCAGCTCCCGGCTGCGGCTGGTGCTGCGCCACGACCTGCCCACCGGCACCCTGCCGCACCTGAGGGCCGCCCTGGGCGGTGACAGCCCGAGGTCGGTTTAGATGGTGGTGGCGTCGCTGCAGAGACCGTCCGCTTGGCCGAGACCGGCACCTGGCAACTGCTGGCCGCCCACGGCTGGGGCAGCGACCACCGTTGCTGGGATGGTTTCGCGCCGGCCTGCGCCGAGCGGCGCTGGGACCTGGGGCGGTTCGACCGCGGCTACGGACGGTTCCCGGCCGCCAGCCCCGGCTGGGATGGCCCGGGCCGCCGGGCCCTCGTCGTCAATTCCCTGGGTCTCCACCTCGTGCCGGCCGCGGTGCTGGCCGGGGCCGATGCCGTGGTGCTGCTGGCCAGCTTCGCCCGTTTCGTGCCGCCGGGGGACGCCGGCCGCCCCCTGCGCCAGGCCCTGCAGGCGATGGACGCGCGCCTGGCGGCCGGGGATGTGGGGGGCCTGTTCCACGAGTTCCGTCAGCGGGTGGCCGCCCCCCAGCCGGTGGAGCACCTGCCCACCGGCGTCGAAGACGGGCCGGTGCCGGCTGGGGGTGTCGATCGCCTGCGGCGCGATCTGGCTCTGCTGGACCGCTGCGACAGCCTGCCCGAGGGCTTTCCGACGGCGGCGCCGGTGCTGCTCGTGGAAGGGGCCGACGACGCCATCGTGCATCCCGCCAGCCGCGACGATCTGCGCCAGCGCCTGCCGCAGGCCCGGGTGATGAGCCTGGCGGGGGTCGGCCATGGGCTGCTGCTGCCGGGACTGAGCGACCGGGTGCTGGGCTGGCTCGACGGCCTGGAGGCGACGCCATGACCGGCAGCAGCCTCGACCGCCGCACGGCCTTCGGCCAGGCCGCCGCCTGCTATGCGGCCAGGGCCCGGCTGCAGCAGGCGCTGGCCTGGCGGCTGGCCCACCACTGCCGCAGCCTGCCCCTGCCCCCGGGCCCGGTGCTCGACCTCGGCGCCGGACCGGGCACCCTGGCGGGGGCCCTGCGTCGCCAGCGCCCCGACCTCGATCCGTGGCTGGTGGACGACTGCGCCCCGCTGCTGCAGCTGGCCGCGGCGCCGGCGGAGCGGCAGGTGCTGTGGGACCTGGACCAGGGTCTGCCCCCCCAGGCGCAGGGGGCGGCCCTGCTGATGAGCAGCTTCGCCTTGCACTGGCTGGCCGATCCCGTCGCCCAGCTGCAGCACTGGCTGGCCCATCTGGCCCCCGGCGGCTGGCTGGCGGTGGCGGTGCCGGTGGCGGGCAGCTTCGACGGCTGGCGCCAGGCGGCCCGCCGGGCGGGGGTGGCCTGCACCGCCCTGGCCCTGCCGGACGGCGATGCCCTGCGGATGGCCATCGAAGCCACGGTGCGGCCCAGCCTCGACCGCAGGCTGCGCTTCACCGTCGGCTATCCGAACCCGCTGGCCTTTCTGCGCGAGCTGCGGCAGCTGGGGGTGCAGGGCCAGGCCTCCGGACGCCTCAGGGCCGGATCGATGCGACGGCTGCTGCGCCACTGGCCCAACGACGACCGCGGGCGGACGCTGCTGACCTGGGAACTGCGCCTGCTGCTGGCGTGCCGGCCATGAGCGCAGCGACGGGCTGGCCGGAACAACTGGTGGTCGCCGGCACCGACACCGACGTCGGCAAGACCGTCGTGAGTGCCCTGCTGGTGCGGGGCCTCAACGCCACCTACTGGAAACCGGTGCAGTGCGGTGACCTGATGGTGGGGGGCGACAGCGGCCGGGTGGCGTCGCTGGTGGGGCTGACCGCCGCCCAGGCCAGGGGGCGGATCCTGCCGGAGGCGTACCGGCTGGCGGCACCGGCCTCCCCCAACCAGGCCGCCGCCGCCGAGGGCCTGGTGGTGCAGGAGAGCAGGCTGGCGCTGCCCGCCGTGGGGGGCCCGCTGATCGTCGAATGCGCCGGCGGGCTGCTCGTGCCCCTGCGCGACGACCTGCTGCAGATCACGATGATCGGCCGCTGGCAGCTGCCCGTGGTGCTGGTGGCCCGCAGCGGCCTCGGCACGCTCAACCACACGCTGCTGTCGCTCGAGGCCCTCGAACGCCGGGGCATTCCGGTGCTGGGCCTCGTGCTCAACGGCGAACCCCATGGCGCCAACCGCAGCAGCCTCGAGGCCATCGGCCGGGTGCCGGTGCTGCTCGAACTGCCGCCCCTGGCCGACCCGGGTCCCGCCGCCTTCGATGCGGTCTGGCCCCGGGTCAGAGCCCCGGGCTGCTCTGCATGATGCCGCCATCGGCGAAGATGCTCGTCGCGGTGATGTAGCTGGCGGCATCGCTGGCCAGAAAGCCCACCACCTTGGCGATTTCGTCCGGCTGGGCCATGCGGCCCATCGGGATGGCGGCATTGAGCTTCGCCAGCAGCGAAGGATCGTTCATCGTCGAGTCGTTGATCGGCGTTGCCACGGCGCCCGGTCCGACATTGACGATCGACACCCCCTGGCCGGCCAGCTCGACGCCGGCGGTGCGGGTCAGCATTCGCACCCCACCCTTGGCGACGCAGTAGGGGGTGTTGTTGGGCATCGGCCAGTCTTCATGAACCGACGAGATGTTGATGATGCGCCCGCCGCCGCCCTGGGCGATCATCTGGCGTGCCGCGTACTGGGTGGCGAAGAACACACCGCGCAGATTCACGTTCAGCACCTTGTCGAAGTCCTCGGGGGTGGTGTCGAGGATCGAGGTGCGGGTCTCGATGCCGGCGTTGTTCACCATCACATCGAGGCGGCCGTAGCGGTTCACCGCCTCCTGGATCAGCCGCTGCAGATCGTCGAGCTTCGCCACATCGGCCTGCACGCCGCAGCAGGTGCCGCCCAGCTGACCGATCTCCTGCTCGATCGCCTCGGTGGCCTCGGGATGGGAGCGATAGTCGATCACCACCCGGGCGCCGAGGCGGGCGACGGTTTCGACGATGGCCTTGCCGATGCCACTGTTGCCGCCGGTGACGATGATCACCTTGCCCTGGAGCAGGGTCGACATCAGCTCCTGGGCGTAGGGGTTGCTGCTGGCGCTGGAGACGGTCATGGCCGTGGGGAGGGGTCCTCTTCAGTGATGGCAATCCGCAGCGCCGATGTCCACAGGAACGGCGGTGGTCCAGCCCCGAGCAGCTGTCTAGCCTGAGTCCAAGGCGCGATCCGATCCGGTCCATGGCACCCGACCCAGGCCCCTCCGTCTCCTACTGGCATGTATGGACCGACGCCGACGGCATCAGCCGTCAGAGCCGGGGCCAGGTCGACGGCTTCCACCTCAACGCCATCAGCGCCGGGGCCAGCGCCCAGTGGATCGGCCCGCGTCAGCAGGGCCCCATGACTGTGCTGTTCACGGTGCTGCCGCCAGGCTGGCAGGGGGACTGGCACGAGAACCCCGCCCCCCAGTGGATCGTGCCGCTGAGCGGCGCCTGGGGTGTCGAAACCATGGACGGGCAGCGGGTCGAGATGGGCGTCGGCGAGGTGTCGTTCGGAGCCGACCAGGACACCCGCGAACGCGACGGTCGCCGGGGCCACCGCTCCTGGACCGTCGGCGACCAGCCGGCGGTGCTGCTGCTGGTGCAGTTCGGCGCCGACGTGCCCCTGCCGACCCCACCCGCGGCATGACGATCGCCATGGGAGACCCTGGCGCCGGCCTCGAACGGCTCGACCCCCGCTTCGATGGCCTGGTGCTGTTCAACGCCGGGCTGGAACGGCTCGCCGATGGCTTCCGCTGGCTCGAAGGGCCGGTCTGGTTCGGCGACCACCAGTGCCTGCTGTTCAACGACATCCCCAGCAACCGCACGTTGCGCTGGAGCGAACGGCACGGCGTCACCCCCTTTCTCGACCCCAGCGGCTTCGCCAACGGCCAGACCCGCGACCGCCAGGGTCGGCTGATCCAGTGCCAGCACCAGAGCCGCAGCCTCAGCCGCCGCGAACACGACGGCCGCACCACGGTGCTGGCGAGCGACGCCCGCGGCCATCGCCTCAACGCCCCCAACGACGTGGTGGTGAAGCGCGACGGCTCGATCTGGTTCAGCGATCCCCTCTACGGGCTGCTGAATGACTACGAAGGCGGTCGCCAGCAATCCGAACAGCCACCGGCCCTGTACCGCCTCGAGCCTGACGGCGGCACCCCCGAGGCTGTGGCCACGGATTTCGACGGCCCCAACGGCCTGGCCTTCTCCCCCGATGAGCAATGGCTCTACGTGGCAGAGTCCGGGGCACCTGGGGTCGCCGCACCCCGCCAGCAC
Organism: uncultured cyanobacterium; assembly: GCA_903871775.1. Lineage (GTDB taxonomy): Bacteria > Cyanobacteriota > Cyanobacteriia > PCC-6307 > Cyanobiaceae > CAIQIA01. Next base: position 15,809 of record CAIQIA010000001.1, read on the forward strand.
ATCCGCCGCTTCAGGGTGAACGATGATGGTCGTGGCCTCAGCGGCGGTGACATCTTCCACACGATCCACCCCGGCTGGGCCGATGGCTTCCGTGTCGACGAGCACGGCAACCTCTGGTGCGGTGCCGCCGATGGCGTGCACGTGATCGGTCCTGACGGGGTGCTGCTCGGCAAGGTGCTGGTGCCCCAGCGGGTCAGCAACCTCTGCTTCGGCGACCGCCACCACAGCCGCCTGTTCCTGTGCGCGGCGACGACCCTCTACGCGCTGTTCACCAACACCCGTGGTGCCGCCGGCCCTTGACCCTGGCCCCACCCCCCGTCCTGCACCTCCCCCTAACCCTCCCCTACCCCTCCCCCTGCCCTGCCACGCCATGGCCAACCCTGAGCTCGAGACCTTCCTGCAGCAGGCCAAGGGGGACCCCGCCCTGCTGCAGCAACTGAACGCCTGCGCCGATCTGAATGCCATCGCCGATCTGGGCAGCCGGCACGGCCACCGCTTCAGCGGCGTCGATCTGGTCAGGCACCAGGCCGAGGCGACGTTGCGGCTCAGCGAAAGCGATCTCGAGGCGGCCGCCGCCGGCGTCGCCCTGGAGGGGCACCTCTGGCTGATGAAGATCGTGTGGGGCTGAGACCATGCGGCCCACCTTCGCCATGGACCTGAACGATGCCGAGCGTCTGCTCGAGGCGGCCCTCGCCGAAGCCCGGCGCGACGGCTCCCGGGTGGCCGCTGCGGTGGTGGATGCCGGGGGCCGGCTGATCGCCTTCCGTCGGCTCGATGGCGCCAGCGCCGCCGCCGCCGAGGTGGCCATCGCCAAGGCCCGCATGGCAGCCCTCAGCGGCACGGACACCGCCGGGTTGGAGGCAGCCATCAATGGCGAACGGCCGGCCCTGCTGCAGCTGGCGCCGGCCCTCGGCCAGCCGGCGGCGGCCATGGGGGGCGGCCTGGCCCTGCGCTGGGATGGCGAGCTGCTGGGGGGCCTGGGGGTGTCCGGGATGACGCCCCAGCGCGATGGCGCCATCGCCGCGGCCGGCGCCGCCGCCCTGCCCCCCTGGCCCCACCTGGAGGCGGTGACGTTCAGCTGCGCCGACGCCGAGGCGATGGCCGCCTTCTTCTGCAGCCGGCTGGGCTGCCGCCGGCTCGATGCGATCGACCCCGGCCCGGGCTATGCCAGCCTGATCGGCCTGCCGGGGGCCCGGCTGAAGCTGGTGCGGCTGGCCCTCGGCGGCGAGCGCCTGGAGCTGCTGGAGGTGCAGGATGCGGGCCCCGGCGGGCGGGCCGGCCGCCCCTTTCCCGCCGACAGCCGCAGCAACGACCTCTGGTTCCAGCACATCTGCATCGTGGTGCGGGACCTGGAGCAGGCCAGTGCACCCCTACGGCAGGCCATCGCCGCCGGCCGCCTGGAGGCCATCTCTTCGGGCCTCCAGCGGCTGCCCGACTGGAACAGCGCCGCCGCCGGCATCAGGGCCTTCAAGCTGCACAGCCCTGAAGGCCATTGCCTTGAGCTGCTCGAGTTCCCGGCCGACAAGGGCGACGCGCGCTGGCACAGCCCGGATGACACCAGCTCAAATCCGGCCGGCCTTGTGCTCGGCATCGACCACAGCGCCATCGGCATCGGCGACACCGAGCGCAGCTGCCGCTTCTACAACGACCTGCTGGGGCTGCACCTGGGCGGTGATGGCATCAACGAAGGGCCCGAGCAGGACGGCCTCGATGGACTGACCGACACCCGGGTGCGCATCACCGGCCACCGCTGCCCCAGTGGCGCCGGCATCGAATGCCTCGACTACCGCCACCCCAGCGGCGGCCGGCCGATGCCCACCGACCTTGCTCCCCAGGATCGGGCCCATGGCCAGCTGCGGCTGCTGGTGGGCCGCGACCCGGCCCGGCTCGAGGCGATCGCCGCTGGGCTGGAGGACCACGGCGGCCGGCTGATCAGCCCTGGGGTGGTGACGCTCCCTGATCCAGAAGCCCGCGCGCTGGGCTTTCAGGCCGGCCTGCAGGTGCGCGACCCCGACGGCCATCGCCTGCAGCTGGTGGTGCACTGAAGCGTCAGGCCCGGCGAACGATCAACACAGCTCCGATCCCGATCAATGCGGCAAAGCTGATCAGCAGGCCGTTCTGCTGGCCAATCACACCCCAGAGGTAGCCGCAGGCCACCGCCAGCACCGCCATCAGGGAGCAGGCCCCGGTCAGCACCCTTCGCCAGGCGCTGCAGCCAGCCAGCGGCTTTCTCACGCATGACAATCCCGCCAGTCCGTACACCAGCAGGAAACTGAGCACGGTGACTCCTCCGAACAGGTTGTAGAGCGTCTCTGGAGGCAGACCCCGCTGCACCAGCACGGCACCGAAGCCGATGATCGGCAGACCCAGGCCAGCCATGGCTGCTGCCGGGGTCTGAAACCGGGGGTGAACGGCAGCCAGGCGGCGTGGCAGCACCCCCTGCCTGGCCAGACCCAGACCCAACCGGCCGAAGGCCGTGAGGCTGCCCAGGCTGCTGCCGAACAGGCAGAGGAACGTACCGAACTGGATCCAGCGGCCGGAACCGGTCTGCCCAAGCTGGTCGGCCAGCAGGCTGATCGGATCAAGGGCCGTGCGCTGCGCTGCCGGCAGCCAGGCCAGCCCTTCGCTGAGCACCACCGCCCAGAACAGAAACAGCCCACCGGCCACCAGCACAGCCGTCCGCAGGGCCCGGGGCACGGCCTGCTCCGGCCGCAGCGCCTCCTGACCAAGGTTGGCGGCGCTCTCGAATCCCATGAAGCTGAGCACGGCCACCATCAGGCCGGCGCGCACCTGGGAACCCCCATCCCCGCTGGGGTCGATCGCATGCAGATCGGCCGGCGCCCCTCCCTGCCTCAGCACCACCAGGCAGAGCCCGAGCACGATCAGCACCGAGACGGTCTCGGTGAGCAGCATGGTGGTGGTCGAAAGACGCACGTCGCGGCGGGCCAGCGCCAGGCTGGCCAGGGCAGCGACCAGAAAGGTGGCCAGGGGCAGCGGCGGCAGGCCCAGGGGCGCCAGCAGGATGGTGAGATAGGAGCCGAGGAAGGCCATGCAGGCCAGGGCCGCAGCGCCGTAACCCAGCAGCATGGCCCAACTGGCGAGACCGCCCACACCCTGGCCCAGGCCCGCCTCCACATAACCGGCGATGCCAGTGGGCCGAGCCGGCTCATGGCGGAAGAGGACCAGCGTCTCGCTCACCAGCAGAATCACCGCCAGGGCAATGGCATAGGCGAGCCAGGTGGCTCTCCCCGCAGCCTGATGCACATCGGGGATGTTGAGGACGGCCGTGAGGGTGAGCCCAACCGTGGCCAGGGACTGGCCGAGGATCGCCACCGGGCCGAGACAACGGGGCAGCCCGGGAGAGGAGGTCCCTGCCGTCATGGCGTGACTCCCGCTGCAGCCCGCACCAGCAGCACCACCACCGAACGGGGCTGCGCACCGTAAGCGGGCTCGGCCAGGGGAGGCGCCGCCGCCCAGTCGACGATGTCATCAGGGCTCGGCAGGGCGGTATCGATCCAGCGGTGCCAACGACCATCCGCCAGGCCGGTGGGCGGCAGGGCGAACCGGAGGGGCTGCCACCAGGCATTCACCAGCAGGTGGAGCCGAAAACAATGGTCCGCGCTGGTGTACGAGAGCGCCAGCGAATGGGAATCGGGGCCCCAGTCGGGTTTGAACGGTTCCACCCCGTGCCATTCGATGGCGCACCGTCGCAGCAGCTCCGTCAGCGACAGCTGGGAGTGATCCAGCACCACATCGCGGCGCTGGCGATAGGCGATCAGTTCGCGGGTGAAACGCAGCAGATCGGCCCGGCGTTCCACCAGGCTCCAGTCGAACCAGCTGATCGGATTGTCCTGGCAGTAGGCATTGTTGTTGCCTCGCTGGCTGCGGCCCACCTCGTCACCCATCGCCAGCATCGGCGTGCCGGCCGACAACAGAAGCAGGCACAGGGCGTTGCGCATCTGGCGCGCTCGGAGGGACAGCACCTGGGGATCGTCGCTGGGGCCCTCGACGCCACAGTTCCAGCTGGCGTTGTCATCGGAGCCGTCTCGGTTGGCTTCGCCGTTGGCCTCGTTGTGCTTGCCGTTGTAACTCACCCAGTCGGCCAGGGTGAAGCCGTCGTGGCAGGTGATGAAGTTGACGCTCAGCTCCGCTTCGCGGCCGCGCTGACCGTACACATCGGGGCTGCCGATCAGCCGCTGGGCCGCCGCCCAGGCAAAACCCCGATCCCCCTTGAGGAAATGGCGCAGATCGTCGCGAAAGCGGCCGTTCCATTCCTGCCAGCGCTCACCGACGAAGCTCCCCACCTCGTAGAGGCCGGCCGCATCCCAGGCTTCGGCAATCAGCTTCGTGCCCGCCAGCACCGGATCACTGTCGAGATCCAGGAGAATCGGCGGCCTCGGCTCGGGATTGCCCTCTTCATCGCGGGAGAGCACCGCCGCCAGATCAAACCGGAAACCATCCACATGCATGTGCTGCACCCAGTGGCGCAGGCTGTGGCGGATCAGGCGACGCACCACGGGGTTGTTGGCATTGAGTGTGTTCCCACAGCCAGTGACATCGATGTCGCACAGGCCGCCCTCGCCGTCATCTCTCAGCAGGTAGTAATCGTGGGGTGCCAGTCCGCGGTACGAGAGGGTGGGCCCCGCCGCCGGGCCCGCCATCGCCCCCTCGGCGGTGTGGTTGAACACCACATCGAGGATCACCTCGATCCCCGCCCTGTGCAGGGCCTTCACCAGATCGCGGAACTCGTCGAGCACAGCCAGGGGGTGGTGCCCCCCGCCGTAGCCCGGATGGGGCGCCAGCACGCTCAACGGCTGATAGCCCCAGTGGTTGGTCAGCCCGGCGGGTGCCGTCTGAGGATCGAAGGCGAACACCGGAAGCAGCTCGACCGCCGTGATGCCCAGCCGCTGCAGGTAGGGAATGGTGTCAATCAGACCGGCGTAGGTGCCCGCCCGTGGCGCAGCCACCGGGGCGCTCGCATCAGCCGTGAAGCCCCGCACATGCAGCTCGTAGATCACCGTCTCGCGGGCAGGCCGGCGCAGGGGGCGATCCCCTTCCCAGTCGTAGCGGCTGAGGTCGGCCACCACACTCTTCATCGCCCCGGCCCAGCCGTCATCGCCGTTCAGACGCTGACCCCGCTGGCGGCAGTAGCCGTCTGGCACGGCCACGGCCAGGCCGTAGGGATCGAGCAGCAGACAATCAGGATCGGCAGGCAATCGGTAGCCATAGAGCTGACCGGGCTCCACCCCCGTCAGCAGGCCATGGCGATAGGAGCCGCTGCAGTGGGCCTCGCCGTCAAAGGCCACCACCACCGAGGGGCACGGAGCATCGACCGCCTCGAACAGACACAGCTCAACCCGGTCGCCATGGGGAGCGTGGATGCTGAAGTTGACACCCGGGTTGCTCACACCGTGCTGACGGGACGCACCGAGCGGGGCACTGCAACCGGCGCTCAGGCCCAGAGAAGACGCGCCCACAGCCAGCCACCCCATCGCGCACCTGCCCATGGTGGCCAGAGCGCTCACCCCTGACTACGGTTCAGGAGCACATTCGGCTGGGCCGATGGACATCACCGTGATCGAGCTGCTGGTACCAGCAGCGCCCTCAACGGCAGCCCAGACGGCACTGCTGGTGCTGCGGTTGTTCATGGGCGTGTGTTTCATCCGCCACGGCTGGCCGAAGCTGCGCAACCTCAGCACCTGGGCCCAGGCCCTGAAGACACCGAAGTGGCTCTGCTTCCTCTCGGCCGCCTCCATGTTCGGGGGCGGCATCGCCCTTCTGCCTGGCCTCCTCACCCCGCTCGCAGCACTGGCGATCCTGGTCTCCATGGGCTACGCGATGGTGCTGGAGATCCGCCTGGGCTTTCCCTTCATCGCCCCCGACCCGTATCAGATTCCGGAGGGTGATTACGCAGGGCCGATGGGGGTGGGAGATCCACCCAGTTGGGAAAAAGCCGCCATGTATGTGGTGATGTGCCTGGTGCTGATCGGCTGCGGTGGCGGCCTTTTTTCCCTCGACAATCTGCTGATCGCTGACCTGCTCAGAGTGGCCGAGTCAGACCTCGGTTGATGCAGCCTCAGCCCCAAACGCGTGGATCAGGGCGTCACCCCAGCTGTTGATGCCCTCCAGGATACTGTCAGGGGCAGCATGAATCGCCCGGGCATGCTCACGCAGCAGCGCGGGCTTGTCGATTTGATGCCCGTGACTGGCGGCGAGAGTCACGATGTCATCAACACCGGCAGCAGCGTGAACCTGGCTGCGAACGGTATGGTCTGACAGAACAATGGAGCGGAAGGCCTGAAGGGATGCGGCAGACATGAAGCAGAGCTTGCCTGGTTACGCCCCCGTTCTAGCCAGGAACAGGGGCCTGGCCCAACGGAGACGCGTCAACCCGATGCCAGACGTTCACGCATGTGGTCGCCCACCCGCAGGGCATTGGCAATGGCCGTGAGGGAAGGGTTCACAGCACCGATGCTGGGGAAGAAACTGGTGTCAACGACATAGAGGTTGTCAAGGTCGTGGGCCTTGCACATCGGATCAAGAACAGATGTGGAAGGGTCGTCGCCAAAACGACAGGTGCCGGCCTGGTGGGCCACGGCCGCCAGACCCATGGGAGAGCCGAAGTAGACCTGCCGTTCAGCCAGATGTTGCTGCAGATAAAGACGATCCAGCAGACCCTCCAGGCGTGAGCGCAGCTCCCTGGAGGCAGCGACATTCGTGGGCGTGTAATGCAGCGTGATCTGCCCTTCGGGCGTGACGGTGACGCGGTTCTCGGCAAGGGGCAGGTCTTCGGTCTGCAACCAGAAGTCCAGGGCATGGTCGGCAATGCGGTCCATGCTCCAGCCAGGGGCCAGGGCCGTGAGCAGGGGCTTGTAACCCTTCATCATCGCCCCATTGGTCTTGCCGGTCATCTGAATCTGGCCCATCGGGAAGGGGAAAGCCTCATCGCCGAAGTACCAGTCATTGATGGCCAGGGTCTTCTGAAACACCGTGGCGTTGGGCTCATGGGCGAGGGCCACAAGGGCCTGGCACTGGTGGTACATGTAATTGCGGCCCACCTGATCCGAACTGTTGGCCAGCCCTCGGGGATGGTGGTCGTTGGCCGACATCAGCAACAGCCTGGCGGAATTAGCGGCTCCACAACTGACCACCACCAGATCACCGCTGAAGCGCAGCTCTTCGCCATCGCGCTGCACAACAACACGGCTGACGGCACGGCCCGAGGCATCGGTCTCCAGGCGGCGAACCTCGGCGCGGGTGAGCAGGGTGAGGGAGGAATCAGGCTGGCTGAGGGCGGGCCTGATTCCCATCACCTCGGCATCACCCTTGGCATGCACCAGACAGGGATACCCGTCGCAGCGATTGCACTTGAGACAGGCGCTGAACGCAGGATCCGACTCCGTGAGATTCACCCCCGTGGGTGCATGGAACGGACGCAGGCCTGCCGCCCTGAGGTCATCGGCCAGCCGCTGGATGCGCGGCTCATGGGCGATGGGCGGGTGGGGGAACGGTGAACTGCGGAACGGCTCAATCGGGTCCTCACCGGCCAGACCATGGACGTGGTACCAGCTTTCGGCGCGGGCGTAGTAGGGCTCCAGATCCGCGTAGCGGATGGGCCAGGCCGGCGAGATGCCATCGACGTGGGCAACAGCCTCAAAATCACGCTCGCGCAGCCGGAAGTGGGCCGCTCCATACATTTTTGTGGCGCCACCGACGACGTAATGGCTACCGGGCTGGAACGGCCGGCCCTGGCCGTCAAACCAGACATCGGCGGAGACATAGCGCTCTCGCTGGAAGACTTCGACCGGATCCCAGTTCTGCGGTTCGCGGGGCAGCCAGTCGCCGCGCTCCAGCACAAGCACCTTGACACCTGACTCCACCAGGGAGCGGGCCAGGGTGCCACCACCGGCACCACTGCCAATGATCACGACCTGATAGTGATTGTCCATGACAGCGATGTCCTCAGGGGGTGGGATAGCGGTTGAGCTGCGTGATCATCTTCAGGACCATGGCGGTCCAGCCAGTCTGATGACTGGCGCCGACTCCGGCACCATCATTGCCATTGAAGTACTCGTTGAACAGCAGCAGATCCCGCCAATGCGGGTCTTGCTGAAACAGATCCACGGCGCCCAGACAAGGGCGGCGGCCGCTGTCATCACGGCGGAACAGCGAGACGAGACGAGCCTCCAGCTCCAGGGAGGCCTCCCAGAGATTGAGCCAGCGCCCGGATCCCGTCGGCACCTCGACCTTGAGGGTATCCCCGTAGTAGTGGCCGAATTTCTGCAAAGCTTCAATCAGCAGGTAATTGATCGGCATCCACACCGGTCCACGCCAGTTCGAATTGCCCCCGAACATCGCCACCGGACTGTCGGCAGGGGTGTAGGCGAGGGTCTGGGAGTCTGCCCCCTCGGTGAAGGTGTAAGGCTGGTCTTCGTAGACGCGCGAAAGCGAGCGGATGCCGTAGGGAGAGAGAAACTCCCGTTCGTCGAAAAGGTAGCGACAGATGCGCTCAAGACGGTCACGGGGCACCAGAGACAGAAGCAATCGATCATCGTTCCAGAGACCGATGTTTCCGGCCATCCAGGTCGGCGAGATGCGCTCCCGGAAGTACCAGGCCATGGTCTTGCGAACATCGAGCGATGGCAGTCGCATCACCGTTTCGACATCAAAGCTGGCGACCGCCAGCAAAGGGATCAGCCCAGAGACAGAACGGGTTCGCAGATAGTCCCAGCTGCCATCTGGGCGCTTGATGACATCATAATAAAAGCCGTCCTGCTCATCCCAGTTCAGGAAGTTCCGCTGAGTGGTCACCACGGTGTTAAGGGTAACGGCCAGCTGCACAAAATCAAAGATAAAGCGCTCGCAGAGATCGGCGTACTCGGCCTCCTGAACGCTGAGCTCCACCGCAATCTGCAGCAGATTGAGGCTCAGCATGGCCATCCAGGCCGTGCCATCGCATTGTTCGATGACACTGCCATCGGCCAGGGGGAAGCGGCGATCAAAGACGGCAATGTTGTCGAGGCCCAGGAAGCCACCTTCAAAGACATTGTCACCGGAGCGGTCGTTGCGGTTGGCCCACCAGCCGTATTCAAGGATCAGCTTGCGCAGGGCAGCGCGCAGAAATGTGAAGTCGCCGTACTGGCTGGAACGCCTCTCGATCTGGAAGATCCGCAAAGCAGCCCAGGCACCGAGGGGGGGGTTGGGATCCGAGAGAGCCCATTCATAGGCCGGCGTCTGGGCATTGGGCGCCGTGAATCGCGGGGAGCGCAGCAGCATGCACTGCTCCTTGGCCATGGCGGGATCCACCTCGGCGAACGCCACCGCGTGGAACATCAGATCCCACTGGCAGAAGTAGGGATACTCCCAGCTGTCTGGCATGGCGATGACATGGTCGGCATAGAGACGCTTCCAGTAGGCGTTCTGGGTCTGCCAACGTTCAGCCGGTGGGGGGGGATGGCCCGGATCACCGCTCAACCAGCGAATCACGCTCCAGTGGTAATGCTTCTTGCACCAGAGCAGACCACTGGCCGCCGATCGGAAGATATGGGCGTCGTGCTCAGGCAACCCCTGGCCGATCAGCCCGAAGTACTGCAGCGCTTCCTCTTCCCGCGCCGCCAGACCGGCTTCGAAGCTGTCATCGAAGGGATCCTCGGGAAGGTGGGGGGCCAGGCGCAGATCCACCACCCACTCCTCACCGGCCGCCAGGGTCCGCTGCAGCCAGAGGGCGGTGCGGGTGCCCTCGCCGGCCGGATTGACCGCGGCCTCATCACCATCGATCAACAGGCGGTGAAACGCATCCCTCTGCCAGGCGATGGCGTTGGCGATGCCATAGAGGCGTTCCGTGTTGGTTTCGTTCTCGGTGAACAGCCAGCGGCCCTGCTCACGGCACACCAGCCGGTAGCTCTCCAGGGCGGGCAGGGCCTCGCAGACCACCCCTGAGCCCTGCTGTCGGATCAACCGACGGGCCAGATCAGGATCGTGGTATCCCCAGGCCCAGGTGTTGCGCAGCCAGAGGCTGGGGAGAAGATGCAGCAGCGCAGGCTCAGGGCCACGGTTCACGACCCGGATCCTGATCAGCAGATCGTTCCAGTCGGCTTTGGCGTACTCGACGACAACGTCGAAATAGCGATGCTGATCGAAGATGCCGGTGTCGACGAGTTCGTATTCGGGGTCGTGGCGGGTCCGGTGGGCGTTCTGCTCCAGCAGCTCGTCATAGGGGAAACACCCCTGCGGGTATTTGTACAACCCCCGCATGAAGCTGTGGGTGGGGGTGTTGAGCAGATGGAAGAAGTAATCCTTGACGTCCTCGCCATGGTTCCCCTCGCCATTGCCGAGGCCGAAGGGTCGCTCCTTCAGGATCGGATCCACCCCGTTCCAGAGGGTCAGACCGAAGCAGAGGCGGCCCTGGTTGTCGCAGATGCCCAGCAGACCGTCCTCGCCCCAGCGGTAGGCCCGGGAGCGGGCATGGTCATGGGGGAAGGACGTCCAGGCATCGCCATCGGCGGAGTAGTCCTCCCGGACGGTGCCCCACTGGCGGTCGGAGAGATAACTGCCCCACAGATGCCAGGGCACTCCGCCACGGTCACGCTCGGCGATGCGGCCGTGTTCGCTGCTGGGATGTTCCGTCGACAGGGAATGATCCGCTCGGGATGGGTCGGCTGGGGTCACAGAGCGCCCCCCGCGAGATGGTCGGCCAGGCGCAGGGCCAGGGCGATGACGGTCAGCCCCGGTCCCACCGCCGGGCAGCTCGGGAAGACACTGGCGTCAGCCACGTAGAGGTTCTCGAGTTCATGGCAACGACCATCGCGATCGACCACCGAGGCAGTGGGATCATCGCCCATCCGGCAGGTGCCGCAGGAATAACCCATCACCTGCAGCGGCACCTCACTGCGGGGATGCACCGGTGCGGCCTGCAGCACCTGCACCTGCGGATCGGCCTCCACCGCCTTGAGGGTGTCGAGCCAGCGGTAGACGAGGCGGTCGTGGGCCTCGCGGTTGTTCGCCAGGTAGTTGACGTGCAGGCGGTCGCCGTTGAGCCAGACCTTGTTGTGGCGATCAGGGGCGACGGGGCTGCTGGCCCACCAGGCCAGGGACCGGGACGCCAGCTGGTCGAGACCGAAGCCCGGCAGCAGCCGTGTCACGAGGGACAGCACCGGCGGCGACTCGGCGAACAGGGGATCCTGCAGCACCCCACCGGCTGAGCGCACCTGACCAAGGGGATAACTGACGTTGCGGTCGCCCCAGTAGTAGTCATTGACCGCCCAGCTGCGTCCATAGCGGCCCGAGTTGGCGACCGACGTGAGCTGAAGGATCGACGTCAGCTGCGGACGCATCAGATGGCGGCCCACCAGATCGGAGCCGTTGCCCAGGCCACGGGGATGGCGATCGCTGACGGAACGGAGCAGCAGGGCCGCCGTGTTCACGGCACCGGCCGCCAGCACCACCCGGTCGGCACGGAAGAGCCAGTCCTGCCCCCGGACGCTGGCCTGGACCGCGCTCACCCTCGTGCCGGCGGGGTTCACGTGCAGCTGCGTGACGACGGCTTCGGTCTGCAGCGTCAGCTGGGGATCGGCGACGGCGGCGGTGACACCGAAGACCTCCGCATCGCCACTGGGATCTTCGACCTGGTCAGACCAGCTGATCGGCAGCCGGTAGGGATGGCAGCCGGCCCGTTCGAGGGCCTCGGCGATGGGGGTCAGAAAAGGCTCGACCGGCAGGGGGGCATGGGCATAGGCTCCGCCCCGGGGGGGCTCGGTGGGGTCGGCCCCGGCGGCACCATGCACCCGATAGAGATGTTCGGCGGTGTCGTACCAGGGCGCCAGCTCGTCGTAGGCCAGGGGCCAGGCGGGGGCGGTGCCCTCCTGCAGCGGATGCTCCTGCAGATCCCCTTCCCGCAGGCGCTCCAGCACCCCGCCCCAGATCTTGGTGTTGCCCCCGAGGGCATAGATGGTCTGCGGCGGAAAGGGATCGCCGTCAGGTCCCATCCAGCTCTCCCGCGCCGGGTGGTAGCGGTCCTTGCGGAACAGGTCGACGTCGGCCACGTTCTGGTCAGCCAGGGGCAGCTGGCCACCGCGCTCAAGCAGCAGCACCCGGCGCCCCCGGCCGGCAAGACGTCCGGCCAGGGTGCCCCCGGCGGCACCGCTGCCGATGATGATGACGTCGTAATGGGTGTCGTCGATGATCATGGCGCCGGTCGGATTGGTTCCTGGAGAGACGGGGTGGTGAACAACAGAGAACTGGTCAGTGACGCTGCCAGACGTAGATCAGCAGGAAAAGGATGATCCAGATGACATCAACGAAGTGCCAGAAGAGCGAAACTGAGGCGACACCGGCTTCACCACCGTTGTAGTTGCCCGGCCGGAACGAACGCAACAACATCAGGCCCATCAACAGGATTCCTGTGATTACATGCAGGCCGTGGAAGCCGGTGAGCAGGTAGAAGGTCGATCCGAACACTCCACTGCCGAGGCCGAAGGCCAGCTCTGACCATTCCACATACTGGCCATAAACGAAGTAAGCGCCCATCACCATGGTGAGCAACCACCAGCCCCTGAATGCCCAGAGGGCACGCCGGTGCAGGGCTTTTTCGGCAAGAACAGCCACGAAGCTGCTGCTGACGAGAATGATGGTGTTGATCAAGGGCATCCGCACCTCAAGCCCCTCGACACCCTCGGGCAGCCAGATCGGCGAGCTGAGCTTGAGGACGGTGAAGCCGGCAAAGAACGCCAGGAAGATGATGCTTTCTGAACAGAGAAAGATGATGAACCCCGTCAGGTTGTAGCCGCCATGCGGATGCTCGGCGTTGGCGGGTGAGGGGGCAGCGGGCTGGGCGGTGGTCATGGGATCAGACCTCTTCGGAACGGGCAATGAAACGGTCCTGGTCAGCCACCAGGGGTTTGCCGAGCCCATAGCCGTAGGGAGCGGCGATCACCGTGGGCACATCGTGCTCAAAATTCTCGGCCGGGGGTGGTGACGGCAGCAACCACTCCAGACCGATGGCATTCCAGGGGTTCGCCGGCGCCCGCGGCCCCCGCGCCCAGGAGCTGACCATGTTCAGCAGAAACGGGATGATGGCCACACCGAGCAGGAAGGCCCCCAGGCTGGCCAGCACATTTGACAGGGCGAACTCAGGGTCGTAAGAGGCGACCCGGCGGGGCATGCCCATCAAACCAGCCCAGTGCATCGGCAGAAAATTGAGGGCACTGCCGATGAACGTGAGCCAGAAGTGCAGCTGCCCAAGGGGCTCATAGAACATGCGACCCGTGAACTTGGGGAACCAGTGGTAGATGGCGGCGAACACACCAAAGGTGATCGTGCAGAAAATCACGTAGTGAAAATGCCCGACCACAAAGTAGGTGTTGCCCACATGGATGTCGATCGGGACCGTTGCCAGCATGACCCCGGTGATGCCCGCAAAGATGAAATTGACGATGCCCCCCAGGCAGAACATCATCGGCGTCGTCAGGCGCAGCTTGCCCCGCCAAAGAGTCCCCAGCCAGGCGAACACCTTGATGCCGGTGGGCACGGCGATCAGCATCGTCGTGACCATGAAGAGATTGCGCATCCACTGGGGGGTGCCGCTGTAGAACATGTGGTGCACCCACACGATCAACCCCAGGAAGGTGATTCCGAATGATGCCAGCGCCACAACCTTGTAACCGAACAAGGGCTTGCGCGCATACACAGGCAGCAGCTCTGAGAAGATCCCGAAGACCGGCAGAACCATCACATAAACCGCCGGGTGGGAGTAGAACCAGAAAAAGTGCTGATACAACATCGGATCGCCGCCACCCTCGGGCTTGAAGAAGCTCGTGCCGAAGCTGAGATCAAACAGCAGCATGATCGCGCCGCCCGTCAACGAAGGCAGACCGATCAGCTGAATGGTCTGGGCTGCAGCCGCCGTCCAGCAGAAGATCGGCATGCGGAAAAAGGTCATCCCAGGCGCCCTCATCCGCAGAATCGTGGTGGTGAAATTGATCGCACCCATGATTGAAGACACTCCGGAAATGGCAACTGCCAGAATCCAGAGAAACTGCCCATTGATCAGATGGCCGAGGGGGTTCTGGGTGCTGACGGGTGGATAGGCCCACCACCCAGACGAGGAGGGCCCACCGGGCACAATGAAGCTCGCCATGAGCAGAACGCCAAAGACCGGCACCAGCCAGAAAGCGGCCGCATTCAGACGCGGGAAGGCCATGTCTGGCGCACCGATCATCGGCGGGATCAACAGGTTGTTGAAGCCATTCAGGATGGGAAACAGGAACAGGAACAGCATCACTGTTCCATGCATCGTGTACAACCCGTTGTAGACCGTGGGATCAACGAGGTCAGATGGCGGCGTGATCAGCTCACCCCGCATGATCATCGCCAGCAGTCCACCCACCAGCAAAAAGAATAGAGATACCACCATGTACTGAATGCCGATTACCTTGGCATCCGTGTTGAAGCCGAAGAACCGCTTCCAGTTGTCAGGGGCACCGGGAACAGGGTGCGGCGCCCGCAGCACCCTGGGATCAAAAGGGAGGGAACCGGTCATTTTCTCAGGCCTCGTGGGGAGCATCAACGGCAGTGGTGACATTCACCCGGGGGGGTGGCGCAGGCGGCACCGTCGCCCAGCCGTGGTCACCCTCGGCCAGCCGACGCCGATGCAGATCCATAGCCAGGTTCGGCGCCTCGACCAGGGGCTGGCGCGCCGCAGCCGCCAGCCAGGCATCAAAGTCGTCGGGATCCTGCACAACCACATCGGTCTGGTTGGTGGCGAAGTAGCCACCGCTGAACATGGCGTCCCGCAGGCGGTAACGGCCATCACGGGTGGGGGTGAGGGCGTAGCGGATGACGCTGCCTGGCACGATGTCCTGCTTGAGACGGAAGGCAGGCACGTAGAAACTGTGCAGCACATCCATTGAGGTCAGGCGCAGGTCGGCACGACGCTCAAGCGGGAGATGCAGTTCGGTGCTGCGCACACCATTCGGATACACAAACTCCCACGACCACTGACGGGCGATCACCTCAATCGGACCAAAGGTGGTGCCAGCAGCCCGGTCGCTGCTGGTCAGGGCCGGCGCAGCACCGTTCTCGGCCACACGCTCCTTGCCCCCGAGGGTGGCCAGGGTGTGATTCACCCTGATCGTGTGGGCCGCAATCAGCATCACCAGCACAAATGGCAACACCGTCCAGGTGATCTCCAGTCGGGTGTTGCCCTCGATCGGATCACCGTCAACCAGGTCGTAGCGGGGGGCACGATTGAACAGCAGCGTCCAGATGACGACGCTGAGACAGCCCAGGAAAATGAAGGTGCCGATGCCTGTCTCCAGGGCGAAAAGACCATCGACGTGGGGGGCCGCCGAGGAGGCCTGCACCGGCAGCCAGCCATGGGAGGCCCGGGCCATGGCCAGGCTGATCAGCAGATTCAGCGCCAGGCCGGCGGTGATCAGCAGCAGGCCGGTCGCAGACGGCCGCGACGGGCGTGGGAGCGTCGGAGTCATGGGTCGTCTCAGGGCAGCGCAGTGCGGGGATCGACGCCGGCAGCGAGCATCTGGTCAGCGGTGATGTGGACCCCGAACTCCGCCGCCAGTTCGGCGCCCAGGGTGCCGTGGAGACCAAGCACCAACAGAAGGGCCACCCCCAGGGCCAGGTAGGCCCAGGTCACCTGCCGGCCATAGTCACGGCGCCAGGCAAAGCGCTGGAAGCCGCGCCAGACGGTCATGGCGACGATGATCAGCAGCAGCAGCACGCCGCCGACGCCGTGCCAGAGCATGGTCGTGGTGGCACCCAGGCCGAGGGTGCTGCGCATCCCGGGGATCGGGTCGGCCAGGAGCATCTCGAAGAAGCCCGCCCCCACGGTGAAGAACGTGACGACGGCGCAGGCCAGCAGGTTGTACCAGCCCACGTCGTGAAACCCCCGGCGCGTCACCGGCAGGGCCAGCCAGCGGAACACCCGCTTCTCGGCGGGATACAGAGCGCCGGCCACATCAAAGGCGATGGCGATGGCGAACAGCCCGATCGTGAAATGCACCAGGTTGGGGTGCACCGGCAGGGCGTACGGAAGATCGTTGGGCCCGAGGGAGGAGGCGATCTCGAGAGCGGGCGCCGGAGCGGACGGCGTCATGAGAGCACCCCGGCCCGCATCGCCTCGACGACCTTGACCGTGTGCAGGCCATAGATCCAGATCAGCTTGTTGCCCAGGGTCACCTGGGTGACCACCAGCAGGGCCAGCACGCCATCCAGGGCCAGCACCCCGCGGGGCAGGCTGAGGGGATCCCCCTGCCGCACCACGTAACGCCAGCCGGTGAGCAGCCCCAGCACCCCGGCCAGGCTCCAGCCGATGGTGCTGTGCAGGTTGAGGATGTCGCGGGAGGCCCCGTAGGGGGCGGCCAGTCCGGCCTCGACCTGCCCGAAGATGATGGCCACGAAGATGGCCACGGTGGCCACGATCAGATTCCAGAAACTGACTTCAAACAGGTTGGGCTTCCGCATCAGCACCCCCACCAGATCGAACACGACGCTGATCAGCGCCATGGCGATCACGAAATGAACGACGATCGGGTGGATCGTGTCCATCCAGGGCAGGTTGTGGTCGTTGAGCGGGGGGAGCAGGTGGTCCAGCATCTCCCTGGGTGGCGACGCGAAGGGTCACCTCTTTGCTACTGAGGCGATCACGGCTCCCGGCGACCAGCCAGGATTGCTTCCGAACCGGAAAACATTCGTTCCCATGGGCCTGCCTCCCACCGACCCGGCCGTGCGCCTCGACAGCGACAGCCTCGGCACGGTGGCGGTGCCCGCCGAGCGCTACTGGGGGGCCCAGACCGAGCGGGCCCGCCACATGTTCCAGCTGGGCGACGATCCGATGCCGCTCGAGCTGATCCACGCCATCGCCCGCATCAAGCGGGCCGCCGCCCGGGCCAACCAGGCCCTGGGCCAGCTGGACGCCGAGCGCTGCGCCTGGATCGTGGCAGCGGCCGGCGAGGTGACCGAGGGGCGCCATGACGGCGAATTCCCCCTCTCCTGCTGGCAGAGCGGCAGTGGCACCCAGACGAACATGAACGTCAACGAGGTGATCGCCAACCGGGCCTGCGAACTCGCCGGACGGCCGCGGGGTGACCGGACCTGCGTTCATCCCAACGACCACGTCAACCGCAGCCAGAGCACCAACGACGTCTTCCCCAGCGCCATCCACCTGGCGGCCGAGGCCCAGCAGCGGACGCTGCTGCTGCCGGCCCTCGAGGAGCTGGTGGCCGCCCTGGAGGTCAAGGCCACCGCCTGGGCCGCTGTGGTCAAGATCGGCCGCACCCACCTCCAGGACGCCGTGCCGCTCAGCTTCGGCCAGGAGGTGGGGGGCTGGGCCAGCCAGCTGCGCACGGCCGGCGCCCGGCTGGCGGACGGCTTCGAGGAGCTGCGAAGCCTTCCCCTGGGAGGCACCGCCGTGGGCACGGGGCTGGGGGCTCCCGCGGGGTTCGCCGCCGCCGCCTGCGGGCTGCTCAGCGACGAGATCGGCGTCACCTGGCGCTGCGATGGCGACCGCTTCGCCCTGATGGGCAGCCACGACGCCCTGGTGCAGCAGATGGCCCGGCTGCGGCTGCTGGCCGGCGCCCTGCACAAGATCGTCAACGACATCCGGCTGCTGGCCTGCGGGCCCCGGGCGGGGCTGGCGGAACTGCTGCTGCCGGCCAATGAACCCGGCAGCTCGATCATGCCCGGCAAGGTCAATCCGACCCAGTGCGAGGCGGTGGCGATGCTCACGGCCCAGGTGATGGGCCTGGACCAGGCGGTGGCCATCGGCGGCAGCGGCGGCCATCTGCAGATGAACGTCTACAAGCCACTGCTGGGGCTCAACCTTCTGCGCAGTGGCCGCCTGCTGGCCGATGCCTGCCGCAGCCTGCGGGAGCATCTGGTGACCGGCATGGAGCTCAACCATGGGCAGGTCGAGACCCTGCGGGACCGGTCTCTGATGCTGGTCACGGCCCTGGCACCGGTGATCGGCTACGACCGCGCCGCCAAGATCGCCCTGCATGCCCACGAGCAGGGCCTGAGCCTGCGGGAGGCCGCCCTCGCCCTCGACGCGATCACCGCGGAGGCCTTCGACCGGCACGTCGATGCCGGGGCCATGGCCCACCCCCAGGGCTGAACCGATGGCAGACAGCGGCTGGCACCCCCACCTCTGGCATCCCCTGCGCCGCACCGGCGAGGGCCTGCCCCCCCTGCCCGTGCGCCGCGGCCGCGGGGTCTGGCTGGAGCTCGAGGACGGCCGCCAGCTGATCGATGCCATCAGCAGCTGGTGGGTGACGCTCCATGGCCATGGCGAACCCACCATCGCCGCCGCCATCGCCGCCCAGGCCCGCGATCTGGAGCAGGTGATCTTCGCCGACTTCCGCCACGGCCCCGCAGCCCGGCTGGCCGAACGGCTCTGCGGTCACTGGCCGGGCCTGTCGCGGGTGTTCTTCTCGGATGACGGCTCCACCGCCGTGGAGGTGGCCCTGAAGCTCGCCTGGCAGCACCAGCAACGGCGGGACCCGCAGCGGCGGCAGCTGATCGCCTTTGAGGGCGCCTACCACGGGGACACGGTCGGCGCCATGGCCGTGGGCAGCCGCGGGCTGTTCAATGCCCCGTTCGAGCCGCTCCTCTTCCCGGTCGCCCGGGCCCCCTGGCCCGCCACCTGGTGGGATGACGATGGCGTCGACGCCCGCGAGGCGGCGGCCCTGCAGTCCCTGGAGGCCCTGCTGCAGACACCGACCGTGGCCGTGATCCTCGAGCCCCTCGTGCAGGGGGCCAGCGGCATGGCGATGGTGCGGCCGTCGTTCCTGCAGGGCGTCGCCGAACGCACCCGTGCGGCCGGGGCCCTGCTGATCGCCGACGAGGTGCTCACCGGCTTCGGCCGCACCGGGGACCTCTTCGCCTGCCGGCGCGCCGGCCTGACCCCCGACCTGGTGGCCCTCTCCAAGGGGCTCACGGGGGGGTTTTTGCCGATGAGCGTGACCCTGGCTGGCGAGACCCTGCATCAGAGCTTCTGCGGTGCCGATCCGACGGCCATGTTCTTCCATGGCCACAGCTTCACCGCCAACCCCCTCGGCTGTGCGGCGGCCCTGGCCAGCCTTGACCTGCTGGAGGCCGATCCCGGCCGCCCCCAGCGGCTGGAGCAGCTGCACCGGCCCCGGCTGCAGATCCTGGCCCGCCATCCGCTGGTGCAGCGTCCGCGGCTGTTAGGGACCATCGCCGCCTTCGACCTGCGGGGGCCGTCGGGCTACCTGCAACCGGCCGGCCGTGAACTGCAGCGGCTCTGCCTGGCCCAGGGGGTCTACCTGCGTCCCCTCGGCTCGGTGGTGTACCTGATGCCACCGCTGGTGATCAGCGCGGCCGAACTGGATCGCTGCTATGCGGCGCTGCAGCAGGGCCTCGCCCAGCTGACACCGGCCTAGGGACCGGCCTGCAGGGCCGCCTCCAGATCGGCGCGGCTGAGGCCGTAGGAGAACTGGCGGGTCGTGGTGCCCGCGGTGGTCGTCCAGTGCACCACCAGACCATCACTGAGCAGCTCGAGGCGGGCGGTCCAGGGATCCCGTCGCAACTCCCAGCAGGAGGGATCCTCGGGGTGACGCTCAAAACCGCTGGACCCCAGCCAGTCCTCCAGGGCGGGCAGGGAATGGTGGTACAGCGGCGTCTCAGGGGAGGGGAGCATCGTGCAGCAGCGCCATGCCCCGCCACCATGCCAGGCCGACCCCCAGCACCAGGGAAAAGCCGAGGGCACCGCCGAGCAGCACCAGGGCGAACCACTCGCCGCCGGACAGGGGACGACGCGAAGCCGTCTCCGGCGCCAGAACCAGCGGTGGCGCCGCGGCGAGGGAAAGCTGATGGTCGTAGACCCGACGACGGTCGGGGTCGCTGAGGATGGCATAGGCCTCCTGCAGGTCCGTGAAGGCCAGGGTGGCCTCGGCGGCGGGCAGCACCGCCGTATCGGGGTGGAGCTGCTTGCTGCGCCGCCGGAAGGCCTGACGGATCTCCTCCGGGGTGGCCTGGGGATGCACACCCAGCCGCTGGTAGTGGGTGGTCCCGGGGGCAGACACGACCGCTGACTGTCGGCTGCAATCCTAAGAAGATTCCTCCGGCCCGGCGCCCCGCCTCCTCTGACAGCCTCCATGCCCTGGTCCACGCTCGGCTGGTCCCCATCGGAGGAGCAGCTGACCCAGCTGCAGCGCCTGCAGGAGGAGCTGCGGCTCTGGAACGGCCGGCTGAACCTCACCCGTCTGGTGGAGGGAGAGGACTACTGGATCGGGCAGGTGTTTGACAGCCTCTGGCCCGTGGTCCCGTGGCTGCAGGCGCCTGCCGCCGCCACGGCGCCCCTCAGCGTGATCGATGTGGGCACCGGCGGCGGCTTCCCCGGCCTGGCCATCGCCATCGCCCTGCCCGGGGCCCGGCTGACCCTGGTGGATTCGGTGGGACGCAAGCTGGAGGCCGTGCGGGCGATGGCCACCACCCTGGGCCTGGCGGATCGGGTGGACCTGCGCTGTGAGCGGGCCGAGAAGACCGGCCGGGCCCGGGGCTGCCGCGGTCGGTTCCAGCTGGCGGTGGCCAGGGCGGTGGCCGCGGCGCCGGTGGTGGCGGAATACCTGGTGCCGTTGCTGGCCCCCGACGGAACGGCGCTGCTCTATCGGGGTCAGTGGACGATCGCCGATGGCGACGCGCTGCAGCGGGCGGCGGCGACGCTGCAGGTGCGGGTGGAGCCCCCCCGGGCGCTGGACCTGCCGGGGGGTCGGGGCCGCCGCCACGTCATCGCCCTCAACCCCCTGGGCCCCTGCCCGGCCGCCTACCCGCGGCCGGTCGGAGTGCCCGCCAAGCATCCCCTGGGGGACAACCCCACTTAGGCACTGCCGAGGCGCCCCACCGACGGGCCGGCCAGGCGATGGTGCAGGTCGCGCAGGATGGCGGGGATCTGCTCCCGCCAGGGACTGGCGGCCAGCACCCGGCGCAGGTCATCGGCGCTCACCGGCTCGAGGCCGCCGGCCCCGGGATCCACGAAGGCGGCGGCGTTCTGCCCCGGGAACCAGTGCCCCCCCTGGCCAAGCAGGCCGTAGCGGGCCCGGCAGAAGCCCTGCAGGTCCCAGCCCTCCAGAAGCGTGTGCAGCCACAGCAGCACGGGCAGGTTGATCTCGCCGGGGGTCTGGGGCCAGTCGGGCAGCCCTTCGGACCAGCTGGACAACCAGGCCGCACCGTGGCGGTCGAGCAGGGCGGCCTGCAGGCGAGCATCCACCGGCGGCACCAGGGCGGCCGCCTGGTCCAGCAGCGCGACGGCCTCCAGATGCAGATCCAGGTCGGCGGGGCGGGCGGCGCCGACGCTGATGGTGTGCACCTCAGGGGTGGCCAGGCAGAAGAGATCGTTGAAAACGATCGGATGCAGGGGGGCACAGAGCTCCAGCAGACGCGGCGATGGGCTGTGCAGATGCCCGCCCTTGTCGGTGGGGCTGATCAGGAACACCCCCATGTCGTGCCGCCGGGCCGCCTGCAGGGCCGGGGTGTTGTCGCGGCGGATGTAGTACCAGTGCAGGTTGATGTAGTCGAAGGCGTCGCTGGCGATGGCCTCGAGGATCAGCGGCAGGGGCGCGTGGGTCGAGAAGCCCACATGGCCGATGCGCCCCTGCCGCTGCCAGCGGTCCAGCACCTCCCGGCAGCCCCCCGGTCGCAGGGTCTGGTGGAGATGGTCGGGCCGGTTGATGCCATGGACGGCGACCAGATCAACGCGCTCCACCTGCAGCCGCTCGAAGCTCAGGCTCAGCTCAGCCTCGAACCGGGCCGGGTCGACGTCGGGGGGCACCTTGGTCTGCAGCAGGCGGCGGGGGTCAGGACACCGGGCCATGGCCAGACCCAGCTGCCGTTCGGAGGTGCCGTAGTGACGGGCGGTCTCGACATGGTGGAGACCGGCATCACGGGCCGCCCGCAGCACCGCCTCGACCTGCGCCTGGGAGGCATCGAGCAGCTCCGCCGGCGGCAGATCGCTCCAGCTCTGCTGGAACCGCATCCCCCCCAGGGACAGCAGCGGCATCGGCAGCCCTGTGCGACCGAAGCGGCGGGTCGGGATCATCGCCGGGGCAGCAGTCGCCGGGGTCGGCTGGGGCTGGGCAGGCCGAGGGGGAGCAGGTCCTGGTCCTCCAACCGGCGGCGCAGGTCGGGAAGCTGCTCGGGCTCGACCCAGTGAATGCAGTCCACCGGACAGGTCTCGATCGCCTCCTGGATCCGCTCCTGGCTGTCGCCGTCCTGGCGGATCACCCGCGAGCGCCCCAGGCCGGGCTCGACGACGAAGGTGTTGCAGGCCACATGGGCGCAGTAGCGGCAGCCGATGCAGACAGCCTCGTCAACCCAGACGGCCCGTTCCCGCAGCTCTCCCCCCAGCAGGGGTTCTCGCCCGCTGCGCTGCCGCTCCGGGTCGGGGTCAACGTCGAAGAGCAGACCGGGATCCATGGCCGCCGCCCCAGCGGGGCTCAGTCCTGCCAGCGGGTGACGACCAGCTCGATGCTGCCGTCCTGGCTGGTGCGCTGCTCGGACACCTGGAAGCCCTCGCTGGCGGAACCGGCGAGGATCGCCTGCAGGGCATAGCGCTGGTGCAGCTGGGACAGGAACCGTTCGATCGGCGCCGGACGGTTCCAGAGGTCCAGGTCGGTCACCAGGTCAAAGTGGCCGGCCTGGGCATTCCAGCGGAAGCCGATGTCACTGGCGCCGTCTTGCAGGCAGACCACATCGGCGGCTTCTTGCTGACCCCGGTAGCCCCTGACCGCAGCCTGGCCTTCCTTGGGGTCAAGACCAAGATCCCGCAGGGCCGCCAGCAGGGACTCCCGGTCGCGGAGCTCAGTGCGGACCGTGCTGAAGTGCGACATGGTGAACGTTGGCGGAGGACGAGACGGTGTCGGTCAGGACGGTGGTGGCCGAGGAGGCGTAGTGGTCAGTGGTGGGCACTGAACTCACGACGGGGCCCAGACGCGCCTCGATGGCCGCCGTGAGCGCCGTGCAGGCGGGGCCCGCCATTCCTTCGACAAGCTCTTCGACCCGCCCATCCGGCCGGATGCGGTAGCGGAGAACCTGCTCGGGCACCGTGGCGGATCGGGTGCTGATTATGGTAACGACATCGGCGGGAAATCGGCGTTCAGCCCCAGGCAAGCAACCCTTCGTCGCCGAGGGTCTGCAGCCTCCCCAGAATCTCGGGATCCTCCAGTTGTTCGAGGGCGTTGCGGGCGTCGTCGCGCACCCCCGGATCGGGATCCTGGAGCAGGGCCTCGAGCAGCGCCTCCGCCACCAGGCCGGCCTGGGCAGGGGGCAACAGCGGGTGCAGGCGGCCAAGGCCCCAGGCACAGTTGCTGCGCACCAGGGGCTCGCCGTCGATGCGCAGGCTCTGGATCAGGGGCATCACCGCCTCGGGCCGCTGCGCCTCCAGGCCCAGACAGGCATCGGCCAGGGACGTGGCCGCCATCAGCCGCACGGCGGCGATGTCGCCGGCCAGGGAGCGCACCAGGGCCGGCACCACCTCGGGACGGCCGAAATTGGCGGCGGTCCAGGCCAGGGCCTTGCGGACGAAACCATTGGGATCAGCCTCCAGCCGCTGCAGCACGGTGACAACGGCACGGTCGTCGGGGGTGCGCCCCAGGGCGTAAGCCGCGCTCATGCGCAGGATCGGGCACGGGTCAGCGAGCACCTGCAACAGGGCTGGCACCGCCCTGGGCTCCCGCTGCTCGCAGAACAGCCGCAGGGCCTGCAGGCGGGTGTCGTGGTCCCCCTGCAGCAGCTGTTGCAGGGCGGCGTCCCGATCCAGGGACGGAGGCGAGAGGCCCGGAGCGGCGGCGGCCTGCTGATCCAGGTCTGCCACCAGCAGGTCCAGGGGATCGGGGGCTTCCTCGGCCTGCAGCTCCCCGGCGAGCAGCGAGGGATCGAGGGGCAGCCGCTGGGGGTGATCGGGCGACTGGCTCATGAGAGGGGGGCCGGTGCCGCCATGTCGCCGGGCAGCCAGATCCTGGCGCTCACCGCCAGCAGGGCGAGGGAGAAGAGCAGCACGATCAGCGCCGGCAGCACGCGGGAGCGGAAGAAGGACATCGGGCGGGGGCGGCAGCCGCAGGGCAGATGGCTCCATTGTCGATGACCTGGATGCCCCTAGGGTGCGGCCCATCCGTCGCTGGGTCGCCTTGTCCGTTCGTGCTGACCGCTGGCATCGCCTGCTGACCGTCGGCGCCGAAGGCGTGGCCAGCGGCGTTCCCCTGATGGTGGGCAGCAAGCTGCTGCAGGGATGGCTCACCGCGAGCCAGGTGCCGCTCACGCTGATCGGCCTGCTGAGCGTCGCCGAACTGCCCTACACGCTCAAGCTGTTCTGGGCGCCGTTGCTGGACCGCTGGCCGCTGCCCTGGCCGGACCGCCGGCGCGGCTGGATGCTGGTGCTGCAGATCACCCTGGCCATCGTGATCGCGGCGATGGCGTTGCTGCAGCCGAGCACGAACCCTGCAAGCCTGACGGCCATCGGCGTGGCGGCGCTGCTGCTGGCGACCTGCAGCGCCACCCAGGACATCGTGATCGACGCCTACCGCACCGATCTGTTGCCCGACGCCGAACGGGGTCCGGGCGCGGCGGCAGCCACCCTCGGCTACCGGGCCGCGATGCTGGCGGTGGGGGCCGGTGGCTTTCTGCTGGCGGGCCGCTACGGCTGGCCGACGGCCTTCCTGAGCGCGGCGGCGCTCGTGGCCGCCGTGATCCCCTTCACCATCACGGCACCGACCCTGCGACCGGTGCAGCATGCAGTCACCAGCCTGCGCCAGGCGGTGCTCGGACCGGCCCGCGAATTTCTGCACAGGGCAGGCCCGAACCGGAGCTGGCAGCTGCTGCTGCTGGTGCTGCTCTACCGCTGGCCCGATGGTCTGCTCAGCGCCATGGCGATTCCCTTCCTGAAGTTGGAGGGCTTCAGCGACGCCCAGATCGGCCTGGTGCAGGGGGGCTGGGCCATCGCCGCCACGATGGTGGGCACCGTGCTCGGCGGCGCCCTGTTCGCCTGGCTGGGCATGAACCGCTCCCTCTGGCTGTTCGCCGCCGTGGGGGCCGTCGGCAACCTCAGCTACTGGGCGCTGGCACGCTTCGGCGGTGGCTTCGCCGGGCTGGTGACGGCCGTGAGCCTCGAGAACATCAGTGGCGGCATGGTCGGTGCGGTGTTCGTTGCCCTGCTGATGAGCCTCTGCAACCCGCGCTTCTCCGCGACCCAGTACGCGCTGCTCTCAGGCGTGTACGCCCTCAGCCGGTCGCTCCTCTCGGCACCGGCCGGCGTCGTGGCCGAGCGGCTGGGCTGGCCGGGCTTTTTCCTGTTCACCGTGGCAACGGCCGTGCCGGGCTTCCTGCTCCTGGGGCGCATCGCTCCCTGGGGCGAGCAGGAAGCCCGGGGTGCCTTCGACCCCGAGCGCGATCCCACCTGAAGCCGACCACCACCGGGAGACGTCAGGGCCGTCCGGCGGCTGCCGCCTGCGGGCTGACCTGCAGCCGACGGCGCAGCTGACCGCAGGCGGCGTCGGCATCCAGGCCACGGCTGGCACGAACGCTCACTGCCACATGCCGGGCCTGCAGGGCGCGGCGGAATCCCTCCACGGCTGCTGGGGTCGGCCGCTGGTACTCCTCCTCGGCGATGGGGTTGTAGGGAATCAGATTCACGTGGCTCTGGAACCCGCGCAGCAGCTGGGCCAGGGCGTCGGCGTGGTGCGGCTGGTCGTTGAGTCCACCCAGCAGGATGTATTCGAAGCTCACCCGACGGCCGCTGATGGCCACGTAGTGGCGGCAGTCATCAAGCAGCTGCTCATAGGGGTAGCTGCGGGCCGCCGGGATCAGGTGTTCACGCAGGGCCTGGTCGGGGGCATGAAGGCTCACCGCCAGCGTGAACTGGCAGCGGCCGAGGCGGGCCAGGGCCTGCTCCGCCAGCTGGGGCAGGGTTCGGGGAACGCCGACCGTGCTGACGGTGATCTGGCGGTGGGCCATGCCGAGGTCCCGGCCCAGACAATCGATGGCGGCAAGCACCGCATCGATGTTCAGGAGCGGCTCCCCCATGCCCATGAACACCACGTGGCTGGGGCGGCGCTGCATGGCCTCGCGGACACTCAGCACCTGGTCGACGATCTCGTGGACGGCAAGGGAACGCTGCAGGCCCCCCTTGCCGGTGGCACAGAAGCGGCAGGCCATCGGGCAACCCACCTGGCTGGACACGCAGACCGTCAGACGATCGGCCGTCGGAATGCCGACGGTCTCGACCGTCAGACCATCGGCAAGGTCCAGCAGCAGCTTGAGGGTGCCATCAGAGGCGAGGGAACGATGGTGCTCGCGGGAGCGCCCCAGGGGGGCTGGCGGCGCATCCCGCAGGGCTGCGGGCAGCACCGTGATGGCGCGCCAGTCACTGACCCCACGGCCATAGATCCAGCCATGCAGCTGACGACCACGGAACGCCGGCAGCCCATGGGCAGTGGCCCATTGCTCCAGCTCAGCCTCGCTGCGACCGAGCAGGGGCAGCTCCGTGGTCAGGGCCACACCAGCAGGCCGTGGCCCAGCCAGGCTTCCACCAGCAGCAGAGCAAAGAACCCGAGCATGGCTGCCCGTCCGTTCAGGAGCTCGTTATGGGTATGGAAGCCGAAGCGTGGAAGCCGTCGCTGGGGAATCCGGCGTGGGGCCGGCAGGGGAGCGGAGGAGTCAGTCATGGGGTCAGGAACGGGGCGGGCCCGGAGGATCAGGTCTCGTCGGTGAGCAGCCCTTCCTCCTGAAGCCCCTCAAGAGCATCAGGATCGGGGAGCAGCAGCTCTTCCTCAGGGTCGTCGTCGAAGGTGGGCCGGGTAAAGGCCGAGGAGCTGCTGCCGCCGGTGGGGTTCAGGCCATGGCGGCTGCGGGTGGCTTCGAGCTCATCATCGGACGGATCATCGAGAACGGCGGCACTCGGCTGGGGCGCCGGCATCTCAACGGTGTAGTCGGGACGCAGATTGGGCATGCGCCGGAAGCCCGCCCCTTCCTCGTCAAGGATGTCGGGGTGCGGGCCCGCCTCGGCGCGGAGTTCATCCTCAAAACCGCTGAAGCCGGTGCCAGCCGGGATCAGGCGACCGATGATGACATTCTCCTTGAGACCCCGCAGCCAGTCGCTCTTGCCTTCGATGGCCGCTTCCGTGAGAACACGGGTGGTCTCCTGGAAGCTGGCGGCCGAGATGAAGCTGTCGGTGTTGAGCGACGCCTTGGTGATGCCAAGAAGCACGGGGGTGAACTCGGCGGGGGCACCGCCGGTGATCGCCATCGCCTGATTGACCTGGTCCACCTGCCGCAGCTCAATCAACTCGCCTGGCAGCAGCGTGGTGTCGCCAGCATCTTCAACCCTGACCTTGCTGGTCATCTGGCGAACAATCACTTCGATGTGCTTGTCATCGATCGTGACGCCCTGGGACTTGTAGACGTTCTGAACCTCCTGAACCAGAGCTGTCTGCAATCGGGAAATGGCCTGCTGGGCAGCATCCATCGCCGCGAGTCGCGAGCGCAGGTCCAGGAAGATGACATCAAGCAGTTCGTGGGGATTGATCGGACCATCGGTCAACAGGTCACCGGCCTCGACATGCTGTCCGTCGCTGACCATGACGGTGCGACCCAGAAGGATTGGGTATTCGGTTGCTTGCTCTTCGCTCTCTTCAACCGACACAGTTGTCGTTTCAAGATCATCATCACTGACGCTGATCTTGACCTTGCCGGCCTTGCGACAGAGCACAGCCGAGTCCCGCGGGCGACGGGCCTCAAGCAGCTCTTCAATCCGAGGAAGGCCCTGGACGATGTCACCGGTCTTGGCCCGCTCGAACACCAGCTGAGCGAGGGTGTCACCACGCTGCACCAGATCCCCGTCCCGCACATGGAGGATCGACTCCGGCGAGACCATGTAGGGACGTCCGATGCGCAGGGTGATGCTGCCTTGCTCGAGGGCCTCGACCTGGCCGCTGTGGGGTGCTGGGATATTGCTGGTAAGTGCTTCACCCTCGACAACCCGCTGGCCGACTGCGACGGCAGGGGCAGAGCTGGTGGGGATGCTGACGGTGTCCTGCTGGCGCTCAACGATCAGACGGCGAATCGGCTCACCCTCGACGGAATCGGGAAGCTGAACGACCCCATTCTCTTTGCAGAGAATCTGAACGGTGGAGACCACATCACCGCGCTTGATCACATCACCATCAGCAACCTTCACCTCGGTGTGGGTGGAGCCATGGCTCGCATCAGAGAGCGTGTCACGACGCACAAGGTGGGATTCGATGATGACAAGCTGCAGTCGATCGATCGTCTTGGCCCTTTTGTCGGGCGCGACCTCCACATCAACGGTCATCTGCGGAGTGGTGTCATGGGTCTCGAGCAACAGCTGAGTACGCAGCAGTTCGATCCCTTCCACCGATTTCACCAGCTCACCATCTTTGAAGGTGAGGCGCTGAACCGCCTTGAGGGTCAGAGACGGCCCTTGGGGTTGCTTGACGACACCCAGCTCAGGAAGGTGTGCTTCGTCAGGGATGGCGTACTCCTCAACGGGACGGAGCAGAAGAGCCCCCCCTTCTGGCGTGTCGACAGCTTCAACAAGCTGCATCGCCTCCGCCACGAGTCCTGGCGCGATCTCGTCGCCAGGGTTCACCATGAGGCCCTCATCGCCGTAACGGGCAAGCACCTTGCTGTCAGAGACGAGGTGAAGCTGACCAGATCTGACAATGATCTCCCGCAGAATGTCATTCTTTTGGGTAACGGTGACAATGCCAGCCGTCTGACTGAAGATGTCCTTGACGACTTCTGTGCCAGCCTCAATCCACTGCCCGTCTTCAATCATCAACAATGAGATGTCTTTGTTGATCTCATGGGTTTCCTGAGGAATCCACAGCAATGTGCCTCCCTTGGACACCTCATACCCATGCTTGGCACTGCGTGCCTTCTTGATGGCCAGACCAGGGGCGAATCGGATCTGACCGCCGGTCTGCGTTTTGAAGCGATCATCAGCCAACTCGGCGATCACTTCGCCATTGGCGATCTTGGTGCCGGGTTCGGTGCGCAGCAGGTACCGCGCATTGTCCTTGCCCTCCAGGTGCCAGATCTGACCACTGTGAGTCGTGGTGGACACGAGCTTGCAATCCTTGAGAGTGAGACTGGAAGTGACAATCTCCACCTCGCGGGAATCACCCTGGGCCTCCCTCAGGCGCACACTGCCGCCATGTTCACTGATCTGACGACTCTCCGCCAGGACATCACCTTCGGTGACGGCAGTGGCACTGCGGACGACAGGGTACGCATTGGGAGGAAGGTTGTAGACATCTCCCGCAAACACCCAGAGACGGCCCAGGCGCTGCGCCTTGAGGGTGATGTTCCCCTGGCGATCGGGCACCTCACGCGGTTGGATGACATCCTCGTAGCGAACCTGGCCTGCCAGATCGCAGATGACATCTTTGGTGGCTTTCTCGACGCTCTTCTTGACTGCAGCACCCGTTGAGATCTGGGCAAGCATGGTGTCGTGGGGAACCCGATCACCATCGGTCACAAAAAGGATGGAACCAATCGTGATGTCGAGTTTCTGATCCCGTCCCTTGCCTTCAGGCTTGACAGTGAGGGTGAAGTCGCTTTCGGCGATCTGGGCCTCCACACCGTGGGGCGTTCGATAAGGCCTGACGCGAGCCCTGGCATCAAAGTGGGCGCTGCCATCCAGCGTTGATCGCACAACACCGGTTTCGGCGGTGGACACACCACCGGTGTGGAATGTGCGCATGGTCAGCTGGGTCCCCGGTTCCCCGATGGACTGGGCAGCGATGATCCCCACGGCTTCGCCAAGATCCACCAGCTCGTTGTGAGCCAGGGCCCAGCCGTAGCACTTACGGCAAACGGATCGTGCCGCTTCACAGGTCAGCGGCGAACGCACCCGTACGGTCTTCACTTCGGCCTGTTCAATCCGGCGGGTGAGCTCAGGATCGATCTCAGCGTCCCGTTCCGCGAGAACCATGCCGTCGGCGCCGACAACCTGTTCGGCGGTGAGACGGCCCACCAAACGCATCTTGTAGCGGCCATTGTCATCGGCCGAAATCAGGATGCTGCGGCTGGTTCCACAATCGTCCTCACGAACAATGACGTCCTGAGCGACATCAACAAGACGCCGGGTCAGGTAACCAGAGTCGGCCGTTCGCAGTGCCGTATCCACCAAGCCCTTGCGAGCGCCGTAGGAGGAGATGACGTACTCAGTGACCGTAAGCCCCTCTCGGAAGTTGGTGCGGATCGGAAGGTCAATGATCTCACCCTGGGGATTGGCCATGAGTCCGCGCATGCCCACAAGCTGGCGAACCTGGGACATGTTCCCCCTGGCCCCTGAATTGGCCATCATCCAGACAGAATTCAGGGGATCGTTCTCGTTGAAATTACGCCGGACAGCCTGAACAAGCCGTTCATTGGTCTCGGTCCAGGTGTCGATGACTTTGGTGTGCCGTTCCACCTCAGTGATCTCGCCCAAGCGATAACGCTCTTCTGTCTCGGTGATCTGATCTTCGGCCTCCTGCAGCAGCATTGGCTTATCACCGGGCACCCTCAGATCATCCACAGAGATGGAGACCGCGGCCTGGGTGGCATAGCGGAAACCAAGATCCTTGAGGTCATCAGCCATGGCCGCTGTGGCGGCGGTGCCATGGTGCTTGTAAGCCCATGCCACAAGAGACCGGAGACCTTTCTTGTCAACAATGCGATTGCGGAACGGGGGTGCTGCCGGACTTGGTGCCTCCAGCGCAGGCGGTTCAACGGCAGGCTTGGTCTTGCGGGATTTCCGAGGGGTGGAAGAGCTGGTCATGGCCGGTGGGGAAGAAGACGACGTGAAGAGAAATCAGGCAAGACAGCAGATGAACCCGATGCAGCTCAACGGGCTGCGACGGCATCGATGATGGTGCGATTCATCAGCACACGACCGGTGGTGGTGAGCAGGAACCGACTGATGAGGGCACCGTCTTCGTCAAAGCGGTCACGGCGGAACTTCCATTGCTCAATGCGGGTACCATCACTGAGAACTTCTGAGGAAAGCGGCTCGCGGGAGTCATCCTCGTCATCAACCTCGCCGTTGAAACGAACCCAGACCCAGTCGTGCAGGCCGAGGAACTTCTCCTCGTAGGCATTGCAGACATCAGACATGCTGGCAAAGGTGAACTTGCGGTCACCAAACTTGGGATGGGCTTTTTCCTGACGGGTCGCCGTGAGGTAATAGGCTCCCAACACCATGTCCTGGGAGGGCGTAATGATGGGCTCACCGGTGGCTGGTGACAGGATGTTGTTGCTGGCCAGCATCAACATCCGAGCTTCTGTCTGAGATTCAAGGGCCAAAGGCACATGGACGGCCATCTGATCTCCGTCAAAGTCAGCGTTAAAGGCTGGACAGACAAGCGGATGGAGCTGGATTGCCCTGCCATCCACGAGCTTGGGCTCAAACGCCTGAATACCCAGTCGGTGCAGAGTCGGTGCACGATTCAGGAGAATCGGATGACCATCAATCACCTCCTGAAGCACCTGCATGACTTCATCATCACCTCTCTGAATGAGTTTCTTGGCGGCCTTGATGTTGTTAACGATGTTCTGGCGAATCAGACGATGGATCACAAAGGGCTGGAACAGCTCGATGGCCATCTCCTTGGGGAGGCCGCATTGATGCATTTTCAGCTTTGGACCGACCACGATGACGGAACGGCCCGAGTAGTCAACACGCTTACCAAGAAGGTTTTGGCGGAAACGCCCTTGTTTGCCCTCAATGATGTCACTGAGAGACTTGAGGGGTCTGTTGTTGGCCCCAACAACCGTCCGCCCTCGGCGTCCATTATCAATCAGCGCATCAACGGCCTCCTGCAGCATCCGCTTTTCGTTGCGGATGATAATCTCAGGAGCAAGAATTTCCTGCAACCGCGCCAAACGGTTGTTGCGGTTAATCACCCTGCGGTAGAGGTCATTCAGATCACTGGTGGCAAAGCGACCGCCATCAAGCTGAACCATGGGCCGCAGGTCTGGCGGAATCACCGGGATGGCATCCAACACCATCCACTCGGGCCGAGCACTGGTGGCAATGAAGTTGTCGATGACCCTGAGCCGCTTGATCAACTTAGCTCGTTTCTGACCCTTGCTGCCGTTGATCTCTTCCCTCAGTTCTTCAGCGATCTGCTGGAGATCAAGATCCTCGAGGAGCCGCTTGAGGGCTTCGGCCCCAATACCGACTTCAGGCTCGTTTTCAATCTCCGAGTCTTCCGCAAAGATTTCATCCTCAATCTCAAGCCATTCATCCTCCGTCAGGAGCTGCTTGTACTTCAGGGTCTTGTGATCACCGGCATCAAGAACAACATAGCAGTTGAAATAAACAATCTGCTCAACGTCTCTGAGCGGCATATCCAGGAGGATAGCCACATAGCTGGGAATGCCCTTGAGATACCAGACATGGGACACAGGGGCTGCGAGCTTGATGAAGCCCATCCGATGCCGGCGCACCCGACTCTCTGTGACCTCAACGCCACAGCGTTCGCAGACAATGCCCCGGTGACGGACCCGTTTGTATTTCCCGCAGTGGCATTCCCAGTCTTTTGAGGGACCAAAGATCTTCTCGCAGAAAAGACCGTCCATCTCCGGCTTGAGCGTCCGGTAATTGATGGTTTCTGGCTTGGTGACCTCACCGACGACCTGGCCGTTCGGAAGTGTTCGCTGTCCCCACTGCATGATTCGGTCTGGGGATGCGAGCGTGATCTTGACGTAGTCGAAGTGGCTTTCCGTACGGAGGTTGCTGTTGGTCATGACCTGTGTTCGGACGATGGAGAAAGATCAGCGGAACAAGACTGGAATCAACCGAGGAATCAATCCTCGTCGTAATCAGCAACGCCGAGCGACTCGTATGTTGGACGGCTGGGCGTGCTGCGTCGAGGGTTGACATCCTGCATCAGGTCCACCTCGGCCCCTTCGTCGGTGTACACAGCGATGTCCAGGCCAAGGGACTGAAGCTCACGCATGAGCACCTTGAACGATTCAGGCGTTCCAGGACGAGGGATTGGCTTGCCCTTGACGATGGCATTCAATGCCTCATTGCGCCCCTGCATATCGTCGGATTTGACCGTCAGCAACTCCTGCAACGTGTAGGCAGCGCCATAGGCCTCAAGGGCCCAGACCTCCATTTCTCCGAGACGCTGACCACCCTGCTGAGCCTTGCCGCCAAGAGGTTGCTGGGTCACCAAGGAGTAGGGACCGGTGGACCGGGCATGAATCTTGTCATCAACGAGGTGAACAAGCTTCAGAATGTAAGCGCGACCAACAGTCACAGGTTGATCAAAAGGTTCGCCCGAGCGCCCGTCAATGAGCTGGATCTTGCCAGGGTTGGCAGGGTCATAAACCCAATCTTTTCCTGGCAACGACCGGGCTTCTTCCAGATAGCGCTGAACGGTCTCCTTGGACTTCTCTGCTCCATGCATTTCGTCGAAGGGGACGATTTTGAAGCGTGCACTGAGATTGTCCGCAGCCCACCCCATCAGGCACTCAAAGACCTGGCCCACATTCATGCGGCTGGGCACACCGAGAGGATTCAGGACGATGTCAACCGGTGTGCCATCGGGAAGGTAAGGCATATCCTCCAGCGGCAGGATCCGGCTGATGATGCCCTTGTTGCCGTGGCGGCCGGCCATTTTGTCGCCGACCTGGATCTTGCGCCGTTGTGCGACGTAGACGCGCACCACCATGTTGGCGCCGGGGGGAAGCTCATCGCCCTGCTCACGGGTGTAGATGCGAACATCAACCACCCGTCCACGCTCTGTGTTGGGGACTCTCAAGGAGTTGTCTCTGACGTCTCTGGCCTTTTCGCCGAAGATGGCGCGCAGAAGCTTCTCTTCGGGAGGCTGGTCAGACTCACCCTTGGGTGTGACCTTGCCAACCAGGATGTCTCCCGATTCAACGAAGGCACCAATTCGGATGATTCCCATCTCATCAAGGTTTCCAAGGCTTTCCTCGGCAACGTTGGGAATCTCACGGGTGATCTCTTCAGGTCCCAGCTTTGTCTGCCTGGCTTCAATCTCGTATTTCTCGATGTGCACCGAGGTGTAAAGATCATCGCGGACAAGTCGCTCGCTGACAAGAATTGCATCTTCATAATTGTATCCCTCCCACGGCATATATGCGACCAGCACGTTCTGACCAAGGGCGATCTCACCACCTTCGCAAGCCGAACCGTTGGCCAGAACCTGCCCCGCGATGACTTGGTCACCCAGTTTCACAATCGGGCGTTGATTGAGGCAGGTGTCCTGGTTGGAGCGCTGATACTTTTGGAGCAAATGGTAGTGATCCTGCCCATCCTCGTCACGAATGATGATCTGGGTGGCGTCAACGAACACCACCTCACCGTTGACCCGGGTGATGGGGACCATGCCGGAGTCTCTGGCGACCTGCGGCTCCAGACCTGTACCAACCAGCGGCCGCTCGGGGCGCAGCAGGGGAACCGCCTGACGCTGCATGTTCGAACCCATGAGGGCTCGGTTGGCATCATCGTGTTCCAGAAAGGGGATCAGCGATGTAGCAACGGAGATAACCTGAACGGGAGACAGTTGCACATAATCAACCTGCGCAGGAGGGACGGTTTCAAAGTCCTGCCTGTAGCGCACTGGAATCATGTCCGAGGTGATGCGACCATCCGAATCGGTGGCCACGTCGCCGGGAGCGACCCGGCACTCATCCTCAAGGTCGGCTGACAGATAAATAGGATCACCAGACTTAAGCACGTGGCCGTTTTCCACGCGCCAGAACGGGGTCTCGATGAACCCGTACTCATTCACCCGTGCGTGGGTGGCCAGGGAGCCAATCAGTCCTGCGTTTGGGCCCTCAGGGGTTTCGATCGGGCAGATCCGTCCGTAGTGAGAGGGATGGATGTCACGAACCGCGAAACCTGCCCGTTCACGGGTCAGGCCACCGGGGCCGAGGGCGCTGATGCGTCGCTTGTGCGTGAGCTCAGCCAGGGGATTGGTCTGGTCCATGAACTGGCTGAGCTGGCTGGAGCCGAAAAACTCCTTGATAGCCGCCACCAGGGGTTTTGGATTGACCAACTGGGCCGGCGTCAGCGAATCAGTTTCACCGACGGTCATCCGTTCCTTGATGATGCGTTCCAGACGGTTGAGGCCAACACGCACCTGGTTCTGCAGCAACTCTCCAACCGAGCGGACGCGACGGTTGCCCAGATGATCGATGTCATCCAGAGTGGCACCGCCGACATCAAGCTCAAGATTGATCAGGTAATCAATGGTGCTGAGCACATCCTCGGCAGTGAGTGTTCTGACTGAATCAGGAATGGTCAGTCGGAGCTTCTTGTTGATCTTGTAACGGCCGACCCGACCAAGGTCGTATCGCTTGGGATCAAAGAATCGGCTGTGCAGGAGCTGCTGACCACCGCTGACAGACGGGGGTTCACCCGGGCGCAGTTTCTTGTACAGCTCAAGCAGAGCCTGGTCTTCTGAACTGATGCCCTCCTCATTGGCGGCTTCAATCGACTTTTTGTAGTACTCGGGGTGACGCAGTTTGTCGAGCACATCATTGTCAGACAAACCGATCGCCCGCATCATGACGTGAGCGTTGATCTTGCGGGTCTTGTCAACCCGGACGTGCAGCAGATCGTTTTTGTCTGTCTCGAACTTCAGCCAGGCGCCACGGTTGGGGATCAGGCTGGCATTGAAGGTCTTGCGTCCATTCTTGTCCTGTTCATCTTTGAAATAAACACCCGGACTGCGGACAATCTGATTGACGATGACGCGTTCAGCACCATTGATGATGAACGTCCCCCGTTCGGTCATCAGGGGAAGCTCACCGATGAAGACCTCCTGCTCCTTGATCTCGCCGGTCTCCTTGTTGACGAGCCTGCAGACGACGTACATCTGCGAAGCGAAAGTGGCATCGCGACGTTTCGCCTCTTCGACGTCGTGACGGGGTCGCTTGAGTCGGTACTCGCTGCCGATGAAGTGGAGCTCGAGTTTGCCGGTGTAATCGGTGATCGGCGAAAAGCTCTCCAGCTCCTCGATCAATCCTTTTTCCAGAAACCACTTGAAGCTGCCCCGCTGCACCTCCACCAGATCGGGGAGATAGGTGGCGGTCTTGGCGACCTGGATCGCGCTGCTCATGCGGAGACCTGAAGGGGTTGGTGGACGGCGGACCGTGATGGCGAAGCTGCCCGAGGCAGAGATCGCAGACCACGACATAGACCGCTCCCCGCATGGGACGAGGAGCGGTCTGGGGTTCTCAGGAAATCAGCCCCGTGGCAGTGGGCCTGCCGGAACGGCCAGAGAACGGATCATGGGCGACGACGCTTCCCGCTGCATCGAGGGGACATCACCAGGCCAATAGCCGACCATAACCACTCAGCGCGAGACCTGTCAAGGTTCTTGATCCTGAAGCTTCAGCCTGAAGAGGGAGACGGCATTGGCGGTGCTGGCGTGGCCCACGGCCTCAAGCGACTCTTGCCGCAGCTCAGCCACCCGTTCCGCCACCAGCCGCACCAGGGAAGGTTCGTTGCGTTTGCCCCGCCGTGGCACTGGCGCCAGGAAGGGGCAATCGGTCTCGATCAGATAACGGTCTCCCGGCACGAGACGGGCGCAGGCGTGGGTGTCGCGGGCCGATGGGTACGTCACGTTGCCGCTGAAGCTGATGAACAGCCCCAGCTCCAGAAAGCCGTCCATCTCCTCAGGCGTGCCGCTCCAGCAATGCATGACACCCCTGAGCCTGCGCCCCTCACTGCGCCGGCACCGGAGCAGCTCCAGCATCGGAGCCGCCGCATCGCGGCAATGGATGATCACCGGTCGATCGACCTCCTCGGCCAGGTCGAGCTGCGGCACCAGAAGGGAAAGCTGCTCCTCAAGGTTGTCGGCACGGTAGAGGTCGAGACCGAGTTCGCCGATGGCGACAACCCGCTCATCGGCCAGGACCGCCTCCCGCAGCACGGCCGGCGTGTCGGACTGCCAGTGCCCCGTATCGAGGGGGTGGACGCCCACCGAATACCGGAGTTCGGGGTAGCGGTCGGCGAGGGCGCGGATGGCAGGGATCTCTCCGGGCTCAACGCAGGCATGCAGCAACAGACGCACTCCTGCGTCCCGCCAACGGGAGGCGACCACCTCGAGATCATCCTCGAACTGACGGAAGACCAGATGACAGTGGCTGTCGATCAAAGAGGGTGCCTGGAGAGCCATCGCAACAGGACCGCAGTCACCTGGCATGGAAACCGAACCAGTCTGACGGGTCAGGCCCCGGGGGTGACGGCGACCGGTTCGGTCACGCGACGAACGGCGGCGCTCAGCCGGGACTTCTGATGGGCACCGTTGTTGCGGTGCAGAACACCCACCTTGACAGCTTTGTCGATCTTGCTGAAGGCAGCGCTCATGGTGGACTGGACCTCCTGGCGGGTCTCATCGCCGGGCTTGTCGCCGTAGGCCTGGCAGGCCGTGAAGCAGCGCTTCATCAGCGTCCGCACGGCTGACTTGTAGCTGCGGTTGTGAAGGCGGTTGCGCTCGGCCACCAGGATGCGCTTCTGCGCGGACTTGTTGTTGGCCACAGATCAGAACTCGATGCCGAGGGGGCAAACGATGATCCTAGCGCAGGCCATCCCCAGCCCCCTGGCGATAGCGTCTCTCCAGTGGAGACCCCAGGGATGCTGCTGAAGGTGCTCGGCGACTCGCCGCAGGCGGAGGAGCGCCTGGACGCGATCGCCGCCCGCACGGAAGGCGATGGGCAGGCCGACGCGGCCCGTCAGGTGGAGACGATCATTGCGGAGGTGCGCAGGGACGGCGATGGGGCCCTGCGACGGCTGACTGAACGCTTCGATGGCGTGCACCTGGATGATCTGCGGGTGAGCGCTGAAGCCATCGACCAGGCCTGGCGCGCCACGCCGGCACCGCTGCAGGCCGCCCTGCAGCTGGCCCATGAACGGATCACCGCCTTCCATCGCCTGCAGATCCCCCAGGATCTGACCATGGAAGGAGCCTTCGGCGAACGCCTCGGCCGCCGCTGGCGTCCGGTGGAGCGGGCCGGGCTCTATGTGCCCGGCGGGCGGGCGGCCTACCCGAGCACCGTGCTGATGAATGCGGTGCCGGCGACGGTCGCAGGGGTGGAGCGCCTGGTGATGACGACGCCGCCTGGGCCCACGGGGGAGGTGAATCCGACGGTGCTGGCCGCAGCCCGGGTGGCCGGAGTCCAGGAGATCTACCGGGTCGGGGGGGCCCAGGCCATCGCCGCCCTGGCCTGGGGAACGGCCTCGATCCCCAGGGTCGATGTGATCACAGGACCGGGAAACCTCTACGTCACCCTGGCCAAGAAGTCTGTCTATGGCAGGGTCGGCATCGATTCCCTGGCCGGGCCCAGTGAGGTGCTGGTGATCGCCGACGATGGCGCCGACGCCGATCTGATCGCCGCGGACCTGCTGGCCCAGGCCGAGCACGATCCCCTCGCTGCGGCCATTCTCGTCACCACCAGCGCCAGGCTGGCCGAGGCGGTGCCGGCCGCGGTGGAGCGGCAGCTGGCCGACCACCCGCGCCGCGCCCTCACCGAGACCTCCCTGCGGGACTGGGGCCTTGTGGTGCTGTGCGACAGCCTTGAGCGGGCCGCCACCCTGTCGGATCGGTTCGCCCCGGAACACCTTGAGCTGCAGGTTCGGGACCCCGAGGCTCTGGCCGGACGCATCCGCCAGGCCGGAGCGATCTTTCTTGGGGCCCACAGTCCCGAGGCCGCCGGCGACTACCTGGCGGGCCCCAACCACACCCTGCCCACCGGCGGCACCGCCCGCTTCAGCGGTGCCCTGAGCGTCGAGACCTTTCTGCACCACACAAGTGTGATCGCCTTCACCCGCTCGGCCCTCGAGGCCACAGGCCCCTCGATCGTGACTCTTGCCAGCAGCGAGGGGCTGCACAGCCATGCGGAGTCGGTGCGGCTGCGCCTGGCCGGCGCCGACGGCGGCTGAGGTCAGGCCCGGGGCAGGTCCCGCACCCGGGGTTCGCCATCGACGATCTCCCCCACCAGCACCTGATCGGCAAGATCGACGAAGAGGCCGTTCTCGAGCACACCAGGGATGTTGTTGATGCGCGCCTCGAGATCCCTCGGGTCGGCGATGCCCCCCTCGAACCGGACGTCAAGCACGAGGTTGCCCTGGTCCGTCACCACCGGACCGGCCTTGCGGACGGCCATGCGCAGCTCGGCGGCACCGCCGAGGGCAGCCAGCTGACCGCTGACCTGGCGCCAGGCTCCCGGGAGCACCTCGACCGGCAGCAGAAAGCCCAGGTTGAGGCGGGAGACGAGCTTGGTCGCATCGACCACGATCACAAACCGTTCGGCGCGGCAGGCCACCAGCTTCTCCTGCACATGACAGGCTCCGCCCCCCTTGATCAGCTGGAAGGCGGGATCCACCTCGTCGGCACCATCGATCGCCAGGTCGATGCGGTCCACGGCATTGAGGGCCAGCAGGGGAATGCCCAATTCAGCCGCCAGCACCTCCCCCTGGAAGGAGGTGGTCACGCCGGTGATGTTCCGGAGACGACCGTCGTCCAGGCGGGCACCCAGCTCGCGGATCATCAGCGCCGCAGTCGAGCCCGAGCCGAGGCCCAGGACCATGCCGTCGTTGATCTGGTCAACGGCGGCGAGGGCGACAGCCTGCTTCATCCGGTCCTGCAGCTCGGCCATCGAAAAGGGGAATTCTGGGCGGGAACCTAGCAATCCCCAGGGCCCCCCTCAGCCTGGCGAGGCCGGCAGGATCTCAGGCCGGATGGCCAGGTTGAGGGTCTCGCTGCCACGGATCACCTGCAGGGGCAGGGGTTCACCGATGCGGGACCCCTCCACGACGGCGAGCAGGTCGGCGGGGGTGCGAACACTGCGTTCCCCGGCGGCCACCACCAGATCCCCCCGACGCAGGCCGGCGCTGGCGGCGGGGCTGTGGTCCAGCACCTGCTGAACCAGGGCACCGTCCTGTTCCGGAAGGGGGAGCAACGCATTCGGATCCTGGTTGTGCTCCCGGGCCCGGCGGGCCGTGAGAGGCACCAGCTGCAGGCCCAGGTAGGGGTGCACCACCGCCGCGCCCGAGGCCAGCTGACGGGCGACCCCGCGGGCCAGGTTGATCGGGATCGCGAACCCCAGCCCCGCCCCGGGCCCTGCCCTCACGAGCGTGTTGAGGCCGATCACTTCGCCGGCGGCATTGATCAGGGGCCCCCCCGAATTGCCTGGATTGATGGCGGCATCGGTCTGGATCAGCTCCAGACGCTTGTCGGTGAAGCCGAGGGTGCTGATGTTGCGATGCAGGCTGCTGACGATCCCGAGGGTGACCGTGCTGTCGAGGCCAAAGGGGTTGCCCAGGGCGATGGCCCAGTCGCCGGGGAGCAGATCCTCCGAATCCCCGAGGGGTGCGGCCCGCAGCCCCTGGGTCGCCGGCAGGCGCACCACCGCCAGATCGGTGACCGTGTCGACACCCGCCACGGTGCCATCGAGCTGGCGGCCATCGGCGAGGGTGATCTGGACCCGGTCGGCCCGGTCGACCACATGGGCATTGGTGAGCACCAGCCCCTCCCGGTCGATGATCACCCCGGAGCCCTGGCCACTCTCCCGGCGGCTCCCCGGAAGATCACCGAAGAGATCCCGCAGGAAGGGATCCTCGAAGGCGGGGTCGACGCCCGCCACCATGACGCGACGCTCGGTGTCGATGCGCACCACGGCAGGGGCGACCCGCGCCACGGCCTCGGCCACGAATCCGTGGGCGGCCGCCGCGGCCGGCGCGGGGGCCGCCAGCAGGGGCATCGAGAGCCCCAGCACAGGCATGACCATCGCCAGCAGGGAGGCCAGAGCGGTCAGGAGCAGGCGCGGCAGCGCCACCGGCAGGGGGGCCATCTCAGCTCACGTTAGACAGCGGCCTGGGGTGGCGAAGACCAGCGCAGCAGCTGCTCCTGCCAGCGGTGGGCCGGTCCGAGCTGGAGCAGGCGGCCGCCGGGGTCATCGGGTCGCCCGAGGGGGCAGGGTTGCGTGGGGCTGAACTGGCGCGCCGTCGACGGACAGGCCAGGAGGGTCACAGGGCCCCGCTGCCGTTGTTCGTGCCGATGGACGTGGCCGTAACAGACCAGGCGCAGGTCGCCGGCCCCGGCCAGGCTGTCCAGAAGCCCCTCACCGTCCTCCTGGTCCTCCGGGGGATGGTGCATGGCCAGCAGCACGGGCCCCTGCACCTGCCGCAGGGCAGCACAGGCCCAGCGGCGCTGCCCCGGCGAGATCCGGCCGTCGATGCGGCCCGGACAGTGGCTGTCGAGCAGCAGCAGCCACCAGGCCCCGAAGGGAACCAGGGCGGGGGCGACGGTGGCGCGACGGCCCAGACAGGCCCTGAGGAACATCGGCCGGTCGTGGTTGCCGGGCAGCAGCGCCACCGGCAGAGGAAGGGTCTCCAGCAGATCCCGCAGCCGTGCGTACCCCTGCCACGACTCGTCCTGGACGAGGTCGCCGCTGAGCAGCAGCAGGGTCGGGGCAGGCGTCGTGGCAGCGCCCTGCCCCAGGGCCAGGGCCAGGGCGTCGCCGGGGCGGATGCCGCGGTAGAGGCCAGCGGGGTCAGCCAGCAGATGCGGGTCGCTGAGCTGCAGCAACGTCGACACCATCGACCGGGGCGTGATCGCCCCCAGCCTGGCCTGACGGGTCTAGGTTGCCCAGCACATGAGGTGATCCGATGGCCGAGGCCCCGCGGACATGCCCCCTCTGCCGGGTCACCATCGACCCGAGCATGGGCCCCCTGCAGGAGGTTCGCTTCAGCAATGGTCCAGGGGGAACCCGCATCAAGCTGTGGGCGCGGGTGTGCCAGTTCGTCCAGGATCGGGGGGGGTGCATCAATGCCGATGCGGCCCAGCGCCAGACGCCCAGCGCCACCGATTTCTATGGCGACGCCCCGGCCATCTCCTTCCCGCCGACCCAGGGTTGAGGGCCGTGGCCGTCCGCCGGGCTCCCTCCATGGGTCCGGCCATCCCATACGATGACCCCATGCCCGGCGGGCATCAACGGGGAGGACTCACCCCCTCCGTTTTCGACTGTGCCTTTCCTTCGGAGAGCGCGGCGACTCCTTGATCGGGCCGGGTTCACCCCCCCGAACACTTGAGTCACCCCCTCCTCCCCCCCATCGAGGCCCTGGCATCCGCCACGGCCGCCCCCCAGGGACTGGAGGTCGTCTCGGTCTGTCTGCACACGCATCGGCAGCCCAATGCCCTGGTGATCGCCCTGCGGCACCGGGGCGGCGACGACGTGAATCTCGACGATTGCGCGGCCTTCAGCCAGGCCATGGGGGAAGCCCTCGAGCAGGGGGACCTGCTCCCTGGGGCCTACGTGCTCGAGATCACCAGCCCCGGGCTGGATGACAGCCTCGAGGATGACCGCGACTTCCGGAGCTTCCGGGGGTTTCCCGTGCGCGTGCGCTGCCGGGAGGGTGATCGCGAGACGGATCGAGAGGGATCCCTGCTCGGCCGCGACGACGGCAACGTCGAGATCAACCAGCGGGGAAAGATCGTGCGCATCCCCCGCCCCACCGTGATCGAGGTCCGCCTCATCACCCCGGAAGGCTGACCCACCAGCCCCGATTCCTGTTCCCTTACCGGATGACACGCCCATGGCACTCGTGATGCTCCCGGGTCTTGCGACCCTGATCGAGGACATCAGCGAGGAGAAGAAACTCCCCGCCAGCGTTGTTGAGGCAGCCCTGAGAGAAGCCCTGCTCAAGGGCTACGAGCGCTACCGGCGCACCCTCTATCTGGGCTATGGCCAGGATCCGTTCGACGAGGAGTATTTCAGCAACTTTGATGTCGCCCTTGACCTCGATGAAGAGGGATTCCGGGTGCTGGCGAGCAAGATCATCGTTGAAGAAGTCGAGAGCGAAGATCACCAGATCTCGCTTGCCGAAGTGGAACAGGTCACCGACGACGCTCAGCTGGGTGACACGGTTGTGCTGGATGTGACGCCAGAGAAGGATGACTTCGGTCGCATGGCCGCTGCCCAGACCAAACAGGTGCTGGCCCAGAAACTGCGGGACCAGCAGCGGCGGATGATTCAGGAGGAGTTCGCCGATCTTGAGGATCCGGTGCTCACGGCGCGGGTGATCCGCTTCGAGCGTCAGTCGGTGATCATGGCGGTGAGCTCTGGGCTGGGGCGCCCCGAAGTGGAGGCTGAGCTGCCCCGGCGCGATCAGCTGCCGAACGACAACTACCGCGCCAATGCCACCTTCAAGGTGTTCCTGAAGGAGGTGTCCGA
This sequence comes from uncultured cyanobacterium, assembly GCA_903871775.1. Lineage (GTDB taxonomy): Bacteria > Cyanobacteriota > Cyanobacteriia > PCC-6307 > Cyanobiaceae > CAIQIA01. The sequence continues at coordinate 59,051 of CAIQIA010000001.1, forward strand.
GATTGCCCGTCGGGGCCCGCAGCTGTTCGTGAGCCGTGCCAATGCCGGCCTCGTGGTGTACCTGTTCGAGAATGAGGTTCCGGAGATTCAGGAGGGGTCCGTGCGGATCGTGGCGGTGGCCCGGGAGGCCAACCCCCCCTCCCGCGCGGTGGGGCCTCGAACAAAGGTGGCCGTGGACAGCGTCGAACGGGAAGTGGACCCCGTCGGTGCCTGCATCGGCGCCCGGGGCTCCCGGATTCAGCAGGTGGTGAATGAGCTGCGTGGCGAGAAGATCGACGTGATCCGCTGGTCACCGGACCCCGGCCAGTACATCGCCAACTCCCTCAGTCCGGCGCGGGTCGAGCTCGTGCGGCTTGTGGATCCTGAGGGCCACCACGCCCACGTGCTGGTGCCACCGGACCAGCTGAGCCTGGCCATCGGCCGGGAAGGCCAGAACGTGCGCCTGGCGGCCCGGCTCACCGGCTGGAAGATCGACATCAAGAACGCCAGCGAGTACGACCAGGTCAGCGAGGACGAGAAGGTCGCCGAGCTGATCGGCCTGCGGCAGGAGGAGGAACGGCTGCAGGCCGAGGCCGAGGCACGCCTGGCGGCGGAGCAGGCGGCCCGGGCCGAGGAGGACGCCCGGCTGCGGGAGCTGTACCCCCTTGAGGAGGACGCCCTTGAAGAGGAGGGTCTTCAGGACGACGGTCTTCAGGAGGAGACTCTTGACGAAGCAGGACCTGGTGAGGACACCCCGCCGGTTGCTGAGGCGCAGCCCGAGACCGTCGAAGCGGATGCGGTCGACTGAGCCACGACCGGTGCTGCGGCGCTGCGTCTCCTGCCGGGAGCTGCACGATCGGCGGCATCTGTGGCGGTTGATCCGCCAGGCGGGTGACGGCAGTGTCACACTGGATTCAGGCATGGGTCGATCGGCCTATGTCTGTCGTCGATCGGCCTGCCTGGATGAGGCACGGCGGCGTCGCCGGTTGCAACGGGCCCTCCGGGTTCCTGTCCCCGACGCCATCCTGGATCTCCTGGTCGAACGGCTGTCGCTGGAGGGGGACCCACCTCTCAGGCAAGATGAATACCGTCCCGTCCAGATGACGGGAACGGTGGCACCCCGTGCCCCGTCCATTGGAGACCTGCATGACGAGCGGCGGCAAAGTCCGGATCTATGAACTGTCCCGGGACCTCGGTCTCGACAACCGCGATGTGCTGGAGGCGGCGGAGAAGCTGTCGATCGCGGTTCGCAGCCACAGCAGTTCGATCAGCGATGACGAAGCCAACCGCATCCGGGCCGAGCTGAAGACCCGGAAAGGGCCGTCCAGCCCGGCGCGACCGGCGGAGGCCTCCCCGGCCGGCCAGATCCTGACGGTCAGGAAGGCCGCCCAGGCTCCGGCCACACCTGTTCCTCCCGCCCCGGCGGCAGCAGCACCAGCACCAGCCCCCTCCAGCCCACCCCCCCGGCCCGCGGCCCCGCGCCCGGCCCAGGCCGCGGCAGCGCCTGCCCCCTCCCGACCGACCCCGCCGCCGGCCCGGCCGGTGACTCCGGCAAGGCCGGCAACGCCGGTGCAACCCGCCGCCGCCCCGAGCAAGCCGGCGACCCGGCCGCCGGCACGGCCAGCAGCCCCCGCCGTTCCGGTGCGACCGGCAGCGGGTGCGCCGCAACCGAGAACCCCAGGCACCCCTCCAGCGCCGGCACGACCCACGATCGTGGGTCGCCCCGCGGCCATCCAGCCACCGGCCCGGCCAGCGGCCCCCAGCCGGCCCGCCAGCCCGCCCCCCGGCCGGACGGCACCCCCCGCGCCCCAGCCGTCCCCCCAGCGGCCGGCCCAGCCAGTCCGGCCGGCGGCGGCTGCCGGGCGTCCCCAGCAGCCCAACCGCCCCGCGGTGCCGATGCGCCCCGCGGTGCCCCAGCGCCCCGGAGCCCCCCAGCGCCCAGCCGTGCCCCAGCGGGGTCCTGGAGCGCCGCGGCAGGGGCAGGCCCCCGTGCGACGGGGCGACGGTGAGGGCCGCCCCCCGAGTCCGAGTGTCGAGCTAGTCGGCAAACCGATCCGCCGCGACACCTCCACGCCACCGACCCGTCCGGGACAGCCCGTGCGACCGGGCGCTCCAGGCGGCATGCGCAAGCCCGTGGCCCCTGGGGAGCTGATGCAGCTGCAGAAGCCCGGGGCCCGCGGTCCGGTGCCGCCGGAGGGACCCCGTCGCCCGCCGGCCCGCCCCGGGGTCGAGCCCCCGCGCCGCCCCAACGAACCCGCCAAGCCCGAAGGGGCAGCCGCCACGGCACCGCGCCGTCCCGGCCACCGTCCGCCGCTGGGGGCAGGCCCGACACGGGCCCGTCGTCCCGACTGGGACGACACCGCCCGCCTCGACGCCCTGCGCAGCAAGTCGCCGCAGCGGCAGCGCCAGAAGGTTCACATCATCGGCGAGAACGACGACTCGCTGACCGCCGAGACCGGCGGCTTCGCCGGCGAACAGGAAGCGATCGTGCTGCAGGCCAGCCTGGCCCGGCCGAGCAAGCCCAAGCCCGCGGCGGGATCGCCTCGGCCCCTCGCCCAGCGCCGTCGCCGCAAGGAAACCACCCGTCAGCGCCAGCGCCGCCGGGCCATGGAACTGCGGGCAGCCCGGGACGCCAAACAGGTCAGGCCCGAGATGCTGGTGATCCCCGAGGGCAACCTGACGGTTCAGGAGCTCGCCGACATGCTTGGCGTCGAAAGCTCGGAGATCATCAAGTCGCTCTTCTTCAAGGGCATCATCGCCACGGTCACCCAGACCCTCGACCTGCCGACCATCGAGACCGTCTCCGATGAGTTCGGCGTGCCGGTGCTTCAGGACGACGTCGAGGAGGCGGCCAAGAAGACCGTCGAGATGATCGAGGCCAGCGACCTCGAGCATCTGATCCGGCGTCCACCGGTGGTGACGGTGATGGGCCACGTCGACCACGGCAAGACCAGCCTTCTTGACGCCATCCGCAAGACCCGTGTGGCAGCGGGCGAGGCGGGGGGCATCACCCAGCACATCGGTGCCTACCAGGTGGACGTGCCCCACGCCGGCGAAACCCGCAAGGTCACCTTCCTCGACACCCCCGGCCACGAAGCGTTCACCGCCATGCGGGCCCGGGGCACAAAGGTCACCGACGTGGCCGTGCTCGTGGTCGCGGCCGATGACGGCGTGCGCCCCCAGACCCTGGAAGCGATCAGCCATGCCCGGGCGGCCGAGGTGCCGATCGTGGTCGCCATCAACAAGGTCGACAAGGAAGGCGCCCAGATCGATCGGGTCAAGCAGGAGCTGTCCGACCAGAACCTGCTGCCCGAGGAATGGGGGGGCAGCACCGTGATGGTGCCGGTGAGCGCCCTGCGGGGCACCGGTCTCGACACCCTGCTGGACATGATCCTGCTGGTCACCGAGGTCGAAGACCTGCAGGCCAACCCTGACCGCATGGCCAGGGGCACCGTCATCGAGGCCCATCTCGACAAGGCGAAGGGGCCTGTGGCCACGCTGCTGGTTCAGAACGGAACCCTCCGTCCTGGCGACGTGGTGGCGGCCGGCCCGGTGCTGGGCAAGGTCAAGGCGATGGTGGATGACACGGGCCGGCGGGTGAAGGAGGCGCCCCCCTCATCGGCGGTGGAGGTGCTCGGCTTCAGCGAAGTGCCGGCGGCCGGTGACGAGTTCGAAGTCTTCAGCGACGAGAAATCAGCCCGGGCCGTGGTGGGCGATCGGGTCACCGAGGCCCGGGCCAGCCGCCTGGCCCAGCAGATGGCCTCTCGCCGCGTCTCCCTGACATCCATGTCGGGCCAGGCCAGCGAAGGGGAACTCAAGGAGCTCAACCTGATCCTGAAGGCCGATGTTCAGGGCAGCGTCGAAGCCATCCTCGGTACCCTCGAGCAACTGCCCCAGGGCGAGGTGCAGGTCCGGGTGCTGCTGGCAGCCCCGGGCGAAATCACCGAAACCGACGTCGACCTGGCGGCAGCCTCCGGCGCGGTGATCGTGGGCTTCAACACCTCCCTCGCCTCCGGTGCCCGCCGGGCCGCCGAGGCCGCCGGGGTGGATGTGCGCGACTACGACGTCATCTACAAGCTGCTGGAGGACATCCAGCTGGCCATGGAAGGTCTGCTGGAACCCGAACTGGTGGAGCAGCCCCTTGGAGAGGCCGAGATCCGCGCTGTGTTCAGCATCGGCAAAGGTGCCGTGGCCGGCTGTTATGTGACCAGCGGCTCGCTGCAGCGGAATGCGAAGTTCCGCCTGCATCGGGGCAAACAGGTGGTTTACACGGGCGATCTCGATTCGCTGAAACGGATGAAGAACGACGTCAAGGAGGTGAACACCGGGTTCGAATGCGGTGTGGGTTGTGATCGATTCACCGATTGGCGGGACGGTGACCGCATCGAGGCCTATCGCATGGTCACCCAGCGGCGCACCCTCACCCTCTGAGGCATGCCTGTGGCCCCCTGGCGGCTGCTGGTTGCGGCGCTGCTGCCCCTTGAACTGCTTCTGCTGCAGCTGATCCTGGCCGGCGCCGACCCTGGGCCCGCTCCGCGGCTGGAGGTGCTGCTGCTCTGGGCCCTGGCCGTGGCCACCCCCCTGAGCATCCTGCTGCGGGGTTCCGGCGCCATCGGGGTGACCCTGGGTGGTCTGGCCGCTCTGGTGCAGGCTCCGCTGCTGCTCTGGCTGGATGGACGGGCCGGCCAGGTGGCCACGGCCACCCCCTGGCACGACAGCAGCCGGCTGGCTGTGCTGCTGCAGGCAGGTGTGGTGCTGTCGTTGCTGCAGCTGCAGATCGCGCGGACACTGCCGTCAGCTGCGTCCCTCGTCGTCGAGGGAGCGGTTGCGGTCCCACCAGATCAGACCGCCGCAGACCAGCAGGGCGAGCACCTGAATGCCGAGGTCCTGGCCGGCGACGGTGTCACCGGCACTGAGCCTGAGCAGCATGGTCGCGAGGCCGATTGCGGCCGAAGCGGTGAGGGCGAACCAGAGCCCCCGGCGTAACCCCCGCCAGGGAGTGCGGGCCTCCTGCAGCAAGCGCCGCCTCAAGTCAGGATCGAGGGAATCGGGGGAGGGCAACGCCGCTCAGTCAGCAGGAGGCTCGATGCTAATTTGTGTTCCGTGCCGGTGTAGCTCAGGGGTAGAGCAACTGATTCGTAATCAGTAGGTCGCAGGTTCAAATCCAGTCACCGGCTTGCGCAGATCCACTCACCGGCTTGCCATCGTCTGAAGTCTGATCTCGTCCTGGGGGAGACGACACGCTCCCTCGGGGGGAAGTCCGGCCCAGTTGAGCAGCTCCGGCCAGGCCCGCACACGCTCGAAGATCCAGCGATGGCCATCGCTGTTGCAGTGCAGTCCATCTGCACAGAGCCGGCGCTCCCAGATCTCCAGGGCTTCACCCCGCAGACGTAGAAAAGGCACCTGACGGGCGATGCACACCTCCTCAAGGAGCCGGTCGTAGCGATCACCATCGCTGTTGCCGTACCAGAGGCATCCAGCCACAGGCATGGCTGGCTCATGGACCGGCGACAAGCCCACGACGAACACCGGAGCGAGGCCGCAGGCCTCGGCCAGCAGACGGTCAAAGCCGTAGAGAAACGCCTCCGGTTCCAGTTGCTGCCGACCATCAGGCCTGCCCACGCGGGCCGTGTCATTGAGACCGATGCCCAGCAGCAGACCCTGGGGCACCTGCCGGCGCAGTTCCCCCCGCACCTGAAATTCACCCGACAGGCGCTGGGACAACCGCTCGAGACCATCACCCCGGACACCGAGGTTGTAAAGCACTGGCGCTTCGTCCCGACCCATCCAGTGCCGGCGAAGCCGCTCCACCCAGCCCCCGCCTTCTGGATCTCCCCAGCCGTAGATGCCGCTGTCCCCCAGGGCCAGCAGCTTGCGAGGCACAGCCAAGAGCGGCGATCAGCTGGCTGGATTCTGATCGATCGGCCTGGAGCGCAGGAGCCACCTCGGGGAGGTCTCTCCACCGCTCATGGGTGGGAATCGGGTCTGAGCATCGACAACAAAAAACCCCCGCCGAGGCGGGGGTTCGTGCAATCTCTGATTGTGCCGTGATCCGAAGATCAGGCAGGGTCAGGATCCTCAGCCGATGGCGGGAGCGGTCAGAGCCACGGGAGTGGACTCGGCAGCAGCCAGGTCGAGGGGGAAGTTGTGAGCGTTGCGTTCGTGCATCACTTCCATGCCCAGGCCAGCACGGTTCAGGATGTCAGCCCAGGTGTTCAAC
>CAIQIA010000002.1 GCA_903871775.1 uncultured cyanobacterium
GCTGGTGTAAGCACGGCCGACACTCACGCTGCCGCTGCTCTGCACCTTGGCGGTGTAGGTCAGCTCACGGCCACCGTCGTCGTCTCCGTCATGGAGAACGATCCCCTTGGCCGACAGCAGGGCCAGGTAGAAGTCGGTGTACTCCAGCCGTTCACGGCCGGCCTTGCTGGTGCTCACGTAGCCACAGGCCCGCACCATCTCTGCCTTGGGGGCATCCCCCATCTCCTGAACCTTGGCCAGGAGGTCAGCGCCGATCAGCATTGATCGTCAGCGAACAACCGGAGGCTACCCGGGTCCCCCAGAAAACTTCCCCGTCGCCCTCCTGACCTTGAGGCACTCACAGCGACAGCTCCAGCCACCAGCCGCTGCCGTCACCTTCCACCATCCAGCGCCGGCCCCAGTTGCGCCGGGAATAGAGCTGCCCTTTGCCGCCGATGTCGCTCACATAGCCCCCAGCGGTCAGGTCGGCTTCTCCGTTGGGGTCGTGGATCCGCAGCACCTGCCGTTGCGGATCCCAGCCGACCACCACACTCCAGTGGCCGCCACCACTCGGCGCCTGCACTGGGCCTTTGTGCAGCCAGCCCACGGGCACCGGAATCCGCCGCTGCAGCTGCGTGATCAGATCTTCCATCCGGCCATCGGTGCGCAGCCGGGCTGTGATGCCGAGTTCCGCCAATGCCTGGATCTGGGCCTGGGCATCAGTGGTGTCGCCATGGCGCTGCACGATCGCCAGGTAACGGTCATCCGGCTGACCCGGGCCGCTGGTCAGACACCCCGGCCGCAGGAATTCGGCCGCCATGGCGCAGCTGGAGGAGAAACACATCCGCGGGCCCTGGCCCGTGCTGCTGTCGTTCTGGGCGTAGTACGGCACCGGCAGTTCGATGGCGGTGGTGGCCGTCAGCGGCGGGAGGGGTACCGGCATCGGCGGCCCTTCGTTCTGCACGTCCTGACGGAACCGCCGCGCGAAGGCCTCCAGCTGCGCTGCGCTCAGGCTTGCCTGCAGCTCCTGCCAGGCCGTCACCTGGTGCTCCAGCTCTTGGTGGAATCGCACCGCCGCCAGCAACTCAATCGGAGCTGCCTTCTCACTGGCGCCGTCATCTTCACCGCGGCGGCTGTGGGCGAGCTCCAGCTGGCGGCGACGGATCAATCCCGCCAGCGGACCGTTGGCACCCTTCACCCAGCGGGGCAGTTCCTCAGGCAGCACCACTGCCGGATCCTCCCCCGCCAGCAACCGTCGCCGCAGGCTGCTGTCTGCCAACGCCCCGGCCCCCACGTTGAAGCAGAAGCTCACCAGCGCCTCCCGTTGCCAGCTGCTCAAGCCGCCACTGGCCACCAACTGATCCACGGCCCGTTCGGCCTCGGCGACATCCACCAGCAACCAGGCCTCGGCCTGGCCCTGGCTGATCACCAGCCCAGGCGTCACCTCAGGGCCGGTGTGGCCATAGCCGACGGTCCAGGGTTCACCACCACTGCCGGGGTCGGGATAGGCCACCAGACGGCAACCTTCCAGCTGCCGGATCAGCTCCAGTCCTTCGTTGCTCACCGCCATCGCCAGTTCAGTCAGGGCGGCTGAGGGTTCCCGGGATGGACGCCATCGCCCCAGGCCGGAACCCTCCCCAGCGTTGCCGTTCTGCCCGATGGACTCCCGCCGGCTGGTGGTCTGGATGTCGGCCTGCATCCTCGGGTTCCAGGGCGGCACCCTGCTGCTTGATCTGGGCCACTGCACCCTCCTCTCCTGGCTCTATGTCCAGCGCCATGGACTGCCCTCAGCGATTGATCCAACCCTGGTGTTCTGCGAACGGCCCCGCAGCCGCGTTGATGCCGCCGTCGCCCAGGGCCTCAGCGTCCTCGCCGGCCTTGCCCTTGGCGGCAGTGTCGGTGGTGGGTCTGTCGGGCCCGGGCCTGGTGGCGGGCGGGGTCTGTAGCTTCCGCCGACGCGGGTAGCCTCCCGACCCTGAGGCGATGCCGTGACGCACAGACGTCCTGATCCCTGGCTCGAGACCCAGGCCATGGCGGAACATCTGCGCATCAGCCGGCAGACCCTCTGGCGACTGCGGCGCCATCGCATCCTGCGGGAAGGCCACCACTGGACCCGCAAGACCCCCGGCTGCAGCCGCTCCGATCTGCTCTGGCACGTACCCCGCTGCGAAATAGCCCTGCGGCGCGTGGTCGCCTAACCCAGCCCCGCCACCCGCAGCTTGCGGGCCAGCTCGATCAGTTCCGGTGTCACGCCCTCCGGCAGCCGTGTCACCTCACGGATCACCGGTTCGACCGCCTGGGTCGTCAGGGTCCGGCCTTCATCCCGCGCCCGACGCTGGAGCAGGTTCGCCAGCTTGTGCTCCGCCTGTTCCTCAGCCAGGTAGCGGCTGGCATGCACCGCTTCGCTGTGGCCCATCGAGGCGGCCTTCACCGCCGTGGACCAGGTGGTCGTCGCCTTGGCCCGCAGGGCCCAGGCATGGCGCAGGTCATAGAGCCGGCAGCGATCCCGGCGGGCCTTGGGTTTCGGTTTGCCCGGCAGGGGCCGTGGCTGGTGATACCCGAACAGCTTCACGGGGATCTCCCGGTCCTCCCGGCCCCGGTTGCGCAACCAGTGGGCCAGCACGATCGACAGATCCCCGTTGTTGAAGAACTGCACCGTCCCGTCCGGCCGTTCCGCTGTGCGGATCGCATGGCGTTGCCGCAGTTCGGTGAGCATCCGCCGTGAATGCTCACGGTCATCGAGCCGGTAACGGCTCACCCACTCCAGCGGCAGCGGCAGGGCAAAGCGGTGGCCGGTCTTGGTGGCACTGCCATCGCCATGGCTGTGGAAGCTGCCCACCTCGATCACTCCGGCATCGGCCTCCACCTCGCCCGGCAGTCGGTCGATGTGCCACACCTCATGCCCCCGCAGGCCATAGGTGGCGATCATCGCCATCACCCAGCCCCGCAAGGGATCGAGCAGCATCAGCCGGTCCAGCCAGTCCTGCACGTCGTCCGTGCGCGGGATGTGGCGGGGCGCCGGAGCCCTCAGACGGCCGGCCCCACGTTTGAGCTGCTCCAGCCGCTGGCGCAGGTCCGGCGTGGCGATGGCGACCCCCCGCTGGGCGAGGTAGTTCACCATCTGCACCACCCCGTAGAACCCCTTGCTGTTGTATTCCCGGCGGATCAGCTGCTGTCGCGGATCCTCCCGATGGGCCAGCAGCGAGGCCGGGGTGTGCAGGCAGTACTGCTCCAGCTGATGGCTGGTGGCCAGCTCCTCGGCGGCGAAGGCCCGCCCGAAGTAGCCGCCATCGCGAAAGCAGACGAAGGGATTGCGGTCCCGGGCCTTGGGGCCCCCCGGGGCGATCCAGCCACCCACCAGCGCCCGCAGCTCCCCCCAGGTCTGCACCGCCGCCGGCCCCTGGACGCCACCACCGGCCAGGCAGTCCCAGTCGAGGCCCGCCTGGCCCCGCAGCAACCGCTGGTCCGCCTGCAGGAGCAGCGCCGCCAGGTCCCAGCAGTCCTGTTCGCTGTCGGCGCGGTAACCGCGGGCCGACTGCTGACGCCGGGGCGGCAGGGTCTCGTAGACCTGCACATAGGGGCTGCGGGCCACCTGCTTGATGCGATAGCGGCAGCCAGCCGCCTGCAACCGCAGCTGGGCCTGGCTGAAGAAATCGCGCGCGTGCATCGGCACAGGGCCTGTCTCACCACCAGTCTGGTCGCGGCCCCTGAAAGCTTGAGGAACTGAGTTCCTCAAAATCGTTGCGCACGGGGGCGCAAAGGGACGAACCGCTACGGCAGCAGCCGCGGAGCCGACCCCTGAAATCGCTTGCGCCGCAGGCGTTTTGCTCGGGTTCCCAGGGCTGGTCTGGAGTGGGTCGCCTGAGATTCGAACTCAGGACCAATCGGTTAAAAGCCGAGTGCTCTACCGCTGAGCTAGCGACCCTTACGCCCAGTTGGGCAAAGTCGACGCTACCACGCGACCCCCAGTGCCATGACCGCTTCCCCCTGGCCCAGGCCCAGCCTGGAGGCTGCCGCCTGGGTGGCGCCCAGCGCCGTGGTGATCGGCGATGTGGTGCTGGCCGCGGGGGTGAGCCTCTGGCCGACGGCGGTGCTGCGCGGTGACCTGTGCGCCATCCGGGTGGGACGCGACAGCAACGTGCAGGACGGCGCCGTGCTGCACGGTGACCCCGGCGAACCGGTGCACATCGGCGCCGAGGTGACCATCGGCCACCGGGCGGTGATCCATGGGGCCACCATCGGCGACGGGGCCCTGATCGGCATCGGTGCCGTGGTGCTCAACGGCGTCACGGTCGGCGAGGGGGCCCTGGTGGCGGCGGGGTCGGTGGTGATGAAAGACGTGCCGCCGGGGGTGCTGGTGGCCGGGGTGCCGGCGGTGATCAAACGGGAGCTGACGGGCGAAACGATCGAAGCCCAGCGGGTGCATGCCCGCCGCTACCGGCAGCTGGCCGAACGCCACGCCGCAGCCGCCGACACGACCATTTGCGTCGATTGACGAAAGGTCCCCCATTCTCCGGGTGCGGCTCCGTAGGATCGCCGCCACATTCCTCCGCCTGCACCCATGGATCTCCGGCTTGCCCTGGTCGCGTCTCCGATCCTGCTGGCAGTGGGCTGGGCCGGGTTCAACATCGGCCGTGCCGCCGTCGGTCAGCTGCAGCTGATGATCAAGCGATCCCGCGCCTGACCCCTTGACGGTACTGGTGATCGGCGCCGGCCTCGCCGGCAGCGAGGCCGCCTGGCAGGTGGCTTCGGCCGGTGTGCCGGTGCGACTGGTCGAGATGCGCCCGGTGCATCGCTCCCCCGCCCACCACAGCGGCGAGTTCGGCGAACTGGTGTGCAGCAACAGCTTTGGAGCCCTCAGTGCCGATCGGGCCGCCGGGCTGCTGCAGGAAGAACTGCGGCGACTGGGCTCGTTGGTGATCGCCACCGCCGACGCCCATGCCGTCCCCGCCGGTGGTGCCCTGGCGGTCGACCGGGGCCGCTACGGCGCCGCCCTCACCGCCGCCCTCGAGCAGCATCCGCTGGTGACCGTTGAACGGCGCGAACACACCGTCCTGCCGGCCGAAGGAGAGATCGCCGTGCTGGCGACGGGGCCGCTCACGAGCGAACCGCTGGCCGAACAGCTGCGGGCCTTCACCGGCCGGGCCGACTGCCACTTCTTTGATGCCGCCAGCCCCATCGTCGAAGGCGACAGCATCGACATGGCCGTGGCGTTCAGGGCCAGCCGTTACGACAAGGGCGACGCCGACTACATCAACTGCCCCATGGACCGGGAGCAGTACCTGGCCTTCCGCGATGCCCTGCTCACGGCCGAGCAGGCCGAGGTGAAGGACTTCGACCGCGACAGCGCCACCTTCTTCGAGGGCTGCCTGCCGATCGAAGAGCTGGCCCGCCGGGGGGAAGACACCATGCGCTATGGGCCCCTCAAGCCGATCGGCCTCTGGGATGGCCGCTGGGGCGATGTGAACGACCGCGATGTGCGCCGGGCCCGCCGCGCCTACGCCGTGGTGCAGCTGCGGCAGGAAGACCGCGACGGACGCCTGTGGAACCTGGTGGGCTTTCAGACGAACCTCCGGTGGGGCGAGCAGAAACGCGTGCTGCGGCTGATTCCGGGGCTCGCCGATGCCGAATTCGTGCGCTTCGGCGTGATGCACCGCAACACCTTTCTCGAAGCACCGCAGCTGCTTGATCCCAGCCTGCAGTTCCGCCGGCGCCCGTCGCTGCTGGCGGCAGGGCAGATCACCGGCACCGAGGGCTATGCCGCCGCCGTCGCCGGCGGCTGGCTGGCCGGCACCAACGCCGCCCGCCTCGTGCGGGGTCGGCCCCCCCTCACCCTGCCGCGCACCACCATGATCGGTGCCCTCACCCATTTCATCGCCGAAGCACCGAGCGACCGGTTCCAGCCGATGCCCCCCAACTTCGGCCTGCTGCCCGAACTGCCCGACCGCATCCGCGACAAACGCCGCCGCTACGGCGCCTACCGCGACCGGGCCCTGGCCGACCTGACGGCGACCCTGGCCGGTGCCGCCGCCTAGGGTCGCCCCAGCCCATCCGCCCGCCGGTGACCCGCAGCCCTGACCCCACCTGGGACGTGATCGTGATCGGCGCCGGCATCGGCGGTCTGGTCACCGCCAGCCAGCTGGCCGCCAAGGGGGCCCGCACGTTGGTGCTCGAGCGGTACCTGATCCCGGGCGGCAGCGGCGGCAGCTTCCGGCGCGAGGGCTACACCTTTGATGTGGGCGCCTCGATGATCTTCGGCTTCGGCGAGACAGGCCACACCAACCTGCTCACCCGTGCCCTCGCCGATGTGGGCCAGCACTGCCCCACGGTGCCCGATCCCGCCCAGCTCGAATACCACCTCCCCGGTGGCCTCACCGTCGCGGTCGACCGCGACTACGAACGCTTCATCGCCGATCTCACCGCCCGCTTCCCCCACGAAGCCAAGGGCATCCGCGCCTTCTACGACACCTGCTGGCAGGTGTTCCGCTGCCTCGATGCGATGCCACTGCTGTCGCTCGAAGATCCGGCCTACCTGGCCAAGGTGTTCGTGCGGGCACCGCTGGCCTGCCTGGGCCTGGCCCGCTGGCTGCCGTTCAACGTCGGTGACGTCGCCCGCGCCCACATCCGCGACGAGCAGCTGCTGCGCTTCATCGACATGGAGTGCTTCTGCTGGAGCGTGATGCCCGCCGACCGCACGCCGATGATCAACGCCGGCATGGTGTTCAGCGATCGCCATGCCGGTGGCATCAACTACCCCCGCGGAGGCGTGGGGGTGATCGCCGAGAAGCTGGTGGCCGGCCTCGAGGGCCATGGCGGGGCGATCCGCTACCGGGCCCGGGTCACCGACGTGCTGATCGAGAACGGCACGGCGGTGGGGGTGAAGCTGGCCGACGGCGAAACGATCCGCGCCCGCCGCATCGTCAGCAATGCCACCCGCTGGGACACCTTCGCCGGTGCAGCCGGCAGCGCGGGGGCCGTGGCCCATCCCCTCGTCGACGCCGAGCACACGCCCGCCGCCGAACGCACCTGGCGGCGCCGTTACCAACCCTCGCCATCGTTCCTGTCGCTGCATCTGGGCATCGACGCCGCCGTTGTTCCCGAGGGCTTCCACTGCCACCATCTGCTGCTTGACGACTGGGGGGCGATGGAGGCCGAGCAGGGGGTGGTGTTCGTGTCGATGCCCACCCTGCTCGACCCGTCCCTGGCGCCTGCGGGCCGCCACATCCTGCACACCTTCACCCCCAGTGCGATCGAGGCGTGGCGCCACCTCTCCCCGGCCGACTACCGGGCGAAGAAACAGGCCGATGCCGATCGGCTCATCGGCCGCCTCGAGGCGATCCTGCCGGGGCTGGCCGGGGCGATTCGCCATCGGGAGGTGGGCACCCCCCGCAGCCATCGCCGCTTCCTCGGCCGGATGGGCGGCAGCTACGGCCCGATCCCGGCCCGGCGGCTTCCGGGCCTGCTGCCGATGCCGTTCAACCGCACGGGCCTGCGGGGGTTGTACTGCGTCGGTGATTCGTGCTTCCCGGGCCAGGGCCTCAATGCCGTCGCCTTCAGCGGCTTCGCCTGCGCCCACCGCATCGGCGCCGACCTGGGCCTCAACCCCTGGGCCCTGCCCGCCTGAGCCACGGCGATCGGCCGACCCTGCATAAGGTTGTGCGTCCCGGAGCTGCGCCATGGCTGCCCCCCTGCCCGACGCCGACGACCTGGCCCGGCTGCTGCAGGCCCGCGGCCTCGAAAGCCGCCCCTGGCTCTGGCATCTGCTGCGACTCAGCCGCCTGCAGCAGGAGCGCGACAGCCTGCCCGCCGACGTCTACCTGGCCCGCGTGCAGGAGGCCCACGCCGACCTGATGCGCCTCGGGGCCTTCTGGGAAGGCCGGGAAGACGAGGTGTTCGGTGGCACCTACCGCCCCGACAGCGTGCTGGCCCCCCTGCCCGGCAGCCTGGACGACCGCTGATGACCACCGTCCACCCCCTCGAGCGATTGATCCGCGCCACCCTGGTGCTGCTGTACCTGGCCCTGGTGCTGCCCCTGCCGGTGCTCGCCCCCGAGGCCCTGCGGCCCTGGCTGCTGGTGCTGGTGCCCCTGGGCCTGGTGCTGCTGCTGATGGTGCTCAGCGAACAGCTGTGGGTGAGCGACGAGGGGCTGCGGCTGGGCCATCCCGCCTGGTGCAGCTGGCTGCTGCGCCGCGGCTGGAGCCTGCGCTGGGATGAGGTCGATGCTCTGGTGCCGGTGGGCACCAGCCAGGGGGGCCGAGTGTTCTACGTGCGGCGGCGGGGGCCCGAGGGTGGCGCGGTGCTGCTGCCCCACCGCATCGCCCGCTTCGACGCCTTCCTGGAGCAGTTCAGCCAGCGCACGGGCCTCGACACCCGTGGCGTCGGCCGCCTCACACCTCCCTGGACCTACCAGCTGCTGATGGGCTTAAGCGGGCTGATGCTGATTGCTGAGCTTGGCGCCATCGCCACCGGTCGCCTTGCCCTCGTCTGAGCCCGCCTCGGGCAGGTTGGCCAGGCTGAAGCGGTAACCCTGCTGCCGCACGGTCTCGATGCCGCCGCCTTCCCCCAGGCCGGCCTGTTCGAGCTTGCGGCGCAGGGTCAACACCTGGGTGTCGACCGAGCGGGGGCCACCGCTGAAGGGGGGCCAGGCCATCGTCAGCAGCTCCTGGCGGCTGCGCACATGGCCCGGCGGCATCAGCAAGGCGCACAGCAGGGCAAATTCCCTGGGGCTCAGCTCGACGGGCTGATCGCGCAGGGTGACCTGCCGCAGCAACAGATGCACCTCGAGGGGGCCGACGGTCACCTTTTCATGGAGGCCGGTGCGGCGGTTGAGCAGCTTGCGGCAGCGGGCCACAAGTTCCTCGAGGCCGAAGGGTTTGCGCAGCACGTCTTCGGCGCCACCGTCGAGCAGGGCCACCACGGCTTCGGCGCCGGTGCGGGCCGTGAGCACCATTGCCGGGCAGCGCAGCTGGGCCGCCAGCTTCAGGGCCGTGGTCTCCTCCAGCAGTTCGGCCCCCACCAGCAGATCGGGCTGCTGCTCCTGGCACAGCTCCAGGGCCTCGGAAGCCGAACCGGCGGCGGCGGTGAGGTGACCGTCCTGCCGCAGACGCTGGGCCAGCACCAGCCTCAGGGTGGAGTGGGGCTCCACGACCAGAATGCGGGCGCGGTTCTGATCGGTGATCTCGACCAACGCAACAGAGGCGGACCGACCTACCCTAAATGGGTTTCACGCCCGTGCTGGTAGCAGGCGATGCCTTGCCAGCCGTCCCCCCGATGACCGCCCTGCAGGACCCGGAAGCCATCCGCCATTTCCAGTCGCTCTGTGACGCCTGCCAGGAGCTGGCCCTGCGGCACCACGGGCCCTCGGAGCTGCGGCTCTACGCCGACGGCTACCTGCACGCCCTGCGCCGCAACCAGACCCTCGATCCCCTCAGCCAGCGGCGCTTCGAAGAACTGGTCGACCGCTGGATCCGCGACCCGTCCAGCTTCGTCGGCCCCGACGGCGACCCCCGCCGCCTGTTCGAGACCGAACGCTTCTGACGTAGGGCGCTTGCTCAGGAGGCCAGAGCGATCGCTCAGGAGGCCAGGGCGATGGTCACCTTCTCGCGCAGTTCGCCCGAGTTGTACATCTCGATGAGGATGTCGGAACCACCGAGAAACTCGCCCTTCAGGTACACCTGCGGAATCGTCGGCCAGTTCGAATACTCCTTGATGCCCTGACGGATCTCGGGATCGGCGAGCACATCAACGGTGTCGAAGGGCACGCCGAGGGCGTTGAAGATCTGGACGGCGTTGTTCGAGAAGCCGCACTGGGGCATCAGCTTGGTGCCTTTCATGAACACCAGGACCGGGCTGCCAGCGATCAGTTGGTCGATGCGGTCCTTCAGCTGGGCGTCCATGGCGATGGCGGTCGTGGCTGCTGAGCTTAGGTCGGGCAGGTGGTGCGCAGGGCCAGGGCGTGGATGGCCTCGCTGGCCAGTTCCTCCTGCAGGGCGCCGTAGACCAGCTGGTGCTGCCGCACCCGCGACAGGTCGCGGAAGGCCTCGGAAACGACACTCACCTGCAGATGATCCCCACCGCCCGTGAGGTCTTCGACCGTCACGGCGGCATCAGGCAGCTGGCGGCGGATCGCCGCCACGACGGCATCGGGCTGAACCATCGGCGATGACCTCAGTTGGCGGCGGTGGGGGTGTAAGGGGTGCTGACGAAACCGATCTCCAGCAGCTGCTGGTACGCCTTGCGGCCATCCGGCGAAGCGGGGGTCATCAGCTTGACCACCTCCACCAGCAGCGGCACCGCCACCTCGGCCTGATTCTGGCGGCGGTACACGGCCGCCAGGCGCAGGTTGGCCTGCGACAGCTTCTCGATCGCCTCGCGACCCTTCTGGTCCATGTCCCGCGGGATGCGGGCATCAAGCCCCCGGAAGGCACCGCCCAGGTCGCGGTAGAAGCTCAGCAGCGAACGGGCGGCGTTGCGGGCCTTGTCGTAGCTCTTGACCGCCTCGGCCAGGGCACCGGACGACGCTTCGCGATCACCACGGGCCAGCAGGGTGTCGACGGTGCTCAGGTTGAAGCCTTCGCTGCCGCTGGCGAGCACCCGCTGCACCTCGACGCCCCCCGTCTGGGCGGTCGCCGGCTGGCCCACGGCCACCAGGGGCAGGCCCGCCAGCACCACGCCAAGGCTCAGCAGAAGTCGACGCATGCCGTCGTCTTGCGGTTGGAGGCGTGACTTTAGGTGCAGGGGAGAGGGCGGCCCACCCGCCGCCGGGCCGCTTCCTCCGCCGACCGCAGGGCCGCTGCCAGCCGCAGGCCCACGTCGGCGGCGGCGGCCTTGCCGCTGCCCTCGAGGGTCACCGGCGCACCGATCTCGACCGCCGCCACATCACCGGGCAGGGGCAGCCGGCTGCTGTAGGCCAGGCCCACGGGCAGCAGCGGCACCGTCAGCCCGCGGCTGCGGGCCAGGGTCGCCAGGCGCGGCACCCCGGGCGCCACCACGATCGGATCGTCATCACGGTTGATGCGCCCCTCGGGAAAGACCACCACCTGCTGGCCGTCGCCGAGCAGGTCGAGCACCAGCCGCAGGCTGGCGGTGCCGGGGTTGCTCTGGTCGATGGCGAAGCAGCCCAGCCGCTGCAGAAACCAGCCCTGCAGGCCGGCCATCTCGGTGGTGGTGACCATGAAGCGGCAGTCGCGGCCGGTCACCCGCCGGCCGACGGCATGGGGAAGGATCAGCGCATCCCAGCGGGCCCGATGGGTGGGGGCCAGCAGCACCGGCCCCTCGGCCGGCAGATGCTCCCGGCCGTGCACCAGCACCTCGCGGAAGAAGCAGCCCACCGCCAGGTCCTCGGTCACCACCGTCGCCAGCGGTGCCAGCCAGGGGGCGACGGCGGCGGCGGCGGGCGGACTGGCGATGGCGGCCAGGGGGAACACGGTCATGGGACCAACCGTATCGACGATGGCCGCTGCCTAGAGTCACCTACTGGACAGCCGCCACGATGGCCAGCCTCGGCGTCAACATCGACCACCTGGCCACCGTGCGCCAGGCCCGCCGCACGGTCGAACCCGATCCCGTCACCCTCGCCCTGCTGGCCGAGCTGGGGGGCGCCGACGGCATCACCGTTCACCTGCGCGAAGACCGGCGCCACATCCAGGACCGCGATGTGGAGCTGCTGAAGCTGACGGTGCGCAGCCGCCTCAACCTCGAGATGGCCGCCACCGACGCCATGGAGGCCGTGGCCCTGGCGGTGCGGCCGGCGATGGTCACCCTGGTGCCCGAACGCCGGGAAGAGGTGACCACCGAAGGGGGCCTCGACGTCGCCGGCCAGGGGGAGACACTGGCGGGGCGGGTGCAGCGGCTCCAGGCGACCGGGATTCCGGTGAGCCTGTTCATCGACCCCGACGAGCGCCAGATCGAGGCCGCCGCCGCCACGGGCAGCCGCTGGATCGAACTGCACACCGGCCCCTACGCCGATGCCGACTGGGGGGGACAGCCCGGCGAACTGGCCCGCCTCGAAAAGGCCTGCGACCGGGCCCGGCAGCTGGGGCTGCGGGTCAACGCCGGCCATGGCCTCACCTACCAGAACGTCGAGCCGGTGGCGGCCATGGCCGGCGTTGAAGAGCTGAACATCGGCCACACGATCATCGCCAGGGCCCTGGCGGTGGGCCTCACCGAGGCTGTGCGGGAGATGAAGCGGCTGGTGACCAGCCCCCGGCGGGAGCCCCTCTTCGGCCTTGAGGCCTGAGGGGCTGCCATCGGCGCCCGTGCGGCAGAATCCGGCCAGGACAGGGGATGGGATGACCACTTACCACTTCGTGGCGGCCAGCGAACGCTTCCTGACGGTCGAGGAACCGTTGGACGAAGTGCTGCGCGAACGGCGCCGCCACTATGGCGAGACCGGTCGCGAGATTGATTTCTGGCTGCTGCGCCGGCCCTGCTTTCTCGACAGCGCCGAACTGAGCGGTCAGCTGGCCGATGTGCCCAGACCGGCGGCGGCGGTGGTGTCGACCGATCCGGGCTTCATTGATTTCATGAAGCTGCGGCTTGAATTCGTGAGACGGGGATCGTTCGAGGCTCCGTCGCCATCCGTTCCGGATCCCCTGGCGGAAGCGCCGGCAGCATCTCCTCCAGCGCCCTGAACTCCAGCCTCAGCTCCGGCGCCGGGGACAGGAGGGATTGAAGACGAAGGAGCTCTTCGGGGTGCAGCTCTCCATTCTCCATCCATTGCAGGACGGTGGTCACGGGCGGTCGATATTTCTTTCCAGAGATTGTGTCAGTTCCCGGACCCCACGGGGCGTGTTCAAGGGCACCAGGCCCTTGAAAGAACCTGAAGATCCGCCAGGTCTGTTGTGCTCCGACTGATCCGCAGCCCCAGCATCGAAGCCCTGGCCAGGGCCCTCGCCGACGACCTGGCGGCCTCACGGCCGGCGGATCCGATCCAGCCCCAGCAGGTGCTGGTGAGCACCAACGCCATGGGCCGCTGGCTCGCCCTGGCGATCAGCGAACACCTGGGCATCTGCGCCGGCATCGACTTCGACTTCGGCGGCCGCCACCTGCGCGGGATGCTGCGGGAGCTGGCCGCCCAGCCCGACGACCCCGACCCCTGGGACCCCGAGACCCTGCGCTGGAGGCTGGCCGCCCTGCTCGATGGCCTGCCCGACATCGCCCCCTGGGGGCCCCTGCATCAGCTCTGGCACCGGCCTGACCTACCCACCGGCCAGCTGGACGGGCGGCGGTTGCAGCTGCTGCTGGCCCTGGCCGACACCCTCGACCAGTACGGCCTCTACCGGCCGGGGCCCGTGCGCCGCTGGCTGGCGGGCGACGACAGCGGCTTCGACGGGCAGCCCCTGGCCGATGACCAGCGCTGGCAACCGGCCCTGCTGCGGGCCCTGCAGGAGCGGGCGGCGGCCGCAGGCTTCGACCATCCGGCCGAACGGCTGCTGCGGCGCCCCCGGCCCGCCCCCCAGCCGCCACCACCGCTGCATGTGTTCGGCCTCACCAGCCTGCCGCCGCCGTTCCTGCAGCTGCTGGGCCGGCTGGTGAGCGAAGCCGGCCGGTCGGTGCACCTTTATGTACTAAGCGCCTGCCTCGACCCCTGGGCGGCCCTGCCCCTGCCGGCGGTGCCCCTCCATCCGGCCACCCCTGACGCGGCAGCCCCTGATGATGAGGTCAGGCGCGATGCCCTGCTGCAGCAGCTCGAGGACACGCTGCTGCAGCAGGGGCAGCGGCTGCTGATTCACCTGGGCCGCAGCCAGCGGGATTTCGCCTGGCAACTGGAACTGCTGCGCAGCGACCTGCAGGAGGCCGTCGCTGACACGGCCCTGCCGGCGCCGGCGCCGGCCGCCGATGCCGACCTGCTCAGCCTGCTGCGCGACGACCTGCTGCACGGCCGCGCCCGCTCGATCCTCAACCCGGCCGAACCACCGCTGCGCCTGACATCGGCGCAGGTGAACCTGCAGGTGATCAGCTGCAGCGGCGACCGGCGCCAGGTGGAGGAGGCCCGGGCGGCGGTGCTGGCCCTGATGGCCGCCGATCCCAGCCTCGAACCCCGCCACGTGCTGCTGATGACCAGCGATGTGCCCCGCTTCACGCCGCTGGTGCTGACGGTGTTCGAGCGGCCCCGGGGCGCGGCCGATCCTGAACACCTGCCGGTGCGGGTGACCGACCGCACCCTGCGCCAGCGCAACGGCCAGGTGAATCTGGTGTTCCAGCTGCTCGACCTGGCCGGCAGCCGCCTCGAACCCGAGCCGGTGGTCGACCTGCTGATGGCCCCCGATCTCTGCAGCCGCTTCGGCCTTGACGGGTTCGACCATCGCCGGCTGCTGGCCCTGCTCCAGGCCACGGGCCTGCGCTGGGGCCGCGACGGCGCCCATCGCCAGCGCTGGGGCTACCCCGCCGACGACCGCCACACCTGGCGCTGGGCCCTCGACCGGCTGCTGCTGGGGCTGCATCTGCAGGATCCGTTCCCGGACGGAGACCCCGGCGCCGGCGAATGGCAGGGGCTGGCGGCGGCGCCCCGCCACGATCCGGCCGTGGTGCAGGGCCTGCTCGACGGCTGCGGAACCCTCTTCGAGGTGCTCGGGTCCCTGGAGGCGCCGGCCACCGCCGCCGGCTGGGAGCGGGCCCTCGCCGGTGGCCTGCAGCGGCTGTTGGGGGAGGGGAGCAGCGACGGCGGGCAGGCCCCCGAGGTGCACGCCCTGCTCAGCCCCCTGCGCCATCCCGACCTGGGCCCGCGGCTGCTCGACCGCCAGGCGGTGCAGACGCTGCTCGAGGAGGCCGAAGGCCAGGACCAGGGGCGCTACGGCCACGTGAGCGGTGCTGTGACCCTCAGCGCCCTGGAACCGATGCGGTCCATCCCCCACCGGGTGGTGGTGCTGCTGGGGCTCGATGCCGATCGCCTGCCCCGCCGCGACGACCCCGCCCCCTTCGACCTGATGGCCCGCCAGCCCTGGCGCGGCGACCGCAGCCGCCGCCAGGACGACCGGGGGATCCTGCTCGAGGCCCTGCTGGCCTGCCGCGATCACTGCATCGCCACCTACACCGGCCGCGACGCCTGCAGCGGCGCCGAGCTGGAACCGGCCGGTCCCCTGGCCGATCTGCTGCGGGCCGTCGACACCGGGTTCCGCAGCAGCGACGGTGGGCCGGTGCTGCCGCTGCTGCAACGCCAGGCGCCCCCCCTGCCCCCCCGGCCCGGGGGCGCCGCTGCCGCCCCCCTCTGGCCCAGCGGCTGGGAGTGGCCGCCGCCGGCGGAGGCCGCGGCCGACCCCGGCGCACGCATCGAGGCCCTGCAGCGGTTCTTCAGCGATCCGGCGGCGGCCCTGCTGCGGGCCCATGGCATCGCCGTCGCCCGCGATCCGCGCGACCCCTGGGATCCGGAGGACCCCGACCTCGACCAGCTGGCCTGCTGGCGGCTGCTGGAGCAGCTGGGCCAGCGCCCCGCCGGCGAGCTGGAGCCGCCGGCGTGGGACACCCTCGAAGACAGCCTCCGCCGCCGTGGCGCCCTGCCGGCGGGGGCCGCCGCCGCCATCGCCGCCGAGGGTCCCCGGCGCCGCAGCCTGGCCCTGCGGCGACTGGCCGCCAGGCTGCAGCCCGACTGGCCCGGGGCGACCACCGTGATCCAGCCGGGGCGCTGGAAGCCCAACAGCCTGCTCAGGGCCTGGATCGCCCACCTGGGCCGCCAGACCGAAGAGGGCCACCCCAGCCTGCTGCTGGCCACCCACCCCAACAAGCCGAAGGACGCCCTGGAGGCACCGGTCTGGGCCCGGCTGCTGCCGCCGATCGCCGGCGCCATCGCCGCCGCGCGGCTCGACGACCTCGAGGAGCTGCGCCGGCAGGGCCTGCGGCGGCCCCTGCCCTTTGCCCCCGACCCCTCCTGGACCCTGCTGCAGGAGCAGGCCGCCGCCAGCGGCCTTGAGGCCACGGACCTGGACCTGTTCGCCAGCACGTCAACGCCGGGGTCGAGCCAGGGGTCGTCATCAGCGCCGCCGGCCTCGGTGCGGCAGCTGTGGGACGGCGAGGCCCCCGACTGGGAACCGCTGCTGCAGGACCCCGAGGCCCCGGCGCTGGCCCTGCGGGTGCTGCTGCCCCTGGGCGAAGCCCTCCAGGAGGGGAAGGAGACGCTGCCGCCAGGAATCGGCGACCCCTGGCAGCCCACGGAGGAACCGACGCCATGACCGGCAGCTTCGATCTCAACGGCCCCCTGGGGGCGGGCACCGAGGTGCTTGAGGCCAGCGCCGGCACCGGCAAGACCTACGCCTTGGTGCACCGGCTGCTGCGGGAGGTGGCCGAACGCGATGTGCCGGTGGAACGGCTGCTGGTGGTGACCTTCACCCGGGCGGCGGCGGCCGAGATCAGCCGGCGGGTGCGGCAGCGGCTCGACGACGCCACCCTGGGCCTGCTGCTGCGCCTGGCGGACCAGCCGCCGCCGGCGGTCGACGCCACCCTGGCCGCCCTGCTCGACGGCTGGGTCGCCGCCGGCCAGGGGCTCCAGGCCCTGGTGCGGCTGCTGCGGGCCAGCGACCGTCTCGATCTGGCGCCGATCACCACGATCCACGGCTTCGTGCAGCGGCTGATCCGCGAGAACGCCGCCGCCCTCGGCCTCGATCCGGGGCTGCAGCTGCAGGAGAACGGCGCCGAGCTGCAGGCGCGGCTGCTGGCCGACTGGCGCCGGGGGCACCTGGGGCCCAGCCCCGCCGGCTGGCAGGCCTGGCTGCAGGCCCACGGCGATCTGTCGGTCCCGGAGCTGGCCCGCCTGGCGGCCCTGGTCGACGACGACCGCGACATGCTGCTGCCCCCGCCTCCAGACCCCGACGCCCCCCTGCCCTGGGACCGGTGGCAGCGGCTGCAGGGGCTTGTGCAGCCTGCCCTGGAACGCGACCCGGAGGAGCTGGGCAGGGCCCTTCAGACGTTGCTGAGCGGTGGCGCCAACCGCGCCCCGTCGGTCTGCGGCAAGCGCGAACTGGCGGGGCTGCCCCTGCGGGTGCTGGCGGCCGCCGCCCGCTTCGCCGAAGCCCCGGCCCCGGCCACCGCCCGCCGGTACCGCGAGCGGCTGGCGGTGATCGGCACCGACACCCTGCGCGGCCTGCTCGGCGATCCAGACCAGGCCCCCGTCGGCGGGGTGCATGGCCTGGTGGACCGGCTGCTGCACGAGCCGATCGAGGCGCTGCTCGTCGATCTGGTGCATCGGCTGCGGCGGGGCCTGGCCGACGAGCGGCAGCAGCGGCAGCAGCTGTCGTTCGGGGACCTGCTCGAACGGGTCGACCCGGCGACCCTGCCGCCAGCGGCCCTGCAGGCGCTGCAGGACTGGGCCGGGCGCAACCTCGGCGCGATCCTGATCGACGAGTTCCAGGACACCGATCCGATCCAGTGGCGCCTGTTCGAGGCCCTCGGCGACGGCCGCATGCCCCTGGTGCTGATCGGCGACCCGAAGCAGGCCATCTACCGCTTCCGCGGCGGCGACATCCGCACCTACCGGCTGGCCACCGAAGCGGCCGACCGCCGCCGGGCTGCGCTGATCACCAACCGCCGCAGCGATCCGGCCCTGCTGGAGCGCCTCAACCGCCTGTTCGCCGGGGCAGACACCTTCGCCGGGGCCGGCATCGCCTGCCCGGCGGTGCAGCCACCGACGGCCGGGATGGACAGCCTCCTGCGCCTGGCCGACGGCGGGCCGGCCCCGCCGTTGCGGCTGCGCTGGATCTGCGACGGCGCCGCAACCCAGAAGGGCTTCCGCGGCACCAGCCAGGGGGAGCTGCTCAGAAGCCTGCCCCGCCGCCTGAGCGATGATCTGCAGGCCACCCTGGCGGCGGGGCAGGAGCGCTGGGTCGACGGCACCTGGCGGGCCATCACCCCCGGAGACCTGGCGGTGCTCGTGAGCCGCAACGCCGATGCGGTGGCCCTGCAGAAGACCCTGCTGGCCCGTGGCATTCCGGCCCGCATCGCCCGCGGCGGTGACCTGTGGGCCTCCCCCGAGGCCGCCAGCCTGGCCCTGGCCCTCGAGGCCCTCGACCAGCCCGGCCAGCGACCGGCGGCGGCGGCCCTGGCCCTCTCGGGGCTGGGGGGCCACACCATCGATGGGCTGGCCGGCTGGGACAACGGCGCCTGGGCCGCCTGGCTGGACCGGCTCGACCTGGCCCGCGACCGCTGGGCACGGCTGGGGCCCCTGGCGGCCCTCGAGGTGCTGCTCGACGACGGTCGCGCCCTCGCCCGCACCGGCGCCCTGCCGGGCGGCCAGCAGCGACTCAGCGACCTGGCCCAGATGGGGGAACTGCTGCAGCAGGCCTGGCAGGAGCAGGGCCAGCCCTCGCCGGCGCGGCTGACTCTGTGGCTGGACCAGCGGCGCCTGGGCCGCCGCGACGACGACGACGACGGCAGCGATGGGGGCCAGCAGCAGCGGCTGGTGGCCAGCGGTGACCTGGTGACCGTCAGCACCCTGCACGCCAGCAAGGGCCTTGAGTTCCCGCTGGTGTGGTGCCCCAGCCTCTGGCGGGTGCCGAAGGATGGGGGCAGCGGGCAGCCCTTCCGGGGGTGGGACGCCATCGCCGGCCGCCGCTGCCTCGAACTCGGCCGGGCCGACCGGGCCGAACCGCGGCAGTCCCGGTGGCGGGAGGCGCGGCGCGAAAGCTTCGAGGAGCAGCTGCGGCTGGCCTATGTGGGCCTCACCCGGGCCTGCCATCAGCTCACCATCGACTGGGGACGGATCAATGAGGCAGGGGCCAGCCCCCTGGCCTGGCTGCTCCATCCCGACGCCCGCCAGGACGGCGACACCCCCTGGGAGGGCCTGACGGACCTGCTGAAGACGGCGCCCGACCTGCTGGAGGCCCTCGAGGCGCGGGGGCGGCAGGTGGGCTTCCGCGTCGAGCGGGCCCAGGACCCGGCCCCACCGGCATCGCCCCCCGCCCCGGAGGCCGAGCCACGGATCGAGGCCCCGCTCCCATCCGTGGCCCCCCCGCCCCTGCGAGCCCTGCAACGCCCGCCGCAACGGTCTCCGTGGGGCCGCTGGAGCTACAGCCGCCTGGTGGACCACGGCACCCCGGCCACGGAACGGGAGGAGGAGGGCATCGACCGGGACCGGGGCAGCGACGGCGAAGAGGCCGGCCCCGGTGAGGATCCGGCCTGGGCCGTGCTGCCCGCAGGCACCGCCTTCGGCACCCTGGTGCATGCGGTGCTCGAGCGGCTCGACTACGACGCCGACCCCCGCGACGCCGACGGCCAGCGCATCCTCCAGGAGGCGGTCGCCGCCTCGGGCCTGGACCCCAAGCTGGTGGACGGCCTCGGAGCGGCCATCGCCGGCCTGCTGCAGAAGCCCCTGGGCGGGCCGCTGGGGGAGCTGCGGCTGGCCGACGTGCCCCGCGGCGACACCCTGCGGGAGCTGCCCTTCGACCGGCCGATCACCGGGTTCGACGGCGGTGCGGGCCGCGACGTGCTCGGCGAGGTGCTCAACGATCTGAGCCGCCATCCCGATGCCACGGTGAGCGCCTATGCGGCCGGGCGGCTGCAGGGCTGGCGGCCGCGGCCGTCGGCGGGCTTTCTGACCGGCGTGATCGACCTGGTGTTCCGCACCCCCCAGGGCCGCTGGGTGGTGCTCGACTGGAAGACCAACCGGCTCAACCGGCCGGTGACGGCGATCATGGCCGCCTCCGACTACTGGCTTCAGGCCGAGATCTACCGGCGGGCGGTGGAACGGTTCCTGCGCTGGCGCCTGGCCCTGCCCGCCGGCGCCCCCTGCCCCGTCGACGCCGTGATGCTGTTCACCCGCGCCGGCAGCGGCGCCTGGCTGCGGGATCCGGGGGGGGCGCCATGAGCGGCAGCCGTCGCGCCGCCGAGCGGCTGCTGCAGCTGGCCGGCGCCGATGCCCGGGGGGCCGAGGCCCTGCTGCCCCTGCTGGAGCGGCTGCAGCAGGCCATCGCCGAGGGCAGCGAACCGCTGCCGCTGCTCCCCCACGAGCTGCCGCTGCTGCAGGGACCGGCGGACGCCCTGCTGCGGTCGTTGCCCGTGGCCGTCGAGGCAACGCCCGCCGACGGCGGACCGCCGCTGCTCTGGACCCGCGCCGCCTTCGACCGGCGCGAGCGGCTGCTGGCCGAGCTGGAGCAGCGGCTGATCGCCCACGACGGCTGCCTGGTGACGGGGGGGGCCGGCACCGGCAAGACCACCCTGGTGCGGGAGCTGCTCGCCCGCGAGGAGGGGCGCCGGGTGGCCCTGGCGGCCCCCACGGGCAAGGCGGCGGCGCGCTTGCGCCAGGCCCTGGGCGGTGCCGGCGACGGCTGGCCCTGCCAGACCCTGCACCGGCTGCTCGAGGCCCGCGGCAACGGCGTCTTCGGCCGCGACGGCCAGCGCCCCCTCCCCCTCGACACCCTGGTGGTGGACGAGGTCTCGATGGTCGACGGCCTGCTGATGGAGGCCCTGCTGCGGGCCCTGCCGGCGACGGTGCGGCTGCTGCTGGTGGGGGACCCCGGCCAGCTGCCGCCCGTGGGCGGCGGCGGCCTGCTCGATGGGCTCGAGCAGCGGCTGCAACGCTCGGCGCCAGGCCACCGGCGGCACCTGACGGTGTCCCACCGCTTCGATGGCCGCACGGCCCTGGGGCGCTTCGTGACAGCCCTGCGGGCGCCGGCGGACGCCGACAGCCTGCAGCGGCAGCTGGAGACCCTGCCGATCGACGGGAACCTGGGCTGGCACCCGCTCGGGCGCGGGTTGCCGCCGGCGCTGGTGACGCTGCTGCAGGAGCATGTGCAGACCCTGCGCCAGGCCGTGGCCGCCGACCACGACCCCGTCGCCCTGCTGGGGCTGCTCGAACGGCTGCTGCTGCTCACCCCCCAGCGCCGGGGTCCCCTGGGGGTGGAGGGCCTCAACAGCCGGCTGCTGGGCCTCGATCCCCGCCAGCCCCGCCGCTGGCCCGCCGGGACCCCGGTGCTGGTGACGCGCAACGACCCGGGGCTCGACCTGGCCAACGGCGACCTGGGCCTGGTGCTGCCATCGGACGGTGGAGCCATGGCCGAGGTGCTGCTGCCGGGGCCCGCCGGTCCCCGGCGGCTGCCCCTGGCGCTGCTGCCCGGCCTCGAACCCGCCCTCGCCCTCACGGTGCACAAGAGCCAGGGCAGCCAGGCCGAGCGGGCGGTGGTGGTGGTGCCCCAGCCCGAGGCCCTCGACCTGCGGCTGCTCTACACCGCCCTCACCCGGGCCCGCCAGCGGGTCGACCTGGTGTGTCCCCCCCTGGGGCCACCGCCGGCGGCCATTCCGGCAGGCGGGCCAGGGGAATGCCCTCGGCCCTGAGCCCGTTGACCAGCCGGCGGCGCAGCTCCCGCGAGGCCGCCCACTGGCAGTTGGCCCTGGCGACCATCAGCACGCTCAGCTCCAGCCCCTGGGGCCCCTCCGCCGTGAGGCCCCGCACCTGCGGAGCGCCGATCAGGGCGTCCTGCCACTCGGCATCGGCGGCGAAGGCATCGCAGCAGCGCCAGAGCACCGCCAGGGCCCTGTCGAGGTCGTCGACGGCATGGGAGACCAACACCCGCACCTCGGCGCCGGAGCGGATCATCGTCTCGTTGAGCAGCCGCGATTCGGCGCCGTTCTGGATGATCGCGACGCTCTGGTCGAGGCAGCGCAGCTGGGTGCTGAGCAGGCCCACATCCACCACTTCCCCTGAATAGCCCCCCAGCTGCACCCAGTCGCCGACGGCGTAGCGGTCTTCGAGCAGCACCAGCAGCCCACCGACGAAATCCCGCAGGAGGGTCTGAAAGACGATCGCCAGGCCCCCCAGGAGGGCACCGCCGGCCAGCAGCAGCTGATCCGAGGCCTGCCGCACGCCGGGCAGGTCGATCACCACCCACACCGTCAGCACCACGATGGCGAACAGATCGATGAGGCGGTGGCTCACCTGCAGCAGGTTTCGGTAGCGCTGGCGGCGCCGGGCCCGCTGCTCGACGGGGGTGTCGACGTTGTCGACCCACTGGTGCAGGCAGAAGGCCACCACCAGCCGCACCAGCAGCACGACCACCGCCAGGGCCAGGGCCTTGCCCAGGGCCGTGAGGGGCTGGAGCATCAGGGCGATGGCGGTGGTCACCCCACCGGGCAGGGCCGAGCTGAGGGCCCCGGCGGCGAGCACGCCGCAGGCAAGCACCATCAGAAAGAGCAGCTGGCCGCCGGCCTGGTTGGTCTGCACGAGCAGATGGCGCCAGCGGCCGGGCTGGTCCTGCTCCCAGCGGGCGAGGCGATGGCTCAGGCGGCGGTTCTGGGTCCAGAGCAGCAGCAGGCCCGCGGCCAGCAGCAGCACCACCATCAGCGCCAGGGCCGTGAGCCGCCAGCGCAGCAGCAGCTGCTCGCGGGTGAACATGCTGCGGGCGTGGCGCAGGCGCCGCTCCAGGCGGGCCCGCCAGCGTTCGGCCAGCTCGTTCTGGCTCATGCCCTGATAGCGGGCGTCTTCGGGGGTGACCGTGAGCAGGGGGAGCGGGGCCGACCGGGTCGACGTGAAGGCCTCCAGCACCGGACCGCCCCCCGCCCCGACCTGCACCCGCACCTGCAGGTCGGCGGGGGTGCCGAGCATGTTCAGGGCGGCCCGCTCACAGGAGAGGTCCCGCGGGGTGGTGGCCAGCACCGCCTCGAGGATGGATTCGGTGATCGCCTCCGCCGCCGAACACTGATTCGAGGGCGCGTAGAGCAGGGCCAGGTTGCCCTGGATCGCAGCGGCCCGCTGGCTGGCGGTGGGGGTGGTGCTGTTGCGGCCGAGGGTGGGGGCGGTGACCACCAGGGCCGGCACCCCCAGGATCGACACCCGGGCGGTTTCGAGGCTGCCCGCCGAGGTGGCGGCCCCCTGAACCTGCTCTTGTTTGCCGAACGTTGGAATCGGGGGGGCCATGGCCGCCCGCAGGGGAGCGGCCAGCAGCACCACCAGGGCCAGCGCCAGCAGGGCCAGCCGGCGGTGGCGAAGGGGCATCAATCCTCCGACTCGTCGTCGGCGCCGACGGGCACCAGGCGGATCTGCTTGCGACCCAGCTTGATCTCGAACTCATCGCCGGGCTCGAGGTTGAGCAGGGCGGTGTAGGCCTTGCCGATCAGCAGGTTGCCGTTGCCCTGGACCGTGGCCGTGTACGACAGCTTGCGACCCACCTTGCCGGCCCCCTGGCCACCGGCCTGGAGGTCGACCCCCTTGGCCTCGAGCAGGGCCTCGTAGAAGGCTGTGAAATTGAGGCGTTCACCACCGTCTTTCTTGGTGGAGACATAGCCACAGCCGCGGACGATCTCGGATTTGCCGAGATCACCCAGCTCCTTCACCTTGGCGAGCAGTTCCGATCCCGTGAGCATGATCGATGACGACAACATCGGCTGAATTGCAGCGCAAGACACCCGAAGTGCAAGGGCGGGAGGCCACGGGCTGGCATGCTGGACAGATCACCAGCCGTCCCCGGGCCATGGATGCCGATGTTCTGAGCGTGGCGTGGAATCAACTGCAGGAGGCGGCCTTCCTCTGGCTGAGTGACGTGCCGATCTCCCTGGCCCTGCGCGACGAACTGCGGCAGCGCATGGCCCTCTGCAGTCCGGCCGAACTGGCGGCCTTCGGTGCACGGCTTCGGCCCCTGCTGAGCGACAGCCATCACGTGCAGACGTTCATGGATGGGCTGCTGGCCCCCCTGGGCGGATCCACCGAGACGGCGTCACACTGCTGAGGCAGTTCCGGTCGAGGCGCAGCAGCGTGCGGTCCTCCGTCGTTGACGATCCTTATCCCCGTCAGGAGCGTCCCTGGGGGTGGTACGAGACGGTCCTGGAAGACCGGGGCTACCTGGTCAAGCGCCTGTGGATTGCGCCGGGCCAGCGGTTGTCGCTGCAGCGCCACCGCCAGCGCGAGGAGCACTGGGTGGTGGTGGCCGGCGGCGGAGCGCTGCATCTCGATGGCCAGGAGACGCCGCTGCTGGTGGGTCAGAGCATCCACATCCCCACCGGAGCGGTGCACCGGGCCAGCGCCGCCGAGGCGGGGCTGCTGATCGTCGAGGTGCAGCGGGGCGAGCGGCTGAGCGAAGACGACATCGAACGCCTCTCCGACGATTACGGGCGCGCCGGGACGACGTGATAAGATCCAAAAGTTGAACTTCCGCCTGGTGAAGGCGAGGCAGAGCGTCACCAAGCGCGAACAACGGAGATCTGCATCGGAGTGACCCTCCGACGTTGCTTCGCTGGCGCTCCGGTGGGCGGGACCGTGTGAACGACCCGGAACACTGCCGGCCCGAAGCAAGAAGTTTTCCGGTTCCCCTGTGGCGTTCTGCGCCTTCCCCTTTGACTGTTTCCACTTCCGCGTCTCCGTCCGGTTTCGCCGGCTTCGGCTTGCCGTCGGCCCTGCTCGAGGCCCTCGACCGCTGCGGGTACACCCAGCCGTCGCCCATTCAGCAGGCGGCGATCCCTGATCTGCTGCTCGGCCGCGACCTCGTCGGCCAGGCCCAGACCGGCACCGGCAAGACCGCGGCCTTCGCCCTTCCTCTGCTCGCCCGCCTCGATCCCGACCACCGGGGCCCCCAGGTGCTGGTGCTCACCCCCACCCGCGAGCTGGCGATCCAGGTGAGCGAATCGTTCCAGCGCTACGCCGCCTGCAGCCCCGGGCTGCAGGTGCTGGCCCTCTATGGCGGCTCCGACTTCCGTGATCAGATCCACCGCCTGCGCCGGGGCGTGCAGGTGGTGGTCGGCACCCCCGGCCGGGTGATGGACCACCTGCGCCAGGGCACCCTCGAGACCGCGGGCCTGCGGGCCTTCGTCCTCGACGAAGCCGACGAGATGCTGCGCATGGGCTTCATTGACGATGTGCAATGGATCCTTGAGCAGCTGCCGGAGCAGCGCCAGGTGGTGCTGTTCTCGGCCACCATGCCCCCCGAGATCCGTCGCATCGCCCAGCGCCATCTGCGGGAGCCGGCGGAGGTGATCATCCGCACCCAGCGCAACGACGCGGCCCGCATCCGCCAGCACCACATCATCACGCCACCGGCCCAGAAGCTGGCGGCCCTGCAGCGGGTGCTCGAGGCCCATGGCCGCGGAGGCGTGATCATCTTCGCCCGCACCAAGGCGGTCACCGTCACCGTCGCCGAGGCCCTCGAGGCCAGCGGCACCGCCTGTGCGGTGCTCAACGGTGACATTCCCCAGAACCTGCGGGAACGCACCATCGAGCGGCTCAAGGACGGCCGTGTCGACGTGCTGGTGGCCACCGATGTGGCCGCCCGCGGGCTCGATGTCGACCGCATCGGCCTGGTGGTCAACTACGACGTGCCCTTCGACAGCGAGGCCTACGTGCACCGCATCGGCCGCACCGGCCGGGCCGGCCGCGAAGGCGAGGCGATCCTCTTCCTCACCCCCCGGGAACGGCGCCTGCTCCACGGGCTCGAGCGGGCGGTCGGACAGGCCATCGAACCGATGGACGTGCCGGGCGACGCCGCCATCAACCAGCGCCGCCTCGACCGTCTGCAGGAGCGGCTGGTGGAACAGCTTGAGCAGCCCCCCGCCCCCGGTCGCCAGGAGGAGGTGGCCCTGATGGAAGAGATCATCCTGCGGCTGAGCCGCGAACGGGAGGTGGCCCCCGAGCGCCTGGCCCTCGCCGCCCTGCGGCTGGCCCAGGGCGACCAGCCCCTGCTGGTGGCCCCCACCAGCTTCCATGTGCCAGAACGGGCCCCCAGGGGTGAAGGCCCCGGCCCCGGCCGCGGCGAGGGCCGCAGCGACGCTCCGGTGCCCCTGCCGGCCGGCATGGTGCGCTACAGGGTCGAGATCGGCTGGCGCCATCGGGTCAAGCCCGGCCAGCTGGTGGGGGCCATCGCCGGCGACAGCGGCATCGAGGGGCGGCGCATCGGCCGCATCACGATCCTGGCCGACCACAGCACCGTCGATCTGCCCGACGGCCTCAGCGAGCGGCAGCTCGACGGGCTGCAACGGTGTCGCGTGATGCAGCGGGAGCTGCGGGCCCGACGTATCGAAGTGGGCTGATCCTCACCTGCCCCCTGTCCCCTGACAGGGGGCGGCCGGATTGGTTAGATCGTGGGGATCCATCACATGACCCCATGCCGCCGCACCGGGCCATGGCCGCCCTGGTTCTCCCTGTCGCCCTGCTGCTGGTCGGCGCACCTGCCCGGCCCCTGCCCTCGGGCGACGGGGAGGAACTGATCCAGCGTCTGTGCCTGGCGGGTTTTCAGCGGGCCTTCGATGAGGCCGGCGAGCGTCCGCCGGTGGGCATGGGGGCCTTCACCTGTCGCTGCCTTGTCCAGCGGATCCAGGATGGCCAGGGTCTGTCCATGGCACGGGAGCAGTGCACCACGGAAGCCAGTCGCCGGTTCCGGATGACGACGAAGGGCTGAGGTCCTGACGCGGCACCGCTGGCGGCCCCACCAGCTGACAGGCCTTCTCCAGCGCTGGGTCGCTGAGGAGAAGGTCGAAACGGTCGTGGATCTCGAGCTCCCCATTCGCATCCCAGCTGAGCACCCACGGGAGCGGCGCACGGTCGGCCATGGCGTCACCTGCAAGGTCAGAGTTTGCTGACAATCTCACACCTTCTTTGGGATCGTCGCTTTTTCAGACTTCCTCAAGACGTGTGTGAAGTCCTGTGCCCTCCCCCTGCCGCCAACCCACCGCGGTCCTGCGCCGGGCAACCCTGCTCCCGGCCGGCCTGGCGCTGACCCTGGCCCTCGCCGCCCCCCTGCGGGCCGGGTCGGTGACCGACGAAT
This sequence comes from uncultured cyanobacterium, assembly GCA_903871775.1. GTDB lineage: Bacteria > Cyanobacteriota > Cyanobacteriia > PCC-6307 > Cyanobiaceae > CAIQIA01. Next base: position 26,649 of record CAIQIA010000002.1, read on the forward strand.
CGATCTGGGACCAGGGCAATGCCCTCGAACGGGCCCGCAGCCAGCTGCCCGCCGGCGCCCGCGAGACCGGCCACCGCTGCCAGACCCTGCAGGTGCGCAATGACCTGCGCTACCGCTGCACGGTCGAGTTCAGCACCGACAATGCGGACGGATCCCAGCCCTGATGGCGGATCCACCGCCGCCATGGCCCCCTCCCCCCTGCGCCGTCTGCTGAAGCAGCTGCACCCCTACCGCCGACGCCTGGGGCTGGCGGCCCTCTGTTCGGTGCTCAACAAGCTCTTCGACCTGGCACCGCCGGTGCTCATCGGCCTGGCCGTTGATGTGCTCGTGCGCCGTGACCAGTCATGGATCGCCCATTGGGGGCCCCAGCCCGTGCCGCAGCAGCTGCTGGGGCTCGCCGTGGTGAGCTTCGTGATCTGGAGCCTCGAATCGCTCTTTGAGTACCTGTACGGGCTGCTCTGGCGTGGCCTGGCCCAGGACGTGCAGCACGGCCTGCGGCTCGAGGCCTACCGGCATCTGCAGCAGCTCGACCTCTCGGTGGTCGAGGACCGGGGCAGCGGGCGGCTGATGGCGGTGCTCAACGACGACATCAACCAGCTCGAACGCTTCCTCGACAACGGCGCCAACGACATCCTGCAGCTGCTGACGACGGTGGTGGCGGTGGGCGGCTCGATGGTCGCCCTCTCCCCGGGCATCGCCGTCTGGGCCCTGCTGCCGATCCCCGTGATCCTGCAGGGCTCGCTGCTGTTTCAGCGCCGCCTCGCCCCGCGCTACGCCGAGGTGCGTGACCGGGCGGGTGAACTCAACGCCCTGCTGGCCAACAACCTCGGCGGCCAGGTGACCATCCGCAGCTTCACCGCCGAAGACTGGGAGGCCACGCGGCTCGAACACGAGAGCCTCGCCTACGGCCGCAGCAACCGCCGGGCCATCCGCCTGTCGTCGGCCTTCATCCCCCTGATCCGTTTCGCGATCCTCTTCGCCTTCCTGGCGATCCTGGTGGTGGGGGGCCTGCAGGCCTGGCGGGGGGCCATCGCCATCGGCACCTACAGCTACCTGCTGTTCATCCTGCAGCGGCTGCTCTGGCCCCTCACCGGCCTGGGCCGCACCCTCGACGACTACCAGCGGGCCATGGCCTCCACCCGCCGGGTGCTCGATCTGCTCGATGAACCCGTGGGGGTGCGGTCGGGCCTGCGGCGTCTGCCCCTGACGGCGGTGCGCGGAGCGCTCAGCTTCGCGTCGGTGACGTTCACCTACCCCGGCCGGCGGCCGCTGCTGCAGGGGCTGACCCTGGAAGTGGCCGCCGGCGAGACCGTCGGCGTCGTCGGATCCACCGGCTCGGGCAAGAGCACCCTGGTCAAGCTGCTGCTGCGCTTCCTCGATCCCCAGGGCGGCAGCCTCCGGCTCGATGGCATCGACCTGCAGGAGCTGGACCTCAGGGATCTGCGGGCCGCCATCGGCCTCGTCAGCCAGGAGCCGTTCCTGTTCCACGGCAGCGTCGCCGAGAACATCACCTACGGCAGCTTCGACGCCACGCCGGCCGCCATCGCCCGCGCCGCCGCCCTGGCGGAGGCCGCCGGCTTCATCGAGGCCCTGCCCCGGGGCTACGACACCCTGGTGGGGGAACGGGGCATCCGGCTGTCGGGGGGCCAGCGGCAACGCATCGCCCTGGCCCGGGCGATCCTCAAGGACCCACCGGTGCTGGTGCTCGACGAGGCCACCGCCTCGGTCGACAACGAGACCGAAGCCGCGATCCAGCGGTCCCTCGATCAGATCACCGCCGGTCGCACCACCCTGGTGATCGCCCACCGGCTGAGCACCGTCCGCCACGCCCATCGCATCGTGGTGCTCGAGAACGGCGGCATCGTCGAGCAGGGCAGCCATGATGCGCTGATCGCCGCCGATGGCGCCTACGCCAGGCTGTGGCGGGTGCAGGCCGGCCTGCGGGCCGATGAACCCCTGCGCGCCTGACCCAGCGCCCACCCCGTGCCGACGCCGAGCCGATGACGCTGACCCTGCCCCCCTACGACCCCCTGCCCCCCCCGCCCGACGACAGGGACGACCTGCTGGAGGTGCCGGTGGCGGCCCTTCGGCCGACCCAGCTCTGCGTCGGCCTGGCCGAGGTGCGCCATCGCATCCGCGACTTCGCCAACGACGCCGTCGATGAGCGCCGCCGCTACCTGCGCCGCAAGCCGGTGCCGCTGGTGCGGGCGGCCGACGGGCTGCTGTGGATGGTCGACCGCCACCATCGGCTGCGGGCCCTGCTGGACCTGGACCCCAGCGCCACCGCCTGGGGCTACCCGGTGCTCGAGGTGCCGGCCGGTGGCCCCGAGGTGGTGCTGCCGCTGCTGGCCAGCCGCGGCTGGCTGTACTTGCATGACGGCCGCGGCCGCGGCCCCCTGCCACCGGCCAGCCTGCCGGCGGGGCTGAGCGGACTGCAGGACGACCCCTACCGCAGCCTGGTGTGGAAGCTCAAGCAGGAGGGGGTGATCGACGCGGCGCCGCTGATCCCCTTCCACGAATTCCGCTGGGGGGCCTGGCTGCGGCGCCGTTCCCTGCCGCCGTTCCAGTCCCATTGCCTCGAGCCGGCCCTGCCCGCCGCCCGCACCTACGCCCGCTCACCGGCTGCGGCGGTGCTGGCCGGCTGGCGGGGAACCGCCGCCGACTGAGGCGGCGATCCGTACCGCACGGCCCTCGAAGGCCACGGTCGGCCTCTATACCATGGCGGCAGATCCCGTCCACCCCATGGCCGAACGCCCCGGTTTCGACGTTCCCGATGCCATCAGCTACCAGCGCCTGCGCCGTCATCTCGCCCACGCCTCCCCCGACCCGACGCCGCCGCCGGCGACCGACCCCGCCCTCGACGAGGTCCTGCGCCGCTACGCCGAGGTGAGCAAGGAACTGCTGCAACAGCTGCAGGCCGTGCAGCAGGGAGCCGACGCCGGTCGCCGGGGCGACCGGCAGCTGATGGCCCTCGGCGCCCTGGGGGCCCATGTGCAGATGGGGCTGATGGCCCTGAGGGCCTGCCAGAGCTGAGGCCCCGGGGCCCGGCGACAGTCGACGAACCGCCCGTTGGTGCCTGCCGGGGGCAGGGTTGTGCGCGTAGGTGTTGACGATCACCGAGACCCTGTCGTCCCGCGGCGATACTGCCCCCCGCTTCCGGCCATGGCCCGGCCCCTCTCCCCCCCTGTGTCCACCCCCGTCCGCGCCCGGAGCCGCCGGAGCCACCGCCGTTCGCTGCTGCTGCCGCTGCTGGGCACGATGGCCGTCGGCGTGGTGTTCGGCGGCTTTCTGCTCGACCCCCTGCTGCACGCCGTCAGCGGGCTGCTCCCCGGCGGAACCTCTGCCCTGATGCTTCCCTCGGCGGTGCCCCAGGAGGTGCTCGTGCTCGGCACCGATGCGTCTGGCCAGCTCACCGATGTGATGGCGATCCTGCACCTGGAGGGCAACCGGGTGCGGCTGGTGCAGATCCCCCGCGACACCTACATCGATTCGCCCACCTACGGCGTCACCAAGGCCAACGGTCTGCTGGCCCTCGGCGGTCCCGCCGCCGTCGAGGCCGAGGTCTCGCGGCTCCTCGGCCGGCCGGTGCACCACCACCTGCTGATCAACCTGGCCGCCCTGCGGCAGCTGGGGGATGCCGTCGGCGGCCTGGAGATCGATGTTCCCAAGCCCCTGTATTACGTCGACAACAGCCAGGGGCTGCACATCGATCTGCCCCAGGGTCCCCAGCGACTGAGCGGCGAGCAGCTGGAGGGCTTCCTGCGCTTCCGCCATGACGCCGAAGGAGACCTGGGACGGATGGACCGCCAGCGACTGGCGGTGGCGGCCCTGATGCGACGGCTGGGCCAGCCGGATCTGCTGCCGCGGCTGCCGGCGGTGCTGGCGGCCACCGGCAGCAACCTGTCCACCGATCTCAACCCCGTCCAGCTGGCCGGGCTGGCCGCCGCCGTCGCCGGCCGGGAGCTGGTGCCCTCACGGATCCCGGGCCATGCCGGCTACCTCGACGGCATCAGTTACTGGTTCGTGGGCCAGGAGCCCCATTGAGCACCAGCCCGGCGGCCATCACCGTTTCTTAACCAGCGGAGGGCGCGAGCGGGGCAACCTGATGCCAGTGCTCCCGACGCCATGACTGGATCACCACAGCAGCCCGGCCACCGGTCCGTTGTCGATGAGGCCCTCAAGCAGCGGCTGCGCAACCAGCCCCGGCGGGACGCCTTCTTCAGCGACGGTGGGCGCTCTGCGGCCCCCGACAACCCCGACGACGGCCATCCGCTCGAGCTGCGCGGCCGCAACCTCCGGGAGGATCACTGATCTGCGATGGGGCCGCTGGGCACCGGCGAGGTCATGGACCTCACCAACACCGCCGTGGGAGTGCTGGCGGTCACCGATCCGATCGGCCTCGTGCCGGTGGTGCTCGCCGCCAGTGAGGGGGATCCGGAACGGTTGCGACGCCTCAGCCGCCCGGCCTGCCTCACGTTTCTCGTCACCCTGCTGGCCTCGTGCTGGTTCGGAGCCGCGGTCCTGCAGCTGTTCGCCATCAGCCTGGCGGCTTTCCGCATCGCCGGTGGGCTGATCCTGCTGCCCATGGGTCTGCAGATGCTCCAGGGCGAAACGGTGGGCCTGCGTGAACACCAGCCCGCCCACCGCAGCGAGAGCGATGCCTTCTATGCCGTGGTGCCCATCGGCATCCCGATCATGGCGGGCCCCGGCACCCTGTCCCTGGTCATCTCCCAGGCGCCCCAGGCGGTGCCCGGCAAGCTTGCCCTCAGCGCCGTGCTGTCGCTGATCGCCCTGGGGGTGTATGTGCTGCTGCGGGCCGCCCTGCCCCTCAGCCACTGGCTCGGCCCGCTGGCCATCGGCGTGCTCACCCGGCTGATGGGCGTCCTGCTCGCCGCCATCGCCATCGAACTGATGCTCGATGGGCTGCTGGAGAGCTTTCCGGCCCTGGCCCGGGCCGCCGCCAGCGGCTGAACCATGGCCCCCGGGCAGAATGCGGCCATGGCCTCTTCCACGCCATCCCTCCGCGAGCGTCTGCGCCGCGTCCGCCGGCTCGACTGCCTCGAAGCCATGGATCGGATGGTGCTGATCCAGGCGTGGATCAACCGCGAACCGGTGTTCCTCTCGAAGCGGCTCGGCCTCTGGGACTGGTCCGTCGACGGCCTGCCGGCGTGGCTGGTGGCCGAACTTCAGGCGTCGGGTCTGCTGGAGATCTGAGCCTCCCCGCCGCCGTTGCGGCGCCCCGCCGACAGGGTGATCAGGGCCACGCTCAGGGCCGAGGCGGCCAGGAAGGCCGAGCCCGCGGCCACCGTCACCCCCAGGGCGGCGGTGAACCAGACCGCCGCGGCGCTGGTGAGCCCCCGCACCACCGGCCCGTCGCGGCCCCGGCGGTCGGGATCCACCAGGATCTCGCCGGCCCCGAGGAAACCGACGCCGGTGGCCACCCCCTGGATCGCCCGGCTGGCCGCATCGGGATGGCCCCCGGCCCCTCCCGCCGCCAGGGCGAAGAGGCAGGCGCTGAGGGCCACCAGCACATGCACCCGCACCCCGCCGGGATGGCGATGGCCGGCATGGAGGCGGTTGACCCCGACCGCATAGCCGCAGACCACGGCCAGCCCGAGCCGCAGCAGCTGTTCGGCATCCTGGGGGACCGGCATGGCCCGGCGGCGGCTGCGCCCATGCTGCGCCACGGGCCCGGCGGCGGCCATAGGCTCGCCCCAGCCTCCCGCGGGCCGTGGATCCCCAGCTGCTGCGGAACAGCCTCCGGCTGGCCGTGACCATCTTCCTGACGGCGGCCCTGGCCGTGTGGAGCGAACGGATCGCCTACGTCTGGTACCCCATCACCGCGGCCGTGGTGGTGGTCGATGACAACGACGACCGCACCTTTGCTGCCGCCTCCGCCCGGGTGCTCGGCACCCTGATGGGTGGTGTGGTGACCTTTCTGGTGCACACGCTGCTGAGCGGCTGGCCCGGGGTGCTGGTGTCGCTGCTGCTGATGATCCCGATCCTGCGCCTGTTCGGCTGGCAGTCGGGCCTTGGCACCGCAGGCCTGGTGAGCGTCATGTTCCTGATGATCCCGTCCCATGTCGCCCTCGACTGGAGCTACGCCTTCAACCGGGCCCTCGACACGGCGGTGGGCTGTCTTGTGGCCATCGGCGTGGGCCTGGTGTTCTGGCCCCGCAACAGCGACGCCGAGCGGCAACAGATCGACGCCAGCCTGCGCCGTCGCCTCGAGGGGCAACTGCAGGCCTACGGCGGCTGGCTGCGGGGCGACCATCCCCAGCCGGCCCCCCTCAGCCCGGCGCCGCTGACCGCCGACCTGCTGCAGCTCGAAGACCTGATCGCCGTGCAGCGCCGCGGCCCCCTGCGGCAGCAGCGGCTGCTGCGGCCCTGGGAGCGGCGGCTGGTGGCCTGGCAGCAGGTGCTCTCCCATTGGGTGGCCTGGGAGCGGCTGCTGCAGGAGCTGCCCCCCCAGCCCCCGGGCCAGGCCAACCCCCTGCAGGCAGCCATCGACGGGCTGGCGGCCCAGCTGGCCGGCGAACGGCGGCGGCTGCCCCCCCGCGATCCCGCCGCCTGGCAGGCCCTGGCCCTCCGCTCCCGCTGGCCCCTGTTGCCCCTGCTGGCCGTGGCCGAAGAACTGCGGCCCCTGCAGGCCCATCTGGCGACCGTTGCCCGGCCCCTGCCGTGCTGATGAACCGTCGCGAGCTGCGCCAGGCGCTCACCGCCGGCCTGGGCAATGCCTTCGCGGTGCTCAGCGGTCTGCCCTACGGCTACTACGTGCCCCTGGCGGTGCTGGCCGTCGGCGCCGACAGCTACGGCGGTTCCCTGAAGCTCGGTCGCCAGCGGTTGCTGGGCACCCTGCTGGGGTCGGTGCTGCTGGTGGTGGGCTCGAAGGGGCTGGAGGGGGTGCCGATGCCCCTGGGTCTCGCGATCACCCTCGGGGGCCTGCGGCTGCTGGGGGGCTGCCTGGGCCTGCAGGTGGGCTACAAGGTGGGGGGGCTGGTGGTGGTGATGGGCTGGCTGGCCCACAGCGGTCAGCTCGATGCCTGGGTGCCGATGCGGCTGTTCTGGACCGCCTTCGGGGTGGTGATCAGCCTGGTGAGCGTGCGGCTGTTCTGGCCTGCGTCAGGGCTCGATCAGCTCCTCGCCGATTACCGACTGCTGCTGGCTGACCTGCGCCGCACCTGCCGGACCCTGGCGGACCGTTCAGCGCCGGTCACCACCGCCGACCAGCGGGCCCTGCGCCGCAGGCTGCTGGCGGTGCGCAAGCGCCTGCCGACCCTGGCCGAGGAGCTGGGCACCAACCCCCGACGCCATCCCGCCTACCGGCTGATGCTGGCCCTCAACGAGGCGGCCTCACGGCTGATCAGCTGCATCGGCGGCCTCGGTCGCCAGGCCGCCGCCGTCGAGGAGGTGCGGCTGCTGGAGCGGCTGCACGGGGCCGAACGGGATCTGCTGCTCAGCCTTGAAGTCCGGCTGCAGACCTGGGAACGGTGCCTCGAGGGGCGCCGGCCGGGGGGCGGATTGCCGGACCCACCGGGGGCCCCCTTCACCAGTCCGGCCAGCTGGAACGACCTCGGCCGGGAGCTGAACGATCCCCTGCAGTCGCAGGCCTCCCTCGACACTCTTGAACGGATCGCCGGCCGGCTGGTGCTCTGCCGCCAGGCGCGCCAGGCGATGGTCGAGGCCGAACGCCAGTGGCAGGGCGTGGGGCCCTGAGCGACCCCTGGAACCCCTCAGCCCGGCGGCCGCGATGACCACCAGCGCTCGAGCCGGTAACCAAGAATCACCAGCAGCACCACCAGCCAGAACCAGAGTTCCGGGGCGTTGGCGTTGCAGAGAATCAGCAGCAGCACCAGTTCGGCCACCAGCCAGGGCAGCTCCTGGCGGAGCAGGGGGCCGGGGGAGGGGAGGGAAGGCCGGGCCATGGCTCAGGGGAAGGGGCGGTAGCCGCCGGTGAGGGAGCGCCAGCCGGGGATCACGTAGCTCAGGGGTGTGCGCCACTCCACGTAGGCGTGGGTCGTGACCGTGAGCCCCTCACGCACCGGGAAGACGGCGCTGCCGCGGGAGATGGTCCAGCGGAACCCGTCGCGGCTGGAGGGGTCATGGTCGAGGCGGACCTCGGCCCGCATCACGGGGCCGTTGCGGGTGAGTTCGCGGGCCAGCTGCGGGTTGCCGGTGGTGGTCGAGACGTCCTCCTCGGTGGCGGGGAGGCTGAGCACCTGGGTGACGCTGCCGATGATGCCCCCGAAGCGGCCCCGCTGCTTCCACTGGGGCACCACCTCCACCGGCAGTCCCAGGGGCAATCGCCGGGCGTCGGCGGGGGCGAAGTAGGCCACCGCCCTGAGGTGGCCGGTGCCGGCACCGTCATCCTCGGCACGGCCGATGGTGCCCAGCCGCTGGCCCAGGCCCACGGTCTGGCCGGGGATGACCTGCAGATCCAGCACCCGGCCGTCGCGCTCGGCCACCACCTGGCCGTCGTAGGCGATGCGGGCTTCGCTGACGCGGATCTGACGCTGCAGATCATCGATGCGGTAGCGGCGCTGCTGGGCCTCGGTCTCGATCTCGAGCCGCACCCGGGCCAGATCGGCCAGCAGCCGCCGACGGTCGATCGCCACCCCATCGAGGTTGACGCTCGTGGTGGTCAGCCCCTGCTCGGTGGTCACCACCTCGGGGGAGAGGGGGGCCACCACCTCCCGGCGGCTGAGCCATTCGAGGTTGCGCAGCTTGCCGGCGTAGGTCTGCTGCAGTTCGCGGTAGCGCCGGCCGTCATCGCTCAGCTTCGCCAGGGCGGTGGTGACCTCCTGGGTCTCGGTCTGCAGCCGTCGCCGGTCCCGCTCCGTCAGGTCGCGGTCGATGCGTTCGAGCTGGGCCAGGTTGCCCCGTTGCTGCTGCAGCTGCCGGTCGAGCACGGGCAGCCGCAGCTCCATCAGCACCTGTCCCCTGGTCACCGGCGACCCCACCTGCACCGCCAGCGAACGGATCTGGCCGGCGGCCCGGGCATTGAGCACCCCGGCGTTCCCCGGCGGCAGCAGCACGCCCTCGCCGATCACCTCGGTCGGCACCGACCAGAACAGGGCCCAGGCCGCCAGGCCGCCGGCCACCGCCAGCTGGGCGAGCCCCACCAGCCGGTGGTCCCGCCGGGTCTCGTCCCCGGGGGCAGGCAGTGACGGGGCAGACGTCATGGGGCCAGCGGGGCTGGGGGAAGGATGGATGGCACATCAGGCAGACTGCCGCAGATTGTCTGTCAGGGGAGGGGGCGTGGGCCGGAACTGGCGCATGGCCTGGGCCCTGGCCGCTGGTCTGCTGACAGCGCCGCTGGGGCCTGGGCCGGCCGCCGCCGCACCGGCCACCGGGGGCACCGCCGTGCTCGAGCGCCGCTGGCAGCGGCTGAACCAGGACCTGCAGGAGCTGGTGCGGCCGGCATCGGCGCCGGTGCCGGGCAGCGGCCAGCGGCCCCTGAGCCTGGAGCAGGCCCTGGCCGTCGCCTTTGCCGCCAACCCTGACCTGCAGGCCCAGCGCGAGCTGGTGGCGGCGGCCGAGGCCGACCTCCAGGCCGCCGAGGGGAGCTACTGGCCGCGGCTGAGCGCCGTGGCCGGCGCCGGGGCCCTGTGGGAGAAGCAGCTCAACGTCGTCCCCCTCAGCAACGACAGGCTGGGCCTGGGCCCCAACTTCTCAGCCGACGGGCTGATGGGGGCCGACGGTCAACCGACCAGCGGCGCGTTCTATGTGCCGTCGGGCGGCCGCGTGTCGCTTGACCTCACCCAGGCAGCGGCAGCGGCCGGCCTGGTCTTCGGTTACGACCTGCTCGACCTCAGCCGCACCCCGAAGGTGGCGGCGGCCCGGGCACGGCGCGACAGCCTGCGCCAGGCCTATGGCGCCCAGCTGCGCCTGCTGCAGCTGCAGGTGAGCGAGGCCTACTACCAGCTGCAGCAGGCCGACCAGACGGTGCGCATCCAGGAGGCCGCCGTGCGCAACGACGCGGTGATCCTGGCCGATGCCCGCGATCTGAAACAGGCCGGCCTGGTGCCGCGGTTGGATGTGCTGCGCCGCCAGGCGATCGAGGCCGGCGACCGGCAGCTGCTGATCCAGGCCGAGGCCGATCGCAGCGTGGCCCGCCGGCAGCTGGCGGTGCTGCTGCGCCTCGAGCCGCAGGTCACCCCCCTGGCCAGCGATCCGATCACCCTGCTGCCCCCCTGGCCCCTCGACCTGGAGGCCAGCCTGCGGGCCGCCGTGGCCGACAACCCCGAACTGGAGGAACTGCTGGCCAGCCGCACCGCCCTGCTGCGCCAGCGGGACGCCACCCGGGCCGGCCTGCTGCCGCGGCTCGGCCTGGTGGCCGCGGCGGGGGGCGGCGGCCGCACCACACGGGCCGACGCCATCCGGCCCGAGAACGGCGGCTGCTGCGCCAGCTCGGCCGTGGTGCCGATCCAGAACACCGGCAGCGCCGACTGGTCCGTGGGCCTCAACCTCAGCTGGCTGCTGTTCGACGGCGGCACCACCGCCGCCCAGGCCCGCAGCCTCGAGCGCCAGGCGGCCGCCGTGCAGCAGCAGCTCACGGCCCGGCGGGATGCCATCCAGCTGCGGCTCGAGACGGCCTTCGTGAACCACACCGCCAGCCTCGCCCGGCTCGATGCCGCCCAGCAGGAGGTGACCGCGGGCCTCGAGGCCTTCCGCGACGTGCGCCTGCGCTACCAGAGCGGCCTCTCGAGCGAGACCGACCTGTCGATCACCCAGGAGCGGCTGATCAGCAGCCTGCTGCGGCGGCTGAAGGCGACGGTGGGGGTGAATCTCACCTACGCGCGGCTGCTGCGCGAGCTGCTGCCGATGCCCACAAATCCCGCCACACCCCTCACCCCCCGGCTCACCTGGCCGCCGGCAGCACCCCCAGAGCCTGCAGGGGAGCCAGGTCCCCGCTGACCACGGCCTCCGCCAGCAGCGGGGCCAGCACCGGCACCAGGGCGAAGGGGCCGGCGAAACCACAGAAGAGGCTGACCCCAGCGGCGCCCTCCAGCGGACCCACCAGGGGGCGACCGTCGTGGCAGAAGGCGACGGGCCGCTGCTGCAGCGTCCAGCCGGCCAGGTCCAGGGCTGGGTCCAGGTCGTGGCCCGCCAGCAGCAACCGGGCGGCATCGGCGAGCAGGGCCCGGTCGGCGGCGGCGGATGGCGCCAGGGGCTGATCGAACCACGAGGTCTGGCCAAGCAGCAGCCCACCGCCGGGGGCCGGGGCCAGGCCCGCATCCAGCACGGCGGCGACACCGGCGCCGGCCCCCTCGCGGGCGGGTCGGCGGGGCTGCAGCGGCATCACGATGCGTTCGGCCGCCAAGGACCGGTCCCGGCCGATCAGCACCCCGGCCCAGCTGTGGGCCAGCCCTGGCGGCACCGGCAGGTCCAGCTGCCGCAACAGACGATCGCCATGGGCCCCGGCACAGAGCACCGTGTGGTCATGGGCCCGGCGGGCCTGGGCCAGGGCACCTGGCTCCTGAAGCAGCCCGCAGCGGCTGACCCCCAGGGCGGGCAGGCAGCGCTCGAGCCCCGCCAGCAGAACGCCGGGATCGAGGCGTCCGTAGGGCAGAACCAGCACCCCATGGGGGTCGGCCAGGGCCAGCAGGGGCTCCCGGCGCCGGGCCTCGGCGGCCGTCAGCCAGGTGCCGGCGGGGGCATGGGGCAGGGGCAGGGCGTCGCCGGCGGGGCGGGGGCCGTGGAGCCACAGCTCCGCCGATCGCCAGCCCAGGTCCCCATGGCGGGCCGCCAGGGCCTTCCAGGCCTGGGGCGCCCCGGACTGCAGCCGCCCGAGGGGATCGTCGGCGCCGGCCCACCAGGGCACACCGCCATAGCTGATGGCCGTGGCCCCAAGAGCCGCCGCCGGTTCGCCGGCCAGGGTGACCAGCGCCCCGCGTTCCGCCAGGGCCAGGGCCAGCAGCCCACCGGCCAACCCGGCCCCCAGCACCAGCACCCGGGGGCCGGCCGCCAGCGGCGCCATCAGTAGTTGAGGGTGAACGAGCTCACGACCTGATGGAACAGCCGCGTCACCCGCGGCCAGCGCACCTCGTTGGTGCTGGCGGCCAGGGTGTAGAGCCGGTCGCCCTCGACCACGGCGGTGGCCAGTTCATGGCGATCACGATCGGCCAGGTGGACGCTGTATTCGAGGTCGTAGAAGGTGCGTCCGTCCACCTGGCGTTCCCCGGCCTCCACCAGCTCGGCCGCCCGGCCGCTGCCGTCGGGGGCGATGACCGTGCGCCGCAGCCGCTCGCCGACGGCGATGGCGCTGCCCAGGTCTTCAAGACGGCGCGAGGGATCGACCGGGGCGATGACCAGGCTGAGGGTCTCGTCGCTGTTGATCAGGTCGTGGAACACCACCTGCGGCCCCTCGCTCACCGCCACCCGGGTCCAGCCGGTGGGATAGAGAAAGGCGTAGCGACCGTCGGCACTCTGGTAACGGTTGAGCCCGGCGGCGGAGGCGGCGCAACCCACCAGCAGCACGGCCAGCAGCAGGGGCAGCAGCGACCGCAGCCAGCGGATCGGGGCATGGGTGGTCATGGCGACGGAAGGCCGACAGCTGGGCGCATTCTCGCCCCGGGCCCTGCCTAGAGTCCGGCCCAGCTTCCGCCGTCCGCTGACCGGTCACACCCGCCCCCTGGCCCGGCTGATCGAGCAGTTCGAACGGCTGCCCGGCATCGGCCCCCGCACCGCCCAGCGGCTGGCCCTGCATCTGCTGCGCCAGCCGGAGGAGCAGAGCCGCAGCTTTGCCGAGGCCCTGCTGGCGGCCCGGCTGCAGGTGGGCCAGTGCCGCCGCTGCGGCCACCTCTCCGCCGAAGAGCTCTGCGACATCTGCCGTCAGCCCGAACGCCGCGGTGGCCTGCTGTGCGTCGTGGCCGAGTCACGGGATCTGCTGGCCCTCGAGCGCACGCGCGAGTACCGCGGCACGTACCACGTGCTGGGCGGGCTGATCTCGCCCCTCGATGGGATCGGCCCCGAAGCCCTGAACGTGCAGGCGCTGCTGGCCCGCCTCGACCCCGAACAGGTGGAGGAGGTGATCCTGGCGCTGACGCCGAGCGTTGAGGGCGACACCACGAGCCTCTATCTGGCGCGGCTGCTGCGCCCCTTCTGCCGCGTCACCCGGATTGCCTACGGTCTGCCCATGGGCAGTGAACTCGAGTACGCCGACGATGTGACCCTGGCCCGGGCCCTGGAGGGGCGCCGGCCGATGGAGGCCTGATCCCCGCCGCCGATGCCGACCCCGACACCCCGCCCCAGCCGTTACAGCGGCATCCCTCCCACCGAGCGCCTGCCCGCCTGGCTGCAGCGGCCGGTGGGGAACGCCTCCGCCCTGCAGGGGGTGCAGATGGTGGTGCGCCAGCAGCGCCTGCACACGATCTGTGAGGAGGGCCGCTGCCCCAACCGGGCCGAGTGCTACGCCGCCGGCACCGCCACGTTTCTGCTCGCCGGGCCGATCTGCACCCGCAGCTGCGCCTTCTGTCAGGTCGAGAAGGGACAGGCACCAGCCCCCCTCGACGGCGCCGAACCCGAGCGGGTGGCCGAGGCCGTGCAGCTGCTGGGCCTGCGCTACGTGGTGCTGACCTCGGTCGCCCGCGATGACCTCGACGACCATGGCGCCAGCCTGTTCACGGCCACCATGGCGGCCATCCGTCGCCGGGATCCGCGGGTGGCGATCGAGGTGCTCACCCCTGATTTCTGGGGAGGCCATGCCGCGATCGCCGCCGCGGAGGAAGCCCAACGCCGGCGACTGGCAACGGTGCTGGCGGCCCAACCGGTGTGCTTCAACCACAACCTCGAGACCGTGGAACGGCTGCAGGGGGAGGTGCGCCGGGGCGCCACCTGGAGCCGTTCCCTGGGGCTGCTGCGCACCGCCCGCCAGCTGGCGCCGGCGATTCCGACGAAGTCGGGCCTGATGCTGGGGCTCGGCGAAACCCACGACGAGGTGGTGGCAGCCCTGGAGGCCCTGCGGGCCGTCGACTGCCAGCGGGTCACCCTCGGCCAGTACCTGCGACCTTCCCTTGCCCACCTGCCCGTGGCCCGCTACTGGACCCCGGCGGAATTCGAGGCCATCGGTGCCCTGGCCCGGGACCTGGGCTTCGCCGAGGTGCGCAGTGGCCCGCTGGTGCGCAGCAGCTATCACGCCGGCACGGGCGCTGGCTGAGCCGACCCTTGGAGCTTCCGCAGGAACGGATTAGATTGGGGATCTCATAAGGATCACCGCTGCCTCCGGCCGATCCAGTCCTGCGCCCTGTTGATCCGAGCCGATGGCCATTTCGCGACGCCTGCAGCCGTTCCTCTCCATGGGGCGCCTGTCGGGGCCCGATCCTGCGACCCTCGACCAGGCCGTGGTGAGCGGCAACCGGCTGTATGTCGTCGCCGGCACTGACCTGATCGACCGGCGTCTGTGGGTGTCAGACGGCACCGCGGGGGGAACCGGAGTCATCGCCGCCGGTGGCGGCCCGGCCGATCCGCGGGAACCCACCCAGTTGACGCCGTTCCAGGGTGGTGTGGCGTTCACCGCCCTCGACGGCCTGTCTGGCCGGGAACTCTGGAGCAGCGACGGCACCACCGCCGGCACCCGGCGAATCGCTGACCTCGGCAACGGGGCCCTGGGCGCCTACCCCACGGAACTGACGGCGGCAGGCTCAACGCTCTTCTTCGTGCCCTCTCCTGACTACCGCCCCCAGCTGGAGCTCTGGGCCAGCGATGGCAGCGCGGCAGGCACCCGGCTGGTGAAGGTGCTGCCGAGCCTCGAACTGGGCACCCAGGTCGCCAACCTCACCGCAGACAGCAGCGGTTCTGGGGTCTACTTCACGGTCGACGACAGCAGCGCCAGCCAGCTGTGGCGCGGCGACGGCACCACGACGGGAACCACGCTCGTCAGCGAGTTCTCGCCGACCCTCTACCTCTACGGCAACGCAGGCCGGGAGATGACCAGCGCCGGTGGTCGTCTGTTCTTCATCGCCCACGACCCCGTGGTCGGCCAGGAGCTCTGGGTGTCGGACGGCACCTCCCAGGGCACACGGCTGCTGAAAGACATCAACCCCGGCCTCAGCAGTGCCTACCCCGGCAGCTACCCCACCGACCTGACGGTCATGAACGGGCTGCTGTTCTTCGTGGCCCTGGATGAGGAGTCCGGCCTGGAACTCTGGAGAAGTGACGGCACCGAAGCAGGCACGGTGATCGTCAAGGACATCAACCCCGATCCCGGCTTCGGGTCCTATCCCACAGGACTCACCGTGGTTGGGCAGTCGCTGTTCTTCACCGCCGTCAGTGAAGGTCCTGCGGGCTTCAGCTTCGACATCTGGACCACGGATGGCACCGAGGGCGGCACCCACCGTGTCACCAACCTGAACACCGACGGGACCAGCGGCTTCTACCCCAGGCCCCTGGTCGCTGCCGGCTCCAGGCTCCTGTTCGTGTCCGATTCGCCGGAGCACAACGATGAGATCTGGAGCACGGACGGCACTGCGGCGGGCACCTCGGTGCTGACGCGGGTCGTGCCCGCCTCCGAACACGATGCATCGCTCAACTCAAGCCTGATCTTCAGTGCCCAGGTGGTGAATGGACAGCTGTTCTACGAGACGCTCCTCTCGTCAGACCTGATCGCTGTACCCCTGGGTGCAGGCCCGCAGGAGACACCGCTCTCAACGGTCGGTGGCGTCGCGCTCCTCCAGGACCCCGGCAACGGCCGGTTCTGGGTCAGCCGCGATGGCGGACCAGCCTCGGCCATCACCTGGGGAGGAGCCCCGCTGGCGGGCACCACCCTGCCCGACTGGCAGCTGCTCGCCGCCGCAGGCGGTGGGGAGGGCAATTCCCTGCTCTGGCGCCACCGGACCTCCGGCGAGATCGTCACCTGGAGCCTTGATGACAACTGGGTCTCCGTGGGAGGCAGCGCACCCATGGCGCCATCATCAGCGGAAGGTCGTAAGGCTGAACACCGTTTTCAGATCGACCTGAACGGCGATGGGGTTGTGGGAGCACCAACCTCAACGCTCTCCAGGATCGCAGGACAGCAACTGCTGCGGCGCAGCCGCGACGGCGGCATGACGGTGGTCAGCCCCGGAGCCGACAGCCGCGATCTCCAGTGGGGCGGTCAACCCCTGAAGGTCGACGACAGCCGCCTCCGCGGCTGGACCCCCTTGGCAGCGGCACGCGTCGCCAACACCAACCAGCTCCTCTGGAAGCAAGCCGCCACCGGCAACCTCACCACCTGGACCTTCGACGACCGCTGGAACCCCACCGGCGGCACCCCCGTCTTCAACCCCTCCTCTGACGACGCCTACGCCCTCGAATCCTCCTTCAGTTACGACGCCAACGGTGATCGTTCCGTTGGCAATCCCTACGTCCCCATCGCCTCCTCCGGCAACGCCTCCCTCCTCCGTCACGGCTCCTCTCACCAGCTCGCCTTCCGCTCCGCCGGCCTCAACCTCAACCTCTCCTGGGGCTCGGCTCCCCTCCTCGACGCCGATCCACGCCTCCCCGACTGGTCTGCCATCGCCGCCGCTCGCCTGAACGGCCTTCCCTCCCTCCTCTGGCGTCAGGCCACCACCGGCAACCTCGCCACCTGGTCCTTCGACAACTCCGGCAACGCCTCCGGCGGCACTCCTCCCGTCGCCCCCTCCTCCGCCGACGCCCTCTCCCTCGAATCCGCCTTCCGTTGTGACGCCAACGGCGATGGACGCATCGGCTCCGACGGCTCCCTCAGATCTCTCCCCATCCCCCTCCCACAGCCTCTCTCCCTCCTCCAGAACGCCAACCGCTGGTCCGTCTCCACTGGCACCTCCTCCTCCTCCCTCATCTGGGCCGGCACTCCCATCGCCGTCGGCGACTCCCGCCTCCCGGGCTGGGCTCCCGCCGCCGCCGCCATCCTCGACGGCGTCAACTCCCTCCTCTGGACCAACTCCTCCCTCTCCCTCGCCGCCGTCTGGTCCTTCGATTCCTCATGGAATGCCACCGGCGGGGCTCCCGCCGTTCCCCTCTCCTCCAACGACGCCCGCGATCTCGAATTCCTCTTCAACACCGATCTCAACGGCGACCGCTCCATCGGCTCCCCCTTCTCCTCCCTCGCCGCCGGTTCCGACCTCTCCCTCCTGCGCCGCAACGACGACCAGTCCCTCGTCATCGCCTCCTCCCGCGGTTCCCTCTCATCCCTCTCCTGGGGTGGTGCTCCCCTCAAGGCCAACGACTCCCGTCTCCAGGGCTGGACCGCCCTCGCCGCCGCACGCGTCGCCAACACCAACCAGCTCCTCTGGAAGCAATCCGGCTCCGGCAACCTCACCACCTGGATCTTCGATGACCGCTGGAACCCCACCGGCGGCACTCCCATCGTCAACCCCTCCTCCAACGACGCCTACGCCCTCGAATCCGCCTTCGCCATCGACGCCAACGGCGATCGCTCCATCGGCAACCCCTACAACACCCTCGCCGTCACTCCCTCCGCAGCCCTGCTCCGCCACGGCTCCTCCGGTCGCCTCGGCATCAGCAGCAACGGCGCATCTCCCATCCCCCTCAGCTGGGGTGGTTCCGACCTCCTTGAGGTCGACCCTCGCCTCTCCGGTTGGACTCCCCTTGCCGCCGCACGCGTCGCCAACGCCAACCAGCTCCTCTGGAAGCAAGCCAACTCCGGCAATCTCACCACCTGGACCTTCGATGACCGCTGGAACCCCACCGGCGGCACACCCATCGTCTCCCCTTCCTCCGACGATGCCATCGCCCTCGAAGACTCCTTCGCCGTCGATGCCAACGGCGACGGCGTCATCGGCGAACCCCTCTCACCCATCGAGCGCCTCCGTTCACGCATCCTCGCCGCTGATCCCAACGCCAATGCCCGCGATCCCTTCTCCGCTGTGGTCAGCGGCGGAGCCTTCGCCGACAGCCTGATCGCTCCGGCCGGCGACAACGTTCTGATCAGCGGCTACGACCCAGTCACCGGCATCGCCCTGCCGGCAGGGGCCATCGACAACCTCGATGCCGGCCTGGCCACCTCCCTTTGCACGGTGCTGATCGCCAGCACCACCGACCAGCCCTTTGCCGACGATGGCGACAGCGGTTACACGCTGGTGCGCAACCTCGACACGACCCGCGACGATCTGGTGCTGCCCGCCTCCGGATTCACCACAGCGGCGCGCAGCCTCAACTTTGAGGGATCCACCGTCACCGGCCTCGGCATCCACATCGACAGCAACACCAACGGCCTGTACGACAGCGGCGACAACCTCATCGCCATGCTCGCCGGGGTCACCGCCTCGCCGCGCATCGTTCAGATCTGAGCAGCCGCAGCAGCCCTACCGACAGAAACGATGCCCAGCACAAGAATCTGCAGGGACTGTTAAGATCCCGCCGTTTACCTCATGCCCCCCATGGGGCCGCCTCGCGTATGCCCACCTCCTCTGCTCTGCAGCGCCTGGAAACTCTGCTGCCTGATTGGTGGCAAAAGCTACAGGAATGGGCCGGCACGGGAGAACTGACGGCGGCCGCCAGCCAGGCCCTGCAACTGACCGGACTACCAACAGCCCTGGTGGATCTCAACAGCCAGCTGGCCAGTGGCGACATGACGGGGCTGCCATCGATCGAACTGCTGTCAGGCGAAGCGATGGCAGGGGCTTGGGGTGCCTATGCCACGAGCAACGGCACGATTTACCTCAACGCAGACTGGCTGGACTCAGCCGATGCACAGGCGGTGATCGCCGTGCTGACCGAAGAACTGGGTCATCACCTGGATGCGTTGTGCAACAGCAGCGACACCTCGGGGGATGAAGGCGCACAGATGGCGGCACTGCTGCTGCAGCTGCCGACCAAGGTGGAACCAGAGGACGATTGGGGTGTGGTGACAACCGATCAAGGTCCCGTGAGTGTGGAACGAGCCACCTCGAGCGGCACAACACCACCGGTGATCAAGGGGCTGACCATCGAGACACCCATTTTGGATGCAAGCCAACCTGGCAGAGCATTAATGACGTTCACGATGACAGCCACGCTGAATTCAACGAGTGGAAATTCTTTTTTATCTTCTGCCCTTACGTTCGAGAATACAAAGGGCCAAAATTATCATGTTATCGCAGGTCCCATCAGTGTTGATGGATCCACATACACCTTTCGCGGAAGCGCTTGGGTGAACCCTGCATCATCTGGCCTCTATGAATTATTAGGCATATCCATTAGTGACAACAATGGCAACGAGCTTTATGCTAACTCAGATGATCCAGACTGGCCCCAGTTTCTCGAACAAGCCGGCATTAACAACTCTTCTTTTACAGTACTGAACAACAATCCAAATCTAGATGTTACACCACCCTCTCTCAAAGGGTTTGCACTCTCAAGCACCAGCTTCAACCTGAATGATCCTGGAGCACTCATCAGCGCCACTGTCCAACTGAAAGACAGCCAGGGTGGACTTGGCTTCGCGGGTGCTCTAACGAATCAGAATTGGTATGCATCCTTTAGCAACGGCTCTCGTGATTTTACCCTCGGCGGCGGAGTCAACATCGGCAGCACATATTCAGGCACCCTGAAAGCGACCTACGGAAAGCTGAATATCTGGAATAATGAAACTTTTAACTTCGATGAGGATCCCGAAAGCTCTGCTGGTCGATACGTCTTAAGTTCCCTGGCTCTTGAGGATGCAGCGGGCAACCAATTCGGGCGTGATTCATCACAACCTGAGTGGTCATCATTTCTTTCGCAGAGCAACATCACGCAGACATTCATTGACGTTATCAATGGCCCGAGTCCAGATCCAGCCCCGAAAGACACCGAGGCCCCTGTCATCACAGCACTAAGCTTATCTCAATCAACACTTGACCTGTCCCAACAGGATTATAGCATTCCCTACGTGACCGCAGGGTTTAGAGATAATGCCTCAGGAATTAAACGAATAGCCTTGCTCTATAGCTCAACAGTAGGCCGGGGGGAATTTGAGTTTTCGTCTGAAGTCAACTATAATGAGGCCTTCATAGACGGCAGCAAGCAGACCGGTAGCATGATTGTTAGGCTAGATTCAACCACTTGGTCCGGTCCACAATCCATACGACCTGGAAAATATGAATTGGTTTCGGTTACAGCAAGAGATGATGCAAATAACTACTTTGGAGCAAATACAGCAAGTCCAGACTGGCCAGCCTTTCTTGCGTCAGCCAACGTTAAAGACACAAGCCTGACCATTATTAACCCTAACTTCATCGCAGACAATACTGCCCCCAACCTCACGAGCCTGGAGTTTCCATCAAAGGTCTTTGACCGTGGTCAGTCTAAGGGATTTATGTTCCAGGTTAAAGCTGGCTATCAAGACGATCTCTCGGGCTTAGATTATATCGGTTTAGATTTTCAAAGCCCAGACGGCAAGTCTTCTACTTCTTGGTCATCAGGCACAGACAATTTCTTCAACGCAGATGATTATTTTTTCCCAGGTAGCACTCAACTCAAAGGGTCCACCTCACTAAGTTTCGCCCGTAGTATCGACAGAGGCATCACTGGCACCTACTCGCTTCAAAGAATCTTCATCAAAGACCATTCAGGCAATGGCTTTTCAATCAGCAAAAGCGACCCCGGATGGCAATCGTACCTTAACTCTCGCGGAATAACGCAAACAAGCTATGAATTGATTGATTCCACCCTTGCAAATCCCGCTCAAAATCAACTCACCATTGAGACCCTTACACCTTCTCTGCCAGAGGGCAACGCTGGCCTCACACCTTTTACATTCAAAATCAAACGCAGTGGCGACCTCTCCGGAAGATCATTCGTTGAATGGAAAGTATCTACGCAAAGCTCAGGGCAATCAGGGGATGGTTACGACTTCAGGAGTGGATGGTCTAGAACTGGTGACGCTGTCTTCGCCTCAGGGGAATCCGAAAAAGCCATCACAGTTGACGTCAATGGGGACACAGAAACTGAACTCGATGAAGTTTTTAGCGTTGAACTTGCAACTCCTCAAGGCGCCAGCCTTGGCATCCAGAAAAGTGCAAGTGCCACCATTCTCAATGATGACGGTGTTTTAACAACCTCAGTTCTTACAGTTTCCGCCAGCCCATCATCCGTCGCAGAAGATGGTCCCACCAACATCATCTTCACGTTCTTTCGGACTGGTGCAACAACCAACGCATTGACGGTAAATTACACCGTCTCTGGCTCCGCCACCCTTGGTGCTGACTACACCGGCATTGCAGCCTCACCGTCCACTAAATCCATTTCATTCGCTGCAGGATCAGCCACCACCACGCTCATCGTTGATCCCACCACCGATACCACACTCGAACCAGAAGAAACCATTACCCTCCGCCTAGAAGCAGGCACCGGCTACATCCTCGGCTCCTCTTCTCAGGCCTCAGCCACCATCACCAACGACGACATCCTTGACGAGACCATCAATAGCGCATCAGGTGTTGCTCTTCTCATCGAACGGCCTTCCAATCGCTTCCTGATCCGCAGCAACAACCAGCGCTCCTTCATCTCTCGTTCTGGATCTCAGATCACCAACACCACCTATCCAGACTGGACACCCATCGCCGCCATCGCCGACGCCAAAGGCAACGCCCTCCTCTGGAAAAACTCGCGCACCGGTGATCTCCTCTCCTGGTCCATGACATCCCAGTGGGCCTACAGCAAGGACGATCTCTTCACAACACTTGGCTCCAACGCCTCCCGCGACCTTGAACGCCGTTTCCTCCTTGATCTCGACAACAGCGGCCTGATCGGCCCCATCAGTGCCTCCACCGCCTCCACCCTCGGCATCCTCCCCTCCTCCTTCCGCTATGCCGTCGCCTCCAATGGCGCCGCACCCGTTGCCATCTCACGCTTCGGCAGCTCCGTCACCACAGCCACCTTCCCTGACTGGGCCCCCATCGCCTTTGCTTCCGATGCCAAAGGCAACGCCCTCCTCTGGAAAAACTCGCAGACCGGCGCTCTCCTCTCCTGGGCCATGAACGCCCAGTGGGCCTACACCGCTGATCTCGTCGTCGACGAATCCCGCTTCCTCTCACCAATCAGCTCCTCTTCCTCTTCCACCCTCGGCATCCTTCCCTCCTCCCTCCGCTACGCCGTCGCCTCCAACGGCACCTCACCCGTTGCCATCTCACGCTTCGGCAGCTCTGTCACCACAGCCACCTTCCCTGACTGGGCTCCCATCGCCTCTGCTTCCGATGCCAAAGGCAACGCCCTCCTCTGGAAAAACTCGCAGACCGGCGCTCTCCTCTCCTGGGCCATGAACCCCCAGTGGGCCTACACCGCTGATCTCGTCGTCGACGAATCCCGCTTCCTCTTACCAATCAGCTCCTCTTCCTCTTCCACCCTCGGCATCCTTCCCTCTTCCCTCCGCTACGCCGTCGCCTCCAATGGCGCCGCAGCCGTTGCTCTCTCACGCTCAGGCAGTTTCCTCAACTCCTCCTCCTACACCGATTGGGCTGCCATCGCCGCCACCGCCGACGCCAAAGGCAACGCCCTCCTCTGGAAAAACTCTCGCACCGGTGATTTCCTCTCCTGGTCGATGAATGACCAATGGGCTTACACCGCTGACGACCTCTTCGCCAAACCAGGCTCGGCAGCCATCTCTTCCCTTGAGCGGCGCTACTCCACTGACCTCGACAACAATGGCCTGATCGGTCCCATCAGTTCCTACAACGACGTTTCCCTCAGCCTGCTGGCTTCCTCCAAGGTCTACGCCATCTCCAGCATCCTCCTCAACCCCGTCCAGGCCACCCGCAACGGCAGCCCCCTCTCTCCCTCCTCCTACACCGACTGGAGCGCCATTGCCGTCGCCTCCAACCTCAGCGGCAATCGTCTCCTCTGGAAAAACTCACGCACCGGCGATCTCCTCTCCTGGTCCATGAACTCCCAGTGGGCCTACAGCGCTGATGATCTCTTCGCCAAGCCGGGGTCCGCAGCCGTCAAGGACCTTGAAAGACGCTTTTCCATTGACTTTGATGCCGATGGTCGTGTCGGCACCCTCGCCCCTGTGGGCCCCCCAGGTTTCTGCTTCCTCGGCACACTCCCCAACTCCAACGCCTACGCCATCTCCAAAGACGGCGCAGCTCCAATCACCGTCACCCGCAACTCTGCTCCCCTCTCCTCGTCCTCCTTCACGGACTGGACTGCCATCGCCGCTGGTTTCGACGGGCTCACAAATCGGCTCCTCTGGAAAAATTCACGCACCGGTGATCTCCTCTCCTGGTCCATGACAGCCCAGTGGGCCTACAGCAAGGACGATGTCTTCGCCAGGCCAGGCACTCCTGCCATCTCCGACCTGGAACGGCGGTTCACCATCGACCTTGACGGTGATGGCCGCATTGCTTCCCTCAACGTCTACACGTTCAGCGTTTCCTCCGATCAACTGTTGCGCGACAAGATCCTCGCCGCCGAACCCAACGCCAACGCCCGCGATCCCTTCTCCGCCATCCTCACTGGCAGCCCCTCCGCCGATCGTCTGTTCGCTCCAGCCGGCAGCAACATCCTGATCAGCGGCCACGACCTGATCACCGGTCTCGCCCTCCCCGCCGCTGCCGTCGACGTGCTCGACTGCGGCAATCTCTCCGACCGTTGCACGGTGCTGATCGCCAGCACCACCGACCAGCCCTTTGCCGACGATGGCGACAGCGGTTACACGCTCGTGCGCAACCTCGACACGACCCGCGACGATCTGGTGCTGCCCGCCTCCGGATTCACCTCAGCGGCGCGCAGCCTCAGCTTTGAGGGATCCACCGTCACCGGCCTCGGCATCCACATCGACAGCAACACCAACGGCCTGTACGACAGCGGCGACAACCTCATCGCCCTGCTCGCCGGGGTCACCGCCTCGCCGCGCATCATTCAGATCTGACCGCTCGGCCTCTGACCCTCAGCTCTGCAGGCCTTCAGTACCTCGGCCCCAGCTGTCCCCGGTTGCGTCGTCCCAGGTCGGTGTCGAAGCAGATGTCGGCCTGGCCCGACTCCCGGTTGCGGCATCGATAGACCCGTTCACCACGAACGGTCGCCGCCGGGGCCAGCCGGTCGGCGGCAGCAGCGGCAGCGCAGCGGTGACTTCCATCCAGGCACGGCCCGTCCCCGGTCGGGGCGATGGACTGGCGGCCACAGGCGGTGGCCAGGAGGCCAGACAGCAGCAGCAGCCCCAGCGACGGGCGCCCCGGCACTGCCATCAGCCCACCTCCCGGGCGAGCA
Source organism: uncultured cyanobacterium (assembly GCA_903871775.1). Taxonomy (GTDB): domain Bacteria; phylum Cyanobacteriota; class Cyanobacteriia; order PCC-6307; family Cyanobiaceae; genus CAIQIA01. The sequence goes on from CAIQIA010000002.1 coordinate 50,796, forward strand.
GCAGCCGCCGCCGGCAGCCATCGGCCAGGGACTCTCCAGCCAGGGTCAGGCCCGCATAGACCAGCAGCACCGGCACCACATCCCCCCAGGCAAAAGAGCTGAGGGCCTCGAGCAGCACCACCCCCAGGCCGCCGGCCCCCACCAGCCCCACCACAACGGTTTCACGCAAGATCACGTCGCCCCGGTAGGCGCCGTAGGCGAGGTAAGTGCGGGCCACGGCAGGAAAGGCCGCCTGGAGCAGGGCCCGGCGGGGGCCGGCGCCGGCACTCCGCAGGGCCTGCTCAGGGCGCGGATCCTGGGCCGCCAGCTGCTCGAGCAACAGCCGCCCCAGCACCCCGGCGTTGTGGAACGCCAGGGCCAGGGCCGCCGGCAGCACCCCCGGTCGGCAGATGAACAGCAGCAGCAGGGCCGTGAGCGGCGGCGGCAGCAGCCGGGCCAGCAGGCCGAGGGCCTGGAGGGGCAGCAGCAGCCGGGGCCACGGACGCAGCAGCAGCACCAGCCAGGGCCCGGCGGCGACCGCCAGGGCCGTGGCCAGCAGCGTCAGCCCCACGGTGCTGCCGACCAGCGCCGGCCAGGGCTGCCGCCAGCCGGCGTTCGTCCACAGGTCGGTGGGGGCCGGCCACGACCAGGGCCCCAGCAGACATCGACCATCCAGCCCCAGCAGGTGCCCCGCAGGCAGCAGCAGCACCGCCAGCACGGCACCGGCCAGCAGCAGCTCGCGGCCCCGGCGGCCCACGCTGGCCCCCGGCAGCAGCCAGCGCCGGCGCAGGAGCGCCACCAGCGTCTCGAGCAGCAGCATCGCCAGCCCCAGCAGCCAGAGGCTGGTCCAGGCCTCGCGGAACTGCAGCGACTGCAGCGACAGGCGCAGGTCGGCGCCGATGCCGCCCAGACCGAACACCCCCAGCAGGGTGGCCGAGCGCAGGGCGCATTCGAGCCGGTAGCCGCCGTAGCTCAGCACCCCCGGCAGCAGCGGCGGGCCGAGGGCCTGCAGCAGGGCCGCCCAGGCGGGGCTGCCAGCGGTCCGCAGGGCCCGCAGGGGGCCGGGGTCGAGGGCCTCGACCTGATCCGACACAACCCGCGCCACCAGGGCCCCGTAGGGCAGGGCGATCGCCAGGATCGCCACCCCCGCCTGCAACCCCAGGCCCTGCAGCAGCAGCAGCCCCCAGAGCAGCTCGTGCAGCGACCGGGGCAGGGCCAGCAGGCGGCGCAGCACCAGGGCCGGCCAGCGTTGGCCGCACAGTTCCGCCACCACCAGCGGTGCCGACAGCAGACCGGCGGCCAGGCCCAGCACCAGGCTGAGCAGCCACGACCAGAGGGCCACCGCCAGGGTCACCGCCAGCCCCCGACCGCTGGCGGCCAGCAGGGCAGGATCAAGGCTGGGCTGCACCGCCGCCGCCAGAAAGCCGCCGATCAGCGACCAGCCGCCGCCGTGCAGGGCCAGGGGCAGCAGCAGCAGCACCGGCAGCAGCACCAGACCGGGCAGCAGCAGCCAGGCGGCGGGATTCATGGGCCCGACCCGCCGGCATAGAGCGCCTCGAGCTGCTCCGCCGTGACGGCCGCCGGCACGGTGTCCCACAGCAGCTGCCCCTGCCGCAGCCCCAGCACCCGATCGAAGCCCGCCAGCAGATCGGGCCGGTGCAGGCTCAGCAGCAGCCCCCGGGGGGCACTGCCCAGCTGCAGCAGCAGCTGCAGCAGCCGCGCCGCCAGGGGGGGATCGAGCTGGGCCAGGGGTTCGTCGGCCAGCAGCAGCCGCGCCCCCTGCCGCAGCAGCCGGCCGAGGGCCACCCGCTGCCGCTGGCCCCCCGACAGGGCCGTCACGGGCACCGGCAAGAGGCCCGGGTCCAGCTCCACCCGGGCCAGCACCTGGCGGCAGGCATCGGTCTCGAGGGGCAGCAGCAGGTTGAGCAGCACCTGCGGCCAGCTCCAGGCCGCCAGGCGGCCGGCATTGAGGTTCTGCTGCACGCTCAGCTCCTCCACCAGCCGCAGGTCCTGCCAGAGGGTGCCGATGGCGGCCTGCTGCCGCTGCCGCCGCCGCCCCCGACCGGCGGGCACCCCATCCCACAGCACCGATCCGGCCTGGGGGCTGAGCAGCCCGTTGGCCACCGCCAGCAGCGAGCTCTTGCCGGCACCGCTCGGCCCCAGCAGCGCCACCCGTTCCCCGGCATGCAGCTGCAGCGAGAGCTGCTGCAGCCTTGGCCGACCGTCGCGGCCGGCGAGGGCGATGTCCCGCAGCTCGAGCAGGGGCTCCATCGGGCCGCCGCCGGTCAGCGGATCTTGCCCAGCTGGCGGCCGATGGCCTCGATCTGGCCGTACTGATCGGCAGGAGCCACCACGAACTGGCGGGCACCGAAGAGATCAAGGATCTGCACCCGCCGCTGGCTGGTGGGCTTGAGGGCCACCAGGGCCGCCTGCAGCCGGCCGGTGAAGCCCGCTCCGAAGCGTCGATCCAGGTTGCCCTGGGCCACCCAGTGGTAGTCGGGGTAGGGGGGTGTGCGCCAGAGCACCACCACCTTCGAGCGGTCGACGGTGCCCTTGCGCAGGCCGCTGGTCCACACCTGTTCGTTGACGGCACCCGCCTCGTAGGCACCGCTCTGCACCAGGGCGATGGTGGCGTCGTGGCTGCCGCTGAAGCCAGGGCCGCCGCCGGCGAAGTCGGTCAGCTTCACGCCCCCCTGCTGCAGGAAGTACTGGGGCATGAGCCGGCCGGAGGTGGAACTCTCCGAACCGAAGGTGAAGCGGCGACCCCGCAGCTGCTTCAGGTCGGCGGCGCTGCGGATCGGCTGCAGGCCAGCGGTGGCTTCGCGGTTGCCGATGAACAGCGTGTGGAAGGCGGCATCCACGTCCCGCTGGGCCAGCACCCTGGCACCGGGGGTCTGCAGCCGCGCCTGCACCCCGGTGAGGCCACCGAACCAGACCAGGTCGAGGTCTCCCTTGCGGAAGGCCGTCACGGCGGCGCTGTAGTCGACCATCGGCACATAGACCACCTTGCGGCCGAGGCTCTCCGACAGTTCATCGGCCACCAGGCCGTAAAGGCGGTTGAGCTTCTCGGGGTTCTGGTCGGGAATCGCACTGATGCGCAGCACCGGGGCGGTGGCCGCGGGGCCGGGATTGAGCTGGGCCAGCGGCACCCGGAACCGGGGCATCGCCGCCACCACAGGCTGGGACACGCCGGCCAGGGCCAGGGCGAGGGCGGCGACCAGGGCGGGCGACGGCATGCGATCAACAGGCGACGACGGGGGCTTCGAGCGACGCCAGAAAGCGGTGGAAGCGATTGAGGCCATCCTCAATGGTGGCCGTGCTGACGGCGCACGACAGCCGCACACAGCGGTCGTCGCCGAAGGCGGCCCCGGGCACCAGGGCCAGGCCCTGCTCCTCCAGCAGCCGGCGGCAGAAGGTGACCGAATCCAGCCCCCAGGCCCCCACATCGGGGAAGGCGTAGAAGGCCCCGGTGGGGGGCACCAGCACCACCCCCGGCAGGCCCTGCAGGCCTTCGCTGAGGCTGCGGCGGCGGGCACTGAAGCGCTCGGCCATGGACCACACCGCGTCGCGGGGCCCCTCCAGGGCCGCCAGGGCGCCGTACTGGGCGAAGGTGCAGACGTTGCTGGTGCTCTGGCTCTGCAGGGCGATGGCGGCCTTCACCACGGCCTGCGGACCGGCCAGATAGCCGAGACGCCAGCCGGTCATGGCCCACCCCTTGGCGAAGCCGTTGACCATGAACAGCCGGTCGGCCAGGTCTGGGGCAAGGGCCGCGAGGCTGTGGTGCCGCTGCCCCGGCGCCAGCAGGTGTTCGTAGATCTCATCGCACATCACCGCCACATGGGGCTGGCGCCGCAGCAGCGCGGCGATGGCTTCGAGTTCGTCCTTCTGCAGCACCACCCCCGTGGGGTTGCTGGGGGTGTTGAGCACCAGCAGCCGGGTGCGCGGGGTGATCAGGGCCTCGAGGGCCCCGAGATCGAGGCGGAAGCCGTCGGCGGCGCTGCAGGGCAGCAGGGTCACCCGGGCGCCGGCCAGGGCCGCCATCTCCGGGTAGCTGAGCCAGTAGGGGGCCGGCAGCAGCACCTCATCGCCCGGGTCGAGCAACACCTGAAACAGGTTGTAGATCGCCTGCTTGCCTCCGTTGGTGACCAGCACCTGGTCGGCCGTCACCGCCATGCCGTTCTCGCTGCTGAGCTTGGCGGCGATGGCCTCCCGCAGCCGCGGCTCACCGGCGGCCGGCCCGTAACGGGTGGCGCCGGCCGCCAGGGCGGCGGCGGCGGCATCACGGATGAACGCGGGCGTGTCGAAATCGGGCTCCCCCGCCGACAGGCTGCAGATGTCATGACCTTCTGCACTCAGCCGGCGGGCCTTCGCGGCGATGGCGAGGGTCAGGGAGGGCTTGAGGGCCGCGGCTCGGGCCGAGAGCTTCATCGAACTGGGCTGGACGGGAACTGGTCGGGGCGGAGACGCAGAAGAGCGGACGCACGGCCATAGGGTGATCGACCAGTGTGCCCGACCAGAACCGCCACCTGGCCATCGCTGCTACCGAATCGTGACCTGCCTCATGCGTTGCCCCGTGACCTGCCGCCCATGACGCCGCCTATCACGCCGTCGATGACCAGCCTCGAAGACCTGGCGGCGGCCTGTGCGGGCTGTGACCGCTGCGGCCTCGCCGCCGGCCGGAACCGGGTGGTGGTGAGCCGCGGCAACCCTTCGGCGCGGCTGATGCTGATCGGCGAGGGACCCGGCCAGCAGGAAGACGAGACCGGACGGCCGTTCGTGGGCCGGGCCGGCCAGCTGCTGGACCGGATCCTGGCCAGCGTCGACCTCGACAGCGACCGGGATGTCTACATCTGCAACATGGTCAAGTGCCGCCCACCGGAGAACCGGCGGCCGACCCCCGCCGAGATGGCCGCCTGCCGCCCCTGGCTCGACGCCCAGATCGCCCTGGTGGATCCACCGCTGATCGTGTTGGCGGGGGCCACCGCCGTGGAGGGGGTGCTGGGGATCCGCGGGGGCATCAGCCGCCTGCGGGGGCAATGGCAGCCCCTCGACGGCCGCTGGTGTCTGCCGGTGTTCCATCCGTCGTATCTGCTGCGCAACCCCTCCCGCCAGGAGGGCTCCCCCAAGTGGCTCACGTGGCAGGACATGCAGGATGTGAAACGACGGCTGCAGCAGCTGGAGGAACCAACACCATGAGCAGTCCTGCCGAACCGACCGCCGTGCCGGAGCCGGTCATTGACGAGACCGCCGGCGAGCTGGTGGTCGACTGGAATCAGTACCACCGGCTGATCGAGCACCTGGCGGTGCAGATCCACCGCAGCGGCTGGGGCTTCGATCAGATCATCGCCCTCTCCCGCGGCGGATTGCGGGTGGGGGATCTGCTGTCGCGGGTGTTCGACCGGCCGCTGGTGGTGATGGCGGCCCAGAGCTACGGCGGCCAGGGCGACCGCCAGCGGGGGGAACTGCGGCTGGGCCATCAGCTGGCCCACACCTGTGACCGCATCGGCCCCGAGCTGCTGCTGGTCGACGACCTGGTCGACAGCGGCGCCACCCTCGAACTGGCGCGCCACTGGCTGCAGCGGGAACTGCAGCCGACGGGCCTCCGCACGGCCGTCATCTGGCTGAAGGCCTCCAGCAACTTCCAGCCCGACCTCTGGGCCATGGAGCTGCGGGCCAGCCCCTGGATCCTGCAGCCCTTCGAACGCTGGGAACGCCACAGCCCCGACACCCTGCGGCCGCTCACCTGATGCCGTCCAGGCGACGGAGCCGCTGTGACAGGCTTTGGCCACGCCACCGCAGCCAGCGATGTCCGCCGATTCGCGTTACGCCACCACCATCAGCCGTCGCCGCACCCGCAGCGTGAGGGTGGGGGATGTGTGGATCGGCAGCGACCATCCGGTGGTGGTCCAGTCGATGATCAATGAGGACACCCTCGACATCGACGGGGCCACCGCCGGCATCCGCCGGCTCCACGAGGCCGGCTGCGAGATCGTGCGGGTCACGGTGCCCTCCCTGGCCCATGCGAAGGCCATGGGCGAGATCCGCCGGCGGCTCGAAGACAGCTACCGACCGGTGCCCCTGGTGGCCGACGTGCACCACAACGGCATGAAGATCGCCCTGGAGGTGGCCCAGCACGTCGACAAGGTGCGGATCAATCCGGGGCTGTATGTGTTCGACAAGCCCGACCCCAACCGCAGCGAATTCGGCGCCGAAGAGTTCGCCGCCATCGGCGAGCGGATCGCCACCACCCTCGAACCGCTGGTGAGCCTGCTGCGGGAGCAGGACAAGGCCCTGCGGATCGGCGTGAACCACGGCTCCCTGGCCGAACGGATGCTGTTCACCTATGGCGATACGCCCCTGGGCATGGTCGAGTCGGCCCTTGAGTTCATCCGCATCTGCCACCGGCTCGATTTCCACAACATCGTGGTGTCGATGAAGGCCTCCCGGGCACCGGTGATGCTGGCGGCCTACCGGATGATGGCCGACCGGCTCGATGCCGAGGGGTTCCACCATCCGCTGCATCTGGGGGTGACCGAAGCCGGTGACGGCGACTACGGCCGCATCAAGAGCACCGCCGGCATCGCCACCCTGCTGGCCGAGGGCCTCGGCGACACGATCCGCGTCTCGCTGACCGAGGCGCCGGAGAAGGAGATTCCGGTCTGCTACGCGATCCTGCAGGCCCTGGGGTTGCGCAAGACGATGGTCGAGTACGTGGCCTGCCCCAGCTGCGGCCGCACCCTGTTCAACCTCGAGGAGGTGCTGCAGCGGGTGCGGCAGGCCACGGCCCACCTCACCGGCCTCGACATCGCCGTGATGGGCTGCATCGTCAACGGGCCCGGCGAGATGGCAGATGCCGATTACGGCTATGTGGGCAAGACCCCGGGCACCATCTCCCTGTACCGGGGCCGAGACGAGATCCGCCGGGTGCCGGAGGCGGAGGGGGTCGAGGCCCTGATCGCGCTGATCCGCGAGGACGGCCGCTGGGTCGATCCCTGAGCACGGGTCACACCGTGACACAGGCCGGACCGGCCCCGGCCGCTGCGCAGGGCCTGCGCCGGCCTACGTTGATGGCATCTCATGACGTTCCATGGTTCGCAACAGCCTTCGGCGTGTCGTCCTGCTTGCTCTCGCCGGAGCCGGAGCCTTCACCGGTGCCGTGGTGCTGGCCAGTGACCTGGTCATCGGCAGCAGCACCGCCGCCCTCCTGAGCGACAGCCCCAAGGAGGTGATGGACGAGGCCTGGCAGATCGTCTACCGCGACTACCTCGACACCACCGGCAAGTATTCCGACGACGGCTGGCGCAAGCTCAGGCGCGATGTGCTGGCCCGGTCGTACGGCAGCACCAAGGACGCCTATGAGGCGATCCGCGGGATGCTTGGCAGCCTGGATGATCCCTACACCCGTTTCCTGGACCCGCGGGAGTTCAAGGAGATGCAGATCGACACCTCCGGTGAACTCTCGGGTGTCGGCATCCAGTTGAGCCTCGACAAGGACACCAAGGAACTGGTGGTGGTTTCGCCGATCGACGGTTCACCGGCGGCCCGGGCCGACGTGAAGCCCAAAGACGTGATCGTGCAGATCAACGGCAAGAGCACCAAGGGGATGAACACCGAAGACGCGGTCAAGCTGATCCGCGGTCCGGTGGGCACCAAGGTGTCGCTGGTGCTGCGGCGCGGCAAGAGCCAGATGGTGTCGGTGGACCTGATCCGTGACCGCATCGAGCTGCATGCGGTCGACAGCCGCATGAACACCACCCCCGACGGTCTGCGCGTCGGTTACATCCGCCTGAAGCAGTTCAATGCCAATGCGGCCAAGGACATGGCCCAGGCCATCCGCACCCTGGAGCAGCAGGGGGCCCAGGGTTATGTGCTCGACCTGCGCAGCAACCCCGGGGGCCTGCTGGTGGCCAGCATCGACATCGCCCGCCAGCTGATTGATGACGGGGTGATCGTCTCGACCAAGACCCGCGACGGCGTCCAGGACGTCAAGAAGGCCACGGGGCGGGCCCTGACCCGGGCGCCGATGGTGGTGCTGGTGAACGAGGGATCAGCAAGCGCCAGCGAGATTCTGTCGGGCGCCCTGCAGGACAACAAGCGGGCGGTGCTGGTGGGTCAGAAGACCTTCGGCAAGGGCCTGGTGCAGTCGGTGCGGGGGCTGTCGGACGGTTCGGGCATGACCGTCACCATCGCCAAGTACCTCACCCCCAGCGGCCGCGACATCCACAAGCACGGCATCCAGCCCGACGTGCCCGTGAAGATGAGCGAGGAGGAGGCCCGCACCCTCAAGTTCGATCAGCTCGGCACCCGCAGCGATTCGCAGTACCAGGCGGCCGAGACCACCCTCAGCAAGCAGCTGCGCCTGGCCGGCCAGCCCCCCGCCGTTCAGTTCGACCCGAACCAGAAGGCCCGGGCCCTGGTGGAGAACTGACGGATCAGGCGATGGGCTGCATCAGCCCACCGCCGGGGGTGGAGTCGTCGTCGTCGTTGCCCCCCTGACCGGGCAGCAGCACGATCATGCCGATGGCGCCCGCCGCGAGAACCCCTGCCAGGCCGATGAGGCCACTGAAGCCTCCGGCAGCACTCTGGACAAGACCAAGGCCGGGGGCCAAATCGACGATCTCCATCAGCGGGGTTTTCAGATGGCTGGATTCTAAAGAACTGTTGCGCTGCTGAGAACCCATGCAGGTGCTTTTCGTTCATCAGAATTTCCCCGGCCAGTACCCCCACCTCGCCCGGGCCCTGCTGGACCGGGGGGACCAGGTGGCGGCCATCGGTGGTCCCACGGCCCGGCCCCTGCCCGGGGTGACCCTCCACCGCTATGACCCCCGGCCGGCGGCCGGCATCCCCGCCTGCCACCCCTGGGTGGCCGACCTGCAGACCAAGAGCCTGCGGGCCGAGGCCGTGGGGACGCTGCTACAGGGGCTGCTGGACCAGGGCCTGCAGCCCGATGTGGTGATCGGCCATCCGGGCTGGGGGGAACTGCTGGCGGTGAAGGATCTGCTGCCCACCGTGCCGGTGCTGCACCAGGTGGAGTTCGTGTACCAGCTCAGCGGCGGCGACACCGATTTCGACCCCGAATTCGCCCAGGCCGACTGGGTCAGCCAGACCCGCCTGCGCCTGCGGCGGGCGCCGCAGCTGCTGGCCCTCCACGACCTCGACTGGGGGGTTGCCCCCACCCCCTGGCAGGCCAGCACCGTGCCCGCCGAATACCGCCATCGGGTCAGCGTGATCCACGAAGGCATCGACACCACCGCCATCGCCCCCCGCCAGGGCAGCCACATCGCCCTTGAAAAAGCCGGTCTGCGCTTCGAACCCGGCGATCCGCTGGTGACCTTCGTGGCCCGGTCGCTGGAGCCCTACCGCGGGGTGCACACCTTTCTGCGGGCCCTGCCGCAGCTGCAGGCCCTGCGGCCCGATGCCCACGTGATCGTGGTCGGCGACGAGGGGGTGAGCTACGGACCGCCGCCCGCGGCTGGCGGCAGCTGGAAACAGGTGCTGCTGCGAGAGCTCGAGGGCCGCCTCGACCTCTCGCGCCTGCACTTCGTCGGGCGGGTGCCCCATCCGGTGCTGCACGACCTGTTCCGGGTCAGCGCCTGCCACGTCTACCTCACCTATCCCTTCGTGCTCAGCTGGAGCCTGCTCGAGGCGATGAGCTGCGGCGCCACGGTGGTGGCCTCAGCCACCCCACCGGTGCAGGACGTGATCCGCCATGGCGAGAACGGCCTGCTGGTCGATTTCTTCGACGGCGATGCCCTGGCCACGACCGTGGCCGGCGTGCTGACCGATCCCGCCACCCACCGGCCCCTCGGAACCGCCGCCCGACAGAGCGTCATCGACCGCTTCGATCTGCACTCGGTCTGCCTGCCGCAGCTGCTGCAACTGGTGGACCGCGTGGCCGCCGGCGCCTAGACGGTCAGCACCGGTGGCGGGGCCGCCACCTGCTGCCCGGCCATCGCCTCGAGCCAGCCCATCAGCTCCTCGAGCTGCTTCTCGGCCGGCAGCCCCCCCAGCCCCCGCGCCAGCACCCGGGCGGTGCTGCCGGCCCCCGCCTGATACACCAGGCGGCCATGCAGATGCTGGGGAAGCCCCTGGCGCAGGCGCCGGAAGGCCGGCTCTTCCATCGGCGTTTCGAGCACGATGTTGGGCTTGTCGGGGCGGATGCGCACGAAGCCGCAACGGCGGGCCAGCAGCTTCAGTTCCATCACCCGCAGCAGGCTCACCACCGGCGCCGGCAGAGGCCCATAACGCTCGGCCCAGCCGCTGGCCAGCTGCAGCAGTTCGTCGCGGCCGCCGCAATCGGCGGCGGCACGGTAGGCCGCCATCTTCTCGTCGGCTTCGGTGATCCAGTCGGCCGGGATGAAGGCCGTCACGCTCAGGTCGATCTGCGTGTCGTCCACCGTCGGGATGTCCTGGCCGCGGATCTCGGCCAGTTCTTCCTGCAGCATCTCCATGTACAGATCAAAGCCGATGGTCTCCATCTGGCCGCTCTGCTCGACCCCCAGCAGATTGCCCACCCCGCGGATCTCCATGTCGCGCATCGCCAGCTGGTAACCGCTGCCCAGCTGGGCGAACTCCTGAATCGCCCGCAGCCGCTGCCGCGCCGCCTCGCTCAGGGAGGCATCACCGGGATAGAACAGCCAGGCGTGGGCCTGCACGCCGCTGCGGCCCACCCGGCCCCGCAGCTGGTACAGCTGGGCCAGGCCGAAACGGTGGGCGTCTTCCACCAAAATCGTGTTGACGCGGGGGATGTCGAGGCCGCTCTCGATGATCGTGGTGCAGAGCATCAGATCGGCCTCGCCGGCGTTGAAGGCCACCATCGCGCTCTCGAGTTCACCTTCGGCCATCTGGCCGTGGGCCACCAGCAGCCGCAGCTCGGGCAGCATCTGCCGCAGCTGCCCCGCCACCTCCTCGATGCCCTCCACCCGCGGCACCACGTAGAACACCTGGCCCCCCCGGTCCAGCTCCTGGCGGATGGCACTGCGCACCGCCTCCTCATCGAGGGAGGCGAGGTGGGTCTTGATCGGGCGCCGCAGCGGCGGCGGCGTCGTGATCAGGCTCATCTCCCGCACCCCCGACAGGCTCATGTAGAGGGTGCGGGGGATCGGCGTGGCGCTCAGCGTCAGCACATCGACGTCCTTGCGCAGCACCTTGATCTTTTCCTTCTGGTTGACCCCGAAGCGCTGCTCTTCGTCGACCACCAGCAGCCCCAGCTGCTGGAAGCGGGTGCCCTTGCCCAGCAGCTGATGGGTGCCCACCACCACATCGATGGCCCCCTGCATCAGCCCCTCCAGAATCTCCCGCCGTTCGGCGGCGGTGCGGAAGCGGTTGAGCAGGGCCACCTTCAGCGGATAGGGGGCAAAGCGTTCGCTGAGGGTGCGCCAGTGCTGCTGGGCGAGCACCGTCGTGGGGGCCAGCAGGGCGCACTGGCGACCGGCGGTCACCGCCTTGAAGATCGCCCGGATGGCCACCTCGGTCTTGCCGAAGCCCACATCACCGCAGACCAGCCGGTCCATCGGCCGCGACGCCTCCATGTCGCGCTTGACCTCCGCGATGGCCTTCACCTGGTCGGGGGTGGGGTCATAGGGGAACGAATCCTCCAGTTCCCCCTGCCAGGGCCCATCCGGGGGAAAGGCGAATCCCGGTGATTCGTGCCGTTCGGCGTACAGCCGCACCAGGTCGAGGGCCACCTTGCGCACGGCCTTGCGGGCACGCTCCTTGGCCTTGGTCCAGGCCGTGCCGCCCATGCGGTTCAGCTCGGGCGGGGTGTCGCTGCTGGCGCGGTAGCGGCCGAGGCTGCCCAGCTGGTCAGCGGCCACCCGCAGCAGGCCATCGGCGTACTGCACCACCAGGTAGTCGCGGGCCTCACCGCCGAGGGCCAGCTTCTCGAGCCGCAGGAACCGGCCGATGCCGTGGTTGCGATGCACCACGAAGTCACCGGGTTGCAGGCGGTTGGGATCGACCGTGCGGCTGGCGGCCCGGCGGCGGCGGCGCACCCAGCCGCTGGCGGCCAGGCTCTGCTGGCCGAAGAACTCCCGGTCGGTGATCAGCACCAGCTTCCAGGCCGGCAGGTGCAGCCCCTCGAGGTCACTGCTGCCCCGCACCTTCAGGGCCACGGGCGTCTCCTGCTCCAGCAATCGCTCGATCGCCGGGAAGTCGTGGGGATTGGGCACGAAACGGCACACACCGTCGTGCTCCTCCAGCAGGGCCACGGCCCGCGACGGCTGGGCCGACAGCACCCACACCCGGGCCTTCTCCTGGCGATGGCCGCGGATCAGGGCCGCCAGCTTGCCGAACTGGTTCGGCAGGCTGGGCACGGGCCGGCAGGCCAGGTCGATGCTGTTCGGATGCCGGTCGGTCTCGGCCAGCTCCGCCAGGTCAAAGCCGGCAAAGGCCTCGGCTTCGGCCAGGGCCTCGGCGATGGGCCGGTGCAGGCTGGCGGGCAGCAGCGGCGCCTCGTCGCGCCGGTGCTGGTCGACATGGTCGAACCACTGCTGGCCGTGGGCCAGGCACTGGCGGCGCTCGTCGACCACCACCAGGGTGTCGGGGGGCAGACAGTCGAGCAGGCTCGCCGGCCGCTCCCAGGCCAGCCCCATCAGCCGGCGCATGCCTTCGGGGGTGCCGCCCTCCAGCAGCTGATCCAGGGCGGCCGCACTGAGCAGGCTCTCCAGCCCTGCGGGCGGATCGTGGCGCAGGGCCTCCGCCACCAGGGGGGCATAGCTGGTGGGCGTGAGCCGCACCCGCTCGACCGCATCGAGGGAGCGCTGGCTGGCCGGGTCAAACTCCCGCAGCTTCTCCAGCTCCTCCCCGAAGAACTCGAGCCGCACGGGCAGTTCGGCGCTGACCGGAAACAGGTCGACGATGTCGCCCCGGCGGCTCCAGGTGCCCTCCTGCTCGATCGTGCTCACCCGTTCGTAGCCCAGGCGGCTGAGGGTGTCGGCGAGCTGCTCGAGGTCGATGGTGCTGCCGCGCTCGAGGCAGAGGCACTGGCGGGCCAGGGCCTGGGGCGGCGGCAGATGGGGCTGCAGGGCCCGTTCGGTGGCCACGATCGCTCCCCGCCAGGGGGCGCTGGCCGTCGCGCCGGCGACGCCGTCGAGCAGGTCAGCCAGCACCTGCAGCTGCCCCCAGAGAATCTCGCTGGTGGGATCAAACGCTTCGTAGGGCGAGCCTTCGCTGGTGGGGTAGAGCTGCGCCGACGGCCAGCCCATCAGCTCCAGCAGGGCGGTCCAGCGGCCGGCCTCTTCGAGGGTGGGCACCACCACCAGCAGCGGCGCCCCCTGGCGGCGGGCGAGGGCGGTGGCCAGCAGGGCCCGCCCCCCCCGCGGTGCCCCCTGCAGCCGCAGGCGATCGGGCCGGCGGCTGCGGTCCAGCACCTCGCCCGTGAGGGGCACCTGCTCCAGCTGGCGCACCACGGCGGAGAGGGGCATGGGAGCGAAGGGCATCGACCGCCGATCCTCGCAACCGCAGGGCCACCCCTGCGAGGGACGACAGACTGGGGCAAGCCCCACCCCTCCGATCGATGCTGCGCCCCCTGGTCGGGCTGGTTGTGCTGCTGGCCCTCGGCGCCCTCGGCAGCACACCCCTGCGGGGGGCCCACGATGACGAGCGCCCCCTGGCGGCGGCAGAGGACGCTGACCTGTGGCAGCGGCTCCACCGCGGCGATGCCCTCTGGCGGCCCCGGGTCGAGGTGAGAGGTGATGGGCGCCGGGTCTACCGGCTGCGGCGCCTGGCCGGCGATCCACCCCTCGACCTGGCGGCGATTCAGGCCCTGGAGCGGGCCCCCGATCCCTTCGCCGCCGACCGGCAGCAGGTGCGCGAGCTGATCGAGACCCTGCGCCACCACGGCGTGCTGCTGCGGCTGGGCCCCCCGCGGCGCAGGGGCGCCCTGGCGGAATGGGAACCGCGGGCCCGGGTGCTGCGCTTGCGCCCCGACGCCCTCGACCAGGGCCATCGGGGCCTGGCCCGGATCCTCAACCACGAGGCCATCCACGTGGCCCAGAGCTGCGCCGCCGGTGGCCTGAACCGGTCACCGCAGCTGCTGGGCCTCCCCCGCGCCCTGCCCGCCGACCTCGAGCCGGTGCTGGCCTCCGACACCTATGCCCTGCTGGACGATGGGGCCCGGGAACTGGAACGGGAAGCCTTCGCCGGTCAGGGCACCGCGGGGCTGGGGGTGCAGCTCATCCGCCGCCACTGCCCGCCGCCGGCAGGGGCAGTTCCCCCTCGAGCCGCTGGTTGAAGCGCTGCAGGTCGGTGTCACTGAGCTGCTGGCGGCTGCTGACGCCGAACTCGGCCTCCAGCAGCCGGCGGCCTTCGGCCGCACCCCAGCCCAGCTGCTGCAACAGCGCCTCCCCCTGCTGCAGCAGCTGCGGGCGCCGCAGGGGCAGGGGGGCGGTGAGCGGATCGGCCCCCGGCTCCAGCCGCCGCAGGGCCACGAGCCAGGCCACCAGGTCGCCGAACTGCACCAGCCGGTCGCGGCTGGGGTGACCGAAGGCCCGCTCCAGGTACAACCCGCTGCGGTCGCGGTCCCAGCCCAGACGGTCCAGCTCCCGATCCGCCGCCTGCAGCTCATCGCTCCAGTCGTCGGGTTCGCCCTGGTCGACCGGATCGGCTGGGTCGGTGGCGGCCGGGTCGGGGCTCGGGGGTGGCGCCTCGGGGGTGGGGGTCACCGTCCGGGGGGCTGGGGCTGCTGCTGGTGCTGCTGCTGGTGTGGGCGCTGGCGCGGGGGTGCGCTGGGCCAGCCGCTGCCGGGCCCGGTCCTCGGCCGCCTCGGCGGTGTCGGCCTGCCCCAGGGCACTGCAGCAGCGGCCGCCCACCAGGCGGTTGACCCGCACCACCATCCGGCCCGGCTCGGCCAGCAGCAGTTCCACCTCGGGGAGGGGGCCGCCGGCGGGCGGGACGGAAGCCAGGTGGGGATCGTTCATCTTTCTATGCTGCCCAACAACCCGGCCCGCCCTGCGCCCTCCCGCCGGACGCCCCTTGCGCCCCCGCGTGGAAGCCTCGTCCCTGCCGTCGTTGTCGCCCTGGCTGCAGGCCGCCGATCAGTGGCAGGAGGTGCTGGTGCTGCTGCCGGTGCTGGTGGGCCTTGAACTGGTGCTGTCGGCCGACAACGCCATTGCCCTGGCCGCCATCGCCCGGCGGCTGCCGGACGCCGAGGAGCAACGGCAGGCCCTCAACCTGGGGCTGCTGTTCGCCCTGGTGTTCCGGATCGGCCTGATCGTGGCCGCCCGCTGGGTGCTGGCCTTCCCGCCCCTGCTGGCGGCCGGTGCCCTCTACCTGCTCTGGCTGTGCGGCAGCCATTTCTTCGGGGGCAACAGCAGCGAGGGCAACAGCAACGAGGGCAACGGCCCCGGGGGAGACGACGGCAGCGAAGGTGGCCATGGCCGGCCGGCGACCCGGGGCCTGGCCGCCACCGCCCTCACCCTGGCTCTGGCCGATCTGGCCTTCTCCCTCGACAGCGTCGCCGCCGCCGTGGCGGTCAGCGACCGGCTGGCCCTGGTGATCACCGGTGGGGTGGTGGGGGTGCTGGCCCTGCGGCTCAGTTCGGGCTGGGTGTTGCGGCAGCTGGAGCGTTACCCACGGCTGGAATCGGCCGGGTATGCCGCCGTTGGCCTGGTGGGGCTGCAGCTGCTGCTGCGGCTCGTGCTGCCCGCCGTTGACGTGCCCGAGTGGCTGCTGCTGGCGGCCGTGGTGCTGCTGGTGGCCTGGAGCCTGCAGGGGGGACCGTTGCAGCCAGACCTCGGCCCGGCCCAGGAGCCGCCGGAATGACCAGCGGCGACGGCGAGCAGCTGGTGGAGGTCGAGCAGGCGGGCAGCGGCCGGCTGCTCCATCGTCTGCTGCTGGCCGAGGTGCCCCAGCCGGGGCGCTGGCTCGAGCTCGAGGGCACCAGCTATCTGGTGCTGCAGCGGCGCCATCGCTACCGGCTGGTGCAGGGCCGCTACCGCCTGGCGCGGGTGGTGCTGCAGGTGAAGGCCCAGCGGCAGCCCGACGACGCCCGCTGGTGGCGCGACCGCTGGGTGATCGGCGATCCGTCCTGCGCCTTCAATGCCCTCTCGCCGCTGCTGCGCTGCGCCGTGCTGCCCGAGGGGCCGTGCAGCGGCTGTGGCCACCACAGGCTGCGCTGAGCTGATCGATCCGTTCCCGGCCGCCCCCGCTCAGCCCTGCCAGCGCTGCAGGGCCGCCGCCAGAGCCCCGGCCTCGACCCCAGGGACGATGATCTGCTGCTGGTTGAAGGGCAGCTCCACGCGGCTGCCGCCGCTGCCGAGGCTCACCACCCGGGCCTCGTTTCCCTGCTGCCAGAAGCCCGTGAGATCGAGCCGGTCCTGGCTGGGGTCAAAGTTCCGGATCTCGAGCTGACGGCCCCAGGCATACGAGAGCGCAAAGGTCTCGCTGACCCCGGCGGTGGCGGTCAGCAGCCGGTCGCCGGCGTTGACCGTGATGCGCTGGGCGGCAGTGAGCAGCGGATCACCGCCAGGGCTGGTCCCGTTCAGCAGCGGATCACTGCCGTAATCCCCCCAGGCCGCACTGAACGCCCCTGGAGCGATGCCGGACAGTCCCGCATGGGTGTTGGCCAGCTGGCCGGTGGGTCCGGGGGCATCCCGGTTGAGCGACCACATCGAGAGCATGCCCAGACCCTTCTCGCGGGCGAAGGCCTCCACCAGCGCCGCATCCTCGAGGCGGAACACCTCGCTGGGAATGTCGTTCACCCCCAGCATCGGCGTGAGGCCCATCTGGTTCCAGCCGAAGCTGCGACCGGCTGCCGCGAACAGGGGCTGCAACTGGCCGTAGGTGCTGACGGCAGCGTCGATGGCGTAGGCGCCCATGGTCTTGAGGGCCGGCGGCGCGGCGCTGTCGCCGTAGTCCATGGCCATCACGTTGACCCCATCAACGCTGACCCCCGCCCCGATGGCCAGCCGGATGGCGTTGACACCGCTGGCGGTGAGCCCCTGGGGCAACACGGGGAGGGTGAACCACACCCCCAGCCCAGGACGGCTGGCCTGCAGGAGGGCGATGGCCTGCATCTGCAGCCGCAGGGTGGCCGTGTCTTCGATGGCCGCTCCTTCGATGTCGAAGTCCAGCTTGCGCAGGGCGAGGGTGTCGACGGCGCTGCCATAGGCCTGGGCCAGGGCCGCAGCCCCCTGGCCCCGTCGCCGGTAGACCGTCGCCAGGCTCTCACCCGCGGCGCCACCGAGCGACACCATCACATCACCACCGGCGGCCCGCAGATCGGCGATCTCCCGGCGGATGGCCACCGCCTGGGGATGGCTGCTGTCGAGCCGCAGGGCATCGAGGCCCGCCCAGGCCAGCACCCCCGTCGGACTGGCCTGCAGGAAGCCGAGGGTCAGCAGCCCCACCCCATGACGACGGGCGAGGCCGTCGAGATCGGTCACGGGGTAGAGCCCCATGTCGACATACGGCGCGAAGAACTGCTCCCCCCACAGGTCGCGGCCGGGAGGGGGTGTCGGGGTCGGTCCAGGTGTGGGAGTCGGTGCGGGGGGCGGGGGAGTGGGTGGGGTGGGTGGGGTGGGTGGAGTTGGGGTGGGGAGTGGAAGTGGAGTGGGTGTGGGTGTTGGAAGTGGAGTAGGTGGTGTTGGTGTTGGCGCGGGGGGGGGCGGTCCGTCGGTGATCAGGGCCTCGCTGACGGCGCCGGCGCTGGCGGTTCCGGTCGGGGTGCGGGCGTTGAAGTGGAGCTCAAGGCTCTGGCCAGGCCGCAGGCTGCCGTTCCAGGTGGTGTTGCGCAGGGTCACCGTGCTGGTGCCATCGCCGTTGGCCACGACATCGGCCAGCATTGACCAGGCCTGGAGGCCGCTCAGGCGGGTGCGGAAGCGGAGGCTCCAGCCCCGCAGCACCTGGCTGCCGGTGTTGGTGATCGTCAGGCGACCGCTGAGGCCGCCCCAGTAGAGGCTGCCTCCGACGCTGATGGCCAGGGGGTCCGTGGTGCTGAAGGCCATCGATGCCGACCGGAGGGAACTGTCTCAGTGTTCCCGACCGCCACCGTTTCCCCCATCCGTCGATTGCAGGGTTTCCGCAGGCAAAAAGAGTGCAGGCCTCCACTCCCACCGTCGCCCCTAGCCTGAGGACACCTCTGCCCAGGCCCGATGACCGCAGGAAGCGAGCTGGGCCTGCTGCACTGCCCCATCTGCATGGCCCTGGCGGTGGTCAGCAGCCTGCAGGGACTGGCTATGACCCTGGCCGTCGCCGGGCTGCTGTTGCCCCGTCAGCCCAGCTGCTGGCGCAGCGCCTCGCCCTCCACCGCCGCCTTGCCCTCGAGCTGAGCCCGCCGCAGCAGCAAAGGACACCCGCCCGTGGCCAGCACCAGCCCCATCCCCTTCACCGCCTCCAGCACGGTGCCGGGCTCCGCCCGCCGCCACGACCGCCGGCTCAGCTCCGCCGCCTCCGGCGAGAGCCCATCGGCCAGCCGTTCCACCAGGGGTTCGGTGGCCAGCAGCTTCAGCCGTCGCTCGCCCCAGCGGGTCTGGGCGTCGGGATAGAGGCCCATCACCTGCCGGTGAATCTCCAGGGCCGTGCGGTTCCAGTCGATCTCCCGGTCGTCCTTGGTCAGCAGCCGGGCGAGGGTCACCCCCTCGCTGGCCTGGGGTTGCACCTGCAGCCGGGCCAGCCGCTCCTGCTCCGGTCCCGGGCCGGCGGCGGCGATGCGGGGCAGGGCCTCAAGCATCAGGGTCGCCGTCAGCGACGCCAGCCGGGTGGCCAGCTCAGCGGCGTTCTCACACAGGCCGATGGCCAGCGACCGTTCCAGCAGCACGGGACCCGTGTCGAGCCCCGCCTCCATCGCCATGATCCCCACACCGGTGCTGGTGTCCCCCGACAGCAGGGCCCACTGGATGGGCGCGGCCCCCCGCCAGCGGGGCAGCAGCGACCCATGGCCGTTCCAGCTGCCGTAGGGCGGCTGGACCAGCACCTCGGGCGGCAACAACTGACCGAAGGCCACCACAACCGAGATCTCGGCGCCGAGGTCGGCGAGCTGCCGCTGGGTGTCGGGCTCGCGGCGGATGCGCTGCGGGGTGACCACGGGGATGGCCCGGCCCCGGGCGGCGGCGATCTCCAGCGTGCGGGCCTTCACCGGTGAAGGCACCAGGGCGCCCCCGCGCCCCCGGCGGCGGTCAGGCTGGGTCACCACCCCCACCAGCTCATGGCCGGCGCCAGCGAGGGCCTCCAGGGTGGGCACGGCATAGGCCGGCGTGCCCCAGAACAGGATCCGCACTAGGCCTCGCCGGTGATCGAGAGGCCCTCGACCCACACGTGCGGGCACAGGCCCGAGGGGGTGAGCACCGGCGGTCCCTCCAGGGCGAGGATCGACCGCAGCAGGGTGCGGATGTCGCCGGCGACGGTGGCGGCCTCGATCGAACGCCGTTCACCGTTCTGGAGCAGCCAGCCGTCAAAGGGCAAGGAGAACAGCCCCTGGCTGGCCTTCACACCGGCATGCAGCGCCGAGAGCGAATCGACCCACACCACACCGCTGGCGCTGTCGCGGCGCAGGCCGGTGTCGCCGCCGCCGCCGGCCGCCGCCTCAACCACGAACCAGTCGGGGGAGACCGACGCCTTGGCGCCCATGGACCCATGGCCGGTGGGGGCCACGCCGAACTGGCGGGCCGTGGCCTCGCTGTGGAGAAAGTGGCTCAGCACGCCCGCCTCGATCAGCGGCAGGCGGCCCGTGGGGGTTCCTTCGCCGTCAAAGGCCGCAGCGGCGAGATGCAGCGGATGGCGCGGATCATCGCTGAGGGTGAGAAAGGGCACCGCGAGGGTCTGGCCGATGGAGTCGCGGCTGGAGAGGCTGACCCCGTCGAGCACCGAGCGGGCATTGAACAGGTTGCTGAAGGCGCCGATGAGATCGAGGAACGCCTCCGGCGAGAAGACGCAGGGATAGGTGCCGGAGGCAATCGGCGCGTAATTGAGGTGGCTGATCGTCAGGGCCGCCGATTCTTCGAGGCAGCCCTGGATGTCGAGGTCGGCGGCACCGGGGGCCAGGCGCACGGCACCGGCGCTGCGGGGGCGACGGCCGGCCTCCTCGGCGCGGGCGTAGAGGTAAAGCGACGCCGAACTGGAGGCCTGCTGGCGGCAGGCGCCGGCGCTGTTGACGTACACCCGCTCGCTGCGCCGTTCCGCCAGGCCGTTGTAGGGAACGGTGGTGATGGCCCCGTGGCAATCAAGCAGCTGCCGCTCGGCATCCAGCAGGGTCTCGAGCAGCCGGCCGATGGGGCTGAGCCCACAGAGGGGACGTTCCAGCGGTTCCAGCGGTTCGGTGGCGCGGCATGACAGCTGCGGCGGATCCTCGCGATCGCCGAAGGCGCTGGCCTCCCGCGCCCCCCGCAGGGCCAGGGCCAGGCCGTCGGGAGAGAGGTCGGTGCAGCTGGTGATGCCGACACGGCCCTCACCATCCCAGGCCCGCACGGTCACGGCGCTGCGCTGGGCCCCCTTGAGCTGCCGGGGTTCCCCCCGGTCCACCTGCACCGACAGGTCGGTGCTGCAGGCGGCCCCCAGGTCCCACTGGTGCACGCCCTCCCGGCGGGCCAGATCCGCGAGGGTGTCGTGCAGGGCGCCGGCGTCGAGGTCAGAAACGGCTGGGGTCATCTCAGCGCCCCCCCACCGTGATGGCGTCGACCTTGATGTGGGGCTGGCCCACGGTGACGTAGATGCTGCCGCTGACCGAGCCGCAGAACCCGGCCGCCAGATCGAGGTCGTTGGCACACATCGAGATGCGCGGCATCACGGTCTCGGCATCGCCGATCAACGTGGCCCCCTTCACCGGCTTGCCGAGGGTGCCGTTCTCAATCAGATAGCCCTCTTCGACGGAGAAGTTGAACTGGCCCGTGGGACCGACGCTGCCGCCGCCCATCACCTTGCAATAGAGGCCCCGGTCGATCGAAGCGATCAGGTCATCGGGGCTGTGGGGCCCGGCGGCGATGAAGGTGTTGCGCATGCGGCTGGCGGCGGGGAAGGCATGGCTCTGGCGACGGCCGCTGCCGGTGCGGCGATGGCCGGTGCGCAGTTCGCCGGCCCGGTCCGACAGGAAGGCCCGCAGGATGCCGTTCTCGATCAGCACCGTGCGCTGCGGTTCCAGACCCTCGTCGTCCATCGAGAGGCTGCCGAAGGCGCCGGGGGAGAGGCCCTCATCGATGGCCGTGAGCGCTTCGTGGGCGATGGGCTGACCGAGCCGGTCGGCGAAGGGGGTGGTCCCCCGTTCGATCTGGGTGGTCTCGAGCAGATGCCCGCAGGCCTCATGGAAGATGACCCCCCCGAAACGATTGGCCAGCACCACCGGGTAGGTGCCCGCCTCCACGACCTCGGCGTAGAGCATGGCGGCACTGCTCGCAGCCAGGTCAACGGCTGTGGCCTCGGCGTCCCAGCGCCTGAGGTCGTCGGGATCATCGGAGCTGCCGTAGCGCCGGGCGACGCTGGAGCGGTGGTCGCCATCGGCGGCCAGCAGGCTCAGCCCCAGGGTCTGGTGCAACCGCAGATCCCGGCGGAAGGTGCCGTCGCTGGCCGCCACCAGCACCTCCTGCCAGTCGCGGGAGTAACTGCCCCGTCGGGCCTGCACATGGCGGCCGTGCTGCAGCAGCTTCGCGGTGCCGTCCAGCAGCCGCTCCGCCACCTCCGCCACCCCGGGACAACGGGCCAGGCCGTCGCCGCGGTCGGCCCCCAGGTCCCGCAGGGACGGCAGGCCTTCGAAAGGGGCGCCGCCGCCGGTCCCGCTGACGCCGACCCCAGGAAGATCAAGCCCCAGCATGCCCAGGGCCTGACCCAGGGCCTGGCGCAGGCCGCCGTCGCTGAGGTCATTGGTGCTGACGAATCCGTCGCGGGTGCCGCTGCCGCGGCCCCGGAACACTCGAATGCCCGCACCACTGCCGAAAGAGGGGCTCACGCTGGTGACCCGCTCCTGTTCGGCCAGCAGGGAGAGGCGATCCCCCGTTTCAAGAAAGACCTCCACCAGATCGGCCCCGGCGGCGGTGCCGGCCGCCAGCAGGGCCTCCAGCCGGGTCCGCCACAAGGGGTCGGCGAAGCAGATGGCCATGCTCAGCGCACCGCCGGTTGGTAGCGGTCGCTGACGAGGGGGGGCAGCAGGAACAGACGGGCCATCTCGACCACATTGCCCAGCAGGGAGGGCAGCTTGCGCAGCAGCTTCAGGGGGGCCGGCGCCGAGGATTCGTCGATGCGCGCCAGGATTTCGTTGCGACCGACCAGGCGCTCCAGGCCGGCGAAGAACGCCGGGTGAGCCACATCAAGAACGACCGGGAAGATGCGCGCTGATGTCTCGTTGGTCTTCTCGATCACCAGCTTGTCGTAGCTGCGGGCATCCAGACCGAGGGCCTCGTAGAACTCCTTGCGGGCGACATCGCGCACGTACATGGTGGCGAAGACGGCCAGCAGAAAGAACCGGCACCAGAGACGGGAAATGGGACCGCGCACCGTATCGGGCTGGGCCTTCATCAGGGCGTCGAAGAAATCACCATGGCGGTTCTCATCCTGGCACCAGTTCTCGAAGAAGTTGAAGATCGGGAAGATCTTGCTTTCCGGATGCTGCTCGAGATGGCGGAAGATGGTGATGTAACGCCAGTAGCCGATCTTCTCAGAGAGGTAGGTGGCGTAGAAAATGAACTTGGGCTGGAAGTAGGTGTAGGCCTTGTTGGCCGTCAGGAAGCCCAGATCGAGCTGGACCCCGAAGTCACCCATGGCCTTGTTGAGGAAGCCGGCGTGGCGGGCCTCGTCGCGGGCCATATGGGCGAAGCACTCGGCCAGCAGCGGATTGCGGCTCTTGATGCGACGGCTCAGTTCTTTGTAAAGCAGAAAGCCGGAGAATTCGGAGGTGCAGCTCTGCTCGAGGAACTCGACGAACACCCGTCGGGTCTCGGGATCCATCTGCTCGGCGGCACCGTCAAAGGCGGCGTCACGCACGAAGTGGTGGCGGTTGTAGTCCTTGCGGAACTCTTCGCAGATCGCCTCCAGTTCGACCTGGTTGGGCCGCAGGTCCATGGCGGCCATGGCCTCGAAGTCGGTGGTGTAGAAGCGCGGCGTGAGGATCGTGTCCTTCACAGGCTCCTTGATCGCCGGCTGGCCGGCGGCATCGGGAGCATCGGCAAGGGCGCTGGGGGGAACCATCCGGCTTGGAGACTGGTCTGACCGCCCATCGTAAGGGGCGCCTGGCTCAGTTGGGCCCGAGCCATTTCTGGCCGTTAAGCCGCTGCACCGTTCGGCTCACCAGCAGGGCCAGGGTCGTCTTCTTCTCGTCGATCAGGAAGGACTCCAGCAGGCTGGGGTCGGCGCCGGCCTCGGCCACGGCAATGGTCTTGGGGGCCTGGATGTCGTCACGGGTGAAACAGAGCCAGAAGCGACGGGCTCCGGGCAGCTCCCCCACCACCTGCCAGCAGGGCTCACCCACCACCGGCATCGGGGCCTGCTCCAGCCGGAGGCTGGGTTCGGGGCCGCCGTAGCGACGGATCTCGCTGGCGAGGGCCGGCAGCAGCACCTCCGGCACAAAGCTCGCAAACGGCTGATCTTCGGGCTTGGGGGCAGGAGCGGCCTTGGGGGCAGGAGCGGCCTTGGGGGCTGGGGCGGCCTTGGGGGCACCGGCGGTGGGCAGGCTCTCCGGTTCGCTCACGGCACGGCGACGGCTGGGCGCAGGTTAGGCCAGTCGTGCCGCCGCCCGGGTCACCAGCTGCCGTCGTCCGGCCGGTCCCAGTCGTCGCCGGAGGCCGTCGGTTCCGGCGACGGCTCCGCCTGCGGGGCACGCACCACCCGGTAGGGCACCGACACCGTCGGCGCCGGAGCGAAGGGATCGCGCTCGGGCCAGGGCTCGGGGCGGAAGGGTTGCGTGGGCTCGAAGGGTTGACGGGAGTCCAGGGGATCCTCCGGCGCCGGAGCAGCGGCAGGGCGACGCAACCGCCTCCGCAGGGGCTCCGACGGGCCTGCTCCGACCAGGGCCAGCAGAGCCGAACCGGCCCCGACCGCCGCACCGCCCCCAGCCCCCAGCAGGATCAGGCTGCCCAGGGGCAGCGACGGGGTGGTCCAGAGCAGCAGCCGCAGCCGGGCCGGTTCCCCCCGGTTGAGCAGGCCGAGCCCCAGGGCGGCCAGCAGGGGGAGCAGGACGGGCAGCAGCAGCAGGGCGCGCAGGGTCATGGCCTCCGGTCAGGCCGCTCGCTGGGGTCGATGGGTCCCTGCCAGCGGCGCAGGTCCCCGAGCTGGTAACCCAGCACATCCAGAATCCGGGCCACCAGGAAATCGACCATGTCGTCCAGGCTGCTGGGCTGGTGATACCAGGCCGGGATGGGGGGGGCAATCCGGGCACCCGCCTCGGCCAGGGTGGTGAGGTTGCGCAGATGGATGAGGTTCCACGGCATCTCCCGGGGGGCGATCACCAGCGGACGGGCCTCCTTGAGGTGCACGTCGGCACAGCGTTCGATCAGATCCTGGGCCACACCGGCCGCCAGCCGCCCCACGGTTCCCATCGTGGCCGGCAGGATCAGCATGCCCCGGGTGCGGTAGCTGCCGCTGGCGGGGGGGGCCGCCTGATCATTCCAGCGATGGCAGCGCAGCTGCCCCCGCAGGCTGCCGCAATGGCGCCGCAGCACCTGAGCCTGCTCCTCCGGGGCCACCGGCAGGTGCAGACCCAGCTCGGCCCGCCAGACCTCGAAGGCGCCTCGGCTGAGGATCAGATCAACGCTCTGATCGGCCTCGAGCAGCCACTGCAGGGCCCGCAGGGCGAGCACCTGCGCCGAGGCCCCGCAGACCGCGAGCAGCAACGGCGGCTGAGCCGCCGCCTCAGTCGAGCTCATCCTCGCCGTCCTCGGCGGGGCTCAGCGCACCGTTGGCGGAGACGGGATCGGTGTCGTGATCGCCGATGAACTCCTCGCCCTCGGGCAGCACCACGGCCAGATCGATCTGGTTCCGCAGCACATCAAGCTTGAGCACCTCGACCTCGACACTGTCCCCGAGCTTGTAGGTGCGTCGGTTCTTGCGGCCCACGAGGCGGTGCTGGCGGGAGCGGTACTCGTACCAGTCGTCCTTGAGGGAGCTCACGTGCACCAGCCCCTCCACCTGGCTGGGGGGGAGTTCGACGAAGAAGCCATAGCTCTGCACGCCGCTGATGACGCCCGTGAGGGTCTGGCCGACGAGGGGTTCGGCGGCCCGGGCCTGGGCCAGGGCGATCACATCGGCCTCCATCTCGTCGGCCACACGGCTGCGGCCGTTGAGCCTGGCCGCCAGTCCAGCGGCCAGGGCGTCCTGGAAGGGTGTCAGCTGACCGGGGGTGAGCAGCGGCCAGTCGGCCTGGCCGTGGCAGCTGTCGCTGCCGAGGTCGAGGCGGGTCTTGTGGCGCACGCTGGGCCGGTCCTTGCCGTCGGTGAGCAGGCTCACCAGAACGGTCTGGTTCCAGAGGGCGCCGTAGTGGAGGGCGGCCGCCCCCCACGGGGCATAGGCCACAGGCTCGGCCGCCAGGGCATTGGCCGCCGGCAGGGTCGACAGCTGCACCGGACGGCACAGCTCCCGCAGCACCTGCAGCAGCACCCGGGCCCGGTCACTGGCGGCCAGGGCATCGGCCAGGGCCTGGGGCGCGGGGGCATTGCCGTCGGCGGCCAGTTCGAGGGGCACCTCCAGGCCGATCGCCAGCTTGACCACGTCGTTGAGGTCAGCGGGGTCGGGACCCGGCTGCACCTGGAACAGCACCGGCAGCTCCAGGGCGGCGGCGTGGCGACCGAAGGCCTGTTCGGCCGGCCGCAGCAGCTCCCGCAGCCACCCCACCGGATCGGCGGGATCGCTGCTGCGGAACCATCCCTGGCGGCGCTGGTCGGGCAGACCGCCGGCGAGGTTGTCGAGCTTGGGCAGGGGGGGCAGGGGCAGGGGAAGGTCAAGACTGCCCTCCGCCTGGCGCCGGCTACGCAGGCTGGTGACCAGGGTCTGCAGCTGTTCGAGCAGGGGGAGATGGGCCTTGAGGGCCTTGAGGGCCGCCGGGGTCGTGCGGGCCTTGGGTTTGCGGGCCAGCCAGGCCTCCAGGGCCGCACGATCCACCAGGGCCGCCGGCCTGACCTTGCTCAGGCAGAAGCGGTAGTGCTGCAGCACGCCATCGTCGGAAAGGTCGAGGGCCACCGACACGGCGTCCTGCTCCCGGTCGGTGGCAAAGGCGGCGGCCTTCTGGAGGGTCGGCGGCAGCAGGGGCCACCAGCCATCCCCGAGGGCGATGGCCTCCCCCCGGCGACGGATCCAGCGGTCCATGGGGCCGTCAAGGGTCAGGCGTTCGGCGAGGGCCGGGCTGTGCAACCACAGCCTCAGGCCACCGTCGACGGTCTCCAGAGACACGGCCGGCAGGATCGGGGCGTCGGCCCCCTCCCACCCCCGGAAACCGAGGGTGACAAGCCCGGTGAGGTCCTCCCGTCCGGTGGCCGTCGGCTGTCGCAGGGCCGCCCGGCCGCCGTACCCCTCGCCGTCGAGGCGGTGTCGGGCCAGCAGCAGCTCCCGGTCGGCCTGGGCACCTCCCTTGATCGACAGCGAGCGGGCCACGTGGCCCCGGGCGGGGAACTGCCCCACCGGGAAACGGTCGACCGCCACATCCACCACCGCCTCGTCATGGCGGTCGGCGTGGTCGGCGTCGCTGGCGTCGAGATGGACGGGAGCCTGCAGGCGGTCATCCAGGGGGACCGCCACGACGGCGCCATCCTCCTGGCGCTGCACCTGGGCCAGCACATGGGTGTTGGCCCGCTCGAGGATGCACTGGACGCCCCCTTCCGGGGAGCGTCGACGGCCCCCGTCCCGGAGCACGCGCACCAGCACCCGGTCACCGTTCCAGGCGTGGTTGAGCTGGTGGTCACGGATGTAGATGTCTTCACCGCCGTCGTCCCGCAGGGCGAAGCAGAACCCCTTGCTCGAGCAGCGCAGGCGGGCCTCCACCAGGTCATCGACGGCACAGCGGCTGATGCCGTCCGCGTCGCGCTTCACGAGGCCGAGCTGTTCGAGGGCCGCCAGGGCCAGATCCAGCTGGGTCCGGTCGCTGTCGCTGCCGAGGTCGAGCCTGCTGCTCAGATCGGCCACGGGCAGGGATGCGGGCGCCTTGAGCTGTTCGAGCAGATCGGCGACGGAAAACTTCATGCGGGCGGAACCGGGGGTGCGGGGGCGGAGCGGCCGCCACCGTGAGGCTCGGTCTCGCCACCAATCGACTCACTGTAGGCAGCAGCCGGTTCAGCCCTCACCGCCCCCAGCAGCAGCCGCAGGCCGATCACGACGAAGCCGGCGGCCGCCAGCAACTGCAGCAGATCGGTGGGCACCACCTGGGCCAGGGAGCCCCCCGCCACCGCCCCCACCAGGCTGGCGAGCACCAGGGCCGAGGCACTGCCGGCGAAGACCAGCAGGGGCCTGTCGCTGCTGCCGCTGAGGGCCATGGTGGCGAGCTGGGTCTTGTCGCCCAGTTCGGCGAGGAAGACCGTCGAGAAGGTGGACCCCAGCAGCAGCAGTTCGGGCGACATCAGTGGCAGACGGGCGGCGTCAGTGGAAAAGAGGCGGCAGATGCAGCAGGCGGCTGGCGGATCCCAGCCCCAGCCAGCCCCCGAGCACCACCATCAGCCCTCCGGCCAGCAGTTCGAGGCGCTGGGGGGGAAGCCAGCGGGACAGCCAGCGACCGGCCAGCACCCCCAGCAGGCTGCTGGCCACCAGGGCGGTCGCCGCCCCGGCGAACACGAGCCAGGGCCGCCCCGACTGGGCCGACAGCAGCAGCGTGGCGATCTGGGTCTTGTCCCCCAGTTCCGCCAGGAACACCGTCACGAAGGTGGAGGCCAGCAGGGCCAGGGCTCCGGTCGCCGGGCGGGGCTCAGGATCGGCGGATGGAGCGGTCAAAACGGCTGCGCTCGACGCTGCGCCCACCGTATTCGACCCGGATCTGCTGCTGGCAGCAGGCGATGGCGAAGGCATCCCGCTCCACCGCCGGGATGCCGAACCGCACCGCAAGCCCCTCCACCCGGCAGAACGCCGGCCGATCGGCATAAATGCGGCAGCGCCGACCACCGGTGTCGTAGTGGCGGCACCAGCCGTCAGGCCCCACCATCGACAGGTACAGGGTCCGTTCGTCGGCATCGAGGGCCTCGAGGGCCTCCGGCCGGCGCTCGGGATCCAGACGGCAGCAGGCACCGCAACCGCTCATGCAGCGCCAGCCATGACAAGCCGTCACGGCCGGCCCCCCCGGCCCCGGGCGAAGCCGGCGGCGGCCCGTAAACTCGGCGCGGAACCATTGGGAGAGAGTTTCATGGGCATCGATGTCCACCTGATCGCCAATTTCGCCGCCCTGGCGCTCATCACCCTGGCCGGCCCGGCGGTGGTCTTCATCCTCTTCTACCGGCGCGGCGCCCTCTGAGCCCCAGGTTCCTGCCCCTCAGGTCCCAGGCCCTCGAGGCCCCTGGCGAAGCGCTCCGTGAGCCCGTGGTACAGCGGCACGGGCTGAAGCCGACGGCTCATCAGCGCCGCCACCAGCGCCGCCGTCGCCAGCCCGGGCAACAGCTGCTGATCACCGCAGAGGCGAACGGCGAACAGCGACGCGAAGAGGGGCAGTTGCAGGCAGCCCGCCAGCCCGGCCGCCAGCCCCAGACCCACCCCCAGAAGGGGGTCGAGAGATGCTGCGCGGCTGACCAGCAGCCCCAGCAGTCCCCCCAGGCTGAGGGCCGGATCGATCAGGCCCCCCGGGAGCCCCGTGCCCATGGCCAGCACCGGGGCCAGGGCACGGCCCAGCAACGCCGTGACCGCCCCACGATCTGAGAGGTCCCCACTGCGGCTCACCAGATCAGCGACCACGGCGGCACCACTGCCGAGGGCCCGGCCACCGCTCAGCAACGCCAGCAGCGTGAGGCCACCCCCCAGCAGCAGGCCCATCGCCAGGGGGGCCCGCCCGATCCAGGGGGCGAGGCGCGCTGACACCTGCAGTACGAGCCACGAAAACAAGACCCCCGCCAGGCCACCGGCCACACCGATGGGCAGAGCGAGCAGCAGCTGCTGGGCTTCCCCCATGCTCTGGGGCATCACCCCGAAGGCGAACAGGGGCTGACCGCCGAGGTCGGCCACCAGGGCCGCCGGCAACGCCAGCACCAGGGCCGTCCACACCAACCGTGCACTGAAGCGCTGCAAGAGCTCCTCGGCGGCGAAGACCACCGCCACCAGCGGGGTGTTGAAGGCGGCCGCCAGGCCGGCACCGCCGGCGGCCGCCAGCAACGTCGGCAGGCCGAGCTGCCGCAGGGGGCCGGCCAGAGGCCGGCGCAGCGCCCAGACCGTTGCCGCCCCCACGAACACCACCGGCCCCTCACGGCCCAGGGGCAGCAGCGACAGGCTCGCGCCGACGAACAGCAGCAGCCGGGCCAGCAGGGCCCTGGACGCCAGCAACGCCGGTGCCCTGGCGCCGTCCTCGATCGCCAGGGCGGTGTGGGGGATGCCCGAGCCGGCACCGCACCCCAGGCCCGTGCGCTGCTGCAGCAGCAGAAGCACTGGCAGACCCAGCAGCGGCGCGAACAGCCACGGGTGCAGACCGCCATCAAAGCGGTCGAGCAGCAGCGCCTGCACATGCGCATCCAGCGCATTGAGCGGCAGGCAGATCAGCCCCACGGCCAGCCCCAGCAGCAGCAGGGGAGGCAGCAGCGGCCCCCAGTGCCGGGGCAGGCCAACCGTCGGGGCGGCGTCGCTGACCGGCTCGCTCATGCCACCAGGCCCAGGGCATGGGCCGCCTGATGGACGAGGGCCGCGGTGGCCGGGTGCTCCGGGAGCGGACTGCCACCGTCACAGACGTGGCGCAGTTCCTGCCCCTCCGGATTGCGGATTGTCACGGTCTGCCCCTCCCTGCGGCAGTCATAGAGCCTCCTGCCCCGCTGCAGCAGCACCCGGCCCTCGGCGGCGGGCCGCAGGGCCACGAGTTCGAGCTGCAGCCGTTCCCGGCCCTGCCAGCTGTCGAGCACCAGATGGAAGGCCAGGTCCAGCAGCGGTGCCTGCGGCGCCGGGCGGTTCCAGCGCCAGGCGATCGCCCGCAACGGCCCCGAGGGGGCCTCGATCTCGAGCGCGAGGTGCGCGCCAGCCATGATCCGACGCTGCAGCACGCGGCAGGCCGGGGTCCAGAACAGGGGCCGGGGATGGCCGATGCCGAAGGGTTCCAGCTCCTGCAGCTGCCGCTGGAAGGCCCGATCGATCCGGTCCAGGGGCAGCAGGGCTTCGGGGGCCACCAGCGGCGCCGCGGCACGGCCGGCCAGCCAGCGATCGGCCAGGTCACAGAGGCGCTCGTGCAGGGCACCCACGTGGTCGGCCCGCACCGTGAAGCCGCCGGCGGCGGGATGGCCCCCGTGGCGCTCCAGCAGGTCGGCGCAGGCCTGCAGCGCCCGGTCGACGGCGAAACCCTGGGGGGCCCGCACCGACGCCCGCAGGCAGCCGTCGCCCTGGCCGGCCAGCAGCGCCACCGGCAGGCCCCAGTGCTCCACGAGCCGGGCGGCGACGATGCCGATCACCCCGTGGTGCCAGTGGCTCTGGGCCAGCAGCAGAAACGAGGGACGCCGGGGGCCGTCGGCCTCCAGCAGGGCCTGGGCCTCGGCCTCGATGCCATCGCAGAGTTCCCGGCGCTGGCGGTTTAGGTCTTCGCAGCGGCCCGCCAGCTCCGACGCCCGGGCGGCATCGGGGGTGGTCAGCAGTTCGACCGCCAGGGCCGGATCATCCAGACGCCCGACGGCATTGAGCCGTGGCGCCAGGCGGAACCCCACCCCCTGGCTGTCGATCGGACGGTCATCCACGCCGGCGACAGCACAGAGGGCCTGCAGACCCGGCAGGCGGCTGCGATGCAGGCGCGGGAGCCCCTGCCGCAACCAATGGCGGTTGACGCCGGTGAGCGGCGCCATGTCGGCGATCGTGCCGAGGCAGAACAGGTCAAGGGCCGCCTCCAGCACCTCGGGGCGACGGCGCTGCTCCGCCAGGGCCGAGGCCAGCACGTGGGCCAGGCCGACCCCCGCCAGGCCCCGGTAGGGGGACCCCGGCGGCGTCAGGGCGGGATGGAGCAGGGCCAGCAGCGGCGGCCGCTCGGGCGGCAGGGTGTGGTGGTCGGTGACGATCACCTCAACACCCAGCTGCCGCGCCCGCTCGAGGGCCTCGAGGGCGGCCACGCCGTTGTCGACGGTCACCAGCAGGCGCACACCATCGGCCTGCAGCCGCTCGACCATGGCTGCATTGAGGCCGTAACCATCCTCCTGGCGGCTGGGGATGGCAGCCCGGGGCCGCGCCCCGAGACGGTCGAGCACCCCCAGCAGCAGGGCGGTGCTGGTCATGCCGTCGGCGTCGTAATCGCCGCACACCGCCAGGGCTTCATTCCGGTCGCAGGCGGTGGCCAGACGCTCCACCGCCAGCGACAGATCGGGAAAGTGCTCCCGGGCCGGCGGCGGCGGCGACGGACGCAGCAGTTCCTCCAGGGCTTCGCCCTGCCAGCCTCGGCGCCGCAGCACCGCCAGGAGCTCGGGCGCCAGTGATGTCTCAGCGACCCCGGGCTCGCAGAGGGGGCTCGGCAGTTGCCAGAGGGGATCGGGACCGCTGGGATGGGTCAAGGGACCACGCGAAGGAGACCTAGGGTGCGCCTCACCCGCCGGCCATGATGGCAAGCCTCGACGCCCTGCTCTGGGACGTGGACGGCACCCTGGCCGACACCGAGCAGGAGGGCCACCGGCCGGCCTTCAACGCCGCCTTCGCCGCCATGGGCTGCGACTGGCACTGGTCGCCCCAGGACTATGACCGGCTGCTGCGGGTGGGTGGCGGCCAGGAGCGGCTGCGGGCCTGGATGGCGACCCGTGATGACTGGCCCGCCGAAGCCCGGCGGGATCCGGACGGCTGGGTGAAGCAGCTGCATGCCCGGAAAACATCGTTGTACCGCCAACGGCTCCTGGACACACCCCTGCCCCTGCGGCCGGGGGTGGAGCGGCTGCTGAAGGAGGCGGCCGCCGCGGGCCTGCGCCAGGCGGTGGTGACCACCAGCAGCCGGGCGGCCGTGGCGGGCCTGCTGGCGGGCCACCGCTGGCTGGAGCCGCTGTTCGAGCTCTGGGTGTGCGGTGAGGACGTGACCGCCAAGAAGCCCGACCCGGCGGCCTACCGGCGGGCGCTGGCGGACCTTGGTCTGTCCTGCGGCCAGGCCCTGGCCCTCGAGGATTCGCCCGCAGGTCTGCAGGCGGCCCGCGGGGCGGGCCTGGCGGTGTTGATCACCCGCTGCGGCGATGCGCCGGGTCCCCTGGAGGGGGCAGCGGCGGTGGTGGACACGCTGGAGTCCGGGATACTGGGGCGACCGCTCGGTCTCGACGACCTGCGCCATCTGCACGCCCAGCGATGACCCGGCTGCAAACCACCCGCTGGAACAGCCTGCTTCAACGGGTCAGCCAGCCCCTGGAGCGCTGGCTGACGGGGAGCTGGCGGGACCGCAGCATCGGCCTGCTGGCGTTGCTGCTGGGGGCTTACCTCGGCAGCAACGTGGCCTCGATCTTCGTCAACCTGGCCCGCCTGCAGAGCCTCGGCGCCCTGCTGATGCTGCTGGGAACCGAAGCGCTCGTGCGACTCCGCGGACGGTTTGCCGGCGAGCGACCCGGCCTGGCCTGGGTGGTGCTCGACAACCTGCGCATCGGAAGCGTCTTCGCCGTGGTGCAGGAGGCGTTCAAGCTCGGGTCCTGACCCGACCCCTCCTCACTCCTCGCTCTCGTCCTGGTCAGGCATCGGATAGACAAAGCCCTGGGCACGGCCGCTCAGCACGGCCTTGCCGAGGGAGAGGGCGCGGGCGGCAGCGACCCTGGCCTGGCCCTTCCAGACGGCATGGCGCTGGTTCCGCTTGGCCTTGGAGGTCTTCTTCTTGGGTACGGCCATCGCCCTGGGTGCTGTTTGCCAAACGGAGAGTCTCGGATGCCGGGGTGGCCTTCGTCAATCGCTAGGCTGGAGAAAGCGAGGCAGGACCGTGGCCAAGGGAGACCAGCCGGCGGTGAAGATCACCTACAGCCATCTCCTCAGGGCCCTCAGGGACGGGCAGGTCAAGGAGATGACCCTCTACCCCCGTGAAGACCTCGTCCAGGCACAGCTGAAGGACGGTCGCACGGCCCGGGTGGCTGTGTTCAACGACGATCCGCAGATCCCGCGCATGGCCGAGGCCGCCGGGGTTCCTTTTTCGGTGCGCTACGACCCCGACGAGGGGGCCATGGCCGCGGCGCTCACCAATGCCCTGCTAGGGGTGCTGCTGATCGGTCTGCTGGTGCTGCTGCTGCGGCGCTCGGCATCCGTGGCCCAGAAGGCCCTGGGCTTCGGCCGCAGCCAGGCCCGCCTTCAACCCGAAGGCAGCCTCGCGGTCCGCTTCGACGACGTCGCCGGCATCGACGAAGCCAAGGTCGAACTGCAGGAGGTGGTGGCCTTTCTCAAGGAACCCGAGCGTTTCACCTCGATCGGTGCCCGCATCCCCCGCGGGGTGCTGCTGGTGGGACCGCCGGGCACCGGCAAGACCCTTCTGGCCCGGGCCATCGCCGGCGAGGCCGGGGTGCCCTTCTTCTCGATCTCGGCCTCCGAATTCGTCGAGATGTTCGTCGGCGTCGGTGCCAGCCGTGTGCGGGATCTGTTCCGCCAGGCGAAGGCGAAGGCCCCCTGCATCGTCTTCATCGATGAGATCGATGCGGTGGGTCGCCAGCGGGGGGCCGGCATCGGCGGCGGCAACGACGAACGCGAGCAGACGCTCAACCAGCTGCTCACCGAGATGGATGGCTTTGAAGACAACTCGGGCGTGATCCTGCTCGCCGCCACGAACCGGGCCGATGTGCTCGACACCGCCCTGCTGCGCCCCGGTCGGTTCGACCGACAGATCATGGTGGAACTGCCCGACCGCCGCGGCCGCGAGGCGATCCTGGGGGTCCACGCCCGCACCCGTCCCCTCGGGGAGGACGTGTCCCTCGCCCTCTGGGCCCGCCGCACCCCCGGTTTCTCTGGCGCTGATCTGGCCAACCTCGTCAACGAGGCCGCCATCCTCACCGCCCGGCGCCAGCGCAGCGCCATCGATGAGCAGTCGATGAACGAGGCGCTGGAGCGGGTCACGATGGGCCTGGCCGCCCGTCCCCTCCAGGACAGTGCCAAGAAACGTCTGATCGCTTACCACGAGGTCGGCCACGCCCTGCTCACGACGCTGCTGCCCGCTGCCGACGCCCTCGACAAGGTGACCCTGCTGCCCCGCGCCAACGGGGTCGGCGGCTTCGCCCGCACCACCCCCGATGAAGAGATTCTCGACAGCGGCCTGATCAGCCGCGCCTACCTCGACGCCCGCCTGGTGGTGGCCATGGGCGGTCGCGCCGCCGAGCTGGTGGTCTTCGGGCCGGCGGAGGTGACCCAGGGGGCCAGCAGCGACCTCGAGATGGTCACCCGCACCGCCCGGGAGATGGTCACCCGCCATGGCTTCTCCGAGCTGGGCCCGATGGCCCTTGAGCGGGATGGCGGCGAGGTGTTCCTGGGGCGCGACTGGATGCGACCGGAGCCCGACTATTCGGCCCGCACGGCCACGATCATCGACAGGGCCGTGCAGCGCATGGCCCGCAGCGCCCTCGATCGGGCCGTGGCGATGCTCGAACCGCGACGGGTGCTGCTCGATCAGCTGGTCGAGCAGCTGATCGAGCACGAGACCCTGAGCGGTGAGACCTTCAGGGCCCTTGTCGAGGCTGATGAACAGCGGCGGGCCCTGGCGCCGGCATGAACTGGATGTCGAGGCTGCGCAGATGGCTGTGCAGGCCCGCATCCTGCACCGGCAGCAGGCGCGCCTCCTGATCTGAGGGGTTGACGTGGCTGTGCCACCAGCCCGCCGGCGTGAGAAAGGCCCCGCCGCTCTCCCATTGAATGCGCTCGGGATTCATGATCTGTCCTTCGGCGTCGAGGCGCTCGCCCACGAGGGTGTGACTCCCGGGGGGCGCGCTGAGGATCAGATCGAGGGCCACCGACTGATGGCGGTGCGGGGCCTGCACCGACCCCGGGGCGACGATGCCGAGCATGGCCCACAGGCTGGGGCTCACCGTGCGGGTGGTGGGCAGGTCGGGATGGCCGAGCAGGATGCTGACCCGGTTGGCGCGGGCAGCCGCGGATTCGCCGGCCACCTGGCGCAGGTGCCGCTCCAGATGGTCGGCGTCAAACCGCACCGGGCTGAAGCGGGGCCCCTGGGCGGGGATGGCGCCCAGCCAGCGCAGCAGGGGACTGTCATCCACGGCGTAGAGGACCGCCTCGGTCCGGGCGTGCAGCGTCAGGCGCGGGGAGACGGGCAGCACCAGGGCATCCCCACGATCCCAGGACAGGGACGGTGCCGGGCCGAGGGTCCCGTCCCCCTGCAGCACGTAGAGAAACAGACTCGTCCAGCCCTGCGGCAGACAGAGCGACTCCCCTGGGAGCAGCCGCAGGAAGGCCGCCGCCAGGGCCGGAGACGTGGCCCCTTCCGCCAGCCCCTGATCGGCGGGTGGCAGCAGGGGCAGCCGGGCCGTGGGACCCGTGCCATGGAGGGATGCCGGCCACGAGCAGGGGCGCAGGGGTTCGCACAGCCCCCGACGCACAGGGTTGGCCGCCTCGGCGTAGCTCCAGATCTGCCCGGTGGTGCCGGTCGTGGCGCCGGCGGTGGCGCTGGTCATGGCCCCATCGAGGGTCGTCACCGCTCAGCCCCCGGCCACGGCGGGAACGATGCTCACCTCGTCGCCATCGGCCAGGGGGGTCGCCTCGTTCTCAAGGAAGCGGATGTCCTCGCTGTTCACATAGATGTTCAGAAAGCGGCGCAGCTTGCCCGACTCGTCGCAGAGACTCTTGCTGAAGCCTGGGAAGCGGCTCTCCAGGGCACCCACCAGGGCCTGCACCGAATCGGCCTCGAGGGTCACCGTGGCCTGGTTGTCGGTGAATTTCTGCAGGGGGGTGGGGATCAGAACCTGGACGGGCATGGAAGGAAGGACGAATGGCGGTGGAACGGGGAGGTTGGAGGCGGTGCGTCGTTCAGACGTCGACGGTCTCCCAGGTGGCGCGCTGGAGCGACTGGGCCCGCTCCCAGGCGCTCTCGAAGCTGTCGAGCCGGGCGTCGATCAGGAACGGCTCGCCGATGCTGGTGGCCACCGCTTCGGTGGTCTTGAGGCCGTTGCCCGTGATGTAGGCCACGGTGGTCTCGTTGGGATCGATGCGTCCTTGCTCGACCAGCTTGCGCAGCACGGCGATGGTGGTGCCGCCGGCGGTCTCGGTGAACACCCCTTCGGTCTCGGCCAGCAGCTTGATGCCGTCGACGATCTCTTCATCGCTGACGGCGGCGATGGAGCCACCGGTGCGACGGGCGATGTCGAGGGCATAGGGGCCATCGGCGGGGTTGCCGATGGCGATCGACTTGGCGATGGTGCTGGGCTTCACCGGGGTGATGAAGTCACGCCCCTCATCGAAGGCCTGGGCGATGGGGGAGCAGCCACTGGCCTGGGCGCCGCTGAACCGCACGGGCTTCTCATCGACGAGACCCACCTTGATGAATTCGTCGAAGCCCTTGCGGATCTTGGTGAACAGGGATCCTGAGGCCAGGGGAGCGACGATGTGGTCAGGCAGCTCCCACCCCAGCTGCTCGATCACCTCGTAACCCAGGGTCTTGGACCCCTCGGAGTAATACGGACGCAGGTTGATGTTGACGAACCCCCAGCCGTGGGTGTTGGCCACCTCGGAGCAGAGGCGGTTGACCTGGTCGTAGTTGCCCCGCACGGCCATCAGCGTGGGGTTGTAGATCAGCGTGCCCAGCACCTTGCCCGCCTCGAGATCAGCGGGGATGAACACGCAGCAGTCCATGCCGGCGTGGGCGGCGATGGCGGCGGTGCTGTTGGCCAGGTTGCCGGTGCTGGCGCAGCTCACGGTGGAAAAGCCCAGTTCGCGGGCACGGGTCAGGGCCACCGACACCACCCGGTCCTTGAAGGACAGGGTGGGCATGTTGACGCCGTCGTTCTTGATGTAGAGACGGCGCAGCCCGAGCCGGCGGGCCAGACGGTTGGCCTGCAGCAGCGGGGTGAACCCGGTGCCGACATCGATGGGATCCCCCTCAATGGGCAGAAAGTCGCGATAGCGCCAGATCGAGGCGGGCCCGGCCTCGATGGAGGCGCGGCTGGTGCGGGCGCGGATGGCCTCGTAGTCGTAGACGACCTCGAGGGGACCGAAACACACCTCGTCACAGACGTGGCGGGCGGCGGCGGGATAGGGATGGCCGCATTCCTTGCAGCGCAGACCCTGCAGGGGGCTGCGGGTGAGGGTGCTCGTCACGGCGCCGGGGCGGATCGCACCAAACGTAGCAGCGTCGACCGGGGGGCCGAAGAATACCCGACCTCAGCAGTCGGAATTAAGCCGTGCTGGCTCCGGTTGTGGCTCTGCCTAGCCTTTTGAGCATTGCCCTGCGCTGACGGTTGCCCCCCCGTTCCCTGCCCCGGTCGCTGGCCCGATCGCTGCCGCCGGCGATGGGGGGCCTGCTGCTGCTGACCCTGGCCCTGTTGCTGCTGCCGAGGCTGTGGGTCGAGGCCGCGTGGTTCCGGCAGTTCGATCTCGCCAGCGTGCTGATCCGTCGCTGGAGCTTTCAGCTGCTGGCCTTTCTGCTGGTGCTGGGCCTCGGGATTCCGCTGCAGCTGCAACAGCTGCAGCGCTGCTGGGCCCTGCGCCGCAGCGGCGGCGGCCGCCCTGAACCCTCCCTGCTGCTGCCCCTGGCCGGCTGGCCCCTGGCCCTGGCCCTGCTGCTGCTGCTGGGGCTGCTGGCCGGCGGCCTCACCTACCTGCTGGAGCAGGCCCGCGGGCTCATCAACGAACCGTTCAACGACAAGGTCCTCAGCGGCCTGCCGGTGCTGGCGGATCTGCCGCCCCCGCTGCTGATCGGCCTGGGGCTCGGACTGCTGCTGCCGCTGCTGCGCTGGCCCCTCACCACCCTGCGCATCACCCTGGCGGCGGCGCTGGTCACCTCGGCCACCGCCCTGGCCCGCGGCTGGAGCCTCTGGCTGCCGGCACTGCTGGCGGTGCCCTTCGGCGAAGCCGACCCGGTGACGGGACTCGACCTGCGGGTCACCGTGCTGCAGCTGCCCGCCCTGCGGCTGCTGCTGAGCGTGCTGCTCGCCCAGGGACTGGTGGGCCTGGCCGGCTGTCTCTGGCTCAGCATCAGCCAGGGCACGAGCCTGTCGGACTGGCGGTTCGCCGGGCTGGCCAAGGACCAGCAGCGGGTGCTGCAGCCCCAGCTGGCGGTGCTGGCCCTGGTGGCCGCCCTGCTGGCGGGCCTGGCCCCCTTCGAGCTGATGGTGCAGGGCAGCGGCGTGGCCGCCGGGGCCGGCTTCGTCGATCTGCACGTGCGTCTGCCCCTGCGGCTGCTGCTGAGCGCCCTGCTGCTGCTCACCGCCGGGGGGCTGCTGGTGCCCCTGCCCCGGGGCTGGCTGCGACGGGGGCTGCTGCTGCCCCTCGCCGGCACCGCCCTGCTGGTACCCCTGGCGGAATGGCTGATCGCACCGGTGGTGCAACGGCTGGTGGTGCAACCCCAGGAGCTGAAGCTGGAACAGCGCTACCTGAGCCGCACCATCCGCGCCACCCGGCGGGCCTTCGGCCTCGACCGAGTGCGGCTCGAGACGCTCGAACCACGGCAGCAGCTCTCCCCGGCAGACCTGCGGTCGGCGCCGGGCACCCTCGAGAACCTGCGCCTCTGGGACACGCAGCCATTGCTGGCCACCAACCGACAGCTGCAGCAGCTGCGCCTCTACTACCGCTTCCCATCGGCGGCCGTGGACCGCTACAGCCTCAGCACCGACCCCCTGCGGGGAGCGCAGCAGGTGCTGATCGCCGCCCGGGAGCTGGATGTGACCGCCCTGCCGCAGGGCTCTCGCACCTGGCTCAACCGGCATCTGGTCTTCACCCACGGGTACGGCTTCACGGTGTCACCGGTCAATGCCTTCGGCGCCGACGGTCTGCCCCTCTTCTTCGTCAAGGACCTGGGCCGCAGCGGGCAGGTGCAGGGGCTGGCCTCGCTGGGGGTCAGCACCGCCGACGTGATCCGCCAGCTGCCGGTGGGGCGGCCGCGGCTGTACTACGGCTCGGGTGCCGCCGACTACGTGCTGGCCCCGACAAAGGTGCGGGAGTTCGACTATCCCGCCGGCGAGCTGAACATCTATTCGCACTACACCGGGGACCGGGGGGTGCCCGTGGGCCAGCCGTGGCAACGGCTGCTGGCGGGAGCGTATCTGCGGGAACCGCGACTGCCCTTCACCTCGGCCCTCCGGGATGGCTCCCGGTTGCTGCTGCGCCGGCAGGTGCAGGCCCGGCTGCGGGCCCTGGCCCCCTTCCTCACCTTTGAGAGCGAGCCGTACCTGGTGACGGTGCGCCTCAGCAATGCACCGGGATTCAACAACGCCCAGCATCAGTACTGGATGCTGGATGGCTTCACCACCAGCCGCAGCTATCCCTATTCCTCCGCCAATCCAGCTGGATTGCGCTACTTCCGCAACCCCGTCAAGGCGGTGGTCGATGCCTATAGCGGCCACGTCTGGCTGTATGTCAACGATCCTTCCGATCCACTGCTGCGCACCTGGCAGCGCGCCTTTCCGGAACTGTTCCGCCCCCTGGCGGCCATGCCGGCTCCCCTGCGCACCCACGTGCGGGTGCCCAGCCGGCAGTTCGCCATCCAGGCCGAACGGCTGCTGCGCTTCCACGTCACCGATGTGCGCACCTTCTACAGCGGCGACGACGTCTGGGACATTCCCACCGAGATCTACGGCTCCCAGTCGGTGGCGGTGCGGCCGTACCACGTCACCCTGCAGCTCCCTGGCGAGCAGCGGCCGGAGTTTGTGCTGCTGCTGCCCTTCTCCCCCCTGCGCCGACCCAACATGGTGGGCTGGCTCGCCGCCCGCAACGACGGAGCGGCCTACGGCGAGCTGCGGCTGGTGCGCTTCCCGCAGCAGCGGCTGCTGCTGGGCCCGCAGCAGATCTCGGCCCTGATCGAACAGGACCCTCAGATCAGCCGCCAGTTCGGCCTGTGGAACCGCGAAGGATCCCGGGTGGTGCAGGGCAATCTGCTGGTGGTGCCCGTGGGTCGTGGCTTGCTCTACGTGGAGCCCATCTACCTGCAGGCGCGCAACGGCGGATTGCCGACCCTCGTGCGGGTGGTGGTCACCGATGGCCGTCGCTTTGTGATGGAGCGCGACCTCAGGCTGGCCCTGCAACGCCTGACCCAACCCTGAGATGAGCACCTGACATGAAAAAGGGGGGCGGAAGCCCCCCGGAACATCTGTCGCAGACAGACGTCAGGTACAGATCGGGATCAGGCGGCGACGGCCACCTTGGCGTCCAGGGCACCCTTGGCGTAGAGGCCGGCGAAGTAGTTGATGTCGCGCTGCTTGATCTTGCTGGCATTGCCGGCAGCCCAGAACTGCTGGTAGCGATCCAGGCAGACCTGCTTCATGTAGGCCCGGGCGGGCTTGTTGAAGTGACGGGGGTCGAAGTTGGCGGGATCCTTGAAGGCCGCCTCACGGACCGCAGCGGTGAATGCCAGGCGGTTGTCGGTGTCGATGTTCACCTTGCGCACGCCGTTGCGGATGCCTTCCTGGATCTCTTCGACGGGGACGCCGTAGGTCTCGGGGATGGCACCACCGAACTTGTTGATCATGTCGAGCCACTCCTGGGGCACCGAGGAGGAGCCGTGCATCACCAGGTGGGTGTTGGGCAGAGCCTTGTGGATCTCGGCGATGCGCGAGATGGCCAGCACCTCACCCGTGGGCTTGCGGGTGAACTTGTAGGCGCCGTGGCTGGTGCCGATGGCGATGGCCAGGGCGTCGACGTTGGTCTTGGCGACGAAGTCGGCGGCTTCGGCGGGATCGGTCAGCAGCTGATCGTGGGAGAGGGCGCCCTCGAAGCCGTGGCCGTCCTCGGCCTCACCCTTGCCGGTCTCGAGGGAACCGAGGCATCCGAGCTCACCCTCGACGCTGACTCCGACGCTGTGGGCGACGTCGACCACCTCCTTGGTGACGCGCACGTTGTACTCGTAGGAGGCCGGGGTCTTGGCGTCAGCCTCGAGGGAGCCGTCCATCATCACCGAGGTGAAGCCGTTGGTGACGGCGCCGAAGCAGGTGGCGGGGCTGTTGCCATGGTCCTGGTGCATCACCACCGGGATGTCGGGATAGGTCTCGACGGCGGCAAGGATCAGGTGGCGCAGGAAGTTCTCACCGGCGTACTGACGGGCACCGCGGGAGGCCTGCAGGATGACGGGGCTGTCGGTTTCGTAGGCAGCCTCCATGATCGACTGAACCTGTTCCAGGTTGTTCACGTTGAACGCCGGAATGCCGTAACCGTTCTCGGCGGCGTGATCGAGCAGCAGTCGAAGGGGGACGAGTGCCATGGGATACCTCAGGGAGGGAGGGCTCAGGCAGCGGGGCCACCCGAGGGACCGGGCGAGTTTACCTTGTGTCCCCGCTGCTTCTCAGGGCCTGCCCCCCATCGCCGCCGGAAGGCTCTGGATCAGCCCCAGCAGGCTCCGCTGGAGGCCAGACACGTCGTCGGCGCTGAGGTTGCCCCGCTCCAGTCCCCGCCGCAGGGTGTCGACCAGCGGTCGCGCCGCCGAGGGAACGTCGGCCTGATTCAGCATCCGCGCCAGGAGGGGGCCGAAGGTGCGTGGATCCAGGGGGGCAGCGTCCATGGGACCACCACCCGGGGAGGCGCCGTCCGGGGGCAGAGCCACCTCAGGGGTCGGCAGGCCTTCAATCGGGATGGGCACCGGCTCGGCCCGCAGGGGCCCGGCCGGCACGAGCAGCATCGGGGCGAGCAGCAGCAGCCAGGGCCGACGGGGATGGGGCATGGTCACCGGATCATCAGGGTTCAGTGTGGGGCAGTCCTGGGTCGGTGGGGCGAAAGGGCCGCGGATCCTGGTCATGGCGATGGCGCCGGGGCAGGGGGTCCCCCTGGGCATCGCCGTCGAGGGCGGCCGTGTCCTCCAGGGCCTGCCGCAGGGCCCTGGCGGCCAGCACCCCCATGTCGCGGGGAACGCAGATGCGGTCGCGCAGGCTGCGCAACCCGGCAGCACTGCCGGCCGGTGGAACACAGGGGCGGCCCGTCGCCAGGCGGGTGAGGGCCGCCCGCAGGGCGGCATCACCGAGGTCAGGCCTCACCTGCAGCAGGGTGCGGCGATGGCGCAGCACCCGGCCCAGGGCTTCGGCGGCATCGGCGGGGCCGGCGACACCCATGGCATCGTTCAGCCCATCCCAGGGCCCATGGTCGATGCGCCGCGCCCAGGCCAGGGCCTCGGCACTGCCGTTGCTGCAGCATCCGCCCAGCTGGGGGGGCAGATCGTGGGCATGGGTGTGGTGGTCGCTGCGGCTGCCCCGCCAGGAGGGACGCTCCTCCAGCCCGCGGAACCAGCGGTCGATCGCCGGCCAGCGGCCCCGCAGGTCATAGCCCTTGTAGTACAGCAGGCTCGCCTGCATCCGTTCCAGGAACGGGATGGCCACCACATCGGCGCTGCTGAACATCGGCAGCAGCCAGGGGCCGCCAGCGTCGGTGCCGAGGGCCGCCGCGAAGGAGCTGGCCCGGCGGTCGTAGTCGGCGCCGGCCATCGACTCGGGCGCCTGGCCGCAGAGCCAGCCGCACCAGGCCCTGAACAGATCCCGCTCCAGCTGGCGCAGCCGCTGCACGGCGGGATCGTCGAGGCGGGCCCCCAGGGGACCGAAGGCCTCCTCCAGGGCCGCCAGGATGCAGTCGCTCTCGGTGATCAAGCGGCCGTCGAGCACCAGCGCCGGCAGCATGCCGGAGGGCACCAGGCGGGTGTACCACGCTTCCTTGCTGCCGTAGCAGACCATCGAGACGGTCTCGACGCGGTAGGGCACCCGCCGCTCCTCAAGCCAGAGCCAGACCTTCTGGCAGTAGGGGCACCAGGCGTGGTGATCGCGGATCAGCACCACCCGCACCGTCTCCCGGGGCTGGCCGAACGGGCGCCAGCGGGCCTGGGCACTGGCGGGCCCTTCGCTCCGGTCGGGTTCCGGCGGGGCCAGCGCGTCGAGTTCAGCCCAGGGCAGAGGCTCCACCCCCGGGGTTGTGTTCCCGTTCGGTAACGAAATGCCCACCGGCAGGCCAGCCATCGACGCCTTTGTCTACAACGGAGATGACCGGCGACGTGCAGCCCCCGCGTCGGCCACCCCAGAGCTCCGCTGCCACCCCGTGGCACCGTGCTGCTCCGAGAAAGCCCCCGCCCTGCGGGGGCTTTCTTGTTGGTGGGCAGCGGACGGCGCCTCAGCCGTGACCCGCCAGGTGGGCGAAGACACTCAGGTCGCCAAGGTCAGCCTCGATGTCGACCGGCAACTTGCGCAGGGCCAGCACCAGCAGCAGCAGCGCCTCGCCCAGCAGCAGGGGGCCGGCGACCGGGTCGGGCAGCAGACCCAGCAGCCGCCCGAGCAGCAGCAGCGGCAGCAGCAGGGTCAGGCCGATGGCCTCGGGCCGGCGGAAGCAGAAGAACTCCTTGAACCCCAGGCCGGTGAGGGCCGCGAAGAACGGCCCCACGGCCAGGATCCAGAGGGGCTGCTGCCGCAGGGTCGGCAGGATGGCGGCCGGTCCGGCGGCGAAGGCCAGGGCGACGATGCCGAGGCTGCCCAGCAGCCAGAACAGCTGCAGGGCCCGGTGCAGCGGGACGAGATAGATGTGCACCCAGCGCAGGGCAGCCCCGAGGCTCACGACCATCACCAGCAGCCAGGGCCATAGCAGTGCGGGCCCCGCCAGGTGCCACTGCAGCAGCAGCCCCAGCTGGGCCAGGGCCAGGAGCAGCAGGGCCGCGCGGTAGGCCCGCACCTCGCGCCGATGGTGGGGCTCCACGACATAGGGGCCATAGACCCCCTGGCGCTCGACGGGCAACTGCGTCATGGGGTCATTGTGGCGGCATCCGGGGGCTCGGCCGCCACCAGCCGTGCCAGGTCAGGCCCCTCCGGCACCAGGCCGGAGGGATGCAACGGGAAGAGGGCGCCGAAGTAATCGCGGCGCCACGCCTCCGGACAGCAGGTCTCCGCCACGCCGGGGAGGGCATGGAAGCGGGCGCGCCAGCGCCAGAGGGCCGGAAACGACCAGAGGGGGCGGCGGCTGCAGCCGAACAGCGGCCCATAGACCGCCTCCCAGCGGATCAGCGTTGGGAACAGGCGCACATCAGCCAGGCTGGGCCGGTCGCCGGCGATCCAGGCCCCCCCCGCGGTGAGGTGCTGCTCGAGGGCCTCCAGCGTTGTGAACAGCGCCGTGGCCGCCCGGGTGTAGGCCGCCTGGGTGCGGGCGAAGCCACAGCGGTAGACACCGTCGTTGACCTGGTGTTGCAGCCGCTCGGCCCAGAGGCGGCTGAGCTCGCGCTCGGCGGCCGGGCGCCCGGGAGGTTCCAGGGAAGGCCGCTCCGCCGGCCAGCGGTCGAGCAGCGGCAGCAGGGCGGCGCTGTCATTGCCGATCAGCCGCAACCCGTCGCCGCCGCCGCTGAGCAGCAGGGGCACCGTGGCCCGCCGCTGCCGGTCACCGCCCCCGCGCCGGTACAGCTGGGCCAGGGTGCGGCAGCCGTGCAGCGGCTCCGGCAGCAGCCAGCGGCCGCCGATCGGATCCGGCTCGGCGATCGTCAGGGCCAGGGTCGTCTCCAGCCCCCGCAGGCTGCGCAGCAGCCAGAGCCGGTGGGCCCAGGGGCAGCTGCGGCCCACCACCAGCCGTGGCGCCTCCAGCGCCTGGGGATCCACGGCGTCGATGCCGTCGCTGAACTGGGAGGGGCGGCGCAGAAAGTCCCCTTCAGGGCCTGCGGCGGCCAGACCGTCCATCAGCCGCTGCCACTGGCAGTGCCAGAGGCGGCGGGCGGTGGCCACCAGGGGGGCAGGGACGGGCATGCCGGGCTTGCACTGGCTCCAGGATGGCGGCGCCCCGTCGCCCGCACCATGCTGCCGGTCCCTCCGCCGCTGCTGATCGCC
Organism: uncultured cyanobacterium; assembly: GCA_903871775.1. GTDB lineage: Bacteria > Cyanobacteriota > Cyanobacteriia > PCC-6307 > Cyanobiaceae > CAIQIA01. The sequence goes on from CAIQIA010000002.1 coordinate 95,690, forward strand.
GCCGACCTCGCCCCGGTCGACACCGAATCGTTTCGCAGCCGCTACGGCCAGGAGGCGCTGTTCCGCTTCGATCTCGGCGTGGAGGACCCACCCCAGGAGACCTGTGGCCGCCCGCCGCGGCCCTGGGCAGGATCCCCCGAGCAGGCCCGCATGGAGGCGGCGCTGGCGATGGGCCGCTGGTATGAGGCCGGCCAGGCCCTGGGGCAATGGCAGCAGGGGCAGCGCTGCCCGCCCGTCAGCTGCCCAGCAGATCCAGCCGGACCCTGCGGCGCAGGGGCTGGCGCCGATGTTCCCAGAGGTACACCGCCTGCCAGGTGCCCAGGAGCAGACGCCCCTGGGCGACCGGCAGGCTCAGGGACGTGCAGGTGAGGGCCGTGCGGATGTGGGCCGGCATGTCATCGGGGCCTTCATCGTCGTGGCGGTAGGGGCGCAGGGGGCCGTCGCCGGAAAGTGGACGGGAGCCGGCTTCGGGCACCAGCGCGGCGAGGTGGGCCTGCAGGTCGTCGAGCACCCGCGGATCGGCGTTCTCGTTGATGGTCAGCGAGCAGGAGGTGTGCAGGGCGAGCAGCACCGCGATCCCCTGCCGGAAACCAGCGGCGGCGATGGCGTCATCCACCGCCGCCGTGATCGGCAGGAAGCCCTGACCGCGGCCATCAAAGGCCAGGGTCTGACCGTGGTGCCGCAGACCGGTCATGGGGCGACCGGCGGCGCGTCCCCCACGGGACAGGTCAGCAGGTCGACTCCCAGGGGATCGCCGTGGGACAGGCGCTCAAGGATCCGCTGCTGATCCACAGGCGACAGCTCACCGTCCGAGTCCCACTTCAGGCAGGTGCCGTCAAGTCCCACAACCTCCATGTGAGGAGTTCCTGACACTGGGGAGAATTTACCGTGCCGACTCGCCCCCGCGGGTAACTGAACGAGGCCACCCCACCTCGGGCCCTCGATGTTTCTGCTCTCGCTCCCCCACGGCAGCCTGGTGGAGGTGCTGCAACCGGCCCAGCTGTTCAACCCCTTCTGCCCCCAGGTCGAAGGGCGGCTGCATGCCGGCGAGGAGCTCCAGGATCCGGAGGCCTTCGTCAAGCAGGACCTGCGCTTTCCCTCCGGAGAAACCCTGCCCCGTTGCTGGCTCGACCCCACCTACATCCATGCTGTGCTGAACAGCAGCCGATGACACCGCAGTCCAGTGGACCCCGGGCTATTTCTTCGCCATACCCCGCCATTCTCCGCTCCGCGCCATGCCCTACGAGCCCGGCACCCCCGACTGCCATCGGCTGATCCATTGCAAGGATCACATCCAGTCGGTGCTTCAGCAGCTGGTGCAGCTGCAGAACACAGAGCACATCCAGGCCCAGCTGGTGAGTGTCCACAACCAGCTTGAAGGGCTGCACGATCTGCAGCGTGTGCAGCGCCGCCAGACCTGACGTCCGGATAACCTCACCCTTCGTCGCACGAGACCCCATGGTTCTGGCGCCCACCCCCGTCACGACCGACCCCGAGGCCACCGGCATGGATGCCTGGCCCCACGTGGTCGTTGTCGGAGGTGGCTTCGCCGGCCTCAAGCTCTGCCACAGCCTCAGCCATCAGCCGGTGCGGGTCACCCTCATCGACAAGCGCAACTTCAACCTCTTCCAGCCCCTGCTTTACCAGGTGGCCTCCGGGCTGGTCTCGGCGGCCGATGTGGCCTCACCCCTGCGGCAGATGGTCGGCCAGGCGCCCAACGTGCGGGTGCTGCTGGGGGAGGTCACCGACATCGACCCCGACCGCTGCGAGCTGATCTGCAACGACCGGCGCATCGGCTACGACCGGCTGGTGCTGGCCACCGGCTCCGGCAGTGCCTATTTCGGCCATGAGGAGTGGCGGCCCCTGGCTCCCCCCATGAAGGTGCTCGAACACGCCCAGGAGATCAGGCGCCGGCTGCTGACCGCCCTTGAGGAGGCCGAGCAGACCACCGACCGGTCACGCCAGCGCTATCTGCAGACGGTGGTGGTGGTGGGGGCCGGTCCGGCCGGCTGCGAACTGGCCGGCTCGGTGGTCGAGATGATGCAGAGCGCCATCCGCCGCGATTTCAAGCGCCTCGATCCCACCCTCTGCCGGGTGGTGCTCGTGGATGCGGTGCAGCGGGTGCTGCCCGCCATGGACAGCGGCCTGGCGGCCGAGGCCGCCGAATACCTGCGCAGCCAGGGCGTCGTGCTGCTGCTCAACTCGATGGTGGAGGGGATCGAGGCCGGGCGGGTGCGCCTGCGGCGTGAGCATTCCCCCCACCAGATCGAGGCCGCCACCGTCTGCTGGACCGCCGGCGTGCGGGGGTCGTCGCTGGGCAAGCTGCTGGCTGAACGCACCGGCTGCGCCACCGACCGGGGCGGTCGGGTCGAGGTGCTGGCCGACTTCTCCCTGCCGGACCATCCCGAGATCCGGGTGGTGGGGGACACCTGCAGCTACAAGCCGCCGGGCGAAGAGCGCCCTCTCCCGGGGATGGCCGGTCCGGCGGTGCAGATGGGCGGCTGGGTGGCCCGCGACCTGCTCGCCGAACTCGACGGGCGCCGCGCCGAACCGTTCCGCTGGTTCGATCTCGGCTCCATGGCCGTGATCGGCCCCCTCTGGGCCGTGGCCGACCTGCGGGGCCTGCGGTTCACCGGCTTCATCGGCTGGGTGCTGTGGGGACTGGCCCACCTGGCCTTTATCCCGGAGAATGAAAACCGCGTCGCCCTGCTCACCCGTTGGCTCTGGCAAATCGCCACCCGTCAGCGTCCGGCGATGCTGATCACCGGTCGCCCCGACCAGCACCTCGAGGTGGAGGTGGGTCTCGAACCCACCCCATCACCCGCCTCTCGCTTCTGAGCCTGCTGCTGGGCCTGGCGACACCGCTGGGTCTGCTGGGCGCCTGCCAGCCCCGCCGGGAGCCCACCCCGCCCGCGGCGGCGCCGCGCCAGGTTTCGGCCCTGGGCCGTCTGCAACCCGAATCCGACATGCGGCGGGTGTCGGTGGCGGCCTCCGTGAGCGGCGACCGCATCGAGACCCTGCTGGTGCGCGAAGGAGATGAGGTGAAACAGGGTCAGCCCCTGGCGACCCTCAACAGTGCCGGCAGCCTCAAGGCGGCCCTCGACGAGGCCAACGAGCTGGTGGCCGTGAACCGCAGCAAGCTGGCCCAGGTGCAGGCCGGAGCCAAGCAGGGGGAGATCCGCGCCCAGGAGTATCAGGTGCAGAGCCTCGAGCGTCAGCTCGCCGGTGAACAGCTCACCCAGGAGCAGGCGATCAGCAAGGCCCGGGCCTCGGCCGAGGAGGCCCGCATCGAACGGGAGCGGTACGACCGTCTCTTCGCTGCCGGCGGGGTGTCGGAGCTGCAGCGCGACCGTTTCCGCACCCGGGCGGCCACGACCCAGGCCGAACTGGCCAAGGCGATCGAGAACCGTGCCGCCACCGAGGCCCGCCTGCGGTCCGAGATCGAAAGCGCCCGGCAGACCCTGGAGAAGATCCGGGAGGTGCGGCCTGAGGATGTGCTCACCGCCCGCAGTGAGCTGCGCAAGGCCGAGGCCAGCCGTGAACGGGCCCGGCAGGAGTTCGACTTCGCCACCGTGCGGGCCCCCCAGAACGGCCGGATCCTCAAGATCTTTGCCCGACCCGGTGACCGCATCGGCGAGAACGGACTGCTGGAGATGGCCGACACCGACACGATGGTCGTGCTCGCCGAGGTCTATCAGACCGACATGGGACGGCTGTCGATCGGCCAGGGGGCCACCATCACGGCCGACGGATTCAACGGCAGCCTGCGGGCCACCCTGACCAAGGTGCTGCCCCAGGTGCAGCGCCAGAGCACCTTCGCCGGCCAGCCCGGCGAGAACATGGACCAGCGGGTCTTTGAGGTGCGGCTGCAGCTGCATCCGACACCGGAGCAGCAGCGCAAGCTCAGTTACGGCTCGAACCTGCAGGTGAATGTGGTGTTTGATCCGCCCGCCGCCGCGCCGAAGCCATGAGCCTGAGCCTGCGCCGGCAGCTGCACCGCACCCCCGTGGCCTGGCTGCAGGTGAGCCACAACCCCGTCAAGCTGGCCATTGCCCTGGCGGGGGTGAGCTTCTCAAACCTGCTGATGTTCTTTCAGCTGGGCCTTCTCGACAGCATCTACAACAGCCAGCGCAAGCCGATCCAGAAACTGCGGGCTGACCTGGTGATGGTGAGTGCCGGCTACAGCAATCTCGGGGCGCTGCAGACCTTTGACCGCACCCGCCTTTACCAAGCGCTGGGGGTGGCCGGGGTCGAGGGGGTGGCCCCGTTGCGCCTCGCCCGCGCCACCTGGATCACCCCGGAGACGCACCGGTCGTTCGACGTGAGCGTGTACGGCATCAGCCTGGCCCGGCCCTCGCTCGCCTTCCCCGAGCTGGAACGGGATGTGAGCCGGCTGCAGCCCCTGCGCAATGCCCTCTTCGACCGCCGGGCCAAGGCCCAGTACGGCCCCATCGCCGCCACCGTGGAGCGCCAGGGATCAGCCTCGGTCGAGGTCAATCAGAAACAGCTGCGCATCGTCGACACGGTGGAGCTGGGGGCCACGTTCTCGGCCGAGGCCAACCTGGTCGTGAGCGACAGCACCTATTTCTTTCTGTTTCCATCGGCCGATGCCCGCCAGATTCAGCTGGGGCTGATCCAGCTGAAGCCTGGGGTCGATGCCCGCAGTGTGCAGCAGGCCCTGCAACCGCTGATGCCCAAGGTCGTGAAGGTGCTAACCCGCGCCGAACTCGAGACCCTGGAACTGAACTACTGGAAACGCAACTCATCGGTGGGGTTCATCTTCACCCTGGGGGTGCTGGTGGGGTTTGTGGTGGGCAGCATCATCGTCTATCAGATTCTGTTCGGGGATGTCATGAACTCCCTGCCGCAGTACGCCACCCTCAAGGCGATGGGTTACACCGATCTCTACGTGATCAGCGTGGTGATTCAGCAGAGCGCGATCCTGGCCCTGGTTGGTTTCGTGCCGGGGGTGCTCTCGTCGATGGGGCTCTATTGGCTGCTGGCGACAGTGACGAAGCTCTCGGTGTTCATGACCCTCGAGCGGGCCCTGCAGGTGCTGCTGCTCACCTTCGTGATGTGCGTCGGCTCCGGCGCCCTGGCCACCCGCAAGCTGGTGCAGCTCGACCCCGCCGATGTCTTCTGAGCCACTGTCTTCTGAGCCACTGTCTTCTGAGACCCTGCAACCCATGGCCTCTGACCCCGTCATCTCCCTGCGGCACGTCAACCACTGGTTCGGCAGTGGCGAAGACCGCAAGCACGCCCTGCGCGACATCTCGCTCGACATCCATCCCGGCGAGATCGTGATCTGCACGGGACCGTCGGGGTCGGGCAAGACCACCCTGCTGACGATGCTGGGGGGACTGCGCTCCTGCCAGGACGGCAGCCTCACGATCCTGGGGCAGGAGCTGAACGGCGCCTCGAAGGAGCAGCTGGCCCGGCTGCGGCTGAATGTGGGATTCATTTTCCAGGCCCACAATCTGATGATGTTTCTCAATGCCCGCCGCAATGTGCGGCTGGCCCTCGAACTGCACGACCGCTATCTGGATGAAGACCTGGACCGTCTGGCTGCGGAGATGCTGGAGCGGGTGGGGCTGGGGGAGCGGGTGGATTACTTCCCCGCCAATCTCTCCGGAGGCCAGCGTCAGCGGGTGGCCATTGCCCGGGCCCTGGTGAGCCGGCCCCGCATCGTGCTGGGGGATGAACCCACCGCCGCCCTCGACAAGGAGTCAGGTCGCACGGTGGTGGAGCTGATGAAGGAACTGGCTGACCGTGACGGCACCACGATCATCATGGTCACCCACGACAACAAGATTCTCGACGTGGCTGACCGCATCATCATCGTCGAGGATGGCGCCCTGGCCGGCCCCGAAGCCGAGGCTGCCTTCGTGCAGCGCATGCGCGATGGCAACGCTCACTGAGCGGCGGCCAGTCGGTCCATCAACCCTTCGATCACGCCGGAGACGATGGCGGCCAGCAGCAGCTGCTGATGCTGCAGCGCATCCACCCCCTGCTCAAGCCGGTCATCCAGGCGATCGGCCAGGGCCCGGCTGAGGTCAGCCCAGCCCTGACGCACCCGCTCTCCAACGGCGGTGCCGGACCGGCGGCCATGGTCAGCCAGGTCCAGAAGGGTCTGGTTCACGAACCCGGCGGCATCCTGCCCCCCCCTGCTGCAGGGCCTCGAGGAACATGCCCTCCATGAGGCCCAGGTCGTGCTGGCGGCCCCGGAGGAAACTGCGGCTGAAGCTGCCCGACCGTCCCGCCGCCTCCTGGAGGGCCAGCAGCAGGGCTTCGGCCGCCACCGCCAGGGCCGCCTCGACCCCGGCGACGGCATCCCGCAGGGCGCGACGGCTGTCGCTGGCCACCGGTGCCGCCATGCTGGCGGCGGCCACCACCGCAGCCAGCAGGGCACGGATCGCCTCCCGGTCGAGGTGACCCTCCGCCAGGGCCTGGAGGGTGATGCGGCGGACGCTGTCACGGATGGCCGCTGGATCGGCGACCACCGCGGCGGCCACATCCGCGCCGATGGTCAGGCTGTCGCTGGTCCCCGACCGCCGGGCCGTGCCGTCGGCCACGGTGCCGCTGAGGCTGGCCTCGGCCAGCACATGGCCGGCCATGGCCTCCTCCACCATCGCCAGCCCCGCCCCGGCGGGCAGCCCCAGCCGACGGTCGAGGGCCAGCAGCCGCAAGCGGTAGCGGTGGGGCGGTCCTGGTGGCGGCTGGGGCCCCTGGTAACCGCTGCGGGAATGCTGCGACACGCCCCAGCAGCGGCCATGGCGAGCGCCATTGGCGAGTTCAGGCGCCGGCTCAAGCCCCTCGGGCAGATGGTGCACCCCGGCAGGGATGTCGTAGAGGAGCCAGTGCAGCCAGGGGACCGCACCAGCATCGGGGTCATCAAAGATCAGCACGTAGCTCGCCGTGCCCTGCGGTTCACCGCTCCAGTGCAGCGCCGGCGACAGGTTGCGCCCCCCGGCGGTGTGGCGCCGGGGGATCGTTTCCCCTTCGGCAAAGCTGGGGCTGGTGAGCAGCAGCTGGGGCCTGGCGGGGCCGTCCCCCAGGCGCAGGTCGATCCGCAGCATCGTGTCCCCCTCGGGGTAACGGGCCTGCAGCTGGCCGCCATAGGCCTGCTGCAACGCCGACGCGACCCCATGGGCCAGGTGGGTGCCGGTGAAGGTGAGCTGCCGCTCGCCCGCCGGAGCCAGGGGGGGATGGTGAATGTCCATGATCCGCTCCAGCGGATGCTCGTTGCCCTCCCGTTCGGCCATGTGCTGCACCAGCCGCTGCATCTCGGGCCAGCGGGCATCGAGGGTCTGACCATGCAGATGCAGCGCCGCCGCCGGCTGCCGGTCCTGGAGCCGACGGCAGGCAGGACAGCGCTGCCGCTGGGGTTCGACCCGCAGGGCTTCGGCCCATTGCCAGCGCCCCTGGTGGTACACGGCACCGCAGTCGGGGCAACGGCAGGGATCGGGCCAGTGGGCCTCGTCGCGGTAGGGGTCAGACCGCAGGCCGGGGTCGAGCCCCTCCTGGCGGGCCCGATGGCTGCCGCGGGCCGGATCAAGCGGATGGACCATGGCCGGGATGGGCGTCGCCTCCACCGGTTACGGCCGCCTGCGGTGGATGGCGAAGCGCCGCTGCGGGGATGCCGCGCCGCCGCCGGCTGAGTAGGGATGCTCAATCCCCCCCATCCCGTCGGCATCGCTACATCACCCAACCCGCAGGGGGCGCTGTGGTGACAGCAGTACGACCGCCGTGATGCCATGAGCGCCTCCGCCTTCGCCGCCATCGCCCTGGCAGCCGTCGCCTGGGACGGTGTTCTCAGCCGTGCTGGCTCGCGGGCCCTGCGCCACAGCCTCGACTACCGCCCGCCCTTCGACCGCTACGGCGATGCGCGGATGGTGGAGCTGATGGACGGCCTGCTGGCCGACCTGCGCCGGCAGGGCCCCCAGCATCTGATGGTCGAGGCCGCCGCCGACCTCGATGCCAACCAGCGCGCCACCGCCTACGCCGTGGCCGCCGAGATCATGCGCTCCGACGGTCCCCTGCAGGACGATGAGCGGAACATCCTTGCCAACCTCGCCGAGACCCTGGCCCTGACCCCGGCCGTGACCGAACCTGTGCTGGCGGTCATGGACCTGCTGCATGCCCGCGTGCTGGATCCGCCGGCCGAGGCCTAGTCCACGGGAGAGGCATCAAGGCTGGGGTCAGCCTCGGCGGCAGCCTGGCGCTGGCGGGCGTCCCGCAGCAGATCGCTGGGCCGCACGTGGAAGCGCTGGCGGAATTCGACCGAGAACAGGCTGAGGCTGCGGTAGCCGCAGGCCTTGGCGATCTGGCCGACGCTGTGGTCGGGTTGCGGATTCTGCAGCAGCCGGTGGGCCAGATCCAGGCGCTGGATGCGGATCCACTGGGTGGCGGTGCAGCCGAGCCGGTCGCGGAAGGCGTACTGCAGAGCGCGTCGGGAGTAATGGCTGCGCTGCTCGAGGGCGGTGAGGTTGAGGGGTTCATCGAGGTGCTGGCGGATGTACGCCAGCAGGGCATCGAAGCTGTCGCGCCCCGTGCGCTCCCGCTGCTGCAGCCGCGCGACGGGGCCCTCGCGGCGCAGGTCCTCGAACAGCAGCGCCGCCACCAGGCCATGGATGAGCTCGTCGACGGGCAGGCGATCGACAAGGGCAGGGCTGATCTCGCCCAGGTCACCCCTCCAGTGGAGCAGCTGGTGCAGGCCCTTCTGCAGCGACGGCCGCCTGCCGTCGGAGATGCTGCGCCAGCCCCGCCCCTGGTGCAGCTGGCGGGTCCACTGAACCGGTGGATCCGCCAGGCCCGCCATGGCCGTGCCGCTGCGCAGCAGCTGTTCAGGCTGCAGCAGGAACACCACCAGACTGGCGGGCCCGCCGCTCCAGCGGGCCTCGGCCCCGGGCAGCACCACGCAGTCACCGCTGCGGCAGGGCCACTGGTGCCCCGCCTGTTCAAGGCCGATCTCGCCGCCGTAATTGAGGATGACCGTGAGGCCGTCGTGGCCATGGCTGCTGCCCTGGCCGGGCCCGAAGGCCACGAGGGAGGAGAGGCGAATGCTGCCGATCAGGCGGGCGTGGCCGTAGGACCACCAGCCGGGGGTGCCGTCGGCGGCGAGCAGGGGCTGAAGGGGGCAGAGGTTGCCCAGAAAAGGCTCAACCTCCCGCCGGCTGTCCAGGCGCAGCAGATCCCGATCGAAGGGGTTGGGCAGGGTGGCCGCGAGGGCATGGTCTGCATAGTTCAGCGGCAGGACATCAGACATGAACAGCTGAACTGAACAGGGTGGGCTCCGGACGTCAGCATCAAGCCACCGTTAAAGGACCGCTGGGAAGCCTTCTTGTCGAGCCTGAAAGAGAGCTTGCGCGATTTTTTCTTTGTTGCAGTTTTCTGACAGCAGCACGGACACCATTCATGATGAATTTGCAGAAAATGACTCACCAGGTCGATCCAAATCCCATGGAGGACGATCGCAATATCAGAATCAGTCGTCCAAGGTGAACCATGGCTTCCAGGGAGCCAGGGTCCCTCGTCGTGATCGTCGCCTCGGCCGGCAGCCTTCAGACCCTGCGCCTGCTGGTGTCGCGGCTGACCCCTGACCCCACCGCCGCGTTCCTGGTCGTGCGCCATGCCGGCGGCGGGCCATCGCCCGAAGACCTGCTGCAGACCCTCGCCGCCTGCAGCCCCCTCGCCGTGGGGCAGCTGCAGAATGGCGAGACGCCCGAGGCCGGCACCCTGCGGCTGCTGCCCGAGGGGCTGGAGGTGGACGCCAGCGGCCCGCACCTGCACCTCAGGGTGCCCAGGGAAGGGTTCCGCCCTGCCCCCTGCATCGATGCGATGCTCGCGAGCCTGGCGGCGGCCTGGGGCCCACGGCTCATCGTCGTCATGCTCTCGGGCCTGGGGGCCGACGGGGCCCTCTTCACCGGCATGCCGTCGGCCGCCGTTCAGCTGGGGGGCCTGGCGGCGGTGCTCGAGCCGGCAGCCATCAGCGGCTGGCTGAACCAGCAACTGCGCAAACGGGGAACCATCGAGAGCGACGACGATCTCGGGCTCCCAGCAGAGATGCTGCATCAGATTCTGGTCGTGCTGCAGGAGCGCACAGGCATTGACTTCAGTCGCTACAAGGGATCCACCGTCTGCCAGCAGGTGCAGCGACGCCTGGCACTGCTGAAGCTCGGTGACATGACCAACTATTTAACAATGCTTGAAAACGATGATCAGGAGGCCGAACGGCTCAAAGCCAATCTGCTGGTGGGTGTGACGCGCTTCTTCCGCGAACCGGCCACGTTTGCCGCCCTGGCCGACGCGGTGAAAGCCCAGATGGAAAGCCACCTGCCAGGCCAGCCCCTGCGGGTGTGAGTGCCAGGCTGCGCCAGCGGCGAGGAGGCGTACTCGATCGCCATGGTGATCAGCGCCGCCCTCCAGCACCCCGCCGATCTCAATGACCGGCTCAGGCTCTTCGCCACCGACCTGAACGAGAGTGCCTTGGCGATGGGCCGCAGGGGGCGGTACCCGCTGACCAGTGTCGAGACGGTGCCCGCCGACCTGCGTGAGCGGTTCTTCCACCCCCGCGAAGGCCAGCTCGAGATCAGCCGTGAGCTGCGGCGCTGCATCGTCTTCAGCCGCCACAACCTCGGCAGCGATCCGCCGTTTCCACGGCTGGATCTGATCTCGTGCCGCAACACCCTCATCTACTTCAACCCGACCCTGCAGGCTCAGGCCCTGCGCAGCTTCCGCTTCGCCCTGGCCCCCGGGGGGCTGCTGCTGCTGGGGCAATCCGAGACCCTGCCCCCCAGCCTCGGCGGGTTCACGACCCTCAATGCCCAGCAGCGGCTTTACCGCCTCAGCAGCCATCTGCAGCGCGACGACCTCATCGCCATGACCCCCCGGTCCGTGGGCACCCTTCCCATCAGCTCGCGCCGACAACCGCTGCACCGCCACGACCATCCGCCGCCGCAGCATGTCGCCCTGCTCGAGGCGATGGTGCAGCAACGGCAGCCGCCCACCCTGGTGCTTGACGACAACCTCGATCTCGTGGCCGTCCTCGGCGATGTGAGCCGCTACTGCACGTTGCCCCAGGGCCAGCTCTGCTCCTCGGTGGTGGGCTTTCTGCGGGAGGAGGTGCGGCAGGAAGCCACGGCCCTGCTGCTGCTCAGCCGCAACAATCAGGCGGTGCAGCAGAGTCGGCCGCTGCAGCTGGGGGACGGCCTCGAACCGGTGCGGCTGGAGGTGGCCCCCCTGGCGGTGGCGGGTCGCGCCCTGCGCTGCCTCACCTTCCATCCTCTGCCGGCGCCCCTGGCGGGGCCGGTGCAGTCGCTGTCGCTGGAGCTGACCCAGGAGATGGCCCGCCTCGAAGGCGAACTGCTGAGCAGTCAGAACAGCCTGCGGGAGTCGATGGCCGAACTGGAGCAGGCGAACGAAGAGCTGGAGGCATCGGCCGAAGAGCTGCAGGCCTCTTCGGAAGAGCTGCAGGCGTCGAACGAGGAACTGGAGGCCTCGGTCGAGGAGCTGCAGGCCAGCAATGCCGAGCTGGTGGCCCTCAACCAGGAGCTGCGGCAGCGGGGGGAGGAACTCGAGCAGGCGAACATGGACCTGCAGAACATCCAGGGCTCCCTGAGCCAGGGCATGGTGATCGTCGATCGCCAGCTGCGGATCCTGCGGTTCTCACCCCTGGCGGTGCGTGTGTTCGGGCTGTTGGAGAGCGACCGGGGGCTGCCCCTGCTCGAGGTGCCCACCACCCTGCCCCTGCAGGGCCTGGCCGAAGCCCTGCAGACCGTGGTCAACGGTGGTCCACGGCAGCAGCTCGAGGCCAGCAGTGAGGAGGTCGCCTACCTGCTGCGGGTGCTGCCCTACCTGGGCCACGACGAGGATCTGCTCGGGGCGATCGTCGCCCTCACCGACGTGTCGGAACTGGTGGCCATGCGAAAGGTGGCCGAGGCCTCCCTCGCCGAGTTCGTCTCCCTGACCGATGCCCTGGATGACGTGGTGTGGAAACGGAACGAACAGCTTGATCGCCTGCTGTACCTGAGCCGGCAGGCTGAAGCCATCCTGGGCCGTTCAGTCAGCGAACTGATCCAGGATCCCGGATGGCTGGACCAGCGGATCGCACCGGAGGATCGGCCGATGGTGCAGGCGGAGCGGCAACCGCAGGTCCCCTGCTGGCGCCTGCGGTACCGCTGGCACTATCCCGACGGTCGGGTGTTGCTGCTGCAGGAAACGGCGCAGCGGCTGGAAGGCGAACTGGAGACCTGCGTCATGGGAACCCTGCGGGTGCTGGATGCGGGCCAGGGTGATTTTGGTCTGGGGTCCCCAAAATTCCCATAAAAGCGTCATAATGAAGAATTCGGGCCTGGCCTGGTTCCCCATGGCCAGCTGGGTTGTTTTCGCTTCAATCCCCGCAGCCCTTTCATCCATCCCGACCTCTTATGGCAAAGATTTCAGGAACCCTCGGGGCCGACGCACTGATCGGCACAGCTCTCAGCGACACCTACTTGATTAACAACTCGGGTGACACCATCAGCCCAGACCCTGGGGGCTATGACACGGTGTTCTCGTATTTCAGCTTCACCCTTGGCTCTGGGCTCGAAGATCTGGTCCTGCTCGGAACAGGCAACATCAATGCCACTGGCAACAACTTCAGCAACTCTATCCAGGGGAACAGCGGCAACAACATTCTCTCGGGTGGGGGTGGCCTGGACGTTCTCATGGGGGGAGCAGGCGCTGACGTGTTCCGCTTCAATGAACTGGGCTGGATGCATGCCGATCAGATTGTTGACTTCAACACCCTTGAGGGTGACAAGATCGTGCTCACCTCAGCCATCACCGGCCTGCCCGCCGGTACACCTCTGGCCTACTACCTGAATGCCCCCTCCAAAGACCGCACCCCCGGGGTGGTGCGCCAGCCAGGAGGGATCGGCCTCGCCTTCGATCGAGACGGCATTGGCCCAGCCAAGGCCATTCTCTTTGCCTCCGTCAGCCCGTTTACCGTCCTTGATTCGCGCAGTTTCGCGATCGTCTGAGCCATGAGGGACCTGCTGCAGCGCTGGGGATTCACCCCCTCCGGGCTGATCAGCAATCGCCATGGTGAATGGTGGCTGCTGGCCCAGCTGCTGCTGATCGCCGGTCTGGCGGCGCCCCCATTCGCATGCGCCCAGCTGCCGGTCTGGCCCTGGCCCCTGCGGCTCCTGGGGGCGATCACCCTGGTGGCGGGACTGCTGCTGGTGCTGATGGCCTTCCGAGACCTTGGCGCCAGCCTCACCCCCCTGCCGGACCCGATGCCCGGCGCCGCCCTGAGGGTCGAGGGGTCCTACAGCCGCTGCCGGCATCCCCTGTACCAGGCTCTGCTGCTCGCCGGCCTCGGCTGGACGCTGCTGCTCGGCAGCTTGCAGCATCTTCTTCTCCTGGGCCTGCTGGCGGGGGTGCTGGCTGGCAAGGCCCGCCGCGAAGAAGCCAAGCTGATGCGCCAGCACCCTGCCTACGCTGGCTACGCCGCCACCACCCCGGCCATCATCCCGGGGGTTCCCGGCCTCGACTGGCGCTGAGCAGGCCCCATGACATCCAGCACCCTCCCCCCAGGCCTGCGCCTGCGGACTGCGGCCGACAGATTCCACAGCAGCCTCGGCTGGCTCGACAGCCTCCACAGCTTCAGCTTTGCAGGCCACGATGATCCGGCCTGGCGCGGCTTCGGCCCCCTGCGGGTGATCAATGACGATCGCATCGCTCCAGGCCGCGGCTTCGGTCTCCACCCCCACCGCGACATGGAGATCGTCACGGTCATGGTCGAAGGCCAACTGGAGCACCGCGACTCCATGGGCCACGGGGCCATCCTCCGCAGCGGCGAGGTGCAGCGGATGACCGCCGGGACCGGCCTGATGCACAGCGAGCACAACCCCGGCCCGGAGCCCTGCCGGCTGCTGCAGATCTGGATCGAGCCCTCCCGGGGCGGCCTGCCCCCCAGCTACGAGCAGACGGCCCTGGCCTGTCCAGCGGGCAGCGGCTGGACGCGGCTGATCGATCCGGAGCGCCGGGAGGGGGCCATGGCCATTGCCCGCCATGTCCAAATCTGGCGGGCACGGCCCGCCGACCACGACACTCTGCCGCTGCCGACGGCAGCACCCGCCCAGGCCTGGCTGCAGATCATCAACGGCACCCTCGAGCTCACCCTTGAGAGGACTGAAGATCAACAACAGCCGGCCCACACCCTGACCCTGGGCCCCGGTGACGGCCTCGGTCTCCCGGCCGGTACCGCCATCGGCCGGGTGCAGGCCTGCAGCGACGACGTCGATCTGCTGGTCTTCGACCTGGGCTGAAGGGGCGACCCTGAGTTTTGTTGAGGCTCGGGCCAACGGTGGCAACCGCTACGGGCCTGATCCCTGCCCATCGGGGAGGGTGATGGGGTAGGACGTATCGCAGACCACGATCCGCGTGATCGCTTCCGCCGTCACCATGCCTCCGGGACGAGACGCCAGCAGTGGCCAGGGCTCCGACCCCCGCACCCAGCGCCATCCCCTCCTGAGGGGGCGGTTCGTGGTCGGCCACGACAGCCCCACCCCCCATGGAGACGGGACCGTGCTGATCGTCGGCGGCGCCGAAGACAGGGAGGACCGGAAACTCATCCTTGACCACTTCCGACGGGTCTGCGGCGGCGACGAGGCCTGCATTCTCGTGATCGGCGTCGCCTCCGAAATGCCCGACGAGATTGTGGCGGTCTATGACACGGCGTTCCGTGATCTCGGGGTCAGGGAGGTGCGCGGCATCACGGCACGCAACCGCAGCGAACTGCTGGCCCTTGACGTGTCACCGCTGCTGGATGGCATCACCGGGGTGTATTTCGGCGGCGGTGATCAGCTGCGGATCTGCGCGATTCTGGGGGGAACTCTCTTCCATGACCGCCTGCAGGCACTGATCGCAGCTGGCCTGCCGGTGGGTGGAACCAGTGCCGGGGCGTCGGCCATCAGCGACACCATGATCATCGGCTGGGACCCTTCAGACCAACCCCTTGCCGACAACATCCGCCTCTCCTCGGGCCTCGGGATTTTGCAACAACTGATCATCGATCAGCACTTCACCGAACGCAGCCGCCTCAGCCGCCTGATCACCAGTGTCGCTTATCACCCCGGCTACCTGGGCATCGGCATCGACGAAGACACGGCTGCCATCTGCACCCGGCAGGGGGTCCTGTCGGTGATCGGCAGCGGCACGGTCACGATCGTCGATGGCAGCGAAATCTCTGAATGCAACGTGGTTGAAACCCCCTCCAACCACCCGTTCTCTGTGATCGGCATGAAGATTCACGTGCTCTCCACTGACCACCACTTCGATCTGCTCCATCGCCGCCCCCTGCCCGGACCTGATCGCCCTGACTGACGATGGACCTGCTTAAACTGCGCGCCCTGCGCGGCCCCAATTACTACAGCATCAGCAACACCAAACTGGTGGTGCTGCGGGTGAACCTCGGCCACCGATCGCAGCAGAGCACCGCCGACGATCCCGAGTTCGTGGCACGCCTGGACGGGGCCCTGCGCCTGGAGGGGCATCTGCTCGACCAGGTTGAAGCCGGGGTCTCCTATGCGCGGCTGCTCGAGATCGTCTGCCTGGAACTGCAGTTCTTCAGCGGCATGAACGTCACCTTCAGCCGCAGCGTGCCCACCGCCAGCAGCGACATCTGGAATGTGGTGGTGAGCTACGAAGAGGAGGAAGCGGGCCTGTTCGCCGCCGAGAAGGCCGTGCGCCTTCTGCAGCTGGTCGCCGATCCCGACGAGTCGGTCGAGGCCCTGCAGGCCGATGTGCGCGCCTGGACCCAGCGGCTGCGGGAGATCCGCGATCGCACCCGCTTCGGCCCCAGCACCGAGGCGCTGATCTCGGAGGCGGCCCGCCGGGGCATCCCCCACCTGCGCCTCAACAGCGAGTCGCTGGTGCAACTGGGATATGGACGCCATCAGCAGCGCATCTCGGCCTCCATCACCGAGGCGACCCGTGTCATCGCCGTTGACCTGGCCGGCAACAAGTTCGCCACCAAGCGACTGCTCGAGGACATGTCGATCCCGGTGCCCAGCGGTCGCACGATCAGCGATGCCGAGGACCTCGACCCTTGTCTTGACCGCCTGGGGTTCCCGGTCGCGATTAAACCCCTCGACGCCAACCAGGGCCGCGGCATCACCGTGAACGTGCGCAGCCGTGAACAGGCTCTCGAAGCCTTCGCCAAGGCGCGGGAGATCTCCAAACGCGTGATTGTCGAGCAGTCGCTGCAGGGAAACGACTACCGCGCCCTGGTGGTGAACAACAGGCTGGTGGCCGTGGCCCGCAGGGAGCCGGCCCATGTGGTGGGCGACGGGGAACACACCATCACCGAGCTGGTGGAGCTCGCCAATCGCGACCCCCGCCGTGGCTTTGGCCATGAGAATGTGATGACCCGCATTGAGCTCGATGCCGCCTCCCTGAGCCTGCTGGCTGGTCGCGGCCAGGGCCCCGAGACGGTGCTCGCTGCCGGTGAACACTGCCCACTCAAGACAACCGCGAACCTCTCCACCGGCGGCACCGCCACCGATGTGACCGATGAGGTCCACCCCTTCAACAGCTTCCTGTTCGAACGCATTGCCCATCTGGTCGGCCTGGACGTCAGCGGCATCGATGTGATCGCCCCTGATCTGCGTACACCGCTGAACGAGAATGGCGGCGGAATCATTGAGGTCAACGCCGCTCCCGGCCTGCGCATGCACCTGTCGCCCTCAGACGGCAGGCCGCGCAACGTGGCTGAACCGATCATCGACATGCTGTTCCCTCCGGGCACACCGGCGCGCATCCCGATCGTTGCCGTGACCGGCACCAACGGCAAAACAACAACGACACGTCTGATCGCCCACCTGATCAAGAACACCGGAAAACTTGTGGGCTACACCACCAGCGAGGGTGTCTACATCGGCAATTATCTCATCAGCCGCGGTGATTACACCGGTCCCCTCTCAGCGCAGATGGTGCTGAAGGATCCGAAGGTGGAGGTGGCTGTGCTCGAAACCGCCCGGGGGGGCATGCTGCGGGCAGGGCTCGGCTTTGATCGCTGCGACATCGGCGTTCTCACGAACATCAGCCCAGATCACCTCGGTCTCGGTGACATCGACACCGTGGATGACCTGGCCAAGCTGAAGGCGGTGGTGCCCGAATCAGCCACGGGTCATGCGGTTCTCAATGCCGATGACGAACGGGTGATGGCCATCGCCTCCTCGCTGCGGTGCCCCCTGGCCCTGTTCAGCCTGCAGCCCGACAACCCCCACCTGCGCGATCTGCCCGCCGATGGGGTCGCCTGCCTCGTGGAGAACGACTGGGTGGTGATCCGCAAGGGCGACTGGACCCTGCCCGTGGAACGGGTGGTCAACATTCCGATCACCTACTCCGGTCGGGCGGTGTTCAACCTGCAGAACGCGATGGCCGCTGCCCTGGCGGCGTTCTGCCACGGCCTCAAGGTGGATGAGATCCGGGTGGGCCTGACGACCTTCACCCCCTCGGTGGCCCAGACCCCCGGACGGATGAATCTGATCCCCCTCAATGGTTACTCGGTGCTGATCGACTACGCCCACAACACAGCAGGCATGGAAGCGATCGCCGGCTTCCTCCAGGCCCACCCCGCCTCACGACGCACGGCCGTGATCGGTGGCACCGGCGATCGGCGGGATGATGACATCGTGGCCCTCGGCCGTCTCACGGCCCAGCTGTTCGACCGCGCCATCCTGAGGGAGGACGAGGACCTGCGGGGTCGGGCACCGGGGGAGGTGCCGGAACTGCTGCGCCAGGGGCTGGAGGGCCACCGCCACGACTACCCGTGGGAGCTGGTCTCCGACTCACGTTCGGCCATCCGGCAGGCGCTGGACCAGGCCCAGGCAGGGGAGCTGGTGGCCATCCTCGGCGGTGACATCCAGCACGCCATCGACATCAGCGGTGAGTACAGCCAGCGGCTGCTCAGCCACCCCTGAACCCTGGCCCGTCAGAAGATCGCCGCCCGGGGAGGATCGCCCGCCCGCTGCCAGGCCCGGTAGAGGCTGGGGGAATTGTGGGCCAGCACCAGTTCTCCGGCGGGCGTGACGGCGATCAGCCCCCCCTCGCCGCCCAGGGGCGGCAGTTGCTCCATCACCACGGTCTCCACCGCCGCCGGGAGCGACTGGCCGCCATAGCGCAGGCGCGCCGCAATGTCGTGGGCCACCACCTGCCGCAGAAACACTTCACCGATGCCGGTGCACGACACGGCACAGCTGTCGTCACATGCATAGGTTCCGGCACCGATCACGGGCGAATCCCCGATGCGGCCGGGCGTCTTGTTGGTGAGGCCGCCGGTGGAGGTGGCGGCCGCCAGCCGACCCTGAGCGTCACAGGCCACCGCGCCGACCGTGCCGAAGCGTTCCGCCGTGTCGAGCGACACGGTGCCCAGCTGCCTCGCCTGGGCCAGTTCCGCCTGGCGCTGGGGGGTGATGAAGTAACTCTCATCGACGGGTTCAAACCTCTCACGCCGTGCATAGGCCTCGGCGCCAGCCCCCGCCAAAAACACCAGCCCGGGCTCCTCCAGAAGCCGGCGGGCCAGGTGGATGGGCTGGCGGACACTGCGGATGCCGGCGACGGCACCACAGCGGCCATCACCGGCCATCACCGCGGCATCACATTCGACCCGGCCGTCGGCGTTGAGCACCGCCCCATGGCCGGCGTTGAACCAGGGGATGGCCTCAAGGGCGGCCACGCAGGCGCAGACCGCGTCGAGGGCGGGCCCGCCGGCATCGAGCACCGCCCAGCCCTCGGCGAGGCAACGGTGCAGGTCAGCCTGCAGCGCTTCAGCCAGATCGGCGGGGAAACGGTCCTGGGGCAGCACACCGGCGCCCCCATGCAGGGCCAGGGCGGGTCGATGGCTCATGGAGGGATCGAAGAGGTGACATCGATCTTCACCGACGGACCGACCACTCCTGAACTGTCCACTGCAAACAATCGCCAGCCATCTGAGTCGTATCAGCCGACACCATTTGACCTTGCTGAATGTTCAGCCTGAACAATCGTTGGAGGAAAATTGTAGCTGCCGTCACCCTTTAGGCGTTCTGTTGTTAAATTGCGCACAAGATTGAACCTGGTCACCGCCATGGCTCCCCTCAGCACCGCCGAGCGCGCCCTGGACGTTCCCTCCAGTGTCTTGTCGCTGGATCTCGACCCCGCCATGGATCCAGCCGCCGCCAAGCTGGCCCTGCGGGCAGTGCTCGAGCGCTGGGCCCGGGCCCGGCAGGCCCACCGCCTCACGCCGGAGCAGCTGCACCGCTCGCTGGAATGCCTCGACGCGGCCGTCGACTGCCTCAAGGGCCGCACGGTCCGGATCAAGGACGGCTGCTGGGGGCGCGGGGGGTCCACCTGCGCCGACGGCGGCTACTGAATCCGCACCCGCACCGCCTGCAGCCTCGGATCGTCGTAGGCCAGCCCCCGGTGGGAACGCCCGCAACGGAAACCCGCCGCCACGATCGGCAGGCTCTCGACGGTGTTGCGGTAATCAGGGGGATACAACAGAAACGAGATCAGCTGAAACAGCCGAAGCTGCAGGTGTGATCCGCCGGCCTGCCCCAGCTGGAAGCCGGTGATCCAGGCTTCGGAGGGCACCGACTGGTCAAGGCCGAAGGTGCGATGGAGCACATCGTGCTGCTCGGTCGGCAGACCGATGCCGGGGAAGAAGCTTTCAACGAATTTCACGTAGGGGTCGACTGTCATGGTCGGCACCGGACGGGGTGGAGGAATGGTCCCGGGCCGAAGGCGGCGGGGCGGTGGCCGGCACGACCGAAGGAGATCTGGACCCACAAGACCCCTCCATCGCAACCTATGAGACACCCTGGACGTGTTCAGCAACACTGATGGGACTGGCCCCGGGGCTGTTGCATGCCGGCAACACTTCTCCCCGGATCTGCGTCCGTCGCACAGCCGGTGCCATCGCTGCCGCATCCAGCGGCACTCGGGGCTCCGGAGGCTGCATAACCTCGCGGGCGTCCTGCGGAACGTGCCGATGTCGGCCACGCTGTCCACCCTGCCGCTCGCCCAGCGGAACCCACGACGCCTCTCGATCACCGTCCCCTTTCATGTGTTCGCCTCCCTCGAGGAGCGGGCCACGGCGGAGGGGCGCTCGCTGTCGAACCTCTGTGCCTACCTGATCGAAGCGCATCTGCATCAGCAGCCGGCGACGGCGGGCCGGAGGAAAGGCCTGGTCCAGCCGGTCTCGCCACACTGGTGAGGAGCCCCACCACCGCCGTGAACAGCTTCTCGACACCACCGATCGCCCACGCCTTCGCGGCCCTGCACCACCTCGAAGCCCTCGAGGACTGGCACAGCCGGCAGCCGGATGACGAGGGTGCCGACCTGCCCAGCCTCGACATCGCCATCGCCCTCGTGCGCCGCTACGTCGAGCAGCACCAGGCGCTGGAGCAGCGGCAGTGCAACCAGTGGCACTACCGCTGACCCCCCCCACGACCCTGGAGCTGCTGCGGCAGTGGTGCGACCGGCGGCGGGCCGATGGCCACCGCCTGCTCGGGCTCAGCGCCCCGCCCGGCAGCGGCAAGACCTGGCTGGCCCGCCAGGTGCCGGGGGTGGCCCCCCTCTCCCTCGATGACCTCTACTGGCCCCAGCCACGGCTGGGCCGGGGTCGGCGGGGCCTGCCCGGCAGCCATGACCTGCCCCGGCTGATGGCGGTGCTCGATGGCTTCCGCCGCGACGGCCGGGTGCTGGCGCCGCGGTTCGACAAGACCCTGGCGGAGGGCGCCGGCGACCGGGCCGGGGAGCAACAGCTGACGGGCGAGCTGCTGCTGCTCGAAGGCTGGTGTCTCGGGGCCGAGGGCGCCGGGGCGCTCGCGCCCTACGGCCCCGTCTGGGACCGCCTCGATGCCCTGCTCGTGCTGCTGGCCCCCTCCCCCGGGCGGGTGCTGCGCTGGCGCCTGCAGGCCGAGGCCCGCCAGCGCCGCCGCGGTGGCGCCGTGCTGACCGCCGCCGAGGTGGCCGCGATGCTCAGGGCCTTTGCCGCCGCCGTGCCGCCGGAGCCATGCCTGGAGCGGCTGCAGCGAGCGCCACGGCGACCCACCTGGCTGCTGCCCCTCGATGGTCGCCGCCGCCCGGCAGGCCCGCTGATCTGTGTACGGTCTTGACGCTCTGGCGTCATGGCTTCCCGTGGACCTGCTCGATTCCGCCCAGCTGTCGGAGCTGCTGGTGCGCTGGGGCTATCCGGTGATCGTGCTGGCGATGCTGCTCGAGAACATGGGCGTGCCGGTGCCCGGCGAGACGGTGACCCTGATCGGTGGCTACGCCGCCGGCAACGGTCAGCTCAACGGGGTGCTGGTCATGGCCGCCGCCGCCGGCGGGGCGATCGTGGGCGACAACATCGGCTACTGGGTCGGCCGCCGGGCCGGCTGGCCCCTGGTGCTGCGCATCGGCCGCCTGCTGCGGCTGACGCCGGAACGCCTCGAGCCCCTGCGGCAGTCGTTCTCCGCCCGGGCAGGTCGGGCGGTGCTGCTGGGTCGGTTCGTGGCGGTGCTGCGGGTGCTGGCCGGCCCACTGGCGGGGGCGGTGGGCATGCCCTGGCCACGGTTTCTGCTCTGCAACACCCTCGGCGCCGTGCTCTGGGCCACCACGATGGTGAGCCTGGCCTGGCTGGGCGGCCGCTGGCTGCCGATGGAACGGCTGCTGCAGAGCGTCGTGCAGGTGGGCATCGCCGCCCTCGCCGTGGTGCTGATCACCCTGGTGCTGCCGAGACTGCTGGATCGGCGCTTCGAGCATCAGGTCCAGTTGTCGCCGAAGTCCTCGTCAAAGCCTTCGTAGGGCTGGAATTCATTCCAGCCCGGGCTGGCTTCATCAAACAGCCCGAAGCGGGCAGCCTCGTCGTCCTCCAGGGTGCCCCCGGTGGGCCTGGTGTCGCAGGTCACCGAGCCATCGGGGCCGGTGCTGCAGTCATCGAAGCGGACACCGGCATGGGCGGCGGTCCCGCAGGCCAGCAGGAGCGCCAGTATGGTCAGGCCGTTTGAGCGTCTCATTCGCCCATGTACACCGACTGGACCGCCGTTGTGCTGCTGCTGCTCTCGGCCGTGCCACTGGCCGTCGTGGTGGCTGTCGCCGGCTTCTTCATCTGGCAGCAGAAGCGGAAGTCGGTGGGGTGAAGCAGAGGCTGCCTTCGTTGGAAGGTTCCACGCCGCGGCCCAGGCAATCCAGGCAGGTGCTGTAGAGATCGCTGCCCTGCCGCAGGATGCCGCGCCCACCGCAGGTGGTGCAGACCGGGCTCGGTGGGCGGCTGGAACTGGAGTGCATGGACGTCGCTGTCTTGTCCGTCCAGTGTGCAGAGGGAACCCCCCACTGATCCCGAAGCCTTCCTTAAGAACCGACCTCGGTTGATGACAAGGTCTGACCGGCCCCCGACATCCCCCGGCGCCGCAGGTGCTGCAGCAGCTCAGCCGCACTGAGTGCCGCGGACCGGTCGATCCAGCCCTCCTGGGCGGCCCAGTGGCCGATGAGCTGCTCCGGGCGTCGCCCCTGATCACACCAGCCCTGCAGACCGGCGTCGCCGCTGCGCTTTGCCAGGCGCCGCCCCTCCGCATCCAGCACCAGGGGCACATGCCGGTAGCGGGGGGGCTCCTGACCCAGCAGGGCCATGACAGCCACCTGGGGTCCGGTGGATCGATGCAGGTCGTCACCCCGCACGATCCGATCAATGCCCAGCCACAGCTCATCGACGGCGGTGGCCAGGTGGTAAGCGATCTGGCCGTCGGCCCGCCGCAGCACCACATCACCGACATCGGCGCGCCCGTCGAGCAGGCCGGGCTGCTGGCCATCGTCGTGCCAGGCGATCGCGTCGACGGCAAGGCTCAGGCGCCAGCTGGGGAGTCGCCCCTCAGGCCCCTTCGGGCCCCAGTCCCTGCCGACGGGCGGCACCACAGGGCGGCAGGTGCCCGGGTACAGGGGCCAGCCCCCGTGGGGCGCCGACCCCACGGAGAGCAACCGGCGGCTGCAGCGGCAGGGATAGAGGGCGCCGCTGCGCCGCAGGGCCTGCAGAACGCCGGCGTAAAGACCCCGGCGGTCGCTCTGACGCACCACAGGGCCATCCCAGTCCAGGCCCAGCAGGCGCAGGTCGGCAACAATCGCCTCGGCCGCCCCGGGCTTCACCCGCGGGGTGTCGAGGTCATCGAGCCGCAGCAGCCATTCGCCGCCGGCGAGACGGGCATCGAGCCACGACCAGAGGGCCGTGCGCAGGTTGCCCAGATGCAGGGTGCCGCTGGGGGTGGGGGCGAAACGGCCCCGGGGATGGTCCCGGCGGCGATTCAGCGCATCGGTCAGCGAGCGGCGCAGGTGGCGGGGAAGCGCCGCCAGAGCCGGGGGATCGCCGTGGATGATGGCGAGCGCGATCAGCCCTGGACCTTGTCCTTGAAGAGCTTGCCGGCAGTGAAGGCGGGCACCTTCTTGGCAGGAATCTTGATCTTCTCGCCGGTCTTGGGGTTCAGGCCCTGGCGGGCGGAACGCTCGCGGGATTCGAAGGAACCGAAGCCAAGGATCGACACCTTCTTGCCTTCGACCACCGAATCGATGATGGTCTCGATGGCGGCATCGACCACCAGCGACACGTCGGTCTTGGTGAGCTCGGTGCGGAGTGCCACCAGATTGACGAGATCAGCTTTGTTCATGGGTTAGGGGGTCGCGGACGCGGAACGGACGGTGGTTTCGGGCCAATGGTATGGAGGGCTCCAGGGGAGCGCAACCACGACAATCCAGCGGCGGCAACGCCTTTCAGCCATCGGCTGCGGCCGCAGCCGCCTCCAGCGCCCCCCGTCCCGAGGGCACCAGGGGCTGGGCCTGCAGCGAAACAAGGCCTGCGCCGCAGGCGATCTCAGCCGGCGACCCCGGCGGCAGCCAGGCCAGCAGCCGGTCGAGACTGCGGCAGTGCCGCGGCCAGTGAAACGTGCCTGGACCGCGGCGGGCCCGGACCCCACCGGCCCCGTCGGGCAGCAGAAGCCGGCCGCAGAAGAGCACATCCCGCTCCTCCTGATGCCAGTGCAGCACGCACGACCCGGGGGTGGGACCGGGGGTCCAGAGCAGCCGCAGCCCCGGCTCCAGGTCATGGCCGGTGGCGAAGGTGCTGAGGGGCTCGAGCTGGGGCAACAGGTAGGCCTCCTGCTCGTGCACCACCACGGGCCAGCCGAGCAGCCGCTGCAGCCGGCGCCAGTCGCCGTGGTTCCGGCGGTGGGTCAGCACCACCACTCCCCGGGGTTCGGCCTGCAGGCGCTCCAGGTGGACCGGGGTGAGGTCGGGCACATCGACCAGCACCGCCAGCCCGGTGGCACTGCGCAGCAGCCAGGCGCTGCCACCGTCACCCTGGCGGTTGGGGGGGAAGACCTCGAGATCGGAATGAAGGGAAAGGCTGGCCATCAGAGCATTCCAGCCCATCCCCTGGTTACGGTCGGGGGAGTGAGGCGACCGGCCGCCATGGTTCTGGGCATCGGCAGACCATGGCCCCTCGGCAGCAGTCGCACCGCCACCGGGGTCAATTTCTCCGTGGCGGCCCCCCTGGCCACCGCCCTGGAACTGCTGATCTTCGCCGACGGGGATGCCCGCGAAGCCAGCCGTGTGCTGCGGCTGGATCCGAACCTGCACCGCAGCGGTGACTACTGGCACGCCGAGGTCGAGGGCCTGGAACTGGGCTGCTGCTACGGCTACCGGGTCTTCGGTCCCCTGGCCCCCGGAGGCCACGGCTTCCAGCCCGCCAAGGTGCTGCTGGACCCCTGCGCCCGGGCCATCAGCGGCTGGGGCGTCTACGACCGGCTGGGGGGCCTGGGGGACCAGCCGAACACCCATTGCTGCCTCAAGGCGGTGGTGACCGAGCGGGACCCGTTCGATCTGAACCGTCATCCCCGGCCCCGGCACCCCTGGTCCCAGACGGTGATCTACGAGCTGCACCCGGGGGGCTTCAGCCGTGGGGCCGCCAGTCCGGTGACGCCGGACCTCCAGGGCAGCTTCCTCGGGCTGATCCCGCTGCTGCCGTACCTGCGGCAGCTGGGGGTCACCACGATCGAACTGCTGCCGTCGATGGCCTTCGATCCCCACGACGCCCCGGCCGGCCGCAGCAACTACTGGGGCTACAGCCCCCTCAGCTGGTTCGCCCCCCACAGCGGCTACGGCGCCGATCCCGATCCCCTGGCCCTGCGCCATGAACTGCGCACCCTGGTGGCGGCCTGCCACGACGCCGACCTTGAAGTGCTGGTCGACGTGGTCTACAACCACACCACCGAGGGCAGCCCCCAGGGCCCGACCCTGAGCTGGCGCGGCTTCGCCGACCAGGCCTACTACCTGCAGGACGCCCGCGGGAGCTACCTCGATGTCTCGGGCTGCGGCAACACGATCGCGGCCAACACCCCCCTCAGCCGACGGCTGATCCTCGAATCGATGCGTTGCTGGGCGCTCGAGCTGGGGGTCGATGGCTTCCGCTTTGACCTGGGGGTGGCCCTCACCCGCGGCGAAGGCCTGCAACCCCTCGATCACCCGCCCCTGTTCGAGGCCCTCGAGGCCGACCCGGCCCTGGCCGATCTCAAGATCGTCAGCGAACCGTGGGACTGCGGCGGCCTCTACCGGCTGGGAGATTTCCCCGCCCGGCGGGTCGGCACCTGGAACGGCCGCTTCCGCGACGACCTGCGCCGCTTCTGGAAGGGTGACGATGACCTGACCTGGTCCCTCGCCAACCGCTTCAGCGGAAGCCCCGACCTCTTCGGCGGGCGGCCGGCCGCCAGCGGCCGCAGCATCACCTTCGTGACGGCTCACGACGGCTTCAGCCTGCACGACCTGGTCAGCTACAACGACAAGCACAACCTCGCCAACGGCGAGAACAACCGCGACGGCGACTCCCACAACAACAGCTGGAACCATGGCGTCGAGGGTCCGACCACCGATAAGGCCGTGCTACA
This sequence comes from uncultured cyanobacterium, assembly GCA_903871775.1. Taxonomy (GTDB): domain Bacteria; phylum Cyanobacteriota; class Cyanobacteriia; order PCC-6307; family Cyanobiaceae; genus CAIQIA01. The sequence continues at coordinate 121,624 of CAIQIA010000002.1, forward strand.
GCTGCGGGAACGGCAGATGCGCAACCTGCTGGCCACCCTGCTGCTGGCACCGGGGGTGCCGATGCTGCTGATGGGCGACGAGGTGCGCCGCAGCCAGGGGGGCAACAACAACACCTGGTGCCAGGACAACGCCCTGGGCTGGATGCACTGGGACCACGACGAAGGTGATCGCCAGCTGCAGCGCTTCGTGGCCCGGCTGCTGCGCCTGCGCTCCCAGCTCAGTCCACTGATCCAGCCCGACCGCCCCCTGCCCGAAGGGCCCGGCAAGGGGGTCCCCTGGCGGGCGTGGCACGGGGTCGAGCTGGGCAAGCCCGACTGGGCCAGCTGGTCCCATTGCCTGGCCTGCAGCATCCACGGCAGCGAAGACCGGCCGCTGCTGTGGCTCGGGCTGAACGCCTATTTCAAGGCGCTGCATTTCGACATCCCCGCCTCCCCCACCGGCTGGCGACGGGTCATCGACACCGGTCTGCCCCCCGAGGAGGACCTGCCGGCCCATCCCCCCCTCTGGCGCCCCCCCTCGGCGCCGATGGAAAGCCGCAGCCTGATGCTGCTGGTGGCCGACGGCCTGCTGCCCGATGGCGGCCTCGACGGCAACGGCTGCTGATCCGGGGCAGCTCAGTGCAGCCGCAGCCGCGGACCCTGGGGATCCCGGGGCCCCACCGCACCGATGGCGGTGGCGGCGGCGAATCCCCGCGCGTGGAACACCTGCAGCACCGCCTCGAGGGCCTCTGGACGGCAGCTCACCAGCAGGCCACCACTGGTCTGGGGATCGCTGAGCAGGGCCCGGTCCACCGGGCCGAAGCCCTCGGGGACGGCCACATCGGCGCCGTAGGCCTCCCAGTTGCGGCCCGAGGCGCCGGTGACGCAGCCGGCGGCGGCGAGCTCGGCGGCGCCATCCAGCAGGGGCACCGCCGACCAGTGCAGATCGAGGCCAAGCCCCGACCCCCGGGCGATCTCGAGGGCATGGCCCGCGAGGCCGAAACCGGTCACGTCGGTGAGGGCATGGACCCCGTCGAGGGCCGCCAGGGCCGGGCCAGGGGTGTTGAGCAGGGTGGTGGTGGCCACCAGGCTGTCGTAGCGCGCAGCCGACAGGCGCTGCTGGCGCAGGGCCGCCGACAGCACCCCCACCCCCAGGGGCTTGCCCAGCACCAGCAGATCACCGGGGCGGGCATCGGCATTGCGCCGCAGCCGCTCGGGCTCCACCAGCCCCAGGGCCACCAGGCCGTAGATGGGCTCGGCACTGTCGATGGTGTGACCGCCGGCCAGGGGGATGCCCGCCTCGCGGCAGACGCTCTGGCCTCCCTCGAGGATGGCGGCGATGCGCTCGGGCCCCAGGGTCGCCACGGGCATCCCCACCACGGCCAGGGCCAGGATCGGGCTGGCCCCCATCGCGTAGACGTCGCTCAGGGCATTGGTGGCGGCGATGCGACCGAAGGTGTGGGGGTCGTCGACGATCGGCAGAAAGAAGTCGGTGGTGGCCACCAGGGCCTGGCGATCGTTGAGCCGGTACACGGCCGCGTCGTCGCTGGTGGAGGCGTCCACCAGCAGCTCCGGCGGCGCCGGCAGCACACTGGTGCGCCGCAGGATGTCCTGCAGGAGGCCCGGGGCGATCTTGCAGCCGCACCCGCCGCCATGGCCGAGGCTGGTCAGGGGCACCGGGTCGGGGGACGGGCTGGTCACGGCCCTGCGGCAGAGGGCCCCATCCTCGCGGCTCGGCGGGCCGGCCCCGGGCAACCGCCGCAACAGTGGAAAGGCCCGGTTCCCGTCTCCCATGACCGCCACCGCCGCCGAGGCCCTGGTGCTGCCGTTCGCGGCCGTGGGGCTGGCGGACCAGGCCCTGGTCGGGGGCAAGACCGCCTCGCTGGGGGAACTGATCCGGGCCCTGGGCCCCCGGGGGGTGGCGGTGCCCGATGGCTTCGCCATCACCGCCGCCGCCTACCGCCGCCTGCTGGCCGCCGCCGGTCTTGAGGGGCCCCTGCGGGATCTTCTCGGCACTCTGGATGTGGACGACCTGGGGGCCCTGCAGCGGGCCGGAGCCGCCGCCCGGCAGCTGGTGGCCGCCGCACCGCTGCCCCCCGATCTCGAACGGGCGATCCTGGAGGCCGCCAAGGCCCTGGGGCCCGGCAGCCTCGCCGTGCGCTCCAGTGCCACCGCCGAGGACCTGCCGGAGGCCAGCTTCGCCGGCCAGCAGGAGACGGTGCTGGCGGTGTCGGGGGCACGGGCGCTGCTGCAGGCCTGCAGCCGCTGCTACGCCTCCCTGTTCAGCGACCGGGCCATCGTCTATCGCCGCCGGCTCGGCCTTGATGACCTCGGCGTCGCCCTGGCGATCGGGGTGCAGCGCCTCGTGCGGGCCGACCGCGGCTGCGCCGGGGTGCTCTTCACCCTCGACACCGAGAGCGGCTGCCGCGACGTGGTGCTGATCAACGGCGCCTGGGGCTTCGGCGAAACGGTGGTGCAGGGGGAGGTGATCCCCGATGAGTGGCTGGTGTTCAAACCGCGCCTGCGGCAGGGGCGGCCGGCGATCCTCAGCCGTCGGACGGGGGAGAAGGCCGTGGAGCTGGTGCTGTCCGACGACGACGGCCAGCTGCAGCGACGGCCCGTGCCCGCCGAACGGCGGCGGCGGCTGGTGCTGGGCGACGACCAGGTGCAAACCCTGGCGCGCTGGGGCTGTGCCATCGAGGACCACTACTCGGCCCTGCACGGGCGACCGATGCCGATGGACATCGAGTGGGCCTGGGACGGCAGCGAGGGGGGCCTGGTCGTGCTGCAGGCCCGGCCCGAGACCGTTGAAGCCCGCCGGCCCCCCGGAATGCTGCGGCGCTGGTGCCTCGAGCCCCATGGGGCCGTGCCGCTGGTGAGCGGCCGGGCCATCGGTGCCGGCATCGGCAGCGGCCCGGTGCGGGTGCTGCGGGGGCCCGACCAGCTGGAGCGCTTCCGCCCCGGGGACGTGCTGGTGACCGCCCGCACCGATCCCGACTGGGAGCCGATCCTGCAGCGGGCAGCGGCCGTGGTGACCGACCAGGGGGGACGCACCTGCCATGCGGCGATCGTTGCCCGGGAACTGGGCCTGCCCGCCATCGTCGGCTGCGGCGATGCCAGCCGGCGGCTGCAGGACGGCGCCATCGTCACCGCCGCCTGCTGTGAGGGGGAGGACGGCCACGTCTACGCCGGGGCCCTGCCGTTCCGGCTGGAGGAGCAGCCGCTGGGTGACCTGCCGCCCCTGCGCACCCGGCTGCTGCTCAACGTCTCCCGTCCCCGGGAGGCCTTCCGTCTCGCCGCGCTTCCCAGCGACGGTGTCGGGCTGGCACGGCTGGAGTTCGTCATCGCCCATGACATCGGCATCCACCCCCTGGCCCTGCTGCTGCCCGATCAGCTCAGCCCCGAGGAGCGGGCGGCGGTGGAGCAGCGGCTGCAGGGGGCCTGCGACCCCGTCGCCTTCTACGGCGAGCGGCTCAGGGAAGCGATGGCCCGCCTGGCGGCGGCCTTCCATCCCCGGCCCGTTCTGCTGCGGTTCTCCGACTTCAAGAGCAACGAGTACGCCCGCCTGCTGGGGGGGCGCCACTTCGAACCGAGCGAGCCCAACCCGATGCTCGGCTGGCGTGGGGCCAGCCGCTACACCGGCGAACCGTTCCGCCGGGCCTTCGGCCTGGAATGCCAGGCCGTGGCGCAGGTGCGGGGGGAGCTGGGGCTCACGAACCTGACGCCGATGGTGCCCTTCTGCCGCACCCCCCAGGAGGCCGACCGGGTGCTGGCGGCCATGGCCGAGGAGGGCCTGCGGCGGGGCGACGATGGACTCACGGTGCACATGATGTGCGAACTGCCGGCGAACGTGCTCGAGCTCGAGGCCTACGCCGAGCGCTTCGACGGGTTCTCGATCGGATCGAACGACCTGACGCAGCTGACCCTGGGCATCGACCGCGACGCCGGACGGCTGGCCCCGTTGTTTTCGGAGAACCAACCGGCCGTGCGGGCCCTGATCCGGTTGGCCATCACCACGGCCCACCGCTGCGGCCGCCCCATCAGCCTCTGCGGTCAGGCCCCCAGCGATGACCCCGCCTTCGCCCGCTTCCTGGTGGAGGAGGGCATCGACGCCATCAGCCTCGACCCGGATGCCCTGATGGCGACCAGACTGGCCCTGGCCGCGATCGAACGGTGTTGATGCGTCCCCCCGCCGTCGACCACGCCCTGCGGCTGCGCAGCCTCTGGACCGCCTGGCTGCTGGCCACCCTGTTCCATGTGGAGCTGGGGCTGATGCCCCTGTTCCACGGCCACTCTGCCGACATCCACAGCAGCCTCGATGACCGCTGGCTGCCGTTGCTGTTCGACGCCATGGCGGTGTATTTCGTGATCCCGCTCATGGCCCTGGTGCTGATCGCCTACGACGCCAGCGGCCCGCGGCCCCGGCGGCGCTGGCGCTGGCTGCACCTGGGGCTCAGCCTCGTCTACACCCTCACCAACATTCCCCATCTGCTGGCGGATCTGCTGCTGCCCGATGCCCGGGCTGACCAGGTGGGGCTGATGCTGGTGCTGCTGCTGCTGGGCCTGCTGATCAACCGGGAGGCGTGGCTGTGGGCCCGTCAGCCATCGCTTCGGAGCGCAGCTCCCGCCACAGCCGGTGACGCTCGAACGGCACCCCACCGATCGTCAGCCGTTCCAGCGCCACCCAGCGCCAGCCCAGGCGCTCCAGCAGCGGACGGCTGATCAGGCTGGCCTCCGTCACCAGATGGGTCTGACCCCGCTGCCGGGCCAGGCCCTCAAGGGCCCCCAGCAGGCGGGTGCCATGGCCGCGGCGGTTGCGATCACCGCGGCAGTACAGCAGGGCCAGCCGGTGGGGGGGATGCAGCAGGGCGAAGGCCTCCACGCCGTCGTCCCCCTCGATCAGCAGGCCCTCCCCGGCCGCCAGGACGCCATCGAGCAGACCGGGAAGCACGGCCACCGCCGACCAGGCCGCCACCTGCGCGTCGGAGTAGAGCCCCGGGGCCTGGCTGGCCACGGCGTGCTGGTACACGGCCCGCAGGGCGCCGTGATCCGCGGGGGTGATGGGCCGCAGCCGCAGGGCCATGGCATCGACCGGCACAGGTGCCCATCCTGAAGGGGCGACGCCTTGCGATGCCATGGGTCGGCGACCTCTGACGGCGCTGATCACCGCGCTGCTGCTGGCCGGGGCCCCGGCCCGGGCGGCCCTGGTGCAGCTCGAGGGGCTGCGGCTGCCCGAGCCCCGCCTGCGGGGGGCCGCCGATGTCCCCTACGAGCGTCCCGCCGATGGGGACACCCCGATCGTGACCCTGACGGCCAGCGATGGCACGGTGCTGCGGCTGCTGCTCGACAGCGGCGCTTCGGTCTCGCTGGTCACCGAAGGGCTGGTGCGACGGCTGGGGCTGCCGGTGGCAGAGCTGCCGCCGGGGGCCCTGCGGCTGGCGGGGGCCGGCGCGGGTTGCCAGGCCCTGCGCCCCGGGCGGGTGCGGCTGCCCGACCTCCGCCTCGGGGGGCTGCAGATCGAGGCCCCCGAGGCGCTGGTGATGCCGGCCCTGGGGGTCCCCCCCGGCAGTGATGGGGTGCTGGGGGCACCGCTGTTCCGTCAGCTGTCGCTGCTGATCGATCCCGTCAGCCGTCGGGTGCGCCTGGACCCCGGGTCCGATCACCCGGCCGTGGCCCCCGGCCGGGCCACACGGCTGCCCCTCCGCTGGCGCCATGGGGTGCCGTTGCTGAATCTGCAGGACAGCAGCGGGAAGACGGTCAGCGCCCTGCTCGACACCGGCGCGGAAGGTCTGTTCATCTCCCGGGGCCTGGCCGCCCGCCTGCAGCCCAGGGGCCCCGCCCGTGCGTTGCGCATCGCCGGGTTCTGCGGTGACGAATCGGCCTCGCAGATCGACCTGGACGGACTGAAGCTGGCGGGCAGGGCCGTGGGCAGCCAGCCGATGATCGTCACCGACAGCGGCATCCTCGCGGCCCTGGAGGTTGATGCAGTCGTCGGACAGCCGATGCTGCGGGATCGCCGACAGCTCTGGTTGCTGAATCGTGCGCAACCGGTTCTGCTTCTGTGGTGATCGCTGTCTGTTCAGATGGTCCGTGAATTGGTATTGTGAACAGGAATGCTTCAGACCAAAGGAATGCTCACTGGGACCGATCTTCTGACCAAGGTGAAGGAGCTGGGCGATGCCGGTAAATCCGAGATCGTGCGGGCCTGTGGGTATGTCTCCAGCAAGAAGGATGGCGGCGACCGCCTGAACTTCACGGCCTTCTATGAAGCCCTGCTGGAAGCCAAGGGCGTCGAGATCGGCGGTTCGGGCGGTGGTCGGGCCGGCCGCAAGCTCAGCTATGTGGCCACCGTTCAGGGCAACGGAAACCTGCTGGTCGGCAAGGCGTACACGGCTCTGCTGAACCTCAGGCCCGGTGACGAGTTCGAGATCAAGCTCGGCCGCAAGCAGATTCGCCTGGTGCCCGTCGGTGGCGAGGATGAAGGCGAAGAGTGATGGATCTCAGCTAACGCCGGGTCAGCTGGCACCGGGTCAGCTGGCACCCAGGTTGAAGTTCCTGATCTTGCGGGCGCCATCCGGCTGTTTCTCGATCACCTCCAGCGTCGCCGTGGGAGGGGTGGCCGGTTTCATGTCCATGTTGCTGGCCACCCCCTGCGGCCGGGCACTGCGCCCTTGAACGCGGGCCTTGATCGCGTCACACAGCGGTCGGGCCCCGATGCTGGGATCAAACCCCTTGAGGCCATCGGCCGGTGGCTGGTTGCGGCCCGCCGCCGACAGGGCGACCAGCTGTCCGGCGTCATAGCCCGAGGCCTCCACAACGCTGGGGGTGTAACCCCAACGCTGGCGGAAGCTCTTCTCGAAGCCCTTCCAACCGGGTCCGCGGCTGGCCTCATCCACCCCCACCTGACGGCGATCGCTGCGCTGGCGCGGGGGAACAGGCCACACCAGGCTCACATCCTTCGGCCAGGTCTGTTTCAGGACCGCCTTCATCAGCGCGCTGTCGGGTCCGGTCATCACCACAAGGGACGACGGGCGGAACCATTCGGCATCGCTGCCCAGCAGCTTCATGTCCTCCTGCTTTGTCGGGTCCACCACCCGGGCGGTGACGTCAGGTCCCAGCAGCACCCCCCCCTGGGCGCGCATGCCCTCCAGAAAGCGATCGGCCAGCAGTTGCTGATCACTCGTACCGTCGGTGATCAACAGAAATCCGAGCTGATCGGCATCGCTCAGGGACTTCACCAGGGCGTCGATCTCGAGGGTGCGGGCGGGGGCCACGGGCCAGAGGCGATCGGACCCCGGACGGGTCGCCAGCTGCTGCAGCGACGCTCCCCGCTGCAGGGTGAGCAGCACCTGGCGCTGGGCATCACGGGCCAGCAGGCCGGTCTCGACCAGGGGCGTGGCCGGTGGTGCCAGCAGCACCGGGGGCAGGCGACGGCCCTTGAGCAGGGGGGCCGGGTCGGCATCGGGGGGAACCCACCCCACGGACCACTGAACGGCGGACAGCCCGCAGCCGCGGGACTTCTCGAGGGCCAGCACAAAGCCCCGCCGCAGGCCATCGCCGAGACCGGCGACGGGCCCTTCGCTGGGCAGCAGCAGCAGCGCATGGCCGGGCTGGGGCAGCGCGGCTGCCACGGACTGCACGGCCACCAGGGACGCCACCACACCGGCCACCCGCCAGCGCCGCAGTCCCCTGTCCGTCGTTCCAGTGGTCATGCCCAGTACCGTCCAGCGGAGGCAGGTTAAAGGGGGAGGCCTGCCTACGCTCACCCACTCCCGACTCGGGTCCCATGCCGGACGTCTCCGCCTTCGCCCGCCGTCTGCAGCGACCGATGGCCACGGCCCTGGCCTGCGCCGGTCTGCTGCTGCCCGCTCTGCCGGCCCGGGCCATCCCGGAAGCCGAGGCCCTGCGCAAGCTGTCGGTCGTGCCGGTGTTCATCCTCACCAGTCCGGAGGGGACACCCTTGCCGATCCAGCGGGACAACGGTCTGGTGCTGCCCATGTACCTCGAACCGGCCCGGGCGCAGAAGGAGCTGGAGATGTTCCGCAAGTCGAATCCCTCGGTGCAGGCCCGCGTGCTGCCGGTGCCCCTGAACATCGCCAACGAGAAGGTGGCCGAGATCAACAGCAAGCTCAAGGACAAGAAGCTGCTGGCGCCGGTGATCGTCAATGAGGACGACTTCGCCCGGGCGGTGCAGATGCTCAAGCGCCAGGGGGTGTCCGAGAAGGACATCAGCGAGGGTCTCTCGGTACCGGTGTTCTTCTCGAAACCGTTCATCACCGTGAACACCCCCAAGGGGACCAAGGCGGTGTTCTTCCTCAGCTATGCCGATGCCGAGCGGGCCGCGGCGCGTCTCAAGGACACGAAGGTGGAACTGCTCGCGGCCGACATCACCGTGGCGCTGCAACAGATGGTCCAGCAGCAGCAGGATGCCTTCGTCTTCTATCCCACCCAGGCCTTCTTCGAGCTGATGCAGCAACCGGCCGCGGGCGGCAAGGGCGCCGTCAAGGCTCCGGCGGCCGCTCCCCGCTGAGCCCGGCTTCCGGGGGGCGCCCCCGGCCGATCAGCTGGGCCAGTGCCCCCCCCAGCACGAGCGCCAGGCCGATGGCCAGGGCGAGGGGGCGGTTGGGGCCCGCCTCCACCGGCCCCCAGGCCGCTGCACTGAGAAAGGCCCCACCCAGCAACAGGCAGGGCACCAGCACGATGCCTCGGGCGGTGCGATCGATGCTCATGCCGCCGCCGTCACCCCCGGACAGCCATCCACCGTGCGGGCGAACCCGGCGGCGACCAGCTGCTGGGCCAGGTCACGGTCGTCGCCGAGGGGGCGCACCCGCGCCAGCAGCAGCCCATCGCGGCTTCCCATGGGCATGAGGTTGACCCTCTGGAGACGACGCAGCTGATGGCGCAGCAGATCAACCGCCTCGGCTTCATGGCCGGAGATGGGTTCAGCGCAGGCCAGGCGGACGCTGTAGGTGCGGTTGTGGTCACCGATCAGCAGAAGGTCGGCCTCGCGCACCTGCAGCACCTCGGCGGCGAGGGCGCAGCCGGGCCACAACAGCACCAGCAGAGCCAGCAGCAGGGGCCAGAGGGGCGGTCGACCCATCAGAGGCGGGAACCGCATCAGAGACGGGACCCGCAGTGGGAGCAGAAGAGGTGCTCGCTGGGATTGTCGTGGTGACAGCTGCCACAGGTCCGCCGCTCACTCAGGGCCAGTTCCGGATGGCTGGGCAGGCCGACCATCTGGGCATTGCTCTTGCCGGGAGGCACCATCGGATAGCAGTTCTCGTTGCGGCGCACGCGCACGTCCACCAGCACCGGACCGGGATGGGCCAGGGCCTCGGCCAGCCCCGTCGCCAGGTCGCGACGGTCATGGATCTGCATCCCCCGCACGCCGAAGGCCTCGGCCAGCTGCACGAACCCGGGCATGCCCTGGCTCATGTCAGACGCCGAGTACCGCTCGTCGTAGAAGCTCTCCTGCCACTGGCGCACCATCCCCTGCCAGCCGTTGTTGATGATGATCACCTTCACCGGCAGGCCGTAGTGGGCGACGGTGCCCAGCTCCTGGATGTTCATCAGGATGCTGGCGTCGCCGGCGACGCAGATCACCGCTTCCCCGGGCAGGGCCACCTGGGCCCCGAGGGCCGCCGGCAGGCCGTAGCCCATGGTTCCCAGGCCACTGCTGCTGATCCAGCGGCGCGGGCCGTTGTGGAGGTACTGGGCGGCCCACATCTGGTGCTGACCCACATCGGTGGTCACCACCGCCGAGGCGGCGAGGTCCCGCAGGGCCAGCATCACTTCCTGGGGGGCGATCTCCCCTTCCGGCGTGGGAACCGTGAGGGGGTAGCGACGGCGCCATTCATCGATGCGCTCCAACCAGGCCGCCGTGCGGTGGTCATGGCTGTCTGCGGTCGATGCCGCAAGCAGGGCCTGCAGGGCCAGGCGCACATCGGCGACGATGCCCACGTCAGGGGCGCGGTTCTTGCCCACCTCGGCGGCGTCGATGTCGATGTGGATCACCCGTGCCCGCGGGGCGAAGGTGTCGAGGCGACCGGTGACGCGGTCGTCAAAGCGGGCCCCGGCGGCGATCAGCAGATCGCAATCGGTCACGGCGAAGTTGGCGTAGGCGGTGCCGTGCATGCCAAGCATGCCCACCGACAGGGGATGGCGCTCGTCAAAGGCCCCCTTGCCCATCAGGGTGGTCGTGGTGGGCAGGGCGAAGCGCTCGGCCAGGGCCCGGATCTCGTCGTGGGCCCCGGCGGCGATGGCGCCACCGCCCACGTACAGCAGCGGCCGTCGGGCTTCCCGGATCAGGTCGAGGGCGTCAGTGACGGCCTCCGGCCGCGGCGGTCGCGGCAGCTGGAACCCGGCCGGCACCACCGATCCGGGCGCCACCGGCACGTAGTGGAACCGTTCGGTGCCCACATCCTTCGGCACGTCGATGAGCACCGGCCCCGGACGGCCACTGGCGGCGATCAGGAACGCCTCGGCGACGATGCGGCCGATGTCGGCCGGATCGCGCACCACCCAGGAGTGTTTGACGATCGGCAGGGTGATCCCGAAGATATCCGTCTCCTGGAAGGCATCGGTGCCGATGGCGGCCCGGCCCACCTGACCGGTGATGACGACCATCGGCACCGAATCCATCTGGGCGGTGGCGATGCCGGTCACCAGGTTGGTGGCCCCCGGTCCGGAGGTGCCGAAACAGACCCCCACCTGACCGGTGGCGCGGGCATAGGCATCGGCGGCGTGGGCGCCGCCCTGCTCGTGGCGCACGAGGATGTGCTGCATCCAGCCGCGCCGTTCGGCGAGCAGCAGTTCGTCGTAGATCGGGAGGATCGCTCCGCCCGGGTAGCCGAAGATGTGCCGCACGCCGTGACGGTGCAGCGCATCCATGAGCGCATAGGCACCGGACACCTCGCCCGGCAGCTCCAGGGCGGGGGCGGCGGTGGGGGCGTCGGCGAGCGTCACGGCGTCGTCCCGGTGCAACGGATGATCAATAACTTAAGGGCTGGCCTGGCTGGCTGCCATGGCCCTGAGGATGCGGCCCGGATCAAGCCATTCCCCCCGGTAACGCATTCCCCAGTGCAGGTGGGGGCCTGTGGTGTGGCCGGTGAGACCCACATGGCCGATGCGCTCGCCGAAGCGCACCATGCGGCCGCTGCTCAGCTGCACGGGGCCGCTGCGGTACACACCGCCGCTGACGCTGCCGTGCAAATGGCAATAGATGTGGTCGTAGGCGCCGGAGCTGATCACCACCCCGATGCCGCAGGCGCTGTCATCGATGATCTCGACCACCTGGCCCCGCCACCAGCTGCGCACGGGGCTGCCCAGGGGGGCGGCGATGTCGAGGCCGTTGTGCAGCCGGGGGGCGGCGCCATCGAGGCTGCGGGGGCCGTAATGGCTGGTGTAGGCCTGGAAGTTGGCCACAGGAAACACCCCCAGCCGCCAGCGGCGGTCAGCCTGGACGGCTGCTGGGGCCAGCAGCAGAGCTGCCCCCAGCAGCCATGGCGTCCAGCGCAGCATGGGTTCAGAGCAGCCCGAGGGCGTGCAGGGGACCCCGGCCGCTGAGCAGCTCCAGCAGGAAGGCCGAGAAGCCGAGCATGGCCAGGCGGCCGTTCCAGACCTCGGAACTGTTGTTCCAGCCCCACACCCATTTCTCCTGGGGGTAGAGCTTGGTGCGGGCCGGCAGGGCCGCCGCCTGTTCGAGGTCGACTTCAGGCCCGGCCAGGGAGGCCTGCACCAGATCCGCCAGGCCGGCGATGAACGTCGGGTCGGTGTCCAGGGCCGGCACCCGCCGGAAGTTGGCCACTCCGGCCTCGGTGGCGATGTGGCGGTACTCGATGTCGATCTCTTCGAGGGTCTCGATGTGTTCGCTGACGAAGCTGATCGGCACCACCACCAGCTCCTGGACCCCACCGGCGCCGAGCTCCTCCAGGGCTTCCTCGGTGTAGGGCCGCAGCCACTCCACCGGACCGACCCGGCTCTGGTAGGCCAGGGTCCAGGGATTGCCGCGGCCGAGGCGCTCCATGATCAGGGCCGCACAGGCCTCGATCTCCCGCTGGTACGGATCACCGGCCTCGTCGACGTAGCTGCGGGGCACACCGTGGGCACTGAAGAACACGTGGGCCCGGGAGGGATCGTGGCAGGCCTCGAGTTCGCGGCCGATGAGCTGGGCCATCGCCTGCAGGTACCCGGGGTGCTCATACCAGCTGCGGATGGCGCGCAGGGGCAGCCGGGCGAAGGCCTCGTCGGCCTGGCGCAGGCGCTGCAGCTCGCGGAAGCTGGAGCCGCTGGTGCTGATCGAAAACTGGGGGTACAGGGGCAGCACCACCACCTGATCAATGGCATCGGCCTTCATGTCGGCCACCGCCGATTCCGTGAAGGGGTGCCAGTAACGCATGGCCACGTAGGTGGTGGCCTCGACGCCCCGCTGACGCAGCACGCTCTGGAGTTCCCGGGCCTGCTGGTCGGTGATGCGGCGCAGGGGCGAACCGCCGCCGATGGACCGGTAGGCCTCCTGGGAGCGGCGGCTGCGCAGGGTGCTGATCAGCCAGGCCAGGGGCTTCTGCAGGGCCGGGATCGGCAGCCGGATGATCTCCGGATCGGCGAAGAGGTTGTAGAGAAACGGCCCCACATCCTGGATCCGCTCCGGGCCCCCCAGGTTCAGCAGCACCACGCCGACCCGGGTCATGGCCCCACGATCCTCTGTTTCGCGCCAGAGCCTAGCGGCAGGCCCTGGCCGTCCGCCCCTGGGCGGGATACCGTCCGGCCCATGGCGGTCGACGACGAGCTGCTGCGGATCAATGACGGCCTGCGGGGGGCCGGTGTCAGCCTGCGGCTCGAACGCCGCGGCGGACGCCTGGGGCTGCGGGGCCCCCTGCCCCGCCGCGACGGGGGCGATGGGCGCGCCGTCCAGCGCCTCAGCCTCGGCCTGCCGGCCGATGCCCAGGGACTAGCCGAGGCCCTGCGGCAGCTGCACCGCATCGAGGGCCAACTGGCGGCCGGCGTCTTCCGCTGGCCGGCCGTGGCGGCGACGGCCGGCCCCCCGGCCAGCACCGCTGACCCGTTCGAGGCCAGCCTCGAACGCTTCGAACGCAGTTTCTTCAGCGATCCGCGCCGGCGACGGTCCCTCAGCGGTGGACGCAGCACCTGGACCGCGGCCTACCTCCCCTATCTGCGCCGGCTGCGCCAGGAGGGGCGCGGACAGACCCTGACAGCCGCCCTGCTGCTGCAAGTGCTCGAGTCGTACCCGCCGGCCAGCCGCAGCCGGCAGCAGTGCGGCCTGGTGCTGGGCCTGCTCGCCCGCCAGGAGGGCCTGGCCCTTCCCGACGACTGGCGCGACCAGGCCGCCGGCTACGGCCTGCATCGGGCCCGGTTCCGGGCCGTGCCTGCCGACGGCACCATCCTCGACGCGGTGAGCGCCATCCCCAATCCGGCCTGGCGCCTCGTCTACGGGCTGATGGCCACCTACGGCCTGCGCAACCACGAGGTGTTCTATGCCGACTTCAGCGACCTGGCCCCACGGGGGGAGAAGGTGCTGCGGGTGCTGCCGACCACCAAGACCGGCGAACACCAGGTGTGGCCCTTCCTGCCCGAGTGGGTCGAGCGCTTCGGCCTCGGCGCCCTGGCCGACGATCCCGCCCGCCTGCCGGGGGTCTGCACCGACCTGCGGCGCACCACCCTGCAGCAGGTGGGACGGCGGGTCGCCGAACAGTTTCAGCGCTACGACCTGCCTCTGGCCCCCTACGATCTGCGCCACGCCTGGGCCCTGCGGACCATCCACCTGGGCCTGCCCGACACCGTCGCCGCCCGGATGATGGGCCACTCCGTGACCATCCACACCCGCACGTACCACCACTGGATCACGCGGCGCGATCAGCAGCGGGCCGTCGACGACGCCCTCGGACGGCGCAGCGCCTGATGGCCGGCGGTCCCCTGCGTCGACTGGCCTACCGCCACCGCTGGCTGTACGACAGCGTCACCGCCGTCTCGTCCCTGTCCGTGGGGGGAACGGCCCGGCTGCGGCGGCTGGCGGCCGACTGGCTGCTGGCGGCCCTGCCCCCCGGGGCGCGGGTGCTCGACCTCTGCTGTGGGTCGGGTGAAGCCGCGGCGCCGCTGCTGGCCGCCGGAGCCCAGGTGACGGGCCTCGACATCGCCCCACGGGCCCTGGAGCTGGCGGCCCGGCGCCATCCACGCCTGACGACGGTGCAGGGCCTGGCCGAGAACCCGCCTCTGCCCCCCGGCAGCTTTGACGGCATCCAGATCAGCCTGGCCCTGCACGAATTCCCGGCGGACGAGCGGCGGCAGGTGCTGCGGGCCGCCCGCCGCCTGGTCACCCCCGACGGTCGGCTGGCCCTTGTGGATCTGCACCCCGCCGGGCCGGCCCTGCGCCTGCCCCAGCAGCTGTTCTGCCATCTCTTCGAAACCGAGACGGCCACCGCCTTCCTGGCCCTCGATCTGGGGGACGAACTGCAGCGCTGCGGCTGGCACCCCCTGCGCCACGAGCTGCTGGCCGGCGGGGCTCTGCAACGATGGCTGGCGGAGCCGCTGCCCCCGCCATGACCCGCTCGGAGGCCGAGGCCCACCGCCTGCGCATGCAGCAGCGCCAGCAGGTGCAGCAGCAGCGCCTGCAGGAGCGCACCCTCGAAAAGGGTCTGCTGCTGGTGCACACAGGCGACGGCAAAGGCAAGACGACAGCCGCCCTGGGCATGGTGCTGCGCACCCTCGGCCACGGCGGCCGTGTGGCGGTGGTGCAGTTCATCAAGGGCGCCTGGGAACCCGGCGAAGCCCTGGCCCTGCGGCGATTCGACGACCTGCTGGTCTGGCGCGCCCTCGGTGGAGGCTTCACCTGGGAGACCCAGGATCTGGAACGGGATCGGCAGCTGGTGGCGGAGGCCTGGGACGAATCCCTCAGGCACCTGCGGGATCCGGCTGTGCAGCTGGTGCTGCTCGATGAGCTGAACGTGGCCCTGCGGCTCGGCTACATCGCCGTCGACGACGTGCTGACCGGGCTGGGGGAACGCCCGCCGGGCACCCATGCCGTGGTGACCGGCCGGGGTGCACCGGCCGCCCTGATCGAGCGGGCCGACCTGGTCACCGAGATGACCCTGGTGCGGCACCCGTTCCGCGAACAAGGGGTCAAAGCCCAGAAGGGCATCGAATTCTGATCGCGCCGGCCGGAGTTCAGACCAGGTCGGGAGGGGAGGGAGATCAGATCAGACCAGGTCGGGGTCGTGGCGCAGCAGCCACACCGCCTGGGTGAGCACCGACAGGCCGCTCACCAGCAGGGCCTGGTGCACCTCGGGGCGGCTCCAGCCGCCGGGGGCCTCGGTGGCCCGACCCACGGCCGACAGGGTCAGCCGGGCCATGACCGCACTGTGGCTCGAGGGGGCCATGGTGTCCCGGGCAGATGGGTTCATGGAACCGGAGCCCCGCCCCTGCGGCAAGTCGCCGGCATGGCCGGGACCGCACCGGGAGAGGCTGCTACGGTGCGCCGGACAGCATTCGACCATGGCGTACAGGCGGGTTCTGCTCAAGCTGAGTGGCGAGGCCCTGATGGGCAGCCAGAGCTACGGCATCGATCCACTGATCGTGAAGGGCATCGCCACCGACGTGGCCGCGGTCGTGCAGGCGGGCACCCAGCTGGCGATCGTGGTAGGCGGGGGCAACATCTTCCGGGGCCTCAAGGGTGCCGCCATGGGCATGGAGCGGGCCACCGCCGACTACGTCGGCATGCTCGCCACGGTCATGAATGCCATCGCCCTGCAGGATGCCCTCGAGGCGGCGGGGGTCCCCACCCGGGTGCAGACCGCCATCGCCATGCAGGAACTGGCCGAGCCCTACATCCGGCGGCGGGCGATCCGCCATCTGGAGAAGGGTCGTGTGGTGATCTTCGGCGCCGGCAGCGGCAACCCATTCTTCACCACCGACACCACCGCCGCCCTGCGGGCGGCCGAGGTGGGCGCCGATGTGATCTTCAAGGCCACCAAGGTGGACGGGGTCTATGACCGCGATCCGGTCCACTATCCCGACGCCGAGCGCTATGACACCCTCACCTTCCAGCAGGTGCTGAATGGCGAGCTGGGGGTGATGGACGCCACGGCCATCGCCCTCTGCAAGGACAACGCCATTCCGATCGTGGTCTTCGACCTGTTCGGCCCCGGCAACATCGGCCGGGCCGTCGCCGGCGAGACCATCGGCACCCGCATCACCCCCGCCTGATCCAGCACGACCATGGACATCGAAGCCAGCATGCGCAAATCGCTGGAGGCCACCCAGCGCACCTTCAACACCATCCGCACCGGTCGTGCCAACCCGTCGCTGCTCGACAGGATCGTGGTCGAGTACTACGGCAGCGAAACGGCCCTGAAGGCGCTGGCCACGATCACGGCACCCGATTCCCAGACCATTCAGATCCAGCCCTTCGACCGCAGCTCGATGGCCGCCATCGAGAAGGCGATCGCCACCAGCGATCTGGGCCTCACCACCAACAACGACGGCAAGGTGGTGCGCATCAACATCCCCCCCCTCACCGAGGAACGGCGCAAGGAGCTGTGCAAGCTGGCCTCCCGCTATGCCGAAGAAGGCAAGGTGGCCCTGCGCAACATCCGCCGCGAGGCCATTGACCAGATCAAGAAGCAGGAGAAGGAGGGTGAGCTCTCCGAAGACCTCAGCCGCGACGAGCAGGACCGCATCCAGAAACTGACCGACCGCTCCATCGTCGACCTCGAGAAGCTTCTGGCTGAGAAGGAAGCCGACATCCTCAAGGTGTGACCCACGACGTCGCCGTCGTCGGTGCCGGAGCCGCCGGGGCCGCCACCGCCGCGCACCTCGCCCTGAGGGGCCGATCGGTGGTGCTGATCGACAGCCAGGCGGTCCCCCGCCACAAACCCTGCGGGGGTGGCATGGCCGCCTCGGTGCAGCGCTGGTTCCCGTTCCCCCTGACCCCTGTGGTCGAGGGCGTGATCGACCGGGTGCGGTTCACCTGGTGCCTCGGGGATCCGGTGCTGGCCGAGCTGCCGGGGGAAGCGCCCTTCTGGATCGTGCGCCGGGATCGTTTCGACACCTACCTCGCCGACCGGGCCAGCGAGGCCGGGGCCGATCGGCTGGAGGGCTGGCAGGTGCAGGAGGTGCGGCGGACGGGGGAGGGCTGGACGCTGCAGCTGACCGACGGCCCCGGCCAGCGGCAGCTGCACAGCCGCGCGCTGGTGGTGGCTGACGGTTCCCGCGGTGGCCTGGCCCAGCGCCTGGGGCTGGGGGATCCCCAGCCGCGTATGGTCCAGTGCCTGGCCGTGGAGGTCGATGGCCCCGTGGCCCACCCCAGCCAGTCGTGGTTCGAGTTCGGGCTGGTGCGGTACGGCTTCTGCTGGTGCTTCCCCCGTCCAGGCGGCTACACCATCGGCGTGGGCACCCTCCTGGGCCGGGAGGACAGCGATCACGGGGCCGTGGTGGCCCAGCTGCTGCCGGCCCTCGGCCTGCCCGCCGATGCCGGGGTGCGCCGCCCCTGGCAGCAGCGTCTCTGGAACGGCCACCACCGCCTGCACGGTGAGGGGGTGGTGGTGGTCGGCGATGCGGCCTCCCTGGCCGATCCATTCCTGGCCGAGGGGCTGCGCCCCGCCCTCCTGTCGGGGTGCCGTGCCGCCGAAGCCCTGGACCAGTGGCTGGCAGGCGACCCGGCCGCCCTCGCGGGCTACAGCCGCCGCATGAGGCAGGA
The DNA here is from genome assembly GCA_903871775.1 of uncultured cyanobacterium. Taxonomy (GTDB): domain Bacteria; phylum Cyanobacteriota; class Cyanobacteriia; order PCC-6307; family Cyanobiaceae; genus CAIQIA01. The sequence goes on from CAIQIA010000002.1 coordinate 139,313, forward strand.
ATGGGGCGAGTCGATGGCCTGGGGACGGCGGATCGGCCAGGTGTTCTATCGCCTGCCCAAGGTGGGCTACCAGCTGGGGATCAAGCGTCCCACCGCCCCGCGCCGCATCGCCCAGATCCTCAGCGGCGAGATGGGCTACGGCGACATCGCCCAGCGGGTGATCCGCCGGCTTGGGGGCGGCCTGCTGGGAGGAGGCGGGGGGTGATGGTGCTGCTGCCGTGTCCGCTCGAGGCCGGCTGGGAGGTGGTGCAGCACCAGGTGCTGCCCCGCGCCACCGACGACGGCAGGGTCCTTGGAGGGTTCTCGGCGGTGGTGGCGGACGCCGCCGGCCAGCGCCTGTGGCTGCTGAGCGATGCCCCCGAACCCTTCACCGTGGTGCTGGAGGGGGAGGGAACCCCACCCCGGCTGCGCTGGCAGCCCCAGGCGCCGCAGCCCCTGAAGGGCGCGCCGCTCACCCCTCTTGATGGCGAGGCCCTCGTCACCACGGGGGGGCCGACGGGGCTGCGCTGGTGGATGGCCAGCGAAGGACGCCTGAATCCGGAACAGCCCGCCGAGCTGCTGCAGCTTGACCGGCCGGATGCGATGGCCGGCCTGCGGGTGCTGGGCCGTTATCCCCTGCCGGACGACTGGCAGCCCCGGCCGGGGCGGGGTCTGCGGCCCAACGGCGGCCCCGAGGCCCTGGTCCCCCTGCCGGGGGAGCGGCTGCTGATCGCCGCCGAGGCACCGCTGCAGCAGGATCCCCCCGACCGGCTGCGGCTGCTGCTGGCCGATACCCGCCATGGGGTGCGCTACCAGCCCCTGGCCCCAACGATCGCCTTCCGCCCGGCCCCCGGCGCCGAGACCCACTGGGGCCTCACCGAACTGGTGGCTCTGCCGGGGGGACGGCTGCTGGCCCTCTGGCGGGGCTATGCCCCCCCCGACCGCTGGTGGACCCGCCTGGAGCTGCTGCCTGCACCGGCCCCCGGCACTGCGGCCACCCCCCCGCTGCAACCGCTGGCGGCCTGGGATCTGCAGGCCGCAGGACTGGCGGCAGACAACTGGGAGGGCATGGCGCCCGGTCCCCTCCTGCAGGGGGACCGGGCCAGCTTCTGGCTGGTCAGCGACGACAACTTCAACCCGCTGCAGGCCAACCGTGTGGCCCTGATCGCGCCACGACGGCAGCCGGGCTGCAGCGGCCCCTGAGGGGCGGCTGCGGTCGACTCAGCGCACGGCCGCCAGGGCGGCACCGAGGCCGGCCCGCACGTCCTCGGGCTGCAGGCGGCCATCGCGGTCGGCATCGAGGGCATCGAACACGGCGTCACTGCCCAGCCACTCCTCCCGGGTGATGCAGCCGTCGCCATCGAGATCGTTCAGCAGAAAGATCTCCTGGGCGGCATGGGTGAAGGCGGCGCCCCCCTCGATCACCGCGAGGCGATGGGCGAGCTGCGCCTCAAGGGTGTCGATGGCCTTGCTGAATCCCTGGATGCCTTCGCTCAGCTTTTCGTGGGCCATCGTGTCGTCGGCCATCATCCGGTCGAAGAGCTCCCGGTCCATGCTGAGGCGCGCCTCACTGGCCGCCGGGTTGGCAGCATCGAGACGACGGGCCAGTTCACCCTCGGTCAGCCGCAGCTGATCAAGCAGGTTCGGCGAGATGGTCAGCAGATCGCAACCGGCCAGCTCGACGATCTCGTCGGTGTTGCGGAAGCTGGCTCCCATCACCTCGGTGCGGTAGCCGTGGGTCTTGTAGTAGTTGAAGATGCGGGTCACCGAGACCACACCCGGATCTTCAGGGCCCGGATAGCTGTCGCGGCCGGTGCTCTTCTTGTACCAGTCGAGGATGCGACCGACGAAGGGGGAGATCAGGGTCACGCCGGCCTCGGCGCAGGCCACCGCCTGGGCGAAGCCGAAAAGCAGCGTCAGGTTGCAGTGGATGCCGTCCTTCTCGAGTTGTTCGGCGGCCTTGATGCCCTCCCAGGTGGAGGCGATCTTGATCAGCACCCGCTCCTTGGCGATGCCGGCATCCCGGTAGAGCCCGATCAGCTTGTGGGCCTTGGCGATGGTGGCCTCGGTGTCGTAGCTGAGGCGGGCATCGACCTCGGTGGAGACGCGGCCGGGCACGATCTTGAGGATCTCGCGGCCGAAGGTGACGCAGATCTCATCGAGGGCTTCGCTGACCACATCCTCCGCCGGGGCCGCCGGACCGATGAGCTGCCGCGAGGCGCGCAGGGTCTCGTCGATCAGGCCCTGGTAGGCGGGAATCTGCGCCGCCGCCAGGATCAGGGACGGGTTGGTGGTCGCGTCTCTGGGGGTGAAGGTCTGGATGGCCTGCAGATCGCCGGTGTCGGCGACCACCACGGTCATGCTGGAGAGCTGGTCGAGCAGGGACGCCACGGGAGCAGGGGCGGGGTCACCGTCAAGCTAGCCAGCGCGGCCGGATGCGGCTCCAGATGGCGGAATCTGTTCGATCACCAGCAGAGATTCGATGATGCTCTTGGCCACGGGGGCCGCCACGGTGGAGCCGTAGGCATTGCCCCCCTGGGGTTCGTCGACCACCACCAGCACCACATAGCGGGGATCGTCGATGGGCAGATGCGCCACGAAGCTGGTGATGCGGGCCCCGGGGATGTAGACGCCGTTGGCGGCCTTTTGGGCGGTGCCGGTCTTGCCACCGATGCGGTAACCCGGCACCTGGGCCGGCTTGCCGCTGCCCTTCTGCACCACGGTCTCGAGCCAGGCCAGCACCTGGCGACAGACCGCCGGATCCAGCAGCTGGCGTCCCTGGGCCGGGCGGGGGCCCCCCAGGGCATCGCCGGTGCGCAGGCCCCGGGTGATGTGGGGATCCACCAGCCGACCGCCGTTGACCAGCATCCCGTGCAGCTGGACCAGCTTGAGGGGAGTGAGGGAGAGCCCCTGGCCGAAGGCGGCGGTGGCCGGCTCGATCGGGTTCTCGAGGAAGGTGGCCCGGTCCTTCAGCTGACCGCTCACCGCCCCGGGCAGGTCGGTCTGCGGCGCCTCGTCGATGCCGATGCGGTGCAGCCAGTCCCAGTAGATCGACGGCTTGAGCTGGCGCATCGCCTGCACCATGCCGACGTTGCTCGACACCTGCAGCACCGTCGCCAGATCGATGGTGCCGTGGCCCGAGCGGTCGGCATTGAAGATCGGCCAGCCGCTGATCTGCAGCTGGCCGATGTCATCGACCATGGTGTGGGCATTGAGCACCTTCTCCTGGAGCCCGATCGCCAGGTTGATCGGCTTGAAGGTCGAGCCCGGTTCGTAGAGGTCCTGCACAGACCATTCCCGGAACAGGGAGGGGGAGAAGGACCAGTAGCGGTTGGGGTCGTAGGTGGGCACCGAGGTGAGGGCCAGCAGCTCACCATTGCGGGCATCCATCACGATCGCGGCCCCGCGCTTGGCGTGCCAGTGGCGCACCGCCCGGGCCAGTTCCAGCTGGGCCACCCGCTGCAGGCGGGTGTCGAGGGTCAGCTGCAGGCGCAGGTCATCGCGGTACAGCATGCCGGCGTTGAGGCCGTCGGGGAGGGGCACCCCATCGGCGGTGCGACGGAGGCCAATGCTGCTCTCCTGGCTCCGCAGGTCGGCGTCCCGGCTCTGCTCCAGACCGGCCTGGGGCACACGGTCGAGGTTGAGGAAGCCGACCACATTGGCGAACAGGGAGCCCTGGGGGTAGAGGCGCTGGGGACCGGGGCTGAGATCGATGCCGTCGATGGCCAGCTCCCGCACCCGGCGAGCCAGGGAGGGTTCCAGGTCAGTGGCGAGGCGGATGCCCGAGGGTCGGTTGCCCATGCGACGCACCAGCTCAGTGGCGTCAACGCCCAGCACGGGCGCCAGCAGGCGGGCCACCTCGATGGGCGAGCGATGGCGGTTCGGATCGGCCGTCTCGGGGTCGTTCCTGTCGTGGAAGCGGAAATAGCGGGGATGGGCCCAGACGGTCACCCGCTCCTCGTCAAGGGCGATCAGGCGACCGTTGCGGTCGACGATGCTGCGCTTGCGACCCAGGGGCGGGATGCGCTCGGTCTGCACCTGACGGGCGCGGGTGGCCAGGCCGTCGGCGGCGATCACCTGCAGCCAGGCCAGCCGACCCGCCAGGCCCCCCAGGGCCAGCAGCAGCACCGCCAGCACGAGCTTGAGTCGACCAGCAGGGACGGGCTGCAGCTGCACGGGACCCTGACCACGGCCATGGCGGGCACTGGTGGGCCGGCGGACCGGCTGGGGGGGACGACGGGGCAAGGAAGGTCTCAGTAGCCGCTGGCCAGGAGGCCGAAATTCAGAGGGGGCTGGGGGGCCCGGCTGCTGGTGGGGGGGGCGGGGGGCTGGGGCAGAAAGACAAGATCGCGGCTGCGGGTGGCCACAAGAAGACCAGGACGCCGGGCCCGCTGCAGGTGGTACTGCTCGAGGGAGGCGATCGATTCGGTCACGCGATGCTCAAGCTCCTGGGCCGCCCGCAGGTCACGGAAGTCACTGCTCCAGCGGGCCTGCCAATGCAGGGTCAGGCCGGCCAGCACCGCACCCGTCAGGCCCACAGCCAGCAGGGTGCCATCGGCCACCCGGTGCAGACCCGCCAGCCAGGGGGCCTGACGCTCCACCCGACGGGCGGAGAGGGTGCCCTGCAGCACCTCAAGGGACCGCTGCTGCCGCTGCAGGCGCCGCTCGGCCACCTGGGTGTGGCGCTGACGGGCCCCACGACGCTCGACCCTACGGGTCGGACTGGGTCGGTGGGCGACGTTGACAGCGACCACGGCTGCGCTGAGCGGGCAATGCGCCAGGGAATCACCCGTCTGCCGTCCCGTCAAGGGTCAGCTGCCCAACAGCAACAGGTTGAGGAAGGTGAAGCCATTCCAGAACCCATGCATCAGCGTGCAGCTCAGCAGCCTGCCGGTCTGCAGCCGCAGCCATCCCAGCACCAGCCCCAGGGCCAGCAGGGGCAGGGCCTCACTGAGGCTCAGATGGGCCAGGGCAAAGACCACGGCACTGGCCACCACCGCCGGCACCGCCCCCCAGCGGCGACCGATGACGGGCAGCATCACCCCCCGGAAGAGAAGTTCCTCGAACAGGGGCGCCACCACCACCGCCGTGAGGGCCAGCAGGGCCAGGGCCAGATGATCGCGGCTGTCGAGCACCTGCTGAAGCAGCGGGTTGCTGCCGCCGGCCTCTGGCCACAACTGCTCCACCAGCCAGCCGCACAGGGCCACCGCCGGCAGGCTGAGCAACAGCCCCCGCAGCCCCTGCACCAGGCAGACCGGTGCGGGGCGCCACTGCAGCCAGCCCCCCTCGGGGGCCGGGCCCCGGCCCCGCAGCAGAAGCACGAGAAGCAGCAGGGACGGCAGGCTGGTGAGCCCGTAGAGCCCCACCACCTCGGCGGCTTCCCCCGCCGCCGGGGTCAGCGCAACCAACTCGACGGCGTGGTGCACGGTCGGCTGCAACAGCAGCGGCAGGATGATCTGGCCCGCCACCACGAAGCCGCCGGCCAGGATCAGCAGCAGTTCGCTGGGGGCCAGGTCGGGCCCCAGCAGGGGGGGCGGGGCGGGCAGGCGCCCCCGGCGCACCTGCCACAGCAGACGCAGGGCCAGGGCGGAACCGCCCAGCACCCCCAGCAGGGGCAGCAGGTTGATCAGCAGCAGCCGCAGGGCGGCCCCTCGCAGTTCGGCGGCGGTGGGACAGGCGGGGTCGGGCTGGGCCAGGCCGGCGCAGACCAGCTGCCGATAGAGGGGCCGGGCCGGCAGCCGCTGGGGCTGACCGGCAGGGGCGAGCAGCTGACGGCTGAGGTCCCGCTGATCCCGGTCCCCCAGGTCCCGGGCGGTGGCCAGGTGCCGGCGGGCGGCCTCCTGCCGGCCCAGGTGCTGCTCCAGCAGGGCCCGCTCGATCAGCACCGGTGCGCTGCCGCTGTCAGGCAGAGCTTCGAGGTGCTCCAGAAGCCGCTGGTCGGCCCCGTCGATGCCCAGGGGGGCCAGGGTCGCCGCCGCCGGGCTCTGCTGCACCAGGGCCTCCAGTTCCAGCTGGCGGGTCTGGAGGGCATCCCCCACCGAGGCGCGCTCAAGGCTCTGAAGCAAAGACGCCCCCCAGATCACAACGGCCAGCACCAGGCTCAGCCAGGCCAGCAGGGGGATCCACGGGGCCGGTGGGCGCTTGCCCTCGCTCGTCGTCACCCGTTCTGCAGAGGCGGCAGGGTGCATTGTGACCCCTGCAAAGCCCCCGCCACGGACCGCTCTCTTACGATGCTCGCCGCAGCTGACCCGACGCGTGAGCACCAGGATCCTGCTGGCCCGTCACGGTCTGAGCACCTACAACCTCGAGGGGCGCATCCAGGGCAGGGATGATCGCTCCCTCCTCTCTTCCCGCGGTGAGCAGCAGGCCCGGCAGCTGGGTGACGCCCTGCGGGATGTGCCGGTGAGTGCGGTCTGGTGTTCCCCCCTGCAGCGGGCCCGACGCACCGCCGAGCTGCTGCTCGAGGCCCGCGGGGCCGGTCCGGCGCTGCACCCCACCGAGGGGCTGCTCGAGATCGACCTGGAACCCTGGACGGGGCTGGGGCGCGACGACCTGCGCCAGCGCCATCCGGAGGACGAGCGCCTGTGGTCCACCCGGCCGGAGGAGCTGGAGCTGCAGCGGGCCGACGGGCGCCGCTACCGGCCGCTGCTGGAGCTGCATCAGCAGGCCTTGGCGCTCTGGAACGAGCTGCTCCGCAGCCATCCCCCCGAGGAGGAGCACAGCGTCCTGCTGGTGGCCCACAACGGCATCCTCCGCTGCCTGCTGCTGGCGGCCCTGGGGCTGCCGCCCTCCGCCTTCGGGCGCTACCGACTCGACAACGCCTCCCTCTCGGTGCTCAACGTCCGCCCCGGGGGCGGGCGCGGTCCCCAGGTGCAGATCGAATCGCTCAACGCCCAGGGCCACCTGGGGAACCCGCTGCCCGACTTCCGCGGCGGCCGACGGCTGCTGCTGGTGCGCCATGGCGAAACCCACTGGAACCGGGAGGGACGCTTCCAGGGACAGATCGACATTCCCCTCAACGAACGGGGCAGGGCCCAGGCCGATGCGGCCGGCAGCTTCCTGGCAGGGGAGATCCTGCACCGGGCCTACACCAGTTCCATGGCCCGGCCGCGCCAGACCGCGGAGGCGATCCTGGCCCACCAGCCCCGGTCCGTGCCCCTCACCAGCGTCGGCGGCCTGGTGGAGATCGCCCACGGCGCCTGGGAAGGATGCCTCGAAGACGACATCCGCGACCGCTGGCCCCAGCTGCTGGCCGACTGGCAGAGCGACCCCGAACGGGTGCAGATGCCCGGCGGTGAGACCATCCAGCAGGTCTGGGATCGGTCGGTGACCAGCTGGCAGCGGATCGCCGCTGGCCTGCACCCTGGCGAGACCGCCCTGGTCGTGGCCCACGACGCGGTCAACAAGACGATCCTCTGCCACCTGCTCGGCCTTGGTCCAGCCGACATCTGGGCCGTCAAGCAGGGGAACGGCGGGGTCAGCGTGATCGACTACAGCCCCATGGCCGACCGGCCGCCGGTGGTGGCGTGCCTGAACCTCACCGGCCACCTGGGTGGGGTCCTCGACCGCACCGCTGCGGGAGCTCTGTGAACCTGCTGCTGCGGGGCGTCCGGGTGCTGGAGGGGCCAGGCCAGCCTCTCCAGCGGGCCGATGTGCGCCTGGCCGACGGGCGGATCGAGAGCCTGAGGCCAGCGGGCCAGGACAGCGACGACGGTGACGTTCTGGAGGCACCGGCCGACTGGCTGCTGGCGCCGCTGCTGGTGGACCCCCACAGCCATCTGGAGGAGCCCTGGCATGGCCGTGCCGAGACCCTCACCAGTCTCGCCGGCGAGGTGGCGGCCGCGGGGTACGGCACCGTGGCCCTGCTGCCGCGGGCGGCGGACTGGCGGGACCGTCCCGAACGGCTGCATCTGAGCTGGCCCCAGCCCCTTCGGCTGCACCTCTGGGGGGCGCTCTGCCGCGATGGCGGCGACGACACCCTGGCCCCCCACGGGGACCTGCTGCAGGCCGGTGCCATCGGGCTGGCCCACGGCACCGATCTGCCGCCCCTGCCCCTGCTGGAGCGGGCCCTGCTGGCGGGTGAGGCCGGCGACTGTCCCTGGCTGCTGGCCCCACGCCAGAGCAACCTCGCCCAGGGGGGCTTTGTGCGTGAGGGCGTCGAGACCCTCAGGCTCGGCTGGCCCGCCGATCCGGCGGTGAGCGAGACCATGCCCCTGCGGCTGCTGCTGGCCCTGGCGGAGCGGCTGCCCGGCCTGCGGCTGATGAACCTCTCCACGGCGGCAGGGGTGGCGCTGCTGCAGGCCGCCCCCTGCCGCCCGCCCGCCAGCGTCTGCTGGTGGCATCTGCTGCAGGACAGCGGTCGCCTCCACCCCCTGGCCGAAGGCTGGCGGCTCGAGCCCTCCCTCGGCGGCCCCGACGACCGCCAGGCCCTGCGGGACGCCCTGCGCCGGGGCCTCCTGACGGCGGTGTCGGTGCAGCACACCCCGTTGGATGCCGAGGAACAGCTGCTGCCGCCTGACCAGCGACGGGCTGGGGTGGCGGGCTACCAGGCCGTTCTGCCGGCCCTGTGGGCCAGCCTGGTGTCTGAGGACGGCTGGCGTGCGGAGGAGCTGTGGCAGGTGCTCAGCTGGGGGCCGTCGCAGTTTCTGGGGCTTGAGCCTGAACGGCTGCAGCCCGGGTCTGACCGGTGGCTGCTCTGGGATGGCCAGGCCGATGCGATCGAACGGCCGGGAAGCCTGGCGGCCAACACGCCCCTGCCCCAGGCCCGCCTCAGGGGCGCTGTGCGGGCGTCGGGAGCCCTGCCGCCCCGGGCGTGGCGGCTGGATCGGCCGTGACCAGGCTGCCCACGCTCGAGAAAGGAAAGAAGCGGAAGAAGGCCCGGCCGATGATCTGTCCGTTGGGCACGAAATGGGTGCCGGGCCAGAAACGGCCATCCCAGCTGTTGGCCCTGTTGTCACCGAGCACCAGCACACTGCCGGCGGGCACCGTGGCGTCGAGGCTGCGGCAGCTGCCCGGGCCCTGCGGCCGGCACCAGTTGCGCACATAGGGCTCCGCCAGGGGGCGGCCGTTGAGGGTCACGTGGCCGCCGGGATCGACACTGACCCGATCGCCGGCCACGGCGATGACCCGTTTGATGAAGGCGTCGCAGGCCGGCTCCTGCATGCCGGGCAGGGAGCCGAGAAAGGGGAGATTGACCAGAAAGCAACGGCCGGGGCCGGCCTGGTAGTCGCTGCGCAGGGCAGGATCAAAAGCGTGGGGGGCATGGAAGACCACGATCTCCCCCCGGCGGGGGGCCCGTTGCCGGTAGGAGAGTTTCTCGACCAGCAGCCGATCCTGCAGCTGCAGGCCCGGCAGCATCGACCCCGAGGGGATGTAACGGGCCTCGACGAGGAACTGGCGGATGCCGAGGGCCACCGCCACGGTGAGCAGCAGGCTGCGCCAGAAGCCACCGCCGTCCTCCTGGTTCCGGGGCCGACGCCGCTCGGTCTCTCCCACGGGCGGCGCCCCGCGGCTCGCGTCACTCGACGGGGCTGGCGGCTCGACCACGGCGGAGGGAACGCTGAGGGGTCAGATTAAAGGCAGCCCCGACCGGCCCATGGCGCAATCCGGAGGAGACCTGCTGATCACGGCAGCCCAGGTGCTGCTGCCGGATGGCCGCTGCCTGCCCCGGGCGGTGGAGGTGCGCCGTGGGGTGATCGCCGCCGTTCACGAGCAGGCCCCGCCCTGGCAGGGGCCGGTGCTCGAGGGCCGCGGCCTCACCCTGCTGCCCGGGGTGATCGATCCCCAGGTGCATTTCCGGGATCCGGGGCTCACCCACAAGGAAGACCTGGTGACGGCCAGCCGGGCCTGCCTGCGGGGGGGGGTGACGGGCTTTCTTGAGATGCCCAACACCGATCCCCAGACCGTGGATGCCGGCAGCCTGGCGGCGAAGCTGGCGCGGGCGGCCGCCGTCTCCCGCGTGCACCACGGCTTCTTTCTCGGGGCCTGCGGCGACGGCTCCAACCTCGACCAGCTGCGGGATCCCGGGCCGGCCTGCGGCATCAAGATGTTCATGGGCACCGGCAAGGGGCCGCTGGACTGCGGCGATCCGGCCATCCAGGAGCAGATCTTCGCCACCGGCGATCGGCTGATCGCCGTGCACGCCGAAGACCAGCAGCGCCTGCAGCAGCGTCGGCAGGAGCTGCTGAGCCGCTGGCCCGACGACCAGGGGCGCCCCGCCGACCTCCACTCCGACATCCACGACGTCGAGGCAGCCCTGGCCGCCACCCAGCGGGCGGTGGACCTCTCGAACCGCTACGGCCGGCGGCTGCACATCCTGCACCTCACCACCGGCGCCGAGGCCGACTGGCTGCGACGCCACCGCAGCGACCGCATCAGCATCGAGGTGTGCCCCCAGCACCTGTTCCTCGACCGGTCGGCCTACAGCCACCGCGGCAACCTCGCGCAGATGAACCCACCCCTGCGCACCGGCCACGACCGGCAGGTGCTCTGGCAGGCCCTGCTCGACGGGGTGATCGACTGCATCGCCACCGACCACGCCCCCCACACCCTGGCCGAGAAGGGCCGGCCCTACCCCCACTCACCGTCGGGCATGCCCGGGGTCGAGACGTCGCTGCCGCTGATGCTCACCCAGGTGGCCCTGGGCCGCTGCCGGCTCGACCAGGTGGCCCGCTGGATGAGCGAGCGGCCGGCCCAGCTCTACGGCATCCCGGGCAAGGGGCGCATCGCCCCGGGCTACGACGCCGATCTGGTGCTGGTCGATCTGCAACGGTCACGGCCGGTGCTGCGCCAGGAGGTGGTCAGCCGCTGCGGCTGGAGTCCGTTCGAAGACTGGGAGCTGGTGGGCTGGCCCGAGGCCACCGTCGTCGCCGGCGTCGTGGGCTACGAGCGGGGGGTGTTCAACGAGGCCTGCCGCGGCAGGGCCCTGACCTTCGATCCGGCGGCGATGGTTGTCAGCCCGGAATGAAGGACCGCAGCCGACGGGCCTCCTCCCCAGCCCGCCGCTGCAGCTCGACGTCGCTGCGACGGCCGTCCTCGCGGGCCTGGGCCGCGAGCACGTCCGCCTCCGCCAGGGCATAGCCGTGGCGGTGGGCCAGGGCCAGGAACGCCTCCAGGTCGAGGGGAGAGGCCAGGTGCCGGCGCAGGGCCTCGCCATCGGCCCCTTCGGCGGTGCGGGCATGGGCCAGAAAGGCATCGAGCAGGTCCAGGGACATCGTTGGAGACCGTTGCAGCCGGTGGTGGCGACGGTAGAGCCCGTTACCCTCCAGATGGAGAGATCAGGCCCATGGTTCGCCCCCGCTGGCAATCCCCCGTCGGGCTGGGGCTGGCGAATCTGGGCCGGCGGGCACGGGAATGGCAGGTGCTGCGGGCCAGCCGCCCTTTCGGCCGGGGCTGGGACCGCTTCGTGGCCCTCTGGGCGACCCTGAACCTGGTCCTGGTGATCTTCGACATCACCTACGTGCCCCTGCGCAATTTCTGGCTGCAGCGGCACCTGTACCTGTTCCCAGGGCTGCCCCTGGCGGTGCCGCTCACCGTCCTCCCGGACATCACGCCCCTCTACGACCCGGTCAAGGGCATCGAGCCCCACCGCGACACCGAACAGTTCCGCCTGGCCTGGCGCGAGCTGGACCAGCAGCTGCAGCGACAGCCGCCCACGGCCCCCGCCAGCGAACGGCTGCTGCAGCGCCAGGTGGAGCTGACCCAGCGGATGATTGAGGAGAATCCCTTCCTGGCGGCCAACAAGACCGGCACGCTCGAGAAGATCAAGAACCGGCTGCGGCTGCGGGCGGGCAGCGACTCGGCCCGGGATGCGGCGGCAAGGCTGCTGGATCCGGAGCGGCTGCAGCGGCTGGGCTGGGAGAAGGAGCGCCGCTTCTGGCAGCAGGAGCTGCTGCCCCTGGTGGCCACCAACTACTGGCGGTCGATCGATGAAACCGGCCGGCCGACCGAACGGTTCTGGCGCCTCGACCTGGTGGCCTTCCAGAGCGTCTTTCTGCTCGATGTGCTGCTGCGGGTGCTGAGCCTGCGGCGGCGGCTCCCCGGGCTGTCCTGGCGGGACGCCCTGTTGCGCCGCTGGACCGACCTGCCGTTGCTGCTGCCCTTCTGGCGGCTGCTGCGGATCATCCCGGTGGCCGCCCGGCTGCGCAGCAGCGGACTGGTGGATGCCGAACCCCTGCGGGCGGTGATCAGCCGCGGCATCGTCGCCCTGCTGGCCGTGGAGCTGATCGAAGTGCTGGCCCTGCAGCTGCTTGATGGAGCCCAGAACGTGGTGCGGTCGCAGGGATGGCGCCAGCGTCTGCTGGGCCTGGCGAAGTCACAGCCCGTCGACATCAACGACGAGCGCGAGCTTGAGGAGCTTCTGCGGCTGTGGGGTCCGTTGCTGCTGGGGAGGGTGTTGCCGCGGCTGGAACCCGAACTGCAGCAACTGGCCACCCATGCCCTGCGCCGGGGGCTCGAGACGACGGCGTTTCCACAACCGCTCCAACGGCTGCAACCCCTGCTGCTGCTCGAGCGGGAACTGACCCGTCAGCTGGCCGCAGGGCTGGTGGATGGGGTGCTCGACATCTCCCGCACCGCGGCCGCCCGAGTGGCCCACCGTGACAGGGCCGCCAGTGACCTGATCGCCAACCTGCTGACGGGGTTCTGGCGGGAGCTGGCGGAGGCCGTGGAAGAGGGCGGATCCCTGGAGCGGAGCCAGCAGCTGCTCAGCGATCTGCTGGAGGAGCTGAAACTGAGCTACCTGGGACGGTTGAACCCCGCCGGCGTCGATGACCTGTTCGATGAACTCGATCAGATCAGCCAGCGGGGCAGCCGAGGAGCCGGCTGATCACTTGCGACCCAGCAGGGACTTGACGGCTCCCACCAGGCTGTTGGATCCGGCACCGACCCCACCCTCGGGCCGGGTGCGCACCGTGACGTTGCCGTTCACGCTGGTGCGGCAGCTAAGGCGGTAGTTGGCGGGCCGGTCAGCCAGGTACACCTCCTCGACATCGGAGCGGGGGGACAGGTTCTGCAGTCCCTCGACCACCTCGACCACGCAGGTGCCGCACTGGCCGACACCGCCGCAGTTGTTCAGATTGTTGAGCCCTTTGTAGGGGTTGATGCCCGCCGCAAGGGCAGCCTTGCGGAGGTTCGCACCTTCGATGCAACCGACCTGCTGGCCTTCCTGCTCGAAACGGATGGTGGGCACGGTGGTGATGAGGGCTGGGCGCCGACCAACTTAACCGTTCAGCGGCGGTCTTCAGCACCCCCGTCTTGATCTGATGCCTGAGCTGATGCCTGGTCCACCGGCAGAGGGGCGGCGGCACGGATGCAACGGTCGACCAGCGGGGGCACCCAGCTGCGGTCTCGCCAGCTGAGGATCTCGGTGTTGCCGGTGATGCCGCGGTGGGTGCGGAAGAACTCGGCGATGCCCTCCAGCCGGTTGCGGGAGAACTGCTGCAGGTCGGTGATCTCGTCGAGGTTGGGGTCGTTGGCGGGGATGCAGAGCAGCTTCGCGTCCTCGATGCCCGCATCGATCACCTCCAGCAGCCCGATGGGACGGCAGAGGATGAGACACCCCGGGAAGGTCGGTTCGAGCATCACCACCATCGCGTCGAGGGGCGAGCCATCGTCGGCAAGGGTGTTGGGCACGAACCCGTAGTCGAAGGGATACTGCACAGAGGGGTGCAGGACCCTGTCGAGGGCCATCAGTCCTGGCCCGGGCAGGTATTCGTATTTGTTGCGGCCGCCGGCCGGCACCTCCACCACCACGTTCAGAAACCCCGGTGCCGGCTGCGGCGGGATGCGGCTCAGGTCCATCGGGGATCGTCAGGGTGCGGCCGGCGACGACCCCAGCCACTGAACCGTCGGAGAACCCGTCAGCGGCAGAATCTGATCGGCATAGATGCAGGTCATCGGCAGGGCGAGGGTGACCAGCCCGATGGCCAGACCTGCCAGTTCCACCAGGGGATTGAGACCGCGACTGGGAGGCTCGTCGGCTCCGCCATCGCCGTGACCGTCATCCTCCCCCGGAGAACGCCCTTCCGCCGGGCCGTCGTAGGGGGTGGAGACTGCAGAGGTTCGCGTCATACCAGAGGATCGGGAGCAGTCCCAGGGCGGTGATCGCAGCTGCAGGCACCACCTCTTGGGAAGCCATGGCCCCCGGGGACTGCCTTCATTCTGCCACCGCCAGGGGAAAGTGGCAGGTCAGGCTGCCGAACGCTGGTCGGCCTGATCGCGGTCGCGGCGGCTGCTGAGGTCGGTGGCGGCGGGAATGCCGGCATCACTCAGCAGGGCACGGATGTCACGCAGCTCGTCGAGGATCGAACTCAGCAACTGCTGGGTGGCCGAGTAAGGCGAATTGAGCACCTCGACCGTGACTTCCTTGATGCGAAGCACATCTCGGGCGAAGCGGGCCACCTCGTTGGGGTGGAACAGCAGCGGCTCCTTCTGATCGCTGCGGTACTCAGGGTTGAGCTTGCGGGGATTGAAGGTGGGGTTGAGGTTGCGGGGATCGGTGTTGGTGTAGCGGTACACCGAGGCCCGGGAACGGTTCAGGGCGCGCTGGACATCGTCGATCCCGATGAGGGCCTCGCCGGGCTCGCTGGCTGCAGCGCTGGCCTCGGCGGACATGACGGAACCGACGGGGCCCAGTGGGGGCGTGGCAACCATGAGACGGGGGTAGGACGGGCGGGATGGCCGAGACCCTAGCAGGGCTTTTCCATTGATCCGGAATAATTCATCACAACTGGCTTCGGGCCTGGGCAGCTTGTCGAAGCGTCCTCTGCAGCCCTGACGCGCCGGGCCCCTGCCGATAGCGGGGTGGGTGATAGCTTCCGCCCTGAGCCTGAATCCGTCGGATGCGCGTCTCCCGTTCCCTTCTGGTGACGCTGCGGGATGACCCCGCCGAAGCCGAGATTCCCTCCCATCGCCTGCTGCAGCGGGCCGGCTACATCCGGCGGGTGGCCTCCGGCATCTACGCCTACCTCCCCCTGATGTGGCGGGTGCTGCGGCGGGTCTCGGCGATCGTGCGCGAAGAGATGGACGCCACGGGCGCCCTCGAGACCCTCCTGCCGCAGCTGCAGCCGGCGGACCTGTGGCAGCGCAGCGGCCGCTGGGCCGGCTACACCGACGGCGAGGGGATCATGTTCCACCTCGTCGACCGCCAGGAACGGGCCCTCGGTCTCGGTCCCACCCATGAAGAGGTGGTCACCGCCCTCGCCGCCGACCTGCTGCGCTCCTACCGGCAGCTGCCGGTCTGCCTCTACCAGATCCAGACGAAGTTCAGGGACGAGATCCGGCCGCGGTTCGGGCTCATGCGCGGGCGCGAATTCATCATGAAAGACGCCTATTCCTTCCACGCCGACCCCGGCGACCTGGCCGCGACCTACGCGGTGATGGAACAGGCCTACAGCCGCATCTTTGCCCGCTGTGGCCTGCGGGCCGTGGCCGTGGAGGCCGACAGCGGCGCCATCGGCGGCTCGGCCAGCAAGGAGTTCATGGTCACCGCCGATGCCGGCGAAGATCTGGTGCTCACCAGCAGTGACGGCCGCTACGCGGCCAACCAGGAGCGGGCCGAATCGCTGCCCCCCGCGGCCGTCCCCCTGCCGGCTGCCCCGCCGGCCGACCTGGCGACCCCGGGCCAGACCAGCATCGATGACCTCTGCAGCGCCCACGGGCTGCACCCCACGCAGATCGTCAAGGTGCTGCTGCTGGTGGCGCGGTTCGCCGGCGGTCGCCAGCAGCCGCTGCTCGTGACCCTGCGGGGGGATCAGGAGCTGAACACCGTCAAGCTCAGCAACGTGCTGAGCCGTAGCCACGGCGACGCCTGGGGCAGCCTGCTGCAGATCACGCCCCTCGAACCGGGCCAGCTGGCGACCCCTGAGCGGGTGCCCTTCGGTTCCGTGGGCCCTGACCTCGACGATGGGGTGCTGGCGGGCAGCTCCGGGCTGGAGACGACCTTCCTGCGGCTGGCCGATGGCACCGCCCTCGACCTCGAGCGCTTCGTCGCCGGGGCCAACCGGCGCGATCAGCACCGCACCGGCCTGTCCTGGGGCCCAGCCGCCGAGGGGGTCCTGTCCCCACCGGAACGCCATGACCTGCGGGCGGCCCAGCCCGGGGATCCCTGCTGCCACGACCCCTCCCAGCGGCTGGTGGCCACCCGCGGCATCGAGGTGGGTCACATCTTCCAGCTCGGTCGCAAGTATTCCGAGGCCCTCGATGCCCGCTTCACCAATGACCAGGGCCAGGATGAGGCCCTCTGGATGGGCTGTTACGGCATCGGCGTCTCGCGCCTGGCCCAGGCGGCCGTTGAACAGCACCACGACGATGCCGGCATCGTCTGGCCGGTGGCCATTGCGCCCTACGAGGTGATCGTGGTCATCGCCAGTGCCCAGGATCCGCAGCAGGTGGCCCTGGCGGAGCGGCTCTACGGGCAGCTGCAGGCCGCGGGGGTGGATGTGCTGCTGGACGACCGGCCGGAGCGGGCCGGCGTCAAGTTCAAGGACGCCGAACTGCTGGGGATCCCCTGGCGCCTGGTGGTGGGCCGCGGGGCCGGTGAGGGGACCATCGAACGGGTCGAACGGGCCACCGGCGACCGCCAGGACGGCGCGGCCGGCCCCCTGGTCGACGATCTGCTGGACCGCCTGCGGCGACAGCGCAACCCCCTGGGCTGATGGGCCTCGGTCGCGGGTTCCGGCGGGCCGCTGCCCCTGCCCTGCTGGCCCCCCTGGTCCTGGCGCTCGGCGCCTGCGGGCCGGCCCCCCTGGCCCGCCAGGATGGGCGCACTGTGCAGCTGGATGGGGCCGGCGAGACCCTGCCCCTCGGCCCCGGACGGCGCCAGTGGCGATTGCCCGTGCGGGTGGAGGCGGGGGGTGGCCAGCGCCTGCGGCTGGTGGTGGAGCTCGAATGCGACAGCAACCGGCCGGCCAGCGGCCTGGTGACGCTCACCCGCCTGCGGCACCAGGACGACCTGCTGGGGCTGGACCGGGCCGATCCGTCCCTGGAGCGCAGCTGGGGGGGGGAGGCCCGGCCCCCCGCCTGGCTGCGGACCCTGGCCCGGCGGACCTGCGGTCCAGGCTCCCTGCCCCCGCGCTGGAGCGGCACCTAGGATCCAGCCCATCTCTGGCTCTCCCCTCCGTGCTGCGCCGTCTGACCCGTTCCCTGGGGCGTGCCCTGGCCCTCGGCCTCCTTGTGCTCGTTCTGGGCCTGTCGCTGGCCGCCTGCGGTGAGACGGCCTCGGGCCTGACCGGTCAGTACCTCGACGACACCCAGACCGTGGCCCAGGCCCTGCAGCAGACCCTGGCCGGCGCCGCCGACGCCCCCGACCAGGCCAGGACCAGGGCACTGATCAACGATTACGTGGCCCTCTACCGACCCAACGCCAGCATCAACGGCCTGGGGTCGTTCACCACCATGCAGACAGCCCTCAACGCCCTGGCCGGCCATTACGCCAACTACGCCAACAGGCCCGTGCCCGACGCCCTGCGCCAGCGCATTGAGAAGGAGCTGCAGCAGGCTGAGCGCAATGCGGCCCGCGGGGCCTGAACCCCGCGGCGCTTGTCGAACCGGCAGGTGATCTGAAAGACTCCTGGATTGTTTCCGCAGCGGCATGCTGCCGCCGTCGCCTTGGCCAACGTCGTCGTCATCGGTGCACAGTGGGGCGACGAGGGCAAGGGCAAGATCACTGACCTGCTCAGCCGTTCCGCCGATGTGGTGGTGCGCTATCAGGGCGGTGTCAACGCCGGTCACACGATCGTGGTGGACGGCCAGGTTCTCAAGCTTCACCTGATCCCCTCAGGGATCCTGTATCCCGATACCGTCTGCCTCATCGGCTCCGGCACCGTCGTCGACCCGCGGGTGCTGCTGCAGGAGCTCGACATGCTGGCCGGCATCGGCATCGACGCCAGCGGCCTGAAGCTGGCCTCCACCGCCCACGTGACGATGCCGTACCACCGCCTGCTGGATCAGGCGATGGAACGGCAGCGGGGCACCCGTCGCATCGGCACCACCGGCCGTGGCATCGGCCCCACGTACTCCGACAAAGCGGAACGCAACGGCATCCGCATGATCGACCTGCTGAATGCCGATCAGCTGCGGGAGCGGCTGCAGGGACCGATCGAGGAGAAGAACCTCCTGCTGCAGCGCATCCACGGGCTTGATCCCCTCGACCCCGAGCAGGTGATCGCCGAGTACGCCGAGTACGGCCGCCGCCTGGCCCCCCATGTCGTCGACTGCACCCGCACCATCCACCAGGCCGCCAGGGCCCGGCAGAACATCCTCTTCGAGGGCGCCCAGGGCACCCTGCTCGACCTGGACCACGGCACCTACCCCTATGTCACCTCCTCCAATCCGGTGGCCGGGGGCGCCTGCATCGGCGCCGGGGTCGGACCGACCCTGATCGACCGGGTGATCGGCGTGGCCAAGGCCTACACCACCCGGGTCGGCGAAGGGCCGTTCCCCACCGAACTCGACGGCAGCCTCTCCGATCACCTCTGCGACCGGGGGGGTGAATACGGCACCACCACGGGCCGCCGCCGGCGCTGCGGCTGGTTCGACGGGGTCATCGGCCGTTACGCCGTCGAGGTGAACGGCATCGACTGCCTGGCCATCACCAAGCTCGACGTGCTTGACGAACTGGACGAGATCAGGGTGTGCGTGGCCTACGACCTGGATGGCCAGCGGCTGGACCACTTCCCCAGCAGCTCGGCGGAGTTCGCCCGCTGCCGCCCGGTCTATGAGTCGCTGCCAGGCTGGCAGACCTCGACGGCCGACTGCCGGCGCCTCGAGGACCTCCCCCCCACCGCCATGGCCTACCTCCGCTTCCTGGCGGAACTGATGGAGGTGCCCATCGCCATCGTTTCCCTGGGGGCCAGCCGCGACCAGACCATCGTGGTCGAGGACCCGATCCACGGCCCCAAGCGGGCGCTGCTGAGCGCGTAGGCTCGGCTGCGTTCCCGCAGCGTGCACCGATGGTCCAGCAGTACGACGTCGTCGGCATCGGCAACGCCATCGTGGACGTGCTGGTGCACTCCGAGGAGACCTTTCTCGACGAGCATGGCCTGGTCAAGGGCACCATGGCGCTCGTGGATGCCGACCAGGCCGAGCGTCTCTATGCCTCGATGGGCCCCGGGCTCGAATCCTCCGGGGGCTCCGCCGCCAACACCCTCGCGGCCATCGCCCAGCTGGGGGGACGGGCCGGCTTCATCGGCCGTGTGCGCAACGACCAGCTGGGGGCGATCTTCGCCCACGACCTGAGGGCCACCGGGGCCAGCTACGACACCCCGCCGGCGGAGGACGGCCCCGCCACCGCCCGCTGCATGATCCTGGTGACCCCGGATGCCCAGCGCACCATGTGCACCTTCCTGGGGGCCTCCACCCGGCTCGATCCGGAGGATCTCGACCTCTCGATGGTGCGCCGCAGCAAGGTGCTGTACCTCGAGGGATACCTCTGGGACGCCGAACCCGCCAAGCGGGCCTTCCTGGCGGCGGCCGAGGAGGTGCGCGCCCACGGGGGAGAAGTGGCCCTCAGCCTGTCTGATCCCTTCTGCGTCGATCGGCACCGCGACAGCTTTCTGGATCTGGTCGAGAACCACGTCGACATCCTGTTCGCCAACGAGCACGAGATTCTCAGCCTTTACGCCACGGACCGGTTCGAGACCGCGGTCGACCACGTGCGGGGCCACTGCCGCCTGGCCGCCCTCACCCGCTCCGAGAAAGGCTCCCTCGTGCTCGAAGGGGAACGGACCCACATCATCGATCCCTTCGTGCTCGGCCCCCTGGTGGACACCACCGGCGCCGGCGACAGCTACGCGGCCGGGTTCCTCTACGGCTACACCCAGGGGCTGCCGGCCGAACGCTGCGGGGCCATCGGCTCCCTCTGCGCCGGCCAGGTGGTGACCCAGATGGGGCCCCGGTCGTCGGTGGATCTGCGCGAACTGGTGCTGCGTCAGTTCTCGCCCGTGACCCGGGCGGCCTGATCGAGCCAGGCCCCGAAGGCGGGCGAAGCCGCGGCCTCCCACTGCAACCACTGGGGCAGGTCATAGCTGTGAAGCTGCAGCAGCCGCTCCCGCAAACGGTCGACCCGGTCGGGCATCGTCTTGATCAGCAGCTGCACCTCTTCGCTGCACTGCAGCGCACCCTCCCAGGGATAGAGCGACAGCACGGGCCGCAGGCTGATGCAGCCCGCCAGCCCCTCCTGGAGCAGCTGGCGGGCGAGGGTCTCGGCCCTGGCGGCGTCGGCTTCGGTGGTCAGGACCAGAAGGGCCTGGGTCATTCCCCCGGGGGCGGTGCCTCCCCAACCTGATCGAGGAGGCTGTCCAGGTCCAGGGTCGCCGTTGTGCCATCGCTGGCCGGTCGGGCCAGCAGCAGCAGCCGCAGACCGAGGTCGCGGCTGACACGGTGCCAGCTGGCCTCGGCGGGGCTGCCGGACTGACGGCAGAGAACGGCGGTGGTCTGCCAGCGGCGGCAGAGGGCCCGCTCGATGCTGCCGTCACCGCCGGGTCGCAGCAGGGCGATGCGGTCTGGGGCGATGCCGAGGGCCAGCGCCGTGGCCAGGCTGCCGGGTGTGGGCAGCAGCCGTGCGGCATGGCGGCCGGCGGGGCTGTGGGCGAGGGCCTGGGCCAGCTGGCGCTGGCCGATGGCCAGGAGCAGATCATCGGCCGGGGTCAGCAGGGGACCCAGCCGCGTCAGATCGGCGATCACCCGGGCCGACCCCGGAGGCAGCAGGGGCCGGTCGAGGCGCAGCAGCGGTTGCCCCAGGCCGGCACAGACCTGGTCCAGGGCGCGGCTGATGCGCACCGCGAAGGGATGGCTCGCATCGATCAGCCAGCGGCAGGGCCACTGCCCCAGCCGCTGCGCCAGCAGGCCCCCCTCACCGAGGGGACCCACCCGGCACTCCAGGCGCGGATGGGGGGGATAGGCCGCCGCCGCCGCCGCCCCCACCACACTCACCCGCACCCACCAGCCCCGGTCAAGGAGCCGCCGGGCCAGGGGGGGGCCGTCGCCGGTGCCGGCCACCAGCCACAGACGCCGCTGGCGATCGTCCATCACAGGGCCGGCGCACCGTCGCCATGCTGGAGGATGTGGGCCCCCCGGAGGCGTTGCGTGAACCACTGTCTGCTCGAAGTCGAAGTGCTGGAGGAGCCCAAGGTCCGTTACGCCCCCGACAACCAGCTGCCGATCGCTGAGATGACCGTGCGTCTCGACGGCCTGCGGCCTGAAGATCCCCCGGGCCAGCTGCGGGTGGTGGGTTTCGGCAACCTGGCCCAGGATCTGCAGAACCGTGTCCAGGTGGGGCAGCGCCTGGTGGTGGAGGGGCGGCTGCGGGTGAACAGCGTCACCCGTCCCGATGGCATGCGCGAGAAGAAGATCGAATTCACCCTGGCCCGTCTGCATCCCCTCGACGGCTCAACCGCAGCGGCCCCGGCTGCCCCGGCGGCCATGCCCAGGGCCGCCTCCCCGGCCCCGGCGGCAGCGCCCACCCCGGCGAAGGCGGCACCGCGCAGGGCCGCGGAACCTGCCCCCACCTGGAATGCCGCCCCCCTGGTGGATCTGCCCGACGACGAGATTCCCTTCTGAGGCCGAGGCGGCTCCGGGAGCAGAGGCGGCTACCGGGGGCAGAGCGGCGTTCGGAATCAGCTGCCGGTGAGCCGCTCCTGGGCCCGTTCCAGCAGATGGCCCAGCTCCCGTTCCAGCGAGGCCAGGTCGAGCCGCAGCTCGGGCCAGTGGCCGGCATCCAGCTGGCGCAGCAGCCAGCGACGGTCCTCCTGGAGCTCCTGAACCAGCCGGTCGGCGGGGGTCGGTGGGGTCTCGCTCATCGAGGCAGGGACGGCACTGGACCCCGCCATCCTGACGCCTGCGGCCAGTGTCCGAAGATGAGCCGATGCAAGCCTTCCTGTCCCCCGGTTCCCTGCTCACCCTGGCGGGCTTCGTGCTCACCGTGGTGGGGTCGGTGGCCTACGTCACCGACCATCCGAACCTGAGCCTGCCGACGATCTTCTACGGAATCCCGATCATCCTCGGCGGCCTGGCCCTGAAATCGTCTGAACTGCCCCCCGCCCGGCGCCTGACGGCCCCGGCCGAGCGGCGGGATCTGCGCGAGGGCACCGCCACCAAGGAGCAGATCAAGCTGCTCAAGGACGTGACCCGCTGGCGTTACGGCCAGAAGGCCCACCTGGAGTCGTCGCTCGAGACCCTCAAGCTCTGGGATGAGGCCGATCCGCCCCAGCTCGAGACCATCGAGGAGTTCGAGGCCAACGGTCGCTACGCCCTGCGCCTCGGATTCCGCCCCGGGGCGGTCGCCCCGTCCCGCTGGCAGGAGCGCCTGGACCGCCTGGGACGGTTCTTCGGTCCGGGACTGCAGGCGCAGCTCGAGACCCCCTCCCCTGACAGGCTGGAGCTCAGCCTGATCCAGCCATGACCGTCGAGCCCAGCATCCGTCCCGAGGATGCCCGCCGGGTGGAGGTGCTCAGCGAAGCCCTGCCCTACATCCAGCGGTTCGCGGGCCGGCGGATCGTGGTCAAGTACGGCGGGGCCGCCATGGTGCGCGAAGACCTGCGCGACGCGGTCTTCCGGGATCTGGCCCTGCTCGCCTGCGTCGGCGTGCGTCCGGTGGTGGTCCACGGTGGCGGCCCGGAGATCAACCAGTGGTTGTCGCGGCTGGCCATCGAACCCGTCTTCCAGGAAGGTCTGCGGGTCACCGACCCCGGCACCATGGACGTGGTCGAGATGGTCCTGGTGGGCCGGGTGAACAAGCAGATCGTCAACGGTCTGCACCAGGTGGGGGGCCGGGCCGTGGGCCTGAGCGGCGCCGACGGCGAACTGGTGCTGGCCCGCACCCATGGCGACGGCTCCCTCGGCCTGGTGGGTGATGTCGCCCGGGTGGATCCCTCGGTGCTGATCCCCCTGCTCGACCGGGGCTACATCCCGGTGATCTCGAGCGTGGCCCCGAACGCGGCAGGTCAACCCCACAACATCAATGCCGATCTGGTGGCCGGTGAGCTGGCCGCCAGCCTCGAGGCCGAGAAGCTGGTGCTGCTCACCGACACCCCCGGCATCCTCCGGGACCGGAGCGATCCGCAGTCGCTGATCCGGCAGCTGACCCTCAGCGACGCCCGCCGGCTGATCAGCGACGGTGTGGTGGCCGGCGGCATGACCCCCAAGACCGAGTGCTGCATCCGCGCCCTCGCCCAGGGGGTGACGGCAGCCCACATCATTGATGGCCGGGTGCCCCACGCCCTGCTGCTCGAGGTGTTCACCAACGCCGGCATCGGCACGATGCTGGTGGGGCGCAACCGCTGATCGATCGATGGGGGCGCCGGAGCACGACGATGGGGGCCTCCCGCGGGCGCGGCTGCTGCTGGAGCGGGGCGACTACCGCGCGGCCCTGACCCTGCTGATGCCCCTGGCCGAGACCTGGCCGGTGACCGTCGAGGCCGGGGCCGAGGTGCGGCTGCTGATGGCCACGGCCCACCAGGGGCTGGGGGACCGGCAGGCCGCCCTGGCCTGCTGCCGTGCCGCCGCCGCCGGCGGCAGCCGCTGGCGACGCCAGGCCGAGGCGGTCCTCGAGATCCTCGAGGCCCCCGAACTGCGTCGACCCGCCGAATGGGCCCTGACCCTGCCACGGCTGGAGGAGGCCCCACCCCTGGAGGGGCGCCGGGGCGGTGGCGGCGGATCCCGCCGGACGCCGGTGCCCGCGCCGCCCGCCGCACCGGTGGGACGCACCCGTGCCCCCCTCGGCTTCGCCCTGGTGGCGACAGCCCTGCTGCTGCTGCTCACGGTGCTGCTCTCGGGGTGCCTGCGCATCGAGACGACCCTTGACTTTTCTGCCCCCGGCCGGGTGCGGCTGGAGCAGCACCTGCTCGACGGCAACGGCCGGGAGCTCGGCGATGGCCGCCAGCTCGCGGCCGCCGCCCTGCTCACCCCCGACCAGCTGCGCCAGCGCCTGGCCGCCGGGACGGCCAGGGCCGCCGATGTGCTGGGCAAGCCGTTGCCGGCGCCGGAGCTCGACTGGCACGAGCGCAACTGGATCGTGGGCGTGTGGCAACGCATCGACCTGCGCTGGGACCTCAGGGATCTGGAACCCGTGGCGGGCCTCGAGCTGCCCCTGCATCTGCGGCCCCTGTCCGCCTCCGCCGTGAGGCTGGCCGAACCGCTCACCACCGACGACGACCCCGCCGGCGGACGGCTCTGGCAGCTGCAGCCGGGGGCGGTGAACCGGCTGCAGCTGGCCTGCTGGCGCTGGAGCGCCCTGGGGCTCGGCAGCCTGGCGATCGGGGCAGCAGTGCTGCTGGTGCTGCTGCTGCAGCGGTTGCTGCCGACGCCGACCCCCTAGAGCTCCAGCGGGTCTGGATCAATGGTCAGGTGCACAGCCCGGGGCAGGGAGCGGCGCAGATCGGCCTCCGGTGGCAGGGGCAGGGGGCTGCCGTCGGGCCCATGGAGCAGCAGCTGCCAGCGGCTGAGACCGGCGATGCGGCTGCGGGGGGCAGGGGCGGGACCGATGGCCTGCCAGCCGGTGCCCACCAGCCGGGGCTCCAGCAGCGTGCGGATGCCGGTGGCCGCGCTGGCGGTCACGCTGGCCTGGGGACCGGCGAAGCGAAGCAGGCAGGCCCTGGCGAAGGGCACGAGCCCCGCCTGGCGCCGCAGGGCCGCCTCGTCTTCGAGAAAGCGTCCATAACGCCCATCGACCAGATGGCGGATGACCCGATGCTCCGGGCTGTAGGTCTGCACGATCACCTCACCGGGCCGTTCGCCCCGGCCCGCCCGGCCGGCCAGCTGCAGCAGCAGCTGCAGGGCTTCCTCGGCGGCCCGCAGATCCGGTCGGTGCAGCTGACCATCGGCCGCCAGCACCGCCGCCAGGGTCACCCGCGGCAGGTCCATCCCCTTGGCCAGCATCTGGGTGCCCACCAGCACGTCGGCCTCCCCATCGGCGAAGCACTGCAGCAGGCGCTGATGGCCGTCCCGACCGCGGGTGCTGTCGCGGTCGAAGCGCAGCAGCCGCAGTCCCTCCAGCTCGAGGGCCAGCTGGTCGACCACCCGCTGGGTGCCGGCGCCGAAGGGGCGGAAGGCGGTCGAGCCGCAGTGGCCGCAGCGGGTCTCCACCTCCTGACGGTGGTCGCACCAGTGGCAGCGCAGCCAACTGCTGCCATCCCGGCGCCGGTGCACCGTGAGGCTGACGTCGCAATGGGGACAGGGGACGGCTTCGCCGCAGCTGCGGCAGCTGAGAAAGGTGCTGTAGCCGCGCCGCGGGACGAGCACCACCGCCTGTTCGCCGCGGTCGGGCAGGCCGGCGAGGCGGTCGAGCAGCGGCCGGCTGAGCAGCCGACGGTGGCCATCGGCCAGTTCGCCCCGCATGTCCACCACCAGCACCCGGGGCAGGGGCCGGTCCTCGATGCGCGAGGGGAGCTGCAGCAACCGCAGGTCCCCCCCGGGCTCGACGCAGCGGCGCCAGCTCTCGAGGCGGGGCGTGGCACTGCCGAGGAGCAGCCGGCATCCCTCCAGCTGCACCCGCCGGCGGGCCACCGTTGCCGTGTGGTAGCAGGGCATCGGCGATTCCTGCTTGTACGACCCGTCGTGCTCCTCGTCGAGCACGATCAGCCCCAGCTGCGGCAACGGCAGAAAGATCGCCGAGCGCGTGCCCACCACGAGCAGGGGAGCCCCCCGGCGACAGCGTCGCCAGACCTGGGTGCGCTCACTGTCGGTGAGGCCTGAATGAAAGGCCAGCACGGCGTTCTCGCCGAAACGACGGCGGCTGCGCTCGAGCAGCTGCGGCACCAGGCCGATCTCAGGGGTCAGCAGCAGCACGCTGCGGTCGGCCGCCAGGTGCTCGGCGGCCGACCGCAGATACACCTCGGTCTTCCCCGAACCGGTGACACCCCACAGCAACCATTCCCGCTGCTGCGGATCCGCGGCCATGGCCGCCAGGGCATCGGCCTGGGCCGGGGTGAGGGGGGGCAGGGCCGCCGCCGGGGGCACCAGCGGCCCCGCGGGGGTGGCGGACCCCGGAGCCTGGGCCTCGATCGTGATCATGCCCTCCCGGGCCAGGGCCTGCACCAGCGCCCGGCTCCAGCCCTCCCGCTCGAGCTCGGCCACCGGCCGCGGACCGCTCTGCCGCAGCGCCGCCAGCAGCGCCTGCTGCCGCGGGGTGAGGGTCGCGACGGCGTCGGAGCCGGCGGCGGATCGCTCGGGCCGGGGAACGGCGACCTGCCGACGGCGTTCCCCACCCGCGGAGGGGGTGCGGCGCCCGAGCCAGCCGCTGGGCAGGGCCGTGCGCAGCACCTGGAAGGGGCTGGTGTGGCAGTCCTGGGCCACGGCGGCCAGCAGGGCGTGCCAGGCCGGCGTGACGGCCGCGGCCTCGATCCGCTCCAGCACCGGCTCCAGGGCCATGGCAGGCAGACCGGCGGGCTCGGCAGCCACGACCAGCCCCTGGTGGGGACGGCCCCTGAGACGCACCCGCACCACATCGCCCGGGGCAAGGGTTTCACCCCGCAGGGCACAGAGCCGTCCGTCGTAGGTGAGACAGCGGCCCTCCCGGCCGGCCTCGACCCAGACGGAGAGCGGCAGGGGGTCGTGTCGGGGGACGGAATCCTCGGGGTCCACCATCCCGCCCATCGGGATGAGACTAACCCCTTGCGGCCGGGACGAGCTTTTCTTAAGATTGGTGAGTTGAGCCGCATGCCGGCAGTCGGAACGACGCACCGTTCCGTCCAGAGGGAAGACCATCGCACCCTTGCGTGTCGGGTCTGAGATCACCCCTGCCAACGGTGCGTCCGTCGGTTCGCTGACACCTACCCGCTTTCCGTCCAGCGTCGTCCATTTCCATATCGCCGTCCGCGACACTCCGCCGCGGAAGGCTGTTGCGTCTGCGTCGCCCCGCGCGGTGACGCCTGACGGTTTCTGCCCAGCCCCGTCTGCCTCCCCTCCTCGATGACCACATCCCTTCCCCCCGTGGTGGAGTCCGTTGCCACCCTGCGTGCCGACGACATCCTGGCCGTGATTCCCGGCGACAGCACCTCCGCAGCCGTTGATGGCGTCGCCGATGACACAGCCCCCGCGGTGGTGAAGACCCGCACGAAGGCCAAGGCCAGATCCGCGGCGGAGCCGAAAGCAAAGACCGCCAAGGCCAAGGCCCCGGCCGCCAAGGGCAAAACCAAGGCCAAGGCGACCGATGACGCCGGGGAGGATCTGCTGGAGGAGGCGGCCGATGAGCTGCTGGCGGCCGCCGATGCCCTGCCGGCAGAGGATGAGGCCGACAGCCGCACCGCACGGACGGCCCGCACCGCCAGCATCAAGCTGGGCCCCAAGGGAGTGTACACCGAGGATTCGATCCGGGTGTATCTGCAGGAGATCGGGCGGATCCGCCTGCTGCGGCCCGACGAAGAGATCGAGCTGGCCCGCAAGATCGCCGACCTGCTGCAGCTCGAGGAGCTGGCGGCCCAGTTCGAGAGCGACCACGGCCACGCCCCCGACACCAAGGAGTGGGCCGCCCTGGTGGACATGCCCCTGATCAAGTTCCGCCGTCGCTTGCTCCTGGGCCGCCGGGCCAAGGAAAAGATGGTTCAGTCGAACCTGCGGCTGGTCGTCTCGATCGCCAAGAAGTACATGAACAGGGGCCTGTCGTTCCAGGATCTGATCCAGGAAGGCAGCCTCGGCCTGATCCGGGCCGCCGAGAAGTTTGACCACGAGAAGGGTTACAAGTTCTCCACCTACGCCACCTGGTGGATCCGCCAGGCCATCACCCGGGCCATCGCCGACCAGAGCCGCACGATCCGCCTGCCGGTGCATCTCTACGAGACCATCTCCCGCATCAAGAAGACCACCAAGGTGCTCAGCCAGGAGTTCGGCCGCAAGCCGACCGAGGAGGAGATCGCCGAGAGCATGGAGATGACGATCGAGAAGCTGCGGTTCATCGCCAAGTCGGCGCAGCTGCCCATCTCGCTCGAGACGCCCATCGGCAAGGAGGAAGACTCACGTCTCGGTGATTTCATCGAGGCCGACATCGAGAACCCTGACCAGGACGTGGCCAAGAACCTGCTGCGGGAAGACCTGGAAGGGGTGCTGGCCACCCTCAGCCCCCGGGAGCGCGACGTGCTGCGGCTGCGCTACGGCCTCGACGACGGCCGCATGAAGACCCTGGAGGAGATCGGCCAGATCTTCGACGTCACCCGCGAACGGATCCGTCAGATCGAGGCGAAGGCCCTGCGCAAACTGCGCCATCCCAACCGCAACGGTGTTCTGAAGGAATACATCAAATGACGCTGACCCTCGCCGACCTCCGGGCCCTGCGGTCGGCGCCGGACCTCGACGGCGACCAGCGTCGAGGTCTGGCCCATGAACTGCAGGACCGCCTGGCGGCCTGCAGCTGGTGCACGGTGGGGATCATGGCGCCGGAGGCCAGCGTCGCCATCGAGGTGCTGCGGCAGCTGGAGGCGTCCCTGAGCTGGGAGCCCCTGGCCCTGGGGGGCGAGCCTCTGCCCGATGGACCGGTGTTTCTGAAGGGCAACCAGAACACCGGCCTGGCCCTGCTGCGGGCCGAGTCAGGCCTGGGGCAGGGTGTGCTGATCAGCGGCCACGACGCCGTTGACCCGGCCGGCGAAGGGACCTGGGGCCCCCTGCCGCTGGATTTCTTCACGCCAGGCGTCCGGGCGGCTGCCGATCCGTAGGCTGGTCGGCTGTTGAAAGCCGGCACGGCCGGGTCAGAACCACGCCATGACGGCCTCCCTCCTGCGCATCGCTTCCCGTCGCAGCCAGCTGGCGATGGTGCAGACCGAATGGGTGCGCGACGAACTGCAGCGCCACCACGCCGGCCTTGAGGTGAGCATCGAGGCCATGGCCACCCAGGGCGACAAGATCCTGGATGTGGCCCTGGCCAAGATCGGCGACAAGGGTCTCTTCACCAAGGAGCTGGAGGCGCAGATGCTGGTGGGCCGGGCCGACGTGGCCGTCCACAGCCTCAAGGACCTGCCCACCAACCTGCCGGAGGGCCTGATGCTCGGCTGCATCACCGAACGGGAGGATCCGGCGGATGCCGTGGTGATGCATGCCCGCCATCGGGAGGCCACCCTGGCCACCCTGCCCGAAGGCAGCATCGTGGGCACCAGCTCCCTGCGGCGGCTGGCCCAGCTGCGCCACCACTACCCCCACCTGCGCTTCGACGACATCCGCGGCAACGTGATCACGCGACTGGAGAAGCTCGATGCCGGTCAGTTCGACTGCCTGATCCTGGCGGCCGCAGGCCTGGGCCGCCTCGGGCTGGCCGACCGCATCCACGAATGCCTTGACCCCTCCATCTCGCTCCACGCCGTCGGCCAGGGGGCCCTCGGCATTGAATGCCGCCAGGACGACGGGGCGATGCTGGAGCTGATCAAAGTGCTCGAGCATCGCCCCACTGCTGAGCGCTGCCTGGCGGAACGGGCCTTTCTGCGACAGCTGGAGGGGGGATGCCAGGTGCCGATCGGTGTCTCGAGCCACATCGAGGCCGACACCCTTGTGCTCACCGGTATGGTGGCCAGCCTCGACGGTCAGCGGCTGATCCGCGACAGCGTCAGCGGACCACGCCTGGATCCTGAGGCCCTGGGCATCGACCTGGCGGAGCGCCTGCGCAGCCAGGGTGCCGGGGAGATCCTGGCCCGGATCTTCGCCGATGTCCGACCCCAGGCCTGAAACCCGCCCGGAAGCCACCGCAGCGCCTTTTCAGTGGGGGCTGCTGGCCTGGGCGGCCCTGGTGGGCCTGCTGACGGGCCTGGCCATCGTCGGCTTCCACTACCTGCTGGGGTTCATCAACAGCCTGGTGTACGGGCCCTTCGTGGCCTTCGTGCTGGACCTCACGGCATCGCCGGCGCAACCGCCGCCGGCGCCCCTGCCCCTCCCCGAGCCGCCGCTGCCCGTGTCGACCCCCCTGCGGTCGCTGCTGCAGATGGGCCTGGGGGGCATGGGCCTGCTGCCGCCACCGCCGCCACCGCCACCGGCGGTGCCCCTGCCCCCGCCGGTGCCCCCCACCCCGCCCTGGCTCAACACCTGGCCCGTGGTGCTGGGCCCGGTGCTCGGCGGCGTGCTGGTGGGGCTGCTGCGGCGGCTGGTGCCCGACCCCGGCCCCAGCCTGCCGAGCCTGATGGCCATGGCCGACGGGCGGCTGCAGGCCAGACCACAGCTGCCCCTGGCCCGCCTGCTGGGGGCCTCGATCAGCCTCGGCAGCGGCGCCTCCCTCGGGCCCGAGGGGCCCAGCGTCGAGAGCGGCGGCAACATCGGCCTCTGGATCGGCCAGCGGGCCGGCCTCACCCCGGAGGCCCTGCGGGCCCTGGTGGGCGCCGGCGTGGCGGCCGGTCTGGCCGCCGGCTTCAAGGCCCCCATCGCCGGACTGTTCTTCGCCTTCGAGGGGGCCTACAGCACGATTCCCGGCCGGCCGAGCCTGCGGGCGGTGCTGGTGGCGGCCGTGAGCTCCACCCTGGTCACGCAGCTGGGCCTGGGGGACCGGCCGATCTTCCGGCTGCCGGCCTATGAGGTGCGCTCGCCGCTCGAGCTGCCCCTCTACCTGGGCCTGGGTCTGCTGGCCAGCCTGGTGTCGCTCGGTCTGGTGCGGTTGCTGGGCCTCGGCCGCAGCCCGCGGGTGCAGCGCCAGCTGCGTCGCCTCCCCCCCTGGCTGCTGACGGGGCTGGGGGGGCTGGGGGTGGGGGTGCTCGCCCTGGGCTTCCCGCAGGTGCTGGGGGTCGGCTACGACACGGTCGAATCGTTGCTGGGGTCGGGGGGCGGCATCAGCCTGCTGACCCTGGCCCTGCTGCTGCTGGTGAAACTGCTGGCCACCGGCCTCAGCAACGCCACGGGCTTCATCGGCGGCGGCTTCGCCCCCTCCCTGTTCCTGGGGGCCGTGCTGGGCAGCTTCTACGGCCAGGTGCTGGGGGATGGCGGCCTGGGGTTGCCGGTGGCCGAACCGCCGGCCTACGCCATGGTCGGCATGGCCGCGGTGCTGGCCGGGGCCGCCCGGGCCCCGCTGACGGCGCTGCTGCTGCTGTTCGAGCTCACCCGCGACATCCGCATCGTGCTGCCGCTGATGGCCGCTGCGGGCCTCAGCGCCCTGCTGGTGGAGCGCTGGCAGGGGCTCAGCGATCCGGGACTGCTGGGGCCCGATCCGGTGGAGGAAGGGCGCCGGGCGGTGCTGCGGGACCTGCCGATCGACCAGGCCCTCGAAGGCCGGGTGCCCCTGGTGCTGCCTGCGGACACACCGCCCCTGCAGGCGCTGGCGGCCCTGGTGGGGGCCGATGCCCACTGCCTGCTGGTGGAACGGGACGGCTGGGTCCAGGGGCTGGTGACCCTGGCCGACCTGCAGCAGGCCCTCAGCGCCGACCCTCCGGCCCAGAGCCTGGACGCCTGCCGGCGCTCCGACCTGGTGTGGCTGCCGGCGGACGCCGACCTCAGCCGTCTGGAAGATCAGCTGCGGCCCAAGGGGCTGCGTCAGCTGCCCGTGTTCCGGATCCCGGAAGGACCGGTGGATGCCCTGCCCCAGGGGTTGCCGGCCGAGGGGCTGGCGGTGGCGCAGCTGCGGGGCCTGGCCAGCCGGGATGGCATGACCCTTGCCCTGGCCCGCCGCCTGGGCGGCCTCGATTCAGCCCTCGACCTGCCGCTCTGACGGCGGCCAGAGGCGGGTGGAGGCGATCAGGGCCCCGTCGCTGAGGCCGCTGCAGCGGCGCACCTCCGCCTCGCGGGCCTCGATCACAGTGCGATGCAGGAGGGGGCCCATCACCCGCGTCAGCAGGGGATGGGCGGCGAAGGCGGTGATGGCCGCCGGCAGGTCGCTGGGCAATCGCGGCGCCCCCTGACCGACCGGATCCCCCGTCAGCGGCGCCGGCAGGGGCCGCTGACGGGCCAGGTCATCGGCGGCCAGCGCCATCAGCGCCCCCAGCAGCAGGTAGGGGTTGGCGGCGGCATCGGCGATCTTGAGTTCGAGGTGGGCGGCCTCCCCCGGGCCGCCGGGGATGAGCCGCAGGGCGGCTTCGCGGTTCTCGACACCCCAGACCTGAAACGGTGCCGCCCAGTGGCTGGGCTGCAGCCGCCGGTACGACACCACCAGGGGGCAGGCCAGGGCCAGCAGGGCCGGCAGACTCTCGAGCAGCACCGCCACCAGCCCCTCCCCTTCTGCGGTGAGGCCGGCCACGCCGGCGCCACCGCTCAGCAGCGGTTCGCCGCCACGCCGCAGGCTGAGATGCACATGGCCGCCGTTGCCGACCCGATCGGCAGCGACCAGGGGGCTGAAACTGGCCCGCCAGCCGAAACGGCGGCTGACCCGCTGAATCAGCAGCCGCGCCAGCACCAGCCGGTCGGCGGCCTCCAGGGGTCCGGCGGCCGCCAGGGACAGTTCGAACTGGGCCGGTCCGTACTCGGGATGCAGCTGCAGCCAGGGCAGGTCGGCGGCATCGAGGGCGGCGGCCAGCGCCCCGAGGTAATCGAGGCCATCGAGCAGCCGATCGGCGCCGTAGGGGCCGCCGGTGGGAAGATCGTCGCCCAGCAGCACCCACTCGATCTCGCCGCCGATGCGGATCTCGAGGCCGGCGGCCTCGAGGGCTCGGCGCCGGTCGCGGCAGAAAAGCCGCTGGTCGGCGGCATAGGGCTCACCGTTCTGCTCATGACGATCGGCCGCCAGCCAGCCCCAGCCCGCCTCGCCATCGAGCAGGGCCAGGCTGTCGAGGTCTGGCACGAGCCGCAGATCACCGTCGGGGCGGGCCAGGGACTGGGCCGGGTCGATGGCACCGGTGGCACCGAAGGCATCGGCCACCGGTGAGAAACCGACCCCTTCGGCCGCCACCCGCGGCAACCGTGCCAGGGGCACCGCCTTGACCAGCGGCAGACCGGCATGGTTCACAAACGTGATCGCCAGCTGGCGCACCCCCCGGTCCTGCAGCCCGGGGATCAACTCGCGGGCCCGCTCGGCCTGGATCTGGCGCTGGGCAGCGCTGAGGAGGGTCATGGGTTCAACAGCCCGGGCGACCGGTCGATCTCCATCATCGGCAGGGCAGGCCGCTGGGGTCTGACTACCTTCGAAAGGACACCACCTGAGTGGCTCGATGCCCCACCGCCGCGTGCTGCCTCTGACGATCCCGACACTGCTGCTGACCCTGGCCCTGCTGCCGGCGCTGGCATCGCGGGGGCTGGTGGACGATGACGCCGACGCCGACCTGACCCCGCCGTCGAGGGCGCCCTCAGCGGCGGCCCGCAGCTACTCCCCCCATGCCGGCGGCGGCGTGCGCACGCAGGTGTACTTCGGCGACACCCACCTGCACACGTCGAACTCGGGCGATGCCTTTCTGGCCGGTGACCGCCTCGGGCCTGAACAGGCCTACCGCTTCGCCAGGGGGGAGGAGGTGATCTCGAGCACCGGCCTGCCGGTGCGGCTCGCCCGGCCGCTCGACTTTCTGGTGATCGCCGACCCTCGACCGCTGGGCACGGATGATGCGCGGTGGGCTGGCCCCATCGGCCAAGGCCGCCAATGAGGTGGTGGTGGCCCAGTCCCAGGGGACGCTGCCGCCGGTGGTGAAGGATCCGGCCGTGGTGGGGCCGATCATGCGCTCCACCTGGACCGAATACACCGCCCTGGCGGAGCGCTACAAGTGGACCTCGGTGCCCGGTGGCAACAACCTGCACCGCAACGTGATCTTCAGGGATCTGACGGTGCCCTCGACGGTGATGAGCGCCCTCGATATCCCGCGGGAGGAGGGCCTGTGGCGCTGGCTGGCGTCCCTGGAACCCCAGGGGGTGCGGGCCCTGGCGATTCCCCACAACTCAAACGCCAGCAAGGGGTTGATGTTCCCCACGGCCGACAGCAGCGGCGCACCGCTCACGGCCGACTACGCCCGGCTGCGGGCCCGGTTCGAACCCCTGATCGAGATGATGCAGGTGAAGGGCAATTCGGAGGTGCACCGTGCGCTCTGGGGCGGTGACGAATTCGCCGGTTTCGAGAATGCCGATTCGATCAGCCGCGTCTCGGGTCGCAGCCTGCGCTGGCCGCGCGGCAGCGGCTGGGGGTGAACCCCTTCCAGTACGGGTTTGTGGGTGGCACCGACAGCCACAACGGCACACCGGGCAACACCGCCGAAGACAACTTCATGGCAGGCAGCCATGGGGCCGCCAATGCCACGGTCGCCCTGCGCCGCACAGCGAATGTGGAGGGGTGGCTGACGGCGCGGGACACCAATCCCGGAGCACTCACCGGGGTCTGGGCCACCAGCGGCACCCGGCTGCAGGTGCGGGTGTTCGCCGGCGCCGGCTTCCCCGATGATCTGCCCCGCCGCCGCGACATGGTGGCCGAACTGCCGACCCTGGGGCCAGGCCAGGCACCGCAGTTGCTGGTGTGGGCACGCAAGGATCCCGATGGTGCCGACCTGGAACGGATCCAGGTGATCAAGGGCTGGGTCGATGGCGCCGGCCAGCCCCATGAACGCATCGTGAACGTGGTGCGCAGCACCGGCGCCCCGGTGCTGGCAGGCCTGTGGCGCGACCCCGCCTTCGACCCACGCCAGAACGCGCTCTATTACGTGCGGGTGCTCGAAAAGCCAACCCCCCGCTGGAGCACCCTCGATGCCCGTCGGGCGGGGCTGCCCCTGCTGGCCGATGTGCCGGCCATGGTGCAGGAACGCGCCTGGAGTTCACCGATCTGGGTGGTGCCTTAGGAGCGTGCGGAACAACTGCCTGAATTGTCACCTTGCTTCCAC
The DNA here is from genome assembly GCA_903871775.1 of uncultured cyanobacterium. Lineage (GTDB taxonomy): Bacteria > Cyanobacteriota > Cyanobacteriia > PCC-6307 > Cyanobiaceae > CAIQIA01. Next base: position 173,968 of record CAIQIA010000002.1, read on the forward strand.
GAGGGGAGTCCGCCTAGTGGCGATAGGTGCACGTTTTTGCTCACGCTGGGGGGGCAGCCCTGTCTAACGCGAGAAGAGAGCAGACCACCCTGGCGTCGCGCACAAACCATCGGGGAAGAGAACCCAGAGGGGAAACAAGAAGGATCTACAAAGCTTTTTCCCTGAACCCAGGGGAGCCGACTCCTCTCACGCTGGGCCAGCGCGATAACTTGGCTGAGCCAATGGCGACGCTCCTCTACCTTGCTGCGTGGGCAAAGGAGGAGATCAATCGGAACGCGATGGTGAGCAAGCTTGCGCCAGAGCAAGCCCAGTGTTTCGAACCAGTTGTGCGTGGCGTACCACGCATCCGTAACGATGATCATCAGATCCACATCGGAATCGGCTGTGGCCTCACCGCGGGCATGGGAGCCAAACAGACGCACCTCAGCCCCCGGGATCGCCTGATGGATCTCGGCGGCCATCTGCTGGAGCTGGGATTCGCTGATGACAGAGACGGGAGTTCTGGTCATGGCGTGGCTGGGGGTGGCAGCTGCGCTTCGATGGATGCCAGCAACGCTTCGACGCGATTGTTCCAGATGGGGCGGTCGAGGTTTTGCAGCTCGGGCTGGTCGTCGTAGCGGATCTGCAACGCGAAGTCGGTTAAGCGGGCGAGATCGCGATAGGGATCGATGTCGATCCCGGCCTGGTTCAGCAGCTTGAGCAGGGGAACCAGATCGTGGGTGAAAGGCGGCTCTACGGCAGAGAGATACAGCCAGGCCAGGCCTTCAGGGCTTTCTCGATCGTTTGCTGCACCTGAAAGCCCCACACGGCTTCGTGGAAGGTGGTGGTGTTGGTCATTCCATGGGCGGCTTGGAGATCGCGGCGAGCAATCGCCACCAGAGCCAGGGCATTGGCTTCAGCCATCGAGGCGCCATCCATGGGTGTAGGCTTGGTACACAACGCTGCTGTGCAGGGCTTGGCGTTGTGCCACCTGTGTGCGGGAGAAGAGCAGCAGATCCACTGGTCTGCGGGGATCGCTCAGACGCCAGCGCAAGCGATCCAGCACCTCGAAGCGGTTGTGCTGGGCGAGCCAGTCATCCGGCACCGTGATCAGCAGGTCGATGTCGGACTCCGGGTGAGCTTCGCCTCGGGCATGGGAGCCAAACAGACGAACCTCAGCCCCCGGGATCTCCTGATGGATCACGGCGGCCATCTGCTGCAGCTGGGATTCGCTCACGAGAGCTTGATTGGTGGCGTTTGGGCTTTTGGTCATGGCGGTGCTCCCTCCGTCAGGATGCCTCAGCCAGTTCCGCCAGCACCAGCTCCAGCTGCTTGGGTGCCGGCACCTGCTCAGCCGCGGCTGGGGCCGCGGCCTTCACCGGATCGAAACTTCAAGCACGGCCTCCAGGACCGTGAGTAAATCAGCGTTGTTGGCCAGGCCGTTGTCGTCGAGCAGCTGCTTGGCGGCGTTGAGGTCGATGCTGCGGGCGCGATGGGCGCAGTGGTGGATGGCATCGATCCAGGAACGGGTGCCATCGGGGGCACCGAGCTTGCCCTTAGTGGCGCGGGTCGAGCTGTCCCAAAGGATCAGATCGCTGGCCTTCTTCTCCGCGAGCACGCCGACGACGTCTTTGTCGAGATCAAGGCCGACAACACGGGCGAGGCGTAAGGCTTCATCGAATGGGAACTGGGGCGCCTCAAACGCATCCCAGGCCAGCACAAACCACTCCGTAAGGGGATCAAGCTGGGGACGGCCTCGGTGTTGATCGACAAGGACGCTGTGATCGCGAAGCTCAGAACCAGAGCCTCATCGATGTCGACAGGTTCGAGCAGTGGATAGGCCTGGAGAATCCGCTCGCGGCCATTGCCGCTGGCGATCAGCCCCACGATTCCTGCTGGCCTCACGTCCCGGGGGCAGGATGGGGCCCCCTGTTCCGCACCCGCCCAGTGGCCACCATCCGCCGGTTTCCCTCCCTGCTGGCCGGCCTGCTGGCGCTGCTGCTGGTGCTGTCCCCCCTCAGCGGCACAGGCGTCGCCGCGCCAGCCGCCGCCGCCGCAACGATCCCGATCACGGCGCAGCCTTTCTTTGCCGATCTGCAGGCCACCGCAGCCCTCTGGGCTGATGCCCCCCTGGGCCAGGTGGTGGGCGACAGCCCGCGGGCAACCCTGCTCAACTTCTATGCCGTGATGGCCCGGGTGGGGGCCGAGCAGGCCCTGGCCATCCGCGAACGGCAGCAGCATGCGGGCCTGGTCTGGGGCCCATCGGCCAAAGCGCACATCCGCACGGCGGAGCAGCTCTTCGCCCTGGCGGTGCAGGCCCTTGATGCCAGCGACTTTCCGGAGAGCGTGCGTCGCCAGATGGTCAACGAGGCGGCCATGCAGCTCAAGGAGGTGCTCGATTACGTCTTCACCCACAGCCGCAAACCGCTGCAGCTGCCTGATTCCGCCGCCCTGAAGGCGCTCAATGCTGCCCGCAGCCAGCCGAGCCAGAGCTGGACGCTGCCCGACACCACGATCACGCTCGTGTACGCATCGCAGCTGCAGTTCGAAAATCCCGGATTCGTCTTCTCGGCCCGCACGGTGAATCAGATGAGCCGCCTGCATGCCGAGGTCGCCGGCCTGCCGGCGGTGTCGCAGCCGTTCGCCACCCCCGGCATGCACGACAGCTACAGCCGCTCTCCGGGGTTTCTGGTGCCGCCTCGCTGGTACCTGCTGCTGCCTGCCGAGCTGCGGCGTGGTCTGGAGATCTCCCTGGCCGGCCAGACCCTGTTTCAGATCACGGCAGCCCTGCTCTGCGTCGGCATCTATCTGTTGCTGGTGCGTTGGCTGCTGCGTCGGCTGGTGCACAGCTACCGCGAGCGGCGGGACCGCTGGCACCAGGACAACCTCGCCTGGACCCGGGTGCTGCTGGTGCTGCCGCTGCTCCCCCTCACCCACCTGGCCAGGACGGTGCTCGACGATCAGATCAACATCACCGGCCAACCCCTGGTGGTGATCACGGGGATCTTCTTCGTTCTGTATTTCGTTGCCGCCAGCTTTTTCGTCTTCATTCTTTTTGAAGCCCTGGGCCGCAGCATCAGCGAAGGGCTGGTGCGCCTGCGGGGGGGCGGATCCGACCTGCAGCTGCGGCGGGCCAGCAACCTGGTGATGCCCGTGGGCCGGGCCCTGGGGGGGCTGTTGGCCCTGGCCTTCATCTACCGGCTGCTGCTGGCCCTGGGCCTGCCCCCCGGCACACTGCTGGCCTTCTCGGCGGTGCCTGGCCTGGCCATCGGTCTGGGGGCCTCCAAGCTGCTGGGCAACCTCTTCGCCGGTCTCTCGATCCAGACCGACCGGCCGGTGCGGGTGGGCGAGTTCTGCCGCATCGGCGACACCCTCGGCTTCGTGAGCCGCATCGGCCTGCGTTCGCTCGAAGTGCAGACCCTCGACAGCCGCGTCACCATCCCCAACGCCATCGCCGACGAACTCACCGTCATCAACCACTCGCGCCGCGCCAGCGGTGCCGCAGGGCCGCCGATGCAGACCCTCGAGGTGCGGCTGGCCATCGACAACCGCTTCAGCCCCGAACAGGTCGATGACCTGCTGCAGCTGGTGCGCCGCCGTCTGGCGGAACGGTCCGATCTGCATGATCCGCTGGCCAGCCTCGACCGCAGCCAGCCCGATGAGCTCTCCCTGATCGGCCTGGCAACGGTGTCGCTGCACACCTGGCCCGACTACCTGCGGGTGCGCGAAGACCTGCTGCTGCGGCTGCAGCAACTGCATGAACAGGTGCGCCTGTCGACGATCAGCCTCGGCGTCAGCTACGGCACCACCACAGGGCAGCTGCAGGAGCTGCCTGATCTGATCCGGCGGGTGGTGGAAGACGATCCCGACTTCGCCCTCCAGAGCTGCCGGCTGATGACGATCGCCGATTTCAGCTATGTGATCGTGTTTCGGCTCCACGGCCGGCAGGACAGCCTGCGGGCCTTCAAGGATGGCCTGCATGGCCTGAACCGACGGCTGCTGCAGGCCCTCGCCGAAGCCGGCATCGACATTCCCTTCCCCACCCAGTTGCATCTGCAGCGCCAGGTCTGACCGTTCACGCCCAACGTTCACACCCGATGGGAACGGGCCGCCAGGGCCGCCACGCCCGCCGAGAGCAGCAGCAGCGGGCCGTTGCCCCAGCGGTCGTAGGGGCTCAGGGACCGGCGACCGCGCAGGTCGAGCAGCCCCAGCTGCGGCCCACCGGCCGGCAGCTGCTGCACCACCTGCCCGGCCGGATCGACCACCGCCGTGGGGCCGGTGTTGGCCACGCTCACCAGCCAGCGGCCGGTCTCGATCGCCCGCAGGCGGGCCAGGTTCAGAAACTGATGCTGCAGCAGGGGCGGATAGGGGTCGAGGTTGGCCACCGCCAGCAACCAGCCGGCCCCGGCGTCCACGGCCCTGGCCAGGGCCCGGCCATCGGCCAGCTCATAACAGATGGCCACGGCCGCATCCCCCGCCGGCCAGGGCAGGGGCAGACGCCGGTCGGCGGGCCCCGGCTGCAGCCCCCCCACCGCCGACAGCCCCTCCCAGGGGATGCGATCGGCCAGGGGCACCCACTCGCCCAGGGGCACCAACCGGTGTTTGTCGACCCAGGCCCGGGGCCGATCCGCACCGGCCGGCAGCCACAGCACGCTGCTGCGTTCTCCGCCGTCCTGCCGCCGGAAGCCCCCACCCAGCAGGGGCACCGCCGGCTCGCGGGCGGGTCGGTCGTCCAGCGGCAGGGTGCCCTCAGGCAGCAGCAGCGGCGGCGACGGCGTCAGCGCAGCCGCCCGCAGCCGCGCGCGCTGCAGCAGATCCTGCAGCCGGCGCTGGCTGTCGGGTTCGAACTTGCGGCGGGTGGCCTGGCCCGGCTGCACCGCCAGCACCTGAAGGGGGGCGCCGGGATCGGCGCCGTCGGCCAGGGCCAGGGCAGCGGCCCCAAGGCCATGGCCCAGCAGCAGCACCAGCAGCAGGGCCGGCCAGCGGCGGCGGGCCAGCAGCCAGCTCAGCAGCAGCTGCACCAGCGTCACCAGGCCGCCGCCGCCCAGGGCCGCCAGACCCGCCAGGGGCCGGTCATGGGGCAGGGGGGCCACCGCCAGACCCACCCAGAACAAAGGGCCCGTGGCCAGCCCCTGCTCCGCCAGGGCCCAGAGGGCCGCGGCCAGCAGGGCCGTGTCCCAGCGCCGGCGATCAAGCCGCTGCACAACAAGACTCCAGAGGGCCACCAGGCCGGCGCCGAGGGCGCTGCACACCAGCAGGATCAGCAGCACCAGCGGCAGGCTCAGGGGTGCCGGCACCCCCAGCCAGGTGAGGGGATGGAGCCAGAGCAGCCAGCCGTGGCTCACCAGCACGGCGACCCCGCCCCAGAGGGCCGCCTGGCGGGGGCCAACGCTCCAGAGGGGCACCAGCGCCAGCCACAGCAGGGGCGGCAGCCCCCAGGGGGTGAGGCTCAGGCCGGCCCCGGCCCCGGCCAGCACAGGCATTAACCAATCCTTAAGGGCTTGTCTCCCGATTCTTAGCGCGGAGACCTGGTGCTGAGGCATACATTCCTGCCGTCGTCAGCCCTTCACCGGAATGGTCGCCTCCCCGCAGTCCTTCGCGTCTCCCGAGGCCGCCGGCTGGCTGGAGCAGCTCGAGACTACCTTCCGCAGCCGGTCCCTGATCCATCTGGCCGCCGGCAGTCCGGTGCCCCTGCTCAGCGACCACGTCTGGCTCGTGGTGCGGGGCATGGTGCGCCTCTCCACCTGCCAGATGAGCGGCGACGAGGCCCTGCTGGGCCTGGCCGGCCCGAACGAGCCCTTCGGCCGTCCGCTCACGTCGGTCGATCCCTACGACGCCGTCACCCTCACCGCCAGCGATCTGCTCTGCCTGCGCTGGGACGAGATCGTCGGCGATCCGCAGCTGTCGTCGCTGCTGCTCCAGGCGCTCACCCGCCGCTACCGCCAGGCCGAGGCCCTGCTGGCCCTGATGGGCCTCCGCCGGGTCGAGGAACGCCTGCGCGCCTTCCTGGACCTGCTGGCCGCCGACTATGGCCAGCCCGTCGAGGCCGGTATCCGCATCGGCGTGCGCCTCACCCACCAGGACCTGGCCAACGCTCTGGGCAGCACCCGCGTCACCATCACCCGTCTGCTGGGGCAGCTGCGGGATGAGGGCTGGCTGGTGTTGGAATCCGGCCGTCACCTGGTCGTGGCCCGGCGCCCCCGCTAGACCGGCCAGGAACGGTCATCGGCGGATGGAGTCCAGCAATCCCCTGCAGCAGCTGCTGCTCCGTGGTCTGAGCACCACCAGCCTGGTGGCCGACCGGCTGCGGGGCGTCACCCAGGAATGGGTGCTCAGCGGTCGTCTCGATCCGGCCCAGGCCACGGCCCTCGTCGACGACGTGATGGGGGCCCTGCGGGGGGACAATCCCGAAGCGGAACGGCAGGCCGAAAAACTGCTCGAGCGCAACGTCGAGAACTTCCTCGGCGACCTCGGCCTCGCCCGCCAACGGGAAGTGGACGAACTGCGGGGCCGCATCGACCGGCTCGAGCAGCGGATCCGGGATCTCGCCGGCGGCTGACACCTCGCCGGCGGCTGACACAATGGCCCTTGGGCCCGTTCCTCCCCCATGCGCGACATTCTGATCAGCTCAGCCGTCTGCCTGGCCTGCCTGCTGGTGGCCCTCGCCAGCCAGCTGGTGGCCCCCACGCCGGTGCAGGCCCGTGACAGCCAGACCGTGGCCGTCGTCGCCGCAGCCCCTGCGACCGCCGCCGCGCCTGGGGAGCTGGACCCCGATGATGCCAACCCCCGCCTGTTCTCCATGGCCCCCGACACCGACGACACCCTTGCCCAGGCGGGAGGCAAGGCCTCCGACCTGCTGGGGGGCGATCCGCTGATCGCGGCCAAGGAACGCACCACCGCCTCGGGCCTGCGCATCACCGATCTGGTGCTGGGCACCGGCGCTGAGGCCGTGAGCGGCCGCACCGTGAGCGTCAACTACCGCGGCACCCTCACCAACGGCAAGGAGTTCGACAGCAGCTACGGCCGTGGTCCCTTCAGCTTCCCCCTCGGCGCCGGGCGGGTGATCCGCGGCTGGGACGAGGGCGTGGCCGGCATGAAGGAAGGCGGCAAGCGCAAGCTGGTCATCCCCCCCGACCTGGCCTACGGCGAGCGCGGAGCCGGTGGTGTGATTCCCCCCAACGCCACCCTGGTGTTCGAGGTCGAACTGCTGAAGGTGGGCCGCTGAGACGCGGCGATACCGGGGCCGGCCCAGGTGGATCGTTAAGATCTGCCACGCCTGCCCCCGCCGTCATGGCCCACACCCTGCCCGCGCTTCCTTACGAGCTCGACGCCCTGGAACCCCACATCTCGCGCCAGACGCTGGAGTTCCACCACGGCAAGCACCACAACGCCTACGTCACCAACCTCAACAACCTGGTGGCCGGCGGCGATCTCGAAGCCAAAAGCCTCGAAGACACCATCACCGCCGTGGCCGGTGATGCCTCCAAGGCGGGTGTGTTCAACAACGCCGCCCAGGTGTGGAACCACAGCTTCTACTGGCAGTGCATGAAGCCCGGCGGTGGCGGCAGCCCCAGCGGCGCCCTGCTCGAGAAGATCAACGCCGACTTCGGCAGCTACGACGCCTTTGTCGAACAGTTCAAGGCTGCCGGTGCCACCCAGTTCGGCAGCGGCTGGGCCTGGCTTGTGCTCGACAACGGCACCCTCAAGGTCACCAAGACCGGCAATGCCGACCTGCCCCTCGCCCATGGCCAGAAGGCGCTGCTGACCATGGACGTGTGGGAGCACGCCTACTACCTCGACTACCAGAACCGTCGGCCTGACTACATCACCACCTTCCTCGACAAGCTGGTGAACTGGGACTTCGTGGCCGCCAACCTGGCCGCCGCCTGACCAGGCCCCGCTGCAACCGGGCCCCCGCTGCGGCGGGGGCTTTCCAACGACCCCGGCTCAACCCGGTGCCAGGGCGTCTGGCAGCACGGCCTCCGGTGGAATCCACATCGCATCGCCGTACGAGAAGAAGCGATATCCGTCATCCCTGGCCAGGCCATAGAGCTTCAACAGCCGTTCCCTGCCGATCAGAGCGCTCACCAGCAGAAGCAGTGAACTGCGCGGCAGGTGAAAGTTGGTGAGCATTCCCTGCACCACCGCGAACCGGAAGCCCGGCTGGATCACCAGGTCCACCGGGCCGCAGTGGGGCTGAAGACAGCCACCATGGAGCGCCGCCACCCCTTCGAGACTGCGCACACTGGTGGTGCCCACCGCGATGACCCTGCCGCCGCGGCGTTGGCAGGCCTCGACGGCCGCCACCAGTTCAGGACGCAGCTCCACCCATTCCTGATGGAGCCTCAGGTCGGTCAGGTCATCCTCCTCCAGCGGCCTGAAGGTGCCGAGCCCCACATGCAGCGTCACCGACGCCCGCTCGACCCCCCGGTCCTGCAGCCGCGCCAGCAGCGCATCACTGAGATGCAGACCTGCCGTCGGTGCCGCCACGGCTCCGGGCCGACTGGCGAAGCGTGTCTGGTAGCGCTCGCTGTCGGCGGGGTCGTGCTCCTGGATGTAGGGCGGCAGGGGCACCTCGCCGTAGCGCTGCAGCAGCGGCTCCAGGCTGGCGGCGTCGCCATGGCCGGGCGGAAAGCGCACCAGGCGCCCCCCCGTCGCCGGGTCCTCGCCCACCACCGTCAGGGTCTGGGGCGGCTGGCTTGGAGCCTGCAGCAGCACCTGCTGCCCGGGCCGCAGGCGTTTGGCCGGGCGGGCCAGGCAGAGCCAGAGATCATCCCCGCGGGGTTCGAGCACCAGCAGTTCAGCCCGGCCACCGCTCGGCCGCTGCACCTGCAGCCGGGCCCGCAGCACCCGGGTGTCGTTGACCACCAGCAGATCTCCGGGCCGCAGGGAGTCGGCCAGGTCCCAGACCTGGCTGTGGTGGCACCCCTCGGGCGGACCGTCGTGGGGGCCCACCATCAGCAGCCGGGCGGCATGGCGTGGTTCCACCGGACGCTGGGCGATGCAGGCCTCAGGCAGGTCGAAGACGTAGCTCGACAGGCGCCGGTCGGCGGGGTCGGGCATCCGTGGGGTCAGAGGGCCAGGGATTCGGGGCTGGTCTCGATCAGCTGGGCCAGATCCCGCAGGAAGCCGGCGGCGTCGGCGCCGTAGATCACCCGGTGGTCGGCGGTGAGGTTCACCTGCATCTGCCGGCGAACCGCGATCGAACCATCGGCATGGGCCGCCACCACCGGCCGCGAGCCGCCCACCGCGAGGATCGCACCGGTGCCCGGCGGCAGGATCGCGTCGAAACGGTCAACCCCGAACATCCCCAGGTTCGACACCGTGAAGGTGCCCGTGCTGTATTCCTCGGGCTTGAGCTGCTTGCTGCGAGCCCGGGCCACCAGATCCGACCAGCTGCGGGCCAGGCTGTACAGATCCGTCCGGTCGGCGTGGGCCAGCACCGGTGTGACCAGACCGCCGTCTTCCATGGCCACGGCCACCGCCACATTGACCGATCCCGGAACGGCGATGCCGGCATCGCTGTAGGCGGCGTTGACCCGGGGATGGCGCGCCAGGGTCACACCCACTGCCTTGGCAAGCAGCACCGTCATCGTCACCCCCTTGGGTTTCATCTGGCGGGCGAAGGCCTCGAGGGCGTCGGTGCCGATGGTGTACCCCACCCGGAAGGTGGGCACCGCCAGGCTGGCCACCATGTTGCGGTTGACCGCCTGCTGCAGGGTGGTGAAGGGCACGGTCTCGCCGGCGGTCACCGGAGCCGGCGCGGTCGGCGCGGGGGCCGCCGGACGGGGGGCCGCCACCGCCGCCGGGGCGGGGGTGCGACCGGCCGCCTGTTCCACGTCGGCGGCCACAAGGCGTCCGTGGGGGCCGCTGCCGGTGAGGCCTTCGAGGGCCACCCCCAGTTGCTGGGCCAGCTTGCGGGCCCGGGGGCTGGCGATCACGCGGCCGTTCGCCGTCGCGGGGGCAGGGGGGGCGACGGGAGTGGCCACTGCAGGGACGGGCGCAGGGGCCGGTGGTGCCGCAGCGGGCGGAGCCGCCGGAGCAGGGGCAGCTACCGGGGCCTGGGTGGGAGCCGCCGTCGGGGCACCTTTGGCCAGCAGCTCCTGCAGTTCGGCATCGGTGTCGACCACCAGGCCGATCGTGTCACCCACCGGCGCCGTGGCACCCGCCGGCAGCAGCACCGCCCCGAGGAAGCCGGCCTCGAACGATTCCACGTCCATGTCGGCCTTGTCAGACTCGACCACCAGCACCGACTCCCCCCGCTCGACCCGGTCACCGGGTTTCTTGAGCCATTCGACGATCTTCCCCTCGGTCATCGTCGAGCTGAGGGCGGGCATGAAGATCTCGTGGGTGGCCATCCGCCGGGACGCGCTGAGGTGGGGGCGATCCTAGTCGCCGCCCTCCCTCAGCCTCCCGTCTCAGTCCTCCCTCAGGCGCCCTCGCTGATCGCCTCGACCACGCCGTCACGCACCGTGATCGACGCCTGCAGCTTCTCGATGATGTTGTCGCCGACGCTGACGTTGCAGAAGCTCTCCAGCTGTCCCTGCTCGACGATCTGCTCCATCTCCAGATCCGAGATGGCCTTCTGCTGCTCAAGCAGGGCGCGCTTCTGCTCCTCCAGTTCCGCCCGCTTGGCGGCGACCTGCTGCTGCACGCCGGCCACCTGCTCCTGAATGCGCGGGTCGAGGGGATTGGCGCTCTGGCGGCGGATCTCGTCGACCACCTGCTGACCTTCGTTCTCGAGTTGCAGCAGCTGCTGGTCGCTGTTGCTGATGGCCTTGCTCAGTTCGACGGCGGCCTCTTCCTTCCAGCGGGGGGTGACGACGGCGCGGACCGTGATGTTGCGCTTGATGCTGAGCGAGTCGGCCATGGGGGAGCACTGGGACGCCCCAGGCTGTCAGCCGCTGCGTCAGGGGTCAAGCGCTCAGCCGTCGGCGTAGATCGCCTCGATGGCGGCCCCGTCGCGGATGGTGATGCGGTCGCGGCGCTGCTTGAGGGTCTGGGTGAGCAGGCCGTTCTCGATCGTGAACGGCTCCACCAGGGCGACGCCCGCGAGCCGTTCATCGGGTCGCGAGCCGGGCCGGGCCGCCAGCTGCCGGTTGCAGTCGCTGCGCAGGGCCCTGAGCAGGGCCGGGTCGTCGCGCCGCAGACCGTCGGGCCCCAGGGCCGAGGGCACCTGCTCCCGCGCCCAGGCCTCGAGGGCCTCGAACCGCGGCACCAGCAGGGCGCCGAGCTGGCGCCGGTCCTGGCCCACGACCATGATCTGCTCGAACAGCGGGCAGGCGGCCAGCACGTCTTCGAGCGGTCCGGGCTCGATGTTCTCGCCGCTGCTCAGCACGATCGTGTCCTTCGCCCGGCCGGTGAGAAAGAGGGAGCCGTCGGGGAGCAGGTGCCCCAGGTCGCCGGTGTCGAACCACCCCTCGGCGTCAAGCACGGCCGCCGTGGCCTCGGGCCGCCGCAGGTAGCCCGTCATCACCTGCGGCCCCCGGGCCAGCACCAGGCCCCGCGCGCCCCAGGGCAGGGGCCGGCGGGTCTCGGGATCGACGATCCGCAGATCGGTGCCCGGCAGCGGCCGGCCGGCGCTGCCGCGGCGGTTGGCCCACAGCCGCCGGCAGCTGAGCACGGGGCTGGTTTCGGTGAGGCCGTAGCCCACCAGCAGTTCAATGCCGATGGTCTCGAAGAACAGATCAACGTGCAGCGGCAGGGCGCCGCCGCCGCTGATGGCCGTGCGCAGGCTGCCCCCGCAGATCTGGTCACGCACCCGCGGCCAGAGCAGCCGTGCCGCCAGCCAGGCCCCGGGGGCGCTGACGATGGCGGCGACCAGCGCCCCCAGGCGCTCGCTCGGCGCCAGGGGCCGCTCGGCCAGGTCGCGCCAGCGCCGCCGCTGGCGGGCATGGCTGCCACCGATCGCCAGGGCGGTCGTGAGCAGCCGCCGCCGCAGGGTCGGCATGCCCTCGAGGGCCGAGCAGAGGCCCCCGTGCAGCGCTTCCCACAGCCGCGGCACGCTGATCATGTACTGGGGCCGCACCCGCTGCAGATCGGCCCGCAGATGCCGCAGGGTCGTGTAGTGCTGGCTGCAGCCCCGCGACAGCAACAGGTAGCCGGCGCTGCGTTCATAGGCATGCCAGATGGGCAGCACGCTCAGCACCCGGTCCCCTGGATCGGGGTTCACCGCCACCCCCAGCTCCCGCACCTGATGCAGCAGGTTGGCGTGGCTCAGGGGCACCCCCTTGGGCCGGCCGGTGGTGCCCGAGGTGTAGAGCAGGGTCGCCGTGCGGGCCGGATCGCCGTCAAAGGGCTGCCGCAGCGGCGCCGCCGCCCCGCGCTCCAGCAGCGCCTCCCAGCCCAGCAGGGGGGGCGCCCCCGGCGGTGGCACCACGGGGGGTTCGCCATGCAGCAGCAGCACGAAGCGCAGGCGGGCAGCGGCCCCATCGGCCAGCAACTCCTCCAGCCGGGCGGGGTCCTCGAGCACCAGCCCCACCGCCTGGCTGTCGTCGAGCAGAAAGCGCAGTTCCTCCAGCGGGGCGGTGGCGCCGCGCACCGCATCGACGGCACCGACGCGCATCAGCCCCTGGTCGGCCGCCAGCCAGCGGGGTCCGTTCTCGGCGAACAGGGCCACCACGTCACCGGGCGCCACCCCCAGGCTGCGGAAACCAGCCGCCGCCACGGCGATGCGCTCGGCCAGCGCTGCATAGCTGAGCTCTTCAGGCGCCGGGCCGTGGGCTGCCGCCAGGGCGGTGGTGGCGCCGTGGCGACGGGCCAGCACCGGCCAGAGGCCATCGATGCCCCGCAGGGCACTCCAGTCGGGGTGGGCCGCCAGAAAACGGCGATCGTCGGCGTCAGCGCTCCAGCGCACCAGGGCCTCGCCCGTCGGCATCGGCATCAGCATCGGCAAGCAGGCTGGACAGAGTCTGGGGCGCCAGCGCCGCGACTGTCGACCAGCCGAGCCGTCGACCCAGGGCCTCGGCCAGGGGCTGACGCAGGGCTGCCACCGTCAGGCCCGGCCGATGGTCCAGCAACCGCCCCACCGGCAGATCGAGGCCGCAGGGGGTGATGGCGGCGAAGCCCCCCAGGTCGATGGTCACGTTGACGGCGAGGCCGTGCTGGGTGACCCAGCGGCGGGCCGAGACCCCGATGGCGGCCACCTTGCGCCCCTCGAGCCAGATCCCCGTGAGGCCTGGCCGCCGCTCCCCCGCCAGCCCCAGCCCCTGCAGCAGCTCCAGCACCGCCCCCTCCAGGCTGCGCAGGTAGGCGTGCAGATCGGGTCCGTGGCGCCGCTGCAGATCGAGCACCGGATAGGCCACCAGCTGGCCCGGGGCGTGGTGGGTCACCTCACCGCCCCGGTCCAGCCGGTGCAGCGGTGCCGGCGGACGGGCCGGATCGAAGCGCAGATGGCCGGGGTCGGCGCCGCGGCCGAGGGTGTAGCAGGGCGGATGTTCGAGCAGCAGCAGCAGATCGGGGCAGGCGGGACCTCCGGCCTGGGCCGCCAGCAGCCGCCGCTGCCAGCCTCGCTGCCAGGCCCAGGCCTCCCCATGGGGGACCGGCCGCGGGCAGGCGCAAAGGAATGCATCCGGCACTACCCCTTCCGTGGCGCCCTCCGTACATTGAAATCACCCTCAGGATGCCCGGGAGGTCCCTGATGAAGCTGTTGATCCATGGCCGCAACCTCGAGCTCACCCAGGCCCTGCGGGATTACACCGAAAGCAAGCTGACGCGGGCCGTCAACCATTTCAACGGTCTGGTGACCGAGGCCGACGTGCACCTGTCGGTGGCACGCAATCCACGGGTGCCCCAGCAGACCGCCGAGGTGACGGTGTTCGCCGCGGGCACCGTCATCCGCGCCCAGGAACGCAGCGAGAACCTCTACGCCAGCATCGACCTGGTGGCCAACAAGCTGGCCCGCCAGCTCAAGCGCTACAAGGACCGCCGCGCCGACCACCACCACGGCCCGGCCGCCGCCGCCGAGGCCGAGCCCAATCTGCAGGGGGACCTGACCGCAGGCCGCAGCGCCGCCCTGCCGGCCCCGACGGTGCGGCGCAAGTATTTCGCCATGGCGCCCATGGGGCTCGACGACGCCCTGCACCAGCTCGAGCTGATCGATCACGACTTCTACGTGTTCCGCGACCGCGACAGCGGCGAGCTGCAGGTGGTGTACCGCCGCAACCACGGTGGATACGGTGTGATCCAGCAGCGCGCCTGACCGTTTGCCCGATCCCCATTCCGACGCCTCCGACCTGGCGCCGCTCATCGACCACGCCCTGCTCGATCCGCGCCAGGGCAGCGAGGCCGTGCGCCGCTGCTGCGAGGAGGCGCGCCACCACGGTTTCGCCGGGGTCTGCCTGGCGTCCCGCTGGATGCCCCAGGCCCGCGAGTGGCTCGGGGGCAAGGGGCCGACCCGGCTGGTGAGCGTCATCGGCTTTCCGTTCGGCGCCGTGGCCGGCCCCCTCAAAAGGGCCGAGGCCGAGTGGGCGGCTGACCACGGCGCCGAAGAACTCGATGTGGTGCCCGACTTCGCCCTGCTGCTCGACGGCCAGGCCACGGCCCTGCATGACGAGCTGGCGGCGATCGTCGAACTGGGCCTGCCGGTGAAGCTGATTCTCGAGAGCGCCCAGCTCGAGGCGACGGCCCTCGAGACCCTCGTGGAGGTGGGGCTCGATGCAGGGGTCGCCTTCCTCAAGACCGGCACCGGCCTGGGCCCGGCCGCCACCCCCGCCGACGTGGCGCGGCTGCGGGAGCTGGCCCGGGGGCGCTGCGCCATCAAGGCCTCCGGCGGCATCCGCGACCTCGACGGCGCCCTCGCCCTCGTCGCGGCCGGCGCCAGCCGGCTGGGCACCAGCCGTGGCGGGCTGCTGGTGGAGGCCCAGCGCCGGGCCGGCCGCGGCAGCTGACCCCATGCCCGCGCTGCCCGAACGCCGGCTGGAGGGTCTCTGCCTGCGCAGCCACCCCCTCGGGGAGGCAGACCGGCTGCTGACCCTGCTCACCCGGGAGGAGGGACTGGTGCGGATGGTGGCCGCGGGGGCCCGACGGCCGCGCAGCAGCCTGGCGGCGGCGGCACCGTTGGTGCTGCTCGAGGTGCAGGTGGCCCGGGGCCGCAGCCTGGACCGGCTGCGGCAGCTGCGGGTGAGCCACAGCTACACCCGCCTGGGCCAGAGCCTCGAGACCCTGGCGGCGGCCCAGTGGCTGCTGGAACTCACCCAGCTGCTGCTGCCGGAGGGGGCAGCGCCCCCGGGGCTGCTGGAGCTGCTGCTGCACCGCCTCGGCCAGCTTGAGGAGCTGCTGCAGGGCGAGCCGGCCCTGGTGCGGCCCGAAGCCCTGGGGCTGGCCGCCCAGGGGGGGGTGCAGCTGCTCAGCCTCGGCGGCTATGCCCTCCCCCTCGAGGCCGACGCCGACCGGGGCGACCCCCTGCGCCCGCCCCTCGGCGACCGCGACTGGCGCTGCAGCCTCGATCCGGCCATGGGCTTCCGCATCGGCCGTCGCCCCGGCGCTGCGCTGGTGCTCACCGCCTCCGAACTGGCCCTGCTGCAGCGGTTGATCCGGCCCCAGCTGCCGCGACGGGCCGATGGCGGGCTGATGGGTCCGGAACTGGTATGGCTGAAGCTGCTGGACCTGCTGGAGCTCTGGTGCCGCGAACATCTGGGCCGCCGTCCCCGCTCCCTGGCGCTGCTGAGGCAGGATTGCGGTGCTGCGGGCGCAACGGAGCCAGGGTGAGCGACGGCACGGGGAACGACGCGACGCAGCCATCCGGCGGATTGCAGGCCGTGCTGGCCCTGCCCCAGTTCAGACGGCTCTGGCTGGGACAAGTGTTCTCCCAGCTGGCCGACAAGTTCTACATCGTGCTGATGGTGTTCCTGATCGCCCAGACCTGGGCGGGCAGCACCACCGTCGAGCACGGACCCCTGGCCGATGCGGCCGAACTGATCCGCCAGCGGGGGATGGGCGGCGAGACCTTCGAGGCCAGCGGCGGCAACGAGGCGCAACTCATCACCCTGCTGGCCACCGGTATCTACGTGGCCAACACCCTGCCGGCGATGGTCCTGGGCAGCGTCGCCGGGGTCTGGGCCGACCGCTGGCCGAAACGGGCCGTGATGGTGGCCTCCAACGCCCTGCGGGCCCTGCTGGCCCTGGCGGTGCCGCTGATGCTGCTGCCGGGTCCTGTGGTGCTGGGCATCAGCTGGGGGTACTGGGGGCTGCTGCTGATCACCCTGCTGGAGTCGTGCCTGACCCAGTTCTTCGCACCGGCAGAGCAGGCCACGATTCCACTGCTGGTCGATCGCCCGCTGCTGCTGCCGGCCAACTCGCTCTACACCACCACCACCATGGCGGCGACGATCGTCGGCTACGCCATCGGTGAGCCCGTGCTGCAGCTGCTGCGGGCCGCCCTGCTGCAGATCGGTGTGCGCGGGGGGCACTTTCTGCTGGTGCCCCTCTTCTATGGCCTGGCGGCCCTGGTGCTGCTGTTCGTGACCCCGGCCGAACGGCCCCTCGACGGGGGCGGCCGCAGTGTCTGGGGGGACCTGCAGGAGGGGCTGCGGTTCCTGCAGGAGCAGGGCAGCGTGCGTGGGGCCGTGCTGCATCTGGTGCTGCTCTACAGCCTGCTGGCGGCGCTGTACGTGCTCTCGATCGGCATGGCCTCGAGGGTGCAGGGGCTGGGGCCCACCCGGTTCGGGATCTTGCTGGCCCTCAGCGGCCTGGGGCTGGCGGTGGGCGGCCTGCTGGTGGCGCAGCTGGGCCATCGCTTCAGCCGCCGGCTGCTGGCCACCGCCGGCCTGGGGGGCATCGGCTTCTCGCTGGTGGGCCTGGCCCAGCTGCGGCCCGCCCTCACGCCGACCCTGATCCTGTGTGTGGTTCTGGGGCTGGGGGCCGCCTGCCTCGGCATCCCCGCCCAGACGACGATCCAGGAGGACACGCCCGAGCACCTGCGCGGGAAGGTGTTCGGCCTGCAGAACAACCTGGTCAACATCGCCCTCAGCCTCCCGCTGGTGCTGGCCGGCACCCTGGTCAGCAGTGTTGGGCTGCGGCCGGTGCTGCTGATGCTCGCCCTGGTGGTGCTGGCCGGCATCGCCCTCGAACTGCCCTGGGGGCGCCGCTGATCCGCCGCAGGGGCGGCCTGGCCCGGCGGCACTGCTAATTTTCTGCTCTGGACGGACCAACCGGCCGATGCGGATCGCCTGGCTCGGCAAGAAGTCGCCCTTCTGCGGCAATGTCAGCTATGGCCTGGCGATCACCGATGCCCTGCGGCAGCGCGGCTACGACATCAGCTTCATCCACTTCGACACACCGACGGCCCCGAACCTCGGCCGGTACGGCCGCAGTGAAATCCGCGACGCCGACCTGGTCACGCCGGACTCCGAGGTGGCCCTGCCCTATCTGGTCAAATCGCAGGTTTACACCATTCCCTCACCGGGGGCCCAGCGGGAACTGCGCGAGTCGCTCGAACGGCTGGCGCCTGATCTGGTGCACGCCAGCCTGACGCTCTCGCCGCTTGATTTCCGCCTGCCCGAGCTCTGCCAGCAGCTGGGGGTGCCGCTGGTGGCCACGTTCCATCCGGCCTTCGACGCGGGCCTGCGCAACATCACCGCGGGGGGGCAGCAGCTCACCTACCAGCTCTACGCGCCCTCCCTCGCGCGCTACGACCGGGTGATCGTGTTCTCGGCCCTGCAGGCCGAGGTGCTGGCCCGGCTCGGTGTGCGCGAAGACCGGCTCGCGGTCATCCCCAACGGCGTCGACCCCGACCTGTGGCGACCGGGACCGTCGCCTCTGGCGGAGCAGTTCGGCGGTCGGCGGGTGTTTCTGTACCTCGGACGCCTGGCGACCGAGAAGAACGTCGAGGCGCTGCTGCGGGCCTGGCGGCTGGTGCAGCCCCGGGGCTGCGTGCTGGTGCTGGTGGGCGACGGCCCCCTGCGGGCGACGCTGCAGGCCGCCTATGGAGGCGACGACGTGGTCTGGTGGGGCTACGAGCCCGACGTGCAGCGGCGGGTGGCGTTGCTGCAGGCCGCCGAGGTGTTTCTGCTCCCCTCGCTGGTGGAGGGCCTCTCGCTGGCCCTGCTGGAGGCCATGGCCAGCGGTGCGGCCTGCGTCGCCACCGATGCGGGGGCCGACGGCGAAGTGCTTGCCGACGGAGCCGGGATCGTGATCAGCACCCAGGGGGTCACCACCCAGCTGCGAACGCTGCTGCCGGTGCTGCGGGACCAGCCTCTGCTCACCGCCGAACTGGGTCGCCGCGCCCGCCGGCGGGTCCTGGAGCAGTACACCCTCACCGCCAACCTCGACCGGCTCGAGCGGCTCTATGCCGAGCTGGTTCCCCTGCATCGCCAGGCGGCCTGAGGGTTCACTGCAGCCGCCAGGCCAGCAGGGCCACCAGCAGGTAGAGCCCCACACTGCCCAGCTGCAGCCTCAGATCCCAGCGGTCGAGCCGCCGCAGCAACGCCGGCCGGTCGGCCTCGGCCACCGCGAGGATGCGGTTGCCCGCGTGCATGAAGTGGATGAAGAACACCAGGGTCACCAGGTACGACAGGGTGTAGAGCCAGTCCATGGCCGTGAGGTAGGGCAGGCTGGGCAGCACCTCGCGGTACGCCTGCTGCAGAAAGACGACCGTGAGCATCACCACCGGCGGGATGGTGAGCCGTTCGCTCACCAGGCTGCTGCTGAGGTTGGGGGTCAGCAGCATCAGCAGCATCACGATCGCCAGGGGCAGGATCCAGCGCATCAGCGCGGCCCCGGGGCTCGCCCGGTACGCAATCAGGAACTCCAGCCTCTGGTCGACCCGCCGGAAGGTCCACCCCTGCAGCTGGTAACCGTTCAGACCACCCCAGGCCCCCACCCCACCGTGCCCCGGTCGCAGGTCCACCGCCTGCCCCGGCCGGGGTTGCACGATCACGGGCAGCAGCAGGCGCCCGAAGGGAAAGGCCCCGAAATTGATCTGATCAGAATAGAAACTTCCCTGGACGCTGTAGCCCCGACGCAGCCGTCCATCCCTTTGCAGTTCGGGCGCCGTCGGCAGGGGCTCGATGCGTGAGTTCCAGGGTTGGATCAGGTTGGCGAACTCGACCGGCGCCGGGCCAGACCCGTCAGCGCCACGGGCGGAGGTCAGCCAGACCGTGGCTTCGACGTTGAAGGTCTTGTCGCGGGTCGAAAAGTTGTGGATGTTCCGGATCTGGATGTCGACGCTGACCGTTGGGTCGGCGGCGCAGGCCCTCCCCGGGGCCAGCCCCAGGGTCATCGCCAGCACGACGATCAGCATGCCGACCACGGCCGGCAGGGGGCGACCAGGGCTGCTCACAGGGCGTTCAGGCAGGCGGTGAAGGCGGCGGCCGGATCGGCAGCGGTGGTGATCGGCCGGCCGATCACCAGACGGCTGGCCCCGGCGGCGATGGCCTCGGCAGGGCTCAGCACCCGCGCCTGGTCTCCGGGGCTGGCCCCCACCGGGCGGATGCCAGGGGTGACGAGCTGAAAGGGTTCGGGATGCCGGAGCCGCAGGTCGGCCACCTCCAGGGGTGAGCAGACACAGCCCCCCACACCGGCGGCGGCAGCCAGGTCGGCCAGGCGCTGGGCGTGGGCTTCCAGCGGTTCGGCTGGGGCCAGTTCCGCGGCCAGCCGCTGCGGATCCCAGCTGGTCAGCACCGTCACCGCCAGCAGGGTGGGCGCCGGCAGGTCGGCGGCCGCAGCCCCCTCAGCGGCGGCCGCCTGGGCCTGCCGCAGGGCCTCCAGGCCGGCGGCGGCATGCACAGTCATCAGTTCGGCTCCGAGGGCCGCACCGCGGCGGCAGGCACCGGCCATCGTCGCCGGAATGTCGTGGAACTTGAGATCGAGAAACACCCGCAGACCCTGCTGGCGCAACCGGGCCACCACCGACGGCCCGCCGGCGAGGAACAGCTCGAGCCCCACCTTCACCCAGCGCAGACCCGGCAGACCGGCGGCCAGGGCCACGGCCTGTTCAGGACCCATGCCGTCGAGGGCGACGATGATCCGGTCGGCGGGGGAGGGATCCACAGCGGCGCACGGCTGACTCGCCTCAGCCTGCCACCAGCCGCCGGAAGGTCTTCTTGCCCAGCTGCAGCACCTTCCCCTCCAGTTCCGCCGCGCTGGCGAACATCTGGTTGGGGTCGCTCAGCTTTTCCCCGTCCAGCCGAACGCCACCCTCCTGGATCCGGCGTTTGGCCTCACTGCTGGTGACACCGATCCCGACAGCTCCGATCAGATAGAAGGCCCTGGCCGGAAAGTTCACGGCCGCCAGGGAGGCTTCGGGCACCTCGGCGTCGGCCGCCCCACTGCCGCCGGCACCACCCACCAGCCGGGCGGCGTCGGCCTGGGCCTGACTGGCCGCCTCGGGCCCATGGCGCTGGCGGGTGATCTCGAGGGCCATGGCCCGCTGGCGCTCCCGGGGATCGGCAGGGAGGTCGGCCAGATCGAGATCGGTGAGCAGGGTCAGGTAGTCATCCACCACCGCATCGGGGACCTTCTCGAGCTTGGAATACATCGACAGAGGATCCTCCTCGAGGCCGACGATGTTGCCCAGGCTCTTGCTCATCTTCTGGACGCCGTCGAGGCCCGGCAGGATCGGCAGCAGCAGACCGAACTGGGGCCGCTGGCCGGCGTGCCGCTGCAGATCGCGGCCCATGGCCACGTTGAACTTCTGGTCGGTGCCCCCCAGCTCGACGTCGGCCTGCACCGCCACCGAGTCGTAGCCCTGCAGCAGGGGGTAGAGAAACTCATGCAGGCTGATCGGTGTGCCCGAGCCGTAGCGGCGACCGAAGTCCTCCTTGGCCAGCATCTGCCCCACGGTGCTGGTGGCCAGCAGATCGATCACCATCGCCAGGTCGAGGCTGGCGAGCCATTCGCTGTTGCGACGCACCTCCAGCCGGCCGGGGGTGCTGAAGTCGAGCAGCGACCGCTGGGGATCCTGGCCCTGGCCCAGCTGACGCAGGTAGGTGGCGGCGTTGGCGTCGACCATCGCTGCGTCGAGCTGCACCCGGGTGCTGCTCTTGCCCGTCGGATCACCGATGCGGGCGGTGAAGTCACCGATGATCAGCACCGCCGTGTGGCCGGCATCCTGAAAGGCCCGCAGCTTGCGGAACAGCAGGCTGTGGCCCAGGTGAATCTCGGCCCCGGTGGGGTCGATGCCGAGCTTGATGCGCAGGGGCCGGGAGGCGATCGCGGCTTCCGCCAGACGGTCGGCGAGCCGCTGGTCAGGGTCCGCCGCGGCGGCGGCCGGGAAGAGGTCGGCCAGGCCCCGACTCAGCCAGGCGGGCAGGGCCTCGCTGAAGGTCCCAGGTGTCATCGACCGATCGGGCGGCACAGCGGTGGATCGTAGGCACAGGCCCGGGCCACCCTCAGCCGGCGGTCTCGAGCTGCTGCTTCATCCGTTCCAGGGTCTGCTGCATCTGCTGGAACATCTGTTCCGGGGTGATGCCGAACTGGCTGAGCTGCGTGCGCAGCTGCTCAACGGTCAGTTTGGCCTGGAAATCTTCAGACAGTTCGAACCGCTTCATGAAGACGCGGTAGCGATCCATCAGCTCTTCCATGCGCTCGATGAAGAGCTTCTTGCCCTCGCGATCAAACTTGCCGTAATCACCGCCAAGTTGCATCAGCGACTGGTAATCGCCGAACAGCCGTTTGGCCTCATCCTGAACAATGTCCGACTCGAAGAAGCTCATCGCGGCAGAGCTGGCCCATTCATTGTGGAGCTGCCGTCCAGCCCGCGAGGGGCGGATGTCCGTCCGCCCTTGCGATGGAGCGGCGGTTCGTCACACTGGGGTCTGCCGTCACCCAGCCGTTGCCGATGGCCCCTCGCCACTGGCTCGATCCCCTGGCCCGGCGGGTGCTGCGCCTCCTCGACGGGCCGCCCCCGCCGGGGCCGACCCCCTGGCAGATCGACGTCAACCGGGCCAGCCGCGCCGACTGGCTGCGCCTTCCGGGCTGCCGTGAAGACCAGGTGGATCTGCTGCAGCGGCTGCAGCAGGGTGGGGTGCAGCTCAGCGGCCCGGATGATCTGGCCCAGCTGCTTGACCTGCCGCAGGGGCAGCTGCAGCGCTGGCGCCCCCACCTGCTGTTCCGCTGGTACAGCGAACCGCCCGCCCCGGCCCCAGCGCCCGTTGACCTGAACCGGGCCGGAGCCGCGGCCCTCGACGGCCTGGGCCTGTTCACACCCGAGCGCCGCGCCCGGCTGCTGCGGGAACGGGCCCGGCGTCCGTTCGGCGATCTGGCTGACCTGCAGCACCGCCTGGGCCTTCCTCCCACCGTGGTGGAGGCTCTGATCGGCCGCGTTGTGTTTGGCAGCGGGGCGGCGGGCCCGGTGCTGCCCCGCCACCGCCCCTGAAGGCCGACGATGCGCCAGGGCGAACTGTTCCCGTCGGTGCGCTCGACGGCCCCGCTGCCGGACTGGCGCCCGGGGGAGGCGGCACTGCAGGACTGGCGCGAGCGGGTGGCGGCCTTCCAGCACAACCGGCGCCGCGGCCAGGCCGCTGACCAGGCCTGCCTGCCGCTGTTCGGGCCCCCGGGGCCGCCCACCGGCCCGGGGGAGGTGCCCGATCCCCTGCTGCTGGCGCCCCTGGCGCTGCAGTTCTGGCGCTGGCCGGTGCCGGCCCACAGCGGCCCCGCCCTCTACTTCGTGCTCGACCACGGCCTGGGCGACGACCGTCCGCTGCTGCTGTACGTGGGGGAGACGGCCCATGCCGACCGGCGCTGGAAGGGCGACCACGACTGCAAGGCCTACCTGGCCGACTACGGCGAAACCCTCAGCCGCGGCAGCGCGCCGGCCCGTCTCAGCATCCGCTTCTGGTGCGATGCCCCGCCGGAGGTCCGCCGCCGGCGGCAGCTGGAACAGCAACAGATCGGCCATTGGCAGCCCCCGTTCAACAAGGAATGCCGGGAGCGCTGGCAGACGCCCTTCCAGAAGCCGCTCGATTGAGCGCCGCCCAGGGTTCCGACCGGTACGATCGCGCCAGCCCCCGGCCGGACCATGGCACTCAGCTTCCGCTGCAGCCCAGCTGCAGTCCTTCCTTCCGGTTGTGATGCCGTGGCCCTGGGCCTGTTCAACGACCGTTGGTCCGAGGGCCTGGAGGGCCGCCTGCCGGCCGAGCTGCTCCCCGGCGTGCGCTCCCTGCTGGAACGCCGCCGGTTCAAGGCCAAGCCAGGTGAGCTGCAGATTCTGACCCTGGCGGGGCCAGGCCCCTCCCAGGTGCTGGTGGCCGGCCTCGGCGCCCCCGAAAGCTTCGATGGCCGCGCCCTGCGGGCCGCCGTGGCCCAGCTGGCCCGCGCCAGCCGCGACCTGGGCATCAGCGAACTGGCCCTGGCCCTGCCGATTGAGGGGTTCGATCCGACTTCAGCCCTGGCGGCACTGGTGCAGGGGTTCCGGCTGGGCACCTACCAGGACCAGCGTTTCCGCAGCGAACCCGAACCGCTGCAGCTGCCCGGCAGCATCTGGCTGCTGGGGCTCGACCCCTCCCTGGATGCCCTCATCGACCGGGAGGAGCAGATCTGCGCCGGCGTCGAGCTGGCCCGGGAACTGGTGGCGGCGCCACCCAACGCCGTCAATGCCCTCACCCTTGAGGTCACGGCCCGGGGTCTGGCCCAGGAGCTGGGCCTGGACCTCACGGTGCTGGATGCCGAAGCCTGCCGCGAGCGCGGCATGGGGGCCTACCTGGCGGTGGCCCAGGGGGCGGCCGTGCCGCCGCGGTTCCTGCATCTCACCATCCGCCCCGAGGGGCCGGTGCGTCGGCGGGTGGTGCTGGTGGGCAAGGGCCTCACCTTCGATTCGGGTGGGTACAACCTCAAGGTCGGCGCCAGCCAGATCGAGATGATGAAGTACGACATGGGCGGCTGCGGTGCCGTGCTGGGGGCCGCCCGCACCCTGGGGGCCCTGCGGCCCGAAGGGATTGAGATCCACATCCTCAGCGCCACCACCGAGAACATGATCAGCGGTGAGGCGATCCACCCCGGCGCGATCGTCACCGCCTCCAACGGCAAGACCATCGAGATCAACAACACCGACGCCGAAGGCCGGCTCACCCTGGCCGATGCCCTGGTCTACGCCTCGGGCCTCAAGCCCGACGCCATCATCGACCTGGCGACCCTGACCGGGGCCTGTGTCATCGCCCTGGGCGACGAGATCGCCGGCCTCTGGTCCCCCGATGACGCCCTGGCGGGCCAGATCGAGGCCGCCGCCACCGCCGCCGCCGAGCAGGTCTGGCGGTTGCCGCTGCAGGGGTCGTACAGGGAGGGCCTCAAGAGTTCCTTCGCCGACCTCAAGAACACCGGCCCCCGCCCCGGGGGATCGATCACCGCGGCGCTCTTCCTGAAGGAGTTCGTCGGCGAGGGGATCCCCTGGGCCCACCTTGACATCGCCGGTCCGGTCTGGAGCGAGAAAGGGCGCGGTCTCGACCCGGCCGGGGCCACCGGTTACGGCGTCCGCACCCTGGTCGAATGGTGCTGCCGGCTTGCGCAGGAACCCTCCGGGGGATTAGTGCAGTAACAGACCCCTGACGGTGACCTGTTTGTTCCAGCCCACCGGCTCCGACCATTCCGGCTTCTGGTTTGACGGGGCCGACCCCGGCCAGTGGGATGGCGAGGTGGGCAGGGCCTGCGAGTCGGCCGTTGCCGACTGGCGACGCTTCCTTTCCGAAGCCGAAGACATCCTGGCGCCGGTGATCACCGATGGGCGCCTGCGCCAGCGCCTCGCCGGCGAGCTGGCCGATGCCGCCTTCCCCGAGGCCTTCAGCCCCGCCTGCCAGCTCTGGTTCCGGGAGGAGCAGGAGCTCTCCCTGGCCACCCTGCACGAACCCCTGCCCGGCTGATCCCGGCGGTGCTGAAGGTGGAGAGCCGCCCTGCGGCGGACGGCTCTCCACCTCCCCTGGACCCGGCCGCCGGATCCATCGTTCGGGAAGTTCCCCGGATGTGCCCCATGGCCCCGTCCTCCCGCAGCGCCGACTGTGTCGGCTGGATGCTCGACAACATCGGCCGTCACACCCTGCTGACACCGGCAGAGGAGGTCGAGCTGGGCCGCCAGGTGCGCGCCTGGCAAGACCACCCCGACGGCCCTGACGGCGCCCCTCCGGCCGTGCGTCGGCTGGGACTGCGGGCCCGCCAGCGGATGGTGCAGGCCAACCTGCGGCTGGTGGTGCACCTGGCGAAGAAGCAGCGCCTGCGCGGCCTCAGCCTTGAGGATCTGGTGCAGGAGGGCGCCATCGGCCTGCAACGGGCCGTGGAGAAGTACGACCCCACCACCGGCTACCGCTTCAGCACCTACGCCTACTGGTGGATCCGCCAGGCCCTGCAGCGGGCCACCAGCCAGCAGAGCACCCTGGTGCGGCTGCCCTTCCATGTGGCTGACCGCCTCGCCAGGCTGGCGGCGGCCACCCAGCGCCTGTCCCAGCAGCTGGGGCGCCAGCCCAGTCGCCAGGAGCTGATGGAAGCCACCGGCGAAAGCGCCGAGCAGCTGCTCGAGCTGCAGCGGGCCCACCGGCTCAGCATCGGCTGCAGCCTCGACACCCCCCTCGGCGGCGACGCTGAGAACGGCACCCTGGGGGACCTGATCCAGGACGGCCATCCCGGCCCGATGGAATGCCTGGAAAGCGACCTGGCCGCCGAGGATCTGGAACGCCTGCTGGCCAGCACCGAGCTGAGCAGCCGCGAGAGCGAACTGCTGCGCGAACGCCATGGTCCGGGCCGACCGGCCACCCTGCAGGACATGGCCGGTCGCTTCGGGCTCAGCCGCGAACGCACCCGCCAGCTGGAGCAGAACGCCCTGCGCAAGCTGCGGCGCCAGGCCCGGGTGCTGGCCGGTGCCGCCGCCTAAGGTTGGACACAGCACAGCAGCAGCCTCTTGCGGTCCCCCCGCTGGTTCCCACCCTCCTGGCTCACCCCTCGCTGGCAGTGGTACCTGCGGGCCCAGGCCGGGATGCTGCTGCTGCCGCTGGGGCTCTGCCTCTTCGGCGAAGCGCTGGTGCGGCGGGCCGCCGACCCACCGCGGCCCTGGTTCTGGATCGGCACCCTCAGCCTGCTGAGCATCAATGCCGGCGTCGGGCTGATGGTCGAGAGCGGACTGTTCCGCGGTTACCCACGGCGGTGAACGTTCAGGCCGCCGGGGCCGGCACCGGCAGACCGCCCTCACCGCTGAGGGGCACCAGGGGCGACTGCAGCTCGTGGATCTGCCAGCGGGCCCGATCGTCGCAATGGGCAAGCTGCCGGTCCAGATCGTCGGCGGCGTGCTTCGGGGTTTCGTAGGGGCCGATGTACCGGGTGGCGAGACCCTCCCGGATGGTCAGCAGGTACATCGGGCCTCCGACACACAGGGCCAAATTAGCCCGATTGTCAGGGGGCTGCAGGTGCGGATGCCCAGGGTTCACTGTTGCGGGCACGACGTCCCCAGACGGTGCTGAGGCGGGCATCGCGGCCACAGCGCCAGCGGTAATAGCCGTAGGTCACCGGGTTCCGTCGGGCATAGTCCTGGTGGTAGTCCTCCGCCGGCCAGAACGGCCCCAGGGGACGGACCGCCACCTGCAGGGCCGCGGTGGACGTGCCCAGCTCCCGGGCCGCCGCCGCGACGCTGGCCCGGGCCGCCGTCTCCTGGCGACGGTCGGCGGTGAAGATCACCGGACGGTACGAACTGCCCCGGTCGCAGAACTGCCCGGCGCCATCCCTGGGGTCGATGTTGCGCCAGAACGCCCGCAGCAGGGTGTCGTACGAGAGGCGATCGGGGTCAAAGCGCACCCGAACGCTCTCCTGGTGGCCGGTGCCGCCGGCGCTCACCTGGCGGTAGGTGGGACGGGCCACATCCCCCCCGCTGTAGCCGCTGACCGCCTCAGCCACCCCGGGAAGCTCCTCGAGGTCATGCTCGAGGCACCAGAAGCAGCCGCCGGCGAACACGGCCTCCTGCAGCGGAGCCCCCCAGGCGGCGGCAGGCAGCAGCAGCAGCACCGACAGCAGCAGCGCCGCGAGGGGGAGGGCCAGGGGGCGGCGATGGTCAGGAGCCATGGACACTGTCGAGAATCAGGCGGGCCGCCCGACGGGTCACCCCAGGTTCGCCCAGGTCATGCCGCAACCGCGTGTAACCGTCGAGCATCCGCTGCCGCTGCGGACCGTCGTCGAGCAGGGGCCGGGCCGCCGCCAGCAGGGCCTCGGCCGACAGTTCGTCCTGGAGCAGCTCGGGCACCAGCCGCTCCTCCAGCACCAGGTTGACCGGCGAGATGTGGCTCACCTGAAAGTGCAGCAGATGCCGGGCCACGAAGGCCGTCGGACGGCTGACCCGGTAGGCGACCACCTGCGGCACCCGCCGCAGGGCCAGCTCGAGGTTGACGGTGCCCGACTTGTTCAGGGCCAGGTCGGCGGCGGCGAACAGCTCTGGCCTGCGGGCATCGGCTTCGGCAGCCGAGAGCACCCGGGCTCGCAGGCCCCGCTGCTCCACCGCTGCCTGCAGCAGGGGCTCAAAGCTGGCCTGGGCCGCCGGAACGATCACCTGCAGACCGGGGCGCTCCCGCTGCAGGGCCGCGGCGGCATCCAGCAGGGGGGGCAGCAGCCAGCGCAGTTCCTGGCGCCGGGAGGCCGGCAGCACCAGCAGCAGCCGGTCGTCATCGGCGAGCCCCAGCTGCCGGCGGGCGGTGGGACGGTCCACACCGGCGGCGAGGGTGTCGAGCAGGGGATGCCCCACCCAGTCGACCCGGGCGCCGCGGCTGGCGTAGAACCGGGCCTCCTCCGGGAAGATCGCCAGAATGCGGTCGCTGAAGCCGATCAGCCGCGTGGTGCCGCTCTCCCCCAGCCGGAAGGCCCACTCCTGGGGGGCGATGTAGTAGAGCACCGGCAGCTGGGGCCACCAGCGTTTCACCCGCCTCCCCAGGGGGGCGTTCCCCCCCATGTAATCGATCAGCACCACCCCGTCGGGCGGATTGCGGCGCAGCCAGCGGTTCAGGCGCTGCTGCAGCCGCAGGGTGGGCCAGACCAGGGGCAGCGCTTCCCAGAGACCGATCGCCCCCAGAGGGGCCGTGTCCGCCAGCAGCTCGGCACCGGCGGCCTGCATCCGCGGGCCCCCCAGGGCACTCAGCCGCAAGGGCAGTCCGCGGGCATCGGCCTCCAGCCGCAGGGCCTGGATCAACAGGCTGCCTTGCAGGTCACCGGACACCTCCCCGGTGCTGATCAGCAGATGGGTCACGGCGACGGCGGCCTCATGGGCGGGCCGGCGGCAGGGGCCCGCGGCGACCTGGGCTGCAGCTGGCCTCCAGGAAGGCCACCAGGTGCTCGCCGGTGGGGGTGAGGCTGAGGGCCCGGGCCTCGCTGAGGGCCGTGGCCAGGGGCAGACCGCTGCGGTACAGCAGCTTCCAGAGGTGCTGCAGCTCCTTCATCACCGCCCCGTCATCGGCATCGGCGAGGCCGCTGCGCTGCAGACCGATGCGGTTGAACCCCCGCAGGCGACCGGGGTGACCCTCAACCATCGTGAAGGGAGGAACATCACGGTCAATGCGGCTCATGCCCCCCACCATCGCCATCCGACCGATATGCACGAACTGGTGAATGCCCAGCACACCGCCGATCACGGCCCGGTCTTCGATGTGCACGTGGCCGGCGACGGCGACGCCGTTGGCCACCACGATCCGATCCCCCAGCACGCAGTTGTGACCGATGTGGCTGTAGGCCATCAGCAGATTGTGGCTGCCGAGGCGCGTCGACTCGCCGGAGGCCGTGGCCCGGTTGATGGTGACGCATTCGCGGATGCGGTTGCCATCACCGATGACCACCTCGGTGGCATCGCCGCGGTACTTGAGATCCTGGGGTTCGAGACCGATGCAGGCGCCGGGGAAGATCTTGTTGTCTTCGCCCATGGTCACCCGGCCCTCGATCACCACGTGGGGGCAGATCTCGGTGCGGGCACCGAGGCTGACCTCCGGACCGATCACCGCGTAGGGACCCACGATGACCCCGTCACCGAGGCGGGCGGCCGGATCGACCACCGCCGTCGGATGGATGCGAGGGGGAGTGGCGGAGAGGTTCATGGTCAGTCCACCAGGGAGAACATCAGCTCACCGGCGCAGACAGCCTGGCCGTCAACGGTGACCTCACCCCGGACCTTGCCGAAGCGCTGTCGCTTGAGGCTGATCAGCTCGCAGGTGATCCGCAGCTGATCCCCTGGCACCACAGGTCGGCGGAACCTTACCCCGTCGATGCCGGCGAACACGAAGAGGCCGGCGGGCAGCTCAGGCATCTGGGCCACGATCAGACCACCCACCTGGGCCATGGCCTCCACGATCAGCACCCCGGGCATGAGCGGCCGTCCGGGGAAGTGCCCCTGGAACTGCGGTTCGTTGAGGGTGACGTTCTTGAGGGCCACGATCCGGCGGCCGGGGTCGTGTTCGATCACCCGGTCCACCAGCGCGAACGGGTAGCGATGGGGCAGCAGGTTGAGGATCTGCTCGCTCTCGAGGACGGTGACGGGGGTGGCGGTCATCAGGCGGCGTGGGGACGGTTGACGAGGGCTGCTGCCAGCGCCGTGTGCAACGCATGGGAGCCGCGGTAGGCGATCACCTGGGCACGGGGAAGGCCGGCCAGGGCCAGATCACCGATGAGATCGAGCAGCTTGTGGCGCACGGGTTCATCAGCGAAGCGCAGCGGGGGGTTCAGCCAGCGGTCACCATCGCAGACCAGGGCGTTGTCCAGGTCACCACCGCGGATCAGTCCAGCCTGCCGCAGCTGCTCCACCTGGTCCCGGAAGCCGAAGGTGCGGGCCGGGGCGATCTCGGCCACGAAGCGTTCGGGCGTCAGAACGATGCTGTAGAGCTGGCGGCCGATGACAGCCTGGGAAAACTCAATGGCGGCCGTGAGGGAGAGCTGATCGCTCGGCAGGGCGACCGCGACACTGTTCCCCTGCTGGAGGGTGATGGGATTGTCGATGGCAGGGAGGGGCTCCCGGGGGCCCAGGTCCTGCAGGCCCACCTCACCGATGGCGTCGACCCAGGGCGCCGCCGAACCATCGAGCAGGGGGATCTCCTCCCCGTCGATCCAGAGGTCGACCTGGCTGAGGCCGGTGCCGGCCAGGGCCGCCAGCAGGTGTTCCACCGTGGCCAGGCGCTGCTCCCCCAGCTGCAGGCAGGTGCAGAGCCGGGTCTCGTGCACCAGGCCGGGGTGGAGGGGTTGCAGCCCGAGGGCGGGCTGCTGCAGCCAGCCCACCCGGAAGCCCGGCTGGTCGGAGGGCTCGAGCCTGACCCGGGTGGTGCTGCCGGAGTGAAGGCCCACCCCCCGGCGTTCGACGGCGGCCGCAACGGTGTGGCGACGGCTGTAGTCGGAGGGCCAGACCATGGTCAGAACTTGAAGCCCACGCCGACGTTGAAGCGCCAGTTGTCGGTGAAGTCCTGGCTGGCCACCTCGAGCCGCAGGGGGCCCACGGGGGTGGTCACGATCACGCCCGTTCCCACCGAGAAACCCTGACCGGGTTTGTTGAGCAGCAGACCGGGGCTGCCGGGAACCTGATTTTGGGTGCCGAAGGTGGTGCCACCATCGACGAAGAGCTCGCCGCTGATGATCCGGAAGATGGGGAAGCGGTACTCGATGGTGCCTTCGAGGTAGCTGCGACCGACGCCCAGGTCACAGTCGTAATAACCCCGCACCGAGTTGCTGCCACCGAGACAGAAAGCCTCGTAGGGGGGCAGGCTGCCGCTGATGTTGCCGCCTGTCACCTGCAAGGCGATGGCCTGCGCGCAATCTTCCGGCTCTCCCTTCTTGCTGCGGCAGCCCTTGTAGAGCTTGAGAAAATTAACCGGGATGAAGTGGGTGGCCGAGAGGCGCTGGCGGTTGAAGGTGGGTGAGTTTTCACCGACGCTGACGTACTGCTCGGTGCTGGCGGTCAGGAATGTGCCGGATCTGGGGCTCTTGTTGTCGTTGAGCGTGTTGTAAGAGACGGCAAAACGGCCTCCCACCAACTGGTTGGTGGTCGCGCAGTTGTAGGCCAGGCAGATGATCTCGTTAAGGTTGGCGTATTGGTTGCCGTCATTGTCGAAGGGCGCCGCACCATAGCGGCGGGGGGTGCCGTTGCCGTTCATCACCATCGCCTGCTGGCCGCTCAGGCCGAAGATCATCGTCCAGAGATTGCGCTTGAACGGGTCACCGCCCCGCAAAGGACGGATGTACTGGATGTTGCCCCCCGTGCGCTGGACCCGCACCAGGTCACCTTCAGGGTCGTAATAGTTGAAGCCGGGCAGGGCCGCGACAGCGGCATTGACGTTGTTGAAGTCGGTGTCCTCCACATTCACCACGTAAGTGCGGGGACGGCCGACGGCCTGGTTCAGGAGCACCGCCTGCTGGGCATTGATCGAGGTTGCCGGGGCTTCGTAGAAGCCCTGCACCGTGCGGATCGATCCGTCGTACTGGCTCTGGAAGATCTGGGGGATCTCGCGGCTGATGAAACCCTTCACCCGCAGAGCACTGCGGTTGGGGTCATCCTTGAGCCAGGGGATGTCGAAGTTAAAATCGGCCAGGGCGCCGTACTGGCCGTAGGTGAAGTTGAGGCCGGTGCTCCAGGCGCGACCGAAGAGGTTGCTCTCCTGAAGCTGGATCTGGCCGAAGAGACCCTGGTTCTGGCTGTAGCCGATACCGCCGGAGAGCGAACCGGTGGACTGTTCGGTCACACCGAGCACCAGCACGACCTCGCCCGGGTTGGCCGGCACGGGCTTGAGGGTCACCTTCACATCCGAGAAGAGACCGGTGGCGTAGAGGCGCTTGATGTCGCCCTCGAGCTGGCGACGGTTGAACAACCCACCGGGTCTGATCGAGATCTCACGGCTCACCACCCATGGCTTCGATTTGCCGCGGATCGGTTGCCCCTTGTCGTCGACGGTGTCGCCATTGGCGTTGACGAACTGGACCTCGACCCCCTGGACGATTCCTTCGCGGACGCTCAGTTCGACCACCCCCTCGGGGCTGATGCGGCTCGGACCGGTGACGCGGGCCAGGGAGTAGCCCTGGTCGCCGTACCACTTCTGCAGCTCGTTGAGCCGGCGCTCGAGGGTGCGCAGGTTGATGGTGCGGCCGTAATCGGTCGCGAAGACATCCTTAACGACCGTGGCGGGCAGCAGCGCCTTGCTGTTGTCGAAGGTCACCTCGGTCAGCACCGGGTTGGGGGTGACGTTCACCACCAGCCGCACCCCGAGGGGACCGTCGACGGGCTGGATGCGCACATCGCTGAACCAGCCCGTGGCGTACACCGCCGAGAGGTCGGTCTTGAGGGCCGTGCGGGTGGTGCTGGTGCCCGGTCGGACCGAGAGGGCGTCGTACACGACACGCTCAAGCCGTTCCCGCTCGGGGTGGTTCTCCAGACCCACCACCGCCACTTCACTGATCGGAACCTTGGTTTCAGCGGCAGCGGCCGGAGCCGGAGCGGCCTTGGGGGGACTGGTCGACGGCGTGGCGGCCGGGTCCGGCGTGCCGGCAGGGGCCGCCGAAGGGGTATCCACCTGATCCGAGGCCGGGGCTGCCGCAGGCGCCGGGGACTGGGCGGTGGCTGCACCGGCGAGCAACAGCACCCCGAGCAGCGGCGTCGACAGGCGGACCGTCCAGTGGGCCAGGCGCCGCTGGACGGCGGCAGCCGGATGGCCGGAAGCCATGGAGGGGCTGGGCATCAGTGCGCAGTGCGGCGCCGGTCGGGTGACCTTATCGGTAGGGACGGGGACTCTGCCCCAGGCCTTGGACCCGTTTGAGGACCTCCCCATAGGCCTCCACCAGGCCCCCCAGGTCCTGACGGAAGCGGTCCTTGTCGAGAATCCGGTCGGTGCTGCCCGGCTGACCCCTGTCCCAGAGACGGCAGGTGTCCGGGCTGATCTCGTCGGCCAGCAGCAGCGTGCCGTCGTCGGTGCGGCCGAACTCGAGCTTGAAGTCGACGAGGTCGATGCCCACCTCGCCGAAGCGACGGCTGAGCACGGCGTTGACCTGGCGGGCCAGGGATTCGAGGCGCTCGCGTTCGCCTGGCTGCAGCAACCCCAGACGATCGAGCCGGGCCTCGGTCAGCAGCGGGTCGCCCAGGCCGTCATCCTTGAAGTACAGATCCAGCAGGGCCGGCTCCAGCGGCGTGTCCGGCGCCAGCGGCAGCTGGCGGCAGAGGGACCCCGCCGCCCGGTTGCGCAGCACCACCTCGAGGGGCACGATCCGCACGGCCCTCACGGCCATCCAGCCGGGCTCGAGGCAGCCCAGGTAATGGTTGGCCACGCCCTCGGCCTCCAGCAGCTCGAACAACCGCGCCGAGATCTCCCAGTTGAGGACCCCTTTGCCAGCCAGGCGGTCCTTCTTCTGGGCATTGAAGGCCGTGGCATCGTCCTTGAACGCGACCGCCAGCACGCCCGGACGGTCGGTGCTGAAGACCTTCTTGGCCTTGCCCTCGTGCAGCAGCGGACCGATGGTCAGGGCAGTCGCGGTCATGGGGGTGCCTCAGCAGGGGGACCGGCATGGCCGCCGGGCCGGAGGGGGGAGCGCAGCTGGCGGTCCAGCCGCAGTTCCTCCTGCATTGTGTCCCGCTGCTGGCCGGCCTCCCGGAGCAGCCCCGCCAGCCGCAGCCGCACCAGCTCCAGCTCCAGCGACTCCTGCTCCCGGGCCACCGCCAGGGGCTGCAGCGCCGCAGCGGTGGCCTCGCCCGGGCGGGCCAGCAGCTCCCGCCAGCGGCGGGTGATCTCGATGGCCAGGCGCTGCTGGGCCGTGGGCAGCGGATCCTGCTGCTCCAGGGTCAGCTGCCGGCGGCGGCGGCGCAGCTGGCGGGCCTCCTCCCGTCGATCCTCCAGGCGCAACGCCTCCCGACGCTCCTGCCAGCGGCCGAGGCTGGCCAGCTCTTCAGCGCTGCTTCCCTCCGCCGCCAGCTCCTGCAGCCAGGGGGACCGGGGATCGAGCTGACGCTCAAGATCCAGCAGCTCCTGCTGGCGCTCGACCGCATCGGCCGGCAGCCGCTGGCGCTGGACCGCCGCCGTCAGGCTGGTCTCGAGATCGAGGCGGCGCCACTGCCGTTGCACCAGCAGGGCGAACCGCTCACGGGCCTGCTGGCGGGGCTCCGCCTCCGGCAGGATGCTCAGCAGGGCCGCCTCGAGCTGCTGTTGCCGCGCCGCGGCCTCGGCCAGGGGCAGCCGGCCCGGCAGGGTTCCGAAGACCGCGGGGGTGAGCAGCACGTCGTCGCCGGCGGGCCGGGCCCGCCGCAACCGCTCCTCGTCCTCGAGCAGGGCCGGCAGGGTGTGGGCCCCCGGGAACGGGTCGAACCCGAGCCGCCGCCGGGCCTGCCGCAGCCCCTCGCCGTCGACCTCCAGGCGGCGGCGCTGCCGCTCCCGGCCTTCAGGCGTCTCAAGAATCCAGGGGGGCGTCCCGGGCCGGGGGTCCTGATCCAGCTCCAGCAGGCGCTGGTCGAGGGCCTCGAGCTCCCGCAACGGCCGGCCGGCGGCCACCCGCAGGGCTTCGCGGTCGACCCGGTCCAGCAGCCAGGCGTCACCGGCCTGGCTGGCCAGCAGCCGCTGCTCCGCCAGCAGGTCGCTCCAGCGTTCGCGATGGTCCAGGACGGCGGCCAGGCGGGCCGCCAGGGTCAGCCGCGCCTGGCGGCGATCGTCGGTGGCGCCCTCGCTCAGCTGCAGCAGCAGATCGAGGCCATCGCCATGGCGTTGCTCCAGCGGTTCCTGCCTGTCGAGAAGGGCCTGGGCCAGGGCCGGCTCGCGGGTGCCGTCGGCCCTGGCACTGCGGAGGGCCGCCCGCAGGGCGATGCCGTCCTCGACCCGGCGGGCCAGCCGCTCCCGCCGCTGGTTGGTGGCGACCGCCGCCGCCGGCTGACCGCCCTCCAGCTCCAGCTCCCGCTGGCGCGTGAGCAGCTGTCCCGCCAGTCCCCAGGCGGCGGCACCGGCGGCCTGGTCCAGGGCCCGGGGCAGCAGTCCCAGGGCCTTCGGACCCTGGCCGGCCCCGGCCAGCAGCCGGGTGGCCTCCCCCAGCCGCTCCGCGGTGGCCAGGGGATCACTGGCGGGGGTCTGCAGCAGGCCTGCCGCCGCCGCCGGCCGACCATCGGCGGCCAGATGCCCGACCTGGAGATCCAGGGCACTGGCCACCGGCAGGGGGCCATCGCCCACGGGCAGCTTCAGGCCATCGAGGGCCTCGACCGACCGCCCACTGAGACGTTGGAGCGCGAGGGCGGCCCGGCGATGGTCGCGGGCATCCCGGGCGGCCTGCCACTGCAGCAGCAACCAGCGCCGCCGGTCTTCGCCGGCGGCGGGCCCCACCCGGTCCAGCACCGCCAGGGCGGCCTCGGGGGCGCGGCACTGCAGCAGGGCCGCGGCATCACCGAGCACCGTCGCCAGGTCTTCGGGCTCGGGGTTGAGGGCCAGCAGCCGCCCCCGGACGAGGGGCAGCCGCGCGTCAAGACCGACGGTGAGGGCGTTCCCACAGGCCTCCCCCAGGGCCCGGGCATCGCCCTCCAGCAGCAGCCGGTCGAAGGTGGCCTGGGGCATGGCGCCCACCGGCAGCGGCGGAGGGGATGCCTGGGGCACCGCTGCCGCGGTAGGAGGGAACAGCAAGGAGGGCGTGTTCGCAGCGGGCCAACGCTAGGTGGCCCCCCCGGCAGCGCCGTCATTCCAGGGGAGGGCCA
This sequence comes from uncultured cyanobacterium, assembly GCA_903871775.1. Classification (GTDB taxonomy): domain Bacteria; phylum Cyanobacteriota; class Cyanobacteriia; order PCC-6307; family Cyanobiaceae; genus CAIQIA01. Next base: position 209,519 of record CAIQIA010000002.1, read on the forward strand.
GTGCATGACCGTCGCGCGGATCCTGGTGGTGGGCTCGGGGGGCAGGGAGAACGCCCTGGTCTGGGCCCTGGGGCGGTCGCCGGGGCAGCCGCGGCTGTGGCTGGCGCCCGGCAACGGGGGCAGCACCGACCTGCCCGGCTGCAGCGTTGTGCCGATCGCCAGCGACGACGGCGAGGCCCTGCTGCAGCTCTGCCGGCGGGAGGCGATCGAGCTGGTGGTGATCGGGCCCGAGGCGCCGCTGGCGGCGGGGCTGGCCGATGGGCTGCGGCAGGCGGGCCTGGCGGTGTTCGGGCCCGGGGCCGAGGGTGCCCGGCTCGAGGCCAGCAAGCACTGGGCCAAGACGCTGATGCGTGAGGCCGGCATCCCCAGCGCCGGTTTCTGGACGGTCACGACCCGGGAGGAGGGCGTGGCGCTGGTGCGCTCCCTTGGGCGGCCGCTGGTGGTGAAGGCCGACGGGCTCGCGGCCGGCAAGGGCGTGGTGGTGGCCGAAACCGTCGAGGAGTCTGAGGCGGCGATCGAGGACTGCTTCGCGGGGCGTTTCGGCGCAGCCGGGCGCACCGTGGTGCTCGAGGAGCGTCTGCAGGGGCCCGAGGTCTCGGTGTTCGCCTTCACCGACGGCGAGGCGCTGCTGCTGCTGCCGCCCGCCCAGGACCACAAGCGCATCGGGGAGGGGGACACGGGGCCCAACACCGGCGGCATGGGCGCCTATGCGCCGGCCCCTCTGCTGGACGCCGAGGGGCTGGACGGGGTGCGACGCCAGGTGCTGGAACCGCTGCTGCTGGCCCTGCGGAACCGGGGCATCAGCTACCGCGGCGTCATCTACGCGGGGTTGATGCTCACGGCCACCGGTGCCCAGGTGATCGAGTTCAACTGCCGTTTCGGTGATCCCGAATGCCAGACCCTGATGCCGTTGCTGGAGGGAGACCTGGCGGGCCTGATGCTCGCCTGCGCCCAGGGACGGCTGGCCGAGGCCCCGCCGCTCAGCATCCGCCCGCTCTGCAGCGCCTGTGTGGTGGCGGCCGCCCCCGGCTATCCCGATGCACCCCACCTGGGGGATGCGCTGCACGACGGGGGGGGCGACGGCGACGACCGGCGCCTGTTCCATGCCGGCACCCGCCGGGACGAGGACGGGCTGCTGCGCACCAGCGGCGGCCGCGTGCTGGCGGCGGTGGCCGAGGCCGGCGATTTCGACGCTGCCTTCGCCGCCGCCTACGCCCGGCTGGCGCAGGTGTCCTTCGCGGGCATGCAGGTGCGCCGCGACATCGGCCATCAGGTGCGGCGCTCCTAGGCTGGGCCCCATGCCGTGCCCGGCCCTGCCCTGACCTCCAGTCCAGCCACCCCCGCAGCACCCCGCCGCAGCCTGGGGGAGGCCATCGCCCGCTGGTGGGCGGAATTCAGCCTCCAGACCAAGCTGCTGGCCGTCGCCACGCTGGTGGTGAGCCTGGTGATGACGGGGCTCACGTTCTTCTCCCTCAACGGCATCCAGATGGAGGCCCGCATGGGGGACACCCGCTACGCCCGGGACCTGGGCCTGCTGCTGGCCAGCAACGTCACCCCACTGGCGGCCGAGGGGCGCGACCGCGACCTGGCCCGGGTGACCGAAGACTTCTGGCGCTCGAGCCGCAGCCTCCGCTACATCTTCTACGCCGATCCCGAGGGGGTGATCTACCTGGGGATCCCCATCAGCCGCATCGACAGCGGCAACGATCTGCAGCTGAGCCGGCGGCTGGAACTGCCGGCCGACCTGAGCGAGCGCCCCGGCAATCCGCTGCTGCGACAGCACCTGACCCCCGACGGCCTCGTCACCGATGTCTTCGTGCCGATGGTGAGCGACGGCCGCTACCTGGGGGTGGTGGCCCTGGGCATCAACCCCAACGATGCGGTGGAGGCCAGCGGCGCCCTCACCCGCGAGGTGACCGTGGCGGTGTTCGTGTCGATCTGGGTGCTGGTGATTCTCGGGGCGGTGTTCAACGCCCTCACCATCACCCGTCCGGTGAAGGAGCTGCTGCGGGGGGTCCGTTCGATCGCCGCCGGCGATTTCGCTGCCCGCATCGCCCTGCCGGTGGGGGGCGAACTGGGGGAACTGCTGCAGGGCTTCAACGACATGGCGTCGCGGCTCGAGGCCTACGACGCCGCCAACATCGAAGAGCTCACCGCCGCCCAGGTCAAACAGGAGACCCTGATCGCCAGCATGGCCGACGGGGCCCTGCTGCTCGACCCCGACGGCCGGGTGGTGCTGGCCAACCCCACGGCCCGGCGCGTGTTCCGCTGGGAGGGCCGCATCCTGGAGGGGGCCGACCTGATGGGGCTGCTGCCTGACGGCCTGGCGATGGATCTGCAGCCCAGCCTTGAGCAGATCGGCCAGGGGCTGCGGGATGGGGCCGAGCTGCGCTGCAACCTCGGCGAACCGACGCGCACCCTGCGACTGGTGCTGCAGGGGGTGCGGGACGCCAGCGGCGGAACCCTCAAGGGCATTGCCGTGACGGTGCAGGATCTGACGCGGGAAGTGGAACTGAACGCGGCCCAGAGCCGGTTCATCAGCAATGTCTCCCACGAGCTGCGCACGCCTCTGTTCAACATCAAGAGCTACGTCGAGACGCTGCACGATTACGGCGATCAGCTCAGCGATGAGCAGCGGCAGGAGTTCCTGGCAACGGCCAATGATGAAACCGACCGGCTGACGCGTTTGGTCAACGATGTGCTCGACCTCTCCCGGCTCGAATCCGACCGGGTGTGGCAGCTCGAACCCATGGATCTGCGCTCGGCCATGGAACAGACCCTGCGCAACTACCGGCTCAACGCCGAGGAACGGGGGGTGGAGCTGGCCCTGGATGTTCCAGACGACCTGCCCCGCATCCGCGGCAACTGGGACCTGCTGCTGCAGGTGTTCGACAACCTTGTCGGCAATGCGGTCAAGTTCACGCCGGCGGGCGGCCTGGTGATGCTGCGGGCCTACCCATGGCCGGACACGTGCCCGATCTCCGCCGAAGATGCCAGCTCACGGCTGCCCCGCCTGCGGGTCGAGATCTGCGACACCGGCTTCGGCATCGGCCAGGACGACCTCAGGCGGGTGTTCGAGCGCTTCTTCAGGGTCGAGAATGCTGTGCATACCGAGCGGGGAACAGGACTGGGTCTGTCGATCGTGCGGGGGATCCTCGACAAGCACGACGCCCGCGTGCAGATCGTCAGCGAACCGGGTTGCGGCACCACCTTCTGGTTTGAGCTGCCCCTCGAACAGGCCGACGAGGATGAGCTGCTGATGCGCACCCAACGGCGGGACAACGCCCTGGTGGCCTGAGGGAACGCACCAGGTCAGACAGCTTCAGGGGGTTGTGCTCAATCAGAGCGTCTCGCTGTCGACGCCGCGGACGATGCGGGAGAGCTCACTGCGCTCATCGGTGGTGACGCGGTGGGGCACACCGCTGATGATGCGCTCGAAGTTGGCGAAGGAATCCTTGATTTCAGGACCATTGCCGGTGATGACGAATTCGCGGATGGCCTTGTCGTGCCACGAGCCACGCATCTTGAACACATTGAGGGCCCGCGACATCTCGCCGCGAATTTCAACGTATTGCAGCAGCAAGATCGTGTCGGTGATTGTTGAGATATGGGAGTCTGTGATGGAGTGACTGCCCATGAACTCTTCGGAGGTGTTGGTGAAGAACCCTGCAATTTCCTCCTGCTTGGCGTAGCCCGTCACGCCGATCACGAACTGCCGGAAGGCATTGTGGCTCACCCCCCGGGCCAGGGCGGAGAGGGAGTCGATTGCCATGCGGGAGGGCTTGAACTGACTGATCTCCGTCTTGATGATCTGGAGGTGATCTTCGAGGCCGGTGGATTCGGGGTAAGCGCAGACGATCTTGAGCAGCCCATCCGATTCCATCTGCTCGAAGTCCATCCCCCAGCTGGTGGCGTTGCGCAGCAGCTGGGCCCGCGACTCTTCGTAGGCAAAGAGGATGGCCCGCTCGCGGTTGGCACAGGCGTTCTCAAGGAACTTGCTGACCAGCAAGGTCTTGCCGGTGCCGGTGGCGCCGGTGGCAAGAATGATGGAATCCTTGAAGAAGCCGCCGCCGCACATCTCGTCGAGCTTCGGCACACCGGAGCTGACGCGCACGTTGCTGGAGCGTTGGGTGAGGCGCATGGCACCGAGCGGGAAGATGCTGATGCCATGGCCACCCATGGTGAAGGGGAACTCACCCTTCATGTGGGTGGTGCCCCGCAGCTTGAGAATCTCGACCGTGCGGCGACGGCGCTCCCCCTCCAGCACGTTGCGCAGAATCACCACGTTGTCTGAGACAAATTCTTCGACGCCGTAGCGGGCGATGGGGCCATACTCATCAATCCGCTCGGTGGTCATCACCGTGGTCACCCCGATCTCCTTCAGACGGGCGATCAGGCGAAAAATCTCCCGCCGCACGACCGACACCGCGTCGTACTGCTGAAACACCGCCGTGATCGAGTCAATGGCAACGCGCTTGGCCTTATATTTACGGATGGCGTAATTGATCCGTTCGATCAGACCCGAGAGGTCAAAGCTGCCCGCCACATCCTGTCCCTCAGGATCGGGCGAGGCATCGAGGATGAAGAGCTTGTCCTGGCTGACCATCGACTGCAGATCCCAGCCGAAGCTGGCCGCATTGCGCAGGATGTCGAGGGGCGACTCCTCAAAGGTGACGAAGATGCCGGGCTCGTCAAAATGGCGAATGCCATTGTAAAGAAAATGCAACGAGAAGACGGTCTTGCCCGTCCCGGAGGTGCCGCTGATCAGGGTCGACCGGCCGATCGGCAGTCCCCCCTGGCACACGTCATCAAATCCCTCGATGCCCGTCGGCAGCTTCTGCACCTGGGACAGATGGAGGGGATCGGGTCGCTGGTCGTCTGTCATCGCTGCACTGGTCATGGCTTCAGGTTATTCAGAATCGGGCTCATCGGGCATGTCGCTGAAGGCATCGTCGCTCAGCTCCTCGTAGAGCAGGTCCAGACCGATCAGCACCCGCTCACGGTCGGAGAGATCACCGATGATCCGCCGCACCGGTGGCGGCAGAATCTTGGCGAGGGTGGGGGTGGCGAGGATCTTGTCCTCCTCCGCCAGCTGAGGGTTCTTGAGCACATCGATGACCTTGAGGGCGTAGACCCCGCGGAATTCGGTCTCCAGGATGTTGCGCAGGGTCTTGAGGGCTCGCATCGAATTGGGGGTGTTCCCTGCGACGTAGAGCTTGAGGATGTAGGTCTTGCGGGGACTCATGGGGTTTCCTCCTGGCGCCGGTGCCGGGCCGGCAGACGGGATGGACCAGCACCGACCTCGGGGGGGATCGAGCGGCGGTACATCTCACAAAGGTGGGCCATCACGTCGAGGAGGGCAAGGCGGTAATCCTGGAGAAAGTCACTCTTGTGCCCCTCCAGCCGCAGCTGCTTGGACCAGCCGTCGATGAGATTCATGTGGATCTCAACGGTCCTGGTGATGGGCAGATCGCTGAAGAAGGCGGTGTTGACGTAGCTCTCGATGGCCTGGTTCGCGGCCGGTGGATCGCGGAAGTAGCTGAGCAGCACATCCCTGTAGCTGCGTTCGAGGGACCGGAGCAGGTCCGCCTGCTCGGCGGCCGGCAGATGGCGCAGGAACAGGGCGGGATCCCGCTTGTAGAAGACCCCCAGGTAGCCCAGCCGGTCCTCCAGCCGCCGGGAGAGCCGCCACTGGTCGGGGGCCGTGCCCTCCCGGGCATCTCCCCGCAGCACCCGCCGCTCGAGGAAGCGGGACACGGCGGCATCCAGCACATAGGGCAACTGCTCGAGCTGATCGGCCTGCAGATGCACCTCGGCCTCATGGCAGGTGACCTCACCGGTGACGGCGCCGATCACCACCGTCGGCAGCAGACCCTCCTGGCGCAGCTGGTCCAGCAGGCCAGGTTCCAGGGCGTTCTGCTCGATCAGCAGTCCGTCGAGGCCATCCCAGGCGGCCATGATCCGTTCGTGCCAGCCCTCGCCCCCCAGGGGCAGGGGCTGGAGGGCGTAGCGGCCGTCCTGCAACCACTGGCCACAGGCCTGCCGCACCTGCGGTGTGGCGATCAGCGAGCCGATGACCAGGTCTGGTTCCGTCATGGCACCTCTGGGCCATCCCCGCGGTTGCCTCAGTGTTGACGGGGGGCATCGTGTTGAGGGAAGATCATTGTTTGTCTTTCGATTGGTCGTGCGCCAGGCTCAAAGACCTGTTCCTCAAAACGTTCCGGCCGGAACGTCCCCGGAACTGAGCTGCCTGGCCATGCCTGTGCCGTCCCATGACCAAGGCCCCTTCCTCCCCGGCGTCTGACGACGCCCCCGCCGCCGCCGCGACGGCGCCGGCCCCCTACGCCATCGTCGAGGCCTGCGGGCAGCAGTTCTGGCTGCAGCCCAACCGCTACTACGACTTCGACCGCCTGGCCGCTGACGTCGACGCCACCCTCACCCTGGATGAGGTGCTGCTCGTGTCCGGTGCCGGTGGCGTCACGGTCGGCCAGCCCTACGTCACGGGCGGACAGGTGACCCTGCGGGTGCTTGCCCATCGCCGCGGGCCCAAGATCATCGTCTACAAGATGCGCAAGAAAAAGAAGACCCGCCGCAAGAACGGTCACCGGCAGGAGCTCACCCGGGTGATGGTCGAATCGATCACCGTGGCCGGCAAGGCCCTCACCTGATCCAGGCCCGGTCCCGCCCGGCGCGGGACCTCTCCCGGTCCGCTTCCGCGTCCCCCATCCCGTTCTCCTCACCCCCTCGTCTCTGAACCCCCATGGCCCACAAGAAAGGCACAGGCTCCACCCGCAACGGCCGCGACTCGAACTCCAAGCGGCTGGGTGTGAAGCGCTATGGCGGCGAGAAGGTGACCGCCGGCTCGATTCTGGTGCGCCAGCGCGGCACCAGCGTCCTCCCCGGCACCCACGTGGGTCAGGGGTCCGACGACACCCTCTTCGCCCTCGTCGATGGCGTGGTGGTGTTCGAGACCATCCGCCGCCAGACCCGCGAGCGCAAGCGCATCTCGGTGACCCCCCTCTGAGGGGTGGGCCCGGCTTCGGGCCCAGCAGCGCACCTACCCCCTGCTGCGCAGGGTGTAAGTGCGCGCCGTGATCAGATAAGGATGGAAGCGTTCCAGGAACCGTTCCTGCAGCACCTCAAAGAAACGCTGCACCAAGGCCGGATCGTCGATGTGAAACGGGTATTCCCCCTGGAATCCCTTGAAGAAATACCAGTTCAGCAGGGCCACCCCTCCCTCCGGCATGAGCCGATCGGCCAGTTGCGACAGCAGCGCCGCCGGATCGGGCACATGCTCCAGCACATCCAGGCAGGTGAGGCTGTCGAACCGCCCGGGCAGCTGAGCATCGCTGAGGTCCCGGCAGCAGACGATCCGATCCTCGAGCCCCACCCGCCGGGCACGCCAGGCGACGAATTCCCGGTTGCTGCCGTTGAGGTCCACCATCCACACCCGACGGACCTGGGGCAGGGCGGCGGCAGCGAGGGCGTGGCTGCCGATGCCGCCGCCGAAATCGAGGTGGTCACCTTGAGCGGCGGTCATCTGCACCCTGAGGGTGTCGGCGATGTAATCGGCGCTCTGCAGATGCCAGCCGGCGAGCTCGTAGAGATGCCCGGCGCCCACTTCGGATTCGTAGAACCGTTCACAGCCGGGCTCATCCAGGGCCGTGGGCTGCAGTTGCGCCAGGGCATCGGTGGCCGCGGCCATCCTGGTCTCCAGCTCCTCCTCGGGCAGGGTGAGGAAGGCTGCCAGGTGCTCCCTCAGGGCAAAGCCGTCGTGGAGGAAGCCAGCGATATCGAGCGCCACCATGGCAGCTCCTGCAACCGCACCACCGTAATGGGCCCTTCGGCAGCCCCCTCGCCATGACCACCCCCTGCGGCTTTCTGGTGCTGGACAAACCCGCCGGCCCCACCTCCCACGACTGCGTCGCCCTGGCCCGCCGCCGCCTCGGCATCCGCCGCATCGGCCATGGAGGCACACTGGATCCGGCGGTGACCGGCGTTCTGCCCCTGGCGGTGGGCCCCGCGACCCGGCTGCTGCCCTACCTGAACGGCGACAAGGAGTACACGGGGAGCATCCAGCTGGGGCTGCGCACCGTCAGCGATGACCAGCAGGGGGAGATCCTGGAGCAACGCCCCTGGCCGCGCCTGGACCCATCGGCCCTGGAGGCCGCGCTGCTGTCGTTTCTGGGGCCCCAGCAGCAGCGGCCGCCGCAGGTGAGCGCCGTGCACGTCGACGGCGAGCGGGCCCATGCGCGGGTGCGGCGCGGCGAAGCCCTCGAGCTGCCGGCGCGGCCGGTGACGATCGATGGCCTGCGGCTCACCCACTGGGACCCGGAGACCGGCCTGGTGGGCCTGTGGCTGCGCTGCTCGGCCGGCACCTACGTGCGGTCGCTGGCGCGGGACCTGGGGGAACGGCTGGGCTGCGGCGGCGCCCTCGCCAGCCTGCGACGCACCCATGCCCTGGGCTTCGGCCTCGCCGGGGCTCTCCCGCCGGACCAGCTGCTGCCCGGGACGCCCCTGCAGGATCCGCTGCTTCCCCTCGGGCACCTGCCCCAGCGACGGCTGGCCGACCACGAGTGGCTCGCCTGGACCCGCGGCCAGCGGCTGCCGCTGGGAGCCGCTGCCCCCGGCGACAGCGGCGAGACCCCGGTGGTGGTGCTGAGGCCGGATGGCAGTCTGGCGGGCATGGCTGGCCGCAGCGACGATGGCCGCCTGCAGCCCCGGCTCGTGTTCGACGCCAGCGGCTGACGGCGGTCCCTCCGTCCCGGTCCCGCCCTTCCATCCCGATCCGTTCCGTTCCGACTCCGATGGCCGGCCATAGCAAGTGGGCACAGATCAAACGGCAGAAGGCCGTGGTGGATGCCCGCCGGGGCGTGGTGTTCACCCGTCTCGCCCGGGAGATCACCGTCGCCGCCCGCCAGGGGGCCGACCCCGCCGGCAACTTCCAGCTGCGCACCGCCGTGGAGAAGGCCCGGGCCGCCGGTGTGCCGAACGCGAACATCGAGCGGGCCATCGCCAAGGGGGCAGGGCAGGGAAGCGGCCAGGGGGACAGTTTCGAGGTGGTGCGCTACGAGGGTTACGGCCCCGGGGGTGTGGCCGTGCTCGTGGAGGCCCTCACCGACAACCGCAACCGCACGGCCGCCGATGTGCGGCTCGCCTTCAGCAAGAACGGCGGCAACCTCGGCGAGAGCGGCTGCGTCGCCTACCTCTTCGACCAGCTCGGGGTCGTCTGGCTGGAGGGACTGGAACCGCTGGCTGAAGATCCGCTGCTGGAGCTGCTGCTGGAGCTCGATGTGCACAGCTACCGCCTGGACGACCGTCAGGGGGAGATCTGGTGTCCGATCCCATCCCTGGAGGGGCTGCACCGGCAGCTGCTGGCGGCCGGCTGGCCGGTGCAGGAGGCCGAACTGCGCTGGCGGCCGCAGACCCTGGTGGACCTCGGCGATCCCGACAGCCTGCAGCAGCTTGAGCGGCTGCTCGACAGCCTCGACGGACTTGACGATGTGCGCAGCGTCAACTGCAATCTGGCCGGCTGAGGGAGCGTCGTAGCCCTGCCGTCTCAACCCAGCAGGGCCGCTGCCTCCCGATCGCACAGCACCCGCACCTGCGGATGGCCCTGCAGCCAGCTGGCCGGCAGCCGGGCATCGGCGGGGTCCTGCAGGGCACGGCGCAGGATGCCGGCCTTGCCCGCCCCCAGCACCACCAGCAGCAGCTCCCGGGCCGCCAGGATCTCGGCCAGGCCCAGGGTGATGGCCAGGGCCGGCACATGGGCGGGCTCCCCGCCGAAGGCCTCGGCGTTCTGACGGCGGGTGCTGTCGCTGAGCTGCACCACCCGGCAGGGTGCCGTGACCTCGCAGGGGGGTTCGTTGAAGCCCACATGACCGTTGCTGCCCAGGCCCAGCAGCTGCAGGCCCAGGCCCTGGCGACGCACTGCTTCGCCGTAGCGGCTGGCCTCGAGCGCCGGATCGGCGGCGGCCCCGTCGGGAAGCTGCAGGGCCTGGGGCTGCAGGCCGAGGGGACCGCCCAGATGGCGCTCCATGTAGGCCCGGAAGGTGCGTGGGTCCTGGGGGGCCAGGCCCACGTACTCGTCAAGGTTGACGCTGGACCAGCGCTGGGGATCAAAGCGGGCGTCGCCCCTGAGCCTGTCGCAGAGGGCCGCGTAGACGGGTTCCATGGTCCGGCCCGTGGCCAGGCCGGTGGCGGCACCCTGGGGGTCCCAGAGGGCCTCGGCGAGCAGGGCAGCCGCCCGCCGGGCAACGGCGGTGGCATCGGACAGCACCTCGACGGCGGGGGCCAGGCAGGGGGGCATGGGCGGCGGCCCTGTCCTAGGGCGGCGGCGGGGGTTGGGGCCAGGCTGGCCCAGCGGCGGTCACCAGTGCCAGGGGTCGGTAGGGCTGCACAGCCACATTGCTGTAGTAGTGGGCCAGGATCCGGTCGAAGCTCACCCCCTTGAGGGCCATGCCGTAGGTCCCCCACTGGCTCAGGCCGACCCCGTGGCCGTAGCCGCGGCCCTCGGCCACCAGGGCGGGCCGCAGCCCCAGCCAGCTGCCCAGGCGCTCGAGCACGGTGTCGGGGTCCTCGGGGGGCCTGAAGCGCACGAAGCTGCTGCGCAGGCCGAGGCGCTGGCGCAACTGGCCGCCGCTGAGATTCAGTTCGCCGCCCGGTCCCCGCACCAGCACCTGCCGCAGCCGGCCGGTGCTGGTCTGGCTGATCGGCTCGATGCTGCTGGCTCCGCCGGTCTCGGGGAAGGCCGACTGCAGCTGGCCCTCATCAAAGGCGACGGTCCAGCGGTACACCGGGCTGTCCTGGTCGTAATCGACGACGCTGCGCAGGTAGGGCAGCTGCCGCGGCCAGACCTCGCCGCTGTTCTCGGTCATGCCGCCGCTGCTGCTGAAGAACACCGAATCGATCAGCTGGCCGCGGTGGGTGAGCACCAGGCTGCGGGTGGTGGCCACGGCGGCACGGGTGCTCTCGGTCTCGGCCTCGAGGCCTCGGTAGACCTGATGGCTCACGGTCGATCCCAGGTCGACATCGGCCTCGGGACGCCACAGCCGCAGGGCGTAGGTGCGGGCGGCCACGGCCTGGACCCGCAGGGCTTCAAGGGGCCAGCGGGCCGGCATCTCACTGCCGACGACGCTGGCCAGGTAGCGCTCGACCCCCAGCCGGTTGACCGCCTGCAGCCGGCCGCCCCTGGCCCGCAGCCGCAGGCTGCCCGCGTAGCGACGCTGCTGCAGCCAGAAGCTGCCCTCGGGGCCCTGGGGTTCAAGCCACACCTCAGCGAGGGGCTGCGGCAGCCCCACGATGCGGTCATCGTCGGCCCGCAGGGTCATGCCCTGCTCGACCCGCCCCAGCAGCTCGCCGCTGGCGCTGCGCAGCAGCAGGGGCCCATCGGCGGGGACCACCCGCAGGGCATCGTCCTCGGCCAGCAGCACCCGCAGCTGCGGTTCACGCCCGGCCAGGGCCGGCCCGGCGCTGAGCAGCGGCGGCACGACCACCAGGGCCGCCAGGGCGAAGGTGTGGCGAAGGGGCGCCATGGGGGGAGGGAGACGGCGCCATTGTGGGGTGGCCGTCGAGCCCATGGCAGCATCGGGAACCCCCTCTGAGCGCGTGCAGGTCACCTTTCTGGGCACGAGTTCCGGCGTGCCCACCCGCAGTCGCAACGTCTCCGCGGTCGCGGTGCGTCCACCCCAGCGGGCGGAGCTGTGGCTGTTCGACTGCGGCGAGGGCACCCAGCACCAGTTCCTGCGCAGCGATCTGCGGGTGTCGCAGCTGCGGCGCATCTTCATCACCCACATGCACGGCGACCATGTGTTCGGCCTGCCGGGGCTGCTGGCCAGCCTGGGCATGGCCGGCACCTGCAGCGGCCTCGATCTCCACGGGCCCCGGCCCCTGGAAGCGTTCGTGCTGGGGGCCCTTGAGCACTCCTCCACGCGGATCGGCTACCCCCTGCGCTTCCATGCCGTGGAGGAGGCCGCCCGCCGCGGCTCCCCGGTGCTGCAGGACGGCGACCTGACGGTGACCTGTGCCCCCCTGCGCCACCGCATCCCCGCCTTCGGCTATCGGGTGCAGCAGGCCGAGCGGCCCGGGCGCTTCGATCCCGAGGCGGCCCGCGCCCTCGGCCTCACCCCCGGTCCCCTCTTCGCGCGGCTCAAGGCCGGTGAGACGGTGCAGCTCGACGACGGCCGACGGATCGATGGCCGACGGCTCTGCGGCGCCCCCCAGCCGGGGCTGTCGATGGCCTACTGCACCGACACCGTCTTCAGCGAGAGCGCCGTCGGCCTTGCCCGCGGCGTCGACCTGCTGATCCACGAGGCCACCTTCAGCCACGCCGATGCCGAGCTGGCCTTCCAGCGGCAGCACTCGACCAGCACGATGGCGGCCCAGACCGCCGCCGAAGCCGGTGCCGCCCGGCTGCTGCTCACACACCTCAGCCCCCGCTACGCCCCAGGAAACGGCACCACCCCCGAGGATCTGCTCGCCGAAGCCCGGGCGATCTTCCCGGCCACCGATCTGGCCCGCGACCTGCTGGCGATCGACCTGCTCCCGGGGGCCTGCAACAGTTCGTGAGTCGCGGGCCCGATCCAGTCCGGAGCGCCTGTTCTGCGTGATACAAGGGCTCTGGCGTCCGTCCCCCTCTGCCCGTTTCCTCCATGTCCACCGTCCTTCAGGGTCTGCGGCGTGCCGTCGTACTGCTGCTGCTGCCCCTGGCCCTGCTGCTGCTGCCAACCGCGGCCGAGGCGCTGCAGTGGGATGCCGAGACCCTCACCGTTCCTGCCGACCCGAGCGGCACCACGGTCACCTTCAGCGAGACCGAAATCAAGTCGGGACGGAAGATCTTCAACTCGTCCTGCGGCACCTGTCATGCCGGCGGCATCACCAAGACGAACCAGAACGTGGGCCTCGACCCCGAGACCCTCGCCCTGGCCACCCCGCCCCGCGACAACGTCGAGGCCTTGGTCGACTACTTCAAGGATCCGACCTCCTATGACGGCGAGGTGTCCATCGCCGATGTGCACCCGAGCCTGCGCAGCGCCGATGTCTTCGTGAAGATGCGCGACCTGGACGATGAGGACCTGCGCCTCATCGCCGGCTACATCCTTGTGGCCCCCAAGGTTCAGGGTCCCCAGTGGGGCGGCGGCAAGATCTACTTCTGATCCATTCCATCCCGACCGGGATCTTCAGCCGACGGCTCCGGAGGCAGCGCCTCCAGGGTCGTCGGCTTTCTGCTGTACCACCACTCCTGCAGGGCGGGGGTGAGCCGTTCGGCGAACAGGGTGATGGTGGTGACCGTGGGCCGCAGCCCCGGTTGCAGCAGCTCAACGACGTAGGTGGGGCAGCGGCGGGCGGCCAGGTCGGGCACGAAGCGGCGGCCCACCCGGCGCCAGCTGGGCTCCTTGCTGCGCCATTGGAGCCGGCAGCAGGGCCAGGGCAGCTCGTCGCGGTCGAACAGGCGGCAGCAGGGGCCCAGCACCCGGAAGCTGTACATGCCCCCGGGGCTGGGCCGTTCGCTGCCGCTGGGGAGCAGGCGGTCGTGGTGCGTCACTGCCGGGGATCCAGGGCGGAGGGAGCTGGGCAAGGCTGGGCAAAAAAAAGCCACCCCCGCAGGGGTGGTGGAGCCCCCGGTGGACCGGGGGCGGGGCCAGGGGCTCAGTAGAGCTCTTCTTCGGCGTGGGTCTTGATGGTGACGTCGCTGGTGGGATAGGCGACGCAGGTCAGCACGAAGCCGGCCTCGATCTGGTCGTCGTCGAGGAAGCTCTGGTCGCTCTGGTCGACGGTGCCGGAAGTGATCTTGCCGGCGCAGGTGCTGCAGGCACCGGCACGGCAGGAGTAAGGCAGATCGATGCCTTGCTCTTCGGCAGCGTCGAGGATGTACTGATCGTCGGGAACATCGATGGTCTTGTTCAGGCCCTCGCTCTCGTTGATGAGGGTGACCTTGTAGGACGCCATGGCAGTGATGGTGGCTCAGGTCCTCGGCATGCCGGGCCTGCGGGCGGGACCTTTCTACACCTGACGCGTGGGGTCCCCGCCGTTGCAGGACGAAGGCCAATCGGACAGCCAAGACCGATAAGACCGCGTTATCGGTGCCTGACGATCTCGATCACCACCCACGGCGCCAGCACCGCCCGCACCTGCCCTGCCCACCCGAGGGCGGCCAGCACCTCGAGCAGCGGCCCGGCCTGGTCTTCGAGCACCCCGCTGAGGAGGCCGACGCCGTCGTCGCCCAGGATCTCGCCGAACCGGGGCGCCAGGTCGGTCAGCACCGGCGCCAGGATGTTGGCGAGCAGCAGGTCGGCCCGCTCACCCCCCTGCTGCGCCAGCAGGGCGTCGGCGGAGCCCACGGTGACCTGCAGGCGATCGTCACAGCCGTTGAGGGCCGCGTTGGCGGCGGTGGCCCGCATGGCCGGCGGGTCGGTATCGCAGGCCCAGGCCCGGCGGGCCCCCAGCAGCAGGGCCGCGATCGCCAGGATGCCGCTGCCACAGCCCAGATCCGCGACAGTGCCGCCCCGGGGGGGCCGCTGGTCGAGGGCTTCGAGGCACAGGCGGGTGGTGGGGTGGCTGCCGGTGCCGAAGGCGCTGCCGGGGTCGATGCGGATCACCTGCCGCTGGCGGTGTTCCGCCGGCACCTCCAGCCAGGCGGGCAGGATCAGCAGCCCCTCAGCCACCGGATCGGGCTGCCAGTGGCGCTTCCAGCTCAGGGACCAGTCTTCCTCGGCCTGGGTGTGCCAGTGCAGGGGAGGCAGGGGGATGCCGAAGGGGGCCCCGAGGGCCTGCAGGGCCGCCTCCAGCCGGGGATGCTCGCCGGTGGGCCAGTCGGCCACCGGCAACCAGGCCTCCAGCAGCCGGCGGTCGGGCTGGTCAGGCCTGAAGCCGATCGCCACCCGGGGGATGCCGAGGGTCTCGAGCCGCCAGAGCAGCGATTCCTCGAGCTCGGGTGGCACCTCGAGTTCGAGGCGCCACCAGCCGTCTGCGGGGGGTTCCACGATGGTCAGGGCGGTCGTCTGGGGCGGGGTGGGTCAGAGGGTCACGGCGTGGGCTTCCTGGATGCCCTGGATCCCGTGGATGTGGGCCAGCAGCCCCGGGGGGATGGGGTCATCGAGGCTGAGCACCATCACGGCGTCCCCACGCACGATGCGACGGCCCACCTGCATCGAGGCGATGTTGACGTTGTGCTCGCCCAGCAGCGATCCGAGGTGGCCGATGATCCCCGGCATGTCGCGGTGACGGGTGAACAGCATGT
This sequence comes from uncultured cyanobacterium, assembly GCA_903871775.1. GTDB lineage: Bacteria > Cyanobacteriota > Cyanobacteriia > PCC-6307 > Cyanobiaceae > CAIQIA01. Next base: position 224,757 of record CAIQIA010000002.1, read on the forward strand.
GCCGGCTCGGGGGCACGTTCACCGGGAACTCGTCGAGGTTGGTGATCCGCAGGTCGCCATCCGCGAAGACCGCACCGGTCACCGCATGGCTGCCCTGGGAGTTGCGGCAGGCCAGCCGCAGGGAGCCACCGGCGAAGTCGCGGCTGGCCTCGTCCTTGATCTCGAGCACGTGCACCCCCCGCTCGCGGGCCTCGAGGGAGGCATTGACGTAGTTGATGCGGTCGCCCAGGGCATCGCTCAGCAGGCCCTTGAGGGCCGCCACCACCAGGGGCTGGCTGGGCTGGGCGGCGAAGTCGCCCTGAAGTCGCACCTCCAGCTCCTGCAGCGAGCCGCCGGAGAGCTGGCTGAGCAGATGGCCGAGGGTCTCGGCCAGCTGCAGATGGGGCTTGAGCCGTTCCATCACCTCGGGGGTGAGCCCCGGAATGTTGACCGCACTGCGGGCCGGCAGCCCCAGCAGCACATCGCGGATCTGTTCGGCCACGTCGATGGCCACGTTCACCTGGGCCTCTTCGGTGGAGGCCCCCAGGTGGGGGGTCAGGATCAGGTTGGGCACCCCGCCACGCAGGGGGGAATCGGCGGCCAGGGGCTCCTGGGCGTAGACGTCGAGGGCTGCCCCGGCGATGAGTCCCTCCCGCAGCACCTCCGCCAGATCGGCCTCGGCGATGATGCCGCCGCGGGCACAGTTCACCAGCCGGGCCGTGGGCTTCATCGTCTCGAGCAGGGCCCGGTTGACCAGGTTCTCGGTCTCGGGGGTGCGCGGCAGGTGCAGCGTCACGTAGTCGGCCTCCCGGAACAGGGGTTCCAGGGGGCTGAGGCGCACGCGCAGCTGCTGGGCCCGTTCGGCCGAGATGAACGGGTCATAGGCGATCACCTCCATGCCCATGGCCTGGGCCACCCGGGCGACGTGGGAGCCGATCTTGCCCAGGCCCACCACCCCGAGGGTCTTTTTGTAGAGCTCGTTGCCGACGTAGGTCTTGCGGTCCCAGCCCCCGGCGGCGGTGCTGGCGTGGGCGGCCGGCACATGCCGCGAGAGCGAGAGCATCAGCGCCAGGGCGTGCTCGGCGGCGGCGATGGTGTTCCCCTCGGGGGAGTTGACCACCAGCACCCCGTGGCGGGTGGCGGCGGGCACATCGACGTTGTCGACACCGACGCCGGCCCGGCCGATGATGCGCAGGCGGGGCGCCGCCTCGATCATCGCCGCGGTGACCTGGGTGCCCGATCGGATCATCAGGGCGTCGTAGTCGCCGATGATGCCCACCAGCTGATCGGCGGGCAGCCCCGTGCGGACGTCGACCTGGGCCACCTGGGAGAGGATGTCGATCCCCACCTGGTCGATGGGATCGGACACCAGAACTTTGGTCATCGGCCGCGGGTCGTGCGGCAATCCAGTGTAAAGACCGCTTCGGACACGCTCAGGAGGAAGAGACGACCATGGGACTGTGTGTTGCGGTGGTGCTGGACGATCGGGCCCACCTTGATCGCCTCCAGGAGGATCTGGCCACGGTGACCCCGCCGCTGCGGCTCACCGCCGTCGGGTCGGGGGCGACGGCCCCCCTGGAGGTGATGGAGCTCAACCCCGCCCTGCAGCGGCAACGGCGCCAGCGGCGCATGGCCACCTGGCTGCTGCCCTTCGGCTTCGCCGCCGGCGCGATGTTCACCTTCATCACCGATCTCGAGACCTTCCGCTTCGCCGGGCCCCTGGGGGAACCGCTGCTGGGGGGCCTGCTGGGGATGGTGTCGGGCTGGATGGGCAGCTTCGCGGCGGCGGCCAGCGTCACCGGAGACGGCGACGATCGCATCCGCGGCGTGCGCAACCGGCTGGACGAGGGGGCGATGGTGCTGCTGGTGGAGGCCCCCGCAGGGGAGACCCTTCCCTGGACCCGGCTGCAGGCGGCCCGGCCCCGGGCCGTGGTGCGCCTGAGGGAGGACTGAGGTGCTGTCATCCCGGGCCCTGGAGGATCTGGCCGACCGCTGCCTGCGCAGTCGCCAGCCACTCTGGACGGGTTTTCTGGCGCCGCAGGCCTGGGAGGACGCCCTGCGACGGCTGGCGGGACGCGAGGACCTGCAGCTGCAGGCCGAGGGGGGACACCCCCGCGCCGAACGGCGGCGGCTGGGCTTCAGCCTGGGCCAGGCCACCGAAGGCACCGAGGAGCGTCCTGATCCGGCGCCCCCTCCCCTGGGCCTGCTGGACCTGACGGGGGATTTTCTCTTCGACCCCGCCAGCGCTCGGGCGGTGACCGCCGCGCTGCAGCAGGTGGGCGCGGCGGCGGATGACCTGGGCGATGTGCTGCTGCGCGGGGACCGGGGCGGCCTTCTGATCGTCACCCCCGAGCTGCAGGGCCGGCTCGATGGTCAGCCGGTGCAGGTGGGCAGCGTGGCGGCACGGCTCGCCGCTGCCCCCTGGGAGCGGCTGAATCCCCAGCCTCTGCAGGAACGGATCGTCACCACCGTCGAAGCGTCCCTGCGGCTGGATGCGGTGGCCTCGGCGGGCTTCGGCCTCTCCCGCAGCCGCCTGGCCGACCTGATCCGCCAGGGGCGGGTGCGCATCGACTGGCAGCCGGTGACCAGCCCGAGCCGGGAACTGCGTCTGGGCCAGCGCGTGCAGCTGGAGGGGCGGGGGGAGCTGGAGCTGCTGACCGCCGACCTCACCCGTCGTGACCGCTGGCGGCTGCAGCTCCGCCGGCGCAGCTGATGCGCCAGGCTGGGGTGCTAGGTTGTGAAGCTGACGATCACTGGATCGACCGGTGATTCGTCCATGCCTGGCCGACAGGTTGATTCCGACAGGAACAATCCAGCGGAGGCAGGTTCGTCAGGGCGATTAGCTCAGAGGTAGAGCACTACCTTGACACGGTAGGAGTCACTGGTTCGATTCCAGTATCGCCCATTTATCTTCTGCGTCTCCATGCGACAGGCGGTCGTGGTCTTCGGTCTTGGTCGCTCCGGACAGGGGGCCGCCCGACTGCTCCTCGCCCGCGGTGAACAGGTTCGCCTCCTCGACAGTGCCAGCGGACCCGACCTGCAGCAGCGGGCCGATCGGCTCGCCGCGGAGGGAATCACGGTCGAGCTGGGCTGTCCCCTTGTGTTGTCCTCCTTCCTGGACGAGGGGGCCCTACCCGCCCGCGTGGTGGTGAGCCCCGGCATCCCCTTCGACCATCCGACCCTCGCGCAGCTGCGCGACCGCGGTGTGGCGGTGGCCGGGGAGATGGAACTGGCCTGGGAGGCGTTGCAGCCCTCCCGCTGGATCGGCATCACCGGCACCAACGGCAAGACCACCGTCACCTCGCTGGTGGGCCATCTGCTGCAGCAGGCCGGGCTCGATGCCCCCACCTGCGGCAACATCGGCACCTCGGCGGCGGAACTGGCCCTGGCCTGCCTGGAGGGCCGCCGCCCCGACTGGCTGGTGGCTGAACTGAGCAGCTTTCAGATCGAAGCCGCCCCCTCCGTGGCCCCGGCGATCGGCGTCTGGACCACCCTCACCCCCGACCATCTCGACCGCCACGGCACGGTGGAGCGCTACCGCGCCATCAAGGCCTCGCTGCTGCGCCAGTGCGAGCGGCAGGTGCTCAACGGGGATGACCCTGACCTGCGGGCCCACGCGGCTGACTGGGCCAACGCCGACTGGGTCGTGAACGGTCCCCGTCGGGATGTGGGCGGCACACCGGCCTGCCTCTGGGTCGAGAACGGCTGGGTCATGGCCGACGAGGGCCGCCTGCTGCCGGTGGAGGCCCTGGCGATGCCGGGGGCCCACAACCGCCAGAACCTGCTGCTGGCCACCGCCGTGGGGCGCCACGCCGGCCTCGACGGTCCGACGATGGAGGCGGCGTTCCGCTCCTTCCCGGGGGTGCCCCACCGGCTGGAACGCATCCGCGAGCACGGCGGCATCACGTATTACAACGACAGCAAGGCCACCAACTACGACGCCGCCCTGGTGGCGCTGCAGTCGCTGGACGGCCCCCTGGTGGTGCTGGCGGGGGGCCGGGCCAAACGTGGGGAGCCGGCGAGCTGGCTGGCGGCCCTGGCCGAAAAAGCCGGTGCGGTGGTGCTCTTCGGTGAAGCCACGCCCACCTTCGCCGAACTGCTGGGGGCGAGCGCCTTCCCCGGCCGCATCGAACAGCGCGAACACCTCGACCAGGCCCTGCCCCTGGCGGCCCAGCTGGCCGGCGAGCTCGGGGCGACGTCCGTGCTGCTGTCTCCGGCCTGCGCCAGCTTTGACCAGTACAGGGATTTCGAGCAGCGGGGCGACCACTTCCGGGAGCTGGTGCTGGCCCTGCCGTGAGGCCCTCCCCCCTGGCGGCGCTGCTGAGCCTGGCGCTGCTGCCGGCGGCCTGCCGGGCCCAGGAACCGGGCCTGGAACCCCTGATCCTGGCGGGTGCCGCCCGGGCCGGGCATCGCATCGACTGCCAAGGGGGCTGGCTGCTGGAGGGCCGGCCGGTGGAGGTGCGCATCCAGTCGCTGCCGAGGCCTGATGGCAGCTGGGGGCGGCCCGATGGGGTGCGCATCAGCCATTGCCGGCTGCGGGGGGCGATCAGGGTGATCGGCCTGGGGCGCAACGGCGAGGCCGAGGGGGTGCGGCTGTCGTCGCGCCAGCCGGGCCACAGCCCCAGGGCCCAGGCCGCCGCCCCCCATGGTGTGGTGCTGGAGGGCCTCGAGCTCGAGGCCGTGGGGCCGATTCCGGTCTATGCGGGGCCGGGCACCGTCGGCCTGCAGCTGCGCAACAGCCGCCTGACGGGCGAGAGCCGGTCGGTGGCCGTGTATCTCGATGCCGAAAGCCGCGACAACCTGATCAGCGGCAACCGCTTTGAGCTCAGCACCGCCCGGGAGCGCATCGCCGTCGATGGCTCGGCCTCCAATCGCATCGACGGCAATCGCTTCAGCGACAACGGCCGGGGCGGCATCTTTCTCTATCGCAACTGCGGCGAAGGGGGCACCGTGCGCCATCAGCCCCCGGTCGGGAACCTGATCAGCGGCAACCACTTCAGCGGCAGCGACGGGCCCCCGGCGGTGTGGCTGGGTTCGCGCAACGGCCGCCGCCCCTACTGCGGGCAGGATGCCGGGCTGCCCTTCGGCAGCAGCAGCGACGACGGTGACCAGGCCGAGCACAACCGGGTGGAGGGCAATGGGGGCGCGAGGGTGCAGAACGACGGCAGCAACAACACGGTGCGGCCCTGAGCGCTCAGTTGTGGACCACCAGCGTGCGCACCTGATGGCGTTCGATCAGGGCCGCCAGGGTGTCGAGGGCCGCCCGCTCGCGGAGGCACAGGCAGCCGACCCCCGGGAAGCAGTTGTGAATGCCCAGGCCCGAGCGGCGGGTGGCGAAGGTGGGCTGCAGGTCGATCCAGAGGTCCTGGCCCCAGGGTTCAGGCCTGCCGACGCGGTAACGGCCCGGCGGCAGGGGGGCGGCATTGCCCGGCGACCAGAGGCGGTCGGCCCCCTGGCGATCGCGGCGGCCCGAGGCGGCCGCCCAGCGCCGCAGCACCCGCTGGCCATCGACCAGCTGCAGCTGCCACACCGGGTCACCGCTGGGATGGCGCACCTGGGTGCGGGCCACCGTGAGCAGCACCTCGGCCTGGGCCGGAGACGCCAGCACGCCTACCCCCAGGAGCCAAGCCAGGGGGACCCGGCTTCTACAGTCGCCGCGGTTCTGGTTGGTCATGACGGTCCGCTGGTGGGTGGGTTCGCGGCTACGGCGGCTCGAGCAACGGCTCACCGGCGCCGTTCGTGTGCCGTTTTACCCCGTCGGCCGCGACTGGCTCTACGACGTGCGCAGCTTCAGCGGCTGGCCGTCGGCACCGCTGGTGATCGATGCGGGCGCCAACATCGGCCAGACGGTGCACGATCTGCTGCTGGCCTTTCCGGCGGCCCGCATCCATGCCTTCGAGCCGGTGTCGACCACCTTTGAGCGGCTTCAAGGGCGATACGCGCGCCAGCCCCGGGTGCAGTGCCATGCCCTGGCCCTGGGCCGCGAACCGGCCCGGTTCCGCATCCCCCTGCACCGGGATTCGGAACTCAACACCCTGGTGGCCGATCAACCGCGCAGCGCCGACTTCAGCGGTGACCACGAAGAGGTGACCGTCGACAGCCTCGATGCCTTCTGCGCCCGCCAGGCCGTCGCCACCATCGACATCCTCAAGATGGACGTGCAGGGCTGGGAGCTCGAACTGCTGCAGGGGGCCGAAGGTCTGCTGCGGGATCGCCGCATCCGGTTCATCTACTCCGAGGTCGGTTTCCGCCGCGACAGCACCGACATGCAGCATTTCTGCAGCCTGAACGATGCCCTCGAACAGCGGGGCTACTGGCTCTGCGGCTTCTATCAGCCGTTCCGCTGGGGGCCCGACAAGCGCTATCTGGGGTTCAGCAATGCCCTTTACACCCTGCGCTGATCGCCATGCCTGTGCCCGTCAACCTGGCCGATTCGCCCCCAGAGCTGGCTGCCGAACGGCGCCATCGCCAGGAGCGGCTGGCGGGGGCGTTGCGGATCTTCGGCCAGCTGGGGTTCGGTGAGGGCGTCGCCGGCCACATCACCGCCCGCGATCCCGAATGGCCTGACCACTTCTGGGTCAACCCCTTCGCCATGTCGTTCAACCGTGTGCGGGTGAGTGATTTACTGCTCGTGAACCATGGCGGTGAGGTGGTGCACGGCGACCGTCCGGTGAACCGGGCCGCCTTCGTGCTGCATGCGGCGATCCATGCCCGGCGACCGGAGGTGATGGCCGCAGCCCATGCCCATTCGCCCCATGGCAAGGCGTTTTCGAGCCTGGGCCGCACCCTTGACCCCATCACCCAGGACTGCTGCATCTTCTACAACGACCTCTGCCTGATCGAAGCCGAAGGGGGCAAGGTGGTGCTTGAACCCGAAGCCGGCCTGCGGTTCGCCGACCACTTTCTCGAGGGCAAGGCCGCCATCCACCGCAACCACGGCCTGTTCACGGTGGCTGAAACCGTCGACGCCGCAGCCTTCTGGTTCATCGCCCTCGAACGTTGCTGCCAGAGCCACCTGCTGGCGGCGGCCGCCGGCACACCGCTGCTGATCCGTGACGAATGGGCGGCCTACACACGGCAGCACATCGGCACCCCCCAGGCCGGTTGTTTCGGCTTTGCGTCGTACTGGGACGACATTCTCGCCAGTGATCCCGACCTGCTCGACTGACACCCGCCCGGTTCAGGGTTCATCCCAGAGGGTCTGAAGGGTCCAGGGGCCACCGTCCAGCACCCAGAACGAACCATCCACGAACCGAAGGTGCTGGTCGAGGGCGGCGATGCGGGCAAGGTCGTCGGCGCTGAGGTCAAGGTCGGCGGCGGCCAGGTTTTCGCGCAGGCGGGCCGACGACACCGATTTGGGAATCGTCGAAATGCCGCTCTGCAGATGCCAGGCGATCAGCACCTGGGCGGGGGTGCAGCCGTGGGTGGCGGCGATGGCGCCGATCACCGGGTTCTGCAGCAGCACCGGCGCATCGGGATCCTGCAGAAAGGCGGGCCGGTCGGGGGAACCGAGGGGGGAATAGGCGGTCACATGGATGCCGGCGGCATTGCAATCACTGACCAGCTGCGGTTGCTGCAGCAGCGGATGCCGTTCGATCTGATTCACCTCTGGCCGGATGCGGGCATGGTGCAGCAACGGCTCGATCTTGGTGGCCGAGAAGTTGCTGAGACCGATGTGGCGGGTGAGGCCTGCCTCCACCGCCGCCTCCATGCCCTCCCAGGTCGACGCCAGGGGCACCTGCCCGGGGGGCAGCAGATCAGCGGCCGAGGTGGGAAAGGCCACCCCCGGTCGGATCGGCACCGGCCAATGGATCAGGTACAGGTCAAGCCAGTCGAGGCCCAGGTCGCTGAGGCTGGCCTGCAGGGCGGGGGCGACGTTCTCGCGGCCGTGGGCATGGCACCAGAGCTTGGAGGTGATCCAGAGGGCATCGCGGGTCACCTCACCGGCGGCGATGGCCGCCGCGATCGCCGCGCCGATCTCGGCTTCGTTGCCGTAGACCCGGGCGCAATCGATGTGGCGATAGCCCAGCCTGATCGCCTCCCGCACCGCCTCGCCCACCTGGCCCGGCTGAGACTTCCAGGTGCCGAGGCCCAGCAGGGGCATGCGATCGCCATTGGCGAAGACAGCGGTGCGCATCGGTCAAGCCAGGCCGCAGAGACGTCTGAACCCTAGGGATGACCGAGGGCCGTGGGTCCGGCCGGGCAGGGGCGGCGATGCTGACGGGCCTGGGTTGGGCGACCTAGAACTCTGTTGCGTCTGTCATAAGAACCCCGTGGGGCTGTCCGATCGCTTCCGCCTGCCCGGCAAGGCCGTGGCAGGCCTCGTCGTGATGCTGGCCCTGCCCGCGGCCCTCGCCGGTTCAGCCTCTCCTTCGGCCCGCGTGGTGGATGCCGATGAAGGGGTGGAGGCCCCCACCCCCACCACCGATCCCGCCAGCCGCACCTATTCGCCCCACGCCGGCCGGCAGTACCCCACACGGGTGTACTTCGGCGACACCCATCTACACACCAGCAACTCCGGCGATGCCTTCATGGCCGGTGACCGGCTCGGACCTGAGCAGGCCTACCGCTTCGCCCGCGGTGAGGAGGTGGTGTCGAGCACCGGGGTGCCCGCCAGGCTGGCTCGACCGCTCGACTTTCTGGTGGTCGCCGACCACGCCGAGGGCCTGGGGCTGATGACCGAGGTGGCCGCCGGCAATCCGGCCTTCCGCGGCGAGCCGACACTGGATCGGTGGGCGCGGATGATGAGCGCCGGCATGGCCGAAGCAGCCAAGGCGGCCAATGAGGTGGTGGTGGCCCAGTCCAACAACACCCTGCCGGCGGTGATCAAGGATCCCAAGGTGGTGGGGCCGGTGATGCGTTCGGTGTGGACCCAATCCACCGCCCTGGCCGAGAAGTACAACGAACCGGGCCGCTTCACCGCCCTGATCGGTTACGAGTGGACCTCGGTGCCTGGCGGCAACAACCTGCACCGCAACGTGATCTTCCGCGATGGCAAGGCCCGGGCCGATCAGGTGTTCCCCTTTTCGTCGTGGAACAGCGAAGACCCCGAAAAATTATGGGACTGGATGGAGGCCTATGAGCAGCGCACCGGCGGCCGGCTGCTGGCGATTCCCCACAACGGCAATCTCTCCAACGGGCGCATGTTCGAGCCGGTGAGTTTCAGTGGTGCCGCCCTCACGGCCGACTATGCCCGCCGGCGGGCCCGCTGGGAGCCGCTGCAGGAGATCATCCAGACCAAGGGCAACAGCGAAACCCATCCAACCCTCTCACCCAATGACGAATTCGCCGGCGACATGGGTATCGCCGGCTGGGAGTACGGCAACCTCAGCCTGCAGGGCAGCCCCGAAACCCCCGAGATGCGGCCGACCATGTACCTGCGGGGTGGCCTGCTGCAGGGCCTTCAGCAGGAGCGGCGGTTGGGGGTGAACCCATTCAGGTTCGGCTTTGTGGGGGGCAGTGACATCCACAATTCGCTGGTGGCCTTCGAAGAAGACAACTTCTTTGGCAAGCATGTGAATCAGGAGCCGCGACCCGACCGCTGGCAGCACATCTCGAAGGAAGGATTCGGCAAGACCCGCTACACCTGGCACTACGAAGCCGCCGGCTATGCCGCCGTGTGGGCCAAGGCCAACACCCGCGAGGCCCTCTGGGATGCGCTGAAGCGACGCGAGACCTATGGCACCTCAGGCACGCGGATGACCGTGCGCTTCTTCGGCGGCTGGAATTACGCCGCCCCTGACGCCAGGGTTCGCCAGCTGGCCGAAGTGGGCTATCGCAAGGGGGTGCCGATGGGGGGTGACCTGGCCCGGCGGCCGGCCGATGCGGCGGCGCCCACCTTTCTGGTGGCGGCCCTGAAGGATCCGATCGGCGCCAACCTCGATCGCATCCAGATCGTGAAGGGCTGGATCGATGCCGAAGGCCGCACCCACGAGAAGGTGTTCGATGTGGTGTGGGCGGGAGATCGGCGCCCAGATGCAGCAGGTCGCCTGCCGGCCGTGGGCGACACGGTGGACACCACCAGCGCCAGCTGGACCAACAGCATCGGCGCCTCAGAACTGGCGGCCGTCTGGCAGGACCCCCAGTTCAATCCGGGCCAGCAGGCGTTCTACTACGCGCGGGTGATCGAGATACCCACTCCCCGCTGGACGGCCTACGACGCCTTGCGATTCGGCCTGAAGCTGCCGCCTGAGGTGCCGCTGAAGCAGCAGGAGCGGGCCTGGACCTCACCGATCTGGTACCGGCAGGGCTGACCTGCCGTCGTGCCGACGGACACGACTCTCGTTAGTGTGCCGACATTGTTCCATCACCGACGCATGGTTACGCACCGACGGCCGCATCTTCGGCGTGGCCCCCTCGGAGCTGCCGTGGCTCTGCTCACCGCCCTTCTCGCCCCGACCAGCGCCTCGGCCCAGATGTACGGCCCCCGCCAGTTCATGCCGGCACCGGTGGGTACCAACGTGTTCACCGTTTCCAGCTTCTATACGCAGTCGAACACGATCGTCGACACAGGCATCGTCTTTCCGCAGCTGAACGTCGACACCGTCGTTGTGGCGCCGAGCCTCTCGCACTTCTTCGGGGTCGGCGGTCAACTGGCTCAGGCCACCGTGGCGGTGCCTTACGTCTGGGCCAATGTCGCCCTGTCTGAGTCGCGCTCGGGCCTGGCCGTGAGCCCCGCCCGCGACGGCTTCGCCGACAGCTACGCCCACCTCACCGTGGGCCTGATCAATGCCCCGGCCCTCGATCCGAAAGGCTTCGGCACCTTCATGGGGGGCCACAATCCGCGGGTGGTGGGCTTCGCTCTGCTGGGCACCTACCTGCCCACCGGCGCCTACGACACCCAGCGAGCGGTGAACATCGGCACCAACCGCTGGACCCTGCGGGCCGGCGTGCCCCTGACCGTGCGGCTGAGCGACACCTGGGCCCCGGGTCGCACCAGCACCCTCGAGGTGCTGCCGTCGATCGACGTGTTCACTCCCAACAACGACCCGGCCAACCCCAGCTTCGACTTCCAGATCCGTGGCCGCAACGTGGGCCGGGCCATCAGCCGCCGCCTGCCGGACCTTTACCAGACCACCCAGGATCCCCTGGCGGCCCTGGAGGTGCACCTGACCCACGATCTCAATCGCCATCTGTGGGTGTCGCTCGATTCTTATTCGAAGATCGGCGGCGAGACCTATGCCGACGGCGACGCCAACAGCAACCAGCAGTTGTGGACGTCCGTGGGCGGCACCCTGGGCGGCAGCCCCTGGAACGGTGCACGGCTGGCCGTGACCGGCGGTGGCGTGGTGGGCCGCAACGACAACAGCCCCAAGGGCTGGCTGGTGCGCCTGCAGTTTCAGCAGGCGTGGTGAAGCCGGTGCTGCCTTGGCTCAGGCGGTGGCTTGCCGAACCGCTGGTCCAGTTCGTGGTCATCGGCGGAGGACTCTTCGCCGTCCATGCCGCGGTTGCCAGCCGGGAGCCGCTGGGCACCATCCACGTCAGTCGGGAGCAGGTGCAGGGGCTGGCCTCCCGCTTCAGCCGCAGCTGGCAGCGGCCGCCGAGCCGGCGTGAACTGCAGGGGCTGGTGGACGACTGGATTCGCGAAGAAGCGGCCGTGCGCGAAGCCCGCCGGCTGGGTCTCGACCGCGACGACATGGTGGTGCGGCGTCGGCTGCGCCAGAAGCTGGAATTTCTGGCCGAAGCAGAGGTCGAGCGGCGCAAACCCTTGGATGGAGACCTGCGGGCCTGGCTGCAGGCCCATCAGGAACGGTATCGGCTGGACGCGCGCTATAGCTTCCGGCAGATCGCCCTCGGGTCGGGCCCCGGGTCCGGTGCCGGCGACACGGCGCGCATCCGCTCCCTGCTGGCCCGGTTGAACGCCGCCGGCGCCACCGTCGATCCCAGCAGCATCGGCGAACCGCTGCTGCTGCTTGAGCCCCGCTACGACCAGCTGCCCCGGCGGGAGGTGGAACGGCTCTTCGGGCAGAACTTCGCGAAGGCCCTGGCCAGCCAGCGGCCGGGCCCGTGGGTGGGGCCCGTGCCTTCGGGCTACGGGCAGCATCTGGTGCAGATCGAGGCCATCACTGCCGGCCGGATGCCGCAGGTCGCCGAGGTGCGGGAACAGCTGCTGCGCGACTGGCTGCAGGATCAGCAGCAACGCCAGCGCGAGGCCAATGACCGTGCCCGGCTGGCCCGCTACCGCATCGAGCGCCCCACGCTATGACCCACCACGGCCGCGGGCCCCGACTGCTGACCGCCCTGATGGCGATGGCCCTGGCCCTTGTGCCCGCTGGGCTACAGGCCCATGAGCTGATGCCGGCCCTGCTGGAGCTTGACCAGATCGGCAGCGACCGGGTGGAGGTGCTGTGGCGACGGCCTGTGGTGCAGGGCCAGCCCCTGGCCCTGACGCCGGTGCTGCCCGACCGCTGCCGAACCCATGGGCTGCCGCGCGAAGAACAACGGCCGCGGGCGGTGCTGGTGCGCAGCACCCTGATCTGCCGCGGGGGGCTGCGGGATCAGCCCGTGGCGATCGACGGCCTGGGGGCCAGCGGCACCGATGTGCTGCTGCGCTGGCGTCTGTCGGGCACCGCCTGGAGCAGTCGGCTGCTGCGGCCGGGTGCACCGGCGGCACGGCTGCAGGCCCCGGGCAACGGTGGATCGTCGAAGCCGGCGCCCCTGGCCGACTATCTGGGGCTGGGGTTTCAGCACATCCTGCAGGGGCCCGACCACCTGCTGTTCGTGGTGGGGCTGCTGCTGATCGTGCCCGATCGCTGGATGCTGCTGAAGACGATCACGGCCTTCACGGCGGCCCACAGCATCACGCTGGCGGCGGCAACGGCAGGGGTGCTGCAGCTGCCGACACCACCTCTGGAGGCGGCGATCGCCCTGTCGATCCTGCTGCTGGCGCCCGAGATCGTGCGGCGCTGGCAAGGCGGCACAAGCCTGATGCTGCGACAACCGTGGCTGGTGGCCTTCGGCTTCGGGCTGCTGCATGGGGCGGGGCTGGCCGGAGCCCTGCGGGAGCTTGGGCTGCCGAAGGGTGAACAGGTGCCGGCCCTGCTGCTGTTCAACGTGGGGGTCGAGCTGGGTCAGCTGGCGTTCGTGGCGTTGCTGCTGCTTGTCGCCTGGCTGTGGCGCCGGCGCCTGCCGACCCCCCTGTGGCTGCGGCGCCTGCCGGGCTATGTGGTCGGCAGTGCCGGCGCCTACTGGACCCTGGAACGCACCTGGGTGCTGCTGCACCCAGGTGGCTGAGGCAGTGCTATCAAAACATCGATGACCACCTGCCCAGCTGCTGCCATGCCCCTGCCCCTGTATGCCGTGTCGTGGCTGCTGAGTGGCCTGGTCGGGACAACACCAGCGTCGGTCGCCACGCCGACGGTGCACGACAACCCCGACGGCGACGCGTTCTTCGGCGAGACCCACATCCACACGGCCTATTCGTTCGACGCGTTTCTTGGGGGGGCGCGGCTCGATCCTGATGGCGCCTACCGCTTTGCACGGGGCGAAGAGGTGGAGGTGAGCGGCCAGCGGTTCAGGCTGCGGCGGCCGCTCGACTGGGCCGCCGTGACCGACCATGCCGAATACCTCGGCGAGATGGAGACGATCCTTCAGCCTGATGCCCCCGGCCACAACGACCCCACGGCCCGGGAACTGCGCAACCTCCAGACGATGGAGGAACGGGAGAAGTGGTTCCTCGACTTCGCCAGGCGCAACCGCAGCGGCAAGCCCGAGCATCTGCCCTTCTGGCAGGGTCCGGCCAGCACCGCCGCCAGCTGGCGCCGCAGCGTCGCGGCCAGCGAACGCCACAACCGGCCCGGAGAGTTCTCGACCCTGATCGGTTACGAGTGGACCCTGGCGCCCGGCGGGGCCAATCTGCACCGCAACGTGTTCTTCCGCACCGGTGAGGTGCCGGGGTCAGTGATGAGCGCCCTTGACCTCAGCAACGAAGAAAAGCTCTGGGGCTGGATGGCAAGCCTCGAAAACCAGGGCATGCGGGTGCTGGCGATTCCCCATAATTCAAATGCCAGCAAGGGGCAGATGTTCCCTGATCTCACTGCCGCCGGCAATCCGCTCGATGCGGGCTACGCACGCACGCGGGCCCGGTTTGAGCCGCTGATCGAGATGATGCAGGTGAAGGGCAACTCAGAGGTGCATCGTGCCTTCTGGGGCAACGACGAATTCGCCGGCTTTGAGAATGCCGATTCAATCGAGCAGTTCAGCGGCCGCACCTTCCGCCGGGGTGATTTCGTACGGGCCGGGGTGATTCGGGGCCTGCAGCTCCAGCAGCAGCTGGGCACAAACCCGTTCAAATATGGCTTCGCCGGAGGCACCGACAGCCACAACGGCACCACCGGCAACACCGCTGAAGACAACTTCATGGCCGGCAGCCATGGCGCCGCCGACGGCACAGTGGCCCTACGCCGCACGGCGAATGTGGAGGGCTGGATGGCCGCCCGCGACAGCAACCCCGGTGCGCTCACCGGCGTCTGGGCCAGCAGCAACCGCCGTGAGGCGATCTGGGATGCCATGAAGCGCAAGGAGACCTTCGCCACCAGTGGCACCCGCCTGCGGGTGCGGGTGTTCGCCGGCTACGACCTGCCCGCTGATCTCGCCACCCAGCCCGGAATGGTGAAGCAGGCCATCGCCCGGGGGGCCGTGCCGATGGGCGCCGACCTGCCGGCACCGAAGGCCGGCCAGGCCCCCCAGTTGCTGGTATGGGCCCGCAAGGATCCCGACGGAGCGAATCTCGATCGAATCCAGATCATCAAGGGCTGGATCGATGCGGCAGGCCGCCCCCAGGAAAAGATCATCGACGTGGTGTGGGCCGGCGACCGGCGGCCGGGGGCCGATGGCAAGCTGCCGGCAGTGGGCAGCACTGTTGATCTGACCAGGGCCACCTACACCAACACCATCGGTGCACCGGTGCTGGCGGGCCTGTGGCGCGACCCTGCCTTCGACCCACGCCAGAACGCGCTCTATTACGTGCGCGTGCTCGAAATTCCCACGCCACGCTGGAGCACCTATGACGCGGTGCGTTCGGGGTTGCCCCTGATCAAGAACGTGACCGCCACCGTGCAGGAGCGCGGCTGGAGCTCACCGATCTGGTTCTCCGCCAGACGCTGAACCAGGGGGCCTGGGGCTATCCCGGCTGAGACGTCGAGCCAGGCTGCAGACCTGCCGATGCTCGGGAGTGCTCGTGGGGAGAACAACGGCCGTGTGGCGTGTCACCACGGTGAGGTCATGGGCCAATGGTCAAGCCGCAAAGCCAGCCAGTGCTCAAACCCATCAGCTGGGCTATTTGAGCCTGGCGACAGATCAGATCCCCGCCGCGGCGCTGCGGCCATCAACGGGGTACAGGCTGCGGTACGGAGTCGCAATACCGTGGTGGGATGAAGCGGAAGCACCAGCGCACCCTTGAGCTGATCTTCTCCCGACCAGTGAGCGACAGCGTGCCGTGGAGGGACATTGAAGCCCTCTTCCAAGAGCGTGGCGGTGAAGTCAGTGAGAGGGCTGGCAGCCGGGTCGCCGTTGTTCTGTTTGGCGAAGCCAGGATCTTCCACAGACCCCACCGATGACCTGATACAGACAAGGTTGCTGTTGCTTCGATCCGCAAATGCTTTGCAGAACACGAAGTGACACCATGAATCTCATGACTGTGGATGGCTACCACGCCAAAATTGACTACGACGGGGAGACGGATCAGTTTCGGGGGGAAGTTCTTGGACTTTCTGGAGGGGCGGACTTTTACGGGTCCAGCCCTGAGGAGCTTCGCCGAGAGTTCAAAAAGTCATTGGAGATCTTTCTTGACGTCTGCAAGGAGAAAGGAATCGAACCCCGCAGAATCTATTCGGGAAAGTTTAATCTTCGGATTCCGCCCGAACTGCACAAGAAGTTGCCGATGACTGCTGAGGCACAGGCAAAGAGTCTCAATTCGCTTGTCCAGGAAGCACTTCAGACAAGTGTCTCGGCATAGAGGAACGGGGAACAAGGCCCTCGATTGGACAGGCCACCACCAGCCCCTTGCTTTCGCTCCACACTCATTGCCTGCCACTCAGGGGCAGCGTTTAATCCTGAAACGCATGGCATGAGCTGGCCCTGCTTGGCCGGTCCCAGCAAGCTCGGCCAAGCATGCCTGTAATAACCCTTGGCAGCTGGTATGATGTCGAAGCAGCGGTGAGGTGCATGCCATGGCGGTGATCTCTCTCAAGTTGACCGAAGCCCTGGATGCGCAGCTCACAGAGCAAGCTCATCGACGCCGGCTTAGTAAGTCTGAGCTGGTTCGTCGAGCATTGACAGCGTTCCTCCAATCCTCAAAGCTGGGCGTGGAAGACTCGACAGCACAATCCGCTGCTGATCTTTTGGCTGATCTCGTGGGATGTTGTGAAGGTGGGCCAGCTGATCTGTCATCCAACACTGCTTACCTGTCTGACTTCGGTACAAACTGATTATGACGGTGCTGCTTGATACAGGCCCTTGGGTTGCGCTACTGAGTCGCAACGATACGCATCATAAATGGGCCGTTGAGCATTTTCGGCATCTTCCACCTCCAATGCTGAGCTGTGAGGCAGTGGTCGCTGAGACTTGCTTTCTGCTGAAGCGATCCGGATTTGATCCTTCATTGGCTTTGCAGTTCATTGAGCGAGGTGTTGTTCAATTGCCGTTCGTTCTCCAAGAGCAGATCAGCTCCGTGAGTTCGCTTTTCAAGCGGTATGAGAACGTTCCTGCCTCGCTTGCTGATGCTGCATTGATTCGGCTGGCGGAGATCAACGACGCTGGCGTCCCCGCGAGTGGTGTAAATCCCCCGGCACCCCCAGCCCGGCGTAGCCGGGGTGGGGGTGCGCCCCTCAGGCGATCGGCTCCACGGCTGGCGTTGCAAGGGGTGGGCAGGCCCGTTTCCCTGGTTCGAGTACC
>CAIQIA010000003.1 GCA_903871775.1 uncultured cyanobacterium
GCCCAGTCGTCACAGGGCAGCGGCCGCAACACCCTTGGCCGGGTCTTGCCGCGGGAGGCGACCTTCTCATACATGCACCAGAGCCGACCCTGGCGGATCTGCAGATGTGGGAGCTCCTCCGGGCGCAGTCCGTAGGCAGCCATCAGTTGAAAGGCGAAGCGCCAGCGGGCATCCGGGATGGCACGCACCAACCCAAGGATGTGCTCCACCTCCAAGGGCGTCGTGATCGCTTTCGCCGCACGCGATCGCCCCACGAACACCGCTAGATTCTGAGGCGGCTCCCAGTCCTCGCCCAGCCGCCGCTCCGCCACGGCCCAACGCAACACGGCAGCGGTCGACTGAATCTGGATCTGGCGGGTGCGCCCGCCCGGCTTGTCCGCCCAGATCCGGGCCAGGGTCTCCAGCAGCTGCTTGGCGCTCTGCGGCGGGGCCGTCACAGCCACGGCCCCGAGCACGTGGTTCATGTGGTGCCGGTAGACCCGATGCCAGGTCGACGGCTTGATCTCGCCACTGATCAGCTTGTGCTCCCGGAAAGCAGCGATCAGCTCCTCCCAGTCCCCCGGGGCAAGCACCGCCGCCATTCCCCTGTGCCTGGGCTGGCCGGGGTGAACTGTCTGCGGACTGCGGCCTGCAGCGGCCTCCCCCTTTGCTCCCCTCGATCCATCGGCACGGGGCATGCTTGCAACGCAGGCATCAGGCTCGATGCCCTGCTGGAAATCGTCGTAGACCTGAACCACGGCGTCGCGGATCTGATCGACCTGGTCGCACTCCCAGGGGATCGGCAGCAGCACCTGGCGGCGCTTGCCCCCACCAGCACCAGCAGCAATGTTCAGGCGCGCATGACCACGGTGATTCAGCACCGTCCAGCCCCTGCGGCAGCCCCTTTGAGACAGCGCGTGAAACACGACGGCCCTGATCGTCACCTCCTAATCACGGGCCGCGGACATGTGAGACGTTTGGTGAGATGTTTCGTCTCACAGCTTGGCACGGCCAAACAGGCGCTGGCAAAGGCTGGAAGCCCTAAAACCAGTAACAGCAAGGGCTTTGAGCTGAAAACCCTTATTGAGAAAAGGAAGCGGGCGGCGGGAATCGAACCCGCATCATCAGCTTGGAAGGCTGAGGTTTTACCACTAAACTACGCCCGCAGTCGTTCAAGCAGCAGGGGCCTGGGCCCACAGCGACCGGCCTGATGCATCCCTGATGCGACCGGTTCCTGCATTATGGCTGCCGACGCGCTGTTGCCCTTGAGCCTGGCATCCCCCGAGACCCACCCTGCGGGAACAGCCGCCGTGAGCGATGCCGATGACCTGCGGGGCGCCAGCCGCCTGCGGCTGATCGGCGCCTATGGCCTCGGGGATGCCGGCACCGGCATGGCGGCCTCGCTGATCGGCTTCTACCTTTTCGTCTTCTACACCGCCGCCGCCGGGCTGCCCCCCTGGATGGCCGGCCTGGTGCTGATGCTGGCCCGCCTCTGGGACGCCATCAATGACCCGCTGGTGGGCTGGCTGAGTGACAAGACCCGCACCCCCTGGGGTCCACGGCTGCCCTGGCTGCTGGGCTGCGCGGTGCCCCTGGGGGCTGCCATGGCCGCCATGTGGTGGCTGCCGCCGGGGGGCACCTGGACCCGCTTCGTGATCTTCGTGGCCATCGCCGTGGTGGCCAACACCCTGTACACCGGCGTCAACCTGCCCTACGCGGCCCTGGCGGCCGAACTGACCACCAGCGTCAGCCTGCGCACCCGCCTCAACACCGCCCGGTTCACCGGCTCGATCATCGCCAGCCTCGTGGGTCTGGTGCTGGGGGGCCTGCTGCTGCGGGACCACCACGACGCCGCCAGCTACGGACGGCTGGGGCTGATCTCGGGCGTGATCGTCAGCGCCAGCGCCCTGCTCTGCGGCTGGGGCATCGCCCCGGCGGCCCGCACCTGCCAGCGCCCCCAGAGTGAGGCGGGCACCACCCGGCGGCTGCTGCAGCGGGTGGGGGGCAACGGGCGCTTCCTGCGGGTGCTGGGGCTGTACCTGCTGCTGTGGTGCGCCCTGCAGATCATGCAGACCGCCGCGCTCATCTTTCTGCCGGTGGTGATGCGCCTGCCGGAGGGCTGGAGCAACTGGATCCTGCTGCCGTTCCAGGTCAGCACCCTGCTGGGCCTCTGGCTCTGGAACAGCGTCTGCCACCACCAGGGGCGATTGCCGGCCCTGCGCCGGGGCACGGCCCTGTGGATCGGCGGCTGCCTGGCGGCCATGGTGCTGGTGCCCCTCGATCCAGCCATCGCCCCCCTGGGCTCGTGGAGCAACGGCCTGCGGCTGCTGGCCCTGGTCGTCGCGATCGTGGCCGTGGGGGTGGGCGCCTCAACGGCTTATCTGATTCCCTGGTCGCTGCTGCCCGATGCCATCGATGCCGATCCTGAGAAACCGGCGGGGCAGTTCAGCGCCTGGATGGTGCTGGCCCAGAAGATCTGCATCAGCCTGGCCCTGTTCCTGTTCGGCAACCTGATGAGCCTAAGCGGCTACCAGGCCACCCGGGGCGCCCTGCAGCCCGACTCGGCCCTGCTGGCCATCCGTCTGTGCATGGGTCTTCTGCCCGCCGTGCTGGTGGTGCTGGGGCTGGTGGTGATGCGCCGCTGGCCGGCGGCGGCGGCACGCCCATGAAGCCACCGCGGTGGCTGCGGCGGTTGGGGGCCAGTGCCGTCATGGGCGGCCAGGCCCTGGCGGCCCTGGCCCGCGGCCGCATCAACCTCAAGGAGCTCACCGACTGCCTGATGGAGGCAGGGCCCGGCACCTTTCTGGTGGTGGCGATCACCGGGCTGGCGGCCGGCACGGTGTTCAACATCCAGGTGGCGGCTGAACTCACCCGCCAGGGGGCCGGCTCGACCGTTGGGGGGATCCTGGCGGTGGGCCTGGCCCGCGAGATCGCCCCGCTGCTCACCGCGACCCTGGTGACGGGCAAGGTGGCGACGGCCTATGCCGCGGCCCTCGGCACCATGAAGGTGACCGAACAGATCGATGCGATCACGATGCTGCGCACCGATCCCGTCGAATACCTGATGCTGCCGCGGCTGCTGGCGCTGCTGGTGATGACGCCGGTGCAGTGCCTGCTGTTCTTCTCCGTCGCGGCCTGGTCGGGCCAGCAGAGCAGCACGGCCCTCTATCGCATTCCACCACAGGTGTTCTGGAACTCGATGCGCACCTGGATGCAGCCGAGCGATGTGCCCTCGATGCTGATCAAGGCGACGGTGTTCGGCTTCGAGATCGCCGTGATCGCCTGCGGCTGGGGACTCACCACCCGCGGGGGCCCCCGGGAGGTGGGCACCAGCACCACCGGGGCGGTGGTGATGATCCTGGTGGTGGTCGCCCTCTCGGATGTGATCCTCACCCAGTTGCTCTTCGGCACACCTGCCCCATGACCAGTGCCCCATCACCCGCCGCCCCCCCACCGGCCGACACCGTCACCCTGCAGCCCCGGCCGTGGGTGCCCCTGGGGGTGATGGCCCTGGCCCTGCCCGCCGGACTGTCACCGTTCGGCTGGCGGGCCGCCCTGCCGCCGCTGCTGTTCGGCCTGTTCCTGCTCAGCCAGGCCGCCCTGCTGCGGCTGTGCTTCACGGCTGACGCCCTGGTGGTGCAACGGGCCGGCCACGAGATCCGCCGGTTTCCGTACGGCGACTGGCAGGCCTGGCGCCTGTTCTGGGGGCCGGTGCCGGTGCTGTTCTGGTTCCGCGAGGTGCGCAGCATCCACCTGTTGCCGATGCTCTTTGAAGCCCGCGGACTGCAGGAGCAGCTCGAGCGGCGGTTGCCCCACCTCAGCCGGGCTGACGCCGCTCCCAGCGCTGCAGACGGAACCGGGGGCTGAGCTGCAGCTCGCGACCATCCCGGCTGAAGCGCACGTGGGACACCAGGCCGGTGACCGCGCACAGCCCGGTGTAGCCCTGCTGGCCGGCCAGCGCCTGCACGCTCACCAGCTGCGCCGACGTTCCCAGCACCTGTCGCAGGCGGCGCTGGAGGCGCCGGAGGATGACGGGGGGAACGACGGTGGCGAGCATCAGGGTCGCGGCGAGGGTATCTGTGTCTTACGGGGGCCGGAGGCCCGCGGGGCGAACGCACCGCTTTCCTTCGCAAGAATGAAAACTTTCCGTCCCCGGTGCTTGACTGCATGACTGAGCCCTTCCTGATGCCGTGAGCGAGATCGGCGACGGCCCCGCCGTCCCCTGGCAGGAGCTGGCCCTGACCGAGCTGCGGCAGCAACGGGACGCCCTGGCCGGCGAGATCAGCACCCTGGAACAGCGGCGCGACCAGCTGCAGCAGGAGATCGACCGCCACTTCGTCGGCCAGGCCGATGGCCTCAGCCGCCGGGTGCGCGGCTTTCAGGACTACCTGGTGGGCGCCCTGCAGGAGCTGGCCCGCAGCGCCGAGCAGCTGCCGCTGGTGCCCGAAGCCGTCACCCTGCAGCCCTCCCCCCTCGACCAGGCCGCCGCCCCCCCGCCCGCTGCCGCCGAGGCAGCCCCGCCGGTCGGCGCTGGGGGCCCCTTCGCCGCCGATGCCGACCTGATCCGCTCTCGGCTGAGGCGCTGGCGCGAGGCACCGGATTTCTACGCCGAACCCTGGCAGCTGCGGCGCAGCCTCGACGGCGACACCGAGGCGCTGCTGCAGGACTGGTTCCTGGGCCAGGGGGGTCGGGGGGCCCAGCCCAGCGGCGGCAGCCGCGGCCGCAACGTGCTGGCCGCAGCGGCGGCGATCAGCCTGCTGGGCGATCTCTACGGCGACCGTTTCCAGACCCTGGTGCTGGCCAGCGAGCCCGAACGGCTGGGGGAATGGCGGCGGGGCCTGCAGGACAGCCTCGGCCTGAGCCGCGAAGACTTCGGCCCCGGCAGCGGGGTGGTGCTGTTCGAGCAGCCGGGCCCCCTGGTCGAACGGGCCGACCGCCTCGAGGAACGGGGGGATCTGCCCTTCATCGTCGTCGATGCAAGAGAACGGTCGGTGGCGATCCCGATCCTGCAGTTCCCGCTCTGGCTCGTGTTCGCCGCCGACCCCCGCGAACTGCTCGACGAGGAGGATCTGCTGTGACTAGCCCTGCCATGGCCCCCCTGACGGCGACGCTGGTGCTGGCCGCCGCCTACCTGCTGGGTTCGATCCCCAGCGGCTACCTGGCGGGCCGCTGGTGCGCCGGCATCGACCTGCGCCTGCTGGGATCGGGCTCCACCGGCGCCACCAACGTGCTGCGGCAGGTGGGCAAGGGTCCGGCCCTGGTGGTGCTGCTGATCGACATCCTCAAAGGCACCGCCGCGGTGCGGCTCGCCGCCGCCGTGCCGGCGACCGCCGCGCCCCTGGGGCTGGTGGCCGCAGGGCTGCTGGCCCTGGCCGGCCACACCTGGCCGGTGTGGCTTGGGGGCCGGGGCGGCAAGGCGGTGGCCACCGCCCTTGGGGTGCTGCTGGGGCTGGTGCCAGCGGTGGGCCTGGCCTGCCTGGGGCTGTTTCTCGCCACCCTCAGCATCAGCCGCATCGTGTCCCTGTCGAGCATCACCGCCGCGGTGGCGCTGCCGCTGCTGATGCTGATCGTGGCGGCACCGGCGCCGATCCTGGCCCTCGGGGTGCTCACCTCAGCTCTGGTGGTGTGGCGCCATCGCAGCAACCTGTCGCGGCTGCTGGCCGGCACCGAACCACGGCTGGGGCAGAGCCGTCCCTCCTAGGCGAGGGCCCGGCTGCGCTCCCAGGCGGCCAGCACCGCCTCGATCAGGGCTGACCGCAGACCGGCGGCCTCCAGCCGCCGCAGGCCGGCCATGGTCGTGCCCCCCGGGCTGGCGACCATGTCTTTCAGCTGGGCCGGGTGCAGCTGCTGCCGCTCCAGCAGCTCCAGGCTGCCGGCGGCCATGGCCTGGGCCAGCTCCAGGGCCTGGGCCCGGGGCAGGCCGGCGGCGACAGCGCCATCGGCCAGGGCTTCGATCACCAGCGCAACAAAGGCCGGCCCGGAGGAGGTGAGGGCCAGAAAGGCATCGAGCTGGGACTCGGGCAGATCCAGCACCCGACCGACGGGGGACAGCAGAGCGTGGGCCAGCTGGCGCGCCGCCGGTGCCAGGGTCTCGGCCACACTCACACCGATCAGCCCCCGGCGCACGAGCGCCGGAGCATTGGGCACGCAGCGCACCACATCCCAGCCCGGGAAGGCGTCGTGCAACCGCTGCAACGGCACCCCGGCCAGCACCGACACCAGCAGCGGGCGCTCGAGCCCAGGCGGGGGGGGCGGTGGTGATGGCAAGGGGGCGAGGGCCCGCAGCAACCCCTCCAGCTGCTGGGGCTTGAGGGCCAGCAGCAGCATCGGCGCCGCCATGCACGGGCGGGGGTCGGTGCCCACGGTCAGGCCAAGGGCCTGGGTCAGGCGCTCGGCCGATCCCTCGGTGGCGACACTGGCGCAGACCGCCCCAGGCTGCAGTTGTCCAGCCTCCAGCAGGGGCAGCAGCAGGGCCTGGGCCATGCGCCCCAGGCCGATGACACCCACGGCTGACGGCAGGGTCGTGGCCTCAGCCCTGGAGGGCATCGCCACGGCCCCAGGCGGGGCTCGGAGCCGCGGCGGTGGTGGAAGGCTCGCGGCTGATGACGCTCGGAGAGGCCGACTCTTCAGAGCTGGCGGTGGTCACGGTGACGCAGCTGGGGGCGAACAGGAAGATGCTCTCGCCCACCCGCTCCTGATGGCCATCGATGGCGAAGGTGCCGCCGGCCACGAAGTCAACGGCGCGCTGGGCCTGGTCGGGCTCCATCATCGTCAGGTTGAGAATGATGGTCTTGCGCTCGCGCAGGGCCTGGATGGCGCGGGGCATCTCGTCGAAGCTGCGGGGCTCCATCACGATCACCTCGGCGGCGCTGGTCGAGATGCCAGGCATGCCGATGACATTCGAGCCGATGAAGCTGTCGGGGGTGTCGAAGCTGCCGATCGGGGTGATGGCGCTGCTGCGGCCGATGGATGTAGGGACCGGCTCCTCGTCGGCGGTGCTGCCGTACTCAAGATCGTCGTCGTACTCACCCTCGTCGAGGTAATCGTCGCCGGTGACGACGGACTTGAGGCGAGAGAACAGCGACACCGTTCCGGCTCCACGCATGGGGATGATCCTAGATAGCGTCCGGAGAGGCGCTCGGCAACCCGCTGTTCACCGTTCAGCAAACCGGGCCCCGTCGATGGACGGGGGGCCGAACAGCGTGCTGCCCAGGCGCACCAGGGTGCTGCCGGCCGCCACCGCCAGGGGCCAGTCGCCGCTCATGCCGAGGGATCGCCCCTCCAGCCCCAGGGCATCGGCCAGGCTGACCGCCTCGCGGAAGAACGCCTCCAGGTCAGCGCCAGCAAGACCCAGGGGGGGAATCGCCATCAGCCCCTGCCAGCGCACCGCCGGCAGCTGCCGCAGCTCGTCCCAGTGCTGGCGCAGCACATCGGGCGCAAAGCCCCCCTTGGCCGGGTCGGGGCGCAGCTTCACCTGGGCATGGAGCACCGGCTGCAACCCTTCCTCTGCGGCGATGCGGCTGATGCGCCGGGCCAGGTCAAGCCCGTCGACCGACTGGACGGCCGCGAAGGCCCGCAGCACCGGTCGCACCTTGTTGGCCTGGAGACGGCCGATGAACTGCCAGTCGAGATCCGGCAGATCGCTGAGCTCAGCCTGCTTGGCCACGGCCTCCTGCAGGCGGCTTTCGCCGAAGGTCCGCTGCCCCTCCCCATGCAGGGCACGGATCATGGCGGCAGGACGGCCCTTGCTCACCGCCAGCAGATCCACCCCGGCGGGCAGGCGGCGCCGCAGCTCCCGGTAACGCGCAAGCAGCGGATCCACGCTGCCCCCTCAGATGAAGGTCTGGTCGAAGAGCTTCTGCCAGGTGGCCAGCTCAGACGACTGGGAGCGCCGCTGGCGCATCAGGTGCTGTTCGGCCAGGAAACGGGCATCCAGCAGCGGAATCGATTCGAAGCTGACCCCACGGGGCTGGAGGGTCACCCGGAAGAACATGCGCTGGGCGTAGAGCGTGGCGTACACCTCAAGCGCTTCGCCGGCCGGGCAGACGCGGTACAGCAATCCGAAGTTGGGATGGGTGAGGTAACGCTCAGCACTCACAGGGTCATTCCAGCGATCGTTCAGCCGGCGCCGATGCGGAAGCGCAGCAACAGCAGCAGCACCAGGAGAACCGCAGCCAGACCATCCAACCAGACCGCCGCACCGGGGACCAGCCGCAGGCGATCGGGGGAGCGCCAGAGGGAGCCCCGGGCCAGCAGCGCCGCCGCCGCCTGATCCGCCCGCAGCAGCACATTCGCCAGCAACCGCTCCCCCAGGGCCAGCCCGAGGCCGAGGCCGGCCTGCCAGCCCAGCTGACGCAGGTTCACCGCCCGGGTCGCCAGGCCCCGCAGCAGGTTCTGCAGTTCCTCCTGCACCAGGGGCAGAAATCGCAGGGCCAGCAGCAGCTGGAAGCCCAGGCGGTCCACCGGGACCCCCAGCCGCCGCAGGGGGCGCAGCAGGCTGGCCTGGGCCCAGGCCAGTTCTTCCGGGGGGGTGCTCAGCAGCAGCAGGTTGGCGCTGTGCACCACGGTGAGCAGCAGGGTGGCGCTGCTCACCCCCAGCCGCCGGGAGCGGCGGGTGACCCGCAGCGGGCCGAGGCGGGCCACCTCCCAGGCCGGGGCCGGTGGCAGGGGCGGCACCGTCAGCTCCCCGGGGGGCCGGGGCGGCGGCAGGGGCCGGTCGGGGCCGGTGGGCAGCACGGCGCTGAGCAGGCCCACCAGCACGCTGATCAGCAGCAGACCGCAGAGGCCCCGGAACCAGAGGCGCGGCGGCAGACCCGACACCAGCGTGAGCAGCAGCAGCAACGCCACCAGCCCGAGGCGCCAGAGGGGACCCGCCAGCACCGGCGTCAGCAGAAAGGCCATCACCCAGGCCAGCTTGAGGCGGGGATCGAGCCGCCGCAGCCAGCCATCGCGGCCATCGACGTACTGACCGATGGGCAGCTGCCGCAGCCAGTCCATCAGCGCTGGGCGGCGCGGGCCTGGTCCCGCTCGGCGTCGCGCTGCTGCTTGCCGCGCCAGAACAGCCGCAGGGGGGACCCCTCAAACCCGAGCCCCTCCCGCAGATGCCGCTCGACATAGCGGCGGTAGGTGTCACCGAAGAGCTTCGGATCGTTGACGAACAGGGTGAAGCTGGGGGGACGCACGGCCACCTGGGTGCCGTAGTAGAGCCTGCCCTGGCGGCCGGCACGGGTGGCCGGGGGGGAACGCCAGCGCAGGGCCTCCTGCAGCACCTCGTTGACAACGGCCGTGGGCACCCGCCGGCGATGCTGCTCGACCGCCCTCAGGGCCAGGGCGAAGAGCTTGTCGACCCGCTGTCCCGTGAGGGCCGACACGAACAGCATCGGCGCCCAGTCAAGGAAATAGAGCCGCGCCCGCAGCTCCCGCTCCATGGCCGGCAGGGTGTGGCTGTCCTTGTCGATCAGGTCCCATTTGTTGACGACCACGACACAGGCGCGGCCGTCCTCCTCGATGCGACCCGCCAGCCGCTGGTCCTGCTCGGTGACGCCGTCTTCGGCATCCAGCACCAGCAGGCAGACATCGCTGCGTTCGATGGCCTTGAAGCTGCGGTTGATGCCGAAGTACTCGGGGCCGTAGCTGACGCTGCGGCGGCGGCGGATGCCGGCGGTGTCGAGGAGCTTCCAGGGGCGCCCCTCCCGCTCGATGGTGGTGTCGATCGTGTCGCGGGTGGTGCCCCGCACCGGGCTGACGATGGCCCGGCTCTCGCCGCAGATGCTGTTGAGAAGGCTGCTCTTGCCGACGTTGGGGCGACCGATGATGGCGAGCTGGATCGCCTCTTCGTCGTCGTCGCCCTCGGCCGGCGGCGGCGGCAGAAAGCCCAGCACCCGATCGAGCAGGTCGCCGGTGCCGGCGCCGTGGATGGCCGAGATCGCCTGGGGTTCACCGAGGCCGAGGCCCCAGAACTCGGCGGCCATGGCCAGGCCCTGCTGGGGAGACTCGCACTTGTTGACGGCGAGCAGTACGGGGGTGGGCTGCTGCCGCAGCCATTCGGCGATGGAGGCATCGGCGGCGCAGAGACCGCTCTGGCCATCGGTCACCAGCACCGCCACCGCCGCTTCGGCCAGGGCCAGGGCCGCCTGTTCGCGGATCTGGGGCAGGAAGGCGGTGTCGTCATCGAAGACGAGGCCGCCGGTGTCCACCACCCGGAACGTGCGGTCTCCCCAGAAGCCTTCCTGGTAGGTGCGATCGCGGGTGACCCCCGGTTCGTCGTGAACGATGGCCTCCCGACTGCGGCAGAGCCGGTTCACCAGCGTGGACTTGCCCACGTTGGGCCGGCCGATGATCGCCACCACCGGCAATGCCACGCTCGCGCCCCTCCCCGTGCTGTGTTCTGACCCTACAGACCGGTGCGGCCAGAACCCGTGCCCCAAGACCCGGTGCGACCGGGGCCAGGCAGAACGAGGGGAACAGGAACCAACAACCCGGCGATTTTTACCCAAGAAGAGTATTTACAAAGCCTCTACTTTGCGCGCCCGAGAGTTAATCAACAGGAAGAGATTTCCCTTTTCAGCAAAAAGAAACAGGCGCTGTCGCTAACCCCGGATTATCCCTTCGCCCCGGCCCAGGACGGGCTGCGCCCCATGATCGACCTCATCACCAGCGTCGTGGTGGATCTCTCCGAGCAGAAGCTTTACGCCTACAACGGCGACCAGGTGGTGCGCACCATCCTCGTCAGCTCCGGCAAGGCCGCGAACCCGACGCCCACCTTTGAAAGCCTGGTCGAGTCGAAGCACGCCAGCGTCACCATGCGCGGCAGGGGTTACGTGGCTCCGGGGGTGCCCTGGGCCCTCTGCATGCCCGGCGGCATGATCTGCCTGCACGGCGCCCCCTGGCAGGAGGCCGCCGGCGAGCCCTTCGGTGTGCCCCGCAGCCACGGTTGTGTGCGCATGCCCACCAGCCAGGCCCGCTGGCTGTTCCAGCGGGTCAATCCCGGCACTCCGGTGACGGTTCAGCTCTGAGGCCAGCCCGGCGGCGCCAGGCCAGCAGCCAGCTCACCGCCGTGGCCCGGCGGGTGAGCCGGGGCACCAGCTCCGCGACGCTGTAGCCGCGGAAGCCCAGCTCCTCCTTCAGCAGCTGCTTGTGCTCCGCCGGGATCGAACGGGTGAGGCGCACCGTGGGCGGCCGCTCGGCGATGAAGTCGGGCGCCTGCGGATGGGCCTCGGCCCAGTCGGGCGGGGTGGCGGGTCCCGCCAGCCAGGGCTCCGTGGCGGGGTCGCCGGCGGGCCGGTAGCCGAGCCGCTCCCAGACCAGACGGCACACGCTGCCGTCGTCGATCTCCCCCCGCAGGATCTGCCAGAGCAGGGCATCCGTGATCGGGTCAGCCATGGCGGCCGCTCAGGGCAGGGGGACCAGGGGCAAGGGTGACACGGCCCGCTGGTAGCAGGGCTGCCGCAGCAGGCTGCTCTGCCGATGGCGGGTGACCGCGGGTGGTTCCCCCGCCACGCCGCTGTAGCGCAGCACCACGAGGTCGTCGAAATCGTCGGCCGCGATCGGCCCCATGGCCGGCCAGCCCAGAATCGCCGCCAGGGCCGGCAACCGCCGGTGCTCCCACACCAGCACCGCCGAGCGCCCCGCCAGCCACAGGTCCTGGCGCAGGTCGGGCGGGGCCGCAGGGCTGTCGTCCTCGCCCCCGCCGAAGAGGCGGATCGGCAGGCCCGTCGCCACGGCCAGGGGCACGGCGGTCTGGTAGCTGCGGGCGTTCTTCTGGTTGCCGGCGTTGAAGCCGTAGCTGCCGAGGCGGTCCACCGGCCCGAAGCACGCCGGCAGCAGGCGGCCCAGGCGCAGGGCCCGCCGCAGGCCCGCCGGCGACAGGTTGGGATCGCCCCGCTGCACGTCCTTGTCGGCATGGCGCACGAGGATCACCAGCCGCGGCTCGGCCCGCAGGGGCGCCGGCAGCAGGGCCGGCAGCGGCAGGATGGTGGCCAGAGCCACGCCGACGATGGGCCCGCTGGTGCTGCAGGCCCCCCTGGCCGGGGTGACCGACCGGACCTTCCGGCGGCTGGTGCGACGGTGGGCGGGGGACACGCTGCTGTTCACCGACATGGTGGCGGCCTCCAGGCTGGAGGACGATCGCAGCCACCGCAAGCTGGCGGGCCTCGGGGATGACGGCGGCCCCGTGGGGGTGCAGCTGTTCGACCACCGGCCCTCGGCCATGGCCGAGGCCGCCCGCCGGGCGGAAGACCTCGGAGCCGCCGCCATCGACATCAACATGGGCTGCCCGGTGCCGAAGGTGGCCCGCCGCGGGGGTGGCAGCGCCCTGCTGCGGGACCCCGAGCTGGCGGCCCGGATCGTGGCGGCCGTGGCGGCGGCGGTCACCGTGCCGGTCAGCGTCAAGGCCCGCCTGGGGTGGTGCGAGGGCAGCGCCGATCCGGTGCGGCTGGCGCTGCTGCTGCAGAACGCCGGCGCCCGGCGCCTCACGTTTCATGGCCGCACCCGCCGCCAGGGCTACGGGGGCCAAGCCGACTGGGCCGCCATCGGCGCGGTGAAACGGGCCGTGACGATTCCACTGATCGCCAACGGCGACATCGGCACCGCCGCCGACGCCCGCCGCTGCCTGGCCCTCAGCGGCGCCGACGGGGTGATGGTGGGCCGGGCGACGCTGGGGGCCCCCTGGACCGTGGGGCGCCTGCAGGCCCAGCTGGACGGCCACCCCGACCCCGGTGATCCCTCCCCCCGCACGCGGCTGCTGCTGGCCCGCGAGCACCTGGAGCTGCTGCTGCAGGAGCACGGGGCCCACGGCCTGCTGATCGCCCGGCGCCATCTGGGCTGGGCCCTGGCGGGACTGCCCGGGACCGCGGCCCTGCGGGCCACCCTGCTGCAGACGCCCGAGGCCGCCACGGCCCTGGACCTGCTGGCCCGGGCGGCCGCCGACGCCGAAGACGGCCCTCAGGGCAGCACGGCCGGCCAGCCCTGACGCACCAGCAGCAGAGAGAAATAAGGTGCCGCGGCTGCAGGCACCTGCGCCGCCGGCAGCAGCCGCTGGCCGGGCCAGCCCACCTGTTCGCCATAGAGGCTGGTGGCCAGCAGGCCGCGGGCCTCGAGCAGCGGTCGCACCCAGCGCCAGCGGCGGCCGAGCTTGAGCAGCGCCAGCACCGTGCCATCGGCCGCCGCCTGCGCCAGCAGCGCCTCCAGGGCAGCGGGAGTGTCGGGGGTGGGGCGCAGCAGCAGACCCTCGTGCTGCAGGGCCAGGGGCCACGGGCCGGGGGCGGCGGCAGCGGCGGCCGCCGCCACGGAGGTGATGCCCGGAATCACCGCCAGCGCCACCGTGGGATGGCGCTGGGCCAGGGCCAGCAGCACATAGGACCCCGACGCGAACAGCGAGGCGTCGCCTTCGCACAGCAGCACCACCGCGGCACCGCTGGCCACCTCGGCGGCCAGCAGGTCGGCGGCCCGGTGCCAGGCCTGGCGCCGCGGCTCCGCCTCGGCGACCATCGGCAGCACAAGGGGCAGCCGCCGCTGGTCGGGGCGGATCCAGGGGGCGGCGATGCGGGCGGCGATACCATCCCCCCCGGCCTCGGCCACCGGATGGGCCACCACATCGGCGGCGGCGATGGCCTCGACCGCCGCCACCGTGAGCAGCCGTGGATCGCCGGGGCCCACCCCCACCAGCGTCAGTGCAGAGACAGGCACGCCATCGCCGGGGCAGAAGACCCAGCCGATCATGCCTGCCACCGCCCCAGACGACACTGCGGCGCCTTCCTAGGCTGGTGGCTGCCTGCGGTGCCGCCATGAGTCAGCTGCAGATCTTCGCTGCCACCGCCACCCCTGGGGGGGAAGACTCCCTGCCCAGCCTGGCCAGCAACGATCCCGGCCTGATCGCCGCCGAACTGGCCACCCGGGGCATCGGCTTCGAACGCTGGCCCATCCGGGTGGCCCTGGCGGAAGGCACCAACCCGGCGGCGGTGCTCGCGGCCTATGCCGCCGAAATCGCCACCGTCCAGGCCCGGGGGAGGTACCCCACCGTCGATGCCATCCGCATGACGCCCGACCATCCCGATCGGCAGCCACTGCGGCAGAAGTTTCTGGCGGAACACACCCACGGGGAGGACGAGGTGCGGTTCTTCGTCGAGGGGCGGGGCCTGTTCTGCCTGCACATCGACGCTGAGGTGCTGCAGGTGCTCTGCGAGGCGGGCGACTGGATCAGCGTGCCGGCCGGG
Organism: uncultured cyanobacterium; assembly: GCA_903871775.1. Classification (GTDB taxonomy): domain Bacteria; phylum Cyanobacteriota; class Cyanobacteriia; order PCC-6307; family Cyanobiaceae; genus CAIQIA01. The sequence goes on from CAIQIA010000003.1 coordinate 14,193, forward strand.
ACCCGCCACTGGTTCGACATGGGCGGTACGCCGCAGTTCACGGCGATCCGCTTCTTCGACAACCCCGACGGCTGGGTGGCCCGGTTCACCGGGGATGCGATCGCCAGCCGGTTTCCGCTGCTGCCCGACTGACGTCTCCGGCGCGGCCCTCAGTCGAGATCGGGCAGGTCGGCGCTCGGCAGCTGCTGCAGCCGCTGGCGTTCGTCGCGGGTGCGTTCGCGGAAGGCACGCCACTGGGGCGAGGCGATCACGTCGGCCACCATGGCCGCGGCCAGCCGCTGGCTGGCGTCCACATCGCTGGGGTAGTGCACCCCGCAGGTGACCCGGGCGAAGCCCCCCTGGCGCCCCACCTCCTGCAGGCGCTGGCTGCGTTCAGGCAGCAGGTCGGCCAGCAGCTGGCTGGCGGCGGCATACCAGAGGGCATGGCCGCTGGGGTAGGGGGGCGAATCTTCGAGGGGCAGGCAGGGCCTGAGGTCAGGGTGCACGAGAAAGGGCCGGGGGCGGCCGCTGCTGGTCTTGAGCTCGTCCTTGACCGTGGTGATCACCCGCAGAAACGACGGCAGCCCGGCCACCAGGGTGGGGGCGGTGCGGTTGAGGTCAGCACCGACGGCGGCATCGAAACGGCTGAGGCTGCGGCTCAGGAAGCTCCAGGTGCGGCGCACCGCATCGCGGGTGCGGCTGCGCTGCAGCCAGCGCAGGATGGCCAGATCGTCGGCCTCCTCACGGCTGCCGGCGGCGGGGGGCCCACCGACCACGGGGCCGTAGCGCGCGGCCGGCAGCACCAGGCCGGCGGCGGGATCCGACGGCGGGGGCGGCGTCTGGGCGAGGGGCAGCAGGAGGGCCAGAAGCATGGATCAGCTGTGGATGCGGGGCTGGGGCCAGAGGTCGGCGAGCACGGCGGCCTCGACGGCGGCCAGCTGTTCGAGCCGCTCGCTCAGCTGCGACCGGGGCCAGCGCCCCTCGGCGAGCAGCCAGTACACGCCGAAATGGCGGGCTTCGCTGGCCAGCAGGTCGCTCCACAGCTGCCGCAGCTCGGGATCACGACTGTGCCGGGCCAGCAGCCCCAGGCGCTCGTGGCTGCGGGCTTCGATCAGGCCGGCCACCAGGAAGCTGTCGAGCTGACGCTGGGGCTCCTGGCGCCGCACCTCCGCCGCCAGACGGGCGCCGTAGGGGGGGGCCGGCAGGGGCCGCAGGGGAATGCGCCGGCGTTGCAGCAGGGCCACCACTCGCTCGAAATGCTCCATCTCCTCGCGGATGAGCGGCCCCAGCACCAGGGCCAGGTCTTCGGCGGAGGGGTAACGGAACAGCAGTTGCAGGGCGGCACCGGCCGCCTTGCGTTCGCAGTGGGCGTGGTCGACCAACACGTCGTCTGGATGGTCGAGGGCCTGCTGCAACCAGGCCTCGGAGCTGGGGGCCGCCAGCCAGCGGATGGCGGTGGTCGCCGTCATGGCCGCCCCTGGCGCAGGTGGGCCACCAGCCCCTCGAGGGCCAGGCCGTAGCTCAGGGGACCGAAGCCGCCGATCACCCCCACCGCCCGGTCGGCCAGCAGCGAGCGGTGCCGGAAGGGTTCACGGGCATGGACATTGCTGAGGTGCAGTTCGACGTAGGGGAGGGCGACCGCCAGCAGGGCATCCCGCAGGGCCACCGAGGTGTGGGTGTAAGCCGCGGCATTGATCAGGATTCCGTCGGCCTCGCCGCGGGCCTGCTGGATGCGGTCGACCAGCACCCCCTCATGGTTGCTCTGGAGGCTGGTGACGGTGGCCTGCAGCTGCCGGGCCCGCTCCTGAATCGATCGATCGATCTCGGCCAGGGTGGCGCTGCCGTACAGCCCCGGCTCGCGGCTGCCGAGGAGGTTGAGGTTGGGCCCATGGAGCACCAGGATCCGCATCGGCCAGGGGGTGGCGGCACCGGGTCGATCGTAGGCGGACCCCCCGGCCTGATAAGGTTCTGGGGTGTGGTTCGGGTCGGTGCCCGAGTGGTTAATGGGGGCGGACTGTAAATCCGCTGGCTCTGCCTACGTTGGTTCAAATCCAACCCGGCCCACCTTCCACATGCCCTTGTAGCTCAGCGGTAGAGCACTCCCTTGGTAA
>CAIQIA010000004.1 GCA_903871775.1 uncultured cyanobacterium
GGATCCGATCCTCGATCGACACGTAGGAGAACAGGGAGCCGCTGCGCTCCTGTTGACCTCGCATCTCAGCCGAGCAGTTGCCCCATTTTTGCAGGGGTAGCTGGGTTTTTCAGCGAGCTCTTAAGGATCTCAAGGTAATACTTGACGAAACGGACGTCTGCTTTGGAGGGGTCTGCGACAAAGCCCACGACGCTATCGGGGAAGCATCCTTCCACTGCCAGGATCGCGCTTTCGGCAATATTTGCGGCGATTGTGATGCATAGGGTGCCCGGCTGCCAAAGCTTGCTTTGGGCAAGTCCAGCTTCGCTGTATGTCTGCGAGTGTTCGGTCAGGTAAAAGTTTGAGGCCTTAATATCTCCCGTCTGGAAAAATGGGTAGGGGCCTCCGTATAAAAAAGCCGCGTTTCGAGGGCGATGACGTGACCTTCCGCGGCCAACGTGACCTAGTTCATCCAGTTTTGCCGGGCTCCATTCGGAAGCAGTCATCCTCACAACTCCAAAATCCCTGCCACATTCGCCGCGATCGTCGCCTCCAGCTCCCGCGCGTTGGCATTCAACACCTCCAGCTTCTCGTTCTGCACCTCAAAAACAGCCACCATCTCAACCCTCCCCCAGCAACAACACAGCCTCATGCCGAAGCTGCTCCATCGCCGCCAGAATCGCCTCCCGACTGGCTGCCAGCGGAAACGGCCCCTCCTCATAGCGCGCCTCCACCGCATAGGGCTGCAGTGCCATCAACCGAGGATCCAGCTCCACCCCGGCCAGCTGGGCGAGCACGTTCAACAGGTGCGTGAACGGCGGCCGTTCATCCCGGAGCACGATCAACACCTTGAGCAGCTTCTCCACCGCCTGCAGGGCCGTGAGGCCCCACTCCTCATCCGGATAGGCCGGATCGAGATTGAAGCGCAGAGCGCGCAGGTGGCGATCCACCAGGGCCAACAGCACGCGGGCGTCTTCCTGGGGGGTCATGGCTGCACCACCAACACCCGCCCATGGCGGGCCGCTTCGCTGATCACATGCCAGCGGGAGCCGGCCAGGCGCTCGGCATCGGCGCTGCCACTCACCACCAGATCCACCGGCAGAGGCAGGGATTGCAGCGGCTGGAAGTAACGCCACCAGCAGATCGAGATCGGAATCGTCGCGGGCGGTGCCCGTGGCGCGGGAGCCGAACAGCACCAGCGCCTGCACTGAGGGATCGGCCGCGAGCTGGCGCAGGGCTGTTTCCAGTTGATCGCGCAGTGGCCCCTCCACCCCGGGTCCCAGGTCCGGCAGGGCGAAGGGCTGGGGGGTGGTCCAGTCAGCGAGGGCAGCGGTGGTCATGGTCGCAGTTTGGTGCTCAGCGCCGCACCAACGGCTGGATCCGTTCCAGCTCTTCCGCCAGCTCAGCACTGGCGACCTCTGTGTCGTGGGCAGCCTGCGCACGCAACCAATACCCCGGACTGAGCCCCAGCACGCGGCAGAGGCGCAGATCGGTGTCGGCGGTGATCGCTCGTTGTCCGGTGATGATCTCGCTGATGCGGGAGGCGGGCACGTCAATGGCCTTGGCCAGGCGATACTGGCTGATGCCCAACGGTTCGAGGAACTCCTGCAGGAGCAGTTCACCGGGGGTGATGGGAGTGAGACGATCCATAGGGCAGGTTCAGTGGTAGTCAACGATCTCAACGTCTTCCGGGCCGCTGTCGCTCCAGCGAAAGCAGAGCCGGAACTGGTCATTGATGCGGATGCTGTGCTGCCCGGCCCGATCTCCCCGCAGCAGTTCGAGACGATTGCCAGGCGGCACCCGCAGATCCTCCAAGCGTTGGGCGATCTCCAGCTGCCGCAGCTTGCGGCGCGCCACCCGCTCGAACGCCTGGAAGCGCGGTACATCCCAACCCTGGGCCAGTGTTTCGGTGTCGGCGCATCGGAACGACCGGATCATGACCCCACCATAGTTCCGTCACGCAGAATGGGGTCAGCCGCTCACGCCTCCAGGATCCCCGCCACATTCTGGGCAATCCTGGCCTCCAGTTCCCGCGCCTGGGCGTTCAGCCCCTCCAGCTCCTCCTGCAGCTTCTCCAGCTGCTCCTTGAAGTCTTCATCGCTGAGGTCTTCCCCCGCCGCCACGCCCACATAACGGCCAGGGTTGAGGCTCCAGCCCTGGGCTTCGATCACTTCGAGCGTGGCCGCTTTGCACAGCCCGGCGATGTCGCGGTACTGCGGCTCGGCTCCCTCTTCGCTGCTGAAGTAAGTCTCGATCCAGCGCTGCGCCTCCTCACCTCCCAGGGTCACATCCACCGCCTCACCGCGAAAAAGGCGCACGATGTTGGCCAGAAAGCCGATCTGGGCTTCGCTCCAGTCGCGATGGGCCCGGTCGATCTGGCGGTACAGGTGCCGGGCATCCACGAACAGCACCGTGTTCTCTCGCCCGGTGCCCTTCTTGCCGCGATCGAAGAACCACAACGTGCAGGGCAGGGTCACCGTGTAGAACATGTTCGGCCCCACGGCCACCATCACATCCACCGCCTTCGCTTCGATCAGCTTCTGGCGGATCGCCTGTTCTGAGCCGCGGGCATCGGAGGCGGAGTTGGCCATCACGAAGCCGGATCGGCCCTTCTCGTTCAGCGAGGAGTAGAAGAGCTGGATCCAGAGGTAGTTGGCGTTGTCCACGCTCGGCGTACCGAACGGGAAGCGCCGGCCGGGGCCCACCGATCCGCTCAGCCGGGCCATGTCGACCGCGTTCACATTGAACGGCGGATTGGCCATCACATAGTCGAAGGCACCCACCGCATCGTGGGGATCGAGGTAGTAGCTGTTGCTGTCGCCGCCGTGGACGATGCGGCCCTCCAGGCCATGGATCGCCAGGTTCATGCGGCACAGGCGGCCGGTTTCGTCGGTCTTCTCCACGCCGCAGATCGCCAGATCACCGGCCGGGTTGCCGCGGTGCGCCTTCACGAAGCGGGCGCTCTGCACATACATGCCGCCCGAACCTGAGGCAGGATCCAGTAGCCGCCCGGCAAAGGGCTCCACGATCTCGGTGATCAACACCACCAGCGAGGTGGGCGTGAAGTATTCGCCGCCCTTCTGCCCCTCGCTGCGGGCGAACTCGCGCAGGAAGTATTCATAGATCCGCCCGAAGGCATCGAACTCCAGAGTGGTGGGGATCTCGGAGATGCGTTTGAGCAGCTCAGAGAGCAGCTGCGGCGTGAACAGGTTGTAGCTGCGCGGCAGCACCCCGGCGAGCTTGCTGTTGTGCTGCTCGATCAGCGCCATGGCCTCGTTCAGCCGGGCGCCGATGTCGGCACCCTCGGGCAGGTCGAGCAGTTCCTGGTAGCGAGAACCGGGGGGTAGATAGAGCAGGCCCTCGCTCTGGTACGCGTTCGGGTCTTCCTCGCGGCTGCCGCGGCGTTCGCTGCCACCGGCCGCCTTGAGCTGTTGCCAGCGGGGCATGAAGCGCGCATCGGCGAAGCGCAGGAAGATCAGCCCGAGGATCGGGCCGGAGTACTCCTGGGCCTTGAGACCGGAGTTGGCACGGAACTGATCGGCAGCGTCCCAGAGGCTCTTCTCCATCTGGGCCTTGCCCAGATCGCGCTCGGGCGGCGCCACCCAGCCCAGAAAGCCGCGGCTGGGGTCGCCGGGTTCGGGGGGAGGGCTGGCCGGCGCTGCAGCTTCGATGGACTGTCGCCTTTTCGAGCCGTTGCCATTGCGGCTTGTGCGGCCAGCGGCAGCTCGGGCGGGCGGTTCCACACCGGCAGCTTTCAGACCACCGCCAGGCCCGCGGGCTTTTTCCGCCGCACCCATCGCCACCACAAAGGTTTTGGCTTCTTCCACCTGGGCGTCGCTGAGCGGCTCTCCCACCTCCTGCTCCAGCGCCACCTTGATCTCACCATTGCTGATTCGGCTGCCGTCCTCAGGGACCAGGGCAATCAGGGCGTCGGTGAGATCGTCGCGGCTGGGCATCGGGGCGGGATAGGGGCGGGATCTGGGAGTCGGGCTTGCACCCCGCTCTCCAGCAGCAGTCTGCGTCCTTCTACAGCCGGAAAGACGTACACGCCGTGAGGTCTCACCCCCCATGACGGCAGATCTATGCGTCGATGCATAGAACCGCGATGCCCCTCCCCTCAAGTCTTGGCGCTATGACAGAGAGGAGCTGGGATGTGAAAGCAGCGACATCACTCCTCCTCGGAAGCACCCAGGGGAATGAGCTTGATCTGCTTGCGGCCCAGCTTCATCACGAACTCATCGCCCCGCTGAAGGCCCGATGGGGTGACCTCTCAATGGCGTGATGGGTCCACCAGGGGTGCCATCCGTGGCGACTCAGCCGGGCCTGCGGGCGATCACGGCAAAGAACGGATCGCCGTTGCCGCCCAGCAAACCCTTCCAGCCACTGGCCCGGGTCGCTTCGGCGACGATCTGCGGTGGCGGCCACCCCTGGGCCACCAGCACCCGGGCGACGATCTCGAGGTGGTCACGATCGCTGCCATCGGCCCACACCTGCGGAGCCTTGGTGAAGAACATGCGATTCGAAAAGGCCACGATCAGCTGTCCCTTGGGCCGGGTGATGCGCAGCAGTTCGGCCGCCACGGCCTCGGGATACTGCAGATACTGCCAGCCGGCCACGATCAGGGTCGCATCGATGCTGGCGTCGTCCAGCGGCAGGCGCTGCTCACGATTCAGGTTCTGCACCCAGTGACGCTGAAGACGCGGATTGGCTGCCAGTTCCTCTTCATTGAGGCCGTGGCCGATGACGCCGGCGTAGGTGACGTCTTCGGGGAGATGCGACACCCAGCTCGACATCAGGTCCAGCACCTCGGCCTCGGGCGGGATGCGTTCGCGGTAGAGCTGGGTCAGCCGCTGCCGGAAGGCGTCATCCAGATGCTGGACGAACCGTGGCTGGGCATAGAAAAGCGCGTCATCGCTGCTGTCCCAGCGTCGCCGCTGGGCATCGCTCAGCACCTGTACCACCACGACGTGCCTTGCATTCCTGGGACCATTGTGGAGTGCTCCTACGTTCCATAGGGGCCAAACCGGCTGATGCAAGCAGCGCCGCAGTGGCTGCCCAGGCTGATGGCCTGCTCGACGCTCCAGCCGGCCGCGAGGCCGGCGGTCACCCCGGCCGCAAAGCTGTCGCCGCAGCCGTAGCTGTCCACGGGCGCCTGCGTGAGCAACGGTGCCGCAAAGCGACCGCCGGGCATGGCGACGCCACCGGCGGCCCCCTCGGTGGCGATCCGCAGGGCCGGGGCCGGGGCGAGGGCACCGTCGGGAACGGCTTCACCGGGATCGAGGCCGCTGCCGATCAGGGCATCAAGGGTCACGGCGGCCCCTTGCAGCAGCGGCAGCCCGAGCCGTGGGGTGGCCGCCAGCATCGCGGCGGCACGGCAGTGGAGCAGGGCTCCTGCATCGGCCGCCGTGACGAAGACCCCATCGCAGGCGGCCAGCTGCTCCCACGGGAGCGGATCGGCGGCAGCCGGCGTGAGCCGTTCACCGATGACGGTGATCGAGCGGTCCCCATGGCCGTCAACGAAGCTGATGCCGCGGCGGGTGGGCTGCTGGCGCCAGGCGACCTGCAGATCAAGGCCGAGCTCGCCGAGCCGCTGGGCGGCCCGTTCGCCGACCGCATCACGACCCAGGGCCGTGAAGAACGGCACCGGTTGCCCGAGCAGGCGTGCGAGCTGCACGGCCACGACGGCACCACCACCGGCAGGCTCCTCGAGCACACGCTGGGCATGGCCGATGCGGCCTGCCGCCGGCAGGGTATCGACCGCCAGAAACGTCACCCACTCGACATGGCCCACCACCGCCAGCCGCAGGGGCGGCAGGGGTGGCAGGGCATCGGGGGGCCAGAGGCGCATGGCGTCGTTCAGGGTCTGGACTTGGACTTAGAGAAGAGCTTCTCAGGTTTGATCGCAATCAGAAAGCCGCTGACGGCCAGCAGAAACACCGAAAAACAGAACGCCACAAGACCACCAGAATCCTTGACGGGAATCTGGATCATCGCCTTGAAAGCCGAGACGATGAGGGCAACCACAAGCACCTTCACCAGCTTTTCCTTGAGCTGATCCAGGTTTTTGATATCCAGCAAGCCACCACTTTCAGGATCACTGGATTGGTCGCGGTACACATCGATTTCAGAGATCAGCAACTCGTAGATGCCATAGCCGAAGATCAGCAGAGCAATCCCGATCAGATAGAAGTCAACACCCGAAACGACGCCTGCCAAAGACGACTGATCAACGTGGTGATTCTCGCCCGAGAAGAGGTAGAGATGGATGGAGTCGAGAATGTCACGGGTACCGATGAAGAACGTCAGCAGCGTGCTGGCCAGGCTCATCACCACGGGAATGAACGCGATCAGCCGAAACCGCCACAGAACGAGTTCAAGCACAGATTCCAAACGCTTGGAAAGCCTTGATCTGCGAGGGGGCAGAGAGTCTGGATTCGCCATTGAGCTGTCGATGGAATGTATAAGGCGCTACGAATATCACCCTGTCGCGCGTGCCGGTTCTACCACACAAAAGTGATGCCCTCCAGCAGAGCCTCAGGCCCCCGGCCGGCAGCGGCCCTGCTGACGGCGGAGGTTGAGGGCGATCATGGCGGGATCGAGTTGCTGCTCTGCCGCCCCCAGCTCAAACGCTGCCCGGGGCATGCCATACACCACACAGGTGGCCTCGCTCTGGACCATCGTGTGCCACCCGGCCTGCCGCAGTTTCAGCAACCCTGAGGCACCATCTCGCCCCATCCCCGTGAGCACAACCGCCTGCCCCGGCGTCACCCCAGGCCGCAGCAAGCTCAAAAACAGCTGGTTGACCGACGGCCGGTACGGTTCATCGCGGGGTTCGACGACGTAACCCAGGCGGCCATCGGCCTTAAGCACCAAATGGTTGTTGCTGCAGGCAAGCTGAACGACGCCCCGGCGCACAGGGTCACCCTCCTGCACCGCCTCCACCGGCAGAGGGATCTGGCTGTTGAGCCATTGGACCAGGCCTGGAGCGAATTGGGCATCGATGTGCTGGGCCACCAGCACCGCGGCGGCCAGGTCAAGGGGGAGGGGAGCCAGGCAGCTGACCAGGGCCGCGGGACCTCCGGTCGACGAGCCGATCGCAATCAACGGCGGCAGGGTTCTCGGCTGCTTCTCCGGCGTGTTCAGACGTTCGATCTGCCTGATCCGACGCAACAGGGGTTGCCCTGCAATCGCGGCTGGTTCCAGCAACGACGGTGTCTGCACCGCATCGAGAGCTCCATGACCGAGGGCCTCGTAGATGAGCCCGTTGCGTGATTCGACGCTGCTGGTCACCAGCAGGATCGGACAGGGGCTGGCGGCCATGATCCGCCGGGTCGCCTCAACGCCGCCGACTCCCGGCATCAACAGGTCCATCAGGATCAGGTCTGGCTGGTCCCGCCGCGCCATCTGCACCGCTTCGGCGCCATCACGGGCCTCCCAGGCGATCTCATGCCGCGGTTCCAACGCCAGCACCCTTCGCAACGCATGCAGCGCCAGGGTCGTGTCATTGACCAGGGCGATGCGCATCGCTCACACGCAAGCTGGACCAATCAGATCATGAACGGCCTCCAGCAGCACCCGCCCGTCAAAGCCGGTCTTGCCAAGGTACCCATCAGCACCGGCCCGCAGACCTTCCAGCCGATCAGCCTCGCTATCGCGGCTCGAGAGAATGAGCACCGGCAGCGATCCAAGAGGTTCAGGCAGTTCCCGCAACCGTCGCACCAGCGCAAAGCCATCCAGCTTCGGCATCTCGACATCGCTGAGCACCAGGCTCACCCGCCGTCGCTGCAGCAGGGCCAGGGCCTCTTCGCCATCGGCGGCCTTCTCGACCCCGTAGCCCTGCCCCTCCAGGGTGCGACCCACCGATTCGCGCACCATGCGGCTGTCGTCAACCACCAGCACCCGCTGCGGTTCGGAAGCCACCATCGCGGGCTCGGTGGTCGCTGGCGCAGACACGGGAGGCAGAGGCGCCACATCACCGATCTCGAGCCGCTCCTGCACCACCTGCAGCAGCACGCCGGCATCGAGCACCAGAATCGGCGCACCGTCCCCCATCAACGCCGCCGAGGCAATGCAGGGGACCGTGCCCAATCGTGGATCGAGGGGGCGCACCACCAGATCCTGTTCGCCGAGAAAACGCTCAACCACCAGGCCGTAAGCCTTGCCCTGGTCACTGAGAACCATCACCGGCAACGGGTCGCTCAAGGTGGCCGGACAGGGCCGCCCGAGCAGCGGCTGCGCCTGGATCAGACCGATGGCACGGCCATCGAGCAGCAGGGTGGAGCGACCTTCGTGGCGATCAATGGCCGTCAACGGCGCCGCCACAATCTGATCCAGCCGTGCCAGGGGCAGGGCGTAGGGTTCGCCGCCGATCTGCACCAGCAGCGTGCGCACCACCGAGAGGGTGAGCGGCAGCTGCAGGTGCAGGCTCAGCCCCGTGCCGGCCACCGACTGAAGCCGCAGGGAGCCGCCCACCTCGCGGGCCATGGTGTCCACAACATCGAGGCCAACGCCGCGACCTGAGAGTTCGCTCACCTGCACGGCGGTGGAGAAGCCCGGCCGCAGCAGCAGCGCCATCAGATCGTTCTCGCTGGGGTCCCGTTCAGCGCCATCGCCGACGGCGGTCAGCAGTCCCCGTTCCTGGGCCCTCTGGCGCACAGCCTCGAGGTTCACACCGGCTCCATCGTCCCGGATGGTGATACTCAGCATGCCGCCGCGGTGCAGCGCCTCGATCCGCAGCGTCCCCTGCTCGGGTTTGCCAGCCCTGCGGCGCTCTTCGGGGGTCTCCAGGCCGTGGTCGATGGCGTTGCGCACGGCATGGGTCACCGGCGCCTCCAGGCGGCGCAGGATGTCGCGGTCGACAAGGGTGTTGCGACCCACGATCTCGAGGCGCACCCGCTTGCCGAGACTGGCTGCCAGGTCGCGCACCAGACGGGGCAGGGCGCTGAGGCCCTCGTGAAAGGGCCGCATGTTGGCATTGAGCACCTCGCCGTAGAGGCGGTGGGCAATCGTGTTCGAGCGACGGGTGAAGGCCTCCAGTTCTTCGATCTGTTGTTGCAGCAGCAGCTGGCACTGGCGCTCCTTTTCGCGGATCAGATCCAGAGGGGGGTCGTTGGCGCTGATCAGTTCGGTGACCTCCCGCTGGCGGCTGCGCAGCTGCTGCAGGCCATCGGCGAACGGTTGCAGCCAGCGGGCCGCCACCATCGACTCCCCCGCCAGGGCGGCGATGCGGTTGAGCTGCAGGGCGTCAAGCTTCACGGTGCGCTCGGCTGGAGGCACGCCGGCGGAGGCTCCCGGGGCAGCTCCGGAGGATGGCGGTCCTGCGATGGATCCCGGCAAGCCGCCGGCGCGAGGCGACGGGTTCTGCAGGCCCAGGGTGAGCGCCTGCAGTTCGCCCTCGAGAGCTGCCAAGGCCTCGGCCTCACCCTGCAACCGCTCGGGAAAGGTCTCGCAAGGGCCGCTGTGGAACTGCTCCAGCTGATCGAAGGCTCGAAACAGCAGCGCCACGGCCTCGCCAGGGAGGGCCGCCCCATCGGCGGCCGTCGCCAGGGCCGCCAGCACCAGATCTTCGATGGCATGGGCCAGCCGTTCCAGAATCGTCAACCCCACCATCCGCGCCGCCCCTTTCACGGTGTGGGCCGCCCGCATCAGGCTGTCGCGGCTGCCGGAGCTGGCCGAATCAGCCTCCAAGTCTAGCAGGGCACCATTCAGCAGGCTGAGCTGGTCCCCCAGCTCCTCCACGAACAGGGCAAGGTTGCTGTTCTGCTCATCGGGGCCGCTCATGATGCTTCCAGCTGGATGCGCAGGGTGCTCAGCAACCGCGGACCGTCGATCAGGGCCACCTGACGCCCCTTCCAGCGGAACAGGCCATCGGTGAGGGCCTGGGCGGGGTTAAGCACCACCGGCGGCGGTTGCAGTTCCTCCGCCCTGCAGAGATGGATGCCGAGCACCTCATCGATCGCGATCACCCATTGCTCGTCGCCCGGAGCGGTCACCGCCATGCGGGCGTTGCCGTCACCCATCGGGCTTGTGGGGTCGCGCTCCGGCAGACCCAGCAAGCGGCGAAGACAGGCCGCCAGCAGAATCTCGCCGCGGATGTTGACCAGGCCGAGAAAGCAGCCGTTGCTGCGGCCCGGCACGCTGTGAATGCCAAACGGTGGGGTGACCTCCTGGAGCAGCTTCAGGGGCAGCGCCAGCAGCTCCTGGTCCACCCGAAACACCATCAGCGCCAGGGCCTGCTCACCACCGACCACCCGCTCGTCGCCCTCAGCAACGCCCGAGCGGTCGTTGCCGCCGCCGTCGGCCAGTACCGCTGTCCAGCTGGACAGGTAGTCGGCAGGGGGCTGCCGCTCGAGCAGGCTGCGACCAGCCCGGGAATAGACGCTGCAATTGCGGCAATGAACAACAGTGGGCAGTTCAGGGCAGCTACCGTCGCCACTGACTCCGATGTGGTTCCAGCAGTCGTCCATCAGGCCCCTCAGCCGGTGACCTGGAACTGGCCCAGCTCGCGCCGCAGCACAAGGGCCGAATCCTCGAGCTGCACCAGGCTCGTGTTGGTGTCAGCGATCGCCTCGGAGGTCTGCTGCGCCGACTCGCTGAGCTGCAGCATCGCCTCGCTGATCTGCTGGGCACCTTCCGACTGCTGCTGCACAGCCTCACCGACCTGCTGGAACTTCGGCCCCAGACCCTGCACCTGGGTGATCACCGCCTCCACTTGATCACTCACCCGCACGACATCTTCCACAGAGCTGGCGACCGCTGCACTGAAGCGGTTCATTTCGAGCACGCCGCTGGTTACCGCCGCCTGCATGTCGCGCACCATCTGTTCGATCTCGAGGGTGGCCACGGCGGTCTGGTCGGCGAGTCGGCGGATCTCGCGGGCCACCACCGCGAAGCCGGCGCCATACTCACCGGCCTTTTCGGCTTCGATCGCGGCATTGAGCGAGAGAAGGTTGGTCTGATCAGCCACCTTGGTGATCGTGGAGACGACGCTGCCGATGCTGCTGGCCCGATCATTCATCGTGTCGAGTTTGGCCGAAATCTCGGCAGTCGATGCTGAAAGGCCCCGCATCATCGCCTCCATCCGGTTGAGGTCGTCCTGACTGCGGGACGCAGCCGTGGCGGTTTCGCCTGCCTGGCGGTCCACCTCGCCCATGGTCTGCACCAGCACGCGCGAAGTGGCGGCGATCTGCTGACTGGTGGCACTCACCTCATTGGTGCTGGCGACCTGTTCGGAGACCGTGGCCTCGAGCTGGCGTCCAGCGGCGGCGATCTGGGTGGCGGCGGTGTTGATCTGCACGCCCGACCGCTGGATCTCGCGCACCAACCGGGTGAGGTTGTCGCCCATGCTGTGGAAGGCGTTCTGCAGCTTGCCCAGTTCGTCGGCCTCTTCGGTTGGCGGCAGGTTCTCGCGCAGATCCCCCTCGGCGATGGCCTCGGCCACCTCGACGACTGTGGCGATGCGGGCACCCAGGGGCCGGGCGATCGTGCGGGTGAAGTAACCGGCCGCCGTGATGCCGATCGCCGGAGCCAGAACGATCATCACCAGTGACCAGAACTGGGCCTGGTTGATGCTGGCGGTCGCGTCTTGCTTGGCCTTCTCACCCGCCTGTTGGTTGTAGCGGATGACCTGAAGAAGGGCGTCGGTGGCGTCCTGATAAGTCTGATTCTGTTGCTTGAGTTCGGCGCGCAGTCGTGCAGCAGCCTGGGGAGTGACGGCTCCACCATTGGTGCCCATGACCGCGTTGATCTGGCGCATCAGCTCACGATGGCTGTCTTGCCACACCTGCCAGCGTTCACGCACGCGGCTGTAGAGGGCTTTTTCCTCAGCATCAGAATCGGTGGCTTCGTATTGATGCCGTCCCTCTTCGATCTGCTTCCAGGCGGCATCAATCCGCTGGAGTTCCACCTGACGGGCAGCAGGAGGCTCTTCCGGCTCGATCAGCAGCCGCTGGGCCGACTGGATCTGGGTCTGGCCTTCATTGATTTTCCAGAGTCCATCAACACTCGGCAGTCGATTGTCTGCAAGCTCCTCGATCCGTCCGCCGAGGCTGCGGGCGGTCGCCATCGCGAGGACGGCGATCAGCAGCGCCAACCCCCCCATGGCCAGGAAGGCATAGCGGAGGCGAGCCTCCATCGACTGGTGCTGGGCCATGAGTGTGGACTGCGGGCGAGGGGGTGCTGGGGGGGGCGGGGGTGGTCACTGGACCGAAATCAGTGCACTGGAATAGGCCCAAACTGATCTGTGGGTGGGCGCAGAATGGAAACTGATTTATATAAAGACGCTCGATAGGGTTGTGGATTTTTATCACGTGCGGCATTATTCTCATGCTACAGAAAAATTAAGGCTTTACAAGCCCCCTGCCAGGCCAAACCCCAACGTGATGTCCGAGTTTTGTTACGTATGCGACCGTCCTGAGCGTTTCAGGGGTCTAAGGCTACGTCTGGAGTCGCTCGACACCTTGATCGGGACACGGCCCTGATCCACCCCGGCTCTGATGCAACAGCTCCCGCCCCCTCCGCAGCCTTCGCCTTCACTGCCGCAGCCCACCCAGAGCGGGGGCATGGGCACCGGTGGAGACGGCGCCTGCCTGTTGCTGCTGCTTGGGGTTGGGGATCAACTCTTCGCCCTTGAGACCGCCAACGTGGTGGAGGTGATCCCACGGGTCCTGCTTCGCCCTGTGAGCGGGTCTCCCCCCCACCGGCCCGGGGTGTTCAACTTCCGCGGTCGCGTGGTTCCGGTTGTGGATGTGTCGCAGCTGATCGCCGGCCACCCCTGCGCCGAACATCTCAGCAGCCGGATCATCATGGTGCGTCATAGGTCTGGTGGCAGCGGCGAGCGAGACGGCCTGGTTGGTCTGCTCGCCGAACGCGTCACCGACACGGTGCTCAAATCTCTCAACAGCTTCCAGCCCGCCGATGGGGCGGCGCAGCTGGCACCGTTCCTGGGCGGTGTGGCCCTGGATGAGCGGGGGCTGATCCAGCTGCTGCATGCCGATACCCTGGCCCAGGTGGGCCTGGCCCAAACGTCAGAGGAGCCGGAGACGGATGACCGCGGCTGAGCTGGATCCCTTGCGCAGCTGGCTGCAGAGCACCACCGGTCTGGAGGCCGATTTGCTGGGCCGCCAGAGCCTGGAGCGAGCCGTCAGGAAGCGACTGGCGGACACCGACGGTCTGACGTCGGCTGACTATCAACGCCTGCTGATGCAGGATCCCGCCGAACAGCAGATGCTCATCGAAGCGCTGGTGGTGGGCGAGAGCTGGTTCCTGCGGGAGCCGCGTTCGTTCTCCCAGCTGGTGGACATGGCCCGCCGGCAGTCTCAGCGACCGCTGCGGCTGCTCAGCTGCGGCTGCGCCGGTGGCGAAGAACCCTATTCGCTGGTGATGGCCCTGCTGGAGGCCGGGCTGTCGCCGCAACAGCTGGAGGTTGAGGCCATCGACATCAGTGCAGTGGCGCTGGCCCGGGCGGCTGAGGGCTCCTACGGCAGCCATGCCCTGCGGGGAATGGAGCTCCGGCGGCTGCAGCGGTTCTTCGATCCCGACGGGCAGCGCTGGCGGCTGCGGCCCGAGTTCCGGGGCATGGTGCGCTTCCATCACGGCTCGCTGCAGCAGCGGCTGCAGGAGCTGCCGGGGGGCTGGCAGGCGGTCCTGTGCCGCAATGTGATGCTTTACATGAACGACGAGGCACGACAGGATCTGCTGAGGGTGATCGCCGGTCGACTCGCCCCGGATGGGTTGCTGCTGGTGGCAGCTGCTGAGTCGGCCCTGGTGCCATCGGCGATCTATCGCCGTCTTGACGGCGGACACCGGGCAGGCTTCATCCGTCGCAATGGCCCTCCAGAGCCTGCTCCCGCCACCATCAGCACGCCGCGGCAGCCCCGTCGCTCCGTGCCCAGACTGGCGCCACCCCTGGAGCCCGACACCCACCTGATGGCTGCCCGTCAACTGAAACAGCTGGGCCAGCTGGAGGAGGCCCTGGTGGCGTTGCGCCGCTGCCTCTACCTCGATCCCCGCCATCGGGAGGCCCTGATCCTTCGCGCTGAACTGTCCAGCGCGCTGGGGCGCCACGAGGCAGCCGAGCAGATGCGGCGACGCCTGGAACGGATCAGCCGTCAGAACCCATGAGCCAACGGCGGTGGATGCTTCTGGGGCTGCTGGGGCTGCTGCTGGCCTTGCTGCTGGGTGGCACCCTCAGGCCGGCCCGGGGAGCCGGCGACGCCAGCGGGGGAGTGGCCACCTGCCGCATGGGCGTCTTCATCGAAGATCTGCGCGATTTCAGATTCGCCGAGAAGTCTCTGTTCGCCTCTCTGAGGGTCTGGAGCGTGTGCCCTTCGGACGGGCTCACACCATTGGCTGATCTTGAGATACGCAATGCCAACGAGATCAACATCGGCGAAGTGAAGACCCATTTAGAAACCAACCACTCGCGCTCATTCCCAGGCAAGTCGAAGTTGTACTGGTCTGAGGTCGGCATCACCGGGACATTCTATTACCCGTGGTCAGCCCAGAACTTCCCCTTTGATCGTCATCATCTCCGTTTTGAAATTGTTCCCCGTGGCGTCAGTCGAGCTGGCTTTGTGGTGACCCCTGACTATCAAAGCTCTGGCTACAACGCAAGGATCAGCTCGGGGGACTGGATCGCCTCCAACTTCATGCTTAACGAGGAGAGCCTCGAGCAGGGAAGCAGTTTTGGAAATCCATCGATGACCAGCGTTCACGGCGAAGGGGTCAGCACGATCACCGCTTCGATTGAGCTGCGCCGTGCACGCATCACCAGTTTTCTGAAGATGAGCGCTGGTGTTTATGCCGCTGTTGTAATCTCGGCGATGGCCTTTTTCATGGATCCCCGCGAACCAGATCTGGTAAGCGGTCGCACGGGACTGTGTGTGGGCTGCTTGTTCGCTGCCATTGTCAATATGCAACAGGCCGAGTCAACGCTTGGCATTTCGGAAGATGTCACCCTGACAGACCAGATCCATATCATTGCGATCCTTTACATCCTGATCTCGACAGTGCTTGCCATCGTCAGCTATCTGCGTTGCGAGCGAGACCAGGCCGACCGTGCCCGACATCTCGACCGGCACTATTACCTGCCGATCTTCGGCAGCACTTATCTGGTCACGAATGGCGTGATCATCGCCTACGCCGTGCTGGTGGGGTGACCCACTCCACGGGCCTGGGCAGCAGATCGGCAGCGCCGCCGATGTTGCCGCCTGCGCCGATCAGACCCATCGTTGGGGGTCGCATGCAACCGGCGGATGTCCCCCTGGCCCGTGGCCGCTGTCCCCCTGGTGCTGGCCGTGCTCACGGCGCCCCCCCTCGGTCGGCACCTGGATGCCCTGATCAGCGACCGGCCGCAGCCGGCCTGGGACCGCTGGGTCGGTCCGCTCGAAGCGGCTCTGATGCGCTGGGTCGGTGATGCGGGCCGCCCGGCCGACTCGGCCATGGGCTACCTGCTGCCGTTGCTCGTGAGCAACGGCCTGTTCGGCCTCGTGGCGCTGGTGCTGCTGCTGCTGCAGCCCCCCTGGCTCAACCCCCTCGGCTTTGCAGGCCTGCGGCCTGACCTGGCCCTGCACACCACGGTCTCGTTTCTGACCAACACCGACCAGCAGCACCTGGTGCCCGAGACCAGCCTGGGCAACCTCGCCCAGCTGGGGGTGATCCAGTTCCTGATGTTCGTCTCGGCGGCAACGGGTCTCGCCGTGGGTTTCGCGGTGATCCGCGGCTTCTGCGGGCGGCCCCTGGGCAATCTGCACCGCGATCTGGTGCGGTCGCTGACGCGGCTGCTGATTCCGGGTGCGCTGCTGGTGGCCCTGGCCCTGCTGCTCTGCGGTGTGCCGATGACCCTGGCCCCGCCGCAGGTGATCACCACCCTGGAGGGGGCCCGCCAGACCCTGCCCGTGGGCCCCATCGCCCTGTTCGAGGCGATCAAGCAGCTGGGGGAGAACGGCGGTGGCTTCGTGGCGGCCAATGGGGCCCACCCCTACGAAAACCCGACGCTGCTCAGCAACCTGATCAGCACCTGGGCGATGCTGGCGATCCCCGTGGCCACCATCGACGCCTTCGGCCGCTGTCTCGGCAACCGCCGCCAGAGCAATCTGCTGCTGGTGCTGGTGCTGGCCCTGTTGCTGCTGGGGGGCGCCGTGGCGATGGTCGCCGAAGGCGCTGGCAATCCCGCCCTGAGCACCTGGCTCGATGGACCGAATCTGGAGGGCAAGGAGCTGCGCTTCGGTGCCCCGCTCACCGGCCTGTGGGCCGCCGTCACCACCGGCACGATGACCGGTGCCGTCAACGGCTCCCTGGACGCCGCGATGCCGGCGACGCTGGTCGTGGCGCTGTTCAACCTGTTCCTGCAGGTGGTGGTCGGTGGCCAGGGCACCGGTGTGGCCTACCTGCTGGTGTTCGTGCTGCTGGCGGTGTTTCTCACGGGCCTGATGGTGGGCCGCACCCCCGAACTGCTGGGCCGCAAGGTCGAGAAGCCCCAGGTGGTGTGGGCCAGCCTGGTGCTGCTGATCCATCCGCTGTTCGTGCTGATCCCGGCGGCCCTCACCCTGGCCGGCGGCACCGCCCTGGCGGCCACCGGCAACCCGGGCCCCCATGGCATCAGCGAGGTGGTCTACGAGTACGCCTCGGCGGCCGCCAACAACGGCAGCGGCCTGGCGGGTCTCGGCAACGGGTCCCCCTGGTGGAACCTGAGCACCACCGTCAGCCTGCTGGGGGGGCGCTACCTGCCGATCGCAGCCCTGCTGGCCCTGGCCGACGGCATGCGCCGAAAGCCGGCCCTGGCCCCGGGCCCCGGCACCCTGCGCACCGACACCACCCTGTTCACGCTGGTCACAGCCATGGTGCTGCTGATCCTCGGGGCCCTCACCTTCTTTCCGGTGCTGGCCCTCGGGCCCATCGCCGAGGGCCTGGCGACCGTCTCCTGAAGCATCCCGATGACCTCTTTTCCAAGGGTCCCGTTTCTGCGCATGCCCAGGGGGCCGCGGCACGAGCGACGCCACGTCGAACGCCCCCGCCATCAGGGGCTGTGGCGCCGGGCCCTGATCGATGCCGTGCGCAAGCTCGATCCGCGGCTGACGGTGACCAACCCGGTGATGTTCGTCACCTGGTGCGGCACCGCCCTCTGCCTGCTGCTGACCCTCAGCCCCGACCTGTTCGACGGCCCCGACGCCGGCCAGAGCCGCGGCTTCAACGGCCTCATCAGCCTCACCCTGCTGGCCACCCTGCTGTTCGCGAACGTGGCCGAGGCCCTGGCCGAGGGGCGGGGCAAGGCCCAGGCCGATGCCCTGCGCCGCACCCAGGCCCGCACAGAAGCCCGGCGCCTGGCCGACGACGGCAGCATCGAACGGGTCGATTCGTCGGCCCTGCGCCGCGGCGACCGGGTGCAGGTGGAGGCCGGCGATGTGATCCCTGCCGATGGCGAGGTGATCGACGGGGTGGCCTCGGTGGATGAATCGGCCATCACGGGCGAATCGGCACCGGTGCTCAAAGAGGCGGGCTCGGATGTGGCCGGGTCGGTGACCGGTGGCACGCGCATCCTCTCGGACCAGCTCACCCTGCGCATCACCGCCGATCCGGGGAAGGGCTTCATCGACCGGATGATCGCCCTCGTCGAAGGCGCCGAACGCACGAAAACCCCCAACGAGATCGCCCTGACGGTGCTGCTGGCGGTGCTGACCCAGGTGTTTCTGATCGCGGTCGCCACCCTGCGGCCCGTCGCCGGCTTCCTGGGGCAGGCGCCGTCGGTCGTGACCCTGATCGCCCTGCTCGTTGCCCTCATCCCCACCACGATCGGTGGGTTGCTGAGTGCCATCGGCATCGCCGGCATGGACCGGGTGGCCCAGTTCAATGTGATCGCCACCTCGGGGAGGGCGGTGGAGGCCTGCGGCGACGTCAACGTGCTGGTGCTCGACAAGACGGGCACCATCACCCTCGGCAACCGCCTCGCCGAGGAGTTCCTGCCGGTGGGGGACCACAGCGTGATGGATCTGGCGATGGTGGCCCTGGCCGCCAGCTGCTTCGACCAGACCCCGGAGGGCCGTTCGATCGTGCGGCTGGCCGAACGGCTCGGGGCGACGCTGGCCTTCGATCCATCCACCGCCCGCGGCATCGACTTCTCGGCGCGGACGCGGATGAGCGGCAGTGACACCCCCGAGGGGGTCGAGTACCGCAAGGGTGCCGTGGAGGCGATCAAGGGCTTCGTGCGCTCCCGCGGTGGTCAGGTGCCCGGGGCCCTCGACGACACCTTCGAGCAGGTGTCGAGCCTCGGCGGAACGCCACTGGCCGTCTGCCAGGGGAACGCGGTGCTGGGTGTCATCCACCTGAAGGACATCATCAAGCCGGGGATCCGTGAACGGTTCGAGCAGCTGCGCCGCATGGGCATTCGCACGGTGATGCTGACCGGCGACAACCCCATCACCGCCGGCGTGATCGCCCGCGAGGCCGGGGTTGATGACTTCATCGCCGAGGCCACACCCGAAGACAAGATCAGCGTGATTCAGCGCGAACAGGCCCTCGGCAAGCTGGTGGCCATGACGGGGGACGGCTCCAACGATGCGCCGGCCCTGGCCCAGGCCAACGTGGGGGTGGCCATGAATTCGGGCACCCAGGCCGCCAAGGAGGCCGCCAACATGGTCGACCTCGACAGCGATCCCACCAAACTCATCGACATCGTCACCATCGGCAAGCAGCTGCTCATCACCCGCGGTGCCCTCACGACCTTCTCGATCGCCAACGATGTCGCCAAGTACTTCGCGATCCTGCCCGCCCTGTTCGTCGAGGCGGGCCTCGGCCCGCTGAACGTGATGCAGCTGGCCTCGCCCCGGTCGGCGGTGCTGTCGGCGATGGTGTTCAACGCGCTGATCATCCCGGCGCTGGTGCCCCTGGCGCTGCGCGGGGTGCAGTTCCGGCCGCTGTCGGCGGAACAGCTGCTGCAGCGCAACCTGCTCATCTATGGCGTCGGTGGCCTCGTAGCCCCCTTTGTGGGCATCAAGCTCATCGACGTGGTCGTCAACACCCTGCACCTGGTCTGAGGTTCGCCATGCCCATGCGTCTCCCCCCCCTGCTGCGCTTCTGGCTGCCCCTCCTGGCGGTGGTCACCATCCTCGGCCTGGTGCATGCCCTCGGCGGTGATCACCCCAGTGCCCAATCGATCGCCATGGCCCTGCTGCTCACGGGCACCATCGCCCTGGCGGGCTACCTGTTCGCCGTGATCGCCCAACCGGAGAGGTTCTGATGTCGTTCACCACCCTGGTGCTGCGGGGCCTGCGGCTCACCCTGGCCCTGTGGCTGCTCACCGTCGTGGTGATCACCCTGCCCCTGCTGGGCCTGGCCCGGGTGGTGGCCCCCGACAGTGCCACCGGCAGCCTTGTGCGCCGCAACGGCGTCGTGGTGGGGTCGCGGTTGCTGGGCCAGCCCTTCGCAGGGGATCGCTACCTGCAGGGGCGTCCTGCCGGCAACCCCAACCTGGGCCCGGCCAACCCGAAGCTGGCCATCCGGATCGCCGGGGCCGCCGACACCTGGCGGCGGGTCGGCATCACCAAGCCGGCGCCCGATCTGTTGTTCGTCTCAGGCTCGGGCGTCGATCCCCACATCAGCCTGGCGGCGGCGCGGCAGCAGCTGCCGCGGCTGGCGGCGACACGGCAACTGCCCCCCGAACGGCTGGAACGGCTGCTGCGGCAACACATCGACGGCCCGGGGCGCCTGCGGGCGATCGAGCCCCTGGTCAACGTGCTGGGTTTCAACCTGGCCCTCGATGATCTGAGCGACGGTGCGCCGCAGAGACCGTGATCCGTTCCACCGCCCGCCGCGGACGGCACAAGGTGTTCATCGGCATGGCACCGGGGGTGGGCAAGACCTGTCGCATGCTTCAGGAGGCCCGCGAGGTGCTGAGGGAAGGCACCGACGTCGTGATCGGGCTGCTGGAAAGCCATGGCCGACCCGACACCGAACGGGAGGCGGACGGGTTCGAGCAGGTCCCCCGCAGACGGGTGGCGTACCAGGGGGTTGCCCTGGAGGAGATGGACGTGGCGGCGATCCTGGCCCGCCATCCGCAGCTGGTGCTGATCGACGAGCTCGCGCACACCAACGTGCCGGGCAGCGAACGGGAGAAACGCTGGCAAGACGTGGAGATGCTGCTGCTGTCGGGCCTCGATGTGTATTCGACCCTCAACATTCAGCACCTCGAAAGCCTCAACGACCTGGTGGCCGAACTGACCGGGGTGGTGGTGCGGGAACGGATTCCCAACCGCGTGCTCGAACAGGCCGATGAGGTGGTGCTGGTGGATGTCACCCCCGAAACCCTGCAGGAGCGGCTGCGGGAGGGCAAGGTCTACGCCCCCGAAAAGGTGGCCCAGGCCCTGGCCCATTTCTTCCAGCGCCGGCACCTGGTGGCCCTGCGGGAACTGTCGTTGCGGGAGGTGGCCGACCGGGTCGAGAACGACGTACGCGACACCGTCACGCCCCTGCGCGAGCGGGTGATGGTCTGCCTGGGCCATGCCGGCACCAGCCTGCGGCTGCTGCGTCGAGCCGCCCGGCTGGCGGCCACGATGGATGCGCCTCTGCTCGTGCTCACGGTGCAGGATCCGGGCCGGTTCCTCAGCCGTGGCGAAGCCCTGCTGCAGGAACGCTGCCAGCAGCTGTGCGCCGACGTGGGGGGCACGTTCCTGCGGGAAGAGAGCAGCGAGGTGCTGGCCACCATCGCCCGGGTGGCCCTGGAGCGGCGCATCACCCAGATCGTTCTCGGCCAGACCCGCCGCTCGCGCCTCAGGGCCCTCCTCCGCCGGCCCCTCTCGGAACGGCTGCAGCATCAGCTGCGGGGCCACAGCATCGATCTGCACCTGATCTCCGACCCCCCCGACAACGGGGCGACCGGAGCCGATCCGGACGGGGTGGGGTCAGCCTGAGCTCAGATCGTCAGCAACCGCGACGGCGCCGTGGCGATTCCCTCCAGCAGGGCGATGAGGTCGTCGCCGTTGTCGTAGAGACCGTTGTTGTTGCTGTCGAGGTGCAGACCCAGGCCGGTCACCGCAGCGCCCTCAGGACCGACCACCGTGCGCTGGGCCGCGACCAGAGGCAGCCGGCCTGACACCACCAGATCATCGCTGGCGGGGCGATACCCGCGCACCAGCGTGTAACCGCTGTCGCCATCGCCGGCGGGGGGCACGGCCGCAGGGCTGGTGAGCAGCAGGGTGCTGGCCCCGCTGAAGGCAGCGGCCTCGAGCACATCGATGCAGCCGCCATCACCGGGAAGGCCGGTGACCAGATCCACCACCGAGAGCAACCGGTTGCCCAGGGGGGACGCCTGCAACCGGTCAGGGCCGGGGCCGCCACTTTCCACGAGCGTGAACGGGTCGCGGGCATTGGCCCCGGGGAACGCAGCGACGATGCGGGCCCGCAGAGCCTCGATCGGCGACACTGGGGCGCCGATGGCGCCGTCGCCGTTGGCATCCATGCCGAACGCCTCCTCGAGATCAGCAGCGGCCGGTGACCCCAAGGCCACAGGGGCCGTGCCGCCGGTGGGTCTCCAGCGCTGATCACAGGTCCAGCTGGCCAGCAGACCGCTGGCATCGTGGCGCCAGAGCAGGCGGTTCTCGCCCGCCGTGGCGGAGGCTGCCAGCAGAGTCCAGCCCGGCAGGCGGGGATCGGTGGCCAGCAGAGGGTTGTCGCCCCAGCGCAACGGCAGCGGCTCCTGGCCCCCAACCGCCACCGCCAGCTGCTGGCTGATGCCATGGCGCAGCAGGGTCAACCCTGAGGCTGTCGCGCCCGCAATCGCGATCCAGGGGGAACCGATGGCGCCGTCGCCGTTGGCATCGATCCCGAAACGGCTCTCGAGGGCCAGGGCCGTAGCGCTGTCGCCGGCGACCGGGGCGATACCCGAGATGGGAGTCCAGAGCCCATCCAGGCTCCAGGTGGTCAGCTGACCGCTGGGCCCATGGCGCCACAGCAGGGTGTTGCCGTCGTCAAGGCTGGCAGCAGCCAGGGCTGACCAGCCGGGCAGCCGCACGTCGGTGGTCCGGAGCGGCTGATCCCCCCAGCGCAGGGGAATCGGCGCTGCAGCGGTGTCGGCAACGGCCAGGGCGCCGCTGCCGCTCTGCCGCAGAAGCTGCACACCATGGACCGCGGCGATCAACGACCAGGGCGAGCCGATGCTGCCGTCGCCGTTGGCATCGAGGGCGAACAGGGTCTCCAGGGCCTGGGCCTCGGCCGAATCGCCGGCCACCGGGTCGGTGCCGTTGATGGCAGCAAGGTCGCTGTTCAAGGTCCAGGTCGCCAGCTGACCGCTGGCACCATGGCGCCAGAGCAGCTGCACCGTGTCCTGAACCGCAGCGGCGGCGAGGGCGGTCCAGCCCGGCAGGCGCGGGTCCTGCTGGCGGAGCTGGCTGCCGTTCCAGGTCAGCTCCTGCAGAAGGCGCACATCATTGGGCACCAGGCTCACCGTCGTGAGCCAGAGGGCCCCGTCGCTGGAGGAGCGCAGGAGCTCGAGGGCACCGACCACCGCCACGGTGGCGCGGCGACCCGTCGGCACACCGATGCAGCCATCACCGTTGGCATCGCTGCTGAACGCCCGCTCCAGGGCCTGGGCTGCACTGCTCTGGAGGGCCACGGGCACCGAGCCGCCGATGGCGGCCCAGCGCTCATCAAAAGACCAGCTGGCAAGCAGGCCGGTGCCGCGATGGCGCCACAACAGGCTGTTGACACCACCCACCAGGGCGGCCGCCACGGCGTGCCAGCCCGGCAGGCGTGGATCGTCGGCCTGCAGCAGCGTTCCCCCCCAGCTGAGGGCCACGGGCGGGTCACCATCCACGCTGGCCGCCAGGGCGCCACTGGCGTTGTGGCGCAACAGGGTCACCGGGCCTGCCACAGCCATGGGCACCCAGGCGCTGCCGATGCTGCCATCGCCGTTGGCATCGCACTGGAACAGGGCCTCAAGCGAGAGGGCCTTGGCCGAATCACCGGCCACCACCGGGCTGCCCTCGATGGCGGCCCAGCGATCATCAAAGCTCCAGGTGGTGAGGGAGCCGCTGGGGCCATGGCGCCACAGCAGGGTGTTGATGTTGTCGATGACAGCGGCAGCCAGGGCCGTCCAGCCGGGCAGCCGCGGATCGGGGGCTCCCAGGGGCTCACCGCCCCAGAGGAGGGTGGCGCTGGTGCCATCGGCACGGCGCACCAGCCACCGGCCCGTGTCGGCACGACGCAGCAGCTCGACGCTGTCGGTGCGGGCCACCACAACGGTGGTGTCGCCGAGCAGGCGATCACCGTTGAGGTCAACGCCGAAACGGCGTTCCAGCTCCCGGGCCTCGGGGCCGTCGGCCGCCAGCGCAGGAGTCCCCGCCACGGCGGCACCATCGGCAGCGAAGGTCCAGGTGGTGACCAGTGCCGCCGTTCTGTGAAGCCAGAGCAGGGTCGCGCCGCCACCGCTGTCGGTCATCGCCAGGGCGCTCCAGCCGGGCAGCCGTGGATCGTCGACCCGCAAGGGCTCCCCGCCCCAGGTGAGGGCAACCTGGATGTCCCCGGCAGCGCGCGCCAGCCGGCCGGAGCCCCCCTGTCGCAGCAGGCTGGTGCCCCCCACCCGGGCCAGCACGGCAGCGGGGTTGCCGATGCGGCCGTCGTGGTCAAGGTCGCGCTGGAACGTCGACTCAAGCTGACGGATTCCCACAGACGGGGCGGCGACGGTGCCCCGATCGCCGACCTGGCGGCCGCTCTCATCCAGCACCCAGACCAGCAGCCGGTCGCTGGCCCCCTCGCGCCAGAGCAGTTGCAGCATCCCGTCGCTGCGGGCTGCCGCCAGCAGCTGCCAGGCCCCGAAGGTGTCGGCCGTGACCGTCTGCGGCTGAGGGCCCCCACCGAACCCGATCAGCCGTGCCGGACCCTCGCCGTCGGCAATGGCGTAACGGCCGGCGGAATCACTGAACAGCTCCAGTCCATTGACGAGGGACAGGCGGCTGCGGGTGGCATTCACGACCGTGACCGCAGTGGTGCCGTCGATCCCGGCAGCCGCAAGCACACCCGCCCAATCGGCATCGGAGGCGGTCCGACGGACACTGTTGCCGGCACGGTCGCGCCATGTGATCGACGACAGGGCGTAGGTGCCGGACGCCGTCGTGGCACCCAGCACGGTGCTGGCACTGAGGCTTCCGGCCAGGGGCGAGCCCGCCTCGACGGCGCCGGCAAAGGCGCCATCGGCGACGGCGAAGACCAGCGACAAGGCCGGCAGCCGGGGATCGGCGGTGGTGAACTGAACAGCAGCGTCGGCAAGGCCGGAGCGGTCGTCGACGAAGGCAAGGGTTCCCGACAGGACGGCGCCTCCAGGCTGCAGGGCGTCGAGCCGGGGCGTGGTGAGCCTGAACCCCGTCAGCACAGGCGCCAGCCTGTCGTCATTGGCATTGATGACACGGAACGCCAGATCAGGTGGTGGCACGCTGCTGCTGTTTCCAGCGGCATCGGTGAGGGTCAGGGCAGTGAGTCGCCACACACCGGAGGCCAGGTGTGGATCCAGAGGTGTGCTGCCTGTGAGGGTGCCACGGGTCCACGAGCCTGAGAGCACGCCGCGGTCGCGGGAGAGCAGCACATCCAGACCGGCCCCACCATCAACAGCGGCGAAGCGGGCGATGGCTGAGCTGAAGCCCGATCCGACATCGGCAAAGCCAAGACTGAGCGTGAGCACATCGCCACCCTCCCGGGAGGGGTCCACAACGCTGCTCAGGAGTGCAGCGCCGCTCAACTCCGGAGCCGTTCGATCCGTGTCGGGCGAGGGAGGAACCTGGGTACCACGCACATCGATCACGACGGTCCCAAGACCGACGCGCTCCAGCCATGCCGCCCAGTCGGGGCTGGAGCTGTCGATTGACCAGCGGTTGCCGGCCCGGTCGCTGATGCCCACGGCCCTGAGGGTCTTGCCACCGAGCGGACCAGCCGAGAACAGGTCACTGGTCCAGCGCCAGGTCCCCCCCAGAACACTGCCGGAGGTCTGCCAGGCCCGGTCCACATGGATCGTGGTGCTGAAGCCAGCAGCAGCGGCGCCGAGCCGACCGACGAATTCGAGGTCCATGCTGGCCACCCCCGAGCCCCCGTCAGCAGCCATCAGCGAGCCTGACAACAGAGCCCCGGCCGGGTTGGAGAGATCGAGTGACTGGGGGGCGAACGACAGGCCGAGAAGGGTCGGGGGAGTCAGATCGGGGTGAGGGTTGTCGACCTGAAATTGCGTGGCGGTGACACCGGCGGCGGCCAGCACCTGCAGCCAGTCAGGATCGATTGCGGCGTGGTCAAGGGTGGTTCCGGCCCAGTCGACGGCCAGCAACGACGTGAGCAGCCAGGTGCCGGAAGCGGCCCGGGGATGAAGAGCGACGCTGCTGGAGACCGCGCCGGTCACCATGCCACCGCGGAAACTGCCGCCGTACCGGCTGAAGCGCAGGGTGATCTGCTGACCGCTGGTCAGCGAGGTGTAGGTGGCAGCGGCAAAATCAAAGCCGGTGAGGTCGTCGGCGAAGGCCAGCTCACCGGTCAACACGGCCCCACCCGGCTCGGAAGCCGAGAGAACTGCGCGACGGAGGCTGAGGCCGGTGATCCGCATCCGTGGAAAGGGCAGGGATATCGTCAAGGTCTGTTACAGTCTGCTTGACAACCGAGAGGTTTCCATGGAAGGCAATCAGTCGCGATTCGGATTCGTCTCCTTCGCCGAGACCTGGAATGGTCGTCTGGCGATGCTCGGCTTCGTGATCGGCCTGGCCACCGAACTGCTGACCGGCCAGGGCATTCTGGCCCAGATCGGTCTGGGTTGATCGATGCAAACCGACTACAGCACGGCCATCACCGCCCTCGTGGGCCTCGTCATCGTCTTCACGGCCATGGTGGGCTTCCTGCTCACCCGGCCCAGCGACCTGCCCAGCCGTCCGCAGACGCCCCGGCGCTGACGTCACTCCGCTGTCTTTTCTCCGTACCCCTTCAATCATTCCGATGAGCAACCCCCAAGCCAACGAGAACTGGTTCCAGAACCGCGCCTCCGAGCAGATCCATCTGCAGCAGCTCAAGGCTGCTGAACTCTTCAATGGCCGCGCCGCCATGCTCGGCATCGTGATCGGCATCCTCACCGAAGCCATCACCGGCGCCGGCATTGCCCACCAGATCGGTCTCGGTCCGCTGGTGGACGGCTATGCCGCCTGCCGCACCCAGTTCCTGCCCTTCTGCTTCTGAGCAGCTCCTGGAGTCGTCACGGAAGCAGCCGCAACCCCAGAGGGTGGCGGCTGCCTGCTGGTGTGATCCCATCGCTGCTCTCAACCCTGCTGGTGCTGCTGGCAGGGGCGTCACTGGCCCGGCTCACGGCCCGTCACCTTGCGCGCTGGGCCATTCCGGCCATCGTTCTTGAGTTAATGGTTGGTGCCGTTCTCGGCAACACCATCCTTCCCTTCGAGCGCATTCAACCCCTGGCCGGTCTCACCGAGCTGGGGGTGCTCAGTCTGTTTTTCCAGGTCGGGCTCGAGGTGAGCACCGACCTGGCCCGGTCGAGGCCACGGGCGGTGCTGCGCACCGTTCTGCTCTCGGCGCTCACGCCGTTGCTGGCCTGGTGGCCCCTGCAACAGCAGCTGGGTCTGACCACCGGACCGACCCTACTGGTGCTCGCCGTTCTCAGTGCCACCGGCACCGGCGTCACCCTGCGCACGCTTGCCGATGCCGGTGCCCTGTCGACGCCATCCGGGCGGCTGCTCGTGGGTGTGTCGGTGCTCGATGATCTGCCCGCCATCGGCCTGCTGACCCTGGCCCTGGCCCAGGGCCAGACGGTCGCCGGCCCGGTGCAGCGCGGGCCTCCGGAGCGATTCTCAGCCTGGGCCTGGTGCTGGTGCTGGCGAGCCTCCCCCTGAGCACCTGGTGGCGTCACCACCACGGCCCCTGGACTCCTGGGGTGCTGGGGGTGCTGCTGCTGCTGATCGGCTGCAGCTGGCTCGGGGAGACACCGCAGCTCACCAGCCTGCTCGGTGCCCTCTGGGGCGGAGTGCTGCTGAACCGCCTGACGGCTTTCACCCCCGGGGATGCGGCGGAACGGCAGCTGCGGGAGCAGCTGCGGCTGCTCTCGGATGTGTTCCTGCCCATCTATTTCATCAGCGTCGGTCTGCGGCTCGATGGGGCCAGCCTGCTGCACCCCCAGTCCTGGGGGCTGGCCCTGCTGCTCACCGCGGTCGGCGTGCTCTGCAAACTGCTCTGCGGGCTGGGGATCAGTGCTGCCGACAGGGATGCCGGAGTCGATCGGCTGGTGGTGGTGTTCGGGCTGATCCCCAGGGGTCTGCCTGGGCTGGTCTTCGCCTCGATGGCCCTCGACCGGGGCCTGATCGCCCCCGCACTCTTCTCATCGCTGGTGCTGATGGTCACCGCCACCACCGTGCTGGGACTGCTGCTGCTGGCGCGGAGGCTGCAACAGCTCAACGGCTACCGTCATGGCTGAGACCTGCTGGCCATCACGCTCCGTCCCGTCGCTGCCCTGCTGCTGGCGCTGGCTCCGCTGACAGCTGGGGGCTGGACCGCCACGGTGCTGCGGATCAGCGATGGCGACAGCCTGGTGGTGCAGCAGGGGGGTCAGCGCCTCCAGGTGCGTCTGGCCTGCATCGATGCACCTGAATTGCAGCAGGCTCCCTGGGGAACCATGGCGCGCAACTACCTCGAAAGCCGCCTGCCCCCCGGGCGAGAGGTGCAGCTGCGGCCGGTCGACCGCGACCGCTACGGCCGAACGGTGGCGGAGGTGATCAGCGAGATCAACATCGGCCTGGCCCTGGTGGAAGACGGCCAGGCGTTTGTCGAGCGGCGCCATCTCAAGGGCTGCGATGCCCTGGAGTACATGGAAGCCGAGGCCCGCGCCGCCAGGCGCCGCTACGGCATCTGGCAGCAGCCTGGTGGGATCACCAGGCCCTGGCTGGTGCGTCACAGGCGAAAGCTGGCCAGCAGCGCCGAATGATCGGAGGGGGCTTCATCCCGCCGGTCGGATGGACGTTCGGTGATGGATGGCAGGCCGCCTGCGGCTGTGATCGTGACGGCTGTCGGCAGATTTCCGGGGTTGACCAGCCTTTGGCTGGCAAAGATGTGGTCGATCAGCTCACCCCGATCGCGGAAGCGACGGCTGAAGGGCGGCGTCGCCGGGGGGTTGCCTGCGTTATCCCGATTGAGCAAGGGCGCCAGATTCCAAAGCCGGTCACCATCCCCACGGTCACCGGTGCGGAAGCCTTCCGTGAACAGTTCCGAACCGCTTGGACCCTGCAGCAGCTGGGTGGTGGCAGCGTCGGGCCCATCGTTGAGGTCACCGCAGACGACAACGGCCCGCTGGCGACCTACGCCTCCGTCAAGAATCCGGTTGACCCGATCACGCACCGCCATGGCCTCTCCGGTGCGGCGGTAGAGGGCGTAGGCCCCATAGCGGTAGCGCTCGTCCTCGCTGCCGGGATTGAACTGGCTCGCTTCGGCAAGACCACGCCTGCGGGGATAGCGGATCAGTTTTGACTTGAAGTGACAACACAGCACGGTGACAGATTCAGCGCCGATCGTCACGGTGGCTTCCTGCACCGCTCGGCTGAGCCGATTGGTGAGCGACTCATCCTCCGCCGGGGTCGCCGGATCATCGAACTCGGGGTCACGGGTCTGGACCGGTCTGATCCGATCCGGAAAACGCTGGACCTGGCGTTGCGAGTCGATCGGCAGGCTCGACATAATCGCACATCGGATCCCCCGCTCGTCCGGATCTGCGATGGCCGCAAAGGGCAGGGGTCGCCGCAGGCGCCTCTGGAGCGCTTGCAGGGCCTCTGGTCCGCCGACTTCCTGCAGAGCCAGGACTGTGGGAGCAGCCTCATCAATGGCCGCAGCCAGCAGGGTCAGCTTGCGGTCGAAACGCTCTCGGACAGCTGATTCTGACCCCGGGTCCGGGAGAAAGAGATTCTCCACGTTCCAGGTCATGATGCTGAAGTCAGTCACGGTGACGCCAAAGGAGCACCCCCTGGGTAGCAACGAAGGCGCCCTAGGGGGTCATGCGTCAACGGTGTTGATCAGAGGCCAGGGGGCGGAACAGGTACCACCCCAGCGTCTCACTCCTCGTCGTCGGTGGAGCCGGCGGGGACAAGGCGGATCTGCTTGCGACCCAGCTTGATCTCGAACTCGTCGCCGGGCTGCAGGTTCAGCAGGTTGGTGTAGGCCTTGCCGATCAGCAGGTTTCCGTTGCCCTGCACGGTCGCGGTGTAGGAGAGCTTGCGACCGCCTTTACCACCGCCGCCGCCGGACTCACCAAGGTGCAGACCCTTGGCTTCGAGGAGGGCTTCGTAGAAGGCGGTGAAGTTGAGGCGCTCACCGCCATCCTTCTTGGTGCTGACGTAGCCGCAGCTGCGAACCAGCTCGCTCTTGCTCACGTCACCGAGTTCCTTGACTTTCGCGAGCAGATCGGCACCAGTCAGCATGGGAGAACTCCATTGGATCACTGCACGGATTGTAGACAGCCGAGGGGCAAAAGTTCAAGACCTTGCACCAGAAGGCTGCGATTCAGACCATGACCATCGGTTTCAGGATCGTCGCCCACTGCTGACCGCAACCGACCACCACCGTCAGATCGCTCCCTAGGGTGAATCGCAGCAATCTGACGGCCCGCCATGGATCGCGTCCCGCCACGGTCATGATTCCTCTCGCCACCGCTCTGCTGCTGCTGGCCGGAACCACAGCGGCCGGGGGTTCGGATCCCTTTGTTGCAGACAGTCTGCGGATGGCGCAGCAGGCGATGGGGCTCATGATCGAGCAGCCGGTGCCCCAGGGCATGGTCGATCAGGCCACCCGCTGGCTGGGTCGCCCCTACGACGCCGGGTCCCTCGATCGCCTCAGCCGTGAACGCCTGCGCATCGATCTCACCGCCTTCGACTGTCTGCTGCTGGTGGAGCAGTTGCTCGCCCTGGCCCACAGCCGCAGCCGTGATGGCCTGATCGAGCAGGTGCGCCTGCTGCGCTACGACGGCGGCGAGGTGAGCTTCTGTCGCCGCCATCATTACTTCAGCCGCTGGGCTGCCGCCGCTGCCGACCGCGGACTGGTGCGCGACATCACCCCCGACCTGCCGGGAGCCATCACCCGGGAACGGCCGCTGCGGTTCATGGGCCGCCACCCCCATCTCTACCCGCCCATGGCCCAGGCGGGAAATCGCGCCTGCATCCTGCGCGATGAACAGGCCCTGCGGGTTCGCCAGACCTACGTGCCCCTCGAGCGGCTGAGGGCTGTGACGCCCTGGCTGCGCAGTGGCGACATCTTTGCCCTCGTCACGGCCGTACCAGACCTGGATGTGACCCACACCGGACTGCTTGAACGGCGGCAGGGTCAGGTGGATGCCCTCCACGCCGCCCCGGGCCGGGGGGTGATGCGCAGCCCTGATCTGGTGCGCTACGCCGCCGGAGTTCCTGAGGTGATCGGCGTGTCGGTGCTCCGACCCAGTGATCGCTGACCCGCATGGGGCCGCCCCTCGTCTACCACCCGGCGTACTCGGTGCCGCTGCCCAGCAGCCATCGGTTTCCGATGGCCAAGTTCCGCTTGCTGCACGACCTGCTGCGGCGGCAGGGCCTCTGCACCCCGGAGCAGCTGCATGAGCCCCTGCCGGTGCCGCGCCGCATCCTCGAGCGGGTCCATGGCCGCCAATACCACGAATCGGTGTCGCACGACCGGCTCACGGATGCCGAACGGCGGCGGATCGGTCTGCCTGCCACCAGGCCCCTTGTGCGCCGCACCTGGCTGGCGGTGGGGGGCACCCTGCTCACGACGCGGCTGGCCCTGCGCCATGGGCTGGCCTGCCATCTGGCGGGCGGCACCCACCACGCCTTCGCCGGTTTCGGCAGCGGTTTCTGCATCTTCAACGACGTGGCCGTGGCGGCAAGGCAGCTGCTGGCCGAGGGGGCGGTGGCCCGGGTGATGGTGGTCGACCTCGACGTGCACCAGGGGGACGGCACGGCGGCCCTGTTCGCCGCTGACCCGAGGGTGTTCACCCTCTCGGTCCACGGGGCAAGCAACTTCCCCCTGCGGAAGCAGATCAGCGACCACGACCTGCCCCTGGCCGATGGCATCGAAGATGACGACTACCTCAGGGCGGTGGCGGGGGTGCTGCCCGACCTGCTCGACACGGTGCGTCCCGACCTGGTCGTCTACAACGCCGGTGTCGACCCCCACCGCGACGATCGCCTCGGCCGTCTCGCCCTCAGCGACGGGGGGCTGCGGCGCCGCGACGATCTGGTGCTGGAGGCCTGCCTGGGGCGCGGCATTCCGGTGGCGACGGTGATCGGAGGGGGCTACGACGCCCTTGACGCCCTGGTCGCGCGCCATGGGCTGGTGTTCGCGGCGGCGGCCGAGGCGGCCCGACGCCACCGTCTCTGACCGGGCGATGGCATCAGAAAAACACCCCCGGCCAGGGCCGGGGGTGGGGGCACCTCTCCTTCGTGGTCGCCCGCCCTGGCGGGCGTTGGGTCAGGCTTCCACGCGAACGCTGACGCTGCTCACCTTCTGGGCCTTGGGGGCGGTGACGGTGAGCAGGCCGTCGCGGTAGCGGGCCTGCAGCTGATCACGCTCGATGGCCTGGGGGAAGCGGAAGCTGCGGCTCCAGGTGCCGTAGCGGAACTCGCTGAGCAGGGGGCCCTGCCCGGCCGGCTCCTCGCCGTGGCCACTGCGGCGCTCGGCGGTGATCACCAGGGTGCGCTCGGTCGCCTTGACATCGATGGCGTCGCGGTCAACGCCGGGGAGCTCAAGCACCACTTCATAGGTATCGGCGCTTTCGCGCACCTCGGCGGCAGGGACGCGCTCGGCGGTCTGCAGCTGCTGCTCCAGACGATCAAGGAGACCGAAAGGAGACGACGTACGGACGGTCAACATGGTTCGGATGGCGATGGTGGAGTCGGGGTCGCCCCCGATGCCGTCACTGTTGCGACCCTGGCCAGCGCCGCCGATGGGGGCGACCGCACCTGGGGGCCGCAGGAACCGAACCGGGGCCGGTTCCCCGCACCAACCGCACACCGACCGTCGAGGGGGGGGGCTTCCCGTACCGCAACACCTGTCCACATTCCTTCACAGGCTGTTACGATCAGTGCAGCCTTCAACCCTCTCAACCATGGCCGAATCCAACACCTCCCGCTTCGGTTTCGTCGCCTTCGCCGAGACCTGGAATGGCCGTCTGGCCATGCTCGGCTTCGTGATCGGTCTCGCCACCGAACTGCTCACCGGCCAGGGCATCCTGTCCCAGATCGGCCTCGGCTGATCCGCGTCAGCGGTAGATCCCTTCACCCCTCCGGTCCTCCGGAGGGGTTTTTGCTGTCCGGCCGTCGACGACGAACCTCGCGGCGGCACCGGTCCGAGCAATAGCGCACCTCGTCCCAGACGGCCTTCCACTTGCGGCGCCACTGAAACGGCCGTCCGCAGCAGACGCAGATCTTGGTCGGACGATCGGCGTGGTGGGGCATCCCGGCACGATTGAGCTGCAGACACGCCGGACGACCACAGAGCTGGTCAGCTGCCCTGACGCCACGGCGGAACTCCATAACCTAGGCGCACCCAACGCCTTGAGAGATGTTCAGGGTCCGTCCCCTGCCAGCAGCCCCCCTGTTGCTGGCCTGCCTCCTTGCGATGGGTCACCCTGCCGCCGCCGCCGAGACCACCGCCGAGACCGCAGCTGACACCCCCCCGGTTTCCCCCTCCCCCTACTCCTTCACCATCGAGCCCTACGGCTACCTGCCCTGGGCCCATGTCGACACCAGCATCCGCGGCTTCGACAGCACCACCGTGGTGTGCCCCGGTCAGCTCCTCAATGCGCTGGAGTTCGGGGTGGCGGCCCGGGCCAGTGCCGAGGTCAACCGCACCGGCCTCCTGGTCGACATGGCCTACTACCGCCTCGGCAACCAGCTCTCGCAGACAGGCCGCCGCGGACTGCTCACCGGCACTGCAGAGCTCACATCGCTCAACGGCACCTACGACATCGCCCTGCGCCATCGCTTCGGCGCCCGTGAAGCGGCCACCGGTCAACCCGGCGCCTGGACCGTCATTCCCTATGCCGGTGCCCGCATCCTGCAGGCGCAGCTCGATGTGGCGGCCCAGCTCAGGGGGCCCCGGGGGTTCGGCTTCGAAAAGGTGGGCAGCCTCGAGCGCACCTGGACCCAGCCCCTGGTCGGCACCGAGGCCTCGGTGTTCCTCACCCGCGATCTGCGGCTCTTCGCCCGGGGCGACATCGGTGGTTTCGGACTCGGCGGCGCCAGGGACCTGAGCGGCAACGCCCAGGTAGGCCTGGGGTACGCCCTCGGCGGCAACACGGCGGTCAACCTCTCCTGGCGCTATCTCGGCATCGACTGGAGCAACGGCAACAACCGCTCCACCGGCTTCAGCAGCCAGCAGAGCGGCATCGAAGCGGGCTTCAAGGTCTTCTTCTGAGGCGGTGGGCTGGCCTCAGCCGTGCCCCAGGGCCTGCCGCAGCACCGCCGAGGGTCGCCGGCCGTGCAATTGCAGAAAGTCGCGGCTGAACTGCGACAGCTGCTGATACCCCACGGCCAGGGCCACGCTCGACACGGTCGTGCCCGGGCACGGATCCAGCAGCAGCCCCAGGGCGGTGGTGAGCCGCTCCTGGCGGATCCAGGCCATCGGGCTGACGCCACACCGGTCGCGGAACAGATTCCGCAGGCTGCGGGATGAATAGCCGCTGACACGTTCCAGATCCTCGACGGTGATCACCGCCTCGAGGTGGGCGCGGATCCAGGCCTGCAGGTCTTCGAGGATGCGGCTGCGGCTGGCCTGCAGCGATTCGCTGCCCTCGGGCTCGAGGGGGCGGGGCAGGGCCTCACCCCAGAACAGCAGCCCCAGGAGCCGCAGCAGCAACACCTCGAAGCCCACGGCTTGCAGCAGACCCGCGGGGGCCCCCCGCTGACCCTCGAGCAGATGCAGCAGCTGCGGCAGCAGCGCCCCCCCGGCCGGCGAGACGGTCCGCAGCTCACCCAGCCAGCGTTGCACCCGCCCCCGGGGGATCTGCTGCCCCGACAGCCACAGCAGCTGAGCGGTCATGTCGTCGGCCGAAAGCCGCAGGCGCCAGCCATGGAACGCCGACGTGTGCAGGCCGGCCGCCTCCACCGGCAGAAACAGCAGATCCGTGGGGGGGCGCAGGATCTGCTCCAGGTTTCCCTGCCGCAGGCAGAGGGTGCCGGCCAGGGGCAGCAGCACCTGGGGGCCGGCGAAGGGCCCGCAGGCCGCGGGGTGGTGGCCCCGGCACAGCTGCATTCCGCCGAGGGCGAGGACAAGGCCCCCACCGGGATCACGGTCAGACCGCACAGCGGAACCCCAGATGGCAGGTGGAGGTGTCGATCCCCTGGGCCATCCGCGCCGCCGGCCGGTAGCGGCGGCAGTAACTGGGGGCACAGAGAAACGAGCCGCCCTTGACCACCCGCCGCGGCAGACCGCCGTGCTCTGACCCCGGGTCGATGCTCGCCAGCCGTGCCTGTTCCGACGCACCACAGCAGCCCCCGCCATGGCCTTCGCGATACCAGCTGGCGGTCCACTCCCAGACGTTGCCGATCATGTCGACCAGCCCATAGCCGTTCGGTGCATAACTGCCCACGGGCGAGGTGCCGGCATGGCCGTCGGCACGGCTGTTGGCATGGGGGAAAGGGCCCTGCCAGACGTTGGCCAGGTGGCGACCCCCGGGCTCGAGCTCATCGCCCCAGGCGTAGGCCCTGGCCTCAAGGCCGCCACGGGCGGCCCGTTCCCATTCGGCCTCGGTCGGCAACCGTTTGCCCAGCCAGGCGGCATAGGCCTCGGCATCACCACTGGTCACGTGCACCACCGGATGGTGTGAGCGGGTGCGGATCGCGCTGCCGGGACCCTCGGGATGGCGCCAGCTGGCCCCCGGCACGTAATGCCACCAGCGATAGGGATCGTCGAGAGGGACGGGGTGGTCGGGGGCGATGAAAACGATGGAGGCGGGTTGCAGGCGCTCGGGCGGCGCCCCGGGATAGTCGGCCGGATCAGCCGGGCATTCGGCCTGGGTGCGGTGGCCGGTGGCGGCCACGAACTTCTGGAACTGGGCATTGGTGACCGGCGCCCGGTCGATCCAGAAGCCCTCGACCGTGCAGGGGTGGGCCGGTGCCTCCTCCCGGTAGTGGTCGTCCGACCCCATGGCGAAGGTGCCGCCGGGGATCCAGACCATCCCCGGGGCCGGAGGCCGGCCCGGGGTGGACCGTCCCTCAGCCGCCACTGAGGGTGGCCTCCATCTTCTCGAGCACCTGCTGCACCGAGAAGCTGGCGGCCTTCTGCCGTGGGGGATAGTCGCGGAAGGTCTCCAGAAAACGCGCCACGAACGTCTGGGCGGGCACCAGCAGAAAGACGTGATCGAAGATCCAGTCCCAGTAGGTGTTGGAGGTGATGTCGGCCCGCTCGTAGGGGTCGGTGACCAGGTTGAAGATCTTGGGCACCCGCAGCTGGATGAACGGTTCGGCCCAGATCTGGCAGGTGCCGCTCACCCGCTGCTCCATGAACACGAACTTCCAGTTGTCGTAACGCAGGCCGGTGAGGTCGCCGTCATCCGAGAAGTAGAAGAACTCCTGACGGGGGCTTCGGTCAGACTTACCGGTCCAGTAGTCGAGCATGTCGTAGCCGTCGAGGTGCACCCGGAAGATCTTGCCGCCGACGCTGTGACCCTGCAGCAGCTTCTCCTTGACATCAGGCTCACCGGCGGCTGACAGCAGGGTCGGCAACCAGTCGAGGTGGCTCACGATGCCCGTGAAGACGCTGCCGGGGGCGATGCGACCGGGCCAGCGCACCAGGGCCGGCACCCGGTACGCCCCCTCCCAGTTGCTGTTCTTCTCGTTGCGGAAGGGCGTCATGCCGGCGTCGGGCCAGCTGTTCATGTGCGGACCGTTGTCGGTGCTGTACATCACGAGGGTGTCGTCGGTGATGCCCAGCTCGTCGAGCAGGTTGAGCATTTCGCCGATGCACTCGTCGTGATAGATCATCACGTCGTGGTATTCCGACTGCCAGCGGCCGCTGCGGCCCACGTCCTGGGGCCTGGCGTAGGTGCGGAAGTGCATGTGGGTGGTGTTGAACCACACAAAGAACGGCTCGCCGGAGGCGACGGCATCGCGGATGAAGCGCTTCGCCTCGGCCATGAACTCGTCGTCGGCGGTCTCCATGCGCTTGCGGCTCAGCGGCCCGGTGTTCTCGATGCGCTGGCTGCCGTCGGGATTGGCCCAGCAGTGCAGCACACCCCGGGGGCCGAACCGTTCGCGGAAGTTGGGGAAATCTTCGGCGGGCGGGTAGTCGCGCAGTTCGGGCTCCTCCTCGGCGTTGAGGTGGTAGAGGTTGCCGAAGAATTCGTCGAACCCGTGCTGGGTCGGCAGATGCTCGTCGCGGTCGCCGAAATGGTTCTTGCCGAACTGGCCGGTGCGGTAGCCGTGGGGCTTGAGCAGCTCGGCGATGGTCGGATCCTCGGCCTTGTATCCCTGCTCAGCCCCCGGCAGGCCCACCTTGCTGAGGCCGGTACGGAAGACACTCTGGCCGCTGATGAAGGCGGCGCGGCCGGCGGTGCAGCTCTGCTCGGCGTAGTAATGGATGAAGCGACCACCTTCGCGGGCGACCCGGTCGATGTTCGGGGTCTGATACCCCATCAGACCGTCGCTGTAGCAGCTGAGATTGCTCTGGCCGATGTCATCACCCCAGAGGATGAGGATGTTGGGCTTGCCGTTGGGCATGGAACTGCACGAGCTGGCGCAGTTTCACCCTGTGCAGGGCTGCCGTCCCTGTCAAGCGACGGGGCGTCCAGGGCCAAGACCTGCGGTTTCAGCACAGCGGCTGGGTGCCGTGACCGCCCGGAGGCTGCCCCCTCAAAGAGGTGATGAACGTTCGGGATCGTGTTGACCGCCGTCGAGGGGCTTTTCAGAATCAGGGATGTTCTGGCGACGGATGCCGCAGCGGATGCCTGGAGCCGGGGAACAGCACCCCTTTGCCGCACTGCCCCTGGTCTTTCACGACCGCACCGCCAGGGTCGACACCGATCCCCAGGCCCTGGCGTCCCGTCTGGCCCAGCACTATGCCCTGCGGGAGTTCGCCCCCCGCGGCACCAGCCACGGCTCCTTTCTGCACCGGTCGGCCAGTGCCAGCGCCGGAGGGCTGACCATCACCTGCGGGTACACCTCACCGATCCAGGGGGCCATCGGTGGAACCCACGGCAGTGCTGCCATCAACCTGGTGTTCGCCGGCGAGGCCCGCTACACCATCGACGGGCGGACCCTGGCGATCGACCCTGAGCGGCCTTTGTACTTCGCGCCCGAGCAGGACTACCGCTACAGCACAGGGCACTACAGCGGCATGGCCTTCCATGTTGATCTGGAGCGGATGCAGACGACGGCAGCGGCCATGGCCGGCCCAGGGGTGGCCCCCGGCCGGTTGCAGACGGATCTGCT
The DNA here is from genome assembly GCA_903871775.1 of uncultured cyanobacterium. GTDB lineage: Bacteria > Cyanobacteriota > Cyanobacteriia > PCC-6307 > Cyanobiaceae > CAIQIA01. Next base: position 37,395 of record CAIQIA010000004.1, read on the forward strand.
GCAGCCCCGGGTGGTGAGTGACCCCGCCAGCCTCAACCTGCTGCCCCTGCTGCAGCGGCAGGCCGGCCTGCTCGACGACGCCAGCCACCTGGCCGGGGCCTACCTGCCCCACCTGCAGCTCGATGATCTGCTCTACCGCACCCTGGCCCTGATCCTGATGCCGCAGCTGCGGCAGCTGCTGGCCGAAGAACGGGGCAGCCCAGCCTGCGACCGGCAGCGCATCATCGGCGCCCTGGTGGAGTGGATCGACGCCCATCTCGAAGAGCCCCTCGCCCTCAGCAGCCTCGAACGGCAGAGCGGCTACTCCCGTCGCAGCCTGCAGCTGGCGTTCCAGCACCGCTACGGCTGCGGGCCTGTGCAGTGGATCCGTCGCCGGCGGCTGGAGCGGGCCCGCCAGGCGCTGCTCAATCCGTCACCGAACGACAGCGTCGGCTCGATCGCCCGGCGGTTCGGCTATCGCAACCTGCCGGCCTTCAGCCGCGAGTTCAGCCATCGCTACGGCCAGGCCCCATCGCTGCTGCTGCGGGAGGGGCGGCGGTTCCGGCCCTGAGCAGCCGCACCAGCGGCAGGCTGACCAGCACCGTGACGGCCATCTGCCCCAGGATCGCCCCCTTGAGCCCCGGCAGGGTGCCCCCGTGCAGGTCGGTGAGCAGCAGGGCCAGACCCGGGTTGCGCAGGGCCGTCACCAGGGCGGTGGTGACGCCGTGGGGGGATCGTGGCCCGGCCATCAGGCGCCCCAGGGCCAGACCCAGCGCGCCCATCAGGGCCATCAGGGCCATGGCCGGCAGCTGCCGCGGCCAGACCGCCACCAGCTGGGGCAATCCCACGGCCAGCAGCACCAGCAGCAACAGCAGCAGCGCCCCATTCGCCAGGCGGTTCATGGGGCGCTCCAGGCGATCCGCCAGGGTGGGCCAGCGATGGCGGAGGGTCATGCCCAGCAGCAGCGGCAGCACCTGGGCCTGCCCCACCTGCAGGGCCACCGGCACCGACCGCACCTGCCAGCCCTCGAGGCCGAACACCGACCGGAACATCAGCGCCAGCAGCGGCACCGAGACGATCGCCACGAAAGCCGCCCCCACCTGCAACAGGGCCGCAAGCTGATGGTCGCCTCCCTCCTGGCGGGCCCTGCGCAGGGCCAGGGGAGCGCTGGGGCACACCGCCATCAGGGCCACGGCGGTGCGTTCACTCATGGACAGGGCCCCTGTCCAGGGCATCTGCAGCAGCAGCAGGGCCAGCACCGGCAGCAGCAGGCACGACCCCAGCAGCACCCGCAGCAGCAGACCGGGGGACTGGAGCCAGCGGCGCAGCAGCGGCCAGCGCAGGCTGAGGCCGAGGGCCAGCATCGTCGTGAACAGCAGCAGCCGCACGATCACCGCCACGGTGGTGTTCATCGCTGCAGCGCCCCCAGCAGCAGCAGCACCAGGGCGGCGGCACCGATGAGGCTGATCATCACGGCGGTGGCCGACGCGATCGAGGCCTCCTGGGTGTAGGTGAAGTCGTCGCGCAGCAGGCGCCTGAGGTTGCGATCGTGCTGGCGGGTGGCGGCCACCATCGCCACGACGCCGGTGATGATGAAGGCGACGGCGATGCCACGCACGCTCCATTCGGCATGCATCCGCACCCCGCCACGGCTGCGGATCGCCGCCACGATCTTGTCGAGACCGAAGCCGAAGCTGATCAGCGAGAGGCAGGTGCGGATCCAGGCCATCAGCGTCCGCTCGGCGGCATCGCGGTTGCGCTGGCGCGCCAACTGATCGGCCAGGGTCATGGGTCGACCGCCAGGCGCCGCTCCGCCTCCAGGTCGCGCACCAGAAAGACATTGAGCAGGGTGCGGATCACGGCCACCACCGCCAGCTGCACGAGGTTCTGGCTGGTGGGGCCGCTGGTGGTGGCCACAATGTCGGCCCCCAGCTGAAACTCGAGGGCCAGGGACAGCCAGTGGCCGAAGCGCAGCCGGGCCGCCGCCAGCCGTGGCATCGGGCTGCCGTCCCGGGGCCAGGGGGCCCGCCGGCGCAGGGCATCGATCACCCCCAGCAGCACGGTGAGCACCGAGAGGGATTCGAGCAGCAGCCGCAAGCCGCCGGCCACGGCCGCCAGCACATGTTCAGCAGACCCCGGATGCATGCCGCCGCCAGAGGGGAAGACTGCCCGGACCCTAGGCAGCGCCGCAGGAACGCACCAGACCGTGGCGGCAGGGTTGGTGTTCAGCAGATCCGCGGCAGCAGATCCCCCGTGGTGGGAGGCAGCAGCCGCTCGCTGCCGAAGCGGGTGACCAGCACCACCCGTGGTGACAGGCCGGGGGGGGGCGACTGGGCCTGGCCCACCAGGGCACCGCCGGCGGGGGAGAGCAGCGCCAGGGCCCGGGGCAGCTGCCGGGGCTCCACCGCCAGCAGGAAGCGCCCCTCGCAGGCGAGCTGCAGGGGCTCGAGCCCCAGCAGCGCACAGGTGCCCGTCACTGCCGGCAGCAACGGCAGGGCCGGCTCCTGCAATCGCAGATCCAGACCACTGGCCATCGCCAGCTCCTCGAGGGTGGCGGCCAGTCCGCCGCGGGTGAGGTCCCGCAGAAAGCGCGGCACCACACCGGCGGCCAGCAACTGCTGCACCTGGGGCCAGAGGGGGGCGCAGTCGCTGGCGAGGGGGGGATCGAGCCGCAGACCGTGGCGAGCCGCCAGGATCGCCACCCCATGGCGGCCCAGGTCGCCGCTGAGCAGCAGCGCATCCCCGGCCCTGAGGGCCGAAGCCGTGATCGGCCCGGGGGCCTCGACCACCCCGAGGCCGCTGGTGGTCACGTAGAGCCCATCGGCCCGACCGCGCTCCACCACCTTCGTGTCGCCGGTGACGATGGTGACGCCGCAGTCGCGGGCGGCCGCCGCCATCGAGGTCAGCAGCCGCCGCAGCAGGGGCAGGGGCAGACCCTCCTCGAGGATCAGCGCCAGGCTGAGGTGCAGGGGCCGGGCTCCGGCCATGGCGAGGTCATTGGCGGTGCCGACCACCGCCAGCCGGCCGATGTCGCCGCCGGGAAACTCGAGCGGCTGCACCACATAGCTGTCGCTGCTGAAGGCCAGCCGGCCCGCGGGCAGCCCCAGCACCGTGGCGTCATGGTCAGCGGCGGCATAGGCGCCGAGGATCGGCAGCAGTTCGCCATGGATCAGGGCCCGCATCGCCTGGCCGCCCCCCCCGTGGGCCAGCCGGATCGTCGCGCTGTCATCGGAGTCCATGGCTCAGTGCCGCCGGTAGCGCAGGTGGGCGGCACAGGCCCCCTCGTCCGAGACCATCGGCGCCCCGAGTGGATGGTCCGGGGTGCAGGCACTGCCGAAGGCCGGGCAGTCGAGCGGCCGGGCCAGACCCCGCAGGATCCGACCGCTGATGCAGGGCCCGTCATGGTTGCTGGCATCGGGCGGAAGGATCCCGAAGCGACGGTCGGCATCGAGCACCGCATAGCGACCCCGCAGCCGCAGGCCGCCACCGGGAAGCAGGCCAAGGCCGCGCCAGGGCACATCCGCCGGCTCGAACACCGAAGCCAGCAACCGCCGGGCCCGGGGATTGCCGTCGGCCGTCACCACCGAGGCGTAAGCGTTGTCGAGGCGGGCCTCGCCCCGCTGCAGCTGGCGCCGGCAGGCCCCGACGGCCTGCAGCAGCTCGTCGGGGCCGAAACCGGCGACCACCACCGGCAACCGATGATCGTCGACCAGCTGCTGCAGCTCTGCGGTGCCCATGACGGCCGCCACATGCCCCGCCGCGAGGAACCCCTGCACCGCCGTCGCCCGATCGGCGGCGATCAACCGCATGGCCGGCACCACCCGCACGTGGCAGACCAGCAGCGACAGGTTGGGCACCCCAAGGGCCAGGGCCTGGCGGGCCAGCAGGGCCGTGGCGGGGGCCGTGGTCTCGAAGCCCACCGCCAGCATCACCACCTGCCGCTCTGGATGGTCTCGGGCCACGGCGAGGGCCTGCAGGGGGGTGGTGAGCAGCCGCACGTCGGCCCCGCGGGCGCGCAGGCCCAGCAGGTCGTGGCCGGGGCGGCTGCCGGGCACCTGCAGCATGTCGCCGTAGGAGCAGAAGATGACGCCGGGTTGCCCGGCCAGGGCCAGGGCCCGGTCGATCCGCTCCGCAGGGGTCACACACACCGGGCAGCCGGGCCCGTGGATCAGCCGCAGGTCAGCGGGCAGCAGCTGATCCAGGCCCCAGCGCAACAGGGCGTGGGTCTGGCCGCCGCAGACCTCCATCAGCGTCCACGGCCCAGTCATGGCAGCCCCCCCGCAGCGTCGACCAGGGCCAGGGCCAGCCCCACGTGCACCAGCACCGCATCACCGACGGAGGCGGTGGGCAGACAGGCCAGGCTGACCCGCTGCCGCACGCCCCCGAAATCCACCTCGGCCGATCGCCAGAGCGGATCGCCGCCGTCCCCTTCGGCGACACTCACGATCACACCGGCCGTGGCCAGACACATGCCCTGCGGGGTCCCTGGCCAGGGTCTAGGGGACGTTCAGGGCTGCCCAGAGCTGGCCGAGCGCAAGACCACCGTCATTGGCGGGCATCTGCTGCGACCAGAGGGGTTCGAGGCCGAGGTCGGTGAGGCCGCGGCGGCAGCCGGCCAGCAGCAGGGCGTTCTGGAAACAGCCACCGCCGAGGGCAACCTGACGGCAGCCGTGGCGGACGGCGGCCCGGCGGGCGACCCGCACCAGGCTGAGCACGACGCTGCGGTGAATCCAGAGGACCAGCCGCGCAGCCGAGACCCCCTGCGGCTGGCGCAGGTCCAGCAGGCGCTGCAACAGCGGCTGCCAGTCGAGCCGCGGTGGTCGGCCGGCGCCGGCCGGACGCAGGGGCATGGCCAGGGGCGGCGGATCGGTGGCCGGATCATCCGAGCCATTGCCGCATTGACCGGTGAGGGCCTCGAGCAGCAGGGCAGCCTGGCCTTCGTGGGTCTGCCGCTGCAGCAGGCCCAGCACGGACGCCAGCCCATCGAACAGCCGCCCGAGGGAGGAGGCCGGCGGTGCCTGCAGCTGCCGGTCCAGGGCCGTCAGCAGCAGGGCCGTGGCGTCAGCGGTGAAGGCGTCGCGGCAGGGCCGGGCCGCGGGATGGTCCAGCAGACCGGCCGTGTGCAGAAGCCCGAGGGCGCAGCGGCGCGGTTCCAGCGCCGCCCGATCGCCCCCCGGCAGGGGGAAGGGTCGCAGGCAGGCAAGGCGGCGCACCGGCTGCCCCGACTGCAGCAGCAGCAGCTCACAGCCCCGCAGGCAGTGGTCATCCCCATCGCCATCGCCATGGCCGAGGCCGTCGGCGGCCCAGGCCAGCACGGGGCCGCGGCGGCCATGCTCGGCAGCCACCGCCCAGGCGTGGGCGTGGTGGTGGGGAACCCGCCGCAGGGGGAGGTGATGGCGGTCGGCCAGATCCGCGGCCAGCCGACCGCTGATCGCCCCCGGATGGCTGTCGCACACCACCCCCTCCAGCTGGGGAGCCCAGCGGTGGAGCACGCGATCGAGCCCCTCGGCCAGGGACCGCTCGACCGCCGCCGAGGCCAGATCCCCCCGATGGGGTGCCGGCCAGACGGTCCCCTGCAGCATCAGGGCCGGGGCGGCCTTGAGGTCACCCCCCAGGGCCAGCAGGGCCTGGCCAGGGGCAGAGGCCAGCGGCAACCGCAGGGGGGCCGGCGCGAAGCCCCGGGCCCGCCGCAGCAGCACGGGGCTGCCATCCACCAGCTGCAGCAGCGAATCGTCGAGGGGGCGGGCGATGGAGCGGTCATGGATCAGAAAGCCATCGGCCACCGCCGCCAGCCGCCGGCGGGCCTCAGCCGGATCGATGCAGAGGGGCTCGCCGCTGGTGTTGCCGCTGGTGGCGACCAGGGGCGCGCCGCAGCCCTGGGCCAGCAGCAGCTGCAGCGGGGAGGGCGGCAGCATCACCCCCAGCCAGGGGCTGCCCGGCGCCACCGCCGCCGCCACCCCAGCGCCAGGATCCGCCCGGCGGGGCAGCAGCACGATCGGTGCCGCCGGATCCCCAAGGGCCGCCAGGGCCCCAGGGGGAAACGCCACAGCCGCCGACAGGCGTGCGGGGTCATCGAGCAGCAGGGCAAAGGGACGGTGGGGCCGCCGTTTGCGCCGCCGCAGACGCGCAACCGCCCGCCCATCGGCCGCCAGCACCAGCAGCTGAAAACCACCGACCCCCTGCATCGCCAGGATGCCGCCCTGGCGCAGCAGCCGGCAGGCGGCGGCGAGGCTGGCCCCATCCCCCCGGGCCAGGGGCGCCCCCGCCGCGGACTGCAGCTGCAGCCGTGGACCGCAGGCCGGGCAGCCGATCGTCTCGGCGTGGAAGCGGCGGTCACCTGGGTCATGGAACTCGCGCTGGCACGCCGGGCACAGGGGAAAGGCGGCCAGGGTCGTGTGGTCGCGGCACCAGGGTTCGGCCGTGGCGATCGACAGCCGCGGACCGCAGCGGCAGCAGCTGATGAACGGATAGCGATGGCGGCGGTCAGCGGGATCGGCCAGCTCGGCGCGGCAGTCGGCGCAGGGGGCCAGATCGGGCGCCAGGGCCGGGGTCATCAGGCCGGGGCCGAGGGGCACCGTCGCGCCGGCACCGAGCTCCAGCCCCGGGGGTGGGGGCTGGAGCGGAGCACACCACTGGGCCTGCAGCGCATCGAGGCGGGCCGGCGGTTCCAGGCCCTGGGGCAGCAGCTGCAGGAACTGCTCCAGGGCCTGCCGCCGCCCCTGCAGATCCAGACGCACGGCCCCCGGGATGTTCTCGAGCGACCCCGCCAGCGCGAACCGGCGGGCCAGCCCATGGACCAGCGGCCTGAAGCCCACCCCCTGCACCACCCCGCGGCAGTGCAGCAGCAGGCGCGCCTGGCCGTCGTTCATCGGCCCCGGTCTGCCGAAAGCCCCAGGGCAGCGGCCAGGGCGGCCATCCCCTCCCCCGTACGGGCCGAGACGCTGACCACGGCGGCCTGGGGGGCGACCTGCTGCAGATGCTGGCGGGCGAGGGCGGCATCGAACCCGGCGGCGGCCGCCAGGTCGCTCTTGCTGATCGCCACCAGATCGGCGCTCTGGAACAGGGCCGGGTACTTGAGCGGTTTGTCCTCCCCTTCGGTCACCGACAGCAGCACCAGCCGCCGGCCCTCGCCGAGATCGAAGGCGGCCGGGCAGACCAGATTGCCCACGTTCTCGATCACCAGCAGCTGCAGGCTCCCCAGATCGAGGTGCTCAAGACCCCGCTGGACCATGGCCGCATCGAGGTGGCAGGCCTGTCCGGTGGTCAGCGCCACGGCGGTCAGGCCGGCCTGCCGCAGCCGGCGGGCGTCGAGGTCGGTCGCCAGATCGCCGACGATCACCGCCACCCCCTCGCCGCCGCAGCGGCGGGCCAGGGCTTCGAGCAGGGCGGTCTTGCCCGCCCCCGGTGACGCCAGCAGATTCACCACCGGCAGCGACAGGGCGGCGAACCGCCGGCGCAGGTCGGCGGCCAGGGTCTGGTTATGGGCCAGCAGCGACCGCTGCAGGGTGAGGGTGCGCAGGCCGGAACCGCCCTTCAGGGCGCCCCCCCGTCTATCGCCATCGCTGCACATGCCCGACGGGCCACTGCCGGACCCTACGGGTCGAGGGTGAGGCTGTGCAGGTGCAGGTCCCGTCCCTGCAGCAGGTCCGCGCCATGGCGATGGCAGCGCGGGCACGGGCCCACACCACCGGCGACCCCGAAACGGTGGCCGCAGCGACGGCAACGGGCGATCGCCGGCAGCCAAGTGATGTGCAGCCGCGCGTCGGCGGCCGCCGTGCCGGCCATGGCCAGGGGAAAGGCGAACGCCAGGGCATCGGCATCGACCCCAGCCAGGCTGCCGATGCGCAGCTCGACCGCCAGCACCCGGATGGCCCCATGGCGCTGGGCCTCGGCCTGCACCTGTTCGGCCAGGGCCAGCAGCAGGCTCAGCTCATGCATGGCCCGGCGGCCTGCCAGCGGTGCAGCAGGCGGCGGGCGGCCGGCAGCTGCCAGCGCAAGGCCGGCGACAGGCGGCGGTCATGGGGACAGGCGACGATCGGCACCAGCAGCAGCGCCGCCGCCGGACGGACGCCGTACAGATCGAAGGCGACGGTGAGCAACAGGGCCGGCGCGAGGCCATGGCTGCCGCCGCCGGCCCCCGCCGGCAGCAGGGGGCGCAAGCGCGGCCGCCGGGCACCGCCGGGGGCCAGCCAGCCATCGATGAACAGCACCCGCGACGGTCCCACCAGCTTCTCGGCCAGGTCAGGGGTGAGCTGACGCACGCAGCAGCCTCCGGCGGCGGCGGCCAGCCGCCAGCCGACGCCGTCATCCCCCCGCCAGGGATTGCCCAGACCGATCACCAACCCATCGCCGGCCCCGGTCATGGCCGCCGATCGTCGGCCCACACCTGCCCGTCGGCCCCCCGCAGCTGCACCTGCAGGGCCATGGCGCCGGCGGCGTGGGTGCTGCAGCTGAGGCAGGGGTCGTAGCAGCGGATCGCCGCCTCCAGCCGGTTCAACAGCTGCGCCGGCAGCTCCACCCCAGGCCCGATCGGCCACGGCAGCTCCTCCCTGGCCACGGCCTCCAAGGCGAGGTTCATCGCCCTGTTGTTCTGGCCGGTGGCAATGATCAGATTGATGCGGGTGATCAGGCCGTCGTCATCGACTACATAGTGATGGAAGAGGGTGCCCCGCGGCGCTTCGCTGACGCCGATGGCCTCGTTGGCGTTGAGGGCCGCCCGGGCCCGCACACGCCCCTGGCAGAGGCTGTCATCGTCGACCAGCCGGGCGATCCCCTCCAGGCAGGCGACGATCTCCACCAGGCGGGCGTGGTGATAGGCGAAGGAGGAGGTGACCACCGGCGCGCCGGCCCGCTGGCGGAACTCGCGCCATTCGCGGTCGGCCCAGGGGGTGCCGATGCCGCTGCAGACATTGAGCCGGGCCAGGGGCCCGACGCGGTAGTGGCCGTCGATCCGCCCCCGGGCGCGCAGGTACGGAAAGCGGAGGTAGGTCCACGGCTCCACGGCCTCGTCGATCATCGACGGCATCGCGTCTTCGCTGAGGCGATCGGCGACGATCACCCCCTGGCTGTCGACGATGCGCAGGGCACCGTCGCTGCACGCCCAGGAGCCATCGGCGGCCACCAGGGCCATGAACAGCGACGGCAGGTCGCCGAAGCGACGGGCATCCCGCTGCAGGCGACCATCCAGCAGGGCTTTGAACCTTTCGAGGGCCAGGGCGGCGGTGCGGCGGGCCTCGGGCAGGTGCTCGAGGATCCAGGCGCGGGTCGCCGGGGTGAGGGCGCTGCGGACGCCTCCGGGCACCACCCAGCTGGGGTGGATGCGGCGACCCGCCAGGCGTTCGATCACCCCCTGGCCGAACTGGCGCAGGCGGATGCCGGCACGGGCCAGCTCGGGATCGGCCGCGATCAGCCCGAAGATGCCGCGGCGGTCGGGATCATCCGTCCAGCCCAGCAGCACATCGGCACTGCTGAGGTAGAAGAACGACAGGGCATGGCTCTGGCAGATCTGGGCAAGGTTGAGCAGCTGCCGCAGGCCCCGGGCCGTGGCCGGCGGCTGCACCGCCAGCAGCTTGTCGCCGGTGCGCGCAGCGCAGAGCTGATGGCTCACCGGACAGATGCCGCAGATGCGGGCCGTGAGCATGGGCATCTCGCTGAAGGGCCGCCCCTCACAGAACGTCTCGAACCCCCGCAGCTCGGTGACATGGAAGCGGGCTGCCACCAGGGCACCGCGGTCATCGACCTGCAGGGTGATGCGGGCGTGGCCCTCGAGGCGGGTGACAGGGTCGATGGTGATCGTGCGTGCCATCAACCCAGCGACGCCAGCAGCCGGCCGATGCACCCGGGTTCCGGCGGGCAGCCCGGCAGCACAAGGTCGACACGGATCACCGCATGCAGGGGCAGCACCCGCTCGAGCAGCGGCGGCAACGGGCTGTCAGCCGGGGGGACGGCCTGCCCCCAGCAACGCTGCAGCACCCCCGCGAGACCGTCAGGGTGCTGGTTGCGCAGGGCCGTGACGTTGCCGGTCACGGCGCAGTCGCCGAGGGCCACCACCAGGCGGCTGCGCAGGCGCAGGCGCCGGGCCATGGCCAGGTTGTCGACGCTGGACACCGCCCCCTCCACCAGGCAGACATCGACCCCCTCGGGGAACACCTTGCGATCGCTCAGCACCGGCGAGTGGACGATGTCGTACCGGTCGGCGAGGCTGACCAGGGCCTCGTCGAGATCCAGAAAGGCCATGTGGCAGCCGCTGCAGCCCATCAGCCAGACGGTGGCCAGACGCAGCCGTGGCTTCGCAGGGGGCAGGGCGGCGGTCATGGCCCCGGCCAGGGGGAGAGGGGCACGTCCTCCCGGGTGACCAGCGCCCCGGTGGGGCAGACGGCCACACACTTGCCGCAGGAGGTGCAGCTGTCGACCGCCCCCCAGGGCTGATCGAGGCCGGCGATCAGCCGGGTGCGGCCACCTCGTTCGGCCATGGCCCAGACGTGGGCCCCCTCGATCTCGTCGCAGACCCGCACGCAACGGCTGCAGAGAATGCAGCGGTGGTGGTCGAGCAGAAACAGCGGATGGGAGGCATCCACCTGCCGCGGCGGATGGCGGTAGGGCACGGTCACCCGATCCATCCCCACCCGCTGCGCCGCATCCTGCAGTTCGCAGTCGCCATCGGCGACGCACACAGCGCAGGGATGGTTGCCTTCGGCGAACAGCAGCTCGACGATCAGTCGGCGGCCCTGCCGCAGGGCGGGGGTGTCGGTGGCCAGCCGCTGCCCCTCGGCTGCGGCGGTGACGCAGGCGGGCACCGGCCGGGGGGCCCCCTCCAGCTCCACCAGACAGAGACGGCAGGCGGCCACGGGGCTCAGGCGGGGGTGGTGGCAGAGGGTGGGCAGGGTCACGCCAGCTGCGGTCAGCGCCTGCAGCAGTGGGGCACCGGCGGGCACCGCCACCGCCATCCCGTCGACATGGAGGGTCACGACTGCCATGGCGCCAGCGGCTGCAGCCGTTCGAGATAGTCGCCGCGGAAGTGGCGCAGGGTGCTGAACAGCGGATTGGGGGCGGTCTGGCCGAGGCCGCAGAGGCTGGTGCGCTGGACCACCTCCGCCAGTTGCACCAGCCGCTCCAGGTCGGCGGCACTGGCGCGGCCCTGCACCAGCTGGTCCAGCAGGTCGGCCAGCTGCACGGTGCCCGCCCGGCACGGCACGCATTTGCCGCAGCTCTCGCCGGCACAGAAGGCCATGAACTGGCGTGCCAGCTCGGGCATCGCGCAGCGGTGATCCAGCACCACCAGACCGCCGGAGCCGAGGGATGACCCCAGGACCCGCAGGACGTCGTAGTCGATGCCGGTGTCGAGCAGGGACGCCGGCAGGCAGCCGCCGGAGGGCCCGCCGGTCTGGACGGCCTTGATGCCGCCATCGGAGCCGGTGCCATCCGGCACCCCGCCGGCCATGGTCAGCACCACGGTGCGCAGGCTGGTGCCCATGGGCACCTCCACCAGGCCGGTGTGCACCACGGCCCCCGAGATCGAAAACACCTTGGTGCCAGGGCAGGTGGGCGGGCCGATGGCGGCATGGGCGTCGCCGCCCATGCGCAGCAGGGCCGGCAGGGCGGCCAGGGTCTCGATGTTGTTGATCAGGGTCGGGCAGCCCCCCAGGCCCTCCTGCGCCGGAAACGGGGGGCGCTGGCGGGGAATGCCGCGGCCCCCCGCGATCGAGGCGAGAAGGGCCGTCTCCTCACCGCAGACGTAGGCCCCGGCCCCCACCCGCAGCTCGGGGGTGAAGGCAAAGGATCCTGCGCCGGTGCCCGCCAGCAGGCCCCGGTCTCGCACCTGGTCAAGGGCCCGCCGCAACCGCGCGATCGCCAGGGGGTACTCGGCCCGCACATAGATGTAACCCTGCCGGGCCCCCACGGCGTAGGCGGCGATGGCCAGCCCCTCGATGAGCCGATGGGGATCGCCTTCCAGGATGCTGCGGTCCATGAAGGCTCCGGGATCGCCCTCATCACCGTTGGCCACCACCAGCCGTGGGCCCGGGGGTTGAAGGGCCACCGTCTCCCACTTCAGCCCCGTCGGATAGCCGGCCCCGCCCCGCCCCCGCAGGCCGCTGCGACGCACCTCGGCGCGCACCTGGGCCGGTGTCGCCGTCGCCAGCAGCCGCTGCAGCTGCCGGTAGGCGCCATGGGCGAGGGCATCGTCGAGGTCGGTGGGATCGACGCAACCACAGGTCTCGAGCACCAGCGGCCGCTGCAGGGCAAAAAACGGCTGGCGATGGTCGACGACGTGGCCAGCCAGGGCCGCCGACCGGATCGGTGCCGGTTCCCCACGGCCGCAGGCCAGGGCCAGCAGGGCGGGCATCTGGGCGGGGCTGAGGCCGCCATAGAGGGTGCTGATCCCGTCCCGGTCGACGGCCAGCAGCGGACCGCGGCTGCAGAGGCGCAGGCAGCCCACGGGCTTGAGCCGCGGCGGCGGTCCGCCGCTGGTCAGGCCCTCCAGACCGGCGGCCAGAGCCCCGGCGAGGGCGGTGGCGCCGGCCGCCCGGCAGCCGCTGGCGTCGCAGAGGCGCAGCAGCACGGCGGAGGGCTCGGCGGGGGTCATGGCGCCACGGTGCGCTGGGGAACGCCATCGATCAGCAGCACGGGGGCCAGGGCGCAGGCACCGATGCAGCTGATCGTCTCCAGGGACCAGACGCCGTCGCCCGCCGGGTCATCGCGCCGCACCCCGAGGCGCTGCTCCTGATCGGCCGCCAGAGCGGCGGCCCCCCTGAGCACACAGGCGGTGCCGAAACAGATGCCGCAACGGTGGGGCGTCGGCGGTTGGAGGCGGAACAGGTGGTAGAAGCTGGCCACCCCGTAGACCTCGGCCGGGGGCAGCTGAAGCTGCCGGGCGACCGCCGCCAGGGTGTCGCGGGACAGGTGGCCGTGCTGCTGCTGCCGCTGATGCAGCACCTCGATCAGCATCCCGGGGGGCTGGTGCAACGGGGCAGGGGCGGATTCCCCACGGCTAGGGGGCCTGGGGGCCCCCGGCGGGCCTCTGCCGCAACCCCGGGGCGGCAGGGGGGCAGCATGGGACCCCCTGACGCCGCCGCCATGGCCGATGCCCCCTACCTGATCGCCCTGGCCCTGCTCGAACAGGACGGTCGCCGGGCCCTGCCGTTGCAGGGCACCTCCCTGCCGGAGGCCCCGGCACCCGAGACCGATCCCGGCGACGCGGGCCGCCGCCAGACCCTGGAGCTGCTGGTGCGGGTGTGGCAGCGCAGCGAAGCGGGCCCCCTGCGCCGGGCGGCAGCCGACACCAGCCTGCTGCTGGCCACCGTGCCCATGGAATGCCTGCTCGACACCCTGCCGGCCCTGAAGGCCCGCTGGATCGCCCAGGGCGATGCTGCCGCCCTGGTGCGGGGCCTGCTGGCCCTGGGGGGACGGGTCTGGAGCGTCAGGCTCGAGAACCGTCAGCCCCTGGAGTTTCTGGAGCTGGCTCCGGACCGCTGAGATCGGTCAGCCCGGCCTGGCGCAGCAGCCCGAGGCTGCAGGTCCATAGCCGACGGCACTGGTCGTCATCAAGGGCTGCGGCCGCCGGAGGCGCTTCGGTGGGCCAGCCGCGCAGGCCCCCCAGCCCATCGGGGGCGTAGTGCCCCCCGCCGCGGGCCGCCGGCGCCGTGGCCGCATACAACTGCGGCAGGGCACCGGCGGCGGCCGACTGGGCCAGGGGGGCCAGCAACCCGACCAGCCGGGGTTCGAGCCAGTTGCCGCTGGCCGCCGCCGAGGCCACCTGCAGGTTGGTGCGGGCCACGCCGGGGTGGGCGGCGAGGGAGAGCAGCGGCGAGCCCTCGGCCGCGAGACGGCGCTGCAGCTCGAGGGCCATCATCACGTTGGCCAGCTTGCTCTGGCCGTAGGCCCGCCAGCGGTCGTAACGGCGTTCCCCCTGCAGATCATCGAACGCCATGCGGCCGAAGTACTGGGCGCCGGAGGTGACGGTGACCACCCGGGCGCCGGAACGCCCCCGCAGCAACGGCAGCAGCAGCAGCGTCAGGGCCAGGTGACCGAGGTGGTTGGTGCCGAACTGCCGCTCGAACCCGTCGCGGGTGAGCTGACGCGGCAGGGCCATCACGCCGGCGTTGTTGATCAGCAGATCGAGCCGGCCGTGGTCGTCGGCCAGGGTGCGGGCGGCCGCCGCCACCGATCCCAGATCGGCCAGGTCAAGGGGCAGCACCGCCAGGGTGCCAGGGGGGTCGCCGTCCGCCAGCAGTTCAGCGCGGGCGGCATCGGCCCGCCGGGCGTCGCGGCAGCCCAGCAGCACCGTGGCGCCGCGGCGCAGCAGGGCCCGGGCCGTCTCGAGGCCCAGGCCACTGGTGGCTCCGGTGACCAGGGCCAGGCGACCGCCCTGGTCGGGGATGTCAGCAACGGTCCAGACCATCGGGTCAGCGTCCCCCGCGGATCAGGGGGCCGTCGAGGTCGCTGCGGCGGACGACGGTCAGGCCGGGCCAGCGCCCCTGCAGGCTGGCGATCAGGTCAGCGAAAGCCTGGCGGGTGTAGCCCGCACCGCCGGCCATCGATTCGGCGCTGGTGAGGGAGACCTCGAGGCCATCGCCGCTGTCGTTGAGGTGTTCGATCACCACCAGCCGCAGGGCCGGCAGGCGGATGTCGCCACTGCGCACGGCCTCCAGGCAGGGTCCGCGGGGAACCCCGACGGCCACGAACCCGAGGGGTTCGACGGTGCTGGCCACGGGCGCACACCAGACGCGACCGAGGCTGCCGTCGCCGAGGCTCAGAATCGCGTCGAACCGGGCCATCGCCGCCGGCGACAAGGTGCATCAATCCTGGCGCGCCTTGGTTAACGTCGCCGCCATGGCCGAACTGACGCTGCTCTACGACGGGGGTTGTCCCCTCTGCCGCCGCGAGGTGGAGACCCTGGGCCGCCGCGATCGGCGGCTGCATGGCGACAGGCCCCGCCTCGCCTTCACCGACATTGACCGACCCGATTACGACCCGGCAGACCATGCCGGCATCAGCTACCGGCAGGCCATGGGGCGCATCCATGGCATCACCGCCGATGGCCGGGTGCTGCGCGACCTGGCGGTGTTCCGCCACGCCTATGCGCTGGTGGGGCTGGGCTGGATCCACGCCGCCACCCGCTGGCCCCTGGTCGGCCCCCTGGCCGACGGCCTCTATGGCCTCTGGGCCGGCCAGCGCCTGCGGGTCACCGGCCGTGGCGACCTCGACAGCCTCTGTGCCGCCCGTGCCGACACCGCTCGACCGTGAGCGGCGGCGCCCACGAAGCCTGGCTGGTGGCCGCCGGGGCGGTGCCCGGAGCCTGGCTGCGGTTCCGGCTCGTCAACGGGCTGGCGCCACGGCTGCCCCGGCGCCACTGGGGCACGGTGATGGTGAACCTGTCCGCCTGCCTGGCCCTGGGGCTGGTGGTGGCCAGGGTGCCGGCGACCGTGGGCCAGGGCCGGTCGCTGCTGCTGCTGCTGGCCACCGGATTCCTGGGCAGCTACAGCACCTTGTCGACCCTCTGCGCTGAACTCTGGACCGAGCTGGCAGATCGGCGGCTACCGGAGGCGGCACGGCTGGCGCTGGTGTCGGTGGTGGGCGGTCTGCTGGCCGTGATGGTGGGGCTACGGCTCGGCGGCGGCCGATGAACGGCGGCCTGAGGCGCGAGTTGCGCGATCTGGCCCTGGTGGCGCTCGGGGCCGTCCCCGGTGCCCTGCTGCGCTGGCGGCTCAGCGACAGCCTGGGCAGCACGGCCGCTGCCGCCGACGGCATCACCGTGGCCAACCTGCTGGGCTCCCTGGTGCTGGGGCTGCTGCTGGCCCAGCCCGGACCCGGCGGAAGGCGGATGCTGGCACTGGGCATCGGCTTCTGCGGCTCCCTCACCACTTTCTCGAGCTGGATGCTGCAACTGGCCGACACCCTGCAGGCCGGTCGGCCGCTGGCGGGGCTCTGGGTGCTGGTGATCGGCCTGGCGGGTGGGGTGGCGA
Source organism: uncultured cyanobacterium (assembly GCA_903871775.1). Taxonomy (GTDB): domain Bacteria; phylum Cyanobacteriota; class Cyanobacteriia; order PCC-6307; family Cyanobiaceae; genus CAIQIA01. The sequence goes on from CAIQIA010000004.1 coordinate 53,336, forward strand.
TGGTGGCCCTCGGCCATCGCATCGGCACGGCGCTGCGGCGGCGACAGCGACGGCGAGACCGTTGATCGCCGCAGGCCGCTCAGGCGGGGGGAGGGGGCACCATCCAGACGGTCTGGCTGGCGTCGGCATCGTTGTCGGGTCCCACCAGCACCGGATGGCGGTATCCCGGCAGGGCCAGCACAGCGAAGATCTCCTCGACGCCGGAGCGGAACCAGAGGTGGGCCACGGTGGCGCCGCTGGCGAGATCGACCACCGCCAGGCCGCACTGCAGGGCCTGATCGCCCTGCTGCAGCGGCAGGCCACCGAAGACCGCGCTCTCGCGGATGCGCGACAGCCCGACGAAGGCATGGCCGGCAAAGCAGTCGAGGCCGCGGGTGAACCCCGGCAGCTGGGCGATGACGGTCGGCCGGCCGCTGGCGGGGTCGAAGCGCAGCAGCTGTCCGCGGCCTGAGTCGAGCAGATGCAGCACGCCGCGGTACAGCCGGGGGGAATGGGGCATGGCCAGACCCCGCAGCACCACCTCGCCGCTGGGCACCTGCAGCAGGCAGCCGCCGCCGAGCCGGTCATCGCGCCAGCCCTGGTCGCGGTCGCTCTCCGCCAGGGCCGTCGCCCAGAGCGGGCCGGAGCCGTCCTCGGCGAGGGCCACACCATTGAGATGGCAGCGGTCCTCGGGCACCCAGCCCGAGATGAAGGGCGGGATCCAGCGGGGCACGAAGCTCCAGGGCGCCTCGATGGTCACGAGCCCGTTGAAGAGGGTGTTGACCAGCCACAGCCGGGCACCATCCCAGGCCAGGTCGTGGCCGAGCAGCGGACCGCTGTGGTGGCAGGTGCGGGCCAGCAGGGCGATGTCGTGCTCCCTCTCCGGCGCGAGGCGGGGGGCGATCTCACGGTTGGCGGGCAGGCTCCAGATGCTCTGACGGCAGGCGACGGCAACGCCATCGGCGGTGCGCGCCAGACCCATGGGCTGGTCGAAGCGGCTGAAGCCGAGCCGCAGGGAACCCCCACGGGAGCCCAGGCTCACCACCTGGCCGGCCTGGTACGTCGAGAGAAGCAGGGACAGACCCAGACGGTCGAGCAGGTCGGGCAGACCAGTGGAGTGGTCGTAATCGACGCTGACCCCTGCAGGGGGGGAAAGAATGTCGGTGGGAGTCAGAGGGCCCGATGGCGCGCCTGATTCAGATAGCTCATGTCCCGGCCGTCCGCCATGACAAAACGCCAACCTAGGCGCAGGGCCCGTAGCAGTGTCGTCATCAAGGTCGTCTCCTCCTGGCGTGGGTCGCTGACGTTGCCGTTGCATCGTTCTTGACCATTGTGCGGCGGGACGGCCGACCTGGAGTGCTGTGCGACACATTTTCAGCGTGTTGGTCGCCACAGAAGGGCGCCGTAGGGCCGCCGCCGATGATGAACGTTGAAATGCCCAGCCCCCATGGCCGCCCAGCGAGACCGCGCCTACCTGGCGACCTGTGCCCGCCTGGCGAGCGTGCTGCAGCTCAGCAGTGCCACCGCCCGGTTGCGGGTCGAACAGTTGGCGGCCCGGGAGGGTGTGCGGGATCCCGCCGGTCGCCAGGCCATCGCCGAGCGGCTGCTGGCGATGGCGGAAGCCGAGGACGGAGCCACGGCACGGCTGCTGGAGGCCCAGCTGCGTCCGCTGGAGCATGAGAGCGGCTTCCTCGACGAGGACTGACGGGCACCGGACGATGGATCCACCCTCTGAACCACGGCACGACGCGCTGGTGGCTCTGCTGCAGCAGGCCCGACCGGCCCCTGGCGCCGTGCTGCCCCTGATCGAAGAGGTCGAGGCCCTCACCCCCTGCGACCTGAGCCGCCCCCGGGATCTGGAGCAGCTCACGGGGGTCTGGGAGCTGCGCTGGAGCAGTGGTCGCCAGGCGTACCTGCAGCCGCAGCCCTGGCTCGAGAACCTGCAGGTGCTGCGGCCGTCGGTGGGGGCGGGCCTCAACCTGCTGCGGGGTCGGGGGCCGCTGGTCGCCTTCGGGGGTGTGGCGGTCGAGGCCGCCCTCACCCTCGAGCCCCCCCGCAGGGTGCAGGTGCGCTTCCGCCGCGGCGGCTGGATCGGTCCGGCGGTCGGTCCGCTGCAGGCCCGCCTGCTCACGGCGGTGCAGCAGTCGTTTCCCGCCTGGCTCGACATCACGGTGGTCAGCGACCAGCTGCGCCTCTGCCGCGGCAACACCGGCACCGTCTTTGCCTTGCTGCGACGGCAGGACCTGAATCCCGCGGAGCTGCTGCCGGACCCTGGCGAAACCGGCCCAGCGCCATAGAACGGAACCAGCACGGGAGGCGGGCCCCATGACCGACACCATCCGGGCGGGCAGCCGCTGCATCACCCTCACCGACCGCTGGGGTCATGACCTGATGATCTGCGAACTGCCGCCCGACCTCAGCGACGACGAGGTGCGACGGCTGCACGGGCAGATCCTCGCCTGCTTCTCTGCAGATCTGGCAGCGGCGGGAACCCATCCAGGGCAAGGGCGGGTGCTGTCGTGGCCCGAGGTGGTGGAGCGGCTCGCGCAGCAACGGCGCCCCGGGGGCCCTGCCTAGGGTGGCGCCATGACAGCCGCCGCCCCCACCAGCCCCTGGCGCGATCACTGGTACGCCGTGGCGGCCCTGGCAGACCTCGATCCGCGCCGTCCCCTGCCGTTCCGCCTGCTCGACGAACCGTTGGTGCTGTGGTTCGACCGCGACGGTGACCGCTGGCGGGCCTTCAGCGACCGTTGCCCCCACCGGCTGGTGCCCCTCTCGGAAGGGCGGCTGGACGGTGACGGTCATCTCGAATGTCCATACCACGGCTGGAGCTTCGATGGCGAAGGCCGCTGCCTCGCCATTCCCCAGCAGGAGCAGGGCCAGCGGCCCGGCGTGGGCAGCGCCTGCCGGTCCTGGGCCACCGCCACCGGCCAGGGCCTGCTGTTCGTGTTCGCCGGTGACCCTTCGCGGGCCCCGGAGGTGCCGCTGCCGCTGGTGCCGGTCCTCGACGAGGCGGGCTGGTTGGTGCAGGACACCTTCCGCGATCTGCCCTACGACGCCCTCACCCTGCTCGAGAACGTCCTCGACGTGAGCCATGTGCCCTTCACCCACCACGCCACGGTCGGCAACCGCCAGACGGCCGGCCCGGTGAATCTCGAGCTGGTGCGGGCCGATGCCGGGGGGTTCGCCGGTCACTGGGCCCAGGGGCCCCGCCGGGGCACCCTCGGCCCCCAGGACACCACGTTTCTGGCGCCGGGCCTGCTGTGGCACGACCTCACGGCGCCGGGCTTCGCCCGCATCCTCACGGTGGTGTACGCGACGCCGATGGCCCGGGGGCGGGTGCGGCTGGTGGCCCGCTTCCCGTTCCGGTTCGACAAGCCGCTGCTGGCGCGGCTGTTCAACCTGACACCCCGCTGGCTGCGCCATCTGGGCAACAACGCGGTGCTCGAAGACGACCAGCTGTTCCTGCACCAGCAGGAACGGGAACTGGACCGGCAAGGGGGCAGCGCCGAGCTGCTGCGGGCCTGCCATCTGCCGACGCCGGCCGACCGCTACGTGCAGGCCCTGCACCGCTGGGTGCTGGACCACGGCGGTGTGCCCTTCCCCGGCCAGCCCCTGCCGCCATCGCTGGCCACCCCCGAGCTGCTGGAGCGTCTCCACAGCCACACCGACCAATGCCGCAGCTGTCGCACGGCCCTGCGGCGGCTGGAGCGGATCGAACGCTGGGGGCTGCCGCTGCTGCTGGTGCTGCTGATTCCAACGGCCTGGGCCGGTCCCACCGTCGCGGGAGCCGTGGGGCTGCTGCTGCTGCTGGCGGGCAGCCTCGGGCTGGTGCAGGTGCACCGCTGGGTGCGGGGCCTGCGCCAGGGCAGCCCGGTGCCGGCCCGCAACCGCCCGTGACCGCGGCGCCGGTGTTGCCCCTCGACCGATTGCTCACGGCCGGCGGCCAGGTGCTGGTCATCGCCCTGCTGGTGCGGCTGGCCGACCGCATGCTGCTCCGCCGCATCGGCCCGGCCCTGGCGCGGCTCGACCCCAACCAGGACCTCAGCCCCCTGACCTGGCTCGAACCAATCCTGCGCGGACTGCTGTGGGTGCTGGGTCTGCTCACCTGGCTGCAGCTGCAGGGGCTTCCCTTCTCGACGCTGCTGGGGGCCCTGGCCGGGGCGGGCATCGGCCTGGGCTTCGCCCTGCAGGGTCCGGCCCGGGATCTGATCAACACCCTCACCCTGCTGATCGACCGCCCCTTCGCCATCGGCGACCGCCTGCGGCTGGAGGAAGGGGCCGTGGTGGTCGAGGGACGGGTGGAGCGCCTGGGGCTGCGCTGCACCGAACTGCGGGCCCCCGACGGTAGCCTGGTGATGGTGCCCCACGCCACGCTGCTGCAACGGCCCCTGCGGCGCCGGGCGGCCGGCGAGGCCCCCCGGCTCACCCTCCCCCTGCATCTGGACGGGGCGATCGACCCCGACCAGCTGGCGGCGGTGCCCCGGATCCTGGCCGAGGCCCTGGCGCCGTTGGCTGATCTGCAACTGGAGAGCTGCCGACTGGTGGCCCTCGACCGGGAGCGCTGCCGCTTTGAGCTGGTGCTGCAGCTGCCGGATGAGGCGTCAACGGTTCCCGATGAGGCGCGCCATCGCGCCCTGCTGACCGTGGCGCGGGAGCTGCGCCGCCACGGCATCCCCCTGGCTCCGCCGGCAACTCCCTGAACCAGTACAGACGCACTATCGTGGAGGCATGGTGACGTTCCTCCCCCAGCGGCCCCCGTGGCGGCGCTGCCTCTACTGCCGCCATTTCGACTTCTGGGAGGGTCCCCTGGGGCGTTGTGGCCTCCACGGCGTGGTGCTGCCGCTCGAGGTCACCCTCGGCCGCCGCTGCGCGGACTGGCAGGCGGGCGCCACCGCCCAGCGGCGCTGGAGCTGCTGCAGCCCCCTCGACGAGGACCGAGGCGACGACGGCTGATGCGCGGCAAGATCTTGTCGCCCGCCCGCGGGGGCGTCATCCTGCCCCCATGCAGGACCTGCAACCCTGGGGCCACGAGATTCTGATCCTCCGGCCCCGGGGCCTGGAGGGCATGGAAGGGGCTGTCGAAGCCCTGCAGGGCCACCAGTCGGTGGTGGTTGATCTGGGGGCGCTCGATGCCGACCAGGCCCAGCGCTACGCCGACTTCGTGGCAGGGGGCACCGCCGCCCTGGACGGCCAGGCGGTGCGGGTGAGCGAACGGGTCTTCGTGTTCGTGCCGGTGTCGGTGCACCTGCGCGAGATCTGACGCCTGAAAAAGGTTCGGCACTATACACGAACCTGCCCACTTCCATCTGTTGAACAGCAACGGCAACCCAGCCAGCCGATCCATAGGATCCGGAATATCCCGTCCCCCGGCCGCCGCATGTCATCCGCCGTCCGCCTGAGTGCCCTCGAGAAGATCGAGTCCCGCACCCCGGTTCCCGTCAAGCCCAGCGAGAGCCTCGAAACCCTCTGGTGCGAGAACGTCTTCACCCTCGAGAAGATGAAACGCGCCCTCCCCAAGGAGGTGTTCAAGTCGGTGCAGCGCACGATCCGCGAGAACGGCAAGCTCGATGTGGGCGTGGCCAACGCGGTCGCCCAGGCGATGAAGGAATGGGCCACCGGCAAGGGCGCCCTCTACTACGCCCACGTCTTCTACCCCCTCACCAACCTCACCGCCGAGAAGCACGACGGCTTCATCGCCCCCCAGGGCGATGGCAGCGCCATCAACGAATTCACCGGCAAGCTGCTGGTGCAGGGCGAGCCTGACGGCTCCTCGTTCCCCAACGGCGGCCTGCGGTCGACCTTCGAGGCCCGGGGCTACACGGCCTGGGACATCACGAGCCCGGCCTACCTGATGGAGACCCCCAACGGTCTCACCCTCTGCATCCCGACGATCTTCGTGTCGTGGACCGGCGAGGCCCTCGACAAGAAGACGCCGCTGCTGCGCTCGATCGCCGCCATGAACCGCCAGGCCCAGCGGCTGCTGCGGCTGCTCGGCAACACCGATGTCGCACCGGTCAACTCCAGCTGCGGAGCCGAGCAGGAGTACTTCCTGATCGACAACGCCTTCACGGCCCGCCGCAGCGACCTGCTGCTGGCGGGGCGCACCCTCTTCGGTGCCCCCTCGGCCAAGGGTCAGCAGTTCGATGACCACTACTTCGGCGCGATCCCCGAGCGGGTGCAGGTGTTCATGCAGGAGGTGGAGCGGGAGCTCTACAAGCTCGGCGTGCCCTGCAAGACCCGCCACAACGAGGTGGCCCCGAGCCAGTTCGAGATCGCGCCGGTGTTCGAGGCCGCCAACGTGGCCACCGACCACCAGCAGCTGATCATGACGACCCTGCGGGCGACGGCCAAGCGCCACGGGTTCACCTGCCTGCTGCACGAGAAGCCCTTCGCCGGCATCAACGGCTCCGGCAAGCACGTCAACTGGTCGGTGGGCAATGCCACCCAGGGCAACCTGCTCGATCCTGGCAACACGCCCCACGACAACGTGCAGTTCCTGCTGTTCTGCGGGGCGGTGATCCGCGGCGTGCACCGCTTCGGGCCCCTGCTGCGCTCGGTGATCGCCACCGCCGGCAATGACCACCGCCTGGGGGCCAACGAGGCGCCGCCGGCGATCATCTCGATCTACCTCGGCAGCCAGCTCGAGGACGTGTTCAACCAGATCCGCCAGGGGGACCTCAAGGGATCCAGCAGCGCCGGCGTGATGGAGTTCGGCGTCGACACCCTGCCGCCGCTGCAGAAGGATGCGGGCGACCGCAACCGCACCTCCCCCTTTGCCTTCACCGGCAACCGCTTCGAGTTCCGCGCCGTGGGCTCGAACCAGTCGGTGGCGGGGCCGCTGGTGGCCATGAACACGATTCTGGCCGATGCGCTGCAGTGGGTGGCCGATGAACTCGAGCGGCTGATCCAGGCGGGCAAGCCCCTGAACGAAGCCGCCTTCGAGGTGCTGCGCCAGGTGATGAACGAGCACGGCAACGTGATCTTCGGGGGCGACGGCTACTCGTCGGAATGGCACCGCATGGCCGTCGAGGAGCGGGGGCTCGAGAACCTGCGCACCTCGGCCCAGGCGCTGCCGGTGCTCGAACGGCCCGAGATCGCCGAGCTGTTCGAACGCCAGGGGGTGCTGTCGCGGGTCGAGCTGCAGAGCCGCTACGAGGTCTACGCCGAGCAGTACATCCTCGCGATCGAGGTGGAGGCCAAGCTGGCCCTGCGCATCGCCCGCACCCAGATCGCTCCGGCCGTGCAGGCGGCCCTTGGCGACATGGCCTCCTCCCTGGCCGAGCGGAAGGCGGCGGGGCTGGCGACCGACAGCCGGCTGGCTGACCGCATCGCCGCCCTCGAAGGCGAGATGCTCAACCAGATCGATGCCCTCGAGAGGGCCCTCGGCCAGGCACCCCACGGCAGCGCCGCCCACATGGGCCACTGCGCCGATGTGCTGCTGCCGACCATGCTGCAGCTGCGCCAGGCGGTCGATGCCCTCGAACCGCTGGTGGACGACAGCCTGTGGCCCCTGCCCACCTACCAGGAGATGCTGTTCGTGCGCTGAAGCCCACCTGAGCGGTCAAGCCGGCCTGTGCCGGAGAGATCGTGAAAGAACGGCCAGGGACGATCGGAGGCATCAGTCTGTTGACGGTCCGTCCCCCTGCCGTGGTCACGATGCTGTCGAATCAACCGAGGTCCGCCTACGGCGAGCGCCGCTACCGGTTGGTTGATCTCTGCGGCCACCCCCACCCAGAGGTCGACCTGCTGTTCGACAGCTACCAGGCCGCCTGCGACGAGGCCCTGCGCTGGGACCAGGCCCCCGGCGCAGGCGCCCCCAGGCCCTCGACGATCACCATCGAGGTGAGCACCGTCTGCGGCGCCTGGCGGAATCTGGGCCTGCCCCAGACGGCCTGACGTGCCAGGCTGCTGCGGCGACCAACCCCGCAGCGATGACCACTTCCCCCGGGACCCTGCTCGAGGCCCTGCGCTGGCGCTACGCCACCAAAGCCTTCGATGCCGGGCGCACCATTCCTGACGACCTCTGGCAGACCCTGGAGGACACGCTGGTGCTGACCCCGTCGTCCTACGGGCTGCAGCCCTGGCGGTTTCTGGTGATCCGCGACGCCGCCCTGAAGGCCGAGCTGCGGCCCCATTCGTGGAACCAGAGCCAGATCACCGATGCCTCCCACCTCGTGGTGCTGCTGGCGCGGCGGCGCATCGAGAGCCGTGACCTCGACCGGCTGATCGACGCCACCGCCGGCCGCCGAGGCCTGGATCCCGCCACCCTCGCCGGCTACAAACAGATGATGGCGAAGGATCTGATCGACGGCCCCCGCAGCGCCAGCATCGACCGCTGGGCGTCGAACCAGGTGTACATCGCCCTCGGCAACCTGATGACCGCCGCCGCCCTGCTCGGGATCGACACCTGTCCGATCGAGGGGTTCTCCCCACCCAACTATGACCGGATCCTGGGCCTGGAAGACAGCGACTATCGCAGCTGTGTCGTCTGCCCCTGCGGCTACCGCAGCGCCGACGATCGCTATGCCTCCCTGGCCAAGGTGCGCTACGACCACGCCGAACTGATCGAACGGCGCTGAGGTCGCCGGGACGGGGTGCTGGGGATCAGGCGACGCAGCCCATGCGCTGCTCAAGCCGCCGCACCACCTCGGGCCAGCTGAGCCGCGGCGGCCGGGCCGGCGGCGGGGCCTGCAGCTCGTCGTGGAAGTGCACCAGAATCTGGTGGTGCAGGCGGCTGAGTTCGCCGGGGCGGATGTTGCGCGGCAACTCACAGATCAGCAGCGCATGGCCGTGCCGGTCGGTGAGGGTGATCGAGGGAGCGGTCGCTGTTGCCACTGCGGTGACCATCGCTGGGCTGCGGCTGGAAGCTTGCTTCTCCTACGACGGTCTGATGGGCAAATCCTGACCTGTCGGTTTGATTTTGGTTTTCACACCAGGTCGGCCCTGATACGTTGCGCGATCTTGACCTGCCGCTATGGCTGACCCCGACTGGAAGCGCCTGCCCGTGAGCCAACGGGTGCGGGCCCTGGTGCGGGGCATCGAGGGTCATGCCCGCTGGAACGAAGCCCTCGCCAAGGCACCCACCGCCGACGCGATGCTGGATCTGCTGGTGTCGGCGTCCGACAAGCTGGGGCTGGGGCTGACCCGCGCCGACCTGGCCCGCACGCCACCGCTGCGGGACTGGCTGTGGTTCAAGACCAACAAGCCGCTGCTCACCATCGGCGACGACCTGCCCCGCTACCGCCAGAGCTGAGGTCAGCAGAGGCGATCAGTAGAGGCGCGACAGCACGAAATCGGGCAGGCGCAGCAGGGCCTGGCGGGACGGTGACGGTGGCAGGAAGGCCAGGCACTCGCCCGCCTCGCGGGCGAAGCCTTCAGCCAGGGCCCTGGAGCGGGCGATGCCGTCGCTCTGGTGCACCAGTTCGAGGGCCTGCTCGAGGTCACCGGCATCGCGGAACTCGCGTTCGATCAGGCCCGCCAGGGCCGGCTGGCTGGCCATGGCATAAATCACCGGAGCCGTCAGCGTGCCCGAAGCCAGGTCAGAGGCGGCGGGCTTGCCCAGCTGGTCGTCATCGCCAATGAAGTCGAGGATGTCGTCGACCACCTGGAAGGCCAGGCCAAGCAGGCGACCGAAATCGTGCAGGGCCTGCAGCTGGGTGGCATCAATCCCCGACAGCACGCCGGCGGCGCGGGAGCTGTTGGCCATCAGGGACGCGGTCTTCCAGTAGCTCTTCTCGAGGTAGGTGTCGAGGCTCTGGCCGGTGTCGTAGCGGTAGAGGCCCTGGCGGATCTCGCCTTCGGCCAGGTCCATGATCACCCGCGACAGCAGCTTGACCACCTCGAGATCGTCGAGGTTGGCCAGGTGCCAGCTGGCCTGGGCGAAGAGAAAATCACCGGCCAGCACCGCCACCCGGCTGTTGAAGCGGCTGTGGACGGTGGGCACGCCGCGGCGGGTGCCGGCCTCATCGACCACATCGTCGTGGACGAGGGACGCCGTGTGGATCATCTCGGTGATCTGCGCCAGGCGGCGATGGCGGGGGCCCAGGCCCCCCTGGGGATCGAGGGCCCGCGACAGCAGCAGCACGATGCCGGGCCGCAGGCGCTTGCCACCGGCGCTGAACAGGTGCTCGGCGGCGGCCTGCAGGATCGGGTGGCCGGCGCCGATCAGGCGCCGCAGGTCACCGAGAAGGTCCTCCAGATCAGACTCGACGGGCTGTAGAAGCTCGGCAACCGTGGTCATGACTCCGCCCGCGTGGCGGCGATCCTAGTGGGCCTCCCCGGGGGGCCGCAGGCAGACGTGCTCGACGGCGGCGGGAACCCCGAGCCACTGGCGGGCGCCGCAGGCGAAGGCTTCGGGATCCCCGGTGACGAGCAGACGGCAGCCGCTCAGGTCGGGTTCAGACCGGGGGGCGACCGCAGCGGCAGGCAGCAGCCCCTCGAGCACGGTCACGGCCGCCTCGGCGGGATCGATCAGGGTCACCTCAGGGGGCAGCAGCGACTCCAGCAGGGGCCGCAGCAGCGGGTAATGGCTGCAGCCCAGCACCACCGCCTGCACCCGGGCGTCGAGCAGGGGTTCGAGATAGGCCGCCGCCACGGCCCTCAGCCCCGGGCTGCCCAGGTCATGGCGTTCGATGGCCGGCACGAACAGCGGGCAGCCCACCTCGACCACCGTGCGGCCCTCCAGCGAGGCGCGCAGGGCCTGGCCATAGGCGCCACTGGCGACGGTGGCGGGGGTGGCCAGCACCCCCACCCGCCGCTGCTCGACGCGCTGGGCGACGGCATCGATCAGACCCACCACGGGCATGCCGGCCTCGGCCTGGGCCACGTCGAGGGCAAGGGCGTTGGTGGTGTTGCAGGCCATCACCAGCACCTGGGCCCCCTGGTCCCGCAGCCACACCACCACCTCGCTGGCGATGGCGCGGATCTCCTCAGGGCTGCGGCCGCCGTAGGGCACCCGCGCCGTGTCGCCCACGTACAGGCAGGGCTGGCCGGGCCGGCGCCGCAGCAGGCGCCGCAGCACCGTGAGACCACCCAGACCGCTGTCGAACAGCCCCAGCAGCGCATCGGCGGGCAAGCCGGTGACCTCGGCGGTGGGAAGACGGCAGAGGGTGGGTTCGATGGGGTCGGTGCGCAGGCTGACGGTCATCGCGGTGGGTGGTTACGGGAAAGGCTCGATCAGTTCTGGTTCAGGTACTCAAGAATTCCCGCGGTGACCGCCAGGGCCAGCTGGCGACGGTGGGCTGGATCGGCGAGGTCGGCGGCATCATCGGCACCGGTGAGGAAACCGAGTTCGACCAGGGTCGCGGGCACCCGGGTCGCGCGGATGACATAAAACCGGCCTTCCCGGACGCCACGGTCCTCACGCCTGACGGTCCCCAGGATCGAGTTGTGGATGGCCGAGGCCAGATTTTTTCCCTGAACACTTTGGAAATAGAAGGTCTCGAGCCCGTTCACGTCTGGTCGGCTCATGTTCAGGGCATTGGCGTGAACACTGACAAAAACGTGGGCACCAGTGCCATTGGCCAGCTGAGCCCGAGGGGGCAGATCAACGTCAATGTCGGCGTCACGGGTCATCAGCACCTCGACCCCGCGGGACTGCAGCAGGTCGCGGATCTGGCGACACACCTCAAGCACCACGTCCTTCTCCTGGGTGCCGCCGATGCCGACGGCGCCGGGGTCAGGGCCGCCATGGCCCGGGTCGATCACCACCCGGTAGCGGCCGCGGGTGACCTGGGGCAGGTCTCCCGGACTGAGGGTGCGCAGGGGCGCCCGGGGGGCGGCGGGGCCGGTGGGCAGGGCGGTGGGGTCGAGGCTGCGGGGGCGCAGCACCGGCGCGGCGGCCGGGGTCTCGAGGCTGCCCTCGCCCAGCACCAGATAGGGCCGGCCGGGGTAGAGCGGCAGCTGCAGGCGCCAGGTGTCGCGGTCGACGGCCTCGAGCTTGAGGCGGGCGGGGTCGATCTCGACCCAGGGCTCGAATTCGATCACCAGCCGGGTGAGACCGGGCTGGGGCTGGCCGATGCGCACCTGCCGCACGGGGCCGCCGCCCAGCACGCCCCGCGGGCGGCTGGGGCTGCCGGGCAGGTCGAACCACACCCGGGGTCCACGGCCACCGCTGCCAGCCTCGTAGGAGGCGGTGACGCTGGTGTAGTCGGCGGTGCGCAGTTCCACCACCCCATCGGTGCCCACCCGCCAGCCCGCCAGGGCGCTGAAGGCACGGGCGGGCAGGGCCGCCAGCACACTGAGGGCCGCCGCCGCACCGAGCAGCAGGCGCCGCATCCGCCGGTCAGGCATCACCCCGGTCAGAACAGGGACGGATGACGGTGGCGCAGGCTCGGCATCTGGGCGCGCACCCGCTGCAGATGGCCCGTGTCGATCGGGGCCACCGCCACCCCCGTGGCGACGCCGGCATCGGCGAGCACCGTTCCCCAGGGGTCGATGACAAGGGCATGGCCGTGGCTCTGACGGCGCCCATAGTGCAGGCCCGTCTGGGCCGGCGCCAGTACGTAGGCGGTGTTTTCGATGGCCCGGGCCTGCAGCAGCACCTGCCAGTGGTCCTTGCCGGTGAAGGCGGTGAAGGCCGCCGGCACGGTGATCAGTTCGGCGCCGGCACCGGCGAGGTGGCGGTACAGCTCAGGGAAGCGCACGTCGTAGCAGATCGACAGACCCACCCGGCACAGCCCCGGCACCTCCACCACCGGCGGGGCGATATCACCGGCCTGCACCGTCGACGATTCGGTGTAGGTGTTGCCATCCGGAAGGTCGACGTCGAACAGGTGCACCTTGTCGTAACGACCCAGCAGCTGGCCGTCGGGACCCACCAGTTCGGCCCGGTTGAAGGTGGCCGCCTCCCCGGCGGGCACCGGGAAGCCCCCCCCCAGCAGGGTGACCTGATAGCGGCGGGCCATGGTCACCAGGAAGCGGCTGGCCTGCTCGGCCAACGAGGCGGCCTGCTGGAGCTTCTGCTCTTCGGCGCCGAGAAAGATGAAGTTCTCGGGCAGGCCCACCAGTTCGGCACCCCGGCGGGCGGCGAGATCGATCAGTTCCTCGGCCTGGGCCAGGTTCGCCGCGGCGTCGGGGGTGCTGGACAGCTGCAGCGCTGCCGCCAGGAAGCTGGCCACGGAGGATCGATGTTGCTGGGGCGGACTGTACCCAGCCGGGGTCAGGCGGCCCGCAGCACCCCCGGCTCGGCCTGCTGCGGCACGACGGTGAGGCTGTCGACGGCGGAGCAGCAGGCGAAATCGGCATCGTGGTCGCCGAGGCGGATCAGACGTTGGCCGTGGCTGGCCAGGCGCAGGGCCTGCTCAGGGGCGTGCTGCCACTGCTGCCAGAGGGCATGGGCGGCGCAGGTTTCGTCATTGCCGGCCAGGACCGCCAGGTCGCCGGCCCCCAGCTCGATCAGGGCCGCCACCAGCGCACCGGCGGCGAGGGTGTCCTCGAGGGAGAACGCCCCCTCCCAGCCGCTGCCGACCACCCACACCTCGGCGGGGGCGGCGGCGAGCAGCCGGCGGGCGACGGCGGTGCGGTTCACCAGGGCCATCGCCAGCAGCAGGCCCGCCCCCCGCACCCGGTCCAGGGAGCGGGTGCCATTGGTGGTGCTCATGAACAGCCGCCGGCCCGCGACGGTGTCGGGGGTGACGGCCAGGGGCGAATTACCCAGGTCGAAGCCCTCGAGCCGGGCGCCACCGCGTTCACCGGCCCGCAGGCGACGGTCGGCGGGCCAGGCGGCGGCGGCGGCCTCGAGGTCGGCCAGGTCGGCGAAGGCCTGGATCGCCTCGGCGCCGTTGTGCAGCGCCCAGGCCATGGTGGTGGTGGCCCGCAGCACGTCGATGACGACGGCGGCGGCCGGGGCGTCGCCGGCCGGAACCCGTTCGGGGGTGTGGAACGTCAGGACCTGCATCAGAACGGTGCCGGCGGAGGTGCGCCACAGTAGGCGGCCTGCCCCGAGGGCCGATGGCCGACCCTGACCTGCGCGATTTTCTCGAGCTGCTGGAGCGCCGTGGGCAGCTGCGGCGGATCACGGCGCCGGTGGATCCCGACCTGGAGGTGGCGGCCATCGCCGACCGGGTGCTGGCCTGCGGCGGGCCGGCGCTGCTGTTCGAGAACGTGATCGGCAGCGACCTGCCCCTGGCGGTCAACGTGCTGGGCACCGTCGAGCGGGTGGTGTGGGCGATGGGGCTCGAGCGGGCCGAACAGCTCGAGGAGCTGGGCTCGCGGCTGGCGCTGCTGCAGCAGCCCCGCCCCCCCAAGGGCCTGCAGGAGACGGCCGCCATGGGGCGGGTGCTGTGGGACCTGGTGCGGGCCCGCCCCGACCGTGACCTCACGCCCCCCTGCCAGCAGACGGTGCTGCGGGGGGATGCCGTCAACCTCGACGCCCTCCCCCTGATCCGCCCCTGGCCCGGCGATGCGGGGCGGGTGATCACCTTGGGGCTGGTGATCACCCGCGATCCCGAGACCCGTGTGCCCAACGTGGGTGTGTACCGGCTGCAGCAGCAGGACGCCCGCTCGATGAGCGTCCACTGGCTGAGCGTGCGCGGCGGGGCCCGCCATCTGCGCAAGGCGGCCGAACGGGGCCAGCCCCTGGAGGTGGCAGTGGCCCTGGGGGTGCATCCGCTGCTGGTGATGGCCGCCGCCACGCCGATCCCGGTGCAGCTGAGCGAATGGCTGTTCGCCGGCCTCTATGCCGGCCGCGGAGTGCATCTGGCCCGCTGCCGCAGCGTCGACCTGGAGGTGCCGGCCCACAGTGAGATCGTGCTCGAAGGCACCATCACCCCGGGGGAGACCGCCCCCGACGGACCGTTCGGCGACCACATGGGCTTCTACGGCCTCGAGGAGCCGTCGCCGCTGGTGCGCTTCCACACCATCACCCACCGGCGCAGACCGGTGATGCTCACCACCTTCAGCGGCCGCCCCCCGAAGGAGGAGGCGATGCTCGCGATCGCCCTCAACCGCATCTACACGCCGATCCTGCGGCAGCAGGTGCCCGAGATCGTCGATTTCTTTCTGCCGATGGAGGCGCTGAGCTACAAGCTGGCGGTGATCGCCATCGACAAGGCCTACCCGGGCCAGGCCCGACGGGCGGCGATGGCCTTCTGGAGCGCCCTGCCCCAGTTCACGTACACCAAGTTCGTGGTGGTGGTCGACCGCAGCATCAACGTGCGCGACCCGCGCCAGGTGGTGTGGGCGATCGCCGCCTGCGTCGATCCCCAGCGCGACCTGTTCGTGCTCGACGACACGCCGTTCGACAGCCTTGATTTCGCCAGCGAACGGCTGGGGCTGGGGGGCCGCCTGGCCATCGATGCCACCACCAAGATCGGCCCCGAGAAGCGCCACGACTGGGGTGAACCGCTGGCACGGGACGCCGCCCTTGAGCAGCGGGTGAGCGCCCGCTGGGCCGAGCTGGGGCTGGCCGACATCGGCGGCGATGGCAGCGGCGCCGATCCGGCCCTGTTCGGCCTGCAGCTGGAGCACGTGCTCGAGCGCCTCGCCGCCGCCCCCCGCTGATGCTCACCCGCGCCGGCACCATCGCCCTGCGGGCCCTGGTGGAGCTGGCCCGCAGCCCCGGGGTGTCGCTGTCGGTGCACGAGCTGGCCCGGCGCCAGGGCCTGCCGCAGCCGATGCTCGAACAGGTGGTGCTGCGCCTGCGGCGGGCGGGGCTGGTGGAGGCCCGCCGGGGACGCCAGGGGGGCTACCGGCTCGCGGGCCAGGCCGATGCCCTGCCCCTGCAGCAGGTGCTGCAGGCGGTGGGGGGGCTGCGGCGGGCGGGGGTGAGCCCCGAGCCGCCCGCCGGCGCCGACCCCGTGGCGTCGGCGGGTCTGCAGGTGGAACAGCAGCTGCAGCGGCGCCTCGAGCGGCTGGTGCTGCACGAGCTGCAGCGGCTCACCCTGGCGGAACTGCTTTATGACCAGCGCAGCTGGGAGGCGAGCCTCGAACCCGACGGCGGCCTGATGCTGGGCTGAGCCGCACGGCGGCACCCATAGGATCGACCCTTTGCCGGCGGTGATGGCGAGCCAGAGCATCTCCCAGACCATCCGGGGCGGCGGGCGGCTGCAGGGGCGGGTGCAGGTGCCCGGCGACAAGTCGATCTCGCACCGGGCGCTGCTGTTCGGCGCCATCGCCGAGGGCATCACCACCATCGACGGGCTGCTGCCGGCCGAAGATCCCCTCAGCACCGCCGCCTGCCTGCGGGCCCTGGGGGTGCCGGTGTCGGCGATCGAGGCCGGCGCACCGGTGACCGTCGAAGGGGTGGGGCTCGACGGCTTCCGCGAACCGCTGCAGGTGCTCGACTGCGGCAATTCGGGCACCACCATGCGGCTGATGCTGGGGCTGCTGGCGGGCCGCAGCGGGCGCCACTTCGTGCTCGACGGTGACGCCTCGTTGCGGCGGCGGCCCATGGGCCGTGTCAGCCGGCCCCTGGCGGCGATGGAGGCCGTGATCCACGGGCGCGAAGAAGGCAGCAAGGCACCGCTGGCGGTGCTGGGCCAGCCCCTCAAAGGCGCGGTGATCCGCACGCCGGTGGCCTCGGCCCAGGTCAAGAGCGCCCTGCTGCTGGCGGGCCTCACCGCCGAAGGGCCCACCACGGTGATCGAACCGGCCCTGTCGCGGGACCACAGCGAACGGATGCTGCGGGCCTTCGGGGCCGACATCAGCAGCGATCCCGCAGCGGCGGAGGGACCGACGGTGGTGCTGCGGCCCGGCCGGCGACTGCAGGGGCAGACGGTGGTGGTGCCCGGCGACATCAGCTCGGCCGCCTTCTGGCTGGTGGCGGCCCAGCTGGCCCCCGGCAGCGAGGTGGTGGTCGAGAACGTGGGGCTCAACCCCAGCCGCACCGGCATCCTCGATGTGCTGCGGGCGATGGGGGCCCGGGTCGAGGTGCTGGCCGAACGGGAGGTGGCCGGTGAACCGGTGGGCGACCTGCGGGCCTGGGCCGGACCGCTGCAGGCCTTCAGCATCGGCGGAGAGCTGATCCCGCGGCTGGTCGACGAGATCCCGGTGCTGGCGGTGGCGGCCCTGGCGGCCGAAGGCACGAGCGTGATCCGCGATGCAGCCGAGCTGCGGGTGAAGGAGACCGACCGGCTGGCGGTGATGGCACGGCAGCTGCGGCTGCTGGGGGCCGCCGTGGAAGAGACCGACGACGGGCTGGTGATTCCGGGCCCGCAGGCGCTGCGGGGGGCGGCGGTGGCCAGCGAAACCGACCACCGGGTGGCGATGAGCCTGGCGGTGGCGGCGCTGGTGGCCGGCGGCGACACCAGCATCGACGGCGCCGAAGCGGCGGCCGTGTCGTACCCGACCTTCTGGGATGACCTGGCCCGCCTCGGCGGCTGAGGCGCCGCTGGCGCCCCTGTGCAGCGGCGACGGCAGCTTCAGCCTGCACAGCGCCGCCTTCGGCGAGGCCTTCCATAGCCCCCGCGGGGCGGTGCGCGAGGCCTTCGAGACCTTCGTGATGCCGTCGGGCCTTGACCGTTTCAGGGCCGGCGATGAGCTGCGGGTGGTCGAGCTCTGCGTCGGCACCGGCACCAACACCCTGGCGCTGCTGCAGGCCTGTGCCGAGCGGGACCTGCGCCTGCAGTGGTGGGGCCTTGAGCTCGACCCCCGCCCGCTGCAGCTGGCCCTGGCCAGCCCCGCCTTCCGCCGGCCCTGGGGGCCGGCCCTGCTGCTGCAGCTGCAGACCCTGGCCACCGGCGAGCGGTTGCTGTGGGGGGACGCCCGCCAGCAGGTGGTGAACGGCCTGCCGGCAGCGCTGCGGGGGCGCACCCACCTCGTGTGGCACGACGCCTTCTCGCCCCGGCGTTGCCCCCAGCTCTGGAGCCACGAGCTGCTGCAGCGGCTGGCGAGCCTGCTGGCCCCCGAGGGGCGGCTGGTCACCTACTGCGCGGCGGCCGCCGTGCGGGCAAGCCTGCGGATGGCGGGGTTGCAGCTGGCCAGCATCCGCGCCGACGGCCCCGGGGCGGCGGGCACCTGGTGCCATGGCACCGTGGCCAGCCCCGCCCCGCTGCCGGCGGAGGCGTGCCTGCGGCCCCTGGGGGCGATGGAGATCGAACACCTGGCCAGCCGGGCGGGTGAGCCCTACCGCGATCCCGACGGCAATGCCGATGGGGCGTCGATGCTGGCGGCGCGGGAGCAGGCCCAGCGGCGGCATCCGGGGCCCAGCACCGGCAGCTGGCGGCGGCGCTGGGGGGTGGGCGCAAGGGGTGACACGGCAGCCCCCCAGTAGATTCCCGGCCAACCGAACCGCCGCCATGCTTGCCGTCGCCGTGCTCGCCGCCGGGAAGGGCACCCGCATGAAAAGCGCGTTGCCCAAGGTGCTGCAGCCCCTGGCCGGGGCGACGCTGGTGGAGCGGGTGCTGGCGGCAACGGCGGGCCTGGCGCCTGATCACACGCTGCTGATCGTCGGCCACCAGGCCGAGCGGGTGGAGCAGACCCTGGCCGCCCATGCCAGCCGGCCCCGGTTCGTGCTGCAGCAGCCCCAGAACGGCACGGGCCATGCGGTGCAGCAACTGCTCGAGCCCCTGGCCGATTTCGACGGCGACCTGCTGGTGCTCAACGGCGATGTGCCGCTGCTGCGCAAGGGCACCCTGGCGGCCCTGCTCGAGCAGCACCGGGGCAGCGGCCGGGCGGTGACGCTGCTCAGCGCCCACCTCGACGATCCCAGCGGCTACGGACGGGTGTTCTGCGATGGCGACGGGCGGGTGCAGCAGATCGTCGAGCACCGCGACTGCACGCCCGAGCAGCGGCAGAACACGCTGATCAATGCCGGCATCTACTGCTTCCACTGGCCCCGCCTGCGGCAGGTGCTGCCGTTGCTGCGCAGCGACAACGACCAGGGCGAGCTGTACCTCACCGACACGGTGGAACTGCTGGCCGATGCGGGCCACCTGGTGGTCGACGACCTGGCCGAGATCATGGGCATCAACGATCGCCAGCAGCTGGCGGCCTGCGAGGGGCTGCTGCAGGAGCGGCTGCGGCGCCACTGGATGGCCCAGGGGGTGACGTTTGTGAACCCCGCCAGCTGCACCCTCTCGGAACACACCAGCTTCGGTCGCGATGTGGTGGTGGAGCCGCAGACCCACTTCCGGGGGGTGTGCCGCATCGGTGACGACTGCCGCCTGGGGCCTGGGAGCGTGATCAGCGACAGCCAGCTCGGCAACGACGTGCAGGTGGTGCTGTCGCTGCTGAACGGCGCGCGATTGGCCGATGGATGCCGGGTGGGGCCCTATGCGCATCTGCGGCCCGAGGCCGACCTGGGCGAAGCGGTGCGGATCGGCAATTTCGTGGAGGTGAAGAAGAGCCGCATCGGCGCCGACACCAAGATCAACCACCTCAGCTATGTGGGCGATGCCGACTTCGGCCGCAACGTGAATGTGGGGGCCGGCACGGTGACGGCCAACTACGACGGCGTGAACAAGCACCGCACCGTGATCGGCGACGACAGCAAGACCGGTGCCAACAGCGTGCTGGTGGCACCGATCACCCTGGGCCGTGGCGTGACGGTGGGGGCCGGATCGGCCCTGACCAAGGATGTGCCCGACGGCGCCCTGGCCCTGGGACGGGCACGGCAGACGGTGATCGAGAACTGGACCGGACCCAGGAAAGGCTGATGCACGAACCGGGGCCGCCGCTGCTGGATGCCTTGGATCACCTCTGCCATCAGGTGGAGGGGGATCCTGAACTGGGGCGGCGGTTCTATGGCATCACCACCCCCGACGAGATGGTGGCGCTGGCGGTGCAGACCGGCATTTTGATTGAGGCCGATGATTTCAGGGCGCTGCTGCGCAGCGGCAGCACCGAGTTCTGGCTGCTCGGCGGCATCGACAACCACCACCCCATCGCCCACCTCAGGACGGTGTTCGGGGTGTGAGCTGCTGCAGGATGCGGCCAAGACACCAGGCCTGATTCAGCGGTATCGAGAAGAACTGCAGGTGCGGCACTATGCACGTCGAACGGTGAGGTGAACGCCTTTCTGAGCCATTTGGCTGTGGACATGCACGTGAGGCCCTCAACCGAGAACCAGGCCCTTGCCGCACTGTTGTTTCTCTATCGCGACCTGCTGGGCCCCATGCTGATCGTGAGTGTGGATGGCAGTGGGTGTTCCCCCAGCAGAGGCGCTGGCACGATCCCGTCAGCGGTCAGCAGGGGCGGCACCACTTCGATCCTGCCCTGGTGCAGAGGGCGGTGACCAAGGCGGCCAGCTGCCATACGTTTCGCCATTCATTCGCCACCGATCTGCTGGAGCGCCGCCAGGACATCCGCACGATCCAGGAGCTACTCGGTCACCAGGACGTGCACACCACGATGATCTACACCCACGTTCTCAACCTTGGCCCACTCGGGCCAACAGTCCTGCGGACTTTATGTAGCGATGTGAACAGGTGGTTCTCGGACCCGTGAACGAGCGCTATCCATCGGGGTGTGCGCGGGCAACGCCTTGCCCTGCCTGGCGACCGCCTGGACCACGACCTCGGGTGAGGAGCGGTTCGCAGAATGGTATAATGGGGAGAGAGCGGTTCTCGGAACCGTCCAATAACTAGTTGGGCCTACCGCTTCGAGCATCTACCGAACAAGTTCTCAAGGCCGTGACTTGACAGCAAGAAGTCCGCTGTGATATAGAAACTAGGAGTAGTGGGTTCCACATGACAGAGCTAAATGCTAGACCTGTAAATCTGCGTTTAGCGGTTGCATTTACTTGTGATGCAGCGGCAGGAGGTTTTAAACGGGTACATCCTGGCTCCAGCCTGGACAGGTTATTTGCAGAAAATAAGCATCCCTATACTCAAATCTGGGATTCAATTCGTACCTTCTACGACAGTCGTAACTGGAGTGAATTATGCGATGACTCGCTCAACCGCGAGATAGCCGGCATGGCTGCTAAGGGGTTCAACGCGCCCAACGGTAGACGGGTTACTCCAGAGGAAATGAAGAATGCGGCTCAGCGATGGAATGAGTATGGGTGGTATGACTACGAGATGAAGCGTGCGTCTAAACTTAGAAAAACGTCGAAGTGGGGAACAAGAGTGGGGATTGTTGCATTGGGAGCGTTTGGAATTCCATTTATCGGAGATGGAGGCTGAAATGAGTAACTGGATTGACGAGGCTCTTTATGATGGCAAGCCTCCAGTGGGATGGGTTGATTCATATGTCAGGGGTGATGGCGGCTTTGTCGATGGGCACTTCCGAACCGGGCCTAATGAATCCATCGCAGACAATCTTGGAGCAGATATTGATAGTGACGGCGTTCCAGGGCTTTTCGATGCAGATGCAGATGGCGACGGAATTGCGGAAGCGCTAGACATAGATGGAGACGGTATTGCAGATATGGTAGATACCGATGGCGATGGAATAGCTGATACGCTTCTGAATGCCCTTTTTGGCTAGTGAAAGCAGACATAATCTGCAGCTTGCGATGGTTGGCTGACATGAGTCCCAACACAACCATGCACCTGACCCGCCTCCTTCAACTTCGCGCAGCCCAATGAGAACCCGTTCCAGGATCTCTCTGCGGGCAGGTGATGGCCAGCGTTATGCTGCTTTCGGAGCATGTGCGGTGATCAACAGGTGCAGCAATCAAGGATCGCCTCGTTCACGGCAAGTTTATCGGGTCCTGATCGCGGAAGCCAATTGCTGCGCAGGGGATTTGCAGGCTTCAGGAGTCCCTAATTATTAGGGAAGGGAGAGTCACGGCAAAGCCACATGATACCTAGGGGTATGACGCACAATGCAGAAGAGAGCAACGAGAAGCCTTAGAAGAAACAGCCAGATAAGCTGATATGAGGATAGAAGAGAATGGGACACAAAGAACCTCAAGATCAAGATCAAGAAGCTGAATGAGCGCTAGAAGATTGCCTCCAATAGCAGCAACAACTGGCTAAACAGCGGCGAAGTGAGTGAAAAGCTCAGGGTGGAAATGCAGAGATCGGAGAAGCAGCAGCATCTGCGAAACTCGATACACCAGCCTTTGGCTCACACTCTTGCTCTTTTAATGACGATCATGAGATGCAATGAATAGCATGTTTGACAAGATTCTATTTACCCCTATCCAGACTAGGGTGTCGAAAATTCAACTAGACTAAGCGTTTGGTGCATAAACACTGTATGTAGGTTCACTTATCACTCAGATTTATGGGTGGGCAGAACCACTGCCTTGGCGCACAAAGCATTAAAACTTACAGGATACAGGCTACCTTAATCAAAGTCCTTAAATCCGTCTTGATTCGATATCAGATATGAATTATGAAAAAATGAAAAAAGCAAAAAGTTGTCTTTTAGAACAGTCCTCCGAGTAAGTCATCAACGATTTCGGATGCAACATCGCCTACATCTTCAATGGCTGCTTCAGCGAATTCAGGAACGAAGTTAGGATCAATATTCAAATCAACAGAATCACCCTGTACAAGGGAGACAGCGTTGTCGATAGCATTACCCAAATTATCCTGGATGACATTCCCAGACTCTGTAGAGGCTAATCCAGGTGTTAAAGCGTCTGCGATGGCCTGGCCAGGTTCTCCCTCTGCAAGCTTTTCAAGATCTTCTGTTAAGTCTTCTGCAGATTGGTGAAGGCCTTGTTGGGCTAGATCTTTCATGGCTGGGAGAAAGATGGAGAATGGATCAGTCATTTTAAATGTGGGATGAAGAGCCAATTGGGGTGATGGAGGTTATTCAAAAACACTCATACCCATGCATTTAAGTGTGATAGATGCTCCCAGAGTAGCTATACCTGTGAGCCCCTTGTTTAGCTGACCAATCTTCTTGGCTTTATTCATCTCATAATCGGTCCAGCCATTGTTGTTCCAACGATCAATAGATCTTTTAATTTCTTCCGGGGCAATCGTCTTTTCATCTAGGTGGACTTCACTCACATGTCCTATATAGATCTGTTGTCTGACATCCATTGCATTTACCTTGATCCCTCCTGCAAAGCATTCTTTTATTCTAGATGTCATGTTCTCTTCACACAGAGTGTTCCACTTCAATCCAACGTAGAAGCTATCGATATCGCCCCACATATCCTCATAGGCAAGCATGCCAGGTGGCAGTATTTTGTCTTCTAAGTCCGGTTGAATGAGCACAGCAATGACCCCAACGGGCCAGAGCAAACTAGGCAAGAATTTGCGAATAGTACTAACTGGATGACATTCATCAGAGAAATTTTGATATGCATCTCTAATTACGCCTACCGCAAGTCTGATTTTATATTTCGTCTCCACAGTGGTATATTGACACTGTTTGTATGGGGAATAGCGGCTTCCATTTTTATTTCCAAGCCAATACCAAGACCATAATACGCAGTCAGGTCGCCACAGGGTGGCGACTGATACACTTGCAAGACTTCTTTGCGGACTGGGTTTATGGCGATGCTGGTTAACGGCCTCCTCCAAGCAGCGTTGAACTAAGTGGCTGCTGAAATAGGCGCCAATCCGAGCACCGCCAGGGCTGATTTAAAGTCCGTCACAAGTGCCCTTGCCGGGGGCTGCCAGCATGGGCTGAGGTCGGCGGAATCGCCTCCTCCTTGTGTCCCAAAGTGCCTCTGCCGCAACCGATCTCGTCCTGATCAGCTACTTCAAGGCGATACCTGATCCCCGCATGCGGCGCGGGGTGCGCATTCCCTCCTGGTACCTGATGCTGGTGGCGGTGCTGGGGATCCTGAGCCGTTGCCAGAGCCTGCGGGATCTGGAGCGCTTTGCCATCCGCCAGCACGGCTTGCTTACCAAAGCTCTGGGGTTGGAGCTGCTGCGGCCGCCCTCGGATTCAGCCTTCCGCTACTTCTTCCAGCAGGTGGATGTCGCCGCCCTCTGCACCGCCATCCGCGACTGTACACTCGCCCAGATCCCTGGTGGTGCAACGGATCTCGACCAGCTGGTGTGTGACGGCAAGACGCTGCGCGGCTCGATCGAGCCCACGCCCGGCGGCGGTTCCGCGTTCATTGCCTAGGTGACGCTCTACTCCGCAGCGCTGGGCTTGGCGATCAGCCAGGCCTGCTATGCCACCGGTGACAACCACGGGCGGGCGGTGCTCCGGCAGCTGCTCGGGGAGCTGAAACTCGAGGGTGTGCTGATCCAGGCGGATGCCCTGCACACGCAGCGCCCGTTTTTCAACTCCTCCAGGAGCAGGGGGCCGACTTCCTGCTGACGGTCAAAGCCAACCAGAAGAAGCTGCACCGCCAGATCCGCACCCAGTTCCAGGGAAAGCGCAGGATCCCTTTCGTGGCAACGGATCACGAGAAGAGCCACGGCCGCGAGATCAGCTGGACGCTGCGGGCCAAACAGGCCCCGGAGCACATCAGTCAGGCCTGGAGCGGCACCAGCTGGATCGTGGAGGTGGTCGCCGAGGGCACCAGGGATGGCAAGCCCTTCCGGGCGACACACCTCTTCCTCACCAGCCTGCGCACCACGCCAAAAGCCCTGCTGAAACTGGTCCGGGACCGCTGGAGTATCGAGGGCTGGCACTGGATCCGCGATACCCAGCTCCAGGAGGACGCCCATCGCTACCGGGGCAACGGTGCCGGTGCGATGGCCAGTCTCCGGACGGCAGCCCTGAACCTGCTGCGGTTCGAGCGGTTTCAGTCGATCCGTGCGGGGATGCAGGCGGTGATGCACGACATCACGGCGCTGCTGGCGATGGCTCAGCGCCAGCCGAGCACTGAGACTGGCTGACACTTTGAATCAGCCCTGCGAGCACCGCCACGCCGTTGTGGTCTGAGGATGGGCCTTCTTATTGATGCATAACAACATCATCCACCCGGCCCGTCCAAAGGGATTGCTATCGGCAGTAACTTCTTCGGGCGGGTGATGATGAGCGTTAGCTGCATCAAATGCCAAGGCTGGATAGGCTGGCAGTAGTCTCCTGCTTGGCAGTGCCGACAATTCTGAGGAGTGGTCCATACCGGATTTATTTCCACAGCCACGAGCCTAATGAGCCACCTCATGTTCATGTCGATCGAGATCGCGCAAGCTGCAAGATGTGGCTGAAACCTGTGGCACTGGCATCAAGTCTGGGATTCAAGCCGGCTGAGCTTCGAGACATCGAGCGGCTTGTGAGTGACAACAGGGCTATGCTGGTAAGAGCATGGGAGGAATTTCATGGTTAATCCTGGGGCGCGTGTGATGAATGTGAGTTCTACCGATGACGTTCTAGTTGTCGAGCTTGAGGACGGGAGGACAATTTCTGCCCCTTTAGCTTGGTACCCAAGGCTTTTGCATGCCTCTCAGAAGGATCGTGATGACTGGGAGGTCTCCGGCGCTGGGTTTGGCATTCACTGGCCAACTATTGATGAGGACCTCAGCGTCGATGGCCTGCTTCGTGGAGCACCAGCGCCCCGAGTGCGAGTGATGAGCAGCTAACACGGCCATGCACCTGACCCGCCCCCGCTGAATTACTTCTCCCTTCGAGTGTCGCTCGACTCAGCTCTCTGCGGGCAGGTGATGGCCAGCGTTGGCCGGTCCCAGTGAAGAGCTGCCGACAGGCTGTGCCGGGGCTATCGTGAGTGGACGCAAGTGACTCCCATGGCAAAGCAGTTCGATGTGGTGGTTGAGAGAGACTCAGAGGGCTTTTATGTTGCGAGCGTGCCCACTCTAGCCGGGTGCCACACACAGGCTAAATCTCTTGATGAGTTGATGGGCCGGATCAGAGAAGCTATTGAGCTCTACCTAGAGGTTCAGGACGGAATAGTTGAACAACTTGACTTCGTTGGTGTTCAGCGAGTGACCGTCTAGACGTGTCAACTTACTCCGCCGTCACAGGCAAGGCGCTCATCCTGGCTCTTCAAAGGATTGGCTTTGAAGTTCTGCGAATAAAGGGAAGTCATCATTTTCTGCGACATCCCGACGGGCGAACGACTGTAGTCCCTGTTCATTCTGGTGAAACGCTGGGACCTGGGTTGCTTTCCAAAATCCTTCGTGATACTGAGCAAACCAGAGATGAACTAGAGGAGCTACTTTCTTGAGCGAAGAGGCCGGCCAACCAGCCCCTCGAGTGGACAGGCCTCCGCAAACTATCTTCTTCGACAGCTGGCGTCCCCGCGAGTGGTGTAAATCCCCCGGCACCCCCAGCCCGGCGTAGCCGGGGTGGGGGTGCGCCCCTCAGGCGATCGGCTCCACGGCTGGCGTTGCAAGGGGTGGGCAGGCCCGTTTCCCTGGTTCGAGTACC
>CAIQIA010000005.1 GCA_903871775.1 uncultured cyanobacterium
AAGTCCACGCCACTGCTGTCGCCGCCAAAACTGGAATCTCCCCAGCTGACGACGGAGCTGTCGCTACGCAGCGCCGTAAAGGCACCGCCATTCGAGAAAATCTCACTGACGGTCAGGTTGTTTGCCGGACCATCAAAGTCCACGCCACTGCTGTCGCCTCCACGACTGGAACTTCCCCAGCTGACGACGGAGCCGTCGCTACGCAGCGCCGCAAAGGCAGAGCCAGTCGAGAAAATTTCACTGACGGTCAGGTTGTTCGCCGGACCATCAAAGTCAACGCCACTGCTGTCGCCGCCAGCAATGGAAGACCCCCAGCTGACGACGGAGCCGTCGCTACGCAGCGCCGCAAAGGCGTTGTGATTATTATACTCTTTGCTCGAAGAACCATAAAATGTATGCTTTGTTCTAATGAATGCCATTTCGATGATTTTATAATATGCCATTTATACAATAGCACATCAAGGTCAAGGAAACACTATGATTCGTCATTTGGCGGCCCCAGTGCCTGGCTCACCGTTCTCAGGCCCAGGCTGATCATTTGTGCGTTGCACCCTTGCCTGCCGCCCGTGGACTCGACCGACCATGCCCGGGCCGGACCCGCGGCTGATTAATCAGGGGCACGAATCGCCCGGATACGTGGTCACCAGACCCAGCTGCACGATCTGGCGCAGCAACAGGGCAGGGTCGAGGTGTCGGCAGCGGGCCATTGTCTCCAGGCGTCCCCATTCGGCATCGGACAGGTTGATCTCGACCCAGTGATGGCTGCCGAAGAGCCGTGCGGTGGGGACTGGTAAGGAGATGGCCATGGGGGCCTCGGGCGGTGGCACAAGATCTAGACCGCATCTCCCATGGAGGGTCGCCTGGGCAAGCACCCACAACCTTTCTTCATTTCGCTGGCGATCAGATTTGATGGGCCGGGACGGATCCGGTCATGGCTTGGTCCCCGGGGGACAACATTCGGTCATCCCCTGACCCGACGGCACTGATACGGTCCAGCCAGTCTTCGTCGTCTCCATGGTCGGTCGTCTGCTGGCCCTCCCCCTGCTGCTGGTGGCATCCACCGCCGCCGCCCTGGCGGCCCCGTTCGAGGCTGACCCCCAGAGCTTTGCCCGCTTCGCCAACGCCATGACCTGGAGCGGCCCGATCCGGCCGTTCTTCCGCAACCTGGGCGACTGCACGGCCAATGGCGACGGGGGCTATGGCTGCCGCCGGGGCGAGGTGCTGCGCACCGCAGTGGGCAAACCTGGCCGCAGCTTCTGCAAACTCGAGAACGTCTGGTACGACCCCACCAGCCGCACCGTTCAGTACAACGTGGGCGCCTGCCAGTACAAGAGCGACCAGCAGCGGCTGCAGGAACAGGGTCAGCAGCTGCTGCAGAAGGGCCTGAACCTGCTCGAGAACCAGGGGGGCCGCTGATACCGGCAGCGGCGGGGGCCATGGGGGATGCTGGGGCGTCGTTCCCTGCGTCGCCCGTGACCCGCCAGGCCCGCGCCATCCCGACCAGCAGCGCCCTGGTGAGCCTGCGGCCGCCCGCGGCCCCAGGGGCGGCTGATGCCGAGGCGCAACCGATGGGCCGCGGCTTCGGCGGCTCAGGCGGGGGCAAGGGCGGGGGCAAGGGTCGCCAGGGCAAAGAACGCCAGGGCAAGGGTCGGGGGCGCAGGGGCAGTGGCCTCGCCGCCGCCGACCGCCAGCCCCTGGGCAAATCCCCCGACCACGAGGCGATGATCGACCGCCGCCGGCTGGGGCTGCCCCTCACCGGCCGCCTCACCCCGGCGGATGTGGCCCGGGCCTACCGGCAGCTGGCGGGCGAGCACCATCCCGACCGCGGGGGCGGTCACGACCGCATGCAACTGATCAATGGGGCCCGCGATCGGCTGCTGGGCAAAGCAGAGTGAAGCCGCCGCGATGGTGGAAGTCGGCCTCGGCGGCCGGATGGTGCAGGGCCCAGTAGCTCAGCCCGCCCGCCGGGTCTTCGAGCACCGCCGTCAGCCCCACCGCCAGCAGCGGTGCCGCCGCCAGGTCCTGGGGCAGCGGCAGGGTCACGGCCAGCTGCAACCGCCGGGGTTGCCCCTCGATGCGGGCCGGCAGCGCGCTGAGGGCCTCAAGGGGTGCCAGGCCCCGCCGGTATCCCTCAAGGCCATACACGTTCCAGTCGCCGGCGGGGGACAGGTTGACCTCGAGGTACGGCTCCCGATCGGCGGCTGCCACGAACGCCTCGACGCAGGTGTGCTGCCAGAGGCCATCGCACCGTCGGGGTGCCATCGCCGGCGCTGGCAATCGCAGCAGGGTCGCCAGGTCAGCGCCGTCGCTGGCGAGGGTCCAGCTGAGCTGCAGGGCCTGGGGCAACCGCAGGGCCGAAGCCTGCAGGCGCAGGGCGCCGCCGGGCCCCGGCCAGGCGCCCCCGAAGGGATGCAGGGGCAGACTGGTCACGACAGACGCTGCACAAGGGCCGTGAGGGCCGGCAGCTGGGCTTCGATGCTGGCGCAGAGCTGAAACTGCACCAGCGCCCGTTGCAGGTTGTGGCCCCGCCGGCCGGTGCGGAAGTAGACGTCACCCGCCAGGTGATCCGTGAGAAAGCGCAGACCCAGCTCGAAGCTGATCAACCGGGCGGCGGTGGGAATCCAGTGGCGGTCGGCGGCCGTGAGGCTGGCCCCGGCAGCCCCCATGTAACCCTCCAGCAGGGCGGCGGCGAGGTCGAGGTCAAAACGCACCTGCGCCGGATCGGCCGCCTCCTCCCCCAGGGGATTGCAGCCCGATCGCAGGGCGTCGCCGATGTCGTAGTGCAGCAGCCCGGGCTTGACGGTGTCGAGGTCGATCAGGGCCACGGCCCGCCCCGTGGTCGCGTCGAAGAGCACATTGCCGATCTTCGGATCGCCGTGGATCGGCCGGGGGCTGATCTCACCGCGGCGGGCGGCGGCCTCGAGCAGATCGACCTGGTCTTCGCGGTCGCGCACGAAGGCCAGGGCCCACGCCAGCCGGCCGTCGTCATCGGCAAGGGAGCCGACGCGCTCGAGCACGACCCGGTGCTCTGCGAGGTACCGGGGGGTGACGTGGAATCCCTCGAGGGTGTCGGCCAGCTCGGCCGCCGGCAGGTCACTGAGCAGGTCGTGGAAGATGCCGAGACCACGTCCGAGCTCGTGGGCCTGGCCCGCGTCGGCCACGGCCTCGCAGCCGACGGTGTCCTCAATGAAGCTGAGGGCGCGCCAGACCTCCCCATCGAGCTCGAGCCAGGCCCGGTCGCTGGCCCGGGGCGGAATCGGCCGCGGCAGCTCCCAGCGGCCGGCGGCGGCCCCGGGATGCTGCAGCTTCTGCCCCATGTGGGCGGTGATGGTGGCCAGGTTGCCCATCACCCGCTCGGGTGCGCTGAACACAGTGGTGTTGAGACGCTGCAGCACAAAGCGCCGCTCGCCCTCGTCGCCCCGCAGGGTCACCAGGTGGGTGTCGTTGACGTTGCCCTGGCCCAGGGGTTCCACCGCGGCGATGAAGCCGGGGGGGTGGAAGCGACCGGCCACGGTCAGCAGCCGGGAGGTCTGCAGCGGCGTCTGGACCACGCAATCGGAGCCGGGCCCGCTAACTTGACCGGCGAGCACGGCTCCGGGGGGCACACCAGTGCCAGAGGCATGGCTGGTTCAGGCGGCCAGGGCGTCCCAGGCCGCCCGCAGGGCCGCGGGCACCCGACGGGGACGGTAATCCCGCGGATCCTCCGGACCATGGCGAAGGACAGCGTTGACGACCACCGCCGGCCGTGCACCACGGTTGATGGCGCCGTGGGGAACACCGGGGGGAATGCTGACCCAGGTGGCGTCGTCCTCCCGCAGGGTGATGCGCCGCAGGGTGCGCTCTTGCAGCACAACCAGGTCGATGGCACCGCAGAGCACCAGCAGCTGGTCGGTCTGGTGCCGATGGCAGAACAGTTCGCAGGTCGGGCTGGTGCTGACCTCGGCGATCAGGGTCTCGTTGCTGGCCACTGGGGCGGAGAACACGGTGGATCCTGAGCGCAGGCGCTCCAGGGGAGACAGCTGCACCAGACGTTGCAATCCCATGGGGATAGAGCCAATGCCTAAAGAATCGCAACGACGAACGGAGCCCTGGTGCGATGCGATACAGACGACACCCGTGGTGGTGGAATCAAGACCGAGCCGCACCCGTCGGCGGCAGCGGTTCTCAGCTGCGCAAGGTTTCGTTACGATCTGGTCAACTGAAACAAGAAGCGTGCGCCCAGGGCCCGCCCCCAACCCTGCACGACTGGTCGTGGTCGACCTGATCTCGATGCTGTTCGGCGTGCCGTTGCGCCAGGCCGGCCTGATCTGGTCATTCGCGCCGGTGCTGGTGCCCCTGCCTTCAGTCTTCGTCGCGCAGACCGGCCAGCTGTTCGACGGCCACCTCAATCACCTGCGAACCGTGGCGGGTGAGGGGTAGGGGCCGCACGAAGCAGCGCCCCCGACGATCGTCGATGCTGAGCAGCTGGTAAGACCGCGTATCCCCGGCGAGGCGGACCCGGGCGCCCTGATGAAGAGTCATGTCGTCATCCTGCCAAACGTCCGCCCTTGATCTAAGGGGCGGAAATCCAGACTGGGGAGGGTGGTCCCGGGTGATGTGCGGAGATCGACACGTTGGACCCATGGGTCCCGAGCTGGCTCAGCCCCGCCATCGCTAGGGTCCGGGGGTCTTCACCCTCAGGCATGAACGCCTCTCCCGCCCTGCGCTGGCTGACCGTGGCCCTGCTGGCCGCCTCCGGTGTGCTGGCCATCGTCACCCCCTTCGTGTCGGCGGTGGGGGTGACCATCGGCCTCGGTGCCGTCGCCATCGTGGCCGGCATCGGCCAACTGCTGCGGGCAGTGCGCGATGACCACGGCGGAGCCCGCTGGTTCCAGGGGCTGGGGGGTGTTCTTTATCTGATGGGCGGTCTGTCGCTGTTTCTCGACCCGGTGGTCGGCACCCTGGGTCTCACCCTGCTGATCGGCCTGCTGCTGCTGTTCCAGGGGGTGGTCGAACTCGCTGCGGCGGCGGCCCGGCCCCTGCCGGCCCGAGGACTGGTGCTGGTGGATGGCCTGGTCACGGCTGTGCTCGGCGGCCTGCTGGTGGCCGAATGGCCCAGCGACAGCCTCTGGGTGGTGGGCACGTTCTTCGGGGTGACCCTGCTGATCACCGCCACCCGCCTGGCCCTGGCTGAAGGCTGACGCCGCAGCGCGATCCCGAAACCTTCCTGGAGAGCTGACGCTTCGTTGCGCTGCACACAGAAGTGCACAGCTCGCTGCATCAGAACGGCGTCAACGCCGTACCCGTGAGCATGGCCCTCGCCACCCCCCTGATGCTGAAAGAGAGCCTCGCGGAGGCCATGCGCCGGCACCTGTTCTCGACCCAGGCCAAGTCGCCGTCGCTGGCCACCCGCCATGACCATTACCGCTGTCTGGCCCTGGCCGTGCGCGACCGGTTGCTCAGCAACTGGGTCGCCACCGCCGAGACCTACACCCGACGGCACGTGCGCACGGCGGCATACCTGTCAGCCGAATACCTGCTGGGGCCCCACCTCGAGAACAACCTCGTCAGCCTCGGCCTCATGGAGGAGGCGCGGCAGGCCTGCGACGCCCTCGGCCTCGACCTGCAGGAGCTGATCGCCGAGGAACCCGAACCCGGCCTGGGCAATGGCGGTCTCGGCCGGCTGGCAGCCTGCTTCCAGGAGTCGATGGCCACCCTGGAACTGCCGGCGATCGGCTACGGCATCCGCTACGAATTCGGCATCTTCCGCCAACAGATCACCCCCCACGGGCAGGTGGAAAGCACCGATCCCTGGCTCACCCGCGGCAACCCCTGGGAAGTCGTCCGGCCGGAATGGTCGTACCCAGTGCGCATCGGCGGCCAGACCGTGCTCGGCGTCGCCGTTGACACGCCGATCCTGGGCTATGGCGTCAACACCGCCAACACCCTGCGCCTGTGGACAGCGATGGCGCCCGAATCCTTCGATTTCGCCTCCTTCAACGCCGGCGACTACACCCGTGCCGTGATGCACAAGGTGCAGTCCGAGACCCTCTCGAAGGTGCTCTATCCAAATGACGAGCTCGACCAGGGCAAGCGGCTGAGGCTGAGCCAGCAGATCTTCTTCGTGAGCTGCTCGCTGCAGGACATGTTCCGGATCCTCAAGGGTCAGGGCATGCCCGTCACCGACTTCCACCGCAAGTTCGCGGTGCAGCTGAACGACACCCACCCGGCGATCGCGGTGGCCGAGCTGATGCGGCTGCTGATCGATGACCACGGCGTCGACTGGGACACCGCCTGGACGATCACCACCGCCAGCCTCAGCTACACCAACCACACCCTGCTGCCCGAAGCCCTCGAGACTTGGAGCGTCGAGCTGTTCGAGCAGCTGCTGCCACGGCAGCTCGAGATCATCTACGAAATCAACGCCCGCTTCCTCAAGCTGGTGCGGCTGCGCTTTCCCGGCGAACCCGACCTGCTGCAGCGCTACTCCCTGATCCAGGAGGGCGAGCGGCGGCGGGTCCGCATGGCCCACCTCGCGGTGGTCGGCAGCCACCGCACCAATGGCGTGGCGCAGCTGCACAGTGAACTGCTGCGCAGCCACCTGCTCGCTGATTTCGCCCAGCTCTGGCCCGAACGGTTCACCAACGTCACCAATGGCGTCACCCCCCGGCGCTGGCTGGCGGTGGCCAACCCCGGTCTGGCCAGCCTGCTTGACGAGAGCATCGGGAACCGCTGGCGCCGAGACCTCGACGCCCTCGCCGATCTGGAACCCCTCGTGCACGACGACGGCTTCATCGACCGCTGGCGCACCATGCGCAGCCAGGGCAAGCAGCGGCTGGTGGGCACGATCCAGCAGGACCTGGGAGTGGCGATTGACCACACCTCCCTCTTTGATGTGCAGGTCAAACGCATTCATGAGTACAAACGGCAGCACCTGGCGGCCCTGCACATCGTCGAGCGCTACCTGCGTATCCGCGCCGGCGAAGATCTGCCGCCGCGCACCTTCATCTTCGGTGGCAAAGCGGCGCCGGGTTACGCCATGGCCAAACTGATCATCCGGCTGATCGTCGGCATCGCCGATGTCGTCAACATGGACCCGGCGATGGAAGGACGACTGAAGGTGGTGTTCCTGCCCAACTTCAGCGTCAGCCTCGGCCAGATCGTCTACCCCGCAGTCGACCTGTCGGAACAGATCTCGACCGCCGGCAAGGAGGCCTCGGGCACCGGCAACATGAAGATGGCCCTCAACGGTGCCGTCACCATCGGCACCCTTGACGGCGCCAACATCGAGATCCGCCAGAAGGTGGGGGCCGAGAACTTCTTCCTCTTCGGCCACACGGCCGAACAGGTCCACGAACTGGTGCGGCAGGGGTACCACCCGATGCCCTGGTACGAGAACGACCCAACGGTGCGCGGAGCGCTCCAGCTGATCGGCTCGGGCCATTTCAGCGATGGCGACCGCGACCTGTTCGCACCGTTGCTGGCCAACCTCACCAGCAGCGATCCGTTCCTGGTCATGGCCGACATCGCCGACTACCGCCGGGCCCAAGACGCCGTCGACCAGGCCTGGTGCGATCCCCAGCGCTGGGCGCGCATGTCGCTGCGCAACACCCTCAACTGCGGCTTCTTCAGCAGCGACCGGGCGATCCGCGAATACGCCGAAGCCATCTGGAAGGTGCAGCCCGTGCCGGTGGACGCCGAGGTGCCTCAGGCCTGAATCCGCAGGGGCAGGCCAGTGCTGTCGCGGGCGGCCGGATCCCCCAGGGAAAGGCCATGGCCGACGGCGAGCCGTTCGGCGCTCCAGAGCAGCACCAGGGCATCGAGCAGGTCATCGTCGGCCACACCGCTGCGCGGGAACTGCCCCCTCAGGGTCCCAAAAACACCAGGGAAGAAAGGCTCCAGCAGTTGTCGGCGATGGTCCTTTCCCTCGGGCGTCTTCTTGGCGAATGGCAACGGCACCCCATCGTTCAGTTCCCGGAAGCTGAGTTCGGGATGCACCTCGTGCAGCCGCTGGCGCTGCTCCGCTCGCCGTTGCAGCAGCCCATCCAGGTCGCGGATGCGGGGCATCAGGTTCCACGACTGGATGCTCAGGCCCCGCCCCTGCAGGTCCCTCGACCAGCGGCAGGCCTCGGCATGGTCCGTCGCGGCGAGCAGCGGCCGTAGCGGCGCACTGAAGACGCTGGCGCGGCGGGGGCCCAGCAGTTGCCGGGCCTCCCGGTCGCACTGCCGAGGCTCACGATCGGGCAGGCCGATGGGCATGTCGACGGCGCAGAGGCTCACTTCGTCGCACGCCAAGGCCTCGGCCTCGGCAGTCACCCGGCCAACGACGGCTCCTCCCGCCCGTTGCCGCTCCAGCAGCAACCAGCCGAGGCGGCAGCCGTCCACCCCCCGCAATCGCTGGATCCCGGGCGGAGCCTGCCGAGGCCAGATGCCTGACGGCAGCACAGGATGGCGGAGGGCAACGGCAGATGGCACCAGGTACACATCAGCCGTGCGGCCATCGCGCAATCGCCGCCGCTCCCGCCTGTACAGCCAGGGGACGTCTTCGTAGGCATCAAGGTCGGCCCAGCGACAGGGATCGATGCGGCGGCACTCACCCCGCACCGCTCCGGTGCCATCACAGGCCATCGGGTAAGGGCCGGCGTCGTGCAGATCGGCACCATCGAGCCAGGCGGGGCCCTCCCAGGGGGCATCAGCAAGAACGGAGGCCGCGCCATGGCCGCGCATCAGGGTGCCGTAGACGAAAAGACGGTCCGTCATGCATTCGCCCCGCCATGGGATGGGGGGATGACCGAACCATGACGCGCTTCAGTCACCTCCGAGGCGCATCCTGTCGCAGACCGGGCCGCACGGGTCCTTGCAGAGGCATCCAGCCGCCATACGGTCGTGATGTTCATTGCCCTCACAGCCGTGAAGGTCACCCACCTCGACGACGAGCACCTGCTCAACCTGTCGTCCAGCGAGCTGGCCCTGCTGGTGGACATGCTCTACGCCGGTCTGTTCTCTGACCTGCTGCCGGTCGATGCCGACACCCGCCAGCGGGTCAACGCCCTGATGGCTCAGGTGCAGGACGGGCTGTTCGATGCGGCCCAGGACACCTGGCAGCGGCAGCTCAGCGGCTGAAATGGGCCTTGGCGTCGAACATCACCTCGGCGGTGATGGCACCGATGCCCCGCTCATTGGCATAGGTCTCGGCATTGCGGCGCACCTTGCCCCGCACGAAGAAGGGCACCTTCTTCAGTTCAGCCTCGCCATCGGCGGTCCAGACGCCTGACACCGGCGCCTCCGGGGCCGACGCCGCCGTCTCGCCACGATGGCTCATGTGGCCGTCGACGAACTCGAAGTCGTGGCGGAACATGCCGATCAGGTGCTCCTCCAGCCCCATCATCAGCGGATGCACCCACGAATCGAAGATCACATTCGCCCCCTCCCAGCCCATCTGGGGGGCGTAACGGGCCGGCACGTCCTGCACGTGCAGCGGCGATGAGATCACGGCACAGGGCACCCCCAGCCGCTTGGCGCTGTGGCGTTCCATCTGCGTGCCCAGCACCAGCTCGGGGGCGGCGGCGGCCATGGCGGCCTCCACCGCCAGGTAGTCGTCACTGATCAAAGCCTCGAGCCCCAGCTCGGCGGCCGCCGCCCGCACGGCCCGGGCCTGTTCGCGGCTGTAGCTGCCCAGGCCCACCACCTCGAAACCCAGCTCCTGGCTGGCGATGCGGGCGGCGGCGATGGCGTGGGTCGCATCGGCGAAGATGAACACCCGCTTGCCCGTCAGGTAGGTCGAGTCGACCGAGCGCGAATACCAGGGCAACCGCGACCGATCCGGCTGCGGCAGCCGTGCCGGGTCCAGCCCCAGCAGCTCCACCACCTCGTTCAGGAATGCCACCGTGGCGCCGATGCCGATCGGCACCGTGCGCAGGCAGGCCATGCCGAACTGACGGTCGAGCCAGCTGCAGGTGGCATCGGCCACCTCGGGGTAGAGGCAGACATTGGCATCGGCCTCCGGCAGGCGCAGCAGGTCTGCCGGGGTGGCGCCCAGGGGGGCCACCACCGCCACGTCGACCCCCACGGAAGCCAGCAGCCGGGTCACTTCGGTGACGTCATCGCGGCAGCGGAACCCCAGCAGGCTCGGACCCAGCAAGTTGAGCCGTGGACGGCGCCCCTCGCTGCGCCAGCGGCCCGGATCGGGGCGGGGGCTCCCGGGGGCCGGGATCTGGCCCTTCAACAGGCCGCGCACCAGCTGGTAGAAGGTCTCGCCGGCCCCCCAGTTCTCTTTCTTCGAGTAGGCCGGCAGCTCGAGGTTGACGATCGGCAGATCGCCGTAGCCCATGCCCTGGGCCAGGGCACCGGGCTGGTCCTGGATCAGCTCCGCCGTGCAGCTTTCGCCCACCAGCAGCGCTTGGGGCTGAAAACGCTCGACGGCCTCGGCGATCGACCGTTTGACCAGCTCGGCCGTGTCGCCCCCCAGGTCCCGGGCCTGGAAGGTGGTGTAGGTGACCGGCGGACGCCGGTCGCGCCGCTCGATCATCGTGAACAACAGATCGGCGTAGGTGTCGCCCTGGGGGGCATGCAACACGTAGTGCACCCCCTCCATCGAAGCGGCAATGCGCATGGCCCCCACGTGGGGGGGGCCTTCGTAGGTCCAGAGGGTCAGTTCCATGGTCCGGTGACGATCAGGCGGGGTTGATCAGACGATTCCGATCAGGCGAAGGCGAGGGAAGCCCGGCGGCGCAGGGGTCGGGCGAACAGTTCCGCCAGGTCGCCGGCCTGGTCGCAGCCGTGGATCGGGCTGAAGACCAGTTCGATCGACCACTTGGTGGCGATCCCCTCGGCCTCCAGGGGATTGGCCAGGCCCATGCCGCACACCACCAGGTCGGGACGGGCGGCCCGCACCCGCTCGAGCTGCCGCTCCAGGTGCTGGCCTTCGCTGAGGGCCGTTCCCGGGGGCAACAGATCCAGTTCGGGCTGTTGCAGAGTGCGGTCGAGGTACGGCGTGCCCACCTCGACCAGCTCCATGCCGCATTCGCGATGCAGGAACCGGGCCAGGGCCGGCTCCATCTGCGAATCAGGAAGCAGGAACAGGCGCTTGCCCTCCAGCTGCCGCCGGTGGGGCGCCACCGCTGCCTGGCCCCGGGCCACCAGCGGATCGAGCACCGCAGCGGTGTGGGCCGGATCAATGCCGAACGCGGCGGCGGCAGTCTCGAACCAGCGGCGGCTGCCCTCCACCCCCAGCGGGTAGGGGGCAGGCAGCAGGGTCACGCCACGGGCCTGCAGCGCCCGGGCGGTGCTGCCGAGAAACGGCTGGCAGAGCAGCGCCTGGGTGCCGGGCCCCACGGGGGGCAGTTCGGTCGAGCGGCGGGGGGGCAGGGAGAGCACCGGCCCCACCCCCAGCCGTTCGAACAGGGTCAGGAAGCGGTCTTCGACGGCATCGGCCAGGGTGCCCACCAACAGCAGCTGGCGCTGGTCGCCGGCGGGCAGCAGCGGCACCAAGGCGGTGAGGGCCTGGTCTTCCCCCTGGGTGAAGGTGGTCTCGATGCCGCTGCCGCTGTAATTCACCACCCGCACCCGGCCGACCAGCCGCTCGTTCAGGCGCTCGGCGGCCTTGGCCAGGTCCAGCTTGATCACCTCGCTGGGGCACGACCCCACCAGGAACAGGGTGCGGATCTCGGGACGACGGGCCAGCAGGTCGGTCACGAGCCGGTCGAGCTCGGCGTTGGCGTCGGCCAGGCCCGCCAGGTCGCGCTCCCCGAGGATCGCCGTGCCGAAGCGGGGTTCGGCGAAGATCATCACGCCGGCGGCGCTCTGGATCAGGTGGGCGCAGGTGCGCGAGCCCACCACAAGAAAAAAGGCATCGGGCATGCGCCGATGCAGCCAGACGATGGAGGTGAGCCCACAGAACACCTCCCGCTGGCCACTCTCCTTGAGAACCTCCACCCCTGGCCCCGCTGCTCCTCTCCTTCTCTAGATCCAGAGCGGGCAGCGGTGAAGGGCAGCGGTCATCTCTTCCGTTTCAGCAACAGAAGGATGGGAACCGGCGCTTCAGAAGCGACGACGGAAGGCGTCGTCGGTCTGGGGGCGATCGGCCTGGCGGCTGAGCTTCCAGACGTTGCGGCTCACCCGGCGGGCCACCAGCCCACCCCGCTCGACCTCGGCGGCACCCGGGCGGGCCCCCAGCAGGGCCGATACCTCGGCGGTGGTGAGGGGTGCGCCGGTGCGGATCGCCAGGTCAGTGAGCTCGAGGCGTTGCCGCAGGGCGGCAAGGTCGGCCGTCTCGCCGGGGTCGCCGCCCAGGGGCGCGAAGGAGGCCTCGGCGTTGCCGAGGCGATGCATCAGCCCCAGACCGATGAAGGCCAGGGCCTGCTCGGGCTTGACGCCTTCGTCGATGGCCCGGTTGATCCATTCCGCCGTGGTGGCGGAATCGGTGCTGGCGACGGTAGCGCTGTCCATGGCGGCCTGAGACGCACGGGATGGACGGAAGGTAGCGGCTGCGGCCGGTCTGGCAAGGTCAGCTGCGCCGCAACCAGCCTGGGGCGCCGGTGAACCAGTCGCCGATGTCGTCGTTGGGATGGCGACGGCCGCCGTCGGGTTCGGCATCGCCGAGATCAAGCTGGTGCAGCAGCTGATCCACCCCGGTCACCGGCGGCGGCTGCTGCTGGCGGCGGGCGCGCCGCAGCCAGCTGGCCACGGTGGCATCGCGGTCGGCGAACTTCTGCACGAAGATCCGTTCCTGCAGGGTGACGGTCTGTTCCGAGGCAATGCGTCCGATGATGTCCTGCAGCTTGAGCCGGGTGCTGGGCGTGAGCATGGACTGGGTGCTCAGGTGATCAGTCCATGTGATAGGGGCGATCAGAAGCGCTGTCGTATCCGGGCGCACGAAATAAAAGCGAGGCTCAGGCCGGTAGAGTCGCGCGACCGCTGAGAGCCCGGCCCCTGAACCCCCGTGCCGACAACCTGATCAGCCGGCGGCGCGGATCTCTGCGGGTGGCCGGCAGCCCGGTGGTGGTCACCGGCACCCAGGTGGGCATCGACAGCGACGGCCCCAGCTGCGTCACGGTCACCACCGACAGCGAAGGCCATCGCCTCAGCCGCAGCGGCAGCGACATCGGTGCCATCGAGCTGCGCACCCACGTCTTCATCGATTCCCTGCAACCCCAGCTGGCCGCCTACATGGGCACGGTCTCCCAGGGGTTCCTGCCGATCCCCGGCGATGCCTGCCTCTGGCTCGAGGTGTCCCCCGGCATGGCCGTGCACCGGGTGACCGACATCGCCCTCAAGGCCAGCAGCGTCCGCCTCGGCCAGATGGTGGTGGAACGGGCCTTCGGCTCCCTGGCCCTGTACCACCGCGACCAGAGCACGGTGCTGCACTCGGGCCAGGTGGTGCTCGAAGCCATCGGCAGCAGCATCGACCAGCGCAGCCCCTGCAACGTCAGCTGGACCGAGATCATCCGGGCGATCACCCCCGACCACGCGGTGCTGATCAACCGCCAGAACCGCCGGGGCTCGATGATCCAGGCCGGCATGAGCATGTTCATCCTCGAGACCGAACCCGCCGGCTACGTGCTGATCGCCGCCAACGAAGCCGAGAAGGCGTCGAACATCACCGTGGTTGACGTCAAGGCCGTGGGCGCCTTCGGACGCCTGACCCTCGCCGGCCGCGAAGGCGATGTGGAAGAGGCCGCAGCGGCGGCGATGCGGGCGGTGGCCCAGGTCAACGCGGCGCCCTGAGGCCCAGCTCCCGCCGCAGGGTCTCGGCGATCCGCCGCAGGGCCTTGCCACGGCTGCCGAGGCGGCTGCGCTGCTCGTCGGTCATGGCCGCATGGGTGCAGCCGGCCTCCCGCACCCAGAAGAGGCTGTCGTAACCGCGGCCCTGACCCCGCGGGGCCCGCAGAATCTCGCCACGGCATTCGCCTTCGCTCTCAAGACGGATGCTGCCATCCGGGGCCGCCAGGGCGACGGCACTGCGGAAGCGGGCGCTGCGGTAGGGGTGGTCGCCCAGGGCCTCCAGCAGGCGGCGACAGCGGGCGG
Organism: uncultured cyanobacterium; assembly: GCA_903871775.1. Lineage (GTDB taxonomy): Bacteria > Cyanobacteriota > Cyanobacteriia > PCC-6307 > Cyanobiaceae > CAIQIA01. Next base: position 14,005 of record CAIQIA010000005.1, read on the forward strand.
CGTCATCGTCAGCCCAGCGGGCCGAGTAAAGGCCTGGAGCACCATCAAGGGCATCCACCTCAAGGCCCGAATCGTCCCCCAGGGACCAGCAGCCGCTCAGGCGGGCCGCGGTGGAGGCCTTGAGGCGGGCGTTGTCGAGGTAGGTGCTGCCCGTCTCCTCGATCACCAGATCCGCCGGCATCGGCCGCAGCTCCAGGTCCAGGGGACCAAAGAGTTGTTCCAGCTCGCGCAGCTTGGCGGGGTTGGTGCTGGCGATCACCAGAACGGGCACAGGGGAAGGCAGCGCTGACGCTGCGGCATTCTGCCCAATGATGCGGTGCCGCCTGGCGCACCGATGCCGAGGAGCCCATGCAGTCCAGTCTTGTCCTGCAGAACCTGCTGTCACCGGCGATTCTGTTCTTCTTCCTCGGGGTGCTGGCGGTCATCGTCGGCTCTGACCTCGAGATTCCGGCGCCGTTGCCGAAGCTGTTCTCCCTTTACCTGCTGCTGTCGATCGGCTTCCGGGGAGGAGTGGAACTGGCCCACAGCGGCCTTGATCCGAAGGTGCTGATCACCGTCGGTGCCGCCATCACGATGGCGGTTCTCGTGCCCTTGATCTGCTTCTGGGTGTTGCGATGGCGCTTCAATGTGTTCGACAGTGCAGCCATCGCCGCCGCCTACGGATCGATCAGCGCTGTCACCTTCATCACGGCGGAGAGCTTTCTGAAGGTGCTCAAGATCCGCTCCGATGGCTTCATGGTGGCCGCGCTGGCCTTGATGGAATCACCGGCCATCATCGTCGGTCTGCTGCTGGTGCGGCTGATGGCGGCGTCGTCAGCAACGAACAAGCAGCAGGCGGGCTGGGGTGCGGTGCTCCATGAGGCCTTTCTGAACAGCTCTGTGTTTCTGCTGGTGGGGAGCCTGCTGATCGGCATCCTGGTGGCTGGTTTCAGCCCCGTGGGTGTCGAGAAGATGGAGCCCTTCACGGGCAAGCTCTTCTACGGCGCCCTCTGCTTCTTTCTGCTCGACATGGGCATCGTCGCCGCCCAGCGGCTGGGGGATCTGCGTCGGGCGGGCACGTTCCTGATCGTCTTTGCGGTGCTGATGCCTTTGTTGAACGCCGGTCTCGGCCTGGCGGCTGCCCACCTGCTGCACCTGAGCCAGGGCAATGCGCTGCTGTTCATGGTGCTGTGTGCCAGCGCCTCCTACATCGCCGTACCGGCGGCGATGCGGATGACCGTGCCGGAGGCCAACCCCAGTCTCTACATCTCCAGCTCCCTGGGTATCACCTTCCCCTTCAACATCCTGTTCGGAATCCCCCTGTACATGGCGCTGGTCCAACGCTTCATCCCGCAACAACCCATCTTCTGAGAACCCGCACCATGCAACGTCTGGATCTGATCGTCAGCGAACGGGAGCTGGAGAAGCTCCTCGAAGCCCTGGATGCCGCCGGCGCCCCCGGCTATTCGGTGATGCGGCATGTCACCGGCCGGGGCCGCAGCGGCGCCCGGGTGTCGGAGGGGATGGAATTCAGCGGCCTGGGCGCCAACGCCCACGTGATCGTCTTCTGCGACGACGGCCTGCTGCCGGCCCTGCGCGCCGCCGTGCAGCCACTGCTGGAGTACTTCGGCGGGGTCGCCTACACCGCCGAAGCGGCCCCGCTTGTGTAACGAATTGCCAAGCCCAGATGAGCCGTGCTTATACGTGCCCACCTGGACGCTGATTGGTCGGGGTTCTCAGACGTCTTGACGGATGCGCCGGCAGAGGAGCAGTGTTAGCCGCGAACTTCGCCCCCCAACGAGGAACGGCAATGGCAAGCGAAACCATGGGCATTGCCCTCGGCATGATCGAGACCCGCGGTCTGGTCCCCGCGATCGAAGCGGCTGACGCCATGACCAAGGCCGCCGAGGTCCGTCTGATCGGCCGGGAGTTCGTGGGCGGTGGCTACGTCACCGTTCTCGTCCGTGGCGAAACCGGTGCCGTCAACGCTGCGGTTCGCGCCGGCGCCGATGCCTGCGAGCGCGTGGGTGACGGTCTGGTGGCCGCCCACATCATCGCCCGCCCCCACCGTGAGGTTGAGCCCGCCCTCAACGGCAGCAGCAGCTTCGTCGGGTCCAAGGACTGAGCCGTCGACGCCTCCCGTGAAGGGACGCTGAACGACACGCCTCACCCGCATCCACCGCAGATTTCCCCATGAGCAAGAAGTACGACGCCGGGGTCAAGGAGTACAGGGACACCTACTGGACTCCTGATTACGTCCCCCTCGACACCGACCTGCTGGCCTGTTTCAAGTGCACCGGCCAGGAAGGCGTTCCCCGTGAGGAAGTGGCCGCCGCCGTGGCCGCCGAATCCTCCACCGGCACCTGGTCCACCGTGTGGTCCGAGCTCCTCACCGACCTCGACTTCTACAAGGGCCGTGCCTACCGCATCGAAGAGGTGCCCGGCGACAAGGAGTCGTTCTACGCCTTCATCGCCTATCCCCTCGACCTGTTCGAAGAAGGCTCGATCACCAACGTGCTGACCTCCCTGGTCGGCAACGTCTTCGGCTTCAAGGCCCTGCGTCACCTGCGCCTGGAGGACATCCGCTTCCCCCTGGCCTTCATCAAGACCTGCATGGGTCCTCCGAACGGCATCCAGGTCGAGCGCGACCGGATGAACAAGTACGGCCGTCCCCTGCTCGGTTGCACC
>CAIQIA010000006.1 GCA_903871775.1 uncultured cyanobacterium
CACCGGCCCGTGGACGGCCATCGCCGGGGCGACGCAGGCGACGTTCACGCCGACGGCGGCCCAGGCGGGTGGCCTGCTGCGGGCGGTGGTGAGCTTCACCGACGGAGGCGGCAGCCTCGAGACCTTGCCCACGGCCCCTACGGGGGTGGTGGGCAGCAATGGGGTGGGCACCGCCGGCAACGACACGCTCAATGGCACGGCCGGCGACGATGTGCTGGCCGGTCTGGCTGGCAACGACACCCTCCAGGGTGGTGCTGGCAATGACAGCCTCAACGGTGGCGATGGCCTCGATGTGGCGCTGTACAGCGGCCTGTCGACGGCCTACACGCTGACGCCGCTGGCCACGGGCGCCCGCCAGATCAGCGGTCCGGAGGGGATCGACACACTGGTGGGGATCGAGGCGGCACGGTTCAGTGACCGCACGGTCAGCTTCAACAGCCCGGTGACGGGGCTGCCGACCATCAGCGACACCACCCCCACCGAAGGCAGTGCCCTCACGGCCCAGACCACGGGCGTCAGCGACGCCGATGGCCTGGGACCGTTCAGCTACCAGTGGCTGCGTTTCGCCGTCGGGGCTGCCAGCGGCCTGCCCATCAGCGGGGCCACCGCCGCCGGCTACACCCCCGTTCAGCAGGATGTCGGCCAGGTGCTGCGCGTGCTGGTCAGCTACGTGGACGGCATCGGCACCCGCGAGGAAGTCCTCTCGGCGGCCACCGATCCCGTCGGCGATCTGATCATCGGCGCCCGCGAGACCGCCGACAATCTGGTGGGCAGCGCCGGCGCCGACAACATCTCCGGGGACAGGGGCAACGACACCCTCAGCGGTGCTTTAGGCAATGACACCCTCAATGGCGGCCGCGACAACGACCTGCTCGATGGTGGCCCCGGCGCCGACCTGCTCATCGGTGACACCGGCAATGACGTGTTCGTGGTCGACGATCCCCTTGACAGCGTCAGTGAACTGACCGCCGGCGGCACCGACACGGTGGTCTCCACCCTGGCGGTCTACACGTTGCCCGAGAACGTCGAGGTTCTCAGCTTCAGTGGCCCCGGACCCTTCACAGGGGAAGGAAACGCCTTGGCCAACAGCATCAGCGGTGGCAGCGGCGCCGACACCCTGAGCGGCGGCCTCGGGGCCGACAGTCTCACCGGTGGCGGCGGTGCCGATGTGTTTGTGGTCCGTTCTGTGGCAGAGGCCGGCAACGGTCTTGGGCGCGATGTGATCACCGACTTCGCCGTCGGCACCGACCGCATCGACCTGCGCGCCATCGATGCCAACCCGCTCACGACCGGCGACCAGGCCTTTGTCTTCATCGGCAACGCTGCCTTCACGGCCATCGGCCAGGCCAGCATCAGCTTCGGCGCCGGCTTCACCCTGCTGCAGGCCAACCTCGATGCCAACGTCACCACGGCTGAACTGCAGATCCAGCTGCAGGGCTCACCGGTGCTGACGGCCGCCAGCCTGCTGCTCTGACGGGGGACGGCCCCGCTGGGGCCTCAGCTGTGGAACAGCAGCACCAGCCCCTGGCGCACCTGGTGGAACTCCCGTTCCTCCCGGCTCAGGTCAAGGCCCACGGCCCTGGCTTCGACCAGGGCCTGGTCAAAGGGCGGCAGGCTGGGCACCGATCCCGCCGTCCAGAGGGCCGCAATGCCAACGGGTGTCGCATGCCAGCTGAAGCGGTCGGTGCTGCCGATGGATGGTTCGCTCAGGGCATCTTCGAGCAGGGCACGCAGGGCCAAGGCACGATCCGGACTGCCCTCAGCCTGGTCATCCCCCCTGGGCGCGGCAAGCAGGCTTGAGCATTCGTAGCGGGCCTAGGCTCCGCCGATGGCCCTGTTCCCGTTCCCCACGGCCCTGGTGCACGAGTGGTTCTCGCCCCGTTCGGTGGGAGGAGCCGAACTGGTCGTGCGGGAGATGGATGCCCTGCTGAAGCCCCGGCTGTTCGCGCTGGTGGACGGCGAGAGCCGCCGTGCCGGCAGCTGGCTCCAGGGCCGTGAGGTGGTCACCTCGTTCGTGCAGCGGCTGCCCTTTGGTGTCAGCCATGTGCAGCAGTACCTGCCGCTGCTGCCCTTCGCGATCGAGCAGCTTGATCTGCGCGGCCATCCCCTGGTGCTGAGCAGCAGCCACCTGGTGGCGAAGGGGGTGCTCACCGCCCCCGATCAGCTGCACGTCAGCTACGTGCACACCCCCGTCCGCTACGCCTGGGACCAGATGCACGCCTACCTGGAGGCCTCGCGCCTGGCCCGCGGCCCCCTGGGGCCCCTGGTGCGCTGGCAGTTGCACCGTCTGCGCCAGTGGGACGTGCTCAGCGCCGGACGGCCCGACCATCTGCTGGCCAATTCGCGCTTCACCGCCGCCCGCATCCGCCGCTACTGGGGCCGGCCGGCGACGGTGCTGCCCCCGCCGGTGGCGGTGGACCGCTTCGACTGGCGCCAGCCCCGCGACGACGTCTACCTGTCGGTGTGCCGGCTCGTGCCTTACAAGCGCGTAGACCTGTTGGTGCAGGCCTGCAGCCGCCTTGGCCTCCCCCTGCTCGTGGTGGGGGATGGCCCCGACCGCCGCCGGCTCGAGGCCCTCGCCGGACCCAGCGTGCGCTTTCTTGGCCGCTGCCCGGCCGATGAGGTGGCCCGGCTGATGGGCCGCTGCCGGGCGTTTCTTTATGCCGGGGTCGAGGATTTCGGCATTGCCCCGGTCGAGGCGATGGCGGCTGGGGCGCCGGTGGTCGCCCTGGGGGTCGGCGGATTGCGGGACAGTGTGCGCTGCCTGTCTGACGACCCGGCCACGGCCACGGGGTTGTTCTTCAGCCGCCAGACGGTCGACGACCTGGTGGCGGCCCTGCGGCATTACGAGGAGGGCCGGCTCTGGCGCCAGCTGCCGGCCGAACGGTTGCGTCGCCATGCCGAACGCTTCGCGCCCGGCCGCTTTCGTGACCGGCTGGCCCAGGTGCTGCAGGCCTGGATGGCTGATCGACCCTGTGCCTGATCGGGCACTGACCCAGCGCCCCTGGGCCATGCGGGTTCCGATTCGTACGGTTCGGACAGTTGTCCGGCGGCATGCTTTCCCGCCCCTCGCTGCAGCAGCCGAGCCTGGGACTTCTCCAGGGTGAGGCCCGGCTGCGTCGCCAGGCGGCCTCCCAGGCCCTCGTCAGGCCCAGGGCGGCGCTCAAGCGCGGCGGAGACATCGTCTTTGCTCTCACCCTGCTCAGCCTGGGTGCGCCGCTGCTGGTCGCCATTGCCGTGCTGGTGAAGCTGACGTCCCAGGGCCCCGTCTTCTATGTGCAGAAGCGCCTCGGTCGCCGTTATCGCCGCTTCGGCTGCATCAAGTTCCGCACGATGGAGCTCGACGCCGACCGCCGCCTGGCGGATCTGCTGGCCTCTTCCCCCTCGTTGCGGGCTGAGTACGCCCAGGACCACAAGCTGCGCCGTGACCCCCGCATCACCCCCGTGGGCCAGCTGCTGCGGGTCACCAGCCTCGACGAGCTGCCCCAGCTGATCAACATCCTCCGGGGTGAGATGAGTGTGGTGGGACCGCGCCCCATCGTTCAGGCCGAGGTGCCCCGCTACGGCGGGTCGATGGATGCTGTGCTCAGCGTCCGCCCGGGGCTCACGGGGCTCTGGCAGGTCTCGGGCCGCAACAATCTCGACTACCCCCGCCGCGTCGCCCTCGACGTCCAGTACGTGACGCGGCCGAGCCTGCGCCGTGATCTGACCATCCTCTGGCGAACCATCGGCGTGGTGCTCTGGCCCTCCGACAACGGCGCCTACTGAGGCCAGAGCCCCTTTCAGGTCTGCATCCATCTCCAGGCCTGCAGTGCGGCGGCCGCCAGACCGGTGGCCGCCAGCCAGCCCAGGCTGATGCGTCCGGTCAGGTCAAGAATCGCCCCCAGGGCCGAAGCGTCTGTCGGCCGGCCCCGGCGGTTCAGCAGCGGCTTGCTGCGGGCTTCCCCCCGGTAGTGGTTCAGGCCCCCCAGGCGGATCCCCACGGCATGGGCATAGGCCGCCTGGGACACGCCGGCGTTCGGCGACGGATCGGGGCGTCCGTCGTCAAGCGCCTCTGTCCAGTGGCCCAGGCCGAGGGCGGTCAATCGGCAGGGGAGCCAGGTGAGGGCATCGTCCAGCCGTGCCCCGGCGGTGCCCAGCCAGCGCAGCCGCCCCCGGCGGTAGCCCAGCATCGAATCCAGGGTGCTGCTGGCCTTGAAGGCCCAGGCGAGGGCGAGGGGGCCCGGCAGCCCCGGGGCGCTGCACCACAGGGCTGCGCCCACCAGCATCCAGAACAGAGGCGCCAGCTGGCCATCGACGGCGTTCTCGCTGGCGGTCTCGGCCAGAGCCCGCAGGATCCCCTCCCGGTTCAGGCGGTCGGTGTCCCGGCCGACGATCCAGGCCAGGCGCCCGCGGGCGGCGGTCAGATCACCATTGGCCGTGGCCGGCAACAGCCGTTGCACGGCCTCCACCTCCAGCCGCAGGCTGCGGCCGGCCAGGGCGCTGGCCAGGCCCGCCACAAGCAGTCCGACGCCGGCCAGGGGCGAGGCGACGGCCAGGCGTTCGATGGCCCACCCCCCCAGGCCGCTGCCACCCACCAGGACCAGGGTGATCAACATCCCGGCCAGCCTCAGGGCCCAGGGACGGTCGCCCGCCAGGGCCTCGGCCGCGGCGCGGAACCGGCCGATCCACCACCCCATGGCCACCACCGGGTGGGGCCATGGGCGCGGATCCCCCACCAGTCGGTCGAGACCGGCGGCCAGGGCCACCGCCAGCCAGGCGGCCAGCGGGGCGGGGGGGCTGGTCGGGCTCAGGCCTTGAGCCAGCTGAACATCGACCGCAGCCCCTTGCCCACCTGTTCGATGGGGTGCTGGCTGTCGCGCTCGCGGATGCGGGCCATCTCGGGCTTGCCCGACTCGCATTCGGCCACGAAGCGCCGGGCGAAGGTGCCGTCCTGGATGTCGCTCAGGATGCGCTTCATCTCGGCCTTGGTGTCGGCCGTGATCAGCCGCGGGCCGCTCACGTAATCACCGTATTCCGCGGTGTTGGAGATCGAGTCGCGCATGGCGGTGAGGCCTCCCTTGACCATCAGGTCGACGATCAGCTTCACCTCGTGCAGGCATTCGAAGTAGGCCAGCTCGGGCTGGTAGCCAGCCTCCACCAGGGTCTCGAAACCTGCCTTCACCAGCTCCGAGAGGCCGCCGCAGAGCACCGCCTGTTCACCGAACAGATCGGTTTCGGTCTCCTCCTTGAAGTTGGTCTCGAGAATGCCGGCGCGGGTGCCGCCGATGCCCTTGGCGTAGGCCATGGCCAGGGCCCGTGCCTGGCCGCTGGCGTCCTGCTGGACGGCGAACAGGGCGGGAACACCCATCCCGTTCTGATACTCCCAGCGCACGGTGTGGCCCGGTCCCTTGGGGGCGATCATCACCACATCCACGTCGGCCGGCGGTTCGATCAGGCCGAAGCGGATGTTGAAGCCATGGGCGAAGCTCAGCACCTTGCCCGCCGTCAGATGCGGCGCGATCTCGGTGGCGTAGACGGTGCGCTGGGCCTCATCGGGCAGCAGCACCATGATCCAGTCGGCCCGGGCGGCGGCCTCTGCCACCCCCAGCACCTCCAGGCCGTCGGCCCGGGCCTTCTCGGCCGAGCGGCTGCCTTCGTAGAGGCCAACGATCACATCAATGCCGCTGTCCTTGAGGTTCAGCGCATGGGCATGGCCCTGGGAGCCGTAGCCGATGATCGCCACGGTCCTGCCGTTCAGCAGACCGAGGTCGGCGTCGGTGTCATAGAAGAGCTGGGCCATCAGGGCGCGGGATCCGGGCAGGGCAAGAAGCAACTTTACGAAAGCGCCGCCGCCGGTTCCGGTCAGAGGGCCCTGGCTACGGTCCGGGCAGCGTCCTGCACCAATGGCCATGAGCGACCCCACGGCCCTGTTCGCGGCCCACATGCAGGCCGAGTTCCACGCCGATCTGGAGGGCACCCTGGCCACGATGGTGCCGAATCCCCATGTGCTCAACCTCGGCTCCGGCACGGGCGGCACCGGCCATGGGGGGGTGCGGGAGTTCTACGCCACCAAGCTGATCGGCCAGTTCTTCCCCCCCGATGTGGAGTTCATCACCATCTCCAGCACGGTGGACGGTGAGCGGTTGGTGGATGAGCTGGTGATCCGCTTCACCCACAGCGAGACCCTGACCCACCTGCTGCCAGGGGTGGTCCCCACGGGCCGGCGGGTGGAGATGGCCCTGGTGGTGATCGTGGGCTTTGACGATGACAAGGTCGCCTACGAGCACATCTACTGGGACCAGGCGGGGCTGCTGGTCCAGCTGGGGCTGCTCGACCCGGCGGGGTTGCCGGTGGATCCGACGGCGGCCCAGAAGCTGCTGGCCTTCACCGGCAGGGGCTGAATCCGCCGATACAGCCGCTGGTGCGCTCGATGCACACCACGAATCCCAGGTCGGTCGCTTCAACTCATTGCCGTTCCTCCCCCTTCAGGGTGCCGGCGAACCCCAGGCGCGACTCGTGGGCGAAGCCCTCGATCCCGGCCTTCCGGCCTGCTCGAGGGACTCCGACGTCAGGCGTCACTGGGGTGGCTGATGACCCGGTCGATGAGGCCGTAATCGCGGGCCTCCTCGGCACTCATGAAATAGTCGCGGTCGGTGTCGCGGGCGATCTTCTCGATCGTCTGATCGGTCATGCGCGCCATTTCGCCATTGAGCTGGTCGCGGATGCGCAGGATCTCGCGGGCTTCGATCTCGATGTCGCTGGCCTGGCGCTGGCTCGTTCCCCCGAGGGGCTGGTGGATCATGATGCGGCTGTGGGGCAGGGCCAGGCGTTTGCCCTTGGTGCCGGCCCCCAGCAGAAAGGCTCCCATCGAGGCGGCCAGGCCGACGCAGATGGTCACCACATCCGATTTGACGTACTGGATCGTGTCGTAGATCGCCAGGCCCGCCGTCACCGACCCCCCCGGTGAGTTGATGTACAGATAGATGGGCTTGCTGTTGTCGTCGGAATCGAGATACAGCATCTGGGCCACGAGGGCATTGGCGACGGCGTCATTCACCTCCTGCCCCAGAAACAGGATGCGTTCGACGCCGAGGCGGGTGTAGATGTCGACCCAGCGCTCGACCTGGCTGCCGGGAAGTCTGTAGGGAACGCTCGGGGTGCCGATGGGCATGGTCGGTGGTGGGGGGGAAGGGTGGAAGAACCGGAGGGGGAGAGGGTCAGGCCGCCGGCACCGGGGCGGGCAGGTCCTTGCGGCTGGAGAGCACCCGGTCGATCAGGCCGTACTCCAGGGCCTGGTCGGGGGTGAGGTAGGTCATGCGGTCGGAATCACGGCTCAGCTGCTCGATGCTGCGGCCGGTGTTGGCCGCGAAGATCTCGAGCATGGTGTGCTTGTTCTGCAGCACCTCCTTGGCGCGGATCTGAATGTCGGTCGCCTGGCCGCGGGCACCGCTGCGGGGCTGGTGCAGCACGATCGAGGCGTGGGGGAGGGCCGCCCGCTGCCCTTTGGTGCCGGCGCTGAGAATCATCGCCGCAGTGCCCATGGCCTGGCCGATGCAGATGGTGTGCACCGGCGGCTTCACGTAACGGATGGTGTCGCAGATGGCGAAGGCCTCGGTCTCGAAGCCGATGGCATCACCGGAATACCAGCTGGTGCCGGTGGAGTTGATGTAAAAGAAGATCGGCTTCTCGGGGTTGTCGAACTCCAGATAGAGCAGCTGGGCAATGATCAGCTCGGTGACGTCGATGCCCATCTGCCGCTTGGCGTCGTCATCCGAGAACAGGGGAAGCCCCAGATAGACGATCCGTTCCTTGAGCAGCAGCGACGGCAGGTCGGGCGGCGGTGTGCGGAAGGTCGCGCCGCCTCCCTCGTAGTAAGGGGCCGAGACGGCCCGGGGCGGAAAGGCGTCGGAGGGGACAGTCATCGTCGGATGCTGAGGTGGGGAGCCTAGCGAGAGTCCGCTAGCGAGAGTCGGTGGGGCGGGCGAAGACCATGCGGCCGGCGGGGGTCTGCAGGGCACCGGTGACGGTCACCGAACGACGTTCGCCGATGCTGCGGCGCCCGTCTTCCACCACCACCATCGTGCCGTCCTCGAGGTAGCCCACGCCCTGGTCGGCCTCCTTGCCCTCGCGCACGATCTTGATCTGCAGCTGATCCCCCGGCTGCACCTCGGCCCGCAGCGCCTGGGTGAGTTCGCCCAGATGCAGGGTGCGCAGGTTGCGCACCTCCGCCACCTTGGACAGGTTCCAGTCGGAGGTCAGCAACAGCCCGTCGGTGTCCTCGCTGAGCCGCAGGAGCCGGTCATCGACGCCATCGCCCTCATAGCGGGTGCTGTTGACCACCAGCCGGCGGCCGTAGGTCTCCCGCAGACCCGCCAGAAGCTTCAGGCCCCGGCGGCCCCGGCCCCGCTTCTCAGCATTGCCCGAATCGGCCAGCTGCTGCAGTTCATCGATCACGCACTGGGCCACGATCACCTGCCCCTCGAGCAGCCCCATGGCCAGCAGAGCCTGGATGCGCCCGTCGATGATGACGCTGGTGTCGAGGATCTTCGGTCGCGCCGGCTGCACCACGCCATCGGCCAGCAGCAGGGTCTCGCCGGCGGTGCCCGGGTTGAACAACCGCAGCAGCGTGCGGCCGTGCACCTCGGCCAGGTTGTAGCCGCTCACACCGAAGAACACATTGCTGAGCACCGCTGCCAGCGGTTTGACGAAGTCGACCTCCCAGGGCAGCGGCAGCAGCAGGATCGGCGCCAGCAGCAGGTTCGCCACCAGCAGCCCGAGGATCAGCCCCACGGCCCGACTGACCAGCAGGTCGGTCGGCATGGTGCGCACCTGCCGCATCAGCTTCTGGCGCAGCTGCTGGAAGAGGAAGCCGGCCACCAGGCCGAAGAACGCCCCGAAGCCCCCCAGCACCCAGCGCAGCCCCTCGATGTTGGTGACCTGCAGCAGCCACCGTTCCGGCAGCAGGTCCACCCCCAGCCAGCCGGAGGCGGCGCCGGAGACCATGAACAGAATCAGGATCAGCGCGTCCACCATCGTCGCGTCGTCCGTCACTGGTGCGCAGAGTGCCATGAGTGTGCCGCTTCCGCCCTCCCGACGCCTGCCGCGCAGCCTCTATCTCCATATCCCGTTCTGTCGGCGCCGCTGCTTCTACTGCGATTTCCCGGTGGTGCCCCTCGGCGATGGCGCCGACGGCACCCGTTCACCGTCGATCGCCCGGTACCTCGACCTGCTGCACCGTGATCTGGCCGCCGCCCCCGCCGGACCGCCCCTGTCGACCGTCTACATCGGTGGCGGCACCCCATCCCTGCTCAGCGTGCCGCAGCTGCAGGCGCTGCTGGCTGCCGTGCGCCGCCGCTGGGGGCTCGCCCCCGCCGCCGAGGTCACCCTCGAGATGGATCCCGGCAGCTTCGATGCCGACCGCCTCCGGGGGGTGCTGGCGGCCGGCGTGAACCGGGTCAGCCTCGGTGGCCAGAGCTTCGACGATGGCGTGCTGGCGGGTCTCGGCCGCTGCCATCGCCGGGCCGATCTGCTCCAGGCCTGCCGCTGGCTGCGGCAGGCCCGGGCCCAGGGTCGTCTGCACAGCTGGAGCCTTGATCTGATCGTCAACCTCCCCGGTCAGTCGGCCGACCTCTGGGAGACGACCCTGGCGGCTGCCCTGGCGGAGCAGCCGCCGCATCTGTCGATCTACGACCTGATCGTGGAGCCGGGCACCGTCTTCGCGCGGGCGGAGGCGCGGGGCCAGCTCGACTGTCCCGATGAAGACGCCGCCGCCGATCGGCTCGTGCACACCCACCATCGGCTCGCGGCTGCCGGTTATGGCCACTACGAGATCAGCAGCTGGGCCCTGCCCGGCCATGGGGCCCGCCACAACCGCACCTACTGGACCGGCGCCGGCTGGTGGGCCTGCGGCCTGGGGGCCACCGCCGGCGCCGGCGCCGAGCGGCTGGCCCGCCCGCGCACCCGGGAGGCTTACGCCCTGTGGTTGCAGCAGCGGGCCGGTGACCAGGGGGGCGACGGTCCCCCCTGGCCGGCCCCGCCGGTGGACGACCTGCTGCTGGTGGGCCTGCGCTGCCGCGAGGGGGTCCCGCTGCGCTGGCTGGCCGGGGCCAGCGGGCTCACCCCTGGGGCCCTGCAGGCCGACCTGGAGGCTGCGCTGGCCGGCTGGCGGCGGCAGGGGCTGGTGGCCTGGGATGGGGGCCGCCTGCGATTGCTGCCCCCCGAGGGGTTCTGCCTCAGCAATGCCGTGCTGCGGGATCTGCTGGCGTGGTGGCAGGGGCGCCGGGGGGCTGACGCACCTGGTCGACCCAGCCCCGCAGGGTGTCGCTGAACAGCTGTTCGCCGGACACCAGGGCCTGGGCGAAGGGGGGTTGCCGGGGGGTCAGCCCCAGCAGGTCAGCGGTGACCCGCACCTGCCCGTCGCAGTCCTCACCGGCGCCGATGCCGATCACCGGCAGCTCCAGCCGGCGGCGCAGGTCGCCGGCCAGGCCGTCGGGCACGTGTTCGAGCACGAGGGCGAAGCAGCCCAGGGCCTGCAGCTGCTCGGCCTGCCGCCGCAGCCGGTCCTGGGCGACCGGATCGGTGGCCTGGCGCCGATAGCCCAGCTGCCGCACCGACTGGGGCGTCAGGCCCAGGTGACCCATCACGGGGATGCCATGGCGCACCAGCCTGTCGACGACGGCGAGGGTCTCGGCTTCGGCCCCCTCGAGCTTCACGCCATGGCAGCCGGTCTCCTGCAACAGCCGGCCGGCGGCGGCCATGGCGCTGTCGCTGCCGCACTGGTAACTCAGGAACGGCAGGTCCACCACCACCGGGGTGTGGCGCAGGGACCGTTGCACCGCCATGGCGTGGTGGACCATGGCGTCGAGGGTCACCGGCAGGGTCGTGGCGTGGCCGAGCGCCACCATGCCGAGGGAATCCCCCACCAGCACCAGGTCGACGCCGGCCCCCTCGGCCCAGCGGGCGCTGGGGGCGTCCCAGGCCGTCAGCACGGTGATCGGCAGGCCCTCGCGTTTGCGGCGCATCAGCAGCGGCAGCAGTTCAGCGGGGCTGAAGGTCACGGTGTCTGGCAGGCCGTTGCTGTTGCTAGCATCCCAGAGACTCGGACCCATGCGGTTCCGACGCCCAAACCTGGTCAGGACCGGAAGGCAGCAGCCACACGGGATGCTCTGAACAGGCGTGGACTCCGGGTCACCCTCTTTCTGTCTCTGTGATCTCCGGGAAACATCCGGATGTCCGCTCAGGATTTAGAACGCAACGTTCTTGGCTCGACATTCAGGGTTCAGGGCGCGACCTGCAGGCCCCCCCCGACAGATCCGTGAGGACGCGTCGGGGGCGCTGTCGTCAGGGAGTGGCTTCAGTCGGCGCCGGAGCGGTTCTGGCGATTGAGCAGGAATGACGGAATCCGAACCCCCGAGTCATCGGTGGCTGCGGGGTCGACGGTGGGGCTGCCGCTGGCGTCCAGGGCCGTCGAGAGCCGGGGCCGGGGGGGGGCACTGGGACCGCCATCGAAGCCCGTGGCGATCACGGTCACGTGGATCTCGCCCTCGAGCTGCTCGTCGACCACCGCGCCCACGATGATGTTGGCTTCGGGGTCGACCACGTCGTAGATGACCTCCGAGGCGGTGGTCATGTCTTCGAGGGTCATGTCACGGCCGCCGCTGATGTTGATGACGCACCCCTTGGCGCCATCGATGCGGGCCGACTCCAGCAGCGGGCTGCTCATGGCGGCGATGGCGGCCTCCGACGCCCTGGAGCGGCCCGAGCCGACGCCGATGCCCAGGAGGGCGGTGCCGGCCGAGGCCATCACCGAGCGCACGTCGGCGAAGTCGACGTTCACGAGGCCCGGTTTGGTGATGATGTCGGAGATGCCCTTGACGCCGCTGCGGAGCACATCATCCGCCGCCCGGAAGGCCTCCTGCAGCGGCGCACCGGCGATCGATTCCCGCAGGCGGTCGTTGGGAATCACGATGAGCGTGTCGACATGTTCGGCCAGGCGGGCGATGCCCTCCTCGGCCTGACGCATCCGCTTGCGTCCCTCGAAGGTGAAGGGCTTGGTGACGATGGCCACGGTGAGGGCGCCGGTCTCCTTGGCCACTTCAGCCACGATCGGCGCCGCACCGGTGCCGGTGCCACCCCCCATGCCGGCGGTGATGAACACCAGATCGGTGCCGGCCAGGGCCTCCTGCAGTTCGGTGCGCGATTCTTCGGCGGCCTTCTGGCCGATGGCCGGGTTGCCGCCGGCCCCCAGGCCGCGGGTGAGCTTGATGCCCAGCTGGGTGCGCTGGCCGGTCGACGAGCTCAGCAGGGCCTGGGCATCGGTGTTGAGCACCCGGAAGCCCACCCCCATCAGCTCGGAGGCAATCATGCGGTTGACGGCATTGCTGCCGCCACCACCGACGCCGATCACCTCGATGCGGGCCATCTGGCTGGGAACGATCCCCTGGCCGGCAGCCTGGACCTGATGGTTGGCGCCAGGACGCTCCCGATCATGGAGTGAGCCCTGCCCTGCCATGGGTTCCATGCCGTCCATCGCCGCAGCGGCGCCATCGATGTGCTGAAGCATTATCCAGGCTGGACACCAAGGTCCCTAGTAGTCGAACAAGGATCGCCGCAGGGCGCTGCAATCGCAACGTGGTTGTGGTGTCAATTCGCTGACCTGCCCTTGCGGACAGCGCCGCCAGCGTTCAATCCGTCCCCAGGCGGCGCCAGCAGCAATTCGGGATGCTCGGGATCATCGAGGTCAATGGCCCGGCTCCCGCCCAGGGCCGCGGTCTTCGGCAGGTCGGCGGCCAGATGGTCGAGCACCTGAAGCCGCCGCTGCAGGCGGTCGTCGAGGGTGCCGAAGCGCACCAGCCCGAGTCGGCTGCTTGACAGCCACAGGTCCCCCTCGGGCCGGAAGCGGAGCTCGCTCACCGCTGCCGAGGCCGGCAGCTGGCGGAGCAGCACCTCGAGGCCCGGCTGGTGCCGCTCCTGCCAGCCGGTGATCCAGAGCGGACTGGCAACCGGCACCCCGCCCATGGCCTGCTGTCGGGCGCTGATCCAGCGGCCGGTGCGGTCGACGAAGCCGTTCTCGACACCGGCGCTGGTGCGGCGCTGGGCGCGGGCCACGGCCACCCGCGGATGCAGGCGGATCGTGAGGCCGGCGGGGAGCATGTGGCGTTGCACGACCACCTGATCCACCGGCAGCTGCGCCGCCAGCCGCCGGCGCAGGTCGGCCGGATCCAGGTCCAGCAGGGGCTGGGGGAACTCCAGACCGCCGGCCTTGATGACCTGATCGCGGCCCAGGCCCACCGTGCCTTGCACCGTCACCTGGGCCGGCGACTGCAGCAGCCAGCCATGGCGCAGCAGCACCCAGCCCAGGCCGGTGGCCGCCGCCAGCAGGGCCAGCAGCCGCCAGACCTGGGCGAGCCGTCCCAGCCGGCGCTGGCGCCGCAGCTCCTGGCGGCGTTGCACCCCTTCGGTGGCGGGCCGCTGCTTCAGAGGTCGCATCGTGAGCGCTGCATCAGTTCCTCGATCCAGCGGCGGGCCCGGTCGGCATCGGTGAAGGGAATGTCGCGCTGCACCCCGTCGCCGATCAGGCGCAGGCGGCAGGGCCCATGGCTCTCTTCAGTGAGGGGGGCGTCGCCGGACCCCAGGGCCAGCAGTTCCACCAGCTCGAGTTTCGAGACCGTGAAGGACCCCTGCGGGCGCAGCTGCCCGGCCTCGAAGCTGCTCCATTCGAGCTGGCCGTTGATCAGCCGCGCGGCCCCACCGCCGTCCAGCTTCGACAGCTCGGCGCCATCGGCCCATTCGAGGAACAGCCGCTGGCGTCGCCGCTCGAGCCAGCCCAGGGCGGTGAGCACCACGAAGGCCACCAGCAACGGCAGCCAGAGAAGGGCATGGGACATCAGGCCAGCTCCACCAGACGGTGCACAAGGTCGTCCAGCGGGATGCCGCTGGCGGCCCACAGCATGGGGTACATGCTCTGATTCGTGAACCCCGGCAGGGTGTTGATTTCGTTCAGCAGCAACCGACCGCTCGCTTCTTCGTAGAAGAAATCGACCCGGCTCAGGCCCGAGGCCCCGACGGCCCGCACGGCTTCGATGGCCAGCCGCCGGGCCTCGTCCTGCACGGCGGCGGGCACCGCCGCCGGAATGACGGTGCGGCTCAGCCCTTCGGTGTACTTGGTGTCGTAGTCGTACCAGTCGGCGTCAAAGACGATCTCCCCCAGCACCGAGGCTTCGAGCTGCCCCCGGCCCAGCACGGCGCATTCGAGCTCCCGGACCTTGAGGCCGCTCTCGACGATCAGGCGCGGATCGTGGGCGGCCGCCGCCTGCAGGCCTGCCAGCAGCTGCTCCCGGTCGCTGGCCTTGCTGATGCCGACCGACGAACCCATGTTGGCCGGCTTGACGAAGCAGGGGAGGCCGAGGCTGTCCTCGAGGCGCGCGAGCAGCGGGCCCGGGTCGGCCAGCTCGGTGGCCTCCACCGCCTGGTAGGGGCCCTGGGGCAGGCCGGCGGCGGCGAAGGCCGCCTTCATGGCCAGTTTGTCCATGCCCACCGCCGAGCCCAGCACCCCCGAACCCACGAAGGGCACCTGCATGAGGGTGAACAGCCCCTGCACGGTGCCGTCTTCCCCGTTGGGACCATGCAGCACCGGAAACCACACCTCGACCGCCAGCGCCCCCTCAGGAAGCCCCTGGAAGCCCGGCCGGTCCGCCGGGGACAGGTCGGCCGGGTCGGGAGCCACCCCCGACCGCAGCACGGCGCTCGCGACCTCGTCGCCCCACCAGCGCCCGAGGCGGTCGATGTAGAAGTGCCGTAGCCGGTATCGCGCCGCATTGCGGCCGCTGCCCAGGCCGCGGGCGACGGTGGCCGCCGAGCGGATCGAGACGTCGTGTTCGCCCGAGGCCCCTCCGAACACCAGACCCACGTCGCGGGGGCGTTGGGTTGCGGAGAACTCCTCGTCGCTCATGGGCGGAACAGGTCGCGTTTCAAGGTACCAGTGCCGTCAGGGCCTGGCATGGCCACTGAGGGAGAAGGCCCTCACGGTGTCGATGGCCACCGGCACCAGGTCACCGGGGCCATGGCCGTCGGCGGGGAAGAAGGTGAGTCGGTTGGTGCGGGTGCGGCCCATCAGCTGGCCGGCATCCCGGGGGTTGCTGCCCTCCACCAGCACCTCCTCGACCCGTCCCAGATAGCGGGCGCTGCGCTGCCGGGCCGTCCGCTCCACGGCGGCGTTCAGCTCCTGCAGCCGGGCCACCTTGACGGCCTCGTCGACCTGATCGGCCCAGAGGGCCGCCGGGGTGCCCGGTCGGGGGGAATAGGCGGCGGTGTTGACCTGGTCGAAGCCCATGGCCTCCACCAGGTCGAGGGTGTGGCGGAACTGGGCGTCGGTCTCGCCCGGGAAGCCCACGATGGCGTCGGCGCTGATGGCCGCATCGGGCATCCGCTCGCGGATGCGGTCGATGATGCGGCGGTAACGATCCACCGTGTACCCCCGGGCCATGGCCTGCAGCAGCGCGTCATCGCCGCTCTGGAAGGGGATGTGGAAGTGCTCGCAGACGTTGGGCAGGCTGGCGCAGGCGTCGATCAGCCGGTCGGTGAAGTAACGGGGGTGGCTGGTGGCGAACCGCAGCCGCGCCAGGCCGGGCACATCGTGGACGTGCTGCAGCAGATCGGTGAAGGTGTGGCGGTGCCGCCCCTCGGCCGTGCTGCCCGGCAGATCGCGGCCGTAGGCATCAATGTTCTGTCCCAGCAGTGTGATCTCGCGGTAGCCACGGGCGGCGAGGCCCTCCATCTCCAGCCGGATCGCTTCGGGCAGCCGTGACTGCTCCCTGCCGCGCACCGAGGGCACCACGCAGTAGGTGCAGCGCTCATTGCAGCCGTAGATCACGTTGACCCAGGCGCACACCTGGCTGTCGCGGCGGGCGGTGGTGATGTCTTCAAGGATGTGGTGCTCACCGGTGGCCACCACCTGCTGGCCGCTCTCCACCTGGGCCAGCAGGGTCTCGAGCCGGTTGGCGTGCTGGGGGCCCATCACCAGATCGAGTTCCGGCACGCGCCGCAGCAGAGCTTCCCCCTCCTGTTGGGCGACGCAGCCCGCCACCACCAGGGTGAGCGCCGGGTTGGTGCGTTTGCGCCGGGCCTGACGGCCCAGGTAGCTGTAGACCTTCTGTTCGGCGTTGTCGCGGATCGTGCAGGTGTTGTACAGCACCAGATCCGCCTCGTCCTCGCCGCTGCCGGCCGCGTACCCCAGTTGCTCGAGGATGCCGGCCATCCGCTCCGAGTCGGCCTTGTTCATCTGGCAGCCGAAGGTGGTGATCCAGTAGGTCCCCCGCGGACTGAGGCTCGAAGCGGGCAAGGTCTCGATGGCGGACGGTCTCATTGTGGGTCAGCGCGGCCGCAGCCCGGGTGGTGGCCGCAGCCATCGGTAGGGTCGACGGGAGGCCCTGAGCGGAGTGTCCGCCCATGCGTTGGCGACTGCAGCGGTTCACCCTCACCAAGGCTGTGCCCCTCACCATCAGCCGGGGCACCACCGCGGCGGTGGAGCACCTGTGCCTCACGGTCGACCACGACGGCTGCAGCGGCCGCGGCGAGACCGGTGGCTTCGATACGGGCCTGCGGGCGTTCGACACCGGAGCCCTGGAGGCCGAGCTGCGGGAGCTGTTGCCCTCCCTTGAGCCGCTCGATCCGATCTGCCGCCAGGCCATCGAGCCGCTGTTGGCCTCCCTGAGCCCCCCGGCCCGCTGTGCCGTGGATCTGGCCCTGCACGACTGGTGGGGCCAGCGGCTGGGGCGACCGCTGTGGCAGCTCTGGGGGCTCGACCGCCAGGCCTGTGTGCCCACCAGCGTCACCCTGGGCCTGGCCAGCCCCGAGGCGGTGGTTGACCGGCTGCACCGCTGGCGACAGCTGCTGCCGGCCTCCCGCGTCAAGCTCAAGCTGGGCAGCCCCGCGGGCCTCGACCATGACCGGGCCCTGGTGGAGGCGTTGCGCCCCCGGCTCGAGGGGGCCGAACTGCAGGTGGATGCCAACGGCGGCTGGACGCCGGACCAGGCCCGGCGCATGCTCCCCTGGCTGGCTGAACGCGAGGTGGTGCTGGTGGAACAGCCCCTGGCGGCCGCCCCCGACGACGGCGCCGCCTTCGCCGACCTGCGTGGCCGGGCCCCCCTGGCTCTGGTGGCCGACGAGAGCTGCTGGGATCTGCCCGACCTGCTGCGCCTGGCCCCCCACGTGGATGGGATCAACATCAAGCTGCTCAAGGCGGGGGGACTCACGGAAGCCCTGCTGATGGCCCGCACGGCCCGGCGCCTGGGGCTGCGGCTGATGCTCGGCTGCTACTCAGACAGTGCCCTGCTCAACGGGGCGGCGGCCCAGTTGCTGCCGCTGGTGCACTGGCCTGACCTCGACAGCCACCTCAACCTGCTGGACGATCCCTTCCGGGGTCCACTGCAGGATGGTGATCTGCTCAGGCCCGGCGACGGGCCAGGACTGGGGGTGGAGCCATGCTGACCGCCGATGCTCCGGTGCTGCTTCTGCAGCACGACGGCCTGGAGGATCTCTCCGGCAAGACCGGTCTTGCCCTGCTGCGCTACCGCCAGGGCCCGGTGGTGGCGGTGCTGGATCCGGGGAGGGCCGGGGCCGACCTGCCGACCCTGACCGGCATCCCCCGGTCGGTGCCGGTGGTGGCGTCGGTGGCCGAGGCGATGCTCTATGGCCCCCAGGTGGCCGTGGTGGGGCTGGCGCCCTCCGGCGGGCGGTTGCCGCCGCCGGTGCGGGAGGCCGTGGCGGAGGCCCTGCGGGCGGGGCTCAGCGTCGCCAGCGGCCTGCACACCCGCCTGGGGGAGGATCCCGACCTGGCGGCGCTGGTCCAACCGGGCCGCTGGATCTGGGATCTGCGCCGGGAGCCCGGGCAGCTCACGGTCGCCACGGGGTTGGCGGCGGCCCTGCCCTGCCGTCGCATTCTTGCCCTCGGCAGCGACATGTCGGTGGGGAAGATGAGCGTCGCCCTCGAGCTCACGGCGGCGGCCCGGGGGCGGGGCCTTGATGCCCGTTTCGTCGGCACGGGCCAGGCCGGCATCCTCATTGCCGGTGGCGGGGTGGCCCTCGATGCCGTGCGGGTCGACTACGCCGCCGGAGCCGTCGAGCAGGCGGTGCGCTCCACCGCTGAGGGGGCCGGCCCCGAAGCGCTGGTGTTCGTCGAGGGGCAGGGGTCGTTCTGCCATCCCGGCTCCACCGCCAGCCTGCCCCTGCTGCGGGGCAGCCAGCCCACGGATCTGCTGCTGGTCCATCGGGCCGGTCAGGCCACCATCCGCAATCTGCCCCAGGTGCCCCTGCCGCCCCTGCCCCAGCTGATCGCCGTCTGCGAGGCCATGGCGGCCCTTGCCCTGCCCGTGGGGGGCCGTCCGGCTCGCGTGCGGGCGGTGGCCCTCAACACCGCCCACCTCGACGACAGCGCGGCGCAGGCGGCCATCGAGACCGTCGCCCGTGACACAGGTCTTCCCTGTGCGGATGCGGTGCGCGGAGGAGCAGAAGCCCTGCTGGATGCTCTGCTGGGACCAGGATGAGGGCGAGCGAGGGGATTCGAACCCCCGAATAGCGGCGCCACAAGCCGCTGCCTTAACCGCTTGGCGACGCCCGCCGTACAAAGAGAACCCTACAACACGGTTCATCACGCCCGTGTGGGACCCTGTGCGCCAGCATCTGGTCCCTGTGGGTCGTCGCTCGTCACTGCCTCTGCTGCTGGCCGGAATCACCTCGGGGGGGCTGCTGGTGCTCTCCAACCCCGGCCCAGACGATTTCCGCAGCTTTGCCGGTGCCGAACTGAGCCGCCGGGGCGTGGATGAGTTCTGCCGGCCGGGGGGCCTTCCCCTCGGCCTCAATCTGCTGCTGGCCAACTGTCCAGATCTTGTGCGCGACCAGCAGGCGAACCTGGGTCACCTGGCCCAGGGATTCACGCGCCGCTGGAATCTGGGTCTTCTGAGCGTCTACGACACGCGCATCGGCAGCCAGGACCTGCTGCCGCAGCTGGGGCTGCCGGGATACCACCTGCGCACCCTGGGGGTCGCCGGCCACTTCATCGTTCTCGAGGCCGGTCTGTCGACCTCGCGGTCCAGGGCCGAAGCCGCCGGAGGCCCCAGGTGACACCGCTGCCCCAGCCCCTTGACCCCGAGGCCCTGCAGCGGTTGATCCACGATCTGGAGGGTCTGGATGTGCTGGACGGCGGGCCGGCGCTCCATGAGCTCTCGCGGGATCAGCACCACCTCTCCCCACCCCTGGAGGAGGCCCTGCGGGGGTGTCGGGCCCAGGTGGTGGTGCGGGCCCACGACCGGGAGCAGCTGCGGCGGGTGGCGGCCCTGTGCCATCGCCACCGGGCGCCGCTGACCCTGCGGGGGGCCGGCACCGGCAACCATGGGCAGTGCGTGCCCCTGAGCGGCGGCGTGGTGCTTGACACCTCGCCCCTGCAGCGTCTGCTGCATCTGGATCCCGCCACCGGGGTGCTCACCGCCGAACCGGGTTGCCGCCTGCTCGATCTCGACCGGCTGCTGCAGCCCCAGGGCCGGGCCCTGCGTCTCTCCCCGAGCACCTGGCGCACCGCCACCCTGGGGGGCTACATCGCCGGTGGCTCCAGCGGCGTGGGCAGCCTGCGCTGGGGCCTGCTGCGGGATGCGGGCAATCTGCTTGGCCTGGAGGTGCTCACCGTCGAGGCCGACCCTCGCTGGATGCAGCTGGATGCCGCGGCCGCCGCGGCCCTCAACCACGCCTACGGCTGCAATGGCATCCTGACGGCGATCACGGTGCCCACCGCCCCCTGGCAGCCCTGGCAGGAGCTGGTGCTGGACCTGCCTGACCGGCCCGCGGCCCTGGGGCTTGCAGAAGCGCTGACCACCGCCGCCCTGGAGATCGACCAGCTGGCTTTCCTCGAGCGGGACCTGGCCGCCCTGCTGCCCAGCCTGGCGGGCCTGCCTCCCCCCCAGGGCGACCGGCTGCTGCTCCATGCCGACCCCGCCGCCCTGGGGCCCATCAGCGCCCTGGCCCAGGCCCGCGGCGGCCGGCTGCTGCTGCAGCGTCCGTGCTGGCCCCCGCGGGGGCTGCTGCTGCGGGAGCTGTGCTGGAACCACACCACGTTGCATGCCCGGGCCGCCGACCCCCGACTCACCTACCTCATCGCCCTGCTGCCCGATCCGGTCGAGCCGGTGCTGGCTGCCCTGGCGGCGGCCGAGCCGGGGCTGCTCTGGCATCTGGAGCGGGTCCGTCAGGGGGGCTGCCCCCGCTGGGTGGGGCTGCCGGTCTTCCCCTGGCGCGGGGACGACGCCCTGGCCGGCCTGATCGACACCTGCCGCCGCCACGGTGTGCTGGTCTTCAACCCCCATGCGCTCACCGTCGAGGACAGCGGCCTCGGGGTGATCGATGCCGCCCAGGTGGACGCCAAGCGGGCCCACGACCCTGCGGCACTGCTCAACCCCGGCAAGCTGCGCGGTGCCCTCAGGGACACTCCAGGCTGAGGCGGGTGTCGAGGCCGGTCTGGGGATGACGGCCGCTGGCCCGGCGGCAGAGGCTGAGGCGGTCGGCCCTGTCCAGCAGGGCGTCGCTGAAATCGGCCCCCTCGATGCGGGCGTCGGCGAAGCTGCTGCCGCTGGCGATCACACCGCTCAGCAGCGCGTCGCGCAGGTCGGTGCCGGCGAAGTCGGCCCGGTCCATCAGGGCATCGCTCAGGTCGGCCCCACGGAAGTCGGCGCCGGCCATGGCCGCCTGGGTGAAGATCGCCCCATGCAGCCGGGCACCGGAGAAGTCGGCCTGGCGGCCGACGGCGCCGGCGAAGGAGCTGCCCTCGAGGTCCTGGCCGTGGAAGTCGACGCCGCTCTGGTTCGTGAGCGTGTAGTCGATGCTGTCGAGGTAGCTGCGGGCCCATCCCGGGGCAACGCCGGCGGCCAGGGGCAGCAGCAGGGCCAGCACCAGGGCCAGCAGGCGCACGGTCACGGACATCCGCGGGCAGCGACTGGCCTCAGTCTGGGACCTCGCCAGGCGTCAGGACCCAGGGCTCCGGCGGATCGAGCTGCTCCCAGAGGCTGCCGAGCAGGTGCAGCGAGCCGGTGACCACCGGCAGCGGGCCGGGGCCCACCAGCTGGGCGAGGCCCTGGGCGGCGCTGTCTGCCTGGTGCAGCTGCCCTGCCAGGGAAGGGACCGCAGCCGCCAGGGCCGTCGCGGTCCAGCAGTCATGGTCCTCGAAGGACAGGATCCAGGCTTGGTCGCCCGGGCGCAGCAGCGCCGTCAGCATCGACGGGGCATCTTTATGGCGCTGGATGCCGATCAACCAGCGGCGCGGGCCCCCCGGAGCCAGCCCATCCAGTTCCTGGCGCAGGGCCTGGGCGGCGGGCGGGTTGTGGGCGCCGTCCACGAGCAACGGCTGCCCCCGCCAGCTGCGCCGCTCCAGCCGCCCGGGCCAGCGGGCCGCCGCCAGGCCCCGGGCGATGGCGTCAGCGGGCAGGGGCCAGCCCCGTTCCGCCAGGGCCTCGGCCATGCCGACCGCCACGGCGCCGTTGACCCGCTGCAGCTGGCCGGGCAGGCCCAGGGGCACCGTGGCCGGCAGAGGATCCACCCAACGCAGCTCGGTGCCCCTGGCGATGGCCTCTGCCTCGAGCCTGCGGCCCACCTCGGGGGCCTGGGGGCCGCTGATCGCCACGCTTCCAGGGCTGAAGATCCCGGCTTTCTCGGCGGCGATCGAGGCCAGGTCGTGGCCGAGCCATTCGCAATGGTCCAGGCCGATGGTCGCCAGGCCCAGCACCGTCCGCTGGGGATGGGTGGTGGTGGCGTCCAGCCGACCGCCGAGGCCCACCTCCAGGACGGCGATCGGCACCGCCGCCGCCGCGAAATGACTGAAGGCCGCGCCGGTGAGCTGCTCGAAGGTGGTGAGCCCATGGGCCTCGGCCTGGGGCTGCCAAGCCAGCAACCGTGCGCGCAGCTCGTCGGGGGGGATCCAGCGGCCGGCGACCCGGATCCGTTCGCACCAGCTGCGCAGGTGGGGGGAGCGATACACCCCCGCCGACATCCCGGCCGCCGCCAGGATCGCCTCCAGCATCGCCACGATGGAGCCCTTGCCGTTGGTGCCGGCCACCTGCACCGCCTCGAAGCAGCGCTCGGGATGGCCCATGGCCGCCAGCCCCTGCTGCAGCCGGTCCAGCCGCAGGTCGACACCGCGGCTGCGAAAGGGTTCCAGCAGGTCGGTCAGATCGACCGGCTCGGGAAGGTTCATGCCAGCCGGGCCAGGCTGCGGTCGAGGCGCTCCAGCAGCTGACGCACCTCGCGACGGCGGATCACCAGGGGGGGCACGAACCGCACCACCTGGGGGCCCGCCGGCACCACCAGCAGCCCCTCGGCCATGGCTTCGCGCACCAGATCGGCGGCGGTGACCGAGCCCTCCCGCAGCAGCAGGCCCTGGATCAATCCCCAGCCCCTGACGCCGCTCAGCAGGCCTGGATGGCGGGCCACCCGCTGCAGCAGCCCCTCCCGCAGCTGTTCGCCCCGGGCCTGCACATGGGCCAGCAGCTCCCGGCGTTCCAGTTCGGCGGCCACGGTGAGCGCCGCCCGACAGGCGAAGGGGTTGCCGCCGAAGGTGCTGGCGTGGTCACCGGGTTCGAACACCGCGGCCCCGGTCTTCACCGCCAGGGCGCCGATGGCATGGCCACCGCCGAGGCCCTTGGCCAGGGTGATGGCGTCGGGTTCGATCCCGAGGTGTTCGTAGCCCCAGAGGCGACCGGTGCGTCCCATCCCCACCTGCACCTCGTCGAGGATCAGCAGCAGGCCCCGCCCATCGCAGAGCTGCCGCAGACCCTGGAAGAACGCGGGATCCCCGGGCACCACCCCCCCCTCCCCCTGCAGGGGCTCGATCAGCACCGCCACCGCCCGGCCGTCGTGGCGGTCGATGGCGGCCCGGGCGTCGTCCAGGTCGTTGTACTGGAAGTGATCAAAGCCCTCGGGCAGCGGCTCGAAGCCACGGTGGTACTTTGCCTGGCCGGTGGCGGTCACGGCGGCGAGGGTGCGGCCATGGAAGCTGGCGCGGGCCGACAGCACCACCGGCCGGTCGACACCGCGACGGCTGTGGCCGTATTTGCGCGCCAGCTTGATGGCGGCTTCGTTGGCCTCGGCGCCGGAGTTGCAGAAGAAGACCTGGTCGGTGCAGCTGCGGTCGGTGATCCAGCGGGCCAGCTCTTCCTGTTCCTGGATGCGGTACAGGTTCGAGACATGCTGCAGCCGGCGGAGCTGCCGGGTCAGGGCGCGTCGCAGCACCCGATCGCTGTGGCCCAGGGTGCAGGTGGCGATGCCAGCGACGCAGTCGAGATGACGGCGTCCCTGGTCATCCTCCACCCAGCAGCCCGACCCCTTGACGAGGGTGAGGGGCAGGCGTCCGTAGGTGGCCATCACGGCCGAAGGGGCAGCGCTCACGGGCAGTCGTGCTCTGGGCTGCCTCCACCGTAAAATCGAGGGATCGGGGGCATGGCGGAATTGGTAGACGCAGCGCACTCAAAATGCGCCGGCTTCGGTCTTGTCGGTTCGAGTCCGACTGCCCCCATCAATTACAGGAAGCGGTCTCAGGCGTGTCTGCGCACGATCGAGGCACCCACGGCATTGAGCTTGCCCTCGAGGTTGTCGTAGCCCCGGTCCAGGTGCTGGAGCCCCTGCACCTGGGTGGTGCCGTCGGCCGCCAGGCCCGCCAGCACCATCGCCGCCGCGGCCCGCAGGTCGCTGCCGGTGACCGGTGCGCCGCTGAGCTGGCTCACCCCCTCGACGAAGGCCGTGTTGCCCTGGGTGCGGATGGCTGCGCCCATGCGCTGCAGTTCAGCCACGTGCTGCAGACGGTTCTCGAAGATGGCTTCGGTGATGACGCTGGTGCCGCTGGCGGTGGCCAGCAGGCTCATGAAGGGGGCCTGCAGATCGGTGGGGAAGCCGGGGAAAGGCTGGGTGCGCAGGTCGACCGCCCGGATGGTCTCGGCGCTGATGGTCAGCCCCACGCCATCGGGAACGATGCGGCAGCCGGCTTCTTCAAGCTTGCTGATGACGGCCCCGAGATGCTCGGGAATGACGGGGGCCACCCGCAGGGTGGAGCGGGTGATGGCGGCGGCCAGGAGCAGGGTGCCGGCTTCGATCCGGTCGGGAATCACCTGGTAGTCGGCCCCATGGAGACGGGGCATGCCGACGATGGTGATGGTCGGTGTGCCGGCGCCGCGCACCTTGCCGCCCATGGCGATGAGCAGACCGGCCAGGTCAGCCACCTCGGGCTCCTGGGCGGCGTTGTCGATGATGGTCTCGCCATCGGCGAGGGCGGCGGCCATCATCAGCGTCTCGGTGGCGCCGACGCTGGGACAGTCGAGATGGATGCGGCCGCCGGTCAGCCGGTGACCACGGCCCGGCACGACGGCAGAGACCACGCCGTGCTCGATGGACACCTGGGCGCCGAGGGCCTTGAGACCCTTGACGTGCTCCACCACGGGCCGGGCACCGATCTTGCAGCCCCCGGGCAGGGGCACCCGGGCGACGCCGAGACGGGCCAGCAGGGGGCCGATGCAGAAGAAGCTCGCCCTCAGGCTGTTGACGAGGTCGTACGGCGGAGACGACTGGCTCAGGCCGGAGGCCTGCAGCTCGAGGCTGTCGCCGCTGCGCTCGCTGCGGACACCGAGGGCGCCCAGGATCTCAGCCATCCCATTGATGTCCGAGAGACCCGGCATGTTGCGCAGCCGCAGCCGATCTTCTGTGAGCAGCGAGGCCGCCATCAGCACCAGAGCCGAATTCTTGGCGCCGCTGACCTTGACCTCACCCTCCAGGCGCCGCCCCCCCCGCACATCGAGCTGGGGAATCAGGGCGGAGGTCGTCGGCGTGGAGAGGAGATTGGTCATGGGCTGCTACGGCGTCCGACTGGCCCACATCTTGACAATCAAACCTGAGACCGTCTAGACGGCCGGCCCCTGAAGTGTCTCGCCTCTCCCATGGCCGTCGGCGGCGTGTGGGCGCGCGATGGGGTATGGTCCATGAATGGCCGGTTGGGGCGACAGCTCCTTCCAGAGGCCGACGCCAGCGGATGTGGCGGAATTGGTAGACGCGCTAGTTTCAGGTACTAGTGGCAGCAATGTCGTGGGAGTTCAAGTCTCCCCATCCGCATCGTCACCCCCAATCCAGCGATCCAGGCGTTCACAGGGTTTTGTGAGGGTTCTGTGGGGTTCTCCCGTTAGCGGGATCGGTGGGTCGAATCACCGTCTTCCCGATCAAGATTTGTGTGGGCAGGTTGTGGCCTGCGGCCTGAATCTTCGCCATTATTTCAGGGTCTCGTCGCGACTGGTTCCGCCCCGTGATCGTTCTCAAAATCACCAACGCCTCGGAACTGGTGGCGTCCAAGGTGGGCAAGTTCCTCGAGAGTCTCACGCCTGATTCCCTTGATGAGGCCAAGGTCGAGGAGGAGGTGCTCAAGAAGCTGGTCGAGAACCTCCGGCTGGAGGGCATCCGCGGTTCGGTGGCCTCGGTGAAGGGCCTCGACCTCTCCCCCGACGGCCTCACCATGAAGCGTGACCTCCACCTCCGGAAGTTCTCGGAGATCTGACCCCTGGCCGTTTCCGGACCCGAACCCCTCAGTTCCCGCCGCAACCCGCTGGTGGCCAGGGTGCGCGCCCTGCATCAGCCCCGCGGGCGCCGCGAGCAGGGGCTTGTGCTTCTCGAGGGCACCCATCTGGTCCAGGAATGCCGCCGCTGCGGCCTCCAGCCTGAGCTGCTGATCGCGACGCCCGCCTGGCTCACGGGCCATGCCGCCCTCGCCGGTGCCTGGCCCTGTAAGCCCGTCACGGCCGAGCTCCTCACGGCCATGGCCAGCACCGAGTCCCCGGATGGGGTCATCGCCCTGGTGGCCCCTGGGGCCCTGCCCCCGCCGCCCCCGTCGCCGCAGCCGGCGTCCGAGGGCCTCTGGCTGGCCCTGGACCGTCTGCAGGACCCCGGAAACCTCGGCACCCTGCTGCGCACCGCCCTGGCCTGCGGCGTCGGCGGCCTGTGGCTGGGGGGTGGTGCCGATCCCTGGCAGCCCAAGGTCCTGAGGGCGTCGGCCGGGGCCTCCCTGCAGCTGCCCGTCCAGCGTCTCGAGGCGCTGGAGACCCTGGTGACGGCGGCCCTGGCCGTCGGCTGGCAGGTGCTCGCGGCGGTCCGGGAGGGGGGAGAGCCCTACTGGGCCGTGGACTGGCGGGCCCCCAGCCTGCTGCTGCTGGGCAATGAAGGTGCCGGTCTGGCGCCGGAGCTGCTGGCCGTGGCGG
The DNA here is from genome assembly GCA_903871775.1 of uncultured cyanobacterium. Lineage (GTDB taxonomy): Bacteria > Cyanobacteriota > Cyanobacteriia > PCC-6307 > Cyanobiaceae > CAIQIA01. The sequence continues at coordinate 26,244 of CAIQIA010000006.1, forward strand.
GTGTCCGGCGGGTGTCGATTCCCCACGACGGCCGGGTCGAGTCCCTGAACGTGGCGGTCGCCGGCGGGGTGCTGCTGCTGGAGCGCTGGCGCCAGGTGACCGTCGACAGGGGAGAATCGTCGGCAGCTGGCCTGGGCCATTGACCGTGACTGCAGGTTCCGGAGGGGGAATGGACTTCGATGTGATCGTCATCGGCGCCGGTTACGGCGGGTTTGATGCCGCCAAGCACGCGGCCGACCTGGGCCTGAAGACCGCGATCATCGAGTTTCGCGAGATGGGCGGCACCTGTGTCAACAGGGGCTGTGTGCCCTCCAAGGCCCTGCTGGCCGCCGCCGGGCGGGTGCGTGAACTCGGCGACGCCGCCCACCTGGCCGGGTTCGGCATCACCGCCGGTGCCCTGCAGTTCGATCGCCAGGGGATCGCCGACCATGCGGCCCAGCTGGTGGCCACCATCCGCGGCAACCTGACCAAGACCCTCGAGCGCGCCGGGGTGACGATCGTCCGGGGCGAGGGACGGCTCGACGGTCCCCAGCGGGTGGCCGTGCGGGAGGCCAGCGGCATCGAACGGGTGCTCACCGCCCGCGACGTGATCATCGCCACGGGCTCCGATCCCTTCGTTCCCCCGGGTATCACCATCGACGGTGAGACTGTCTTCACCAGCGATGACGCCATCCGTCTCGCCAGTCTTCCCCAATGGCTGGCGATCGTCGGCAGCGGGTACATCGGCCTCGAGTTCGCTGACGTCTACACCGCCCTCGGCTGCGAGGTGACGATGATCGAGGCCCTCGATCGCGTCATGCCCACCTTTGACCCCGACATCGCCAAGCTGGCGGCCCGTCGGTTGATCGAGGGCCGCGACATCGAGACCCGGGCCGGGGTGCTGGCCAGCCGTGTCACCCCCGGCCGGCCGGTGACGATCGAACTCGTGGATGCCGCCAGCCGCGAACCCGTCGAGACCCTTGAGGTGGATGCCGTGCTGGTCGCCACCGGCCGTGTGCCGGTCAGCGCCACCCTCAACCTGGCCTCGGTCGGTGTCGAGACCCAGCGGGGATTCATCCCCGTCGACGACGGCATGCGCGTGCTTGTGGGCGCCGAGCCGGTGCCCCACCTCTGGGCCGTGGGCGATGTCACCGGCAAGATGATGCTGGCCCACACCGCCGCCGCCCAGGGCGTGGTGGCGGTGGAGAACATCGTCGGTGGCGAGCGCCGGATCGATTACCGCTCCATTCCGGCGGCCACCTTCACCCACCCCGAGATCGGCTCCGTGGGCCTGTTGGAGGCCGAGGCCCGCCGCGAGGCCGAGGAGCAGGGCTACGAACTCGGCAGCGTCCGCAGTTACTTCAAGGCCAACTCCAAGGCCCTGGCCGAACTCGAGAGCGAGGGCATGCTCAAGCTGCTGTTCCGCAAGGACACCGGTGAGGTGCTCGGTGCCCACATCTACGGGCTCCACGCCGCCGACCTGATTCAGGAGATCGCCAACGCCATCGCCCGGCGCCAGTCCGTGCGGGAGCTGGTCCAGGAGGTGCACACCCATCCCACCCTCAGCGAGGTGGTCGAGGCGGCCTACAAGCAGGCCGCCCACGCCCTGGCGGCCTGAGGTCAGCGATGCAGATCCGTCGACGCCCCCCCAACCCCAGCGTGCGGGTGGCCCACCTTGAGTACGGCATCCCCCACGAGGAGGAGGCCCCCCGTCACATCCTCGAAGAGATCGTCTGGGAGAAGGATCGTGAGACGGTCCAGGCACGGGAGCGGGTGCCCCTCGAGACCCTCAAGCGGCAGGTGCTCGACCTGCCGGCGCCCCGCGACTTCGCCACGGCCCTGCGGGCCTGCTGCCGCCGGCCGGCGGTGATCGCCGAGATCAAGAAGGCCAGTCCGAGCAAGGGGGTGATCCGTGATCCGTTCGATCCTGAGGCGATCGCCCGGGGCTACGCCGCCGGTGGCGCCAGCTGCCTGTCGGTGCTCACCGATCGCAGCTTCTTCCAGGGGGGCTTTGACGTGCTGGTGGCCGTGCGGCAGGTCGTGGATCTGCCCCTGCTGTGCAAGGACTTCATCCTCAGCCCATACCAGCTGTACCAGGCCCGGGTGGCCGGGGCCGATGCGGCCCTGCTCATCGCCGCCATCCTCAGCGACCAGGACCTCACCTACCTGTTGCGGGTGGCCCATGGCCTGGGCCTGACGGTGCTGCTGGAGGTGCACGACAGCGAAGAGATGGCGCGCGTGCTGGCGCTGCCTGTCTGGTCCACGCCGGTCGCGGCCGGCCGCACCCTGATCGGCATCAACAACCGCGATCTCACACGTTTCACGACCGACCTGGCGACCACCGAACAGCTGATGGCGATCCACGGTGATGCGCTTCGCCGATGCGGTGCGCTGCTGGTGAGTGAATCGGGCCTGTTCAGCCGCGATGACCTCGACCGCGTCCAGCAGGCCGGGGCCGACGCCGTGCTGGTGGGTGAAGCGCTCATGCGCCAGGAGGATGTGACCGCGGCCCTGGAGACGCTGATCGGCGGCTGATTCCCAGTCGCACGACGATCCCCATAGCAAAAAGCCCCCGCCGGACAGGATCCGGTCGGGGGCCATCAGAGCGTGGTGGTCAGACCTTGCGGCTGTAGTACTCCACCACCAGCAGTTCGTTGATCTCGAGCGCCACCCACTCCCGCTCGCAGCCGCCGGTCACCCGGGCGGTCATCTTGGCTTTCTCGAACTCAAGATGCGGGGGGATGTTGGCGAGACCAGGGAACTCGAGGTTGGTCTCGGCCAGCTTGCGGCTGGGCTTGCGCTCCCGGATCGCCACCACATCGCCGGCGCGGCACTGGTAGCTGGGGATGTCGACCACCCGGCCGTTCACGGTCACATGACCGTGGTTGACCAGCTGACGGGATCCGGGGATGGTGGGCCCGAAACCGAGACGGAAACACACGTTGTCGAGGCGTCCTTCGAGCAGCTTGAGGAGGTTCGTGCCGGTGGAACCCTCCATGGCACGGGCCTTCTTCACGTAGCGAACGAGCTGCCGTTCAGAGATGCCGTAATTAAACCGAAGCTTCTGCTTCTCTTCGAGACGGATGGCGTATTCGGAGCGCTTGCGACGGGCTTGGCCGTGCTGACCGGGGGGATAAGACCGCTTGGCGGACTTACGGGTGAGACCGGGAAGGTCTCCCAAGCGCCGCGTCACCCTCAGTCGAGCACCGCGGTATCGAGACATGGAGACAGGGAAGAGTCAGGATGGATGAATCGTCCGCAGAATCTGCCGGTGTGCCGAGAGGAGGCGCGGAGCTCTGGACCCCACCTCTCCCCTGGCCCCCCGCCATGGCCTGAGGGCGAATCCACCATCGTACCTCGGCCCGCATCGCCGCCCCCCGGGCCGCTGGTGCAGGTCTTGCGTGCCCTCGTGCACCTCTACCGCTGGGGCATCTCGCCGCTGCTGGGTCCCCCCCGTTGCCGCTATGTGCCCAGCTGCAGCGCCTACGCCCTCGAGGCCCTGGAGCGGCACGGGGCCTGGCGCGGCTGCCTGCTCACCTTGCAACGGCTCCTGCGCTGCCACCCCTGGGGCGGCTCGGGCTTTGATCCGGTGCCCCCCCCGGGGGACGCCCATGCCTGAGGCGACGGTGCTGCTGCTGGTCACCCGCCGCGGCTGCTGCCTCTGCGAGGGGCTGGCCGAGCGGCTGGCCGCCCTCGGGCCCGCCCTGCCATTGCCTTGGCGGGCTGTCGATGTGGATGGCGATCCAGCCCTGCTGGCCCGTTACGACCTGGAGGTGCCGGTGCTGCTGCTGCGGCAGGCGGGAACGGATGACCGGCCGCTGCCGCGGGTGCCCCCCCGACTGGTGGGGGACCGACTGGCGGAATGGTTGCGTGGACGGATTTCCGGGCTGAAAACCGCCTAGAACAGCCCCCATTCGCAGCATCGGCGACGATGACCTCCGCTGCCCCGCCGTCGACCCCCGCCGTCCGACTGCACGAGCTGCTTCGCGATGCCGGACTGCCGGTTCCCTCCGGTCTCCCTGATCCGCCGGTCACGGCGGTGAGCGCCGACTCCCGGCGGGTGGGCCCGGGCACCCTGTTCGTGGGGCTGCCCGGCGTCCGGGTTGATGGGGGATCGTTCTGGCCGGCGGCGTTGCAGGCCGGCGCCAGTGCCGCCGTGATCGGCCCCGCCGCCGCCGCCGTGGCTCCCCCGGGGCCCCAGGATCCGGTGCTGGTGCTCGCCGATCCCCTCGCCGAGGCCGCTGGCCGCCTGGCCGCCGCCTTCTGGGGATCTCCCAGCACCGGCCTTCGCCTGATCGGCGTCACCGGCACCAACGGCAAGACCACCACCACCCACCTGATCGAGCATCTGGCTGCCACGGCGGGCTGGCCTGCGGCCCTGTTCGGCACCCTGGTCAACCGCTGGCCCGGCCGCAGCCACACCGCCTCCCACACCACACCGTTCGCCGATCAGCTCCAGGCCGAACTGGCCGAGGCCGTTGCCGCCGGGGTCCGCCTCGCCGCGATGGAAGTCAGTTCCCACGCCCTCGACCAGCAGCGGGTCGCCGGCTGCCGTTTCTCCGGCGCCGTGTTCACGAACCTCACCCAGGACCACCTCGACTACCACCCCGACCTCGACAGTTACTTCCAGGCCAAGGCCCGGCTGTTCGAGCCCTCCCTCCTGGCCGGTGGGGCGGTGATCAACGTCGATGATGCCCATGGCCGCCGGCTGGCCTCCCGCCTCGGCTCCCGTTGCTGGCGCAGCTCCCTCGAGGATCCGGCCGTCGACCTGACGATGGCCGACCTGCGCATGTCTGCCGCCGGTGTTGACGGCACCATCGTCACCCCTCAGGGCTCAGCACCCTTCCGCTCGCCGCTGGTGGGGGGCTTCAACCTGATGAACGTCCTCCAGGCCGTGGGGGTGCTGCTCCAGCAGGACCTGCCCCTTGAGGGATTGCTGCAGGGGCTGGCGTCCTTCCGCGGGGTGCCCGGCCGCATGGAGCGGGTGCCGGGGGGAGCCGATCAACCGGCGGTGCTGGTTGACTATGCCCACACCCCCGATGCCCTCGACAACGCCCTGCGGGCCTGTCGCCCCTTCACGGATCGGCAGCTGGTCTGCGTCTTCGGCTGCGGCGGCGACCGCGACCGGGGCAAGCGGCCGCAGATGGGTGCCATCGCCGCCCGTCTGGCTGACCGGGTGGTGGTCACCTCCGACAATCCCCGCACCGAGGATCCCTCCCGGATCCTGGACGATGTGGTCGCCGGGATCCCGGCCGGCACAGCCCTGGTGGTGGAAGCCGACCGGCGCCGGGCCATCGAGGGAGCGATCAGCGCCGCCGCCGCGGGCGATCTGGTGCTCATCGCCGGCAAGGGCCATGAGGATTACCAGATTCTTGGCAGCGAGAAGATCCATTTCGACGACAGAGAGGAGGCAGCAAGGGCTCTGGCCACGCAAGGTTCCCTCTGAACGGTCGGGCCGGTAAGGTCCGCCCATTGACGTGTGATTGCCGCCATGGCCCAGGGGCCTTCCCTTTCGCGACGCTTTCTTGCTGAGCTCTTCGGCACCTTCTGGCTCGTCTTCGGGGGCTGCGGCAGCGCCGTGATCGCCGCGGTGTTCCCCTACGACTCCCCCACCGCCAACCCCCTCGGCCTCGGTTTTCTCGGTGTCGCGGTCGCCTTCGGCCTGACCCTGCTGACCATGGCCTATGCCATCGGCCACATCTCCGGCTGCCACATCAACCCCGCCGTCAGCTTCGGCCTCTGGGCGGGTGGGCGCTTCCCCAGCCGTGACCTGCTCCCCTACATCGCGGCCCAGGTGATCGGTGGAACCATCGCCGGCGGTCTGCTCTACGGCATCGCCTCCGGTCGGGCCGGCTTCGAACTGGCAGGCTCCAATCCCTTGGCCACCAATGGTTACGGGGCCCATTCCCCCGGTGGTTACGGTCTCGCTTCAGCGCTGCTGATCGAGGTCATCCTCACGTTCGTCTTTCTGATGGTGATCCTGGGCAGCACCGACCGACGGGCCCCCAGCGGCTTCGCGGGGCTGCCCATCGGCCTGTCCCTTGTGCTGATCCACCTGATCAGCATTCCGATCACCAACACCTCGGTCAATCCCGCCCGCAGCACCGGCGTGGCGGTGTGGATCGGGGGTGATGCGATCGGCCAGCTGTGGCTGTTCTGGGTGGCCCCGATCCTGGGCGCCCTGCTGGCCGGCTGGGTCTATCGCAACCTGCTTGAAGATCCTGAGCGCACCGTCTGACGATCGCGGGCCTCAGCCCACCTGTTCCTGACGCCGCAACCACGACCAGATGAGGGTGGCAAGGCCCCCCGGCACCAGCAACCACCAGAGCCGCTGGCGATCCGGGCGCTTCATCACCTTGTGTTCGGTGTCCTTGGCGGCGGCGTAGGGCGAATCCTTGACCGTTTCAGGATTCACCTTGCCGCCACCGGGCACCCCCACCGGCGCATTGGGGGTCTCGGATCCATCCTTGGCGGAGGCATAGGGCGACTCCTTGACCGCTTCAGGATCCCGGGTTCCACCCCCCGGGGTGGCCACGCCGGGCTCCTGGGCGAGGGCCGGCACCGACAGGGCCAGAACCAGGGCAGCGATTCCGGCCAGGGGCAGACGCGAACGCAGCATTGAACGGCAGTCTCTGGCGGCAGCCTAGAAATGCCCCCTGGTCGAAGGCTTCAGATCCTCACGCCATCTTCCGCATCCAGGTGTGCTCCCGGTGCTTCATCGTCATTCTCTTCGACAAGACTGTCGGCGACGTATTCAATCAGCCGCAGCAGGGCCTGGTGATTGCCGCCGGCCTGTTCAGCGAGCAGTTCCCGCACATGGGACAGGGGCAGCCCGAAGCCGAGCAGGATCGTGATCAGGCGGAACTCCACGTCGGGATGGCCGCCCTCGAGGGCATCACTGACCAGTTCCTCGGCCAGGGCGAAACCGTTCCAGAGCACCGTGCCGGGTTCTTCCCCCGCCTCGATCCGGGCCAGGGGATGGTGAAAGCGCCGCCCGTGATCAGACACCCTGGTGCAGTCGGCGTCGCATCAGTTTAGGTGGTCTGGCCGGTGGCCAGAAGCGCGTCGAGCTGGGTCAGCAGGGTGTCGATCTCCTCGTCGGTGGTGACGACATGGGTGCAGGCCCGCAGGCAGGGGGGATCGGCCAGCACGCGCAGATGCAGGCCCCGCCGGGCCAGGGCCCGCACCAACTGTTGGGGGTCATGGCCTGGAGCGGTGAAGCTCACCAGTCCGCTGGCGGGCGGAGCCTCCTGCAGCAGCGGCTCCAGGGCGGGGTGGGCGCACAATCCCTCCCACAGGCGGCGGCTGCGCTGGCCGATCAGGGCCTCCCGCTCGCCGTCGGTGCCGCACAGCTCAAGTTCGGCCAGGGATGCCCGCAGCCCGGCCCCCAGGGGCAGACAGCTGGTGGCCACCTCGAAGCGTCGGGCATCGGGCTGCCAGGGGCTGCTTCCCTGGCCCTCGTCGGCAAGGCTGCGCCAGCCGATCAGTGTGGGGCTGCCTGCGTCGAGCAACCGCTGCGAGAGCACCACACCCCCCAGGCCCTCGGGGCCGCAGCACCATTTGTGGCCGGTGAAGGCATAGATGTCTGCCCGATCCGGCACGGCCCCCAGGGCCAGGCTCCCCATCGCCTGGGCGGCATCGACCAGCAGCCAGGGCTGCAGGGGATGGCTGGAGAGGCGGTCGGCCACCGCTTCGATGGGCATCGGCAGGCCCGTGTTCCACAGCAGATGGGAGAGGGCGACCAGGCGCGTGCCGGGCTGCAGATGCTCCTCCAGAGCCTCCAGCACGGCGGCCCCGGTCCGGGCCCGTTGAACCGGGAAGCGGTCGATGGCCAGTCCCTGGCGGCGGGCCAGCTCGGTGATCGCCGCCACCACCCCCGGATGTTCGGCATCCGACAGGAGCAGGCGCTCGCCGGGCTGGAAGGGCAGCCCCCACAGAGGCAGCACGCAGCCGCTGGTGACGTTTTCGGTGAGGGCGAGGCGCTGGGGGGGGACCCCGCACCAGCGGGCGAGGGTGGCGCGCAGGGCCTCGGTTTCCTGGGCCATCCAGGGAAAGGCGTCACTGCCGAAGGGCCCCAGCTCCTGCAGGGTCCGCCAGCAGTCGACCATCGCCTGCAGGGCGCTGTCGGGCAGGGGGCCCTGACCGCCGTAGTTGAAATACAGCTTGACGGCCAGGGCGGGCAGCCGGGCCCGCAGGGCGTTGAGCGTGGTCGGATCGGGGCTCAGAGCACCTGGCCCACCGCAACGGCGGCGATGGCAGAGAAGAGGGTGATGCTGAGGGCGGTGAGGGGCGACTGCCCCTGGGCCACCGCCAGGGTGGTCACCACTCCGGCCCCGAGGGCGGCGACGGCCAGCTGACTGGTCAGCTCGGAGCGCTGGGGAGGAAGGGACACGGCCGGTCGGTGACTCGTCAGACCCTAGGGAGAGGTGTCGCGGAGCACTTGACGGCCGGCTGTGTTCGTTACTCGCCGTGGGAGTTCGTAAAGCTCCGCAATCTTCCCGCCGGCCGGGCCCGTCCCTGGGCGGCCCAGCGCTGCAGGGCTTCGAGGGATTCCCGGGCCGTGCGGCTGAGGGGAATCAGGTCGCTGGCGGCCGCCACCAGGTCGGCTTCCGCGAACTCCCGTCCTTCGCTGAAGGCCGTGAGCATGGCTTCGAGCACGATCTGCTCGAGTTCGGCCCCGGAAAACCCCGCACAGCGATCCACCAGGGTGTCAAGGGGGATGGTGTGGTCGGGGCGCCGCCGCCGCAGCTGCAGGTCCAGGATCTGCCGCCGTTCGTCGGCGCTGGGCAGGTCGAGCAGAAAGATCTCATCGAAGCGGCCCTTGCGCAGCAGTTCCGCCGGCAGGCGATCGATGGCGTTCGCCGTGGCCACGACGAACACCGGGCTGGTCTTCTCGGCCATCCAGGTCAGCAGGGTGGCCAGCACCCGCTGACTGGTGCCGCCGTCGCTGCGGCCATCGACGCCGAAACCCTTGTCGATCTCATCGATCCAGAGGATGCAGGGGGCCATGCCTTCGACCGTGCGGATCATCTCGCGGGTGCGGGCTTCACTGGCCCCCACCAGGCCAGCGAACAGGCGCCCCAGGTCGAGCCGCAGCAGCGGCATGGCCCAGTCGTGGGCGATGGCCCGGGCGGTCAGCGATTTGCCGGTGCCCTGGGGACCCACCAGCAGCACCCCCCGCGGTGGCGGCAATCCATAGGCGCGGGCCTCGGCCCCGAAGGCGCCCCGCCGCCGTTCCAGCCATTGCTTGAGCTGATCCAGTCCGCCGATGTCGGCGCGGCTGGCCTGGCTGGGGCAGTACTCGAGCAGATCACTGCGGGCCAGGGTCAGCCGTTTTTCCTCCAGCACGTCGTCCAGGTCGGCGGCATCCAGGCCGCCATGGCGCACCAGCGCCCGGGCCGCCAGCTGCCGGATGCGCTGCTCGGGCAGGCCGCGGCAGTTGCTGGCCAGGGTGTCGAGGGTGGTGGCCGGCAGGGGAGCCCCTGCCGCCTGGGCCAGGCTCTGGAGCAGCGCGCGGATCTCGCCCGGGTCCGGCAGGGGCAGGTCGAGCACCGTGACGCTGGCCTCCAGCTCCCGCGGCAGCTGAACCTCGGGGGAGGAGATCAGCAGGGTCCGCTCCTGGCGGCGCAGGGCGCCGGCGAGGTTGCGCAGGCGCCGGCAGACGGCACTGTCCTCGACGTACCGGTGGAAGTCGAGCAGCAGCAGCAGCGCGGGTTGCCGGTCGGGCAGCAGCTCGAAGAGATCGAGGGCCTGCAGCGGTTGCCGGGCCGCCCGGCCCTCGTGGTTCGGAAGCCCCTGCAGCCCTGCCACCACGTCCCAGCGCAGCAGGGGCCGCTGGTCGAGCCTGCGGGCCACCTCGGTGAGGAGCCGCAGCAGCCGCTCCTCCTCCTGCTGCCGGATCCAGAGGATGGGCGCACGGCTGCGGATGAGCAGATCGAGCTGGTCGATCCAGGCCGTCATGGGGCGTTGTGGCGCTGCAGGTTCTGTAGCGCCCGCCAGCGGGGGTCGATCGGTTCCGTGGCCTCTGCGTCCGGCAGCAGGCCCGGGCAGTCGTTCCGGCAGAGGCAGCGCAGGGGCTGCACGAGGCTGAGCTGCTCGAAGAGCCAGCGCTCCGGGTCGAAGCTGCCCTGGGGGTCGAGGGTGTCGAGGGGCAGTTCGGGGCCGCCGTCGAGCACGATCTCGGTGTCGGCGTCGCCGTCGCCAGCGGCGCCATCGGCCTCGAGGCCGATCCATTCGTCCACCTCGGCGACGAGGGGTACGGCCACCGGTTGCAGGCAACGGTCACAGGGGCGTTCGACCCGGGTGCGTGCCTCGCCCCGGACGCGCAGCTGGGTGCCGTGGTGCCAGACCTGCAGCCAGCCAACGACGGGCTCGAGGCTGTCGAGGTCCTGCAGCCGCTGCTCCACCGTCCAGTGACGGCCATCGGGGAGCAGCCGCAGTTCGGCCACAGGAACAGGCCGGAGGCGCGGGGAGGGGGGCACGGCGCCTCAGCGTTTGCCGCGGGGTTCGAAGGGAAGCCGTTCGCTGCTGACGGCGGCGGCATCGGCCACCACCGTCTGCTGGGCCAGCTGCTGATCGAGGATCGTCTGGAGGTTGTCGGGGAGGGGTTCACGGATCAGCAGGAACGTCTGCAGCGCCTGGAAGACGTTCGCGACGACCATGTAGAGCAGCACCCCCGCCGGCAGGGGGAAGAACAGGAACATGCCCGTGATCATCACCGGCGTGATGCGGTTGGCGGTGGCCTGCTGTGGGTTGGCGGGCATGCCCCAGCCCGACAGCACCTGCGACAGGAACAGGCTCAGGCCGAACCCGGCCACCAGCCCGGCGATGTCCCAGTTCACCTGACCATCGGTCAGGAAGCCCACCTGGCCGAGGGCCTTGATGAACAGGAAACCGCTGCGGGCAGCCAGCCCGGGGATCTTGGCCTCGACCGTGGCATCGCCGGGGGCGACGGCGGTGATCGTGCCGTCCTGGGCGACGCTCACCACCCCCTCACCCTTGGTCACACTCCACTGGGGGGTGAGGTCGATGCTGGGGTGCAGGCGCTCCTCAACGGCGGTCAGGGTTTCGCCGCTGCGGGTGGCCAGCTGCACGGTGGCGCTGTCGCCCACCCCAAGACGGTTGCCCCCAGGCAGGCTGGCGATCACCGGCACGTGGTCGGTCTCGGTGATGAAGATCGAATGGCTGGGGGTGGCGAAGGGCTTGGCCTCGACGGTGGCCACCTGCTCCTGGTCCACCACCTTCACATTCAGGGTGTAAGGCACGTCGGCGAAGGGTGACCCGCGCAGGGTGGCGAAGAGGGCGAAGAGGATCGGCATCTGCACCAGCAGGGGCAGGCAGCCGGCCAGGGGGCTGCCGAACTCCTGCATGAGCTTCCCCAGTTCCTCCTGCTGCTTCTGCGGGTTGTTGGCGTAGCGCGAGCGGATCTCGGTCTGCCGCTGCTGCATCACCGGCTGGGCGATCCGCATGCGCCGGGCGTTACGGATGGACCCGGCGCTGAGGGGGAACAGGGCCAGGCGGATGACCAGGGTGAGGGCGATGATCCCGAGTCCGTAACTGGGCACGAGCCCATAGAAGAAATCGAGGATCGGGAGGAGCAGGTTGTCGGAGATGTAGCCGATCACGGCGGAGACAGCGGGGGGGCGGAAGCGGAGAGGAGGGTGGTCAGGCCGCGGCGCGGTCGACCCCGAATCCCGGAGGAGCCTCGGTGGCCTTGGTGCCACCGACGGCGACCATCCGCTGGGTGATGTAGGCCTCGATCTCGCGGTACCGGGGCACGGCGCGCATTTCCAGACGGGTGCCGTCCTTGAGGATCAGCACCATGTCTCCCCAGGCGCCCAGGCCCCTGGAGACGGAGCGCACCTCACGGATCTGGGTGTAGCCGACCTGGGTGCGGTCGCGCCCCAGCCAGCCGCCCGAGACCGAGACCCGGCGGCTGGTGATCAGGAACCGCAGCCACAGGGCCCGCACGATGGCACCAACGGCGAAGGGAATGCCGATCAGCGTTGCGCCCAGCACCAGGTTGAAGATCAGGTCGCCGCGGGCGGGACCCCCCTCATAGAACACGTCCTCGTTCGGGGATACCGGGGAACTCGTCGTCATCAAGCAGACCCGACTGGTGCAGGAGATGCGTCCATTGTTTCAGGAGATCGGCCGGATCGCTCTCCGCTGCTCCCGGACGCAGGCTGAGCAGCAACCAGGCGGCTGGCAGGGGCTGCTGCCGCTGCCGATGGCGGAAGGCCTCGTGGAACAGCCGCCGGAGCCGGTTGCGGACCACGGCGCGCTTGCTGACCTTGCTGCTCACCACCACCGCCAGACGGCAGCTGTCGGCATGCAGAGGCTGGGGCGGATGCAGCAGCTCGGGACAGGGGGGGGCCACCCGCAGAACCATGCTGTCCAGGCGCTGGCAGCGGCCGCGGCGGTAGAGGTGGTCGAACACCCCGCGTCCCCGCAGGCGCATCGGGCCCGGCAGCACCACCGTCCCGACGGAGCCCAGGGCTCAGACCGCCAGACGCGCCCGGCCCCGCCGGCGGCGGGCGCGGATCACGCGGCGGCCGGTGTGGGTGCGCATGCGCACCCGGAAACCGGACACGCGCTTGCGCTTGCGGCTGGTTCCCTCAAGGGTGCGTTTGGTCATGGCGGCAGAACGTGGTCAGACGTGGGAACGGGACCCGCCACAGGCGGGGAATCGATGAGATTAGCAGCGCGGCTGGACTCAGTTGCTGATGTCGATGACCCAGCTGCCGAGGTAGCCGGCCAGGGGCACGTCGCCCGGGGCCTCGGCCAGGGCATTGAACTGGTACATGCCGCTGTTGAACGGGTTCACCACCGTCATCACCACGCCGATGCCCCGATCCGGCGGAATGGGGGCGGCCGGATAGATGTCGATCCGCTTGCCGTTGTCGCTCAGCTTCACGTCGGCCGGGATGGCTTCGTCGCAGCGGGTGCGTTTCACGTATCCGCCGATGTTGCAGTACTTCAGCTGCACCTTGTCAGCGGTGATCCTGCCGTTGAAATACGACGGCACCGTCACGGTGAGCTTGAGAATGGCCGCCTTGCGGTCCTTGCCCCGCAGCAGCAGAAAGTAGTCGGCCCAGCGGGTGCGCTCGGTGTCGGAGACGAAGTAGGGGAGCTTGCGGAAATCCTTGTTGTTGTCCCAGCGGAATTCCACGGCCGAGGGGGTGCCGGCGGAGCCCTGGGCGGTGGCCGGGCCCGGGGGCACCAGGGCGGCGCCGAGGGCCAGGCCGGCGATGGTCAGGCCCGCCAGGGGGCGCAGGCGGTGGGTCATGGGATCACTGCGATGGATCGATTCTCATGAGGCTCCCGCCGACCGCCCCCCGCTGCTGGGCCGGCCCGGCAGCTGTCAGTTGTGACCGGATCGGTCCGGCCGCAGGCGCAGGGCCTCCCGCAGGTAGGGATGCTGGGGCGGGCGGTCGGGTTCCATCCAGGCCTGGACCAGCACGCGGATGCAGCGCGGTAGGTCGCCCGCCACCGCCATCTGCTGGCAGTCCAGCAGGGCCACGGCGTCCCAGCCCTGGCGGCGACGGGCGATGGACGCCGGGAACAGGGCATCGAGATCGGCCGTCACCGAGAACACCGCCGAGATCACCTGCCCGGCCTCAAGCCCGTTGCTCTGCACCAGGGCTTCCATCAGTTCATCCACGGCGGCGGCGATGGCCGCGGCCGTGTTGGCCTCGACGGTGGTGGCGCCGCGCAGGGCCTGCAGCCGAAGGGACGGGCCGCTCATGGGCGGAAGAGCCAGAGGGGTTGCCCGGCCATCCCGAAGGTCACCGCCAGCTCCTGGCGTAAGCGTCCCAGCAGGCCGCGACGGGGCTGGCCCAGGGTGTGGGGCCTGCAGCGGTCCGGGGCCACTCCGGCCAGGCGGGCCAGCTCCAGCCGGGCGGTCTCCTCGTCCCCCAGCAGATCCACCAGCCCCAGGTGCAGGGCCTGGGCACCGCTGAAGACCCGGCCGTCGGCGAAGCTGCGGACCCGTTCCGGGGTGAGGCCGCGACCCTCCGCCACGGCGGCCACGAACTGGTCGTAGCTGCTGTCGATCAGGTCCTGGAGCAGGCTGCGCTCCTCCCCCGTCAGCGGACGGTCGGGGGACAGGATGTCCTTGTAGGGGCCGCTCTTGATCGTCTCGAAGCGCACCCCCACCCGCCGCAGCAGCTCCTCGAGATTGTTGCCCCGCAGGATCACGCCGATGGAGCCGGTGATCGTGCCCGGATTCGCCACCACCCGCTCGGCGGCCGAACCCACATAGACCCCTCCGGAGGCGGAGATGTTGCCGTAGCTGGCGACGATGTGGCAGCCGTCCTGGCGCAGCCGTCGCAGGGCCTGGTGAATCTCCTGGCTGTCGCCGACGGTGCCGCCGGGGCTGTCGATCCGCAGAAGCAGACCGGTGCAGCGTCGTCTGGCGACCTGCTCCAGCGCCTGCAGGGTCCGCCGTCTGGCGGCGCCGGCGATGGGCCCTTCGAGCACGATCCGGGCGAAGCGGCGGCGGCCGGGGCGATGGAGGGGCCAGACCGGGGGCCAGACCATGGCGGATGGGGGCAGTGAAACGGGCTCGCCGGATCCTATGCAGAACCTGCTCCTAGGCTCGTGACTGCCGCCCCGTGGCGTGAACGCCTTTCTGCGCTGGCCGCTGATGCTGCTGCCCTTCGCCCTCTGGGGAACGGCGATGGCGGCCATGAAGCCCCTGCTTGACAGCCTCTCGCCGCCGTCCCTGGCCTGGCTGCGGCTGCTGCCGGCCGGACTGGCCCTGCTGCTGGCGACGGTCGTTCTGCGGCGACCCCTCGCCGTCGACCCCCGCGACAGGCCCTGGCTGCTCGCCTTCGCCCTCGTCGATGGCAGCCTCTTCCAGCTGCTGCTGGCCGCGGGGCTGGCCGACACCGGTGCCGGCCTCGGGTCGGTGCTGATCGATTCCCAGCCCCTCCTGGTGGCGCTGCTGGCGCGCACGGTGCTGGGGGAAGCCATCAATCCCGTGGGCTGGGTGGGGTTGCTGATCGGCCTCGCCGGCATTGCCTGCCTCGGCCTGCCGGCGGGTCTGCTGCGGCACTGGTGGCTGCTCGGTCCGCCCCTGCCCACGGTGGAGGCGCTGGGGCGGGGGGAGCTGCTGATGCTGCTGGCGGCGGCGGCCATGGCCGTCGGCACGATCCTGGCGCGCCGGGCCTGCCGCCACAGCGATCCGGTGGCGGTGACCGCCTGGCATCTGCTGGTCGGTGCCCTGCCACCCCTCGTGCTGGCGGCGCTGCCCGCCTTCGGGGGCTGGCAGGGGCTCTGGCCGTCCCTGGCGCCCGGAGGCTGGCTGCTGGTGGCCTATGCGGCCCTGCCCGGCAGTGCCCTGGCCTACGGCCTCTTCTTTTGGTTCGCCAGCCAGGGAGACCTGACCGGGTTCACCTCCCTCACCTTCCTCACCCCGGTGTTCGCCCTGCTGAGCGCCGGCCTGCTGCTGCACGAATCGCTGCGACCTCTGCAGTGGCTCGGGGTGGTGCTGGCCCTGGCCTCGGTGCTGCTGATCAACCGACGGGCGGTGCTCTGGCAGCCGCCGACATCGCTGCAGCCGGAGCGGATCTGATGCCGGCCGCCTCCCTGCGTCTGCTGCTGGTCTCGACGCCGATGGGCCCCATCGGCCAGGGCCTCGGCGGCGGGGTCGAACTCACCCTGGAGAGCCTGCTGCGGGGGCTGGCGGCCCGGGGCCATCGGCTGACGGTGCTCGCCGCCACGGGCTCGAGGCTTGCCGATGACCTGCCGGTGCGGCTGCTGCTCGAGCCGGGGGTGCCCCAGGCCAGCTGGCAGCACGCCGACCGGGACGCTCCGGTGACGATCCCCGCCGACGGGCTGCTGCCCAGGCTGTGGCAGCGGGCCCTGGCGCTGCAGGAGGACCACGACCGGGTGCTCAACCTCGGCTACGACTGGCTGCCCCTGTGGCTCACCGGCGTCTTCCGCACGCCTCTGTTCCACCTGGTCAGCATGGGGAGCGTCAGCCGGGCCATGGATGAGGCCATCGCTGCCGTGGCGGCCGGCCATCCCGGACGGCTGGCCTTCCACACCGCCGCCCAGGCGGCCGACTTCGCCCTGCCCACGCCGCCGCGGCTGCTGGCCAACGGCTTCGACTTTGATCGCTACACCTGCCGGCAGACACCGGAACGGGTGCTGGGCTGGGTGGGCCGCATCGCCCCCGAGAAGGGCCTCGAAGATGCCGCCGTGGCGGCGGCCCGGCTCGGCTGGCCCCTGCGGGTGTGGGGGCTGCGGGAGGACCCGGCCTATGCCGCGGCCGTGGAGGCCTCGGTTCCCGCCGGTACCATCGACTGGCGGGGGTTCCTGCCCACCGACCGGCTCCAGGCCGAGCTGGGGGCCTGTGCTGCCCTGCTGAACACCCCCAAGTGGACCGAGGCCTTCGGCAACGTGGTGGTCGAGGCGATGGCCTGCGGCGTGCCGGTGGTGGCCTACCGCCGGGGCGGCCCCGCCGAGCTGGTGGAACCGGGCCTCACCGGGGTGCTGGTTCCTCCGGATGATCCGTCGGCGCTGGTCGCCGCCCTCCCCGAGGCCCTGGCCATCGACCGTCGCGCCTGTCGCTCCCGGGCCGAGGAGCGCTTCGGGCTGGGGGCCTTCGCCGAACGGGTGGAGCGCTGGTTGCTGGCCCAGCCGGGCTGACTAGCCTGGCGATGGAGCCCTGAGCCCGACCCTGTGGAGGCGACCCCGGAGACGGTGCTGGTCTGCGGACTGGGGGGCCTCGGCCAGTCGTGCCTCCGCAGCCTCATGGCCCTGCGGGTGCCGGTCCGCTGTCTCGACCTGCACCCCCCCCGCTGGGACGATGCGGCCCTGGCGGCGGCCCTCGACCCGACGGTGACCGTCGGGGACATGCGCTACCCCGAAGTGCTGCAGCGGGCGGAGGTGGCCTCGGCGAGGGCAGTGCTGCTGCTGACCGCCGATGCCGCCATCAACCTGGAGGCGGCGCTGCAGGTGCGGCGTCTCAACCCGACGGCCCAGCTGGTGGTGCGCTCCTCGACCCGCCGCCGCCTGCGCGAGCAGCTCGAGCAGCGCATCCCGGGCCTGGCCTTCTGTGATCCCCACGACCTGACGGCCGGGGTCTTCGCCAATGCCCTGCGGCCCGATGGCCTTGAGGCCGCCATCGACCTGGAGGGGGAACGGTTCACCATCCACAGCCGCAGCCTCAGCGCCGACAGCCCCAGGGATCTGCACGGCTGTTTCGGGCGGCGGCAGCGGCTGCTGCAGTGGTTGCCCGCCGAGGGGCCGCCGATGGCACCGGTGGCCAGTGGCTGGTGGCCCCTGGAGGCGCATCCCCGCCGGGGCGATCGGCTGGTCTGGCTTGAGCAGGCCACCACCCTGCGCACGGGCCGCCGCAGGCCGCTGCTGCCCCGCCTCACCGCCCGGCTCGTGGTCTGGCGCCAGGTCCTGCGGGAGGTGCCCCTCTGGCTGGCCGCCCGCCGGGGGGCGCTGCTGCTGCCGGCCGCTCTGCTGCTCGCGCTGCTGGTGGTGGGGGGATGGCAGTTCGGCGGCGGCTCGTTCCCGCGGGGCGTGATGCTGACCCTGGCCCTGCTCAAGGGCGAATTTCTTGATGCGTTCAGCTACTACGGATCCGAGCTCGGTCCGCCCCTGACCGACGCCGATCTGTGGCCGGCCTTCCTCGGGCTGCTCTATGCCCTGCTGGGGATTCTCCTCACCTCCTGGCTGGTCGGTGTCATCGTCGAACGGCTGGTGGGGGCCCGCTTCGGGCAGCGGCAGCCTTCCCCCCTGGCTCCCGGCAGCGGCGCCGTGCTGCTCATCGAGGGCGGCAGCCTCGCCCGCAGCATCGCCCGCACCCTGCGCGCCCAGAATGTGCAGGTGCTGCGGGTGGCGTCGCAGGCGGATCCCGAGGACGTGGACGGTTGCCATCGCTCCCTGCCGTCGGCCCTGCGGGCCCTGCGGCACGGCCGTTGTCTGGCGGTGGCCGTGCTGGGGGACGAGCTCATCCCCAACCTCGAGGTCGCCCTTGATCTGAACGAGCGCTGGCCGTCGGCGCGGCTGGCGGTGCAGGCCACGACCCTCGTGGAGGCCCGGGCGATCAGTTCGCTGCTGGCGTCCATGGAGCTGGTCAATCCGCTGGAGGTCGCCGCCGACGCCGTGGTGGCCACCGCCTTCGGTGAGCGGGTGCTGGCGATGGTGCGCATCTGTGACGACAACCTGCTCATCACCGAATACCGCCTCGAGCCGGGCGACACCCTGGTGGGCTGCTCCCTGGCCCAGGTGTCGCAGGGGTACGGGCTGGTGGTGCTGCTCCACACCGGCCCCGGTGGATCGGCCGAGCCGCTGCCGCGGGAGGAAGGCCAGCTTCAGCCGGGGGCGCGGCTGGTGGTGCTGGCCACCCTTGAGGCCCTGCACCGGGTCGAGCAGGGGGAGGTGCGCCGCCCCGCCTGGTGCCTGCAGATCCTCTCGGCCCCCGCGGAAGCCTCGCGCCCGCAGGTCCTCCAGACCCTGGCCCGCTTTCTCGGCGGGATGCCCAGCGCCATGGCCCCGTACCTGGATCTGCAGCAGGGCCAACCCCTGACGCCCCCCCTCCACGCCCAGCCGGCACGGTTGCTGGCCGATCAGCTGCGTCTGCTGGGAATCCGCTGCCAGCTCATCACTGCACCGGATGGACGGCCCTAGGTTCAGCCTCCAGGCGCGACGGACGGTCTTGAGCCCACGGGGAGGCCTGCGGATCCAGCTGTTGCTGTTGCTGCTGGCGGGGGGATTGCTGTTCCTCTGGCGCCTGAATGCCGTCGGCCAGGTCGACGAGACCCCGGCCCTGTTCGCCGCGGCCGGCCGGGCCATGGCCGAAACCGGAGACTGGATCACCCCCCGGGTGAACGGTCACCCCCGGTTCGACAAACCGGTGCTCATCTACTGGCTGATCGGTCTTGGCAGCTCGTGGCTGCCGTCGGCGCTGGACCCCCTGGGCGGCCTCGCCGCCTGCCTGCCCTCGGCCCTGGCCACCATCGCCGTGATGCTCGCCCTGGCCATCACGGTGCCCCTTGACCGCGGGGCCATGCCCACGGCCCCCCTGGCGGCGGGTCTGGCCTTCGCGCTCTCGCCCCTGGTGCTGGTCTGGGGACGGGTCTCGGTGAGTGATCCGCTGCTCACCGCCTGTGTGGCCGTGGCCCTGCTCGGGTTCTGGCGGGCCTACGCCGATCCCCACAGCCGCCGGCCCTGGTTCGCCTGGCTGGCCCTGGGCCTGGCGGTGCTGGCCAAAGGACCCGTCGGTCTGCTGCTGCCCCTGCTGGTGCTGCTGCTGTTCGCCTGGCTGCAACGGGATGCCGGCGGCCTGGCCCGCGCGGTTCATCCGGCTTCAGGGCTGGCGCTGACCCTGGCGGTGGCCCTGCCCTGGTACCTGCTGGTCTGGCAGCGGGAGGGGGGCGCCTTCGTGCAGAGCTTCTTCGGGTATCACAACCTCCAGCGGTTCACCCAGGTGGTCAACCACCACGCCGGGCCCTGGTGGTTCTATCTGCCGGTGCTGGCCCTGGCGAGCCTGCCCTTTCTGCCGTTGCTGCTGCTGGGTCTGGCCTCTGGGGCCCGCGGGCTGCGGCGGCGGACGCCGCTGCGGGCGGCCGAATCGCTGCCCCGCTTCGCCCTCTGCTGGCTGCTGGTGGTGGTCGTGTTCTTCAGCCTTTCGGCGACCAAGCTGCCCAGCTACCTGCTGCCTGGCCTGCCGGCCATGGCCCTGCTGGTGGCCCTTGCCGACGGACCGCCACCCCAGCTGCGCACCGGCCGGCTGGGGTCGTTGCTGCTGCTGGCCCTGCTGGCGCTGGTGCTGCTGGTCGCCCCCCTCTGGCTGCCCCGGGTCCACGATCCGGAAATGCCCGGCCTGGCCGAGGCGCTGATCGCCAGCGGTCTGGTGAGGGGGGCCGGGATGCTGACCCTGGCGGCCGCGGCGGTCGGGGCGCTGAGGTTGTGGCGCCATCCGATGCCGAGGGCCTGGCTCCCGAGCGTGCAGCTGCCGCTGGTCCTGCTGGGCCCTCTGGTGCTCGCCCCCCTCGCCGGGCAGGTCGACCACATCCGCCAGGCACCCGTGCGTGCCATGGCCGCCACGGTCCGCCAGCACCTGCGCCCGGCGGAACCCCTGGCCATGGCGGGCATCAACAAACCTTCGCTGCACTACTACAGCCGCCAGGTGGTCCACTACGCCGGCCAGCCCCCCACCGGTCTGCGCAACCTCGGCGAGCAGCTGGGCTCCCCCACGGGCCCCCGCGACCCCTCCCCGACGCTGCTGCTGGTGATCGATGCCGGCACCGCGGCCCTGCCCCACTGGCGTGCCGTCCCCCACCGGTCCCTGGCGACCGCCGGGCTCTACCGGCTGTGGCGGGTCGAGCGGCAGGCCCTTGCGCAACTGTCAAGCGCCCTGGCCCGGAAGGGGGTGCCGTCCACCTGGCGCACGCACGATCCGGAGCGCTATTAAATTCCGGTGACAATTTTCTGAGTTGGTCAGGTTTGGACGCGTTCACAGACCGCGAGCTCGCCCGGCTGGGTCTCTTTGATGCGGCGTGGCGGTTCCGCCTGATGGACGCCGAGACGGCCGCGATTCCGGCGCCACCCCCCGGTCCTGAGGTGGAACAGGCCCTCGGACGGTTCCTCGCCGAACTGCAGCTCCAGGATCCGGCCGCCCGCCAGGCCTGGTGCCAGTCGCGGGGGCTGGAGGAGCAGGATCTGCTCAACATCGCCCTGCGTCCCCTGCGCTGGCAGACCTGGTGCGAGCAGCGCTTCGGCGGGTCGGTCGAGACCGAGTACCTGCGCCGGAAGGCCGAATTCGACCTGGTCACCTACTCGCTGCTGCGGGTGAGGGATGCCGACCTCGCGTCAGAACTGCACCAGCAGATCCGGGAAGGCGAGGCCAGCTTCGCCGACCTGGCCGCACGCCATTCCGAAGGGCCCGAGCAGCGCACGGGTGGCGTGGTCGGGCCCGTGCCGCTGGCCACCCCCCATCCCTCCCTGGCACGGCTGCTGCAGATCAGCCAGCCCGGTCAGCTCTGGCCCCCCAAGCTGCTCGAGGAGTGGTGGATCATCGTGCGCCTCGACACCCTCACCACCACCCAGCTCGACGACCCCCTGCGCCGCCGGCTGGTAGTGGATCAGGGCGAGCAGTGGCTGCGGTCCCGTGTCCAGGAGGCCATCTCTGGGCAGAATCCGCCCGATGCCGATCCGTCCGCCGGACCCCGATGAGTCTCTCTGCGGCGCTGGATCTTCTCAGCGGTTTTCAGCCCTTTGCCGGCCTGCCGGCCCACGAACAGTCGCGGCTCGCTGGGCTGCTGCGGCCTGTGCAGCTGCGGCCCGGCACCCGCCTGCACGACTTCAGTGAGCTGCCCCCTGCGGTGGTGCTGCTCCAGGACGGACAGCTGCGGGTGCTGGCCCAGGACAGCCGCGGTGAGTCGTACACCCTCGAGCGGGTGGAGGCGGGATGCTTCACCGGCTGGCTGCCGTTGCTGCGGGGGGTGCCGGGTCAGGTGGTGGCTGCGGCCCAGCCCAGCCGCGCCTGGCTGCTGCCCGCCGATGACTTTCTCGAGCTCCATCGCCGGCATGCGTCCGTCCGCGAGTTCTGCCGCGGGGGTGGCGCCCTTGAGCTCCTGGCGGTCGCTTCCGCCGATCCCCGCCCCGATCTCCTGCGCGATGCGGCCCTGCGGGACTGGGCCCGCCAGACCCCTGCCCAGCCCGCGCTCCTGCTCGACGGGCCCCGGCCGCGGGTGCCCGATGGCCACTGGCTGTTGAGCAGCGCCGCCGTCGAAGACCAGCCCGTGGGGGCCGTCCTGGAGGGCGGCGTCGAGCTGACGCTGAAGGGGCTGCTGCCCGCGCGTCTGCTGCCCCGTCCGGAGTCGTGGCCTCCGGTTTCGGCGGCACCGTCCAGCCCGGCGCTGACGTCGGATCCTGTGGTTCCGGCCGGTCCGCTGGCGGCGGCCCCCGCCACGCCCGAGGTGCTGGAGCCCGAGTGGGTGGAGGGCAGTGAGCTGGTGCCCCAGCTGCGCCAGGCCGAGGCCCTCCAGGACTGGTACGGCCGCCTCGGCGATGACGGCAGCTTCCCCCAGGTCGAGGGCAGCGGCCCCCTCGATGAGCCCTTCGCCTGCCTGCGGATGCTGGCCAGGTCCTTCGACCTGCCCTTCCGACGCGACATCGTGCGCCGCATTCTTGACGATCAGCTGCAGCGCTCCGAAGGCAAGGGCATCACGCAGCTGCAGCTCGCCGCCGTCTGCGATCTGCTTGGTCTCAGTGCCTCCCTGCTCGAGGTCGACACGGCCCAGGTGCACCGTCTCCCCACGCCCGCGGTGCTGATGCAGGACGCCACCCATCCGGTGGTGCTCTGGTCGGCGGAGGGCGGTTCGCTGCTGCTGGGG
Source organism: uncultured cyanobacterium (assembly GCA_903871775.1). GTDB lineage: Bacteria > Cyanobacteriota > Cyanobacteriia > PCC-6307 > Cyanobiaceae > CAIQIA01. Next base: position 48,584 of record CAIQIA010000006.1, read on the forward strand.
GATCCGCGCCAGGGCCAGCGCCGCGTCTCCCGTGGCGAGCTCGCGCCCTTCCTCGGGGAGAACGGACGGCTGCCGGTGCTGTGCCTGCAGCGTTCGAGCGCCACCCCCAAGGCCCGCTTCGGCCTGGCCTGGTTCCTGCCGGCCATCCGCCAGCACCGCGGCATCCTCACCCAGGTGCTGGTGGCCAGCTTCTTCGTGCAGCTGTTCGCCCTGCTCAATCCGCTGCTGATCCAGCAGATCATCGACGCGGTCATCAGCCAGGGCAACCTGCGCAGCCTCAATGTGCTGGGCACCCTGCTGGTGGCCATGGCCATCGCCGAGGCTCTGCTCGGATCCCTGCGCACGTACCTCTTCAGCGACACCACCAACCGGATCGACATTTCCCTGGGGTCGTCGATCATCGACCACCTGCTGCGGCTTCCCCTCGGTTACTTCGCCCGCCGTCCGGTCGGTGAGGTGGCGAGTCGGATCAACGAACTGGAGCGGATCCGGCGTTTCCTCACCGGCACCGCCCTGACGGTGGTGCTCGATGCCGTGTTCTCGGTGATCTACATCGCCGTGATGCTGCTTTACAGCCCGATTCTCACCCTCTGGGCCCTGGCGGTGGTGCCCTTCTTCATCGGGCTCACCGCCGCCGCCGCGCCGGTCATCCGCCGCCAGCTGCGCGAACAGGCCGAGGCCAATGCCCGCGTCCAGAGCCATCTGGTCGAGACCCTCGGCGGCATGGAGACCGTCAAGGGCCAGGGCATGGAACTGCACAGCCGCTGGCGCTGGCAGCAGCTCTACGGCGGCCAGATCGCGGCCGGTTTCCGCAACACCGTCACCAGCACCGCTGCCGGTTCGGCCTCCCATTTCTTCGAACAGCTCTCGGGTCTGCTGGTGCTGTGGGTCGGGGCCGGCCTGGTGCTGCAGGGCAAGCTCACCCTCGGCCAGCTGATCGCCTTCCGCATCCTGTCGGGCTACGTCACCAGCCCCCTGCTGCGGCTGGCGACCCTCTGGCAGAACTTCCAGGAAACCGCGCTGTCCCTGGAGCGCCTCTCCGACATCGTCGACCACCCCCAGGAGCTCGAGATCGCCGGCGCCCAGCTGCCGCCGCTGCCCCCGGTTCAGGGGGCGATCCGCTACGAGCGGGTCAACTTCCGCTTCGGCAGCGGCGGTCCGCTGCAGCTGGTCAACGTCGATCTCGACATCCCTGCCGGGAGCTTCATCGGCATCGTCGGCAGCAGCGGTTCAGGCAAGAGCACCCTGCTCAAGCTGCTCACCCGCCTCTACGACCCCCTCGAGGGGACGATCCGGGTCGATGGCTACGACATCGCCAAGGTCGATCTTTATTCCCTGCGTCGCCAGATCGGCGTGGTGCCCCAGGACAGCCTGCTGTTCGACGGCACCGTGCAGGAGAACATCGCCCTCACCCGGCCCGATGCCGATTTCGAGGAGATCATGGCGGCGGCCCAGGTCGCCTGCGCCCACGATTTCATCCAGCAGCTGCCTGCCGGTTACAGCACCTCGGTGGGGGAGCGGGGCTCGGGGCTGTCGGGCGGCCAGAGGCAGCGTCTGGCCATCGCCCGCATGGTGCTGAAGCAGCCCCGCCTGCTGGTGCTCGATGAGGCCACCAGTGCCCTGGATGTCGACACCGAACAGCAGCTCACCCGCAACCTCAGCCAGGCCTACCGGGGTCGCACGGTGTTGTTCATCACCCACCGACTGGGCACTCTGCGCCACGCCGACCGCATCATCGTGATGCACGAGGGAGCGGTCGCCGAACAGGGCAGCCACGAACAGCTGCTGGCCCTCGGGGGCCGTTACGCCACGCTCTTCCGCCAACAGGAGTCCGCCCTCGCATGAGCCAGCTCGTTCCCATCAACCGCGGCGATCTGCAGGAGGTCCGTCTCCGCCCCGCCCCCACCTGGAGCCGGGCCCTCACCTGGGGGATCATCGGCACCGCCAGCTTAGGGTTCATCTTCGCCCTGGTCACCCGCATCGACGAGGTCGTGCCCGCCCAGGGGCAACTGGAACCCGTGAGCTCGCTCAAGCCCATCAAGGCGGTGCAGGCGGCCGTCGTCGACGAGATCTTCGTCAAGGAGGGCCAGCTGGTGAAGCCCGGCCAGCCCCTGATCCGCTTCGACACCGACAAGTCGGTGGCCCAGGCCAGCACCCTGCAGACGCAGCAGGGCCTCGAACAGCAGCGCTTCGGCGAGCAGGTGCGCACGTCCCTCGCCCGTCGCCAGGCCCTGGCCGCCAAGCGCGACAGCCTCGTGGCCAAACGCAACAGTGATGTGCTCACCCTGGGCAACGAGCAGGAGATCCTCTCCCGCTACGAACCCCTGGCCCGCCAGGGGGCCCTGCCCGAGCTTCAGTATCTGCAGCAGCGCAACCGGATCCAGCAGATCCAGTCTGAGATCGCCCAGGCCGAGGCCGAGATCCGCCAGACCGAGTCGGAGATCGGTGAGGTTGACGCCAACCTGCTCAAGGAACGCAAGGAGAGCGAGCAGCAGCAGGTGAGCCTGGCCCGCCAGGGGGTCGAGGCCCGCGAGAACCTGCAGACCGAGGTGCTCAGGGCCCCGGTTGCCGGTCGTGTCTTCAATCTCGTTCCCACCAGTCCCCGTTATGCCGCCTCCCCCGGGGAGGAACTGCTCAAGATCGTTCCCGATGGCTCCCTGCAGGCCAAGGTCTATGTCACCAGCAAGGACGTGTCGTTCGTCAAACCGGGCAAACGGGCCGAGGTGCGCCTCGATTCGTATCCCTTCACCGAATATGGCTCGATCGTGGGCAAGGTGAAACGCATCGGCACCGAGGCGTTGCCGGCCGATGAGCAGAATCCCCAGCCCCGCTTCCCCGTGGTGGTGACCCTCGAGACCCAGAGCCTCTACCGCAACGGTCGGGCCTATCCGCTCAAGTCAGGGGAAACGGTCACCACCAACATCATCCTGCGGGACAAGCGGGTGATCACCCTGCTCACCGATGTGATCGACAGGGCCCTGGATGCCTTGCGGCCCATCAAGTCGCCGACGGGCGACCGCTGAGGTCGTTCCCCTGCCTCTGGCAGAAGGCACAGCGTCCCCAGCGTTCCAGTTCGCCCGGCGGTGCCGGGCAGCGGCAGGCTGGACAGGTCACCATGGCGCTCTGCCTCGGGCGGCTTGGGTGGCTTTCCCAGTCGCTGATGGTGACGTCGACGGCGGTGGGCGAGGCTCGGACCGCCTCCCGCTGTTCGATCCTGAGATCGCGCACCGGGTGCCCCGCCGCCCGCAGGGCGCCCAGCAGCTGATGGCGGCTGAAGCGCAGGGCCTGCAACCAACTGGGATGGTCGGCTCCCACCCAGAGCACCCCCCCCTGCAGGCGCAGGGGCCGGCAATGGTCGGCCAGGGGGCTGCCGACGATGCGCGGCCAGGCCTGCCAGAGGCCCGCCAGCCCGCCGTCCCGTCGCCAGTCGTCGGAGAGCACCTCCAGGCAGCGGCCCAGGGAGGTGCCACGGGGATCGGCCATGGCGCCAGGTTAAAGCGGACGGCCATCCGACCCTGGTGGCCCCCGTCGGGTCTGGCTAGGGTCGCTGCAGCCCCGCTCCACCCCCGCCCCATGGGCTTCTTCGAACGACTCAGCCGCCTGTTCCGGGCCAACCTCAACGATCTGGTGAGCCGGGCCGAGGATCCCGTCAAGATCCTGGATCAGTCGGTCGCCGACATGCAGGCGGACCTGATCAAGCTGCGCAGTGCCGTGGCCACCGCCATCGCCAGCCAGAAACGCATTCAGAACCAGGCCGAGCAGGCCGAGAGCCAGTCGCGCACCTGGTACGAGCGGGCCGAGCTGGCCCTGAAGAAGGGGGAGGAGGATCTGGCCCGGGAAGCCCTCAGCCGCCGCAAGACCTACCAGGAGACGGCCACGGCCCTCAATGCCCAGCTGAGCAGCCAGACCACCCAGATCGACGCCCTCAAGAAGAACCTGATGGCGCTCGAGGGCAAGATCGCCGAGGCGCGCACCAAGAAGGACATGCTCAAGGCCCGGGCCCAGGCGGCCCAGGCCCAGGAGCAGCTCCAGGGTGCCGTCGGCGGACTCAGCACCGATTCCTCGATGGCGGCGTTCGAGCGCATGGAGGAGAAGGTTCAGGCCATGGAGGCCAGGGGCCAGGCCGCCGCTGAGCTGGCCGGCTCCGACCTCGAGAGCCGCTTTCAGAGCCTCGAGGCCGGTGGTGATGTGGATGCCGAGCTGGCTGCCCTCAAGGCCAGCCTCAACCACACCCCGGTGGCCCTGCCCGACGAGAGCCGCAAGCCCCAGCTGCAACCGGCCCAGGCGGCCGAGGTCGACCAGGAGCTGGAACAGCTCAAGCGCTCGATCGACAGCCTCTGACCGCCGACGGGCCCCCATAGGATCGGTGCAGTGCTCTGCCCTGCTGTGGCTGTTCTGACCCTCACCGATGCCAACTTCCCGGAGCAGGTGCTGCAGGCCAGCGGCCCGGTGCTGGTTGACTTCTGGGCGCCCTGGTGCGGCCCCTGCCGGCTGGTGGCGCCCCTGATGGACTGGGCCAGCGAGACCTATGCCGGTCGCCTCACGGTCGGCAAGCTCGAGGTCGATGGCAATCCGCAGCAACGGGATGCCTTCAGGGTTCAGGGGATCCCCAGCCTGCTGATCTTCCGCGACGGCGCCGAGGTCGTCCGCCACGAGGGCGCCATCACCCGACCCCAGCTGCAGGCGCTGCTGGATGCGCACCTCTGATCGGCTGGAGGCCCTGGGGGCCGGTGTCTTCGCCCGCATGGACGGGCGCAAGCAGGCCTACGCCGCCTCGGCGGCCGCCGCCGGCAGCCCCCTGATCGATCTCTCCCTCGGCTCCACCGACCTGCAGCCGCCGCCGGCGGTGCTCGATGTCTTCGCCGGGGCCCTGCGGGAGCCGGCCAGTGCGGCCTACTGCCTGCAGGCGGGCACCCTCCCGTTCCGGGAGGCCGCAGCCGCCTGGGTGCAGCGCCGGTTCGGTGTCAGCGTCGATCCCCGCAGCGAGGTGCTGCTGCTGGTGGGTTCCCAGGAGGGCACGGCCCATCTGCCCCTGGCCCTGCTGAATCCCGGCGATGAAGCTCTGGTGCTGGATCCCTGCTACCCCAGCCACGGGGGCGGTGTGCTGCTGGCGGGGGGGCGGCTGCGGCGGCTGCGGCTCAGGGCCGACCAGGGCTGGCTGCCCCGCTGGGATCAGCTCAGCGACGCCGACTGGGAGCAGCTGCGGCTGCTGGTCTTCGGCTTTCCCCACAACCCCACGGCAACGGTGGGGGCGCAGGAGTGTCTTGACGAGGCCCTGGCCCGCACCCGTCGCCATGGGCTGGTGCTCGCCCACGACAACCCCTACGTCGACCTGGCCCTCGATGGGGAGGCCCCGGCCCTGCTGCGCTGCCCCCACTGGCGCGAGGGCGGCATCGAATTCTTCTCCCTCTCCAAGGCCTGGTGCCTCGGGGGCTTCCGGCTGGCCTTCGCCGTCGGAGCCGCGCCGCTGATCGAAGCTCTGGCGCGGGTCAAGGCCGTGATCGACTTCAACCAGTCCCTGGCCCTGCAGGCCGGCGCAGCGGCCGCCCTGCGGGACTGGCCTGACTGGTCCGGGCGGTTGCTGCCGATCTATCGCGCCCGGCGCGAGGCCATGGGTGAAGCCCTGGTCCAGGCCGGCTGGACCGTGCCGCCGCCGGGGATGGCGCTTTACCACTGGCTGCCGTTGCCGCCTGCGCTGCAGGCCCTCGGCAGCGAGGAGGCCGCCAGCCGGCTGCTGCAGCGCAGCGGCGTCGCCCTCACCCCCGGGGTGGGATTCGGACCTGGGGGCGAGGGCTGGCTGCGGCTGGCGCTGGTGCGGGAGGAGCCCGTGCTTCGGGACGCGGCCCGCCGCCTGGCGGCTGCGATCACCGGATGCTGAAAACAAGCTTGCGAGCGCAAAAACACGGCCGTCCAGGCTTCAGTCTTGGCTGAGACGCACGGGATCCCCGTGCACCGCGTTCCCGCCGATGAACCTCTGGAGCCCCTGGCTTGATCCCGTCCGTTCCCTGCGGGGGGTCGACCCCGAGCGTTATGCGCTCACCATGGGAGAGAACCACGCCTACCTCAGCCTCGGCGCTGAGCAGGCGATCGTGACCGTGGCCCGGCCCGACGAGGCCTACCAGTTCCACACCCACGAGCGGGCTGTGGCCACCGCCCGGCGCCTGCAGGCGGTATTGGCCCGTCCGGTGGATGTGGTCAAACTGCGTTGACGGCCGGCGGCCGCCTGCGGGCCCGCTGGTCCCGACGGCGCCAAGGGCTGCTGCTGCCCTGGCGCCTGCGCCAGCTGCCCGTCTGTGCCAGCACAGAGGACGAGCTCAGCCGCTGGCTGGCCACCGGCGCCCAGGCTCCCCTGGCGGTGATCGCCCGGCGCCAGCGCTTCGGTCGCGGCCAGCACGGTCGCCGCTGGCAGTCGCCGGCGGGGGGGCTCTGGATCAGTGCCGCCCTGCCCTGGACGGCGCCGGCGCCGCCCCCCTCCGGTCTGCCGCTGCTGATGGCCGAGGCCCTGGCGGCGGAACTGGCGCCCCTGGGGCTGCCCCTGGTGATCAAGCCCCCCAACGATCTGATGCTCGACGGCCGCAAGCTCGCCGGCATGCTGTCGGCGGTGGTGTGGCGGGGGAGAGTGGCGCGGCAGCTGCGCTTCGGCATCGGTCTCAATGGGCGCCATCCGATGCCGGTCCCGGCGGTGAGCCTGCGGGACCGCCTGGGCAGCCGCTGTCCCCCCTGGCCTGACCTGGTGCTGCTGGGCCTGCGCGCCCTGGAGCGTTGTGGCCGCATGGCGGCCGGATCCTGAGACCCATCCGTCAGACTGGGGCCATGATGGCCCCACGTCTTCTTCTGCTGCTCCCGCTGTTGCCGCTGCTCGCCCAGGTCGAGCCGGCACCGGTCGATGCCCCTGGGTTGGCGCCGCCGCCGGCGCCGGTGGCGATCGATCCGGCACCGCCAGTCGCACCGCCGGCGCCACCCGTCCGCTTTGACCGCTCCCTCGAAGACCTGGAGCGCCAGGGGGTGATCACCAACCGCGAACGGACCCGGCTCGAATCCGGTCCCGCCGCCGGTGTCGCCGGACGGCTGGCCTCCCCTGAGCGGGTGCAGTTCTGTGCCAGCGGTGCCCTCTCCCGCCGTGAATGCCAGGAGGGCTCCGTTGGCACAGACCCGAGTGGCCCTGCGGGCCATGACGCCGAGGGCCGACCCTTCCGCCTCAGTGCCGAAGGGCTGCCCCTGCCGCCGCTCACGGTGCCGGTCAGTGCCCTGCTCGTGGGGGGTGGGGGCAGTTTCTCCCTGTCGAACGTGCTGCGGGTCACGCCGCGGCCGGCACCGTTGCTGGGCAACGGCAACCGCCGGCTGCTCTTTCCCCTGATCGGCAGTGCCGTCACCACCAGTCCCTTCGGCTGGCGCCTGCATCCGGTGCTGGGCAGCCTGCTGCTCCACAGCGGCCGCGACCTGGCGGCCCCCGAGGGCACCCCAGTGGTGGCCACCCTGGATGGCACGGTGGTGAGTTCTGGTCTCGCCGGCGGTTACGGCCTCGCCATCGAGATCGAGCACGAGCGTCCCAGCCGCCGCACCCTCTACGGCCACCTGTCGGAACTCTTCGTGCAGCCCGGCGAGCGGGTGCGCCAGGGTGAGGTCATCGGCCGGGTGGGCAGCACCGGCCTCAGCACCGGTCCCCACCTGCATTTCGAGGTGCGCGAGTCGACCTCTGACGGCTGGGTGGCCGTCGATCCGGGTGAGCTGGCGCCGAGCGTGGCCGAAGCCGCCCCCCGCGGTCAGCTGGTCGCCGAGCTGATGGATCAGCTGCTCCGCGGCATCGAGCGGCGGCCGCCTGCGGGCTAGTCAGGCGGCGATCCGGCCGTCGCGAAAGCGCAGGATCCGTTCGGCCCGCTCGGCCACGTCGGCTTCGTGGGTCACCAGCATCACGGTGATGCCGTCGCGGTGGAGCTCATCGAAGATCGCGAGCACCTCCTCGGTCGTTTCCGAATCGAGGGCTCCGGTGGGTTCATCGGCCAGCAGCAGCGCCGGGCGGTTGATGATCGCCCGGGCGATGGCCACCCGCTGCTGCTGGCCGCCGCTGAGCTGGTTGGGGCGGTTGTGCAGCCGCTGGCCCAAGCCCACCCGTTCGAGGGCCTCGCAGGCCCGCCGCCGCCGCTCCGCCGCCGGCACCGCCGCGTAGACCATCGGCAGTTCGACGTTCTGCAGGGCGGTCAGATGGGGCAGCAGATGGAACTGCTGGAACACGAAGCCCAGGCACGTGTTGCGAAGACCGGCGAGGGCGTTGTCGTCGAGGTCGTTGATTCGTTGTCCCTGGAGGATGTATTCACCATCGGTGGGCCGATCGAGACAGCCGAGGATGTTCATCGCCGTGCTCTTGCCGGAGCCCGATGCTCCCATCACAGCCAGGTATTCGCCGGGCTGAACGGTGAGGTTGAGATCGTTGACCGCCCTCACCTCGGTGTCGCCGCTCCCGTAGATCTTGTAGACGTGCCGCAGCTCGGCCACCGGCTCCATGGCGTCAGGCCGGCGGCACGCTGGGGCCCTGGCTGATCAGGCTCTGGAGCAGGGGTGTGCCTTCCACAGCCTGGTTGGACCAGGTGAACAGCGGGTTGGAGAGCACACCGCCGATCGCCGTCACGGCCAGGCACACCAGCAGGGCGGCGCGCAGGGGCTGAAGACCCGGCTGCACCCAGGTGATGGCGGGGTAGCTCTTGACCACATCAGAGGCTTCCTGGGGTTCCTTCACCACCATCATCTTGATGACCGAGATGTAGTAGTAGATCGAAATCACCGATGTGAGCAGACCCACCACCACCAGCAGGTACTGGCCATCGGCCCAGCCGGCGAAGAACAGATAGATCTTTCCGAAGAAGCCCAGCATCGGCGGAATGCCACCAAGGGAAAGCAGACAGAGGCTCAGGGCCAGGGTGATCAGCGGATCCTTCTGGTAGAGGCCGGCGTAATCGGAGATACGGTCGCTGCCGGTGCGCAGGGAGAACAGGGTGATGCAGGCGAAGGCGCCCAGGTTCATGAACAGGTAGGCCGCCATGTAGAGCACCATCGCCGAGAAACCCTCCTGGGTTCCGCAGACGAGGCCGATCATCACGAAACCCGCCTGGCCGATGGAGCTGTAGGCGAGCATCCGCTTCATGCTGGTCTGGGCCAGGGCAACCACGTTGCCGAGGGTCATGCTCAGCACCGCCAGCACGGTGAACAGCAGCTGCCACTGGGCTTCGAAGGCGCTGAAGCAGCCCACCAGCAGCCGCAGGGCGAGGGCGAAACCGGCGGCCTTGGACCCCACCGAGAGAAAGGCCACCACCGGGGTGGGGGATCCTTCATAAACATCTGGGGTCCACTGGTGGAAGGGCACCGCCGAGATCTTGAAGGCCACCGTCGCCAGTACGAACACCAGGGCCAGGGCGCTGAGGGGGGCCACCCCGGTCGCGGTGAGGGCCTCGGTGATGGAGGCGAGGTCGGTGCTGCCACCGCTGACCCCGTACAGCAGCGAGGTGCCGTACAGAAACACCGCTGCGGCGGCGGAACCCACCAGCAGGTACTTGAGGGCGGCCTCCGATGAGCGGGCGTCGCGCTTCATGTAGCCCGACAGGAGGTAGCTGGAGACCGACAGGGTCTCGAGGGCCACGAAGATGCTCACCAGGTCGGTGGCACCGCAGAGCAGCATCGCGCCGATGGTGGCGGCCAGAAGAATCGAGGCGTATTCGCCCACGGGGGTTCCCGCCCGTTCGACGTAGCGCCAGCTGATCAGCAGGGACAGGAGGGTGGAGGTGGCGACCACGGCCCGGAAGGCCACCGCCAGGTTGTCGGCCAGAAAGGAGCCGAAGAACGACGGTGCCGCCGGCTGGTTCCATTGCAGGGCCAGCAGCACGAGGCTGGTGCCGAGCCCCAGATAGGTGAAGGGGGGCACGAAGCGGGCGGCGGTGCGTTCGCCGGCCAGGTCGGCCAGGAGGCAGGCGATGAGCGCGACGAGGATCGCCGCCTCCGGCGCGATGGCGCCCGCGTTGAGGGACTGGGCGAGGGTGTCCATGGCGGCGGTGTCGGTCGGGTGCGGCGCTCGGCCGAACATGAGCGTGCCGGGATCGTAGCGGTGTCGCCCCGTCGGTTCGGGGCCTACCCTTCGGGATCGAGGTTCCTCCCTGAGCCAGCGGCCTGTGCCCCACACCCTCGTCATCGTCGAGAGTCCCACCAAGGCCCGGACGATCCGCGGTTTCCTTCCGCGCACCTTCCGCGTCGAGGCTTCGATGGGGCACGTGCGGGATCTGCCCAACAGCGCCAGCGAGATCCCGGCCAGCCACAAAGGTGAGAAGTGGGCCAACCTCGGCGTGAACACCGCCGCCGACTTCGAACCGCTCTACGTGGTTCCCAAGGACAAGAAGAAGGTCGTCAAAGAGCTCAAGGACGCCCTCAAGGGCGCCGACCGCCTGCTGCTGGCGACGGACGAAGACCGCGAAGGTGAGTCGATCAGCTGGCATCTGCTGCAGCTGCTGCAGCCCAAGGTGCCGGTGCAGCGGATGGTCTTTCACGAGATCACGGAGGAGGCGATCCAGCGGGCCCTCGACGAGACCCGTGAGCTGAACATGGAGCTCGTGCACGCCCAGGAGACGCGCCGGATCCTGGATCGTCTGGTGGGTTACACCCTCTCGCCCCTGCTCTGGAAGAAGGTGGCCTGGGGGCTGTCCGCCGGCCGTGTCCAGTCGGTGGCCGTGCGCCTGCTGGTGCAGCGGGAGCGGGCCCGTCGCGCCTTCCGCAGCGGCAGCTACTGGGACCTCAAGGCCCGCCTCGACCATGGCGGTCTGGGGTTCGAAGCCCGGCTCACCCACCTGCGGGGTGAACGCATCGCCACCGGTGCCGACTTCGATGAGGCGACCGGCGCCATCAAGCAGGACCTGCAGGTGCGGCTGCTGAGCGAGGCCGACGCCCGCACCCTCCAGTCCGCCATCGAGGGAAGCCCCTGGACCGTCGCGGAGGTCGAGGAGAAGCCCACGGTCCGCCGGCCGGCCCCTCCCTTCACCACCAGCACCCTGCAGCAGGAGGCCAACCGCAAGCTGCGGCTGTCGGCCCGCGAGACCATGCGCACCGCCCAGGGGCTCTACGAACGGGGCTTCATCACCTACATGCGCACCGATTCGGTGCATCTCAGCGAGCAGGCCATCGCCGCCGCCCGCGACTGTGTCCAGGAGCGTTACGGCAAGGATCACCTCAGCCCCCAGCCCCGGCAGTACACGACCCGGAGCCGCAATGCCCAGGAGGCCCACGAGGCGATCCGACCGGCGGGGTCGAGCTTCCGCAGCCCGGCGGAGACAGGGCTCGCCGGTCTTGACCTGGCCCTCTACGAGCTGATCTGGAAGCGCACGGTCGCCTCGCAGATGGCCGATGCCCGCCTGACGATGCTGGCGGTGCAGATCGATGTGGTCGACGCCCGCTTCCGGGCCTCCGGCAAGCGCATCGATTTCGCCGGCTTCTTCCGGGCCTATGTCGAGGGCAGCGATGACCCCGATGCGGCCCTCGAGGGTCAGGAGGTGCTGCTGCCGGCCCTCGCCGTGGGAGACCACCCCGCCTGCAGCGCCTGTGAGGCCCTCGGGCACCAGACCCAGCCACCGGCCCGCTACAGCGAGGCCGCCCTCGTCAAGGTGCTGGAGAAGGAGGGCATCGGCCGCCCCTCCACCTACGCCTCGATCATCGGCACGATCTGCGACCGCGGCTACGCCACCCTCCAGAACAACGCCCTGATTCCCAGCTTCACGGCCTTCGCTGTCACAGCCCTGCTGGAGGAGCATTTCCCCGACCTGGTGGACCCGAGCTTCACCGCTCGCATGGAAAACACCCTCGACGAGATCTCGGACGGGTCCACCGACTGGCGTCCGTATCTCGACCGCTTCTACCGCGGCGACGAGGGGCTCGAGCAGCAGGTGGCCCGCCGGGAGGGAGACATCGATGCGACCGCCTTCCGCACCATCAACCTGGAGGGGCTGCCCTGTGTGGTGCGCATCGGCCGTTTCGGCGCCTACCTCGAGGCCCGTCGTCCCGGGGAGGACGGTGAAGAGGAGCTGATCAAGGCGACCCTGCCCCAGGAGCTGACGCCGGCTGACCTCGACGGCCCCAAGGCCGAACTGCTGCTGCGCCAGAAGGCCGAAGGCCCCGAGAGCCTGGGGGTCGACCCCGGCACGGGCGAGGCCGTCTATCTGCTCTTCGGCCAGTACGGGCCCTACGTGCAGCGGGGCCAGGTCAGTGACGACAACCCCAAGCCGCGTCGCGCTTCCCTTCCCAAGGGGACCAAACCCGAAGACCTGACCCTGGAGGCCGCCTGCGGACTGCTGCAGCTGCCGAGGGAGCTGGGCGAGCACCCCGAGGGGGGGCGGGTGCAGGCGGGGCTTGGGCGGTTCGGGGCCTATGTGGTGCACGACCGTGGCAAGGGCGAGAAGGATTACCGCTCGCTCAAGGCCGAGGACGACGTGCTGACCGTCGACCTTGAGCGCGCCCTCGAACTGCTGGCCATGCCGAAGCGGGGCCGCGGTGGCCGCACCGCCCTGCGGACCATCGGCTCCCATCCCGAGAGCGGCGAGCCTGTGGCCGTCTTCGACGGGCCCTATGGCCTGTATGTGAAGAGCGGCAAGGTCAATGCGTCCCTCCCCGAGGGCCGCACGGCCGAATCGATCGAGATGCCCGAGGCCCTGGAGCTGCTGGCGGCCAAGACCGCCGCCAAGGGTGGCGGACGCCGGACCACCAAGACCGCCGCGAAGCCGGCGGCCAAAGGCACCCGCCGCCCGGCGGCCCGCAGCACCTCGAGCCGGAGCTCCAGCAGTGTCAAGGCCTGAGGTCCCAGGGGGGGGCCTGTGGCTGCTGGTGCTGCTGCTCGGCCTGGGCGGCTGCAGCGGCACCACCCTGGGCACCCGCCTCGGTGACAGTTTCGGCCCGGCGCCGGCAGCGGCTCCAACCCCGGCCCCGGCCCCACCGAAGGCCCCGGCCACGGCGCCGGCTGTGGTCGCCGCCCCAGCGACGGTGACCCCCACTCCCACCGCACCGGCCCCCACCCCCACCGCACCGGCCAAGGCCCCAGCACCGGCCAAGGCCCCAGACCCGGTGGCGACGGTTCCTTACCGCGTGGTGCTGCGCCTGCCCCGCACCGACCCCGCCGCCCCTGCCGAGGCCCTGACCCAGGCCCTGCGGGCCGCGGATCTGCCCTTTGAGGTCGAGACCATCGAGCGGCTGCCGACCGGGGATGAGGCCCCCACCCGTGCCCGCTGAGGCGCGTCGTCGCGCCGCCCGGCGGCTGTCGGAAACGGCCTACCTGGCGGCCAGCACAGGATTGCTGTGGGTGGCCATCTACTACCTGCCGATCGGTGATGCCCTCTTCAGGCTGGCGATCCCGCTGCCCCTGGTGCTGCTGCAGATGCGCCAGGGGGGCCGGGCCGGCCTCGAGGGGGTGGCGGTGGCCGTGCTGCTGCTGGTGGTGCTCATGGGGCCGGTGCGCGGGCCCCTGATGCTCTTTCCCTATGGCCTCCTGTCCCTCTGGCTGGGCTGGTGCTGGGGGCGGCGCCGCAGCTGGTGGATCTCCCTGGCCGGTGGGGTGCTCATCGGCGCCCTCGGCTTTCTGCTGCGGCTGATGGTGGTCTCGGTGCTGCTGGGGGAGAACCTCTGGGTGGTCATCACCACCGCCGCCGCCGGCATGCTCGACGGTCTGGCGGATCGTCTGCAGTGGAGCGGTGCCCCGGATCTGTTCCAGGTCGAGCTGATGGCGGTGCTGCTGGTGATGCTCCAGAACGTGGTCTATGTGGGCGCCCTGCATGCCGTGGCCCATTGGGTGTTCCCCCGACTGGGGCAGCCCCTGCCGCCGCCCCCGCCCGCGCTGCAGCCCCTGCTGAGCCTGGATGGCACCTGACGACCTCACCGCGGCTCCGTCCCCCTGGGCGACGACCCTGGACCGGGCCCGGCGCAGCGGCGGTCTGCAGGTGCTGCTGGTGCTGGGGGGCACCGAGACAGCGGCCGTGCCAGGGATTTCGGCGGCCGGCGCCACGGCCGAGAGCCGCCGCTTCACGGCCGCCGCCGACGCCGAACTGCTGCTGCTGGGTCCGGCGGGCCACCGTCCCCACGCCCTGCCGCCCCTGCCCGCCGGTGTCAGTCCGGCGTTGATCAGCTGGGTGGCCTGTGAGGGCCTGGGCCTCGAGCCCCTGGTGGTGGATGCCGGCGCCATGGTCGCCCCGGCGGTGCCCCATCTGCAGCTGGGATTGCCCCCCGCCCGTTGCCTCAGCAGCGGCAGGGCCATGGCGGCGGCGGCCGTCCAGCGGCGGCGGCAGGTCGGCCGCGCCCTCGCCAGCCGCTGGCGACGGCGCCACCCCGATGGGGTGCTGCTGCTGGCGGAATGTGTTCCCGGTGGCACCAGCACCGCCGAAGCCCTGCTCTGCGGGCTGGGCATCGCCGCGGCGGGCCTGGTGAGCGGCAGCTGCCGGGAGCCGCCCCACGGCCTGCGGGCGGCCCTGGTCGCCCAGGGCCTGGCGGCCGCCCGCGGTGCCGGTGTCGGTGACGACGACCCCCTGGGCTGGCTGGCCGCCGTGGGGGACCCCTTGCAGGCCTTTGCCCTCGGTTTGCTGGAGGGACTGCTGGAGGGGCCGCCGCATCCCCCGGCCCCGCGGGTGCTGCTGGCCGGTGGCAGCCAGATGGCGGCGGTGCTGGCCCTGGCGCTGGCCCTGGCCCCCCCGGCCCGCCGTCCCTGGCTGGCGGCCCGGGCGGCGGTCGTGACCACGGCCTGGGTGGCCCAGGAGCCCGCCAGTGACCTGGCGGGGCTGCTGGGGCGCATCGGTGACCACTGGCAGGTGGTGCCCCAGCTGCTGCACACCGGTCTGCGCTTCGATCGCTGCCGCTCCGCTGCCCTGCGCGACTACGAACAGGGGTACGTCAAGGAGGGCGTGGGGGCCGGCGGTCTGGCCTGGCTCTGGGAGCAGCTGGGCGGCACGGCCCTCGAGCTTGCTGAGCGCTGCGACCGTGCCTGCGGGCGGCTGGAGCTGTCCCGGTAGGGTCAGGCCATGCCCTCCCTGCTCCCCCGCTGGCGGGTGCTGCTGCTGGCCGCCCTGGCTCCCCTGGCGGCCTGCCGCCCGCCGCAGCGCCAGCGGTTGCTGGCCCCGCCGGGCCTGCTGCCCTCAGCCCTGCTGCGCAGTCTCCCCGGCGGCTGGCTGGCGGCCGACTGGACGCCCCCGGTGACGAACGCAGCCCCCGTCTGGCCGGCGGGGGCCGGGCTGCTGGCCTTGCCCGACGGCTGGGCCACCGCCTGGGAGCCCACGAGGGTCGGGGGCTGGTCGGGTCTGGGTCTTGAGGTCGACCTGCTGCCCCAGGCCCTGCCGCTGCTGCGCTGGGGCCTGCCCCTGGCCTTCGGTCCGTGGCTGATCGTGCTGCGCAACCGTCCTGACCTGACCGGCCAGGACTGGTCGCTGCTGCTCGACCCCGGCCTGCGGGGCCGGCTGCTGCTGCCGGCGGCCCCGCGGCTGGTGCTGGATCTGGCCGAGCGCCTCGGTGACCCGGCACGCACGCTGCCGCTGCTGCGGCGGCAGGCCCTGGGGTTCAGCGACCGTGATGCCCTGACGCTGCTGCTGCAGGGGGAGGCCGATGGGGCGGTGCTGCCCAGCCAGGCCGTGGTGCCGCTGCTGCGTCGGGATCCGCGCCTGCGGGCCGTGCTGCCCAGCTCGGGCAGCCCCCTGTGGTGGGCCCTGCTGCTGCGGGCGCCCCAGGGCCCGCCGCCACCCCTTGACTGGTTGCGCCAGCAGCGCCGGCCGCCGCTGCTGGCACAGCTGCTGCGGGCCGGGTTCACCCCGCCCCTGCGCCGGGACCTGCTGACGCCGGCCCTGGCCGGCCTGCCCGGCGCAGGGTTGCAGCTGCCCTCGGAGGCCATCCTCGGCCGCTGCACCACCCTGATGCCCCTGGCGCCAGCCCAGCGGGCGGCGGCAGAAGCCCAGTGGCGGGCTTCAGCCCCATAGGCGCCGGCGGGGTGGGGCCGCCAGCCGTCGATGGGTGTCGGCGAGCAGGTCCGGGATCGGCAGCCCGTGGGGGCAGCGGGGCAGGCAGTCGTTGCAGCGGCGGCAGGCATCGGCCGCGACGGTCTCGAACCAGTGGCCCGCCTGGCCCACCATGCCGTAGCGCTCCCGGGCATGGGCCTCCATGCCATGGCCCACGGCCAGGTTGCGCAGGCGCAGCAGTTCAGGGATCGGCACCTCCTGGGGGCAGGGCAGGCAGGCCCTGCACTGGTGGCACTGGCTGTCGCCGAGCCGTGCCTGCCGCCGTTGCCGCAGCCGCTCCAGGCTCCGCTGTTCCTGCGCCGTCAACGGACCGACCCGCTCCGCCAGGGTTTCGACCCAGATCAGATCCTCGGGCCGTGAGGCCCCCACGGTGAGGGTGCTGATGCCCGCGGCCAGCAGCACCCGGTAGGCCAGCTCCAGGGGGTGGAACGGCTGGCAGTCGTCCACCAGCTCGGGGGAGGGCTGATGCAGCAGCCCCCCCTTGTCGGCGGGAGAGATGGCCATGACCCC
The DNA here is from genome assembly GCA_903871775.1 of uncultured cyanobacterium. Lineage (GTDB taxonomy): Bacteria > Cyanobacteriota > Cyanobacteriia > PCC-6307 > Cyanobiaceae > CAIQIA01. The sequence goes on from CAIQIA010000006.1 coordinate 65,104, forward strand.
CAGCCCTGCCGTCAGTGCCCTGGCCGCCAGCGGCAGCCGGCGAGGATCGAACAGGTGCAGGTGGAGGCTGGCGAAGCCGAACCGTCCGCTGTCGAGGGCCCGCCCGATCAGGTCGGGGTCGCCGTGGCTGCTGAAGCCGATCTGGCCGACCAGGTTCTGCTCGAGGGCCCGCTGCAGCAGCTCGGCCCCCGCTCCTTCGAGGGCCCACTCCAGGTGCTCGGCACGGTTGAGCCCATGGACGGCGAGGTTGTCGAGCCGTTCCAGGCCCAGATGGTCGAGGGTCTGCTGCAGCTGGGTCCAGCCCTCCTCGATTCCCACCCCGGGCAGCAGCTTGCTGGTGACACTGAAGGCCGACCGGGGCACCGCCAGGCGCCGCAGGGCCCGCCCCAGGTACCGCTGGGCCGGACCGTAGGCCGGGGCCGTCTCGACGTGGTTGCCCCCTGCGGCCAGGTAGCGGGCCACGATCGGTTCGAGCTGATCGGGCTTCTCCAGGGCGCGCATGGTGCCCAGGGTGAAGGGGGAGACCGGCGCCGAGCGGCCGAAGGGGCGCCTCACGGCACCCTCAGGATTCGCCGTGGTCATCCCCGTCGTTCCCCTCCTCCTGCGTGTCCTCGTCCTCCGCCTCCTCGTCCAGATCGTCCTGCGCGAGATCCGGTTCGGGCCGGGCCCGGCGCTGATGACGGATCAGGGCCGCCGGACTGAGACCCTCCACGAAACGGCGGAAATCGGCCACCTCCTCGGCGTCGGCCTCGGCGTCGACGGGAATCGAGGCATCGGCCACCACTTCCTCCAGCATCCACAGGCTGCTGCCGGTGCGCAGGGCCAGGGCGATGGCATCGCTGGGGCGGCAATCGATCTCGTGCTCCACGCCGTCGTCCGAGCGCAACCGCAGCACGGCGCGGAAGGTGTTGGCCTCGATGGCATGGATGATCACCCGCTCCAGGTCGAGGCCGGCCACGGCCAGCAGGGTGGCCATCAGGTCGTGGCTCAGGGGGCGCGGCGGTTCGACGCCCCGCAGACCCGAGAGGATGTTGTGGGCCTGGGCCTGGTCGATCCAGATCGGCACCTGGCGGCGGCCCGACGGGTCGCGCAGCAGCACGATCGGGCTGCGGCTGGCGGCATCGAGGGCAATGCCCGCCACCGTCATTTCCACCATGGGCGGATCCCGGAGGATCCGATGATTATGGCCAGAGTCTCCGGGAGCCCGGCAGCGATGTTCACCGGCCTGGTGCGGGCGATGGGGCGGCTGAGTGCGATCCCCGGAGGTGTCGCGATCACCGCCGGGCCTGGTCTGCCGCCCCTGCAGCTGGGGGACAGCGTCGCCGTCGATGGTGTCTGCCTGACGGTGCGACGCCTGCGGCCCGACGGATTTGAGGCGGATGTGAGCCCCGAGACCCTCCGTCGCACCACCCTCGCCGGCAAGGCCCGTCGCACCGCCGCCGTCAACCTCGAGCCGGCCCTCAGCCTCAGCGATCGGCTGGGGGGGCATCTGGTCAGTGGCCATGTCGATGGGTGCGGCCAGATGCTGTCGGCCACCCCGACCGCCGAATCGTGGCTGCTCGAGCTGGTCTGGGATGACCCCTCCTACGGCCGGTTCATGGCCGAGAAGGGAAGCGTCACCGTGGACGGTGTCAGCCTCACGGTGGCTGCGGCTGAGGGGGCGCGCTTCCAGGTGGCCGTGGTGCCCCACACCTGGACCCACACCACCCTGGGGTTGCTGCAGCCCGGTGAAGCGGTGAACCTCGAGGCCGACCTGCTGGCCCGTTATGTGGAGCGTCTGCTGGCCCACGGCGGGGCGCCTGCCGATGCCGCGCCATTGGACCGGAGCTGGCTGGTCGAACATGGCTGGTCTGCCTAGGGTTCGACCAGTCACACCGTCCGGATGCTCCGTTCGTTCACGATCGCCGAAGGGGTGCTGCTGGTGGTGCTGGGTGCCCTGGCGCTGCTGAGTCCTGTGATCGCCTCGTTCGCGGTGGCGATTCTTGTGGGGGTGGCGTTCCTGGTGGGCGGCATCGTCGGCTGGATCAACAACCTCACCCGTCGGCGCCAGCTGCAGCCCTGGCTGGTGGTGGCCCGTCTGGTGGTCTCGACGCTGTTTCTCCTGGCCGGTGCCTCGATGCTGCACTCCTTCGCCGGCGGTGGCCTGCCCGTGCTGGCCCAGGTGGCGGCCCTGAGCCTGGCGATCGGCGTGGTGTTCCTGGTCGAGGGGCTCGTGGCGGTCGTCACCGCCGTGAGCCATCGTCAGATCTCCGGCTGGATCTGGGGACTGCTGAACGGCCTCGCCACCCTGGTCCTGGGGGTGCTGATCCTGACCATGCAACCCCTGGCACTGCTGCCCGTGCTCGGCATCCTCGTGGGCGTCAGCTTCGTGTTCTCAGGCGTCGATCTGATCGTCTTCGGCAGCCGCCTGCACCCCTCGATCGACGTCAGCAGCCTGCGTCAGAGCTAGGCCCGGGTGTCGAGCTGAGGTGCCTCATCCGACGAATCACCGCCATCCCCGCCGTCGTCGTCCAGGGGCCGCAGCCAGATGGTGCCCGTCTCCTGGTGCAGTTCGATGCGGCATTCCTGGCCGGGGGCCAGCCCCAGGCGGCGGGTGTAGGCCTGGCCGATCAGCAGGTTGCCGTTGCCATGGACCCGGGTGCGGTACTCGGCCTGGCGACCCCGGCCGGCGCCAGCGGCCACGGCGGCAGCTCTGCTGGGTGCCCCGAGGCCCCGGGCTTCGACGAGGGCCTGGAGAAAGGCCTTGCGCAGCACGCGGCCACCAGGACCCACATAGCCGCAGGCGCGGGCGATGTCTTCAGGGGCGTGATCGCTCAGATCCCTGGCGCGATCGATGAGGGCCTGGCCCACCAGAACGGTGTTTCGCATGATCCGGCTTCGGCGCTCAGACGCGCTGACCTGATGGCGACCATTCTGGCGTCGCTGGCCGTGGTCCCGCCATTGCTGCCGGGGCACATACAGGTTGTTTTCAGAACATGGTGCCCAGATGCCGTGCCTGCTGCTCCCTCTGTTCCGCTGATGGAGCTGTTCAGAGCAGGTAGAGCAGGGCGAACAGCACCAGCCAGATCACATCGACGAAGTGCCAGTACAGCTCCACCGCGGCGATGCCGAAATGCTCCTGGGGTGTGAAGCGTCCCGGCTGTCTGGCCTGCCACCAAACGATCAGGATCATCAGGGCACCCAGGGTCACGTGCAGGCCGTGGAAGCCGGTGAGGGCATAGAAGGTGCTGGCGAAGAGGTTGTCGGTGAGCCCGAAGGGCAGCGTGAAGTACTCGAGCATCTGACCGCCGAGAAAGGCGATGCCCAGCAGGGCCGAGATCAGCAGCCAGCCGCGGCAGGCCCCCATGCGCGAGGCCATCAGCTCTTTGCTGGCTCTGTGAAAGGTGAAGGAGCTCACCACCAGCAGCGCCGTGTTGATGGTGGGCATGAGCAGTTCAAGCTCATAAGTGGCACCCGCCGGCAGGGGGTTGACCGCCCGGAAGGTGAGATAGGCGGCAAAGAAGCCGGCGAAGGTCATGCCGTCAGCCACCAGGAAGGTGGCCAGCCCGAACATGCGCAGATCGGGATGATGGCCGTGCTCGAGGTGGCTCTCGGCGGTGGTGCTGCCTTCGCTGGCGGTGATGGGGGCAGTGGTCATGGTTGGGAGGTCCAGAGATCACGGCCACGGGCCGTCTGCAGGTCGATCGGGTTGCCGCTGTGGCCGTAGCCGTAGGGCTCCTTCACCAGTGGGGGGGCACCCCTCCAGTTTTCCACGGGGGGAGGGGAGGTGGTGAGCCATTCGGGGGTGAGGGCCCGCCAGGGATTGTCGCCGGCCCTCGGGCCCCTGAAGGCACTCCCGATCACATTGATCAGAAAGGGGAGGGTGCTGATCGCCATCATCAGGGCGCCGACGCTGCTGATCTGGTTCACCACGGTGAAGGATGGGTCGTATTCGGCGACACGACGGGGCATCCCGTTCAGCCCAAGCCAGTGCTGGGGGGCGAAGCAGAGGTTGAAGCCGATCACCGTGAGCAGCAGGTGCAGCTGGCCGAGGGGCTCATTCAGCAGCCGACCCGTGAACTTGGGATACCAGTGGTAGATCGAGGCAAAGATCACAAAGACGGTGCCTCCATAGACGATGTAGTGGAAGTGACCGACCACAAAGTAGGTGTCATGAACATGAACGTCGAAGGGCACCTGGGCGAGGGCGACGCCGGTGATTCCGCCGAAGACGAATTGAATGATGAATGCGCAGGAGAACAGCATGGCTGTCGTTAGAGCGAGCCGACCCTGCCAGAGGGTGGCGATCCAGTTGAAGAACTTGATGCCCGTGGGTACGGCGATGAAGGCCGTGGCGATGGTGAAGAACAGGCGCATCCAGGGGGGGGTGCCGCTGGTGAACATGTGATGGGCCCAGACGATCAGGCCGAGGATGACGATGGCCATGATCGAATAGACCATCGTCACATAGCCGAACAATGGTTTGCGGGCGTGCACCGGCAGAATCTCGCTCACCAGTCCGAAGGCGGGTAGCACCATGATGTAGACCGCGGGGTGGGAGTAGAACCAGAAGAGGTGCTGGTACACAACCACATTTCCCCCCAGACCTGGGTTGAAAAAGCCTGTGTGGGCAACGATGTCGAGGCTCAGCAGGATCAGCGTGCCAGCGAGGACAGGTGTGGCGAGAACCACCAGAATGCTTGTGCCGAGCATCGCCCAGCAGTACATCGGCAACATCATCAGCTTCAGGCCCGGCTGGCGGAACTTGACGATCGTGGCAATGAAGTTGATGCCGCCGAAGATCGAGCTTCCCCCCAGCAGCAGCACGCTCAGGATCCAGAGAATCTGGCCTGTGGCCGGCGTTGTGAGGCTCAGCGGTGGATAGGCGGTCCAGCCTGACTGGGCGGCGCCACCATGGACGAAGTAGCTGCTGATCAGCAGCAGCCCCGACGGGGGGATCATCCAGAAGGCCACGGCGTTCAGGCGGGGGAATGCCATGTCCCGTGCGCCCACGTAGAAGGGAATCAGATAGTTCCCAAAGCCACCATTGACGACCGGCACGATCCAGAGAAAGATCATCACGGTGCCGTGCAGTGTGAGCACCTGGTTGTAAACTTCCCGACTGACAAAGTCAGAGATCGGTGTTGCCAGCTCCGTGCGAATGACCCCCGCGAGAGCGCCTCCGACAAAGTAGAACAGAAAGCCGCAGACGATGTACTGAAGGCCGATCACCTTGTGATCAAGGCTGAAACTCAGGTAGCGCAACCATCCGGTGGGTTGCAGGGATGGAGCCGGCGACGGCTCTCTGGTCTGGGTGAGGCTGGCGGTCATGAGAGGGTTGGGGGGGCAGTCTTCTCGAGCCAGGAGGAGAAGTCGTCGGGGTTGTGGACCACCACATGGGAGCGCATGCCGCCGTGGTATGGGCCACAGAGTTCAGCGCAGACGATCGGGTAGTCGCCCGGCTTGCGGGCGGTGAAGCTGAGCACCGTCTGCTGGCCGGGGATCACGTCCTGCTTGAGCCTGAACTGCGGCACCCAGAAGGCATGGATGACGTCATTGGCCCGCAGGCGCAGCTCCACCGGTCGGCCGGTGGGTACATGCAGCTCACCACTGGTGATGTTCTGCTCGGGATAGTGAAAGATGAAGGCGAACTGCAGTGCCGTGACCTCCACCGGCAGCACATCGGCAGAGCCGCGGATGCCGATGCCGCCCCAGAGGCGGTCCTGGTCAGAGGGTTCGGCGTGGCGCACGGAGGCGAGCTGTTCCCGGGGCGCGTGGTCATGCATCGACAGGCTCTGCATGCCACCCATGCGGTCGTAGATGTCGTAGCTGTAGATGCCGATGAAGAGCACCACGACGGCAGGAACCGCCGTCCAGAACAGCTCGAGGGCGAGGTTGCCTTCGATCGGCTCGCCATCCAGGCTGTCACCCTGGCGACGACGAAAACGCACCAGGCTGTAGATCACGATGCCGGTGATTCCGAGCAGGAGCACGGTGCCGATGGCCAGCAGCACCTTGAACAGCTCGTCGTACACGGGAGCATTGAGGCTGGCACTCTCGGGCAGAAGGGAGACGTCATTGGCCACCCAGAGGCCGAAGAGCACCAGCATCATGCCCAGCACCAGGGTGATGATGGCCGGTGGTATGCGCATGGCCGGGGGCCAGAGGTTTGCCGACACCCTATGCACGCTCGCCCGCAATCTGTTGAACAGAATGCGAAGATTTCGGAACGTTGCGACGCGGCCATCGACTGCTCACCGGCGCTCGTCAGTGACGCTCGCCACCGCTGGCGGTTTTTGTATTCCCGCAGGCCGACTTTTGTTTTCCTGCAGATTGTTGCGTCTGTTCATGGTCAGCTGAAACCCTGAACATCGCTGAGAGATTCTGTGCAGATCGATTCAAATCGCTAGGTTTCTGTTGTATTCCTCCCGAGGAAGGAATCGCGATGACCGGTCTGATTCTGCGACCTCTTGAGCGGGCGCCGGTGGCTCCAGCCCCTGACGCCTCTGCCCGCCCCGGCCTGGCGCGCCTCTGCCGCCATCTGGTGGTGGCCCTGGTCGCCCTTGTGACCATCGGCGGGGCGACCCGGGTGATGGAGGCCGGTCTGGCCTGTCCTGACTGGCCCCTCTGTTTCGGAGCGCTGCTGCCCGCCGGGCAGATGACCCTGCGGGTCTTTCTGGAGTGGTTCCACCGTCTTGATGCGGCATTGGTCAGCGGCGGGCTGCTGCTGCTGACCGGTGCCAGCTGGGGGACCCGCCGGCGAGGACCGGGCTGGCTGCCCTGGGTGGCCAGCCTGGCGTTGCTGCTGGTGCTGGTGCAGGCAGCCCTGGGGGCCCTCACGGTCACCCGCCTGCTGCGGTTCGACATCGTCAGCGCCCACCTGGTCACCGGGCTGACCCTGGTGGCCCTGTTGAGCGGTCTCGCCGAGGCCCTCGCCCCCCCCGATCCAGGCCGGGGGGGGGCAGCTCCCATTCCCCGGGCCCTCGCGCTTCTCTCCCTGGTGCTGCTCATGGCCCAGTGCCTGGCCGGGGCCCTCATGGCCACCCAGTGGGCCACCGGCTTCTGTCTGCATCAGGGTCAGGCCTGCAGCTGGCTGCAGTTGCATCGCCTGCTGGCTGCGCCAGTCGCCCTGCTCGGTCTGGCCACCGTCGCCGTCGTGCTGCGGCGCGGAGCCGTCGGCCGGGCCCGCCTCCTGGCGCTGCTGCTTGCCGGCGGCTGCCTGCTGCAGCCCCTGCTGGGCTGGCTCACCCTGCGGCTGGCCCTCGCCCAGCCCCTGGTCACCGTCGCGCACCAGTGCAGTGCCGCCCTGCTGGTCGCCGTGCTGGCGGCCCTGGTGGTCGCCCTCCGTCCCATCCCCTCCGAGGTCCCGTCCCATGGCTGACACCCTTGCCCTCGCCCCCGTCAGCACCGGCCGGGAGGCCGTCGTTCCCAGCCGCTCGCACCTGCGCCTTCCCCCCTGGCTGGAAATCGCCAAGCCCCGCCTGATCCCGCTGCTGCTGGCCACGACCCTCGGCGGCATGGCCCTGAGTGACAGCTGGCCGCTCGCAGCCCCACGGCTGGCCTGCACCCTCGGCGGTGGAGCCCTGGCCGCCGCCGCCGCCGGAGTCCTGAACTGCCTCTGGGAAGAAGATCTCGATCGCCGGATGCAGCGCACCAGCCGCCGAGCCCTGCCGTCGGGCCGCATCCGCCCCGGCCAGGCCCTGCTGCTGGCCGTGGCCCTCACCGCCGCCGCGGCGATGCTGCTGGTGGCGGGGGTCAACTGCCTGGCGGCCAGCCTCACCCTGCTGGGCCTCTGCAGCTACGTGCTGCTCTACACGGTGGTGCTCAAGCCCCGCACCTCCCGCAACATCGTCATCGGTGGCGTGGCCGGCGCGATTCCGCCGCTGGTGGGTGCGGCGGCGGCCACCGGCCATGTGGGCCTGGGGGGCTGGTGGCTGTTCGCCCTCGTGATGCTGTGGACGCCGGCCCACTTCTGGGCCCTGGCCCTGCTGCTGGAAGACGACTACCGCTCCGTCGGCATCCCGATGCTGCCGGTGGTGCGGGGGCCGCTGGTGACCGGCAGGGCCATCGCCCGCTATGCCTGGGCCACCGTCGCGGTCAGTGTGCTCGGGGTGCTGACCCTGCCGGCCGGGGGGGCGTTCTACGGCCTGATGGTGCTGCCCTTCAACGGCCGTCTGCTGCAGATGGGGGAGGCGGTGCGACGGGACCCCGGTGACCGCAACCTGGCCAAGGGCCTGTTCCGCTGGTCGATCCTCTATCTCTTCGGCCTGTGCCTGCTGCTGCTGCTGGCCCGCACACCGGCGGCCATGGCGTTCAGCCACGACACCTTCACCCTGCTCCGCCGCGCCACCGGTCTGGCTGCCTAGGTTGCATCGCATCCCCACCCTCGCCGGCCCGTGATCCGCCTCGAGCACCTCAGCAAGCGTTTCGGCACGGTCCAGGCCCTGCAGGACCTGAGCCTCGAGGTGCCCCAGGGCAGCCTCTACGGCCTGCTGGGGCCCAACGGGGCCGGCAAGACCACGGCCCTGCGCATCCTCAGCACCCTGCTGGCCCCGGATGCGGGTGCAGTGACCATTGCCGGCATCGATGCCCTCGCCCAGCCCCGGGAGGCGCGGCAGCTGCTGGGCTACGTGGCTCAGGAGGTGGCCATCGACAAGATCCTCACCGGCCGCGAGCTTCTTGAACTGCACGCCGCCCTGTATCACCTGTCCCGGGAACGGGCCCAGCGGCGCATCAGCGAGCTGGCCGACCTGCTCGGCATGGACGACTGGCTGGACCGGCGCTGCGGCGGCTATTCCGGCGGCATGCGCCGCCGCCTCGACCTGGCCTGCGGTCTGCTGCACGAGCCCGCCGTGCTGGTGCTGGATGAGCCGACGGTGGGTCTCGACATCGAGAGCCGCAGCCTGCTCTGGGATGTGCTGCGGCGGCTGCGGGATGGCGGCACCACGGTGCTGCTCAGCAGCCATTACCTCGAAGAGGTGGATGCCCTGGCGGACCGCCTCGCGATCATCGACGGCGGTCGGGTGATCGCCGAAGGAACGCCCGCAAGCCTCAAGGGCGCCCTGGGCGGCGACCGGGTCACCCTGCGCATCCGCGAGTTCGCCACCCCTGCGGAGGCGGAGCATGCCCTGGCTCTCCTGCAGGGCTGTGAGGGTGTGCGAAGCGCCGTCATCAACCGGGCCCAGGGCCATGCCATCAACCTGGTGGTCGACGGTGAGGGGGTCGTGGAGGGCCTGCGCCGGCAGCTGCAGGAGCACCGCATGCCGGTGTTCTCGCTGGCGCAGAGCCGCCCGAGTCTCGATGATGTGTATCTGCAGGCCACGGGCCGGACGCTCATGGATGCCGAACTGGCCGCCGTGGCGGATCGTGATCCCAAGGCCGAACGCAAGCAGGCCATGCGCTGAACCAGCTGAACCCACCGATGGTCGATGTCCTCCGTTCCGCCCCCTCCCGCCAGCCGGCGGAGCCAGGGGCCGCCGCTGAGCTGGCCCAGGAGACCCTGGCCCTCTGCCGGCGCCTGTTCATCCAGCTGCAGCGTCGCCCGTCCACCCTGGTGGCCGGCATCCTGCAGCCGCTGATCTGGCTGCTGCTGTTCGGGGCGCTCTTTGCCAAGGCTCCGGCGGGCCTGCTCCCCGGTGGGGTGAGCTACGGCCGTTTTCTGGGGGCCGGCGTGATCGTCTTCACGGCCTTCAGTGCCGCACTCAACGCCGGGCTGCCGGTGATGTTCGACCGTGAATTCGGCTTTCTGAACCGTCTGCTGGTGGCGCCGCTGCGATCACGCACCTCGATCGTGCTGGCCACCGTGCTGTACATCACCAGCCTCAGCCTGGTGCAGACCCTGGCGATCATGCTGGCGGCCCGGGCCCTCGGCTACGGCTGGCCCGGCCCCCTGGGCCTGCTGCTCGTGCTGGTGACCCTGCTGCTGCTGCTGGCGGCCGTGACCGCCCTCAGCCTCGGCCTGGCCTTCGCCCTGCCAGGCCACATCGAACTGATCGCGGTCATCTTCGTGGTCAACCTGCCCCTGCTGTTCGCCAGCACGGCCCTGGCGCCGATCGCCTTCATGCCCGGCTGGCTGGGCTGGCTTGCGGCCCTGAATCCCCTTACCTTCGCCATAGAACCGATCCGCGCCGCCTATTACGGGCCCTTCCGTCTCGATCAGGTGGTGCTGGAGGCCCCCTACGGCAGCCTCACGGCCGGCCAGTGCCTGCTGGTGCTGGCTCTCCTCTCCCTGGGTCTGTTCCTGTCCATCCGGCCCCTCCTGGACCGGAAGCTGAGCTGAAGCCGTGGCCATTCTCCCCCCCATCCTTGATCCCGATGCCCGCCGACGCCTGGGCGAGCTGCGCGCCGCCCTCGACCGCCGGGACGCGGAGGGCCTCAGGGACCTGAGCAGCCGGCTCGTGCACCGCCGGGGACCCGCGGTGCTTTCGGCCCTGATGGCGAGCATCGATGACCGCGAAGCGCTTGCTTTCTGGAACGACTGCCTGCTGCACCGGCCCGAGCCCGCGGTGCCAGTGCCCGTCCAGGTGCCCCCTCAGGTTCAGGTGACGGCGCCGGCACCGGTCCCGATGACGGCGCCGGTGCCCGCCGAACCGCCCCAGAGCCGTCGCCGTGCCCAGGTGCTGCGCCGCTGGCTGCCGTCCGAATGGCTGCTGCCCGCCCACGACCAGGCCGCATGACCCCGACCCCGCCCCGCCCCGCCGGACTGATCGTGTCGGTGCAGGCCCCGGAGGGGTCACCGCTGCGGGATCCTGCCGTGATCGCCGCCATGGCCGAGGCCAGCCTGCGCCGCGGCGCCAGCGGCGTGCGGCTTGAAAGCCCGGAGCACATCGGTGCGGTGCGCCGCCGCTGTCCCGATGCGCTGATCATCGGTCTGTGGAAGCGCACCTACGACGACAGCCCGGTGTACATCACGCCGGGCTGGGACGAGATCCGTCAGGTATGGGCCGCCGGGGCCGACGTCGTGGCCCTGGATGCCACCGATCGCCACCGGCCCGGGGGGCAGGGGCTGGCCGATCTGATCCGCCGCGCCCGCGAGGAGCTGGGGGCTGTGCTGATGGCCGATGTCGATGGCATTGATGCGGGGCTGGCGGCGGCGGACCTGGGGTGCGACTGGGTGGGCACCACCCTCTACGGCTACACCGAGGCGACGGCAGACCGGCGCCCGCCGGGCCTGCACCTGCTGGCCCCCCTGCGGCAGCAGCTGCCCCCCGGGGTGAGCCTGATCGCCGAAGGGGGCATCGCCTCAGCGCAGACCGCCCGCGAGGCCCTTGAGGCGGGCGCGGATGCGGTGGTGGTGGGCACTGCCATCACCGGCATCGATCTGCAGGTGGCCGCCTACGTCGATTGCCTCTCCTCGACTTAAAAAAAGACCTGTGAAGGGTGCCTGACCGGTTCGCCCCCAGGCGCGAGACTGATGAGATCCACCCTGGGGGGCCGGGCTATGACGCCGGTTCTGAGACTGGTTTTCGCGGGGATCACCGGGTTCTCGATCTCGGCTGTCGATCTCACCGATCTTCAGGCGCTGAACCGCGAGCTGGGACGCCTGTGCACCCGCCCCCCCCAGGAGGCCGTGCGCGTGTGCCAGATCCACGCCAGGTTGTTGAAGGGCACCTGACAATTTCCGCAAGCGGCAGACGATCCCCGCAAGCGGCAGACGATTCCCGCAGTCGGTCGGTAAGGTCTGAGCACGTCGCAGAGCCCCCGCCGCCATGGCCTTCCTGATCGTGATGGCGATGGGTGTGGCCATGGCCCTGATCTATGTGCCCCTGCGCCTCTACCTGACCCTCACGGCCCGGGGGCGCCGGTTGCGGCTGCTGCAGCGCATCCGCCTGCTGCGGCAGGAGCTGGCGACCGTCACCCCATCACCATCCCCCCATCCACCTGCAGCACCTGACCGGTGATGTAGGCCGCCGCCGGATCGGCCGCCAGGAACCGCACCGCCCCGGCCACCTCCGCCGGCTCGCCGTAACGCCCCAGGGGAATGGCGTTGAGCAGCCCCTCGGCGTTGAGGTGGCTCGTCATGTCGGTGGCGATGAAGCCCGGGGCGACGGCGTTGACCGTGATGCCGCGGCTGGCGAGTTCCCGGGCGGTGCTGAGGGTGAAGCCGACGACCCCCGCCTTGGCGGCGGCGTAGTTGGTCTGGCCGGCATTGCCGGTGAGGCCCACCACCGAGGTGATGTTCACGATGCGACCGCGTTTCTGCTTCAGCATCGGCCGTGTCACGGCACGGGTGCAGAGGAACACGCCGGTCAGGTTCAGGTCGAGCACGGCGCGCCAGTCTTCCGTCTTCAGGCGCATCAGCAGGCCGTCGCGGGTGATGCCGGCGTTGTTGATCAGCACGTCGATGCTGCCGCTGCGCTCCAGCACCGCCGTCACGAGCCCGTCCACCTGCTCCTCCTGGCTCACGTCGGCCTGGAGGGCGTAGGCCTGGCCACCGGCGGCGGCGATCTCGGCCACCACGGCCTCGGCGGCGGCGGCGGAGCTGGCGTAGTTCACCACCACCGTGGCGCCGCTGCTGGCCAGCTCGAGGGCGACGGCACGGCCGATGCCCCGGCTGGCCCCTGTCACCAGGGCCGTGCGGCCGGCCAGGGGGGCGGTGGCGGTCATGGGCGTCGCGGAAGCTGCGGGGATCGTACGGGGCCTCCGGACGCCCCTCAGGGCTGCACGCTCTCGGCGCTCTCCAGGGCCGGGCCGAGGAGCCGGGCAAAGGCCTGCAGCTGGTTGCTGCTGCCCATCACCACCAGCCGCTGGCCGGCATGGAGCAGCACATCGCCCCCGGGGTTGGCCTGCAGCTCCGTGCGGCCGCTGCCGTAGGGGTTCCAGACGTCGCTCTTCGGCGTGAGGATGGCCAGCACGGTGGCACCGCTGCGGCGGCCCAGGGCCAGCTCGGCCAGGCTGCGCCCTTCGAGCTGCCCCATCCGGTCGGGCTGGCTGCTGAGCTGGAATTCGTCGACCTCGCAGTCGGACCCCGCCAGCAGGTCCATGAAGTTGAGCGCCAGCGGCCGCAGGGCGGTGGCGGCCATGATCCGGCCGCCGGCGATGTAGGGAGACACCACCGCGTCGGCACCGGCCTGGCGCAGCTTGCGTTCCGCCTCGCTGCTGTCGGCCCGGGCGATCAGCCGGCAGCGGGGGCTGAGGCCCCGGGCGCTCAGCACCACATAGAGGTTGGCGGCATTGCTGGGCAGGGCCGCCACCAGGGCCCGGCAGCGGTGCACCCCCGCCTCTTCGAGGGTCTCGTCGAGGGTGGCATCGGCCAGCTGCACTTCGATGTTCCGCTCCCGTGCGGCCTCCACCCGTTCTGGATCGGTCTCGAGCACCAGCATCGGAATGCGCTGCTGGCTGAGCTGTTCGGCGATCTCGCGGCCGATGCGTCCGTAGCCGCAGACGATGACGTGGTCACGCATGCGACTCAGCTCCCGCAGGCGGCGGCGGCGGCGGCGACGCTGGAAGTAGCCCGTCTCCTCAAGGGTGAGCAGCCACTGCAGGGTCTGCTGGACCACCACCAGGCCCCCCAGCAGCAGCAGCACCGTGACCCAGCGGCCCCCGCTGGTTTCGACCAGCTGATCCCCGTAGCCGACGGTGGTGAGGGTGATGGCCACCTGCCAGTAGCAGTCGCCCCAGTCCCACCTCTCCGTGAGGCGGTAACCGAGGGCTGCCGCGTTGATGAGCACCAGCAGCTGGGCGAGCGGTGTCCGCACCAGTCCCTGGGCCGAACGGGGAATGCGACGCCGAAGGTTGGGCTGCATCGGCTCATGGCAGCCCCAGGGCCTGCAGCACGGCATCGGGTCCATCGCCTGGGGCCACCGCCACGTGGGTCACCCCCGTCAGGCCGGCCAGCCCGCTGGCCCAGGGATCCCCGCTCACCAGCACGTCGGCACTGGCCAGCTGGGCGGCCTGGGCCAGGGGCGACCCGGGGCGCAGCCGTTCCATGCGCACCTCGGGCAGCCGCTGGCGCAGGGACGGTTCGAGGGCGGCGCCATCGGCGCTGAGCACCAGCAGCGGTCCAGCGCCGGCGGGCTGCTGGGCGACGGCCTTGGCCAGGGCTTCGGCGGGCAGGGTCAGCCGGAAGTCGGCGGGCACCGGGTCGAGGCCGAGGGCCGCCAGCAGGGCGTCGGGGTCGGCGTCGGCGCTGACCCGGCTGGTGGCCGACCAGCCCCCCCGGGCCAACCGCACGGGGATGTGGCTGAGGCTGAGCAGCAGATCGAGCCGCCAGCCGCTGGCGAGGTTGAGGCAGGCCTGGAAATCGGGCTCCCGCACCGCCCCGAGCAGGTTGGTCCAGTCCGCCAGGCTCGGGCGGCCGTCGAAGTCGAAGGGCAGCACCTTCTCGACCGCCGGCAGCAGGCCCCAGACCGCCGCCGCGGCTGGGGCACAGGCCACCTGCAGGCTGGTGGCCAGCCGGCTGGCGGCGGTGGCCGCCGCCGGCACGAACGCCAGCTGCTCCTGGGGGCCACCCGGGCTCAGCAACAGGAGGCGCATGGTGATGGGGCCGTGATGGTCAGATTGTATGGATCGGGACCGGACGCGCTTGTATCTGCTGATCGTTGCCGCAGGTCGCGGCCGCCGCATGGGCCACGACCGCAACAAGCTGCTGCTTCCCCTGGCGGGACGGCCGCTGCTGGCCTGGACCCTCGAAGCCGCCCTGGGGGCCCCCTCCCTGGCCTGGCTGGGGCTGGTGGGCCAGGAGGTCGACCGGGCCGACATCCTGGCGCTGCTCGAACCGCTGCAGCCCCGGGTGCCGGTGGTCTGGATCCAAGGGGGCGACACCCGCCAGGAATCGGTGGCCCGGGGGCTCGAGGCCCTGCCCGCCGCCGCTGACCAGGTGCTGATCCACGACGGCGCTCGCTGCCTGGCCGGCAGTGACCTCTTCGAACGCTGTGCCGCCACCCTTCGCCGCGATGGGGTGGCCCTGATCGCCGCCACCCCCGTCACCGACACGATCAAGCAGGTGGACGGCGACGGACGCATCCGTGCCACCCCTGACCGCGCCAGTCTCTGGGCGGCCCAGACCCCCCAGGGGTTCCCGGTCGCTGAGCTGCGGCGGGCCCACGCCCAGGCCCGGGAGGCCGGCTGGGAGGTCACCGACGATGCGGCCCTGTTCGAGCGGCTGGGTCTGCCTGTGCAGGTGCTGGATGCCGGTCCTGGCAACCTCAAGGTCACGGCTCCCCTCGACCTTGAACTGGCCGCGGCGTTGCTGCGGCGCCGGCAGGGGGCCGCGGGTTAGGCGGGCAGCAGCTCCAGCAGCCCGCGGTGGCCGTCGAGACGGCAGGGCACCCCGAGGGGGAGGGCCGCATTGACGGCCCCGTGGCCCACCGGCAGATCGGCCAGCACAGGGATGCCCAGGTCGGCCACCCGGTCCCGCAGCACCTCCTCAAGCGTGAAACCCGGGCGGTCGTCATCGGCGGCGGGGCTGCAGCCCTCGAAGCTGCCGAAGGCCAGCCCCGCCAGCTGCTGCAACCCCCCGGCCAGGCGCCAGTGGGTCAGCATCCGGTCGATGCGGTAAGGCGCTTCGCCCACGTCCTCGAGCAGCAGCACCGCCCCCTTCAGCCGCGGGCACCAGGCGGTGCCCAGCAGATGGGTCGCCACCGTCAGGTTGGCCACCAGCAGCGGCCCTTCGGCCACCCCGGGCCGCCAGGGCGTCCCCGACAGCGGCGGCAGGGGTTCACCGAACAGCAGCCGCCGCAGGCGTTCGCGGCTCCAGTCGGGTTCGTTGGCGAGGGTCGTGACCAGGGGCCCATGGATCGCCCCGCCGTGGCCGGCGGCCTGCATCGCCCAGAGCAGGCTGGTCACGTCGGAGAAGCCGAGCAGCATCCCCGGGGGCGGTGACCAGCCCCGTTCGAGCAGGCGGGCCGCCCCCCAGCCCCCCCGCACGCAGGCCAGCAGGGGAGCCGCGTCGCAGTCGGCCAGCCGCTCCTCGTCGCGGCCGGCCAGGTAGCCCCAGCGCCGATCGGCGGCGAAGGGCTGGTCCACCTCCAGGCCCCACGACCGCAGCAGCTCGATCCCGGCCTGCAGCCGCTGGTCGTCGGCGAGGGCGGAACTGGCGGCCACCAGGCGTACCCGGTCCCCCGGCTGCAACGGGGCCGGCCAGGGGCCGAGGGCGACGCTCATCCGCTGACCCTCCCGAGGATCAGGGCCAGCAGCAGCAGGGCGCCGATGCGCACCTGGCGGCTGAAATGACGGGCCACCAGCGGCCGGCCGGCCGTCTCCTGCCGCGCCAGCAGCAGGGTCTCGCGCCCCAGGGCGACCCCCGCCACCAGCGCCACCGGCCAGAAGGCGATCCCCACACCGGCGCTCCAGGCGGCCGACAGCAGCAGCAGCCAGGCCAGGGCGTAGGTGATGGCCACCACCGGCACCACCCGCGGGCCGAGGGTGAGGGCACTGCTGCGCACGCCCAGGCGCCGGTCATCCTCCCGGTCGGCCATGGCGTAGACGGTGTCGAACCCGAAGGTCCAGAGCAGCGTGGCCCCCCAGCAGCCGATCAGGGGCCAGCCCCCCGCCAGGTCACCGCGCAGGGCGGCCCAGGGGATGAGCACGGCGAATCCCCAGCAGAGGGACAGCACCAGCTGGGGCAGGGGGCACCAGCGTTTGGCCGAGGGGTAGAGCAGCACCGGCGGCAGGGTCAGCAAGGCCAGACCGAGGCTGAGGGGGCGTCCCTCGGCGGGCAGGGCGAGCACCACCAGCAGGGCCAGCAGCAGGCAGATCAGCAGCAGGGCCGCGGCGGGGCCCGGGGCGATCGCCCCGCGGGCCAGGGGGCGGTCGCGGGTCCGTTGCACCGCCGCGTCGATGCGGCGATCCCAGAGGTCATTGGCGATGCAGCCGGCCCCGCTGACGGCGAGACCGCCCAGCAGGATCAGGCCCACCAGCGTCGCCGGCGGGGTGGCATCGGCCAGCCAGAGGCTCCAGCCGGCGGGCAGCAGCAGGATCAGCCGGCCGGTGGGCCGGTCCCAGCGCAGCAGCTGCAACCAGGGGGTCCAGGGACGGGCCGCTGCCGGGGTCAACGGGGCTGGAGGCATGCTGCCGGGGGCTCGATGCGAGAGTGTGCCACGGCCATCCCGGATGTCGTGCAGAGCTCTGAACCGCAGGGATCGATCGATCTCGAGGTGGAGATCCCGGCGATCCGGCCGCCGGGCCGCGACGGCCTGCGGCGGTTGGCGGCCATCGACATCGGCACCAATTCCACCCATCTGCTGATCGCCGCGATCGATCCAGACCTGCGCAGCTTCTCGGTGCTGCTGGCCGAGAAGGCCACCACCCGTCTGGGGGAGCGCGATTCCGACACCGGCGACCTCAGCGCCGAGGCGATGGCCCGCACCCGGCTGGTGCTGCGCCACTGCTGCGAACTGGCCCGCAGCCATGGCGTCGAGCAGATCGTGGCCGTGGCCACCAGCGCCATGCGGGAGGCTCCCAATGGTCTGGCCTTCCTGGCCAGCCTGCGGGAGGAGCTCTCCCTGGCGGTGGAGGTGATCAGTGGCCCCGAAGAGGCCCGGCTGATCTACCTCGGGGTGCTGTCGGGCATGGACTTCGGGGACCGGCCCCACACGATCCTCGACATCGGCGGCGGCTCGACCGAACTGATCCTGGCGGATGCCCGCGAGGCCCGGGCGCTCACCAGCACCCGGGTCGGCGCCGTGCGGCTGCAGCGTGACTTCGTGCGTACCGACCCGCTGCCGCGCCAGCGGGTGGAGTTTCTGCGGGCCTTCATCCTCGGCTCCCTCGAGCCGGCGGTCGACAAGGTGCAACGGCGGCTGCTGCCGGGGGAGGAACCGCTGATGGTCGCCACCAGCGGCACCGCCCTGGCGGCGGCAGCCCTGCTGGCGGCCGAGGCCCGCGGCGAAGGCGACAGCCGACCCGAGGGCCGTGGCGACAAGGACAAGCGCCCCCTGCCCGTGGGGGACCGGCTGCATGGGCGTGTCGTCACCCGCCAGCAGCTCGACGACCTGATCGAGCGGCTGCTGCCCCTGACGCCGGCCCAGCGCCGGGCGCTGCCGGGCATCAACGACCGCCGTTCCGAGATCCTCGTGCCCGGTCTGCTGGTGCTGCAGGCGGCGATGCAGCAGCTGGGGGCGGCGTCGTTCACCGTCAGCGAGCGGGCCCTGCGGGAGGGGCTGATCGTTGACTGGATGCTGCGCAACGGCCTGATCGTCGACCGGTTCGCGTATCAGAGCGAGATCCGCCGGCGCACGGTGCTGCATCAGGCCCACAAGTTCGCCGTCGACATTCCGCGCAGCGAGCGCATCGCCGGCCACGCCCTGGCTCTTTTCGATCAGACCCGTGGCTCCTTCCACCAGGCGCCGGCCGAGGCCCGTGAGTTGTTGTGGGCGGCGGCCCTGCTGCATCGCTGCGGGCTGCACATCAACATGAGCGGCTACCACAAGCACGCCTGGTATCTGATCCGGAATGGAGAGCTGCTGGGTTACTCCCAGTCGGAACAGCTGCTGATCGCGTCCCTGGCCCGCTACCACCGCCGCAGCCTGCCGAAGAAACGGCACGAGAGCTGGATCCTGCTGGACCGCGACCAGAAGCGTCTGGTGGAACGCCTGTCACTGCTGCTGCGGCTCGCCGTGGCCATCGACCGTCGGCCGCAGCACACGATCGCCGCCCTGCGGGCGACGTTCGCCGAAGGGGAGTTGCTGCTGGAGCTTCAGCCCGTCGACTCCGACGATGACCTGGGCCTCGAGCTCTGGAGCCTCGACACCTGTGGCCCGGTGCTGCGGGATGCCGCCGGCGTCGTGCTGAAGGCCTCCCTCGTCAGGGAGCCCCTGCCGGCCTGAAGGCCACCCAGGTGATCCGGTCGATGGGGCCCAGGGGCCGGGCCGGTCGGTCGCCCTGGCGGACCAGCACCAGGTCTGGCCGGCCAGAGCGCAGCTCAAGCCCCCGCGGGCCGAGGGGGAAGGTGCGCCGGCCCTGGAAGGTGCCGTCGAAAATGACGGTGTCGGCCCCCACCGCCCGGACCGTCAGCCAGGCGGGTTCGCCGCTGCTCACCTCCAGCACAGGTGCCGTCGCCGGCGCCCGCCGGGGAGCCGCGGGGCGGACGGCGGCGGCGGTGGCCGGCGATGGCCGGCGGTGGCTCTGGAGGCTGGCGACCGCGACGGCGCCCACCCCCAGCAGCAGCAGGGGAAGCAGCACCCAGGTGAGCCGTGGGATGGCCTGGGGCCGGGAGGGCGGGGTGCCCTGTCGCCGGGGCGGTGGGGTGGAACGGAACACCCGCGACCGCGGAGAGGGGGTGGCGATGCTGCGGCCCGCCGAGGCCCGCATCACCGCCGTGGCGGCGGCACTGGGGGTCTGCAGCTGATCAAGGATCGGACGCACGTCGGCCACCACGGATTCGGCATCGAGGCCCACGGCCGTGGCCAGCCGCCGCACCTGGGCGATGGCGAACGCCCGCTCGGGCCACCGCTCCGTGAGACCAGCTTCGAGAACATCGATCTGCTCAGGCCGCATGTGCAGCCGAGCCGCCAGATCGGAGGTGGACAGACCCCGCTCAAGGCGCGCCTGGCGCAGGCGCTGGCCGAGGCCGGAGGCGGCACCGGTGGCGGAGGGGTCGCTCAAGGGGGCAAGCCGGCTCGGGCCGATCGGACGATCGCCGCAGGTTAGGGGATTCTTCTGTGGGAGAGATGCAACACTGCGCTGTTTGATGCACGCAGACTGATGCAGACAGTTTGATTCACCCCGTTTGATTCAGTAGGGTGAATCATTCAGATGGGCGATACTGGATTCGAACCAGTGACCCCTTCCGTGTGAAGGAAGTGCGCTACCGCTGTGCTAATCGCCCGGTCTGCTCAGCATACATGGTGGCGGCCCAGGTCCCCATGGGCGGGGCAGGCGGGCGATGATGGGGGGCTGAGTCCTGCAGGTGTCCTTGGCTGAACCCGCTGTCCAGGTGGACGTGTTGATCGTGGGCGGTGGGGTGACCGGCACCGCCCTGCTGTTCTGCCTGGCGCGCTACACCGATCTGGGGTCGCTGGCGCTGATCGACAAGGAGGAGACGCTGGCGGCCATCAATTCCCGCGCCAGCAACAACAGCCAGACGATCCATTGCGGCGACATCGAGACCAACTACACCCTCGAGAAGGCCCTGCAGGTGAAGCGCAGGGCCGACATGCTCGTCCACTATGGGCAGCTGCTCGAGCCAGGCGAGCGGCGGCGCGTGATCGTGCCCTGCCAGAAGATGGTCCTGGGCATCGGTGAAGACCAGTGCGCGGCCCTGCGGCAGCGGTTCGAGACCTTTTCACCCCATTTTCCGGCCATGCAGTGGCTGGATGCGCCTGCCATCGCCAGCTGGGAGCCGGCGGTGGCCACAGCGGCCGATGGCGGACCGCGGCAGGAGGCGATCGCCGCCATCGGCATTCCCGAAAGCCCGGCGGCTGTGGACTACGGCGCCCTGGCGGAGTCGTTCGTGGACCAGGCCCGCTGCGCCCTCGCCGAGGACGCGGCGGCCGGCCATCAGCGCCACCTTGACCTGCGGCTCGGTTGCCGGGTCAGGACCCTCCACCGTGTCGGCGACCGTGTCCACGTTGACACCGGCACAGGCACCATCGAGGCGCGGTATGTGGTTGTGAGCGCCGGGGCCCACAGCCTGCTGCTGGCCCAGGCCATGGGCTACGGCCTCCAGTACTCGTGTCTGCCGGTGGCCGGCAGCTTCTATTTCCTGCCCGAGGTGCTGCGGGGCAAGGTGTACACCGTCCAGAACGACCGTCTGCCCTTTGCGGCGATCCACGGCGATCCCGACGTGCTCGTGCCGGGCAAGACCCGCTTCGGCCCCACGGCCCTGCTGCTGCCCCTGCTCGAGCGTTACCGGCCCGCCAGTTTCTGGGAATTTCTGCGGGTGCTGCGGCTCGACGGGGCCGTGCTGGCGGTGTTCTGGCAGCTGTTCCGGGTGGCCGACATCCGCAACTACATCATCCGCAACCTGCTCTTTGAGGTGCCTTTTCTGCGGCGCTGGCTGTTCCTGCAGGATCTGCGGCGCATCGTTCCGGCGGCCCGGCTCAACGACCTTGAGGTGGCCCATGGTTTCGGCGGCGTGCGGCCCCAGCTGATCGACCGGGAGCAGCGCCGCCTGCTGTTGGGCGAAGCGCGCATCGCCACCGATGGACCGATCACGTTCAACGTGACCCCCTCACCGGGGGGTACCGACTGCCTGGGGAATGCCGAGGTCGACCTGCGGGCGATCGTGGCGCGGCTGGGGTGCGGCTTCAGGGACGACCGTCTGCAGGCCGAGTTGCACGGGGCCTGAACAGGTGGTCGTGGTCAGGGCTGTAGAGGCGTGAGCGGCTGGCGCCGGAGGCCGCCAGCGCCGGGCTGACGATGTAGAGGGTCGTGCGCTCGAGACCGGCGGAGCGGCTGTGCCGGGCCAGGTCGGCCAGGGGCACGAGCTCGAGCCTCTGGTCGGGCCAGCTCACCCGGTAGCCCACGGCCACAGGGGTGTCGGCGGGATAGTGGCGCAGCAGCACCTCCTGGACCTCGTCCACGTGGCGGGCACTCAGGTAAAGGCAGAGGCTGGCCTGCAGGGCTGCCAGCCGCTCGAGCGATTCGCGATCAGGGGTGCCCGTGCGCCCACCGGCGCGGCTGAGCACGATGGTCTGCACCAGGCCGGGGATGGTGAGTTCAGCCCCGAGGGCCGCGGCGGTGGCCTGGTAGGCGCTGATGCCAGGCACGACCTCGACGCCGATGCCGGCCTCGGCCAGGCCGCAGATCTGTTCCTGCAGCGCTCCGTAGAGACAGGGATCCCCGTCGTGCAGGCGCACGACCCGCAGGCCCCGGCCCACGCCGTCGACCATCGCGGCCACCACCTGTTCGAGGGTGAGGTTGCCGCTGCGCAGGCGTTCACACCCGTCAGGCGCCAGGGCGGCGATCTCGGGCGCCACCAGGGAATCGGCCCAGATCAGCAGTTCGGCAGCCTCGATGGCCCGCAGGGCCCGCAGGCTGAGCAGGTCGGGGGAACCCGGACCGGCCCCGACGATCTGCACCAATGGCTGGGGCTCGCTCATCCGCTCAGGCCTGGGGTCGCCCGGGTTCGGGCAGGGGCCGCTGCAGGGCCAGCAGCCAGACCAGACCTGCAGCACCGGCGAGGGCCAGCAGCAGGCTCATCACCTGGGCCATCCGCAGGCAGTTGCCATCCTCAAGGGCACCCCAGAGGCAGAGGGGGTCGAGCCTGAGGGCCTCGATCCAGAAACGCCCGAGGCTGTACACCAGGGCATAGACGCAGGTGACGGCGCCGTTGGGCAACCAGGGCTGGCCATCAGCCCGGCGCCGCAGCACCAGCACCAGCAGGATCACGAACAGGCCCAGGTCCCAGAGCGACTCGTAGAGAAAGGTCGGATGGAACCACAAGTTGCCGAGGTAGCCGCTGGGACGGCTGGCCACTGGGATCCAGAGCTTCCAGGGCAGGTTGGTGGGAAGGCCGAAGGCCTCGGAGTTGAAGAAGTTGCCCCAGCGGCCGATGGCCTGGCCCAGGGCCACCGAGGGCACCAGCACGTCCATCAGGGACCAGAAGGAGAGCCGCCGCCAGCGGCAGAAGCCGATCACGGCGAGCACACCACCGATCAGGGCGCCATGGATGGCGATGCCCCCCCGCCAGATCTGCAGCGCCTCAAGCCAGTTGAGGCGGTACTGGCGCCATTCGAACAACACGTAATAGATCCTGGCGCCCACCACGGCGGCCAGCACCAGCAGGGGCAGCAGATCGGCGATCAGTCCGTTCTCGAAGCCCCGGCGGCGGGCCAGGCGGCTCGAGATGACCAGGCCCAGCAGCACCGCCAGGGCAATGAGCAGGCCATACCAGCGGATCGCCAGGGGCCCCAGCTCGATGAGCATGGGGCCGGGCGAACGGAACTCGAACCCGAGGACGGGGGGCAGCAGAGCCATGAAGGATCAGAGCCCCTGGGCGGCCTGGACCTTCTCGAACTGCTTCTTCTTCAGCACGAGCATGATCTGGGCGATGGCCACGGCCGCCAGGAAGGCGAGCAGGCCAACGATGCGCACGGGGTTCTGCAGCACCACCTCGGCATCGGTCTGACCGAAACCGCCCACGTTGGGGTCGTCGGTGAGGGGGGCACCGGCGGCGACGGTGTCGCCCACGGCCACCACCAGGGACGGACCGGCAGGGATCGCTTCGCTGACGCTGCTGCCGTCGGTGGTGGCCAGGGTGACGGTGGAACCGCCCTTGTCGTCGGCGTCGATGGCGGTCACCTTGCCGGCTGCCGAGGCGGTGAAGACGCCGTTGTTGCTCTTTTCACCGGTGGGGTACACCTGGCCCCGTCCGCGGTTGCCGCCGATGTGCAGCTGGTACTTGCCGAAGTGGATCGAGCTGTCGGTGGCGGGATCGGGGGAAAGGATCGGGAAGACGATCTCCTGGTGCTGATCACCGGGGATGGGACCCACCAGCAGGATGTTCGGCTGGTCGTCGCTGTACTGGGTGTAATAGATGCCCTTGGTCTCTTCCTTGATCTCTTCGGGGATGCGGTCATCGGGAGCCAGGCGGAAGCCGTCGGGCAGCATCACCACCGCGCCCACGTTCAGACCGGCGCGGCTGCCGTCAGCCTGCACCTGCTGGACGGCCGTGTCGTAGGGAATCTTCACGACGGCCTTGAACACGGTGTCGGGCATCACGGCCTGGGGCACCTCCACCTGGGTCAGCTTCTTGGCCAGGTGGCAGTTGGCGCAGACGATCTTGCCTGTGGCTTCGCGGGGGCTGGCGTAGTTCTGCTGGGCCCAGAAGGGATAGGCCCAGCTGGCCCGGGGTTGGAGCAGCAGAACGGCGGCCAGCAGGAGACCGCTCAGCAGCAGGGAGAGGGGGCGACGCATCGGAACAGGGGAGGGCTGCAGGACAGGACGGAAGGGGACGGAAGAACGGCCGGGGGCCTCAGGACCACCAGGGCTTGTCACCGGTGCGGAAGTCGGTCTCGGTCCACTGGCTCACGAAGACCGTGTCGTTGTCGACGGTCACATGGGCCAGGGCCAGGGAGAGGGGAGCGGGGCCCCGCACCACCTTGCCGGTGGCGTCGTACTGGCTGCCGTGGCAGGGGCACATGAACTTGTTGGCACCGCTGTTCCAGGGCACCACGCAGCCCAGGTGGGTGCAGATGGCGTTGATGCCGTAGGCGCCGATGGCCTCGGGACCCTCGACGATCAGGTAGGTGGGGTCACCCTTGAGGCCCTGCACCAGGCTGCGGTCACCTTCCTTGTGGGAGGCCAGCCAGCCGGTGGCCGTGACCGTGTTGCCCAGTTCGTCCTTGGCGGTGGTGCCGCCCCCGCCACCACCGGCCTTCGGCGGGATGAAGTAGTTGACCACGGGGTAGAGGGCCCCCAGCGCCACGCCGGTTACCGAGCCGAAGGTCAGCAGGTTCATGAACTGCCGACGGCCCATGCCGGGCACGTCCTTCGCCGAAAGCTGGGTCATGGGGGAGGCACACCGCCGCGAGTGCCGCCCATTATGAACCTATCCCCCGCCGTGACGCTTTGCGACGACTGGACTCTGCCGTCGACCCGTCATGCTTACGGCCGTCTGGCCCCGCCCGGTGATGCCCCCCGAGACCGAGGACCGTCCCCTTGCCTCCGAGGAGGTGCTGGCCCTGCTGCGGGCCCGCTGGGGGGCGTCGTACGACCTGCGGCTGCAGCGCCGGGGCGGCAGGCTTTACTTCCAGGTCATGTGGGCCTACCTCGAGCAGCAGTCGTTCCCGCTGAGCGCCGACGACTACCGGCTGCAGCTGGAGGAGGTGGTGGAGCAGCTCAACGGGCTGGGGGTGGGGGGCCTGGTGCGTCGCTGGCTCCAGGAGACGCCGGACAGGCCACGGCTGGGCAAGGCCCTCAGCCTGCCCCTGCCTGACCTGGGTCGGCAGAGCGAATTCCTGCTGTGAGGGCCACCAGGCCCACCCCCACGCCGTAGAGCAGCGTGATCGCCCCCGCCAGCAGCAGCATCGTCAGCGGATCGGTGGAGGGGGTGAGCACGGCGGCGGCGACCGCGGCCGCCAGCACCACCGGGCGCCAGGCCGCCAGCAGCACCGGGGCGGTCACCAGGCCGAGCAGCCCCAGCAGCAGCAGCAGCACAGGCAGCTGGAAGGCCAGACCCGTGGCGACCATCAGCAAAAGAACGAAGTCGAGGTAGCGCTCGATCGACCAGATCGGTTCGACCACATCGGCGCCGTAGCTGATCAGAAAGCGCAGGGCAGCCGGCAGCAGGGCCCACCAGGCGAAGGCCAGGCCTGCAAAGAACAGCGCCGCCGATGCCGCCACCGCCGGCGCCACCAGCCGCCGTTCCCGCCGGGTCAGGCCGGGCAGCACGAAGGCCAGGACCTCGTACAGGGCATAGGGCAGGGCCAGCACCAGGCCGGCGTAGCCGGCCACCTTGAGGGAAACGAGGAGAAATTCTCCCGGGGCCAGCTGCAGAAAGCGCATCCCCCGGGCCGGCAGCTCCAGCAGCCGCACCAGCGGCCGCACCTCCACCAGGGCGAGGGCGGCGCCGACGACCACCGCCGCGAGGCTGCGCAGAAGCCGCCAGCGCAGTTCCTCGAGGTGTTCCACGAAGGTCATCTCGACCTCGCCCGGGAACTCGCTCCCGGGATCGCGGCGCAGGGGTTCGAGGCCGGGGGGGGCGGTCATGGGGCCAGGGTAGGCAGCAGGGGGCGGGCCCGATCGGGTTCCCCCCACAGCACCTGGCCCCCCCCATGGCGCACCAGACCGGCGGGGGCCCCCGGAATGCGCTGCAGCTGCTCCACCGGCACCATCACCACCGGAACGTGGCTGCTGCCGCGGCTGCGGCTGAAGTGGGCGGCCAGGTGGGCCGCCGCCGCCAGGTCGGCCTCCTCCGGTGTGCCTTCGGATCCCTTGAGCACCACGTGGCTGCCGGGCTGTTCCTGGGCATGGAACCAGAGGTCGCCGCGGCGGGCCTGGCGGAAGCTGATCCAGTCGTTCTGACGGTGGTTGCGCCCCACCAGCAGCCGCAGCCCGCCGGGGCTGGTGAGCGCCAGGGGACGGGGTTCACCGCTGGGGCTGCGGTCGCGGCGGCGGTCACCGCCGTCGGGGTCGGTGAAGGGACGCAGGTCGTCTTCGAGGGCCGCCAGCACCTCGGGATCGTCCGGATCGGCCAGCTGCTGCTGCAGCTGGCTGGTTTCGAGCAGCTGCAGCCGCTGATGGTGGTGGTCGAGCCGTTCCCCCACCGCCGTCACCGAGCGGCGCCAGCGGCGGGCCCGCTGATACAGCTTCTGGGCCTGGGCCACGAGGGTCAGGCGCGGGTCGAGATCGACGGTCAGCGGCGGACCGCCGGCGGGGTCGTGGAGCTGCAGCTGCCGGTGGCCGAGGCTGTTCACATCCTCCCGGCAGAGCAGCAGGTCGGCCTGGCGCTGCAGCAGGGCCTCGTCATCGGCGCGGCTGAGCAGCTGCCGTTGCCGCTCCAGCTCCTGGCGTTCGCGCTCGATCAGCCGCTCCAGGGTCTGGCTGAGGCGGTGCCAGCGCTGGTGCAGCTCCCGCTGCCGCCGGTGTCGCTCGTAGCGCTCCGCCAGGGCCAGGTTCAGGGCCAGGGGAGTGGCGGCGGCGGGGGGCTCGGAGGGGGTGGTCTCCGATGGCAGGCGCCAGCAGCGGTACCCGTCGCGCCAGGGCAGCGGGGGGGCGGGGGGTTGCTCCAGGCTCGCGAGCCAGGCCCGCCAGCTGACGTGCAGCCTGCTCCAGTCGTCGTCGTTCAGCTCGGTCAGCGCTGGGTTGTGGCCGAGGCCGGCTGTTTCGAGCAGCTGGTCCCGCAGGCTGGGGCTCAGGCCCCGGTAGCTCTGCTGCAGGGCCCGGCCGATGGGTTCCGCCCGCAGGCTCAGCCGCTGGCGCCAGGGGGCCAGCGGTTCCTGGAGATCGGGGATGGCGCCGTCGAGGGCCGGGGGCGGGCTGTAGGGATCGCCGGTGCCGATCGGCCGCCAGCGTGACTGATGGCCGCGCACCTGGCGGGCGGCGGCGATCACCAGCTGCTGCTCGTCGAGCAGGAACAGGTTGCTGTGGCGACCCATCAGTTCGATCAGCAGCTGACGCTGCAGCGGCTCACCGGGCCGTGGGGCGAAACCGAAGCGCAGCACCCGCTCCCAGGGGGGCTGCTCGAGGCTCACCAGGGCCAGACCGCTGAGGCCGTGCTGCAGCTGGCGGGCCAGGGTGCTGCCCTCCCCCTGGCGGGGCGGCGGGGGGATCGCGTGGGAGCGGGCGTCGTCTGCCTGCCAGCTCAGCTCGAGCCAGAGGCGACTGCCGCTGGTCCTGAAGCCCAGCTGCAGGGCCTGGGGCCTGGGTTGCTGGGCCTTCTCGAAGCGGGCGGGCAGCAGCAGGGGCGCCAGTTCCGCCACGACGGCCCGCAGGGTGGTGGTGTCCTGGGCTTGCATGC
Organism: uncultured cyanobacterium; assembly: GCA_903871775.1. Lineage (GTDB taxonomy): Bacteria > Cyanobacteriota > Cyanobacteriia > PCC-6307 > Cyanobiaceae > CAIQIA01. Next base: position 92,426 of record CAIQIA010000006.1, read on the forward strand.
CCCCCATGCTGCCGGGCCTTAGCGTCGCCCCAACCGCCGGGCTGCCATGGCTGCGACCCCCACGCCCCGTCCCCTCACCGTGCTGACGGGACCCAGTGGTGTCGGCAAGGGAACCCTTGTGCAGCTGCTGCGCCAGCGCCACCCCCAGCTGTGGCTGTCGGTGTCGGCCACCACCCGCGCGCCGCGCCCGGGGGAGCAGGAGGGGGTGCATTACTTCTTCCACAGCCCCGCCAGCTTCGACGCCCTGGTGGAGGGCGGCGGCCTGCTCGAGTGGGCCCGGTTCGCCGGCAATGGCTATGGCACCCCCAGGGCGGCGGTGGAGGAGCGGCTGGCCCGCGGCATCCCCGTGCTGCTGGAGATCGAGCTGGAGGGCGCCCGTCAGGTGCGCCGGCACTGCCCGGAGGCCTTTCAGGTGTTCGTGCGGCCCCCGTCGCTGGAGGAGCTGGAGCGCCGTATCCGGGGCCGTGGCACCGACAGCGAGGAGGCGATCGTGCGACGCCTGGCCCGGGCCGAAGAGGAACTGACGGCGGAACCGGAGTTCGATGCGGTGGTGGTCAACCACGAGCTGCCCCAGGCTGTGGCTGAACTCGAGCAGCTGATGGGCCTGGGGGCCTGCCGCACGGACGGAACCGCCTGATGGGGGGACCTCTCCGCCAGCGCAGACCCGACAGAAAGACACAAAAAACCCCTGGGGGCCGGGGCCTCCAGGGGTTTGCTTCCAGGACCCGTCCAGGTCTCTGAACGCTTCAGAGGGGATGGAACAGCAGGTCAGGGAAGAAGCGATTGAACTCGATCATGATTCCCGCAGTGATCGTGAACCAGATGGCGGCGAACACCGGAGCGGTGGTGAGAAATTTCTTCATGGCGTTGTACAGAAAGGCGAGGTTGACGTCAGCCGGTCTCAGCGGGGAGACACGGTCACGCGGGAGTCGAGTTCGGTGAGCTTCTTGCCGTTGAGCTCGGCGAAGGCCGCGAGGGGCCAGGTGGCGGCGCCGAGGGTGGCCTTGAAGGCCAGCGGCAGATCGATCTGGATCTCCTTCATGTTGGCGTCCTTGCCGCGGATCGCCTGCAGGTAGCTGCGACCGGCCCAGCCGATGGTGCCGGCGATGTACAGGAACATGATGCCGGGGATGGTGAAATCGCCGGCGTGGCTCCAGCGGCCATCCACGATCAGGTGGGGCAGGCCATCGGCACCGCAGACGGCCTGGCTGTAACGCTCGAAGCGGGCCTTGGCCTGCTCGGTCTTGGCGGTGGCGGCCCGCTGCTGGAAGCGCGCACTCTCGCTGCAGGGCGTCAGGCCCGCCACGTCGGCGTGGGCCATCGGCGCGAAGCCGAACAGAAGAAAGCCGGAAAGAAGAACGGCGAAGAGTCGTCGCATGATGGGCTGGGCCGGTCCGCGGTCGCTGTGCGGACAGTAGAGGCAGCCCAGAGGTGTCATGACCACGGTTCTCGCCCTCGAAACAAGTTGTGACGAGACCGCCGCTGCGGTGGTCCGCGACGGGCGGGTGCTCAGCAGCGAGGTGGCGTCGCAGGTGCAGGACCATGCCCGCTGGGGCGGGGTGGTGCCCGAGCTGGCCTCCCGGCGCCACGTCGAGCTGCTGCCGGTGATGGTCGAGCGGGCCCTGGAGGGGGCCGGCTGCGGTCTCACCGATCTCGACGCCGTGGCGGCCACCGTCACCCCCGGCCTGCTGGGGGCGCTGCTGGTGGGTTCGATCAGCGGCCGCACCCTCGCCCAGTTGGCGGGGGTTCCCTTCGTGGGGATTCACCACCTCGAGGGTCACCTGGCCGCGGCCCTGGGGGATGGCGGCGACGCCGCCGGACCGCTGCTGGTGCTGCTCGTCTCGGGCGGCCACACCGAGCTGATCGCCCGGATGCCGCCCGATCGGTACGAGCGGCTCGCCGGAACCCACGACGATGCCGCCGGCGAGGCCTTCGACAAGGTGGCCCGTCTGCTGGGGCTGGGCTACCCCGGGGGGCCGGCGGTCGAGCTCGCCGCCCGGGGCGGTGATCCCGGCCGCTTCCGGTTTCCGGAGGGGCGCATCCGTCGGCCGGGCGGCGGCTTCGATCCCTGGGCCTTCAGTTTCAGCGGCCTCAAGACCGCCGTGCTGCGGGAGGTGCAGCGGCTCGAGGCCAGCGGCGGGCCCCTGCCGGTGGCCGACCTGGCGGCGTCGTTCCAGGGGGCCGTCTGCCGGGTGCTGGTGGGGCGCAGCGTGCGCTGTGCCGTCGACCGAGGCCTGGCCGGTCTCGTGGTGGTGGGGGGCGTGTCGGCCAATGGCTGCCTGCGTGCCGGGCTGCAGCAGGCCTGTGCCGAGGCCGGGCTGGAGCTGCGGCTGGCCCCACCGGCCCTCTGCACCGACAACGCGGCGATGATCGGCCTGGCGGCCTGCCGGCGGCTGCAGGCCGGCCAGTGCTCGCCGTTGGACCTGGGGGTGGCGCCGCGGCTGCCCCTTGAGCAGGCTGAGCGGCTGTACGGATCGGCACCGTTTTGACCGTTCAATCCGCCTAACCTGTCGACACCCAAGGGACCTCCGATGCCCCGCGAGCAAGCCGGCACCGCCACCACCGAGGTCCCTGCGACGGTGGCGTCTGACGACCGGCAGGAGTTGAACCGCTGGCGCCGCGGCTTCACGCCCCAGGCCGAGATCTGGAACGGACGCCTCGCCATGCTCGGGCTCTCCATGGCCCTGCTGTCGCTAGTGCTCGTGCGGCTACTGGCGTCCGCGTAGGGCCTGGGCCAGTTCGTTCGGCCGCAGGCTCTGGGCCAGGGCCTGCTCGGCCTCGACCCGGCCCCCTTCGACGAGGGCCAGCAGCGACTGGTTGGCGGTCACCATGCCATCAAATCCGCTGCGTTCCATGATTTCCTCGACGGCATCGAGGTCGCCACGCTGGATGTAGTCGCGGCAGGCCTCGGTGTTGATCAGGATGTCGTGGAAGGCGGCGCGGCGGCCGTCCGCCGTCTTGATCAGGCCCTGGGCGACCACCCCCAGCAGCGATTCCGCCAGTGAACGCCGCAGACTCTCCTGGTCGCTGGGGGGCACCATGCCCAGCACCCGCTCCACCGTGCGCACGGCCGAATTGGTGTGCAGGGTGCCGAAGACGAGGTGGCCGGTCTGGGAGGCCTCGAGGGCGGTGGTGAGGGTGACGCCGTCGCGGATCTCGCCGATCAGGATCACATCGGGGTCTTCCCGCAGGGCGGCGCGCAGGGCGTTGTGAAATTCGAGGGTGTGGCGCCCCACCTCCCGCTGGCGCACCAGGGAGCGGCGGCTTTCGTGCACGAACTCGACCGGATCCTCGATCGTGAGGATGTGCCGGGCCATGGTGCGGTTGATCCAGTCGATCATGGCCGCCAGGGTGGTGCTCTTGCCCGAACCGGTGGGGCCCGTCACCAGCACCAGGCCCTTGGGGCGGGCCGCCAGGTCCTGCAGCACGGCCGGGAGATGCAGTTCCTCCAGGCCGGCGATGGTGCTGGGGATCAGGCGCAGCACCATCGCCGGCCCCCGCAGGCTCTCGAGCAGGTTGATGCGCACCCGCACCCGCTCGAAGGCGAACGACCCGTCGTACTCCTTCTCGTGATGGAACCGCTGCCGGGCCTCGCCATCGAGGATCTCGCCCACCCAGCGCTCGAACTGCGCGTCGGTGGTGACGGGCCAGCCGGTGCCGACCATGTCCCCGCGGCTGCGGAAGCGGGGCTCTTCGCCGACCCCCAGGTGCACATCGGAGAAGTTCTGCTGGCGGGCCAGGTCGACGATGGCGGCGAGGCTGTCGGGCTGGTTTCCCAGGGCCGGGGCCTGAGTTTCCGCAACGGGTGGCGTCGGGGTCTCCGCCACGGGGGGCGGCAGGGGCGGCAGCTCCATGGCAGTCAGGCGGAGGGGCTGAACCCCAGGCATCCCTAGGATCCCCCCGGCTGCCCCCGTTGTCTTGCCTCCGCAACCCCGTGTCTCGCTGGTGCTCGGCACCCGTCCGGAGGCGATCAAGATGGCACCGGTGATCCGTGCCTTTCAGGCGTCGCCCCTGTTCGACACCCGTGTGGTGCTCACCGGCCAGCATCGCGAGATGGTGGCCCAGGTGATGGATCTGTTCGGCCTGCAGGCCGACACCGACCTGGCCCTGATGGCCCCCCGCCAGACCCTCACCCATGTGACCTGCGCGGCCCTGGAGGGGCTGCGGCTCGAATTCGCCGACCACCGCCCTGATCTGGTGCTGGTGCAGGGCGACACCACCACCGCCTTCGCGGCCGCCCTGGCCGCCTTCTATGACCGCATTCCGGTGGGCCACGTCGAGGCCGGCCTGCGCACCGACGACCTGTTCGACCCCTTCCCGGAGGAGGCCAACCGCCGGCTGATCTCGCAGCTCACCCAGCTGCACTTCGCCCCCACGGCCACCTCGGCGGCCAACTTGCGCGCCTCGGGGGTGCTGGGCGAGATCCACATCACCGGCAACACCGTCATCGATGCGCTTCTGCAGATGGCGGCGGCGGCGCCGGTGTGTGACGTGCCGGGGCTCGACTGGGAACGGCAGCGGGTGATTCTGGCCACGGTGCACCGGCGGGAGAACTGGGGTCCGCCGCTGCAGGCCATCGCCAGCGGCTTTCTGACGTTGCTCGAGCGCCATCCCGACACGGCCCTGCTGTTGCCGCTGCACCGCAACCCCACCGTGCGCGAACCGCTGCAGCAGCTGCTGGGCGACCATCCGCGCGTGTTTCTCACCGAGCCGCTCGACTACGACCGGCTGGTGGCGGCCATCCGCGGCTGCACCCTGCTGCTGACCGATTCGGGAGGTCTGCAGGAGGAGGCGCCGTCCCTCGGCAAGCCCGTGCTGGTGCTGCGCCGCACCACCGAGCGGCCCGAAGCCGTGGAGGCCGGCACCGCCCGGCTGATCGGCACCGAGGCCGAGACCATCGCCCGCGAGGCCGGCCGCCTGCTCGATGATGCCGGCGCCTATGAGGCCATGGCCAGGGCCCACAACCCCTTCGGCGACGGCACCGCCAGTGCGCAGATCGTGGCGGCGGCGGCGGCCTGGCTCAGCTCTCGCGCCGTTTCTTAGCCCAGGGGGGCAGCTCGAGGAACACCCTCTCCCCGGCGTTCACCCCATTCAGCACCTGGGTGTCGCGGCCGCTGCTGCTGCCGAGGGTCACCGGGCGGAAGGTCGGCTGGTCGCCCTTGCCCGGCACCAGCACCCCCGGCTGGCCGTTCTCGGTGACGATGGCCACCGTCGGCAGCACGGGCTTCGGCGGCAGCTGGCCCGCGTCGAAGTCGACATCGGCGGTCATGCCGATGCGGAGGCGGTCGGTGGGCGGATCGATCAGGCGCAGGCGCACCTCGACGCTGGTGACGTTGTTGGTCTTCTCGGCCCGGGGTGAGATGCGGTCGACCACGGCCGGGTAGCGGTCGTCGGGGTAGGCATCGACGCGCACGCGCGCCTGCTGGCCCAGGCGGATGCGGCCGATGTCGCTTTCGGGCACCCGTGCCTTGACCAGCAGGCCGCTCGAGAGCTCGACGATCGAGGAACTGGTGGCCCCCGCCGTGGCCGAGGCGGCGGTGGTGGGGGTGACGAACGAACCGGGGTCGGCATAGCGGTTGGTGATGCGGCCGGCGAAGGGGGCCCGCACGATCAGGTCGCTCTGCAGCACCTGGCGCTGGGCCAGCCGCTGGCGGGCCGCGATGACGGCCCGCTCGTCGTTCTCGTAGGTGGCCTGGAAGCGCAGCAGGTCATCGCGGCTCAGGCCCCCCTGCTCGTAGAGCTGACGGCGGCGCTGGAACTCGCCGAGGCTTTTGTCGCGCTGGATCTGGGCCGACTCGAGCAGCGCCTTGAGTTCCTGCAGCCGGTTGAGGGTGTCGCTGGGGTCCATCTCGGCGATGGGCTGGCCGGCGACCACCGCGTCGCCTTCATCGACGAAGACCTTGAGCAGCTGTCCCTGCTGCTTGGGGCTGATGTTGACCTGCTCGAGGGCGCCCACCTCGCCGCTGGCGGTGACGATGCCCGGCAGCGACCCCTCGCGCACGACGGTGGTGAAGCCGCTGATGTCGCGGCGTTCGCCCTGCTGCTGCCGCTGGCGCAGGCCGAACAGGCCACCGGTGAGCACGGCCAGCACCAGCAGCGCCACCGCCAGGGGGCGGCCCGGTCCGCGGCCGGCAGGCGAACGCCGCTGGGGCGCACGGGCGGGCGGGGCCGGGCGAGGCAGATCCACGGGTGGGGGAGTCAGAACGGAAATGGGATGCAGCCGAAGCTGCAACCATTCTTCACCGGAAGTGCCCCGAGCGGGGGCGACAGGGGGACAGCCGCCCTCTCCCGTAGATTCCGGCCATGCTCAAAGCCGGAATTGTGGGTCTGCCCAACGTGGGCAAATCCACCCTGTTCAATGCCCTGGTGGCCAACGCCCAGGCCCAGGCGGCCAACTTCCCGTTCTGCACGATCGAGCCGAACGTGGGGGTGGTGGCGGTGCCCGATCCCCGGCTGGAGCAGCTGCGCCAGCTGTCCCAGTCGCGCGAGGTGGTGCCCACCCGGGTCGAGTTCGTCGACATCGCCGGCCTGGTGGCGGGGGCCAGCCAGGGGGAGGGCCTGGGCAACAAGTTCCTGGCCAACATCCGCGAGGTCGACGCCATCGTGCACGTGGTGCGCTGCTTCGAAGACGACGACGTGATCCACGTGAGCGGGTCGGTGGATCCGGTGCGGGATGCCGAGGTGATCAACCTCGAGCTGGCCCTGGCCGATGCGGCCCAGATCGAGAAGCGACGCGAGCGGCTCAAGAAGCAGCTGCGCACCAGCAAGGAGGCCCAGCAGGAGGAGGCGGCCCTTGAACGCATCGCCGCCGTGCTCGATGCCGGTGGCGCCGCCCGCTCGGTGACCCTCAGCGAGGAGGAGCAGGCCCTGGTGCAGCCCCTGGGGCTGCTGACCGCCAAGCCGATCATCTATGCCGCCAACGTGGCCGAAGACGACCTGGCTGCCGGCAATGCCTTCGCTTCGGCCGTGGCCGAGCTGGCGGGCCGCGAAGGCGCCGAGACCGTGCGGGTGAGCGCCCAGGTGGAGGCTGAACTGATCGAACTCGGTGCCGACGAGCGCCGCGACTACCTGGAGGGTCTGGGGGTCAGCGAAGGCGGCCTGCAGAGCCTCATCCGGGCGACCTACAGCCTGCTGGGCCTGCGCACTTATTTCACCACCGGCGAGAAGGAGACACGCGCCTGGACCATCCGGGCCGGCATGACCGCCCCCCAGGCCGCCGGCGTGATCCACAGCGACTTCGAACGGGGTTTCATCCGGGCCCAGACCATCGGCTACGCCCAGCTGGTCGAGGCCGGTTCGCTGGTCGAGGCCCGGGCCAAGGGCTGGCTGCGCAGTGAAGGCAAGGAGTATGTGGTCGCCGAAGGCGACGTGATGGAGTTTCTCTTCAACGTCTGAGGCCTGGCCCGGCGGCCAGGCGCCAGAGGGCCAGGCCGCCGCCGCGGCCGCGGGCGGCGAGCCAGCCGCTGGCATCCCGGTGAATCAGCGCGAAGAAGGGGGTGCGGCCCGGGGCCGGCGCCGGCAGGGGGCGCTGCACCAGGGGGCGCTCCGCCAGGGTGAGGCTGAGCCGCTCGAACCAGAACTGCAGCAGCGGCCGCCGGCCCTGCAGGCGGCCATGGCCATGGAAACGCAGCTCAAGCAGGCCGAGGCTCACGGCGTTGCTCAGCTGCAGCAGATCCCCATCCCCTTCGCCGGTGATCTCGAGGCGTGCATCGAGGGCCCGCAGCAACCGTCCGCTGAGGGCAGAGGGCTGGCCCCCCGCCTTCGGCCACACCTGCTGCAATTGCCAGCGGCCCACCAGCGCGGCAGGGGTGATGCCCGTGCCACTGCGGCGGGCCTGCCGCTCGAGGGTCTGCAGGGTGGAACCAGACGGCTCGGCCATCATGGGCAGGTGCATGGTCGAACCCATGATCCGGTGCCTCGTGGCTGCTGCTGCCCTGTTGTCACTGCTTCCCGTGTCCCTGGGGCCAGACGGCTACGGCGCGGTGAAGTTCGGCCAGCCCCTGGCGACGGCCGACCGGGCGGTGGGGGCCCGCACGGACAATCGCCGTCTGGCACCCGCCTGCGATGTGGTGGCCTTCAACGCCTACCCGGGGGTGCGTTTCATGGTCGAGAACGGGGTGATCACCCGCGCTGACCTGCTGGATCTGACCCTGCCCAACAGCACCGGCATCACGGCCGCCATGACCCTGGATGAGATCCGCCGGAGGCATCCCGAGGCCATCGTTGCCCCCCACAAGTACGACCCGCAGGGGCAGACCGTCGTCATCCGCTCACCCGGCAGGCCCCGGGCGGTGGTGCTGGAGACGAGCGGGGGCCGCATCATCCGCATCCGGGCGGGCCTACAGCCTGCGGTGGAGTACGTGGAGGGCTGTGGCTGAACTCGAGCCTGAACCGGATCCGGCCGTCCTGCTCCATGCGTCGAAACAACAGCTGGGGTGCTGTCGCCTCAGCCTGGTCACTGGCCTCGATGGACGCGAGCTGGAGGCTGTCGAAGTCGCTGACCACCAGGTGATCGCCTTCGACACGCACGATCCTGCCGGCGACGTTGCCAGGCAGCCGTGCGGCAAAGCTGGCGTACGTGTCGCCCTGCATGTAGCCGAGCAGTCTGAGCATCCGGGTCTGCCGGAGTCGGAAGGGGGTGCCGTCGCGGCCGGTGTTGTTGTGCCAGTGGCAGAGGGGCATCAGGTAGCACGACCCGCCGCGGGGTACCCGTCCATCTGCATTGGGGGTCATGTGACCGCCCAAGGCGAAGCATGGATGGCTGCTCCCCGAAGGATCGGGCGCCGGCTCGCTGACATAGCAGTCGCCGTTGATGTGATTCTCGATCAACAGTGCCTTCCACGATCCGCCCAGCTTCGGATCATCTGAACTGCCCCGCACGTTGTAGAGAATCCCTGAGTAATCGACGACCTCGCAACCGGTCGATTCGAGCACCACATCACCGTACAGGGTGCCGAAGTGCGTCAGCGTTTCAACAGGGCTGGTCATGGATGCTCACCTGCCGGCAGTTCCCTCGGCATGTCGGCATAGGGGTGTACGGCGGTCGGGATCACCTCACAGAGCACGGGCGTTCGCAGTGTTGTCACCAACTGCGCCTGCACATGCAGCCGCAACCCATCGACTTCGGCGGCGCTGATCGCATCGATCGGGTTCACATAGGCCACGGCGGTGATGGTTCGGCCCATGCGGATCATGGCCAGCTCGAGCAGGTCACACCCCTGTTGCTGCAGCAGCGGTGCGATCGCCGTGCGGCTGCTCATCTGCATGGCGGCCGGGATCGAATGGCTCGATCCGGCCGCCTCGGCCACGGCACCCACGAGAATGTTCAGGGGTTCGGGCAGCAGCACCACGCTCAGCACAAGCACCAGCAGGGCATCGGCGATCGGCACCAGCGGGCTGAACACAGTGTCCAACAGCAGCGGTGCGCCCAGCAGGGCCATCCCGGTGCCTGCCGAAATCAGGGCATCGAACTGAGCCGAAACCGCCATCCCCCGCAGCATCTCACTGTTGCGCCCGCTGGTCGACCAGGCGCGCATGAAGACCTGCCACAGCGCCAGGTTCAGCAGCACCATGGCGCTGAAGTACCAGCCCAGCCCATCAAGCCGCACCGGCGGCAGCACGGCGCCCTGCAGATGGTTCAGCACCTTGCCGGCGGCAGACACCATCGCAAAGGCGATGATGCCGAGCAGCACCAGGGTGCGGAACAGCACATACAGCGATTCCTGCCCGGATGCGCCAAACGGATAGGCGCGACTGCGGGGCTGCTGGGCGGCCTGACTGACGCGGCTGGCGATCACCGAGGCCCCCGCCATCACCGCCGTGAAGAGTCCATCGAGCATCAGTGCATCCGAGCCCGAATGCAGAAAGAAGACCAGGGCGCTGAGGGCCCCGAAGGCGTTGCCCAGGGTGCCCAGGCGAAGGGCCCTCGCTTCCGTGGCGCTGGGATCGGCGGAGGCCATGCTCACCACCATCCCGGGATCACCCGCCGCTGGGGCAGGGGGGTGAGCAGCCTGGTGGCCAGCCAGTACAGCAGCAGAAAATCGCCGATGTGCACCCCCAGCAGCAGCCAGCCGGGGCCTTCGGGCAAGGCCAGACTCTGCTGAATCACAACCGAACTGACCACCACGACGAGGCCGCCCAGCCACCACAGCTGACGCTGACGTCGCTCCGCCATGGGCCGTGGCATCACCAGGGTGACCCAGACGAGCTGGGCCGCGAGCACGATGGCGTAGCCCATCCAGAGCTTCGGCTCCATGACCCTGGCGACAAATTGTGTTGCCTGCTGTTCAGAATGGCGCAGCATCTGCAGCAGCCACGGCTTTGCAAATGCCGACAGTGTCATGCCCCAGGCCAGATCGATGGCGGTCACCAGTGCAGGCAATGACAGCTGACTGAGATGTCGCAACATGCCGGCCGGTCTGCGTTGAGGCCATGGATTTCCTCGTTATAGACAGCGCCAGGCAGGTTGAGAACAGAACAGGCCAACGTGACGCCTGGGTTGTGGCGAGCCTATGAAGGCAAGAGTCGACGACACCCCATGCACCTCACACCTCTGGCCATCGCCCTGCTGGCGGTGGCGGTGGTGATCGCCACCGCCCAGCTGCTGGGGGGGGTGGCCCAGCGGCTGGGGCAGCCGAGGGTGATGGGCGACATCGTGGGCGGCATTCTGCTGGGGCCCAGCCTGCTGGGGCTGCTGGCCCCGGGCCTGGCGGGCTGGCTGTTCAGCGCTGAGGTGAAGGATCAGCTCAACCTGGTGGGCCAGCTGGGGCTGGTGATGTTCATGTTTCTGGTGGGGCTGGAGCTGAATCCACGGCTGCTGCGGGGCCGGCTGGGGCTGGCGAGCCGCATCAGCCTGGTGGGGGTGGTGCTGCCGTTGGCCCTTGGGCTGGCCCTGGCGGCGTTTCTCGAGGGCTGGCAGCCGGCGCTGGTGCCGGGCGATCGCAGCGTCGCCGGGGCCCTGTTTCTGGGTACCGCCATGGCGATCACGGCCTTCCCGGTGCTGGCGCGGATCCTGGCGGAACACCGCCTCACCGAAACGCCCCTGGGGGCCCTGGCCATCTCGGCGGCGGCGATCGACGATGTGGTGGGCTGGACGCTGCTGGCGGCCGTGGTGGCGATCAGCCGCTCCGGCTCGCCCCTGGCGGCCGTGCCCACGCTGCTGGCCACGGCGCTCTACGCGGTGGTGCTGCTGGTTGCCACCGCCCCCCTGCGGCGGCGGCTGGAGGGTCGCCAGCGGCAGGGGCTGCCCCCGGGGGACCTGCTGCCCACCCTTGTGTTCAGCGGTGCCCTGGTGAGCGGGGTGATCACCGAAGCCCTGGGGGTGCACGTGATCTTCGGTGCGTTTCTGTGGGGTCTGGCGATGCCTCGCAACGATGATTTTCAGCAGTGGCTGGCGCTGCGGCTCGAGACGGTGGTGGTGCGCCTGCTGCTGCCGCTGTTCTTTGCCATCAGTGGGCTCAACACCCGCCTGGAGGGGTTGAACACGGCGGCGCTGCTGCTGGCGACGGCCTTGGTGGTGGCGGTGGCGGTGGCGGGCAAGTTCTCCGGCACTTCTCTGGTGGCGCGCCTCAGCGGGGTGCCGCCGCGGGAGGCCCAGGCGCTGGGCTGGCTGATGAACACCCGGGGCCTCACCGAACTGGTGGTGCTCAACGTGGGTCTGAGCCTGGGGGTGATCACCCAGGAGCTGTTCACGATGGGGGTCGTGATGGCCCTGATCACCACCGCCATGGCCGGGCCGCTGTTGAGCCGTCTCGGCTATGGGCGGGCCTGAAACGGCCCTGGAATCAGACCCGGGCAATCGTCAGGCCCTGGGCCTCACGCCGACGTAGGTTTCCATGGCCTGACCATTGCGTAATGTAAGTGTCGTTAATGGGATTGAAATGTCAGATCCTTTGGCTACGGCTGGGTTGTCATTGATGTCGACCCTGCCGATCTTGACGCTCGGAAGTTGTCGATTGGCCTTGATCTGCGACCCGTTGTTTTGCTATGCGTTGTGCATGCGTTGATTCTATTCCGTCGGTAGGGGCTTGAGGTCACCCTGGGCTGACCGCTGGCCATCACCTGCCCGCAGAGAGCCGCTGGAAAGAGATGTTTGGAGAGCTCAGTGATTGTTCGGTAGCGGGTCAGGTGCATGGCCGTGTCAGCAGTCAGTCCATGAACTTCTCAAAATATGCAGGGTCTACGTCATAGACAGTTCGCTTGGTCACGCCAAGCTCAACCCGCTGGAACATCTCGACCAACTTATCCCCATCAACAAGCTCGACCTGAGGCGCACCTTCGCGGTTCGCTTCCTGGATAGCTGCATTGCTGAAACCTGATGTAGTGATGATGATGCCCTTCTCAGCTCTGCCAATCATCGTATTCCTGAAGTCACCGACTTGAGCACGGGACACCAAGTTGCCCTTGGCATAGCGCTTGCATTGGAACAGCACACGGAAGCTCACGAAGGGATTGATTTCCAGCGTTCCATAACCATCAATTCCACCATCGGCAGAGCCGCCCGTAATCTCAACATTTTCAAAATCTGATTCACGCAGAAGCTCTCTGCATACCTTCTCAAATCCCCGTGGGCTCAAAGAACGAAGGGTGCTCAACAGATCAAGCGAAGAGCCCTGATCGCTTTCGGATTCGACTGTGATAACAGGAGGTGTTTCATCTTCAGCAACCGCTTCTTGCTTTTGTTTGTGATTGGCAGCATGTATGGCAGCCCACTTTAGGAATATATCTCTGGCGTCATTATCGCTGAGATGCGTTTCTCTTCCTTTCTCGGTAAGCGTCCAAGTTCCATGCCTTGACGAATCGAGCATTCCCTCCCATACGAGATACTGGCGAGCCCATGCAACCTGGTTGTGAAACTTGCTCCCGCCCGATTTCAGGGTTTCGTCAAGAACCTCATCGCTAAGACACTGATTCTTCGCAATCCGAGCTGAAACTTCGCGTGGTCGCCCCGAATCCCCCAAATCTCGCAAGGCATCCAACAGTGGACCGAACCACTGGAGGAACTCAGCCTGCGCCTTCTTGGCCATCAACCAGGGGCACTCCTGAGTCTGAGCTTACGGCTTCCACCTGCTCTTGGCACGGTGCTGCTAACGCTTGCCATCACCTGGCCGCACAGAGATGGTGCTTCGGGGAACTCGCTGGGCCTCGGGAAAATGAAGGGGGCGGGTCAGGAGCATGGCCGTGTTAGCAAGGCCTCTACACAGCGAACATCGCCTGAAGAACACCCAGCAGCTCAGTCAACTTGGTTTCCGAAAGACTCCCCAATCGCTTGACGAGACGTTCACCATCTACGGCCCTCAGCTGGTCAGGCACAACATGTCCTTCTTTGCCGTCAAACTCGCAACGCACACGAAACGGGTATGGATGTCCACCTGTTGTCAGAGGAGCAACAATGAAAGTGCGAAGGTGAGTATTCAGCTCGTCCGGCGACACCACGACACAAGGCCTGGTCTTCCTGATTTCAGATCCTCGCGTGGGATTCAACGCGACAAGGAAGATGTCACCTCTTGAGACGCGTTCCTTCGTCACCATGACCACTCTTCATCATCAAACCGTGTAGCGCTCATCTCATCAAGAAGCCCCTCCGGCTCGAACGACGCTGCGGCCTCTGCCCAGCCAGCCCTCGGAAGAGCAGCGGGCCTGATGGTCAAAACCCCTGGAGATGCCTCGATCTCGACTTCGTCAGCCAGCCCCGCAACCTCAAGTAGCGGCTTGGCGAGGCGGATCCCTCTCGAGTTACCGATTTTGACCAGCTTCGCTCGAACCACCACCACACCCTGTAGACGTGCTCACATTGTAGCCACGGCGGCAACCTCCGCCCATTCCCCTGTTCTGGCTGACGCTCAAGATCAAAAGCGGGTAGGCGACCATGACCGTTGCCGACTGCTTCGCTCCCGTCTTCTGGATCGTGATGTCAGAAGGTCCAATCATCGATAGGCATCTCTTCTGTGGCCCACCTTGACAACGTCGACGATACACGACTGATCATCGACAGAGTAAATAACTCGATAATTGTCTTGGCGGACACGATGGATATTCGATCTGCCCGCAAGCATTTCAGCCCCTGATGGTCGTGGCTGAGTTGTCAGTAATTTAATCCTCTCAATCAATCGAGATAACGTCGCCTTGTCCGATACATCTTGCAATTCCTTGGCAGCTGAAGGTTTGATCGTCAGACTGTATGCGGCCACTATCTCTTAGGCTTGTGACAAGCTCTTCGAAGCCAATACTTTGCTCACCCTCCCTCTGATCGGTGTCTCTTAAATCATCTGCATCTTCGGCCAGCGTTATGCGAACTGCTTCATTGACCATGTCAGATATGGAGCAATTACATGCAGCAGCTCTTAAGCGCAGTGCACGATGCACATCCGCGTCGAAGTAGACCGTAGCTCGTTTTGTTTCATCCATGCCATAGCCTTAGCGCTTTGACGTCATGTCGTCAAGACGGCGTGGCTGCCGGCTTTCCTTGGATCCTTCTGAATTGTCATTGGCACGTTCCGAGAACCACCTGCGAATAGCCGGTGCTTTCCGAGAACCATGCCGGATGGATCCTCGTGGTGGCCATTGTGTCCAGTCCCAGTTGTCAAGCGACAGCCGCTTTTGGTCCTCTGGCGACACGAAAACTGGTCCACCTGATGGACTGCTGATGGGAGCCTTCCGGCGGCCCTTGGATCGGTGTTTCATCGGTGGGTGTCGTGTCGTTTGCGTTGGCTGCGGCATCG
>CAIQIA010000007.1 GCA_903871775.1 uncultured cyanobacterium
CCAGCAGGGTGAGGCTGGAGCCGAGCTGGCGCTCTACACCCGCCTGAACCGCTATGCCCCGCTGCAGGATGTTGAACGGCGGCAGGCGGCGCTGAGCCGCAGCAGCGGCGCCCCGCGTCAGCTGGTGGATCGCCTCACCGCCCTCACCGCCGAGCTGGCGAACGCCAATCTCGACGCGAACAAGCGCCAGCAGGCGCAGGAGGAGAGCCAGCGGCTGCAGGCTGAGCTGTTCGACCAGCTGCCAGAGCTCAAGCCCCGGCTGGTGGAGCCCAAGGATGTGGCGCAGCGGCTGCCGGCCGATGGGGTGCTGGTGGAGTTGCAGCGCTACAGCCCCTACGACCCGAGCAAGCCCGAAGGCCAGCGCTTTGGCCCCGAGCGCTACCTGGCCCTGGTGCTGCAGCGCAGCGGCACGATCCAGGCGGTGGATCTGGGCCCGGCCCAGCCGCTGGAGCAGGCGATCGCCACGGCACTGGGCGCCACCAAGGATCAAACGGCAGCCGCAGCGCCGGCCTGGGCGGCGGTGGCCGACAAGGTGTTCGGCCCGTTGCAGGCGGCGATCGGCGGCCAGCGGCGCTGGTTGATCTCCCCCGATGGTGAACTGCACCGGGTGCCGTTCAGCGCCCTGGCGGTGCTGGCAGGCAGCAGCCGGGTGCTGCCCGAGGGGGTGAGACTGCAGACGGTCGGCAGCGGCCGCGATCTGCTCCCCTTGCCTGCCGCCGGTGCCACGGCCAGTGCTGCATCAACGGCGCTGGTGCTGGCGAATCCCACCACCCGCGGCTGGCCCGATCTGCCCGCTGCCGAAGCAGAAGGGCTCACGGTGGCCGCTGCGTTGAAGGCGCCGCTGCAGCAGGGCCCGGCCGCCACGGTGGGCCTGCTGCAGCAGACGATCGGGCCACGGGTGATCCATGTCGCCGGCCACGGCTATTTCGATCCCGAAGCCAAGGGCGATCCACTGCTCGCCAGTGGCCTGGTGCTGGCCGGTGCTGATGCCACGCGCCTCCCAAGCAAAACCCAATCAGCGCCTGGAGGGGTTGCCCAGCCCACTGCAGGGCAAGACGACGGCTACCTCAGCGCCAAGGAAGCCGCCCGGCTGCAGCTCGATGGCACCCAGCTGGTGGTGCTCTCCGCCTGCGAAACAGGCCTGGGCAATCAGCGGACGGGAGAAGGCGTGTTCGGCCTGCAGCGGGCGCTCACGGTGGCCGGTGCCCGCGGCACCCTGCTCTCGCTCTGGAAGGTGCCCGATGCCGCCAGCCGCACCTTCATGGAACGCTTCTACGCCCTGCTCGGCCAGGGCATGGCCCCGAGCGCAGCGGTGCGGCAGGTGCAGGCCGAATTCCGCAGCCAGCCCACCATCGGTGGCAAGGCCAAACTCGCCAGCTGGAGTGATCCCTACTACTGGGCGGCCTGGCAGTACAGCGGCGTGCCGGAGTAGGACTTCCATCCGGTTGGCACCTGGTTGGAACTTCAGGGACGCGGCATGGGAGCGCTGCCGAGGCAAAACTCACCTCACCGCTCTGGCTGATGCCAGGCGACTTACGTCCATTCGTAGTACAAATTAAATACGACCCCGTGCTTCCCGTGGGCCATCCACCAGGCACGTCGTCCCGGTACCCTCGCAAGGGCGCGGGTTCCCCGTAGGCGGTGCGGCTGCCACCGGAGCTATTGGAGCGATCGGATTGAGTTCGTGCGCTCCGCCGCCAAGGCCTATGCCCGGCTGGATCCCGCCAAGCGATCTACTCCGCCAGAAACGCCTCCAGCACCAGCTGGTACTCCTGGCTGCAGGGATGGTCGTGCCCCCAGGCCTCCCGCACCAGCTCCAGCGCCAGCCGGTAGTGGCGCTCCGCCTGGGTGCGATCGCCGTTTCTCTCCGTCACCACCGCCAGGTTGAACAGCAGCAGGCCGCGGCGCGGGTGGCGCTCCCCCAGCACCAGGGCCGCCAGCCGTTCCGCTTCCTGCAGCTCCGCCAGGGCCACCGCCGGCTGCTCCAGCTGCAGGGCCAGCGAGGCGCGGTTGTTGTGCACCGCCACCGCCACCTCGCACGGTGCCTCGGCCAGGGCCGCCAGAGCGTCGCGATAGAGCGGCTCAGCCTCCGCCGGGCGGCCCTGCCGCACCAGCCAGCGGCCCAGGTTGTTGCGGCTGATCGCCACCAGCCGCGGCCGCGCGCCGCCATGGGCCAGCCGCAGCGCCAGGGCCTCCCGCAGCACTGCCTCCGCCTCCGCCTCCCCCCGCTCATGCAGCACCAGGCCCAGGCCGTTGAGCGCCTCGGCCCGCTCCAGCGCCCAGACCTCGCCGCTTTCAGCCTCGGCAGCGGCGCCATCGAGCAGGGCCAGGGCCTGGCGGCAGTGCGCTTCGGCCTGCTGAAGCTGGCGCCGCTCGCGGGCGATGCCCGCCAGCGCCACCAGACAGCCGGCCTGCAGCTGCGGAAGCGCCGCCACCAGAGCCTCCTCCGCCTGGTGATAGGCGCCCAACGCCGTGCACACCCGGCCCAGGGCCAGCGACGCCAGGCCCGGCGACAGCCCTGGCCAGCACTCAGGCCCAGCGGCCAGGGCCTCCAGCAGCGGCAGGCAGCGCTCGCAGCGCTCGCGGCCTTCGGCCTCGAGCACCTCGCTCCAGCCCGCCAGCCAGGGCGCCAGCGCCGCCCCGAGCCGTACCTCCCGCTCGGCAGCTGCCTCGGCGGCGGCCTGGTGAGCGAACAGGTTGTGCAGCAGTGGATGGGCCTGGAACACACCCTTGGCCACCCGCTCCAGCAGGTGCTGCTGCACCAGCCCCAGCCGCGCCCCATCCCACGCTTCGGGGGTGATCGCCTGCGGCCGGCACCCAGCGAGCAGCTCCCAGGGCAGCGCCTGCGCCGGTAAGGCCCCCACCACGCGAGCCAGCTCCCGCTCGGCTTCGCTCAAGCCATCCCATACCACCGCCAAGCCCGCCTGCAGCTCGGGGGCCACAGCCACCCGTTGTTGCACCCTCGTCGCCAGATCGGCCAGCTCCAGGTCTGGGTCGCGGGCGAGCTGGCGCCCCAGCAGCTGCAACGCCAGGGGCAGGCCGCCCACCTCCCGGGCGATCGCCGCCGCCGCACACCGCTCACCAGCCGTGAACGGCGCCCGCTCCGCCAGCTGCTCCAGCAGCGCCACCGCCTCCCCTTCCGGCAGCGGTGCAAGCGGCACCCGCCGGCGGGCCTCGCCAAGCTGGCGCCGGCTGGTGGCCAGCAGCTGCAGCCTTGGCGGCAGCCCCTCCGCCAGGGCACTCCAATCCTCCGATCGCTCCAGCGCATCCACCAGCAGCAGCGCCGGCCCCTCCCCCGGCCAATGGCGATAGAGCCAGGCCAGCCGACCCGCCGCCGGCAGCGCCTCCGGTGGCGTCAGCTCGAACTGAGCGTGGAGAAACAGGGCCAGCTGCTCCACCACAGCCGACACCCCCGCCTGGCCATCAAGCAGCACAATGCCGCCGCGGTAGTGCTCCAGCCGGCGGCGCAGATGGTGCAACGCCAGCGCGGTTTTGCCCACCCCATCCATGCCCGTGATCAGCACCGGCCCCGCGCCATCGCCCAGCAACAGCTCCAGCCGCTCCAGCGCCTGCTCGCGGCCCACCAGGCCATCGCCGCCCTGGCTGCGGAAGGGCAGGTTGTGGGGTGTGCCTCGTGCGGGCAGGGTGGGATCGGCCGCCGATTCCCCCGGCCGGGGCGGTGGCGCCGCCGCCAGCAGCTTGATCGCATCGGCCAGTTCGAGCTCGCTGGCGCACACCTGGGCGCGGCAGTGCCGCTGCACCCGCTCCTTGAACACCTGCAGCCGGGCTCGGCCGGCATCGCTGTCGATGCCGTAGGCCAGATCACTGCTGAAATTGAAGAAAAAGGCGTGCAGCGTGCAGCCAGCCTCCAGTGCCGCCTCAAACTCCAGTTCCGTCACCGATTTGTGGTCGTGTTCAGGCTGAGGCGTGCCGTAACGGGCCGCCAGCATCAGCAGGTAGTGATCGCTGCGGCGCACCTCTGCCTGGCAGCTGGCCACCGGCGGCTCCGGGTGGTGCTCATAGCTGTGGCGGCAGGCCTGTTGCCGTTCGCTGATCCACCGCTGCACCAGGGCCCGCTCCCGTTCGAGCCCCCGCAACGGGCTGGACAGGTAGAAGCTGTGGGCCGCTTCTCCCCTGGAAGCTGATTCATCCATCTCGCTCAGGGGGGGTGGAAAGGAAGCCTGGCATCACCTACGCCCCACGGCGAGGATCTTCTCCCCACAGGGGCTCTGATGGGCACCGGCCCCTGGAAGTTCATCTCCAGCAGATCACTGCATCCGCTGCTGATCGACGAATCCGTTCAGCCCTGCATTCACAGGTCGTTCGGAAACGCCGCCGGGGCGCCGGCATGGCGTGAGTTGATGCGCAGCCACTGGCGGTCGGCCGACACCTCGTAGGTGAGGGGCCGGCGGCTCTGCAGCCGCGCCTTGCCCTCTTCGGCCAGGCGACCCGCCGGCTGGTCGGCCATCAGCTGCTTCATCTGCTCGACCCGCCGCGGAATCGCCGGGTGGGTGGTGTCGAACTCGGCACCTTCGCCGCGGCCCAGCACGTCCAGCACCCGCAGGCAGCCCTGGGGATCAAAACCCGCCCGGGCCATGTACTGGTAGCCCGACCGGTCTGATTCCATCTCCCGGCTGCGACTGAGGGCCAGCAGCTCTTCCTTGGCCCCTTCGCCCACCGACGACAACTTCTGCTTGACGACCTCCGCCGAGTCGCCGCCGCGGATCGGCAACGGCAGCCTCAGGAGCGTGCTCACGGCGCCCCAGCGCGCGGCGGAACGGTTGCGCTCCTCCTGCTGCTCGATGATCTGCCGCTGCTGACTCTCGACCGCCGCCTTGGCCTGCGCCTCCTGCTTCTGCCCCACGGCGATGTGGCGGTGCACATGGTGCGCCATCTCGTGGCCGACCACACAGGCGATCGCGGCGTTGTCGCCCGCCAGCTGATCGAGCAGGCCGCCGTAGATGCTCAGCAGGTTGGTTTCAGAGGCGAAGGCATTGATGTCGTAGCGGGGGTTGACGCGCACCCGCCAGGGTGTTTCGTCGAGCCCGTTGGCGCGGGCCACCCGGTCGACGATGCGATAGATGAAGTAATACGGGCCGGGAAGGTCTTTTTTCGCCTTCTCAAAGAAGGCCTTGTTGTCACCACCCGCCGGCGCGGCCCAGGCCGCCGTGGTCGTGGCCATCGCGGCCGTTGCCAGCAGGGCCAGAAAGCGAGTCACCGCCACGGACGTAAGGCTGTAAAAGTTGCCGCAGAGGGTAGCAGCCCCCCGGCGGCCACCACTGTTCAAGCCAGCGGTCAAGCCACCGGCAGCGGCTCTGGGGTGGTTGGGCTCAAGGAAGCACCCGCTGGGCCAAGGCCTTCAACCGCTGGTCGGCGGTGATCAGCACCGCAGCCTCACGACGTGCCAGCGCGAGATAGAGGCAGTCGTAAACCGGATGATCAAGGTGGCAGGCCAGGGCCAGGGCTTCGGCCTGCAGATGGCGGTCGGGCTCGAATCGATCCACCAGATCCCGGGCATCCACCAGCAGCAGCTGAGGGTCGAGGGAACCGCCCATGCCGGCACGGTGGAGCTTCCAGAGCGCATTGGCCACTTCGGTGAGCATCAGTTCTGGTGCCAGCACCAGGGCAGCCTCCTGCAATGGTGCAAGCCACGCAGCGGCCAGCGGGTCGGCGCAGACCACCCTGACCACCGCCGATGCATCAAGCACGCAGGCGGCGGCCATCAGCGCTGCCGATCGTCGCGGATCAGGTCTTCGGGGGTGGCCGACCAGGTTGGCGGCTGACTGTCACACCAGCGCGCGGCGATGCGTTCCAGTGCCCGCTGGCGTCGCTGACGCGGATCGCCACCGGCGATCGACTCGAGGTCAGCCAGTGCCTGCTGGCTGAGGCTGCGCTTGTGGACCCTGGCCCGCAGCTGCAGCAGGCGGTGCAGCGGCTCGGGCAGGTCGCGGATCTGCAAAGACGGCAACGGACCCCAGGCTGCTGCTGTTCAGCGTAGCGATCTGCATGCAGATTGCATGCCTCCCCACGCCCCCCCCCCCGGCGGCCACCACTGTTCAAGCCACCGGCAGCTCGGCGGGGGTGATCAGCTGCTGCTGCAGCACCTGCAGCTTCAGGGCCACCTCCTGCAGTTCGCGCTCGGGCCGCGAACCCCGCACCAGCCCGGCGCCGGCGGTGAGTTCAAGGCTGGCCCCCCGCAGCACACCGCTGCGGATCGCCACCCGCAACTCGGCATCACCGGCGCTGTCGATCCAGCCGATGGGGGCGGCATACAGGCCCCGCTCGAACGGTTCGAGGCTGCGCAGCCAGGCCATCGCCTGCCGCCGGGGCAGGCCCGCCACCGCCGGTGTGGGATGCAGGGCCGCCGCCAACCGCAACGGATGCTGGCCGCTGAGGGTGGCGGTGAGGGGGGTGTGCAGATGCCGCAGGGGACCGTGGCGGGCCAGCCGCGGCCGCCGGGGCCGCCGGGGTTGCAGGCCCTGTTCGCCCAGGGCGGCGGCGATGGCCTCGACCACCAGCTCGTGCTCATGCCGGTCCTTGGTCGACTGCAGCAGGGCCTCGGCGGGTTCACCGGGGGAGGCGGTGCCGGCCAGGGCATCGCACCGCACCTGGCCCTGGCGCACGGCCAGCAGCCGTTCGGGCGAGGCGCCGATCAGGTCACCCCCGTCGGCCAGCCCCCACAGAAACCGGCAGCTGCCCGCCTGGCCCCGGCGCAACCCCTCCAGCAGCAGCCGCGGATCGAGCGGTGCCTCCAGCTGCAGCCGTTGCCGCACCGCCAGCACCAGCTTGCTCAGGTCCCCCTGCTCGACCAGTTCGAGGGCCCGGTCGAGGGCGCCGCGGTAGGCGTCCTGCCACGGCGAACGGCTCAGCACCTGCGGCAGGACGGGGCGGGCCTGGGGCGTCGCCGGCTCGCCCAGGCGACAGGCCTGCTCCCACAGTTCTTCGGCCACGGCCCGGGGCGTGACATCACCCCCCAGCCGCCGCTGCAACCGCAGCCACACCGTGCGGCCCTGGCGGCTCAGCTGCCAGCGGGGCAGCACCGCCCGCAGCCCCGGCAGGGCACCGGGGCCGTCCTGCAGGGGGCCGTCGAAGAACGAAAAGGCCAGCAGCAGCCGCGGCCGGGCCAGGGCCGGGGTGTCGTCGACCTCGAGCCGGCCGAGGCAGAGCTGGGCGAAGCGCTGGGCGAGCTCGAACCGCCGCGGGCCGCTCAGTTCGAGGTGCTGGGCGATGCCGGCCGCCGCGAAGCACAACCCCGGAGCCCCATCCCAGAGCATGCGAAAGCTGGCGGCCCCCGGCAGCTGCGGCCACACCTGCAGCGGATCAAGGGCAGCGGGCCCCTCGAGGGGCAGCGCCAGGCTCAGCAATGCCTCGTCATCGAGGGCGGCCGCCCGGCGGCTGGCCCGGGCGACCAGGTCGGTGAAGGTCAGGGACAGCGACACGCCGGCGCCGCAGCAGCGAGCAGAAGGACTGCTCAAATGTATGGGCGCTTTCCGCCTCACCCTCCGGGCCCCCCATGGCAGAGCCCCAGGTCGTCGCAAGCCTTCATGCAGCCGCCGGCGGCGACCGCCGCCGGCTGTGGCGGGCGGCGATCAAATGGCCCATGTATTCGGTGGCGGTGATGCCCGCCCTGGTGGTGGCCGGCGGCCTGCTGGGCCAGGGTCCGGGGTTGCGCTGGGGCCAGCTGGGCCTGTTCCTGCTAGCGGCGGTGCTGCTGCTGGCCTGGGAGAACCTGACCAACGATGTCTTCGACAGCGACACCGGCGTCGACCGCAGCGGCAAGCCCCATTCGCTGGTGAACCTCACCGGCCGCCGTGACCGCATCGCCCTGGCCGGCAGCCTCTGCCTGCTGGCGGGCCTGGCCTTGATGGCGCTCGTGGCCTGGCGCAGCCAGCCGTCGGTGCTGCTGCTGGTGCTGGCCTGCTGCGGCATCGGCTACCTGTACCAGGGCCCGCCGTTCAGGCTGGGCTACCGGGGCCTGGGGGAACCGCTGTGCTGGCTGGCCTTCGGACCCCTGGCCACGGCGGCGGCCCTGCAGGCCCTGGCCCTGGTGCCGGCCGACAACCTCTGGCCGCGGGCGCTGCAGCTGGGCAGCGGCCCGGCCCTGGCCACCACCCTGGTGCTCTTCTGCTCCCATTTCCACCAGGTGGAGCAAGACGCCGCCCATGGCAAACGCTCGCCGGTGGTGCGCCTCGGCACCGCCCGGGCGGCGGCGCTGGTGCCCTGGGCCGTGGCCGGCACCCTCGCCCTCGAGCTGCTGCCCCTGCTGGCCGGCGCCTGGCCCCCCACCGTGCTGCTGGCCCTGGCGGGCCTGCCCGCCGCCACCGCCCTGATCGGCCTGCTGCAGGTGCACCATCCGACCCCCGCCCGGGTGGCGGGCAGCAAGTTCGTGGCCCTGCGCTTTCAGGCCATCAATGGCCTGGGCCTCGCCCTGGGCCTCGCCCTGGGGCCGCTGCTGCTGGGCCGGTGAGCGGCGACCTGGTCAGTCGCGACCTGGTGAGCGGCGATGCGTGGCTGCGCCTCGAGGTGCGCGCCACCGCCGTGCCCCTGCCCACGCCCCTGCACAACCACCGCGGTTTCCACGGCGACGGGCGCAGCTGGCTGCTGCGGCTGCAGACCGACGACGGGCGCCTGGGCTGGGGGGAAGCCGTGGTCGCCGACCGGGTGCTCGACCCCACGGCCGATGCCGGCATCGCTGCTGCCCTGGCGGCCCTGGGCCCCGAACCCCGGCGCAGCGATCTCGAAGCGCAGCTGCCGCGGCTGCCCCGGCCCCTGGCCTTCGGGCTTGGGCTGGCCCTGGCCGAACTCGACGGCCTCGGCCGTGATGGCTGGCGCGCCGCCCCCCGGCCGGCGCAGCTGCTGCCGGCCGGTGCGGCGGCCCCGGCGGCCCTGGAGCGGTTGCTGGCCCACACCAGCCGCGCCGGCACGGCGGCACCACCGCTGCCGCTGACGGTCAAATGGAAGGTGGCCGTGGCCGATCCCGACCACGAACTGGCCCTGCTCGAGCAGCTGCTGCAGCAGTTGCCGGCCACGGCCCGCCTGCGGCTCGATGCCAACGGCGGCTGGGACCGGCCCACGGCGGGCCGCTGGGCCGCCCGGCTGCAGCACGAACCACGGCTGGACTGGCTCGAGCAGCCCCTGGCGCCCGCCGACCACGCGGGCCTGCGGGCCCTGGCCCTGCAGCTGCCGGTGGCCCTCGACGAATCCCTGCGGCATCCGGCCGGGCCACCCCGGGGCTGGAGCGGCTGGTGGGTGCACCGGCCGGCCCTGGAGGGCGATCCGCGGCCGCTGCTGCAGGCGTTGCAGGCAGGCAGCCCGCGGCGGACCATCAGCACCGCCTTCGAGACCGGCATCGGCCGCCGCGCCCTCGAGCACCTGGCGGCCCTGCAATGGGCTGGCCCCACCCCCTGCGCCGCCGGCCTGGCCCTCGACCGGCAGCCGCCCGGCGACCTGGCCAGCCGCGATCCCCAGCGGGTCTGGGGGGCGGCAGGGCCATGAACGGCTGGGAGCTGCTGGCCGCCGCCGAAGATCGGGCCGCCGGCGAGGCGCTGCTGGCGGCGGCCCTGTCGGCGGCCGGGGGCCTGCCCGACGGGCCGGGGGTGGTGCTGGCCAGCGGCGGCAGCAGCGGCCGGCGCCGCTGGTGCCTGCAGCCCCGCCGCCATCTCGAGCAGTCCGCCGCCGCCAGCGGGCGCTGGCTGCGGCAGCTGGGCATCGATCCGGCGGCGGTCGAGCTGGTCAACCCGCTGGCGCCCCACCACATCGGTGGGCTGATGCCCCAGGTGCGGGCACAGCAGTGGCAGGTGCCGCTGCTGGCCCTGCCGCCGGCGGCCCTGAAGCAGCCGGCCCTGCTGCCCCGGCCCGGGGCCGGCGGCCGGCCGGCCCTGCTGTCGCTGGTGCCCACCCAGCTGGGGCGGCTGCTGGCCGACCCCGAGGGCATCGCCTGGTTGCAGCGTTTCGCCGTGATCTGGGTGGGTGGTGCCGGGCTGGACGCGAAGGCCGCCGCCGCCGCCCGCCGCCACGGCCTGCGGCTGGCCCCCTGCTATGGCGCCACCGAAACCGGCGCGATGGTCACGGCCCTGGCCCCCGACCGGTTTCTGGCGGGGGCCGACGGCTGCGGCCCGCCCCTCGACGATGTGGAGCTGCAGATCAGCACGCCAGGGGCTGCGGTGGCGGTGCGCACGGCCCGCCTCAGCCCGGGCTGGATCAACGGCGCCGCGGGCCTGCAGCCCATCGCCGACGACGACGGCTGGTGGTGCAGCGGCGACTGCGGCCGGCTGACGGCCGATGGCCTGGTGCTGCGGGGCCGCCGCGACGGGGCGGTGCTGAGCGGCGGCGAGACCGTGCACCCCGAAGAGGTGGAGGCCGCCCTGGCCGGTGTCGACGGGCTCGGGGCACTGCTGGTGCTGGGGCTGCCCGATGCCGACTGGGGCGAGCGGCTGGTGGCGCTGATCAGACCTGGCGCTGACCAGGCCCTGGAGCCGCTGCTGGCCCGGCTGATCGGGGCCGCCGCAGCCCTGCCGCCGGCCCAGCGGCCGCGGCAATGGCTGCCGTGCGCTGCGCTGGCCCCCAATGCCCAGGGCAAATGGGACCGGGCCCACTGGCGCCGCTGGGCCCGGGCGGCCCTCAGGGCCGGCAGGTGAGCAGCCAGCCGCCGGTGTCCTGGGGGCGCCAGCGGGGCACCCAGTTGCGATACGAGTAGTGCAGCCCGGCGCCGTCGTGGTGCGAGGCATAACCCCCTTCCACCAGGTCGCAGTTGCCGTAGGGGTCGTTGATGAAGAAGCCGGTGGCGTCGTAGCCGATGATCACGCACCAGTGGCCGCCGCCGCTGGGGGCGCTGACGGGTCCGTCGCAGAGCCAGCCCACGGCCACCGGCCGGCCGGCGTCGATCTCGGCCTTGAGCATCGCCACGGTGCCGTCGGTGCGGAAGTCGGCCTGCAGGCCGAGGGACCGCAGGGCCTGCAGCTGGGCCTCGCTGCTGGTGCTGTCGCCGTAGCACTGGCGCACCCGGTCGTAGGCGTCCTCGTTGGGTTCCTTGCCCCAGAAGGCTGCCAGCATCGCCGAACTGGCCGAGAAGCACTCGCGGTAGCCCTGGCCATCGGCCATCAGCAGCTGGTCGAAGTAGGGCACCGTGAGCCGATGGACACCCGACGGCGACGACGCAGGAGCCGAGGAAGAAGCAGCACTGGGAGACGGGGATCCAGAGACGGTGACCGGGGTCTGCCAGAGCTGCCCTTCGGCCTGGCGGCGCCGCAGCAGGCCGTCGGTGACGGCAGTGCCGGGATCGCAGTAAAGACAGAGGGTCTGGGGCACCTGGGCCCAGTTGCGATTGCGCAGATCGCGGCTGATGCTGGCGAAGTCGGCCTCGTCGCCGTAGAAGTCGTCACCCAGGTTCCAGGCGAAGTCGACGAGGGCGCAGCGTTGGTTGCTGTTCATCTCTGCCCAGTAGGGGATGGTACCGGCCAGGTGGGCGGCGCAGGCCTGCGCCTGGACCTCGAGCTCGCGGTCGGCGGCGGCCGGAGTGATGGTCTGACCCGGCACCACCGCCGCACCGCCGACGGTGGTGAAGCCGTAGCCGATGGTCCAGGGTTCGGCGCCACTGGCCGGGTCGGGGTAGGCGTGGTCGACGAACCCCTCGAACTGGCGGATCAGGGCGAGGGCCGGGCCGAGGGGGTCAGCCGCGGGGGGATGGGGCGCGGCGATCGTGGGCCGGTGCGGCGTGGGTGTGGATGGAGGTGCTGATGTCCTGATCGGGGTTGATGCCCTGGGCGGGGTCGCGGGCGGGGTCGGGGTGGGGTGGGTGGGAGGGGTCAGGACGGGGCGAGGGGTCTCGGTCGGGATTGTCGCCATCGAGGGGGTCGGCAGGGCCCCCGCCTGGCGCGCCAGGGGCTGGAACACCTTCGAGAACTGGTTGGCCACGTAAGGGGCGAACAGGGTCAGACCCGAGTACAGAAAACCGGTCGCCGCACCGCTGCTGGCGGGCATGGCACAGGTGAAACCGAAGCTGTAGAGGCAGATGATGCCGAAGCCCAGGTACATCATCAGGATCACCACCATCCCCACCAGGGCGATGAGGCGGCTGCTGCTGGGCTCCAGCACCGTCACCGTGACCGGAGGGGTGCGGTCAATGCCAGCGGTTGCGGCCTCACGGTCGCCCATCGACTCGAGCCAGCGGGGGTCGGCCGGCACCTGCAGATGGGTAGGCTCCGAGAGGGCATTGGCGAGCGACCAGCCCTCCTTCTTCAGGCGCCGATCGATCTGGGCCAGGGCCACCAGGGACCCGAGCAGCACCACCGCCACCAACCCGTAGACCTCGGCGGTGCCCATGGGACGGCAGCCACCGGCCAGCACCTGGGCCAGCTCCTGGGCCGCCGCAGGCAGGCAGGCCACCGCCAACAGCAGCGGCAGCAGCCGCGAACGGCGCAGCAGATCAGATGTCACGCGGGGCAACGGCGACCGGAGATGGCGGCAAGCTAGCCAGGGTCTGCCGAAGCCACCGCCGCCTCCAGCCAGCCCTCCAGAACGGGCGGCAGGTCGCAGGGGCGGCGGCTGGCGGCCTCGATGGCCCGATGGCGCAGCAGACCCCAGGCCACCGGCTCGCCGTCGCGGGCGAAGGCATAGGACACCTCAAAGCTGCCGCCATCGAGCCGCCGCGGGCTGAGCAGCACCTGCAACCGGTCGCCGCAACGCAGGGGCCGGCGGAAGTCGGCACTGCAATGCACGATCGGCAGGGCCACCGACGGCCCCCCATCGCCAACGGCCGGGTCACCACCGGGGAAGACGGCCGCCGCGGCCACGCCAGACCGCTCGAGGCTCTCCTCCCAGGCCTCGTGGCACCAGCGCAGCAGCTGATGGAAATGCATCACCCCGGCGGCATCGGTGTCGCCGAAGCGCACGGTGCGGGTCAGCTGCCAACAGGAGCCAGGACCGGCGATCACATCAACGATCCACCGACCCCATGATCACGTCGATCGAGCCGAGGATCGCCATGATGTCGGCCACCTTCACCCCCTTGAGCAGGTGGGGAAGGATCTGCAGGTTGTTGAAGTCGGCGGCGCGGATCTTCCAGCGCCAGGGGGTGACGTCATCGTTGCCGATCAGAAACACCCCCAGTTCGCCCTTGCCCGATTCGACGCGAGCGTAGATCTGGCCGCCAGGGATCTTGAAGGTGGGTGCCACCTTCTTGGCCACGATCTGGTAATCGAAGCCGTAGAACTCGCTCGTCTTGCCCTCCAGCTGCCGGCGGGCCTCGAGGTTTTCGGTAGGGCCACCGGGGATGCCGGCGCAGGCCTGGCGCAGAATCTTCAGCGATTCGCGCATCTCCTGGATACGCACCCGGTAGCGGGCGTAGCAGTCGCCTTCGCTGGCCGTGGCGACCGACCATTCGAAGTCGTCGTAGCACTCGTAGTGGTCGACCTTGCGCAGGTCCCAGGGCACCCCGGAGGCCCGCAGCATCGGCCCCGACAGGCTCCAGTTGATGGCCTGCTCGCGGGTGATCACCCCCAGCCCCTCGATGCGGCGGCGGAAGATGGGGTTGTTGGTGATCAGCTTTTCGTATTCGTCGATCTTGGGGCCGAACCAGTCGCAGAAATCAAGGCACTTCTCGAGCCAGCCCCAGGGCAGGTCGGCGGCCACCCCACCGATGCGGAAGTAGTTGTTGTTGACCATCCGCTGGCCGGTGGCCGCTTCCCAGAGGTCGTAGATCATCTCCCGCTCGCGGAAGATGTAGAAGAACGGCGTCTGGGCGCCCACATCGGCCAGAAAGGGACCCAGCCAGAGCAGGTGGTTGGCGATGCGGTTGAGCTCGAGCATCAGCACGCGGATGTAGCTGGCGCGCTTCGGCACCGGCACATTCGCCAGCTGCTCAGGGGCATTGACGGTGATCGCCTCGTTGAACATGCCGGCGGCATAGTCCCAGCGGCTCACGTAAGGCACGAACATCACGTTCGTGCGGCTTTCGGCGATCTTCTCCATGCCGCGGTGCAGATAGCCGATCACCGGCTCGCAGTCGACCACGTCTTCGCCGTCGAGGGTCACCACCAGGCGCAGCACCCCGTGCATCGACGGGTGATGGGGCCCGAAGTTGAGCACCATCGGCTCGGTTCTGGTCTCGAGCTGGGTCATGGCGCCCGCTGCAGCTACGGAGGGGACCTCATCCTAGGGAGATCACCGCCACGTCCAGGTCTGTGGCGGCGAAGTCGGTCCCCTTGAACAGCAGCGGCGCCTGCAGGGCCTTGGCCAGGCCGTAGCTGAAACAGTCGCCCAGGTTGAGCCCCGCCGGGTGGCGGCCCTTGCCGTAGCGGCGCCAGCCCTCCAGGGCCCAGTGCACGTGCAGGTCATCGAGGGGCACGGGTGTGATCTGCGCGCGGCTCAGCAACAGGTCCAGTTCGGCCTGCCCGGGCCTTCCCAGCTGCCGCTCCACCACGATCCGGCTCTCCAGCAGCGTGGCGGTGGAAAGCCTTCTGGGACCGGGCCCGGCCAGGCAGCCCAGGAACGCCAGGGCTTCTGGCTCCACCTTGAGGATCGCCAGCAGCGCAGAGGTGTCGATCACCATCGGTTCAGAGAGGAAGTCCGTCGTCGTCGTACAGCTCGGCCTGGAGCTCGGTGCTGCTGCGTGAATCGGTCCAGCGCAACCGCTCGTAGCGTTTCAGCAGGTCCAGCAACGCCGCCTTTCTGGCACTGATCTCCTGGGCCGCGCTGTCGGGCTGCGTGCGCTCAAGCTCAGCCCGCAGGGCCTGGCGCACCGCGTCGGTGACGGTGGTGGAGCGCCGAGCCGCCAGCTCGCGGGCCATGGCATGCACCTGCGGATCCTTGATGTTCATGCCCATGGCGCTCACTCCTGGGCTCGCGCCCCTGGAGAGGGTAGAACTTCAGGATGATTCTACCCTTGCTGGTCGCTGCGGCTGCGTTCGCCTAGGACGAGGGGCATGGAGAGCCCCCAGGCCGACGCCCCTTTTGTCCACAGGCCGGTGCTGGCCGCAGAGGTGCTGGAGGCGTTCGCGGCCCTGCCGGAGCGGGGTGCCGGCGGCGGCCCGCCGCGGCTGATCGACTGCACCCTCGGCGGCGGTGGCCACAGCGCCCTGTTGCTGGCGGCCCATCCAGGCCTCGAGCTGATCGGGCTCGACCAGGATCCGACCGCCCGAGCCGCCGCCGCCGAGGTTCTTGCGCCCTTTGCCGGCCGCACCACAGTCGTCGCCACCAATTTTGCCGACTTCGTTCCCGATGGCCCCGTGGATGGCGTGCTGGCCGATCTTGGGGTCAGCAGCCCGCAACTGGATGTGGCGGCACGGGGCTTCAGCTTTCGCCTGGCCGGCCCCCTCGACATGCGGATGAACCCGGGGCGGGGCGAGACGGCCGCCGATCTGCTCGATCAGCTCGAGGAGGGCGCCCTGGCCGATGTGCTCTACCGCTATGGCGAAGAACGTCTGTCGCGACGCATCGCCCGCCGCCTGGTGGCCGAACGGCCCTGGAGCGGTCGCAGCACCACCGATCTGGCCTACGCCATCGCCGGCTGCTTCCCGCCGGCCCAGCGCCGCGGCCGCATCCATCCCGCCACCCGCAGCTTCCAGGCCCTGCGCATCGCCGTCAACGACGAACTGGGGGAACTGGAACGGCTGCTGCAGCGGGCGCCCGACTGGCTGCGGCCGGGGGGTCGGCTGGCCCTGATCAGCTTCCACTCCCTCGAAGACCGGCTGGTGAAGACCCACCTGCGCGACGACGAGCGCCTGCGGGTGCTGACCCGCAAACCGCTGGTGGCCAGCGACGCCGAAGCCGAGGCCAATCCCCGCAGCCGTTCGGCCAAGCTGCGGGTGGCCGAACGGATCTGACCATCCCATGCCCTCTCCCCTCACACCCGCCGTCGCCTGGTGGGTCGCCCTGGTGATCCAGCTGGTGGCGCTGCCGGGTGTGCTGCTGCCGGTGCTGCCGGGCCTGGTGCTGCTGCCCCTGGGGGCCGGCCTCTGGTGCTGGAGCGTCGGCTGGAGCCAGGGCTGGCCCGCCCTGGCGGCCGCCCTCACGGTGCTGGCCCTGGGCTGGGGCACCGACGCCCTCGGCCTGGTGCTGGGGCCGGCCCGGCTGCGGGCCAGCCGCTGGTCGTACATCGGCGCCGGCGTGGGGCTGGTGCTGGGGATCTTCGGGCTGCTGCCGGCCCTGCCGGTGGGGGGACCGCTGCTGGGGGCGGTGGTGGGGCCGCTGCTGGGGGCAAGCGTGGGCGAACTGGTGATGGCCCGCACCGCCCTGGGCCCCCTGGGGCTGTCGCGCTTGCTGCGGGCCCTGCAGGTGGGCCTGGCGGTGGTGCTGGGCATGCTCGTGAGCCGCCTGGCCCAGGCCCTGCTCACCCTGGTGGGGGTGGGGGCGTTCGTGCTGCTCAGCGGAGGGCCGGGAGCAGGCGGCTGACCACCGCCAGGGCCTGATCGATGTCGGCCTCGCCGGTGCCGCGGCCGAGGCCGAACCGCAGCGACGCCGCCGCCGCCTCGCGGCTGAGCCCCAGGGCCTGCAGCACGTGGGACGGGGCGCCGCTGCTGCAGGCCGATCCGCCGCTGACGGCCAGCCAGCGCCGCAGCTCCCGGTGCAGCCGCCCCCCGTCGACCCCCTGCACCGTGACGTTGAGGTTGTGGGGCAGCCGTGGATCGAGGGCCCCGTTGACCGTGATGCCCCCCAGGGCCTCGAGCCCCAGCCGCAGCCGTTCCCGCAGCCGCAGCAGCCGCGCCCCGCGGGCGGGCGCATCGGCCAGGGCCCGGTCGAGGGCTTCGGCGAGGCCCACGATCAGCGGCAGGGGCAGGGTGCCGCTGCGGCGGCCGCCCTCATGGCCACCGCCGTGCAGCTGCGGGGCCACCGTCACGCCAGGCGCCAGCACCAGGGCGCCGATGCCCTGGGGCCCGCCGAACTTGTGGCCGCTGAGGCTGAGCAGGTCGATGCCCAGCTCGAGGGGCCGCAGGGGGGCCTGGCCCACCAGCTGGGCCCCGTCGCAGTGAAAGGCCACCCCGTGGCGGCCGCAGAGGGCACCGATGGCGGCCAGGGGCTGCAGCACGCCGATCTCGTTGTTGGCGGCCATCACGCTCACCAGCACCGTGTCGGGCCGCAGGGCGGCGGCGAGGCGGTCGGGGTCGAGCAGGCCATCGGGCCCCACCGGCAGCACGGTGAGGCCGAAGCCCAGCCGTTCGAGGTAACGGCAGGGTTCGAGCACCGCCCGGTGTTCGGTGGCGACCGTGACCAGATGGCGCCCCCGCTCCAGCCGGGCTTCGCAGAGGCCCTTGATGGCGAGGTTGTCGGCCTCGGTGGCGCCGCTGGTGAACACCACCCCCTCGGGGGGCACCGCCAGGGCCTGGGCCAGCCGTCCGCGGGCGACCTCGACGGCGGCGGCGGCCGCGAGACCGGGCCGGTGGCCGCGGCTGGAGGGGTTGGCGGCCCCTTCGGTCCACCAGGGGGCCATGGCCGCCACCACCGCCGGATCGCAGGGGGTGCTGGCCTGGTGGTCGAGGTAGATCGGCGCGGCGGCCACCCGATGCCCGTGAACAGAGACAACGCCGCCATGCTGGCGGCAGCCGTTCACTCCTGCGCCATGCGTCGCCGTTGCGGCACGGTTCGCCGTTGCACTGCCCTCGCCCTGCTGCTGATCGCCGGCGCGGGCCACGCCGGCGAGCCCCCGGCCGATGACGGCGGCCTGCAGGACCCCTCGCGCCACCGCCCCGCCGACCTGGTGGTGCTGCAGGACCGGCCGGTGCCCTACGGCCGCGAGGTGATCGGCGCCTACGCCGTCACCCCCGTCGCGGGGCAACCGACCATGCGGCAGCTGAAGCTCTGGATCGAGCAGGTGAACAACGTCAGCGTGCGGCGCGAGACGGTGAACTGCGATCCCGCCGCCCCATCGCGGCTGACCCGGGAGGGCAGCCAGCTGCAGCTGATCGAACTCAACCCCGGCGGCGCCGTGGGCCCCCACAACCGGCTGAGTCATCAGATCTGGTGGGCCGCCTGCCATCCGTCGCAGGCCGGCCGTGACCCTGCCGGCCTGGCGATCGTCGCCCGCCGGCTGGGGTACGACGGCCAGCGGCGGGAGGGGCTGCAGATTCTGCCGGCCGGCCCGATCCCGCCGCGCTGAATAGATTCGGGCAGTGCCTGGCCCCCGCCCGTGACCGAGCCCCACACCCCCGCCGATGCCGGCGACACCCTCGCGCCGGCCTCGCCGAAGGTGCTGCTGGTGGATGACGAACCCGGCCTGCGGGCGGCGGTGCAGGCCTACTTCGAAGACGAGGGCTTCGAGGTGATCACCGCCGTCGACGGGGCCGAGGGCTGGGAGAAGGCCCAGGCCGAACTGCCGGATGTGGTGCTCAGCGACGTGATGATGCCGCGGGTCGACGGGTTCGGCCTGCTGAAGCAGCTGCGCGACGACGAACGGCTGGGCGGCACGCCGGTGATCTTTCTCACCGCCAAGGGCATGACGTCTGACCGCATCGCCGGTTTCAGGGCCGGCGTCGACGACTACATCCCCAAACCGTTCGACCCCGACGAGCTGGTGGCCCGGGTGCGCAACGTGGTGCAGCGCCAGGAGCGGCTGCTGCGCGAGGCGGCCCGCTACGCCGACACCGACCTGGGCCAGATGGCGAAGCAGATCACCGAGATCCGCTCGCTGCTGCAGGGTGGCGGCGGCAGCCGCCGTGCCACCGCCACCGGCGACCATGCCTTCACCCCCCGCGAGGCCAGCGTGCTGCAGCTGGTGGCCGAAGGGCTGATGAACAAGGAGATCGCCCGACGGCTCGACACCTCGATCCGCAACGTCGAGAAGTACGTGAGCCGCCTGTTCGCCAAGACCGGCACCGCCAGCCGCACCGAACTGGTGCGCTACGCCCTCGAGAACGGCCTGGTGGAGTGACCGTCGCCGGGATCCGCAACGGCGGCTGGATCTACCGCGACCGCATCGGCCCTGCCGACGACGGGGTCGCCCTCACGGCCTGGTACGCCCGGCGCTACCGCCACTCGGACCGGCCAGTGTGGCTGCAGCGGCTCGCAGCCGGAGAGCTGCATCGCAACGGCCGGCCCGCAGCCGGCGACGGGCCCCTGGCGGCGGGCGATCAGCTGGCCTGGCACCGGCCCCCCTGGTGCGAACCGGTGGTGCCGCAGCACTGGGACGTGCTGCACGACGACGGCGATCTGCACGTGATCGCCAAACCCGCGGGGCTGCCGGTGCTGCCCGCCGGCGGCTTTCTCGACCACACGCTGCTGCGGCTGCTCGAACGCCGCTGGGCCGGCGATCCGGCCGGGGTGCCGCGGCCCGTGCACCGGCTGGGGCGTGGCACCAGCGGGGTGCTGGTCTGCGCCCGCCGGCCCGCCAGCCGCGCCTGGCTCAGCCGCTGCCTGCGCGACAGCACCGCCACAGCGAGTGACGGCTGCCGCAAGGTGTACCGCACGCTGCTGCAGCCGGGCCGGCTGGCCCTGGAGGTCGGGGATGCCCTCGAGCTGCGCACCCCCATCGGCCGCCGGCCCCACCCCGGCCTGGGCCAGCTCTGGGCCGCCGCGGCCGAGGGCGACCCCGGCGCCCTGGCGGCCCTGAGCCGGCTGCAGCTGATCGAACGCCGCCCGGAGGCCGACCTGGCCGAGGTGACGATCGCCAGCGGCCGGCCGCACCAGATCCGCATCCACTGCGCCGCCGCCGGCGCCCCGCTGCTGGGCGATCCCCTCTACGGGCCCGGCGGCCTGGCCCTGGCGGCGGCCCTGCCCGGCGACGGCGGCTACAGCCTCCATGCCCTGCAGGTGCAGCTTCAGCGGCCCGATGGCTCGTGGCTGGTGGTGGAGGCGCCCCCACCGGCAGCCCTGCGGCCGGGGGTCGGCAGCGGGCGGTCGGGCTCCAGGTAGGGCAGCCACAGCCACTGGTCGAGGCGGGGCAGCAGCCAGGCCTCGACCCGCCCATCGAGATCGCCGGCGAGGCGGCGCACCCGCTCGGCCTGGGGCAGCCCCGCCGCCGGCCGCAGGGCCGGTTCGATCACGACGCGGTAGCGGGCCAGCCCGAGCCGTTCAACGAACACCGGCACGATCGCCATGCCGTGCTGCACCGCCAGGCGGGCGGCGAACCAGCGGTTGCCGCTGTCGGGCAGCCGGCGCCCGAAGGCCGGCGCCCAGACGTGGCCGTCTTTTTCTTCGTCGACGAACAGCACCAGGTGGTGGCCGCGGCTCACCTCCCGCACGATCCGGCGCATGGCCTGGGCTGACGCCGGGATCAGCGCCAGCAGCGGCGTCCAGCGGGCCCGGCTGCGGCGGGCGAGGCGATCGCGCACGGGGCTGGCCAGGGGCAGGTACAGGGCGCAGCTGGGGCCGTCCAGCAGGGCCACCACCCGTCCGATCAGTTCCCAGTTGGCGCAGTGGCAACCGGCCAGGATCACCGGCCCGGTCGCCGCCGCCAGGTGCTCCCGGCCCACCAGCTCGACCCGGCCGGCGGCGCAGAGCTCGGCCAGCCGCGGAATCTCGGCATAGACCTGGCCCACCTGGCGGCTGAAGGTCAGCACCTGCCGGTCGAGGCCGGCGGGGCCGGCGGGGTCGGCGGGCCGCCAGCGGCCC
The DNA here is from genome assembly GCA_903871775.1 of uncultured cyanobacterium. Taxonomy (GTDB): domain Bacteria; phylum Cyanobacteriota; class Cyanobacteriia; order PCC-6307; family Cyanobiaceae; genus CAIQIA01. The sequence goes on from CAIQIA010000007.1 coordinate 20,542, forward strand.
AGGTTGCGCCGCAGCCGCCGCACCCACGCCCGGTCGGCGGCGATGGCCCCTCGGGCGTGGCGTTCCCCCAGCCAGCCCCCCAGCCGCACCGCCCAGCTGAGCGGCAGCAGCTGCAGCACCAGCGCCGTGGCGTGTTCGACCAGGGCCGCGCTGCGCAGGCGGGCGGGGCTCATGGAGCCGTCCTCGGCGTCAGCAGCATCGGCAGGCCCCCCTGGGGCCGCAGGGTCAGCCGGCATTCGATCGCCACCCGATGCCCCGGCTGCAGCCGGGCCTCGAACCGCTGGGCCAGCGTCGCCAGGCAGAGGATCCCTTCGGTGAGGCCGAAGCGCAGCCCCAGGCACACCCGGGCCCCGGCGCTGAAGGGCACGTACAGGTAGCGGTCGGGGCGGGGCTGGCCGGGCAGGAACCGTTCGGGCACGAAGTGGTCGGGCTGGGGCCAGTGCTTGCGATGCCGGTGCAGCAGCCAGGGAACCACCAGCAGGATGGTGCCCGGATGGATCTCCTTGCGGCGGATGCGGTCGCCGTGGCGGGCCTGGCGGCTGAGCAGCGGCACCGGCGGGTAGAGGCGCAGGGCCTCTTCGAACACGGCCCGGGTGTAGGGCAGCCGCGGCACGTCGTCGAAACCGGGGGGGCGCCCCGCCAGCACCGTGTCGAGCTCGTGCCGCAGGCACGCCGCCGCCCGGGGGCTGTGGTCCAGCAGATACCAGCACCAGGCCAGGGAATTGGCCGTGGTTTCGTGGCCGGCCATGAACATCACGATCGCCTCGTTGCGGGCCGCCGCCGCCCCCATCGGACAGCCGCCACCGGCCGGGGCGGCATCGAGAAAATGCGAGAGCAGCGAGAAGCGCTGGGCCGGAGGCCGCTGCCGATGGCGCTCGATGATGCCCTCGATCACCCCCTGCACCCGGTCGGCAGCGCGGCGGGCCCGGCGCCGGCGCCAGGGATCGGTGAGCCAGGCCAGCGCCGGCAGGCCGAACACATCGGCGGGGTTCATCTGGTCGATGTGGCGCTGGTAAGCCGAAAACCCCCGCACCACCTGCGTCGCCTCGTCGTCGCTGGTGTCGTCGCCGAACACCGTGCGGCCGATGATGCGGGCAGTGAGCTGGGCCATCTCTTCGAGCATGTCGACGGGCTCTCCAGACCCGCGGCCCTGCCACTGGTCCGCCAGGGCCCCGACGGCGTCGGTCATCACCGCGGCGAAGCCGGGCAGCAGGTCGGGCTCGAAGGCCGGCGCGCACTGCGCCCGGCGCTGCCGCCAGGTCTCCCCGTCGCTGACGAACAGTCCATCCCCCAGCAGGGGTTCGAGGGCCCGGCGCATCTGCGGGCTCTTGCGGTCGTAGTTGTCGTGCGCTTCGGAGAACACATGCCGCACGGCATCGGCGCTGTTGCAGACGAAATACCGCTGGCGCAGCAGACGAAAGCGGAAGGTCTCGGCGCTGTAGGCCTGCTCGGGCCAGGCCTCGAGCAGATTGCGCCGGGCCGTGCGGACGATGCGGAAGGGGTTCGGGCGCTGCTGCGGACGGCGGACGCCGACGGGCTCGCGTTCGTCCATGGCCCGGCCCCCGGGAACGACCGTGCGAGGGTACCGTTCCGCCGCGGGCTGGGCCCGACGATGATCCCCCCCTCCCGCTGGCGGCTGATCGCGGTGGGACGCCTGCGGCAGGCCTGGGTCGCCGAGGGGATCGCCCTCTACCGACGCCGGCTGCCGGGCCTCGAGATCGTCGAAGTGCGCGACGGCACTCCGGCCCGGGAGGCCGACGCCATCCGGGCCGCCCTGCGGCCCGACGAACGGCTGGTGGCCCTGGCCGAAGAGGGCGAGACCCTCGGCTCGGTGGCCTTCGCCCGCGCCCTCGAGCAGCGGGCCGGCGACCGGCTGGCCTTCGTGATCGGCGGCGCCGACGGGCTCGACCCGGCCCTCAAGGCCGGCGCCGCCTGGCGCCTGAGCCTCTCAGCCCTGACCCTGCCCCACGACCTGGCGCGGCTGCTGCTGGTGGAGCAGCTCTACCGGGCCCGCACGATCCTGGCCGGTGGGCCCTATCACCGCGCCTGACGGCGGCCGAACTCGATCAGCCGCGAGTAATAGAAGGGGGCCTGCTGCAGCGTGCGGCGCAGGGGATCGAAGCCGGCCCCCATGGCCGCCCGCACGATCCCCTCTTCCCGCAGGGTGTAGGCGCGGGTGGTGCGGCTGGGGCCGGGGAAGAGCTGGCCGATGCCCTTGAGCAGCGCCAGCAGCGGCGTGAACGGGGCGAAGCTCACGATCAGCCGCCGGTCGGCCAGGGCCGCCAGATGGCGCACCATCTCTTCAGCCGCGGGCTGGGGGTAATGGATGAAGACATCAAGGCAGATGACGGTGTCGAACCGCCCCTGCAGGCTTTCGAGGTCGCCGGCGCTGAAGCGCAGCCGCTCGTCGCCGAGGCCGGCGGCGGCGGCGCGGCGGCGGGCCTCGACCACCATCGCCTCCGACAGGTCGCTGGCCTGCACCGATCCGGCCCCGGCCTGGGCCAGCGGGATCGCCAGGCTGCCGACGCCGCAGCCGGCATCACAGAAGCTGCGGCCGGCGATGGCGCCCTGGTCCTGCACCCAGCGCAGCACCTCGTCGACCGTCTTCTGATGGCCGATGCGGATGTTGCGCTGAACCTTGTTCACCGCCTCGCTGTCGCTGTAGATGCGATTCCAGCGCTCGAAGCCGGTGGTCTCGAAGTAGCCCTTGACCTCCTGCTTCTCGGCGGCCTTGGCGTCGAGGGGGGCCTGGGGGGAGGGCATGGAGGGGGCGGGTCTACGGGCCGGATCCTATGGGAGCAGAGGCGGCCTCGATGCGCCGCCGCTGGCGCCCGAAGTGCAGCCCCGCCAGGCGGATCACCACAGCGGTGATCAGCGCCAGGTGGGGCGGCAGGCCGGAACGGCGCACATCGAGCAGCAGGCCGACGCGATCGGCGCCGGTGCGGTTGATGACCTCGTGCTCGAAGGTGTCATCCCAGAGCAGATCCTCCCCCTCCCGGTAGGGGATCCACCGGTCAGCCACCCGCAGGCGGCAGTCGTGGTCAGCATCACCGCTGGGGCAGTGCAGGGTGAGGTGGTAGCGCAGCACCCCCCGGAAGGGGCCCCGGTGGGGGCGGATGTGCTTGCCGCTCTCGAGGCACGACACCATCGCCGAGGTCACCTCGGGGTGGGCCCGCAGAAACGGGATCAGCGCCGGCACCAGCGCCTGGTTGGCCGGCAGGTCGCTGCCGTACAGCCGCAGGGTCAGCACCGACCAGCGGCGGCCGTCGCGGTAGGCGAAGGGGCCTCCGCTCGAGGTCACCTCGTGGAAGCGGGGCAGGGCTTCGAGGGCCAGGGCCCGGGTCTGCTGCTGCAGCACCGGCGTCAGCCGCAGCAGCTCGGCATGGGCCGGAAAGTGGTCATCGGCCGGCAGCACCGGCCCGGTGGTCAGGGCCCGGTCGTAGAGGGCCTGCAGCAGCTGCTTGCCCAGGCGGTAGAACCACGGCGTGCGGCCCTGGCGACGGGGGGCGCCGGCGGTGGCGGCGGTCATGGCGCCACCATCCGGCACCAGCCGAGGGGGCCGTCGGCGGGGCGATGCCAGCGCAGGGTCTCGACCAGGGGCAGGCCGATCAGCAGCTCGACGGACGACCGCGGATCCCCCAGCACCCGCCGCGGCAGCACCGTGGCGGCACGGATGGCGGCGCCGTCATCACCGGTCCAGTCCGCCAGCCGCACAACCCCATCGAGCAGCCCCAGGGTGGTGCCGGCCAGGGTGCCGTCGGGCAGGCGGCAGCTGCCGTTCTCCACCCGGATCGTGCGCCGGTCCCACGGGTACTCGCCCGGCGGCAGGCCGTAGGGGGCGAGGGCATCGCTGACCAGCACCACCTGCTGGGGCATCAGCCGCTGCAGCAGCACCGCCATCGTCGGTGCCACATGCACCCCGTCGGCGATCAGGCCCAGGGACACCTCGGGCCGGTCGAGGGCCGCCCCCACGGGCCCCGGCGCCCGGTGGTGCAGGCCGGGCATGGCATTGAAGGCATGGGTGAGCATCGTCACCCCCCGGTCGTAGGCGCCACGGGCGGCGGTCTCATCGGCGGTGCTGTGGCCCAGGCTCACCACCACGCCCCGGGCGTGCAGGGCCTGGATCACGGCCTCGGCACCGGGCAGCTCGGGCGCCAGGGTCACCAGGGCGATGCCGTCTTCAAAACCGCCGATTCGCGCATCGAGGGCAGCGGCAGTCGGTGCCGCCAGGTGCTCGATCGGGTGGGCCCCGCGGCGTTCGGGCGCCAGGAACGGCCCTTCGAGGTGGGCACCCAGCAAGCGGCAGCGGCCGGGCCGATGCAGATGGCGGGCCTCGTCCAGCACCGCCAGGGCCTGGCGCAGGGGCTCCACCGCGCAGGTGACCAGGGTGGGGCAGATGGCCTCGACCCCGTCGGCCCAGAGGTGGTCGAGCAGCGCGAGCAGTTGCGGCAGCTGCGCTGGCTCGAGATCGGGAAAGGGCAGCCCCAGGCCACCGTTGATCTGCAGATCGACCCCGGCGGGGCTGAGCCAGTCGCCGCCCCAGTCGATCCCGGCGCCGCAGCTGCCCATGGGCAGGGGCTCGAGGGCGACGATGGTGCCGTCGTCGTTCACCCCCAGCCGCCAGCGCCGGTCGTCGGAGCCGGGCAGCGGCAGGCGCAGGTTGGTGTGCCAGTCCATGGGTAGAGGGCGGGGGAGAATACCGGCAGAGGCAGTCTGCCGATGGGCGTGATGGGGGCAGCTCCCCGGGTTGGGGTGGTCATGGGCAGCGACTCTGACCTGCCGACCCTGCAGGCGGCGGTGGAGGTGCTGACGAGCTTCGCGGTCGCCCACGAGGTGCGGGTGCTGTCGGCCCACCGCACGCCCCTGGCCATGGTCGACTACGCCCGGGGGGCCGCCGACCGGGGGCTGCAGGTGCTGATCGCCGGTGCCGGCGGCGCCGCCCACCTGCCCGGGATGGTGGCCGCCCTCACGCCCCTGCCGGTGATCGGCGTGCCCGTCACCAGCCGGGCCCTGTCGGGCCTTGATTCGCTGCTGTCGATCGTGCAGATGCCGGCCGGCATCCCGGTGGCGACGGTGGCCATCGGCAATGCCGCCAATGCCGGCCTGCTGGCGGTGCAGATCCTGGCGCTGGCCGACCCGGCGCTGCGGGAGGCGGTGGCCGCCCACCGGGCCGCCCAGACCGCCGCTGTCGAGGCCCGCGACCGGCGCCTGCAGGAGCTGGGCAGCAGCCGCTACCTGGCCGAACGCGAGCGGCCGACACCGTGAAGCCCACATCCACCACGGTGTCGACCATGGTGCCGCTGCTGCTGCTCAGCCTGGCGGCGGTGCTGAGCCGCTGGCTGACCCGCACCCAGCTGGTGCAGGCCTGGGATGCGGGCAACTTCGTGCTGGCCCTCGACCACCTCGACCTGGCGGCGCAGCAGCCGCACCTGCCGGGCTGCTTCTGGAATCTGATCGTGCTGGGCCGGGCCCTGCGGCCCTTGACGGGCGGCAACGGCGTCGCGGCCCTCGAACTGCTCAATGCCCTGGCCGCCGGGGTCGCGGTGGGCTGCGCCGGGCTGCTGGGCCGCCGCCTGGCGACACCACGGGCGGGCTGGTGGGCGGCGGTGCTGGTGCTGACGGCGCCGCTGCTGTGGTTCTACGGCAGCCAGTCGCTCAGCTACGGGGTCGAACTGGCGTGGGTGCTGGCGATCGCCCTCACCGGCTGGCTGGTGGCGGCAGGCCGCGGCTGGGCCCTGGTGCCCCTGGCGCTGCTGATGGGCACCGCCGGCGGCATCCGCCCCAACACCCCCATCTTTCTGCTGCCCCTGGCCCTGGCCTGCTGCTGGCGCGGCCGGCGGCTGGGCCTGGCGCCCTGGCGGATCGGCCTGGCGCTGCTGCTGGGGGCCGGCGTGCTGGTGGCCTGGTTCCAGGCCTTTCTGGTCGAGGCCGGCGGGGTGCCGCTGGTGCTGCGGCTGCTGCAGCAATGGCAGGGGGGCCATGCCCGCCAGAGCCTCGACGGCGGGGTGCTGGCCAACGGCTGGCTGCTGATCAAGACCGTGGCGCTCACGGCACCACTGGGCCTGGCGCTGCTGCTGGCCCTGGCCCGCCGCGGCGATCCCCTGCCCCCCTCCCGCTGGCGACGGCTGTTCCTGCTGCTCTGGATCACCCCGGGCAGCCTCTATTTCCTGCTGGTGCACTTCACCCGCATGGGCCATGCCACCACGGTCCTGCCGGGGATCCTGCTGGCCATCGCCCTGCCCCTGGCGGGCCGCAGCCGCTGGCCGCGGGACCTGCTGCTGGTGGGGCTGCTGCAGACCCTGCTGTTCCTGCTGGTGCCCGGCGACCGCTTCGCCAGCCAGTTGCGCAGCTACGACCGCGAATGGGGGGCCGCCATCGCCGAGGCGCGGCGGTTCGATGCCGCCACCACCCTGGTGGTGGCCAGCGGCAGCCGCGAGGAGCGGGCCCACCGGCTGCCGTCGGTGCATCTGCCGGCCTATGACCACGACCGCAGTGATTACGTGCTTGACGAGGTGCAGGAGCGGATCCCGGCGCGGCCACCGCTGCGGCGGGTGCTGCTCTTCGACCGGGGCCTGGCGGTGCCGGCACCGGCCGTGGCGGGCACCGTGACCCGCACGCTGATTCCAGGCCGGCTGCGGGTGCACGAGGTGCCGGTGCCGGCCAGCGGCCTCCAGGTGGGCTGGCGGTCGGCAGAGGTGGCGCCATGAGCCTGGGCAGCCTCCCCCGCTGGCTGCGGCTGAGCCTCGCCCTGCCGCTGCTGATGCTCAACCTGTTCGTGCTGCGGCAGCTGCTGCTGCCCCTGGCACCGTTTCCGGCCCTGTTCCTGACGGCGGCGCTGATCGCCTTTCTGCTCGACATCCCCAGCCGCTGGCTGCAGCAACGGGGTCTGCCGCGGCCCCTGAGCCTCACCCTGGTGCTGGGGCTGGCCCTCGGCGGCCTGGTGCTGGCGGTGGTGTGGCTGGTGCCGCGGCTGGTGGAACAGCTGGGGGAACTGGTGAATGCCCTGCCGGGCTGGCTGGTGGAAGCCCAGGACCAGCTCGACCGGCTCCAGACCCTGGCGGTCGAACGCGGCTGGCCCACCGACTTCAGCGAGCTGACCAATGACCTGCTGGCCCGCTCGACCCGGCTGGCCCGCAGCGTCAGCCAGCAGGTGCTGGGGCTGCTCAGCGCCACCCTCGGCATCACGGTCAACACCCTGATCGTGCTGGTGCTGGCGGTGTTTCTGCTGCTGGGGGGCGAAGGCATCGCCGCCGGCCTGGCCCGCTGGCTGCCGGCCGACTGGCGGGGGCTGGTGGTGGGCACCATCGACCGCACCTTCAGGGGGTACTTCGCCGGCCAGGTGCTGATGGCCCTGATCCTCAGCGGTCTGCAGATCGTGGTCTTCACCCTGCTGCAGATCCCCTACGGCGTGGTGTTCGCCCTGCTGATCGGCTTCACGACCCTGGTGCCCTACGCCAGCGCCCTCACGATCGTGCTCGTCAGCGCCCTGCTGGCGGTCGAAGACCCCCGCACGGGGCTGACGGTGCTGGCGGCGGCCATCAGCGTCGGCCAGGTGGTCGACCAGTTCATCAGCCCGCGGGTGATGGGCAGCATCGTGGGGCTGCAGCCCGCCTGGCTGCTGGTGAGCCTGCCGGTGGGGGCCCGCTGCGGGGCCCTGCTGGGCATCGGGGAACTGCTGGGGCTGCTGCTGGCGGTGCCGGTGGCCAGCGTGCTCAAGACCCTGCTCGATGCCATCTATCCCCGCCTGCAGGGCGGGGACTGACCAGGGAAGGGACCCGTCCCCGGCGGGGCTCAGGCCTCCAGCCGCTGCAGCACCCCCCGGGCCTCGAGCAGGGCAACCACCGCAGCGACGCTTTCCTCGAGGCTGAGGGCACCGGTGTCGACGCGAAGCTCGGGGGCCTCGGGCACCTCGTAGGGGCTCGAGATGCCGGTGAAATCCTTGATCACGCCGGCGCGGGCCTTGGCGTACAGACCCTTGGGGTCACGGCCCTCGCAGACGCCGAGGTCGGCGGCGCAGTGGATCTCGAAGAAATCACCGGCCTCGACCAGGGCCCTGGCCCGGTCGCGGTCAGCGCGGAAGGGGCTGACGAAGGCCGTGAGCACGATCACACCGGCATCGAGGAACAGCTTCGACACCTCGCCGATGCGGCGGATGTTCTCGACCCGGTCGGCATCCGTGAAGCCCAGGTCGCTGCAGAGGCCATGGCGGATGTTGTCGCCGTCGAGCACATAGGTGGCCAGACCCCGCTGGAACAGCTCGGCATTGAGGGCATTGGCGAGGGTGCTCTTGCCCGATCCCGACAGGCCGGTGAACCAGAGGATGGCGCTGCGGTGCCCCCGCTGCTGCGCCCGCGCCGCCCGGTCGACCGTCGCCTCATGCCAGGCGATGTTGGTGGCGGCCCCCTGGTCGGTGAGGGCGCCGTAGGGCGAACCGGCGGCGGGGGTGGCGGTCATGTCGCAGACGGCGATGGCCCGCCATTGTCTCTGCTGGCCGGTGCCAGCGGAACGGTCAGCTCAAGCCGGCGGCCCTCGCGCTCAAGACTGAGGCGCAGCGGTTCGTCCGGCGGCTGGGCCGCCACCCGGCGGATCACCTGCCCGGCCCGCTCCATCGGCTCACCATTGACCGCCAGCACCCGGTCGCCGGGGCGAATGCCCGCCGCCGCCGCCGCCGAGCCCGGCGCCACCTGGCGCACCAGCACCACCCCCTCGGCGCTCTCCATGTACACCCCCAGCCGAGGTCCGGCCGCAGATGGCACGCAGCCTTCGGGCAGCAGGGGCCGGCGGGCGACCGCCACCGGGGCCACCCCGAGGGCCTGCAGCTGGCGGGGCACCCCGTCGTCCCCCTCCAGATGGCCGCGGCCCACCAGCGCCACCACCAGCCGCCCGGGCTCCCGCCGCTGGGCGGCAGCCAGGCGTTCGGCCATGGCCCGGTCCCGCAGGCGCTGGCTGTCGATGAACCGCTCGAGATCGGCGGCCGCGGCCGGATCGGCGGGGTCCGCAAGGGTCTGGTGGCCCTGCCAGGCGGCGGTGAGCCGCTGGCGGTAGGCGGGTCCCACCGGCGCCGGGGGGCCGATCCCCTCCCGTTCGGAGGGGGGCACCAACGCCAGCCCCCGCTGCCGCACCCGCTGGGCCACCGCAGGCTCGACGTTGAGGGCCAGCAACGGCACCCCCTCGGCGCGGGCCCAGCGCAGCAGGGGCAGGTACAGGCCGGGGTCGTGGTTCCACACCGCGTTCCAGCCCACCTCCTGCAGGAAACCGGCCTCGTTGGTGCGGCCGGCGCTGTAGCGGTCGAGGGCCCCCTGGCGGGCCGCCGGCACCATCTCAAGCCCGAGGGCCAGGCGGGGCCGGCGCCGCACCAGGGCCTGCAGGGTCGCCAGCTGCCAGGCGTGGTCGTCGCGGCTGGTGTGAAACTCGGCCAGCAGCAGCACCTTCAGGCCGGGGGCATCGGCGACGAGCTGCCGGCGGGCCGCCAGCGCGGCATCACAGGCGGGCTCGCGGGGCTGGGCCGGGGCCGGCGAGGTCGGGCCCAGCAGCAGCAGCACCAGGACAAGCCGGGACCAGCGACGGTTCATCCAGCGCCCCATCAGGCAAGGCCGGTGATCCGGGCGGTGGAGCCCTCGGCACCGCCCGTCACCTCGATGCCCACCCGGATCCGTTCCCGCAGGGCCGCCACGTGGCTGATCACGCCGATCAGGCGGCCACCGGCCCGCAGGCGGTCGAGCTCGTCCATCGCCAGCTGCAGGCTGTCGGGGTCGAGGCTACCGAAGCCTTCATCGATGAACAGCGTCTCGAGCTGCACCCCACCGGCATGGGCCTGCACCGTGTCGGCCACCCCCAGGGCCAGGGCCAGCGACGCCTGGAAGGTCTCGCCGCCCGAAAGGCTGTTCACCTCGCGGGCATCGCCGGTGTAGGCGTCGAGCACCCGCAGGCCCAGGCCGGCCTGGCGGCCGCCGCGGCCGCCCTCGTCGCTCAGCTGCAGCTGATAACGCCCGGCGGTCATCTGCTCGAGCCGCTGGTTGGCATGGCGGCAGATCTCGTCGAGATAGGCCGACAGCACCCAGCGCTGCAGCGAGATGTACGGCGCCGCCCGGCCCGAGCAGCGGTCGGCCACGGCCGCCAGCCGCTGGGCCCGCTCCCGCTCGCGGGCGAGGGCGGCGGCGGCACGGCGATGGTCGGCCGCCAGGGCCTCGAGGGCCGTGGCGGCCGAACGGGCCTCGCTGTGGCGCTCGACGGCACGGGTGCGGAGGCCATCGGCGGTGGCCTGGGCCAGGGCCGCTGCCTCGGTGTCGGGCCGTTCGACGGGCAGGTCGGCCAGGTCAGGGCTGGCCAGTTCGCCGCGCCGGTCGCTGCACTCCCGCTCCCAGGCGGCGATGCGGTTGGCCAGGTGCTGACGCCAGGCCTCATCCTTCAACGCCGCCTGGGCGCTGGCCCCGTCGGCGAAGGGGCTCCCCTGCAGGTCGGCCGTCAGCCGTTCGGCCGCCTGCTCGAACCGGCTGGCGGCCCGCAGATCAGCCTCGGCGGCGGTGGCCAGCTCCCGCAGGGCCGCCTCGAGGGGCGGCAGCTGCTTCAGCACCACCGCCGGCTCGAGGCCCGGCCCCAGGGCGGCGGCGACGGTGGTCTGCAGGGCCTCGGCCTGGCGACGGGCCTCGGCGGCGGCCCGCTGCTGCACGGCCTGCTCGGTGTTCGCCATCTGGATCGCCGCCTGCAGGCGCTGCAGCTGCTGCCCGTGGTCGGCCAGGGCCTGCTGCAGCTCGGGGAGCCGCCCGGCCTGCTGCTGCGCCGCCGCCAGGGCCCGTTCGGCGGCCGTGGCCGCCGCCGCCGCCGCGGGCGGATCATCGGCCAGGTCGCCGGCCTTCTCCCGCAGGGCCCGCTCGTCACCGACCGCCGTGGCAAGGGTCGCCGCCGCCTGCCGGTCGGCGGCGGTGGCCCTCTGCAGGGCGGTTTCGGCCGCCTGCAGATCGCCATCGGCGACGGCATCGGCGGCGGGCCGGGCCGGGGCCGGATGGTCCCGGGAGCCACACACCGGGCAGGGGTCTGCGGTCGTCAGGTTGGCGGCCAGCCGGGCGGCCATGCCGCTGATCTGGCGCTGGCGCAGGTCGTGCAGGGTGGCATCGGCCTGGCTGAGGCGCCGCTGGGCCTGCTCACCGGCGGCTTCCGCCTGTTGCCGGGCGGTGGCGGCGGCAGCGGCGGCGGCGGCGGCGGTGGCCCGGCCGCGGGCCTCGGCGGCGATCTGCTGCAACCCCGCCAGCCGGTCGGCGGCCGAGCGGACCTGCTCGAGGGCGGTGGTGGTGGCCTGCTGCGCCGCCTCCACCGCCGCCCGCTCGGCGGTGCTGCGTTCGAGGCCTGCGGCGGCGGCCTGGGCCAGCAGTTCGGCGGCGGCGGCCGCCGCCTGGCGCTCGGCCGCGGCCACCGCCTGGTCGGCCAGGGCCGTGAGTTCGGCCCGGCGGGCCGCCAGGTCGCTGCGGGCATCGGCCAGGGCCTCGGCCCCCGGCGGCGCCGCCAGCGGCAGCTGCCGCACTGCCGGTGGCAGCGCCTGGGCGGCAGCCCGGGCCCTGGCCGCCGCCTGCAGCGCGGCGGCCAGGGCCCCCTGCCCGTGCTGCAGCTGCCGGCGTGCCAGCTGCTCAGCTTCGAGGCTGGCCCGCAGGGCCTCGGCCTGCTCGGCCAGCCGCAACCGCTGGCGGTACTCGTCGACGGCCGGCTGCTTGGCCTCCAGCTCGGCCAGACGGGCCGTCGCCAGGGCCCGCCGCTCCCAGCGGTCAGCCAGCCGCTGCTGCTGCTGGGCCTGCTGCTGGGCCTGCTGCAACGCCGCCGAGGCCTGCTCCAGGCCGGTGGCGGCCGCCGCCACCTCGGCGGCCACGGCCACCACCAGCCCATCCATCCCCCCCTGGTCAGCCGGCTGGATGCCGGCGGCGGGCCAGCGGGCGGCGGCCTGCTCCCGCAGGCCCTGCAGCCGGCGGTCGTGCTCCTCGAGGGTCTGGCGGGCCGTGCGGGCCTGCTCTTCAAGCCACTGGCCCGCCTGCTCGAACAGCACCGTGTGGAACAGGGTCTTGAGCAACGCCTCCCGCTCGTCGGCCCGGGCCCGCAGCACCTCGGCGAACCGCCCCTGGGGCAGCAGGATCACCTGCTGGAACTGGGCGGCCGTGAGCCCCAGCAGCCGTTCGATCTCACGGGTCACCTCGGTGGTGCGCCCCGCCACCGGTTCGGCGCCATCGCCCTGCAGCCGGAACAGCACCGCCTGGGCGGCCCGCTCGGTGGTGCCGCCCCCTCGGACCCGCTGGGCGGTGTGGGCCGGTGAGCGCTCGACCCGCCAGCGGCCGGCGCCGGTGGAGAACTCGAGCGTCACCCGGGGCACCGCCGCAGGCGGTGCGTGGTCACTCCTGAGGCTGCGCAACGGCCGTTCGCCGGGCACCTCGCCGTAGAGGGCAAAGCAGAGGGCATCGAGCAGAAAGGTCTTGCCGGCGCCGGTGGTGCCATGGATCAGGAACAACCCTTCGGCGCTGAGGTCGTCGAAGCCGAGCCGCAGCGGTGCGGCGTAGGGCCCGAAGGCCTCGAGGCAGAGCACGTGCGGTCTCACGATTCACCCCGGCGCGCGGCGGCCCCCAGGGCCTGGCGCAGCAGGTCGGCTTCGGCGTCGTCGGCCGGCCGGCCCTGCTGATCGCGGAAGAACGCCAGGCTGAGGTCGAGCGGGGTGGCGGCCTGCTGCACCTGCCGGCGCCGGTCGTCGGCGGTCGAGCGCTGGCGTTCGGGGGGGCGGTGGCGCAGTTCGGCCACCAGCGGAAACCGCTGCCGCAGGCGGGCCATCGCCTGCAGCGGCAGCTGCTCGTCGGTGAGGATCACCCGCAGCCGGGCGGCCGCCAGACCGTCGTGGCGCGGATCACTCAGCAGCGTCTCGAGGGATCCTTCGAGGGTGGCCAGGGGCCGGCCCACGGCCAGCGGCACCACCTCCACCGTGGGAAGACCGGCGGCATCGAGGTCGACGAGGCGCACCGATTTGGTGTGGTGCTGCTCAGAGAACGAGTAAGGGAGCGGAGTGCCCGAGTAGGCCAGCCGCGGCCCGTCAAGCTCCTGGGCGCCATGGAGATGGCCCAGGGCCACGTAGGCGAAGCCGGCGAAGGTGTCGATGCTGACGCGGTCGACGTTGCCCACCGTCAGCTCCCGCTCGGAATCGGATGCGCTGCCGCCGGCCACGAAGGTGTGGGCCACCAGCACCGACCGCCGCCGGTCGCGGGGGAGACGGTCGAGGGCCAGGGCGGTCGCCTCCTGATGGCGCAGGCGACCCTCGGCCCCCAGCCCCGGCCCCTCGACCGCCGGATCGAGGTACGGCAGCGGGTGGATCGCCACCGGGTCACCACCCCGCCGCGGCGTGACCGTGACCGGCTCGGCGACCCGGCGCACATCACCGCGGATGGTGACCCGGAAGCGCGACAGCAGCGGGTCATAGGTCGAGACGCGCACGTGCGAATCGTGGTTGCCGGCGATCGCCACCACCGCCGCACCGGTGGCGGCAAGGCGGGCAAGGGTCTCGCTGAACAGCTGCACCGCCTCGGCGGGCGGAATGGCGCGGTCGTAGAGGTCACCGGCGATCAGCACCGCATCGACCTCGGCCTCGGCGGCCAGCGCGACGATGCGGTCCATGGCGGCAGCCTGCTCATCCAGCAGCGAAGCGCCGTGGAACAGGCGCCCGAGGTGCCAGTCGGAGGTGTGCAGCAGGCGCATCGGCGGTCAGGGGGAGGTCACGCGCAGCACGTTGCGGTCGGGCCCCTGCTGCACCAGCTCGAACGAATGATGCCCCGAGTACAGCCAGGTGCGGCCCTGGCCATCGCGGTAGGGGCGGCGGTCGGTGGTGGGGGCACCGGTGGGGGTGAACACCCAGAAGGGCCGATCCCCGGCCGACAGGTCGATGCGCATCGCCTCGCTGCCGTCGACGACGGTGATCACGCAGGTCTGGGCGCGGCCGTTGAGGCTGCAGGGTCGCTGGCTGATGCGCAGGCGGCTGAGGTCATCGGCGGGGGCGGCGGTGGCGGGAGCCGGGGCGATGGTGACGGGCAGGGTCAGCAGCAGGCCCAGCAGGGGAAACAGGCGCAGCATCACGGCAGCTGGCAGGGGCGGGGATCAGCCCCCAGCTTGCTTCGGCCGGAAGCCCGCCTGTTCGAGGGCCGCCAGGGCTGCCGCCAGCTGGTCGCCCTGCAGTTCGATCACGCCGTCCTTGAGGGTGCCGCCGGTGCCGGCGCTGGCCTTGAGCTGCTTGAGCAGGGCCCGAGCTTCGGCGTCGGGCAGTTCAAGGCCGGTGATGGCCGTCACCAGCTTGCCCCCCTTGCCCGCCTTCGTGCGCTGCACCCGCACCCGCTGCTGGGCCCTGGGGGTGGCCGCCGCCGCCGGTTCAGGCCGGGAGGTAGCAGGGCTGCTGAATTCCTGCCAGCCGCCTTTGTTGGCCATCGGTCATGCCCTGGGTCCGGTCGGATTCTGGCGGTCACAGCGGCCCCGTGATCGGCGCCTGCCGGACGCCCTGGGGCTTCTTCTCAAAGACCACAACACTGTCGTAGACAGCAATGCAATCGGTGGCGCGGGTGAAGGGCGACATCGCGAGCGAACCGCCCCCAAACACCCCGATCTCGTGCATCACATGGCCCTGCCCCCGCTGCTGCTGATGCTGCTGCCCACGGCGATCGTGCATGCCCACAACGAACCTTTCAGGGCCGTGGCCGCCGAGGTGTGCGGTTTCGCGCGGGATGGCTACAGCCATGTGCTCATCACCCCCGCCCAGGTGTCGAACCCCGGACCGGAATGGTGGCGGCGCTACCAGCCGGTGGATCTGCGGCGCATCGGCGGCCGCGGCAGTGCCGCCGACCTGCAGGCCCTCACCCGCCGGGCCCACGGCTGCGGCCTGCGGGTGATCGCCGATGTGGTGCTCAACCACATGAGCAGCGACGCCGCCCACCGTTCGCTGCAGTTTCCAGGGCTGACCCCGGCCGATTTTCATCCCCGCTGCACCATCAACTACAACGACGGCAACACGATCAGCGAGCGGCGCTGCTGGCTCAACGGCGACCTGCCCGACCTCGACCCGTCGCGACCCGCCGTCGCCCGGCTGCAGCGGGCCCAGCTGCAGCAGCTGCTGGCCCTGGGGGTGGATGGCTTCCGGTTCGATGCCGCCAAACACATCGAACCCGCTGATCTGGCCGGCCTGGTCGCCCACGGGCAGCGGCTCAGCGGCGGCCGCAGCTTTTCGATGCTCGAAGTGATCGACGACCACGACACCCGGCCGGAGATGTACACCGCCATCGCGCCGGTCACCGATTACGTGCTCTGCGACACGTTGCGGCAGGCCTTCGCCTACGGCGGTCAGCTGAGCAGCCTGCGGCTGCCGCGGGCGATTGCTGATCGCCGCAGCGTCACCTTCGGCATCAGCCACGATTCAGATCCCGCCATCAATCCGGGCTTCGGCCGCTGCCAGCCCAGCGATCGCCACGACGGGGTGCTGGCCACCGCCTATGTGCTCGCCAGGGCCGACGGCACCCCCCTGGTGCTGGCGGCCGACCATCGGCGTTCGCCACTCGTGCGGGCCGGGGTGCGCTTCAGGGCCAACCTGCAGGCCCGCAGCCGCGCCGGAGCCGACACCCGCGAATGGGTGCCGGCCATCGGCGACCCCCAGACCCTGCTGCTGATGGAACGGGGCGGCGAGGGGTTCTTCGTGGTGAACAAAGCCGCCACGCCCCTCACGCTCTCTGCCGCCGAGCTGGCCGGCGGGCAGCTGCGGGGCCGCTACCGCAACCTGCGCGACGGCCGGCTGCTGCTGATCGGTGGCCGCGACGGCCAGACCCTCACGGTGCCCGCCCGGGACGGGCTCTATTTTCTCCGCCAGCAGGGCGCACCCTGATCTACTGCTGCATCGGCAGGGGCCGCCCCACTAAATCGCCTGCGCTGCAGTAGTTCTCAGGCATACAACTGGTCAGTGCGTGAAAAAGCGTGGGAATCGGTACGGGCTGAGGCGCTGGTGGATGCGGCGCGGGAGCCTGGCGGGCGTTGACTGCTGCCGAAACAAGTAGCCGTCACAGCGTGCAGATTTAGAATTGCGGGAATGAATGATGGGCACGGGAACCGGCCAAGTCAGCGCAGCGCCCTTAATTGACAGCATCTATGCGAGGAAATCGTTGTAGTAGCCTTTCATTGCATCGGTTTTATCTGGCATTGTGGAAATTTCTATTCTCTTGAATCTGACCTGGGCGTGCCTGCTTGTTATTTGTTTATTCAGAATTCGGGAAAAGAATCAACAGCTACTACACGAAAAGACAAATAACGCTCATCTTCTTGCTGACCTTGACAGATATAAGCGAAAACACAACTTGATAGACGATGCCCAGCGATACTTTGACAATAGAAAGTCAAGAGCTGACAGCTTGGCGGAATCAATTATTGAAGGAGCTAAGGCGAAGGCTGCAGACTTACGCGAAGAGGCAGACAACATGCGCAAACATGCTCAAGAGCATGCACAGGCAACGGCCGAAGAAGCCAAAGCGAAGGCTGCTGATTACCGCGCAAAAGTAAACTACGAACTTTCGTCTGTCGAGGCATTGCTAAGTGACAAGAAAAAAGAGCTAGCAATTACAGAAAACGCATTACGCTTGAAGTCTGAAGATGCGCGCGCCTTAGATGTTGGATACTATGAGCCAGTCTACGAGTTTGCCGACCTCGAAAAATACCAAAATGAGCTTGACTACATACTTGGAGAGAGAAAAAGGCTTCTGGTTCTTGACCCTAAGAATCTTAAAGACAAAGGGAAAGCCGCATACTCCTACAAGAACATGTTCGAAACTAGTCCAACACCTTTAAAAACTGACAACAGGAGAATCGAGAGAGTCTTGAAGCTGATGCTCAGGGCATTTAACTACGAATGTGACTCTTATACGACTAGAGTGACGTACAAGAATATTAATATTATGGAAAGGAGGATCAGATCGGCTTTTGACCAAATAAATAAACTAGCCGAGCCGTGGCATTGCATGATCACAACGCAATACTTAGAGAATAGGATTGACGAGCTTCGTCTGGTCTATGAATACGAAGAAGCAAAGCAGCGTGAGAAAGAGGAGCAGGCCCAGATAAGGGAGCAGATCAGAGAGGAGGAAAAAGCCGAAAGAGAAGCACAGAAAGCGCAAGAAGAAGCTGAGAAGGAAGAAGCAAAGTATCAGGAGATGCTAAATAAAGCAAGGCTAGATGCTCTGATTGCCAATGAAAAAGACAAGGAGAAACTCACTATGGAAATCACAGAGCTCCAAAGGCGCATCTCAGAAATAGAAGAGAGAAAACGAGCCATCAGCCAGGCAATGCTCACAAAGACTGGGCACGTCTATGTGATTAGCAATGTCGGCAGTTTTGGCGAAGAAATCTTTAAGATTGGCATGACAAGACGTCTTGACCCTATGGACAGGGTAAAAGAACTAGGGGATGCCTCTGTGCCATTTCCATTTGATGTTCATGCGATGATTAGGTCAAGCAATGCACCAGCTCTTGAGTCAGCACTGCATGCCCATTTCAATGAAAGGCGGCTGAATCTAGAAAACGAAAGAAAAGAGTTCTTCAAGGTATCAATTGATGAGATTAAGGCTGAACTTGAATTGCTCAAACAGACCTTGGGCATAGACGGCGAACTTCGACTTACACTTCTCGCTGAAGCGAAGCAATTTCGCCTTAGTGAGGCCAAGAGAAAGCATCTTGAGGCCAGCTATGAGTTAAGTTAATCACACCGGTCACTCTGCCTTCTCCATCGCCTCCAACCCTTCCGCGAGGTGCTCCAGGGCGCTGCGGATCTCCGTGGTCAGCAGTTCATACACTGCCGCCGCGCTGTCCATGCAGGCGATGTCACCGGCCAGCCTCGACGGCAGTGACAGGAGCCGGTCGCGGCAGATGCGGCCCGCCTGGGCGGCGGCACGCTGAACATCCTCGACCTTCACCAGAGTGCCGGCGAGCTGGGCGGCTTCCATCTCCGCCACCTGGGCGCGGGCAGCCTCCCGGCGGGCGGCGGAGACATGCCGATCGGGTGGGTCCGCTGCCTCGGACTGCGCTGCCTCGACTGGTGCTGCTGGTGCTGCTGGTGGCGGTGGTGCCCATGCCTGCATCGGCAGCCTGTACGGCTCGGCCTGGTGATGATGCCGGCGCGTCGTTGCCTTGAACGCTGCAGCGGCTCGCCCTGGGTCGGCGATGCTGCCATCTGAGAGCAGCAGCTCGGCAGGGATTCGGCCCGCCCGGATCGCGTTGGTGACGGCGGCGCGGCTGACGCCTAGCAGCCTGGCAAGGTCGGCTCTGGTGCAGCTCATTTCGTTAGCAATGTGATTTCTCGGATGACTTTTCTTGCTCCGTCATAATCTCCGACTTCCAGGAGTTTCTGATAGAGCTGGCGGTAACTCAGCAGTGCCCAACCTCTTACCGCGTCGCGGTCCGGGCTGCCGGCGGCAGCTAGGTGCTGCTGCACCGTCAACATCACCTGATCGCTGCGGGCGCGGGGATACTCGGCCTTGAGGGCCTCTTCGATCTGGGTCTCGCTGGCGCCGGTGAGCAGCCACTGAACCACGGCCGCTGGTGCTGGCTGTCGTCTGTCAGCCATGGCGTTTCCACCATTCCGTCTGCTCGCCGTGGGTGGCGTCCTGCAGGCTGCGGGGCTGCCGTTCCCAGACGTCGAGCATGGCGTCGATCAGGAACCGTGTCAGAGCTGGATCGTGGCCAACCTCGAATGATTCCAGGCGGGGATTCTGGTTTAAGTTCATGCTGCTACGCAGGGCCACCTTCCATTCGCGGTTTTCGAGTACCGCGAACTTTGCGTGGGTTCGTGTTACCCGCATTGAGTCGCGGCCGAACCGGTCGCGGATCGTTGCCACCAGTGACGGGCACCGGCGAACGAAGGTCGCGTCAACCAGCCATCGGCACGCCACAATCTCGCCGCTGTGCAGCAGCTCGGACATGGTTGTCACGTCGGTGCCGGCAGCGGTCCAGGTGCTGATCCACAGCGATGCCGGGCCCGTCTTCTCGAGGATTGCCCGGATCAGATCCACCAAGCTGAACTGCCCTTTTGTCAGGCCGTAGACGGCGGTGCCGTCGCGGTCCAGGTGCTCGACGGCTTCGGCGGCTGACTGCTGGCGCCGCAGGTCGAGGATCAGCCGCTTCGGGCTGAGAGGCACCCGCGTGGTTCCCTGCCGGATGACCGTTGGATCGGCTACCGGCGGGATCGGCGGCTGTAGCAGCGGGTTTTCGGTGTTAATTGATTTTTTCATCGTTCTCTAGCGATTGATCGGGGCACGAAAACAACCTCGGGGGGGGAGTATTCTTACCAGTACCTTTTTACTATCTGCCGCCATCATGCTGCCTTCCCGATCACAAACGTGCCACGATTGGCGACGCCGCTTGCTACCGTCTGCCAGATTGTTAGCCTTGTCTTACCACTAGCAGCCAGTGAGTAGGGATCTACGATTAACTCCGGCGCTCCCCAGAATCCGATTGTCAGTTGTGACCAGTCGGCACAGATGAACCGACCGGCAGGAATGAACCGGCTGAACATCACCGGCAAGCCAACGAGGCTGAACGGCTTGGCGTTGCCGGTGTGGATCGTCGGCGTATCACCGTGTACCGCCTGCATCGCGGGGCTGAAGTCAGCGGCACTCATCAGCCATGCCATTGACGACATGGCGCCATCGGCCAGCAGCACCGTTTCGACAATCGCGGCAGCCTCCGCGAGGGTTGGCACCTGGCCGCTGATCTGCTGCTGGGGCAGCTCCGGCGCGGTCAGCAGGCCGAGGGGTTGACCGTTTGCGCCGTTGCCTGCGAGAACGCCTTGCTCGACGGTCGCGGCCAGCGTTCGGCGCATCAGATCCAACATTGTCGTCTCTGCCCCTGGAGTCTTGAGTAGCTGGCGGGACAGCACCATCTTTGTGTATGCGTCGGCTCCGCTGAGGCTGACGCCGCTGAATGTGACGGTCGTCTCGACTGCCTCCATGTCTTCGGCGGCGTAACCACCAGCGGCGATTGCCGGCACTCCGACCGCCAGACCTGAGCGGTTCCCGGTCAGCTCGACCGTCTGCGATCCGAGCTGGTTGAGCAGCAGCGTGGGGCGGAGGGCTTTGGTCAGGACTCGGATTGAATCCGCGAGGAAGTCCGAGCTTGTCAGCGTGCGGGTTGCCGGGCCGACTGGCAGGAATGTACCGCCGCGCAGTTCGGCACCATTCTCAGATGCTGTTTTGGCGATCTTTGCACTGAGGCTGATCTCACGCTGGCCAGCGTAGGGGTTGAAAATTGACGCGTCCTGCTCGTGGCGGGATCGGACGACATTGAGCAGTGAATAGGCCGAGGGCATGAAAGAATCGTCTCTTTACATCGTAGCAGGTCAAAAAAAACCGCCGGAGGCCAATCCGGCGGTCTTTTGCAAGTATCGACGATCCAATGTTAGCAGGTTGATTTGGCCCGGTTGGGTGCTGGCTGGTGTTGGCGTTTTGGCCAGTGCGGATCATCGGAGTCATCGGCATCGTCGGCGGCATGTGATCCGGCGGGCATGACTGCTGCGGGTGTCACAACCTGCCTGGGTGTCACGACCTGGCACAACTCCTGTTGTTGAGGTTGTGACGGGCAGACCGATTGCGCTGCAACGGATGTCACAACCTGGCCCGGTGTCACAACCTTTTTCTCCACCTTTTCCCTGCAACTCTCCCCCGGGCCTACTTGCTTTTTATCCGCACAAAGAGAGTCAATAGGTTGTGACGGTTGTGACGGGGTGGGCAGTCCGCCTGCGCTGCAGTCGGTTTGGCCCGTCACAACCTCTGTCTCTGTGGTTGTGACATGTTGGGACGGTTGTGACGCCCAGTAGTGGGCCCGGTGTCCTTCAACGCGCCGGTTCTTCTTCTCGAATCCAAGGGCTTTCAGCACCTTTGATAGTCGCATCTCGTCCTGGCGGGTGATCTGCTCCGATCGCTTCAGGCCGGCGGCGTAGAGCGCCTCCGCGCTGGTGAAGGGTGTTTCAGGGTCGTAGCTGATCGGCGTGGGGTCGCGGTCTGGGTCCCATCGGTGCATCGGCCGGCCGTTTATCCATGCCTGCACCATCTCGGCCCATGGGTCGCCAACGTTGAACCGTGTGTTCTGATCCGCTGCTGCGAGTTCGGCTTCACGGGGGAGCATCGGCAGCTCTCCGGCGCGATACGCTGCCAGAGCTGCTTTCCAGATGGCGGCGCGGTGCGTGGTGATGGCGTCGCGGTCCAGGGTTGCGGTGCCCGTTATCGGCACAATCCAGAATCGACGCGAGCCGGTGTCATCTCTGAGGAAGTGATCCTCGTTGACGGTGGCGCAGAGTGCTGATGTGCGTGGGAACTGCTCTGCAGCCTTGCCGTATGGCACCCGGAACAGATCGATTGGTGTTGTGATTAGGTTTTTGAGTGCTCCTGCGTCTTTCTTCGATGTGATCGAATCGAGCTCTGCCAACTCCATGATCCATGACCGCTTGAGGACCAAGAGGAAGTCCTTTTCGTTGTCGGGATGGGATGAGGTGAACCACTCGTCTCCAGCCAGTGCCATCAATGCGGTGGACTTGCCGAGACCCTGGGCACCCTGCAGCACCAGGCAGTAATCGAGTTTGCAGCCGGGCTGCATCACTCGTGATACGGCGCCCACCAGCCACGACCGCACCATCTGAGCGTGCAGCGGATCTGATGCACGAAAGAATCGAGGGCCCACCGTGTTCAGGTCGATAGGCTCGATCTCTGGGTTCTGCTCGATTTTCAGCAGCCAGTCTCTGACCGGGTGAACTGGTGTCTGCCGTGCGACGTGCAGGGTTGCTTGCTTGACCGCCTCCTGGCTGCATCGCCATCCCAACTGGTCGAGGATGACCCAGGCCGAGTCCAGGTCGCTGCCGTTGATGGTGGTCCATCCATCACGGGTTTGGAGCTGCGGCATCAGTTCCATCTCGTTGAACCTGAGCGCGGCGCCTGATTCGGCGATGAGGTTGGCGAAGTGGCCGGGGCTCAGGGCTGATGGTTTGATGCCTTTATCTGTCATCCTCCATCCTTCCGGCATCTGTTCGATCAGCGCCTGAAACGATGCCGGGCGATCACTACCGGCAGTTGCCTGGGGTCTGGTGCTGAGGATCTCGTCCAGGGTTGGGAGCGCCGGCTGATCCGGTGCTGACGTCGCTTTATCCATGTCTCCGCCGCTCCCTAGCGCGCCTGGTCCGGGCACCAAGCCAGGCCACTGAGTACGGCGCTTTTGTCGTTTCGGCCTTGCGCCATTGCCGGCGGAACTCGTCGCCGCCCTTGTGCTTGCTGCTGGCACTGGTCCAGGCGAAGGCTTCCGCTTCGCTGAGGCCGGCGCGGCGCATGGCGACCACCGTTGCCCACCAGTCGCGCAGGCACAGACCTTCGGCGGGCCAGAACTGGAGGTAGTAGCGGCAGGCGTCGGCATCTGTCCACCTGACGCACCTGTGTGGTGCTGGCGGTGGTGCTGCTGGTCGCGGCGGTGCTGGTGCTGGCGGTGGCGCGATTGCCTGCAGCAGCCATTCGGGGGCGACGGCGAGGGCCGAATCCCATGGGCTGATGATCCACCGGTAACAGCCGGTTTCGGGATGCAAGCCACAGATCACCGATTGCTGGCCGGCCCAGCGGATCTCCAGCGCGGTGTGCTGCTGGGGCTTCAGCCGGTGTCGCCACTGAAGCGGCACCAGCAGCGCGATCTGGCGGCGGCCCGGCTTGCCGCTGCTCCACGTCCATGAGCGCGCGAGGTCAGCGGCGGTCCGGCCGGTGAGCGCGTGGAAGCCGCGATCACCGGCCGCCGGATCATCGGCCGGCGGGTCGAAGTCAACGGCCACCAGGCCGCTGTGCCCCAACCTCATGCCGATGGCGGGGGCGGCGGCCAGCTGCTCGGTGCTGAAGATTCGGCCCGGTTGCTGCCAACCTGCGTGCATGGGCCGCTTGTTGGCACCGACGGGGATGAGCTGGCTGCTGTGTTCACCGAGCGCGGCTCTGAGGGCGGCCGCGGCCTGGTACCTGCAGGGGAATTGTGTGATCATGGTGTTGGGTTTCATTTGTTGAGTGCCCGGCGGGTTGCAGCTCGCCGGGCTTTTTTTCAGCGCAGTACGCGCCTGGACCGCTGCGCCAGTGCAGCCCAGACGGCGTCGGGCGCCCACCTGAGGTTTGGCGCTCTGGTGCCTGCACCTGCGGCGCAGTAGTGCACACCTGGCTTGAGGACACCAGCACGGCGAAGCCGGCGCAATGTCGATTCACTGATGCTGAGCTCCTGCGTGAGCTCGGATGTGGTCGAGGGGAAATGCATCGGACTGAGTAGTGGGGCGGATGCACGCATCTGGCGCACACCGCTGACGCTAGACGGCTCGATTTGTGGGTTCAAGGCGACACCTTCCGCCCCGTAAGTAACGCGCTAACTACTGCTCAGTCCTGAAATTGCGTGAGATTGCAGTCACCGTCAGGCATGTAACGCTACGGCTACAACGTAGAGAACCTGCCGGCTCGGCCCGTTTGTCTGCTAAGGCTGTGCAACCTTCTCAACTGTCTACCGATTCGCCACAAGTGCTTTGACCTTGGCCATCAGGCGAGGGCTGTCCAACCGTCGGCCGTATTGGCTGATGTGGATTTGTGGCGAGTGCCCCATCAATTCGGCTGATTCCCTGACGCTCAGACCTAGTTCAGTCCCAAGCCTGATTGCGAACGCGTGTCTCATTCCGTAGACGGTCAATTCCTCAGGAATCCCGGTCTCTACAGGCGGTCGCTGCCTGAGTGATCGCAACTGTCTGCCCATGGACTGAGCAGGTGTTTGTCCGTTGAGGACCATTCCCGGCAGCCCGTGGGTCTCCCACCGCTGCAGCAGCCCATGGCAATCCGCGGGCCAGCCTGCGGGCGGCACGGCGGGCACGATGCGGGCTCCACTGCTGCCGCTGCTGCTCTTCTTGTTGCGGCTGATCATCGCTACCAGCAAGCCGTCCTGCACCTCTAGGTGCAGAGCCTGTAACTCCTTTGGCCGCAAGCCGAACGCAATGAGCAGATCCCATGCCACCAGGGCAGCGGGATCCATCTTGCTGCGCCTGATGCGCAGCCGCAGCTCCTCGATCTCTGCATCAGTGAAGCTGCGGACGCCTCCGGGCGGCGCCGCCGCCTTGCCGTTACCGCGCATCCCCTGAACTGACTCGGGCCAGGGCCAGCCGGCCTGGCGCCAGATCTGCCTGAACCGGTCGTGGGCCATCTGCCGGGATCGGCTTCCTGGCTGCCAGTGCCGCAGGGTTGTGGTCAGCAAGGTCTGATCGTCAGGCTGTGGGCCGGCGCCTGCGGTGCTGATCAGCCTCTCGATGAAGGGGCGGTACATCAGCTTCCAGGTTGTCGGGCTGACCTTCTCTGGCACGACGTGATTTCGCAGCAGCTCTGCTGCTCGCTTCAGCCCTGCGGGTGTGAGCCTGCTGTCGTCGCCGGCACTGGGCACACCATCGGGATCGGGCCACTGCCATGCGCCGGCCCGCACCTGGTCGAACAGGTTGCAGGCTTCCATCAGTCCCGCCGTCGCTGTTGCTGGCCCTGGGGGCGTTGCCAGGGTGACGCTTCTGCGTTTCTGCGGTGCGTCGGCAGGCTCGTCGGGCCGTGGCGGCAGTTCGTCGCTGACGACGCGCAACCTGTCGCGCATCACCTCGACGGTCCAGCCGGGCCGGCCCTGGCGGTGCCGCTTGAAGCTCCTGGAAAGGTCGGCCAGCCACTGCGGGCGGGTCAGGGCCATGGGGCTGCTGCGTGGTTTCTGCGTGGAATCCTGGCAGACCTTGGCGACTTCCGCTTGTTCTTGGGCCTCTCCGACTGATGATCGTCTGGCTGAGACCTCAGTCTGTGACAGCGTTAGAACGCCTGCAGGGCCTGGAATCAGGGGATCCGAGCCGCCAGCAGGGTGCACCCTGAACTATTGCTGCATCGGCAGGGGCACGGGCCCCACGGTGGCGGTGCCCAGGCGCACCGAACAGCGGCCCGACGAGGCAGCCGCCGCCAGCTGGGCTTCGAGCTGCTCGAGGCCGGCCCGCACCCATTGCTCGCAGGCCCCCTCCAACGACTGGCCCGTCAGGGCCACCGCACGCTCGACCCGTTGCAAGAGCTCGGCATCCATCAACACCGACGCCCCGACCAGGGGCTGAGGGGTCTCTGCGGGAGATGCCGTCATCGCCTTGAGGGTCAGCAGAATATCTCCATTGTTGCCCCGTCGTCTGCCAGAACGGATGCAGCGGCACCACCCCCATGCTCAGGGGACTTCTGAATCTGCTCTGGTTTGTGCTCGGCGGCCTGGTGATGGGCCTGGGCTGGTGGCTGGCCGGGCTCGTGGCGGCGATCACGATCGTCGGCATCCCCTGGGCCAGGGCCTGCTTCGTGATCGGCAACTTCTCGTTCTGGCCCTTCGGCCGGGAGGCGGTGAGCCGCCGCGAGCTGACCGGCCATGCTGATCTGGGCACCGGCCCCCTGGGCCTGGTGGGCAACGTGATCTGGTTCCTGCTGGCGGGCTGGTGGCTGGCGATCGGCCATCTGGGTTCGGCCCTGGCCTGCTTTGTGACGATCGTGGGCATCCCCTTCGGCCTGCAGCACATCAAGCTGGCCCTGATCGCCCTGGCGCCGATCGGCCTGGCGGTGGTGCCCATCGACACCCGCGGCGGCCGCCGTTCCGCTCCCTAGGCTGATCCGACTGCATACCGCCGCCGGTGACCGCCACCGTTCCCCCCGCCAAAGTTCCCCCCGCCGCCAGCCCCGACCCCGCCACCCTGGCGCCTGCGGTGCGGCCCGACCCCCTGGGTCGCTTCGGCCCCTACGGCGGCCAGTACGTGCCCGAAACCCTGATGCCCGCCCTGGCAGAGCTCGAGGCCGCCGCGGCCGAGGCCTGGGCTGATCCGGCGTTCAGCGAGCGGCTCAACCACCTGCTGCGCACCTATGTAGGCCGGCCCAGCCCGCTCTACGAGGCCGAACGGCTGACCGAGCACTACCGCCGGGCCGAGGGCGGCCCGCGCATCTGGCTCAAGCGCGAAGACCTCAACCACACCGGCGCCCACAAGATCAACAACGCCCTCGGCCAGGCCCTGCTGGCCCTGCGCATGGGCAAGCGGCGGATCATCGCCGAAACCGGCGCCGGCCAGCACGGCGTCGCCACCGCCACCGTCTGTGCCCGCTTCGGGCTCGACTGCGTCATCTACATGGGTGCCGAAGACATGCGCCGCCAGGCGCTGAACGTCTTTCGCATGCGGCTGCTGGGGGCCCGCGTGCAACCCGTCACCGCCGGCACGGCGACCCTCAAGGACGCCACCAGCGAAGCGATCCGCGACTGGGTGACCAACGTTGAGACCACCCACTACATCCTGGGCTCGGTGGCCGGCCCCCACCCTTACCCGATGCTGGTGCGCGACTTTCACGCCTGCATCGGCCTTGAGGCCAAACAGCAGTGCCACGAGGCCTTCGGCCGCCTGCCAGACGTGCTGGTGGCCTGCGTCGGCGGCGGCTCGAACGCCATGGGCCTGTTCCATCCCTTCGTCGAAGACACCGCAGTGCGCCTGATCGGCGTCGAGGCGGCGGGTGAAGGGGTCGCCAGCGGCCGCCATGCCGCCACCATCACCGAAGGCCGGGTGGGGGTGCTGCACGGCGCCATGAGCCTGCTGCTGCAGGACGACGACGGCCAGGTGCAGGAGGCCCACTCGATCAGCGCCGGCCTGGATTACCCGGGTGTGGGGCCCGAACACAGCTACCTCAAGGGCATCGGCCGGGCCGAATACGCCGCCGTCACCGATGCCGAGGCGCTGGAGGCCCTGCAGCAGCTCTGCCGCCTCGAAGGCATCATCCCGGCCCTCGAAACCGCCCATGCCTTCGCCTGGCTCGAGACGCTCTGCCCCACCCTCGCCCCGGGCACCGAGGTGGTGGTGAACCTCTCAGGCCGCGGCGACAAGGATGTGAACACCGTGGCCGACCGCCTCGGTGGGGCGCTGGGGGGCTGAACGGTCTCCCCGACCAGGCCTCCAGGCGATCCCATGGTTCAGGGCTGGGAGGCCTTTTCAAACAGGGCCAGGCTGGCCGGAAACTGCCGTTGGTCGGGATCGCGGTCGGCGGCCGTTGGCTCCCGCAGCCGCGTGGTGTACTCCAGCCGCAGCCCGTTCACCGGATCGTCAAAAAAGAAGGAGCGGTAGGGGTCGAGATCCAGCAGCTCCCCCAGCACCACACCCGCGGCGATCAGCGCATCCCGCCGCTGCTCCAGCGCTGCCAGCGAAGAACAGCGAAACGCAAAGTGGAAGGTGCCGCTGGGCACACCCAGGCCGCGGTTGATGCCGCTGTCGAAATCCTTCGGCACTCCGGGCACCTCCTGCCACTGCATGAAGGCCAGGGCACAGTCGCCGCCGCAATCAAAAAAAATGTGCTCCACCGTGCCCCCTTCCTGCATCAGCATCCGCTCGTGGATCAGCACCGGAAAGCCCAGCTTTCCCTCGTAAAACGCGCGGGTGGCCGTGATGTCGTGGGTGCCGAAACTCAGATGGTCGAGGGTCATGGCGGCGGGGCGAGCCGAAGCGGGCTGTGCCTGGGGGGCGACCCACCAGAGCTGCCATGCTCAAGGGCAAGTGCACGACAGCGTATGCCCGCCACCGCGTCTGCCGGCCCCCTGCGGGTCGGCCTTGCCGGTGTGGGGCGATTCGGCCAGCTGCATGCGAGCGTTCTGGCCGACCTGCCCGGGGTTGAGCTCTGTGCCCTGGCCGATCCCGATCCGGTCAGCCTGGCTCGGGTGGCTGACCGCCATGGGGTGATGGCACGTTACGGCGATGCCCTGGACCTGATCGCCGACGACAGTCTTGATGCTGTGGTGCTGGCGACACCAGACGAACAGCATGGCCCCCAGGCACGTACGGCCCTGGCGAGGGGGCGCCATCTGTTTGTGGAGAAACCGCTGGCCGCCAGCTGGCACGACGCCAGGGAGCTGCAGCAGCTGGCGGCCCAGGCCGGGGTGACCCTCCAGACGGGCCTGATCCTGCGCTACGAACCCTCCCATCGCTGGCTGCGCCAGCGGATCGTCGACGGCGCGTTCGGCGATCTGGTGTCGATCCGGGCCCGCCGCAACTGCAGCCGCTCGTCCTTTGCCGCCATCGCCGATCGCATCCACACGGTGCATCGCACCCTGATCCACGACATCGACCTGCTGCTCTGGTTCAGCGGCAGCAGGGTGACCTCGGTGGTGGCGATGGAGGTGCGCCAGGGGGATCACCTGGCCCCCCAGGGTTGTTTTGCCCTGCTGCGGCTCGCCGATGGTGCCGTGGCCCAGCTGGAAAGCAGCTGGACCGTGCCGGCCCAGGCTCCCGCCAATGTGCTGACAGACGATTGGCAGGGCTGCATCGACGCCGAACTGGCCGTGGTGGGCAGCCAGCGCACGGCCCGGATTCAGGGTCTGCAGACCCCATTGCAGGTGTGGAGCGACCACGCCCAGCAGCATCCAGACATGACCCTCTGGCCCGAGGCCGATGGACGGGTGTTCGGAGCCCTGCGGGACCAGCTGGCCGACTTCACCGGCTGCCTGCGGCGTGGGGAGGCCTCAACGGTGGCGAATCTTGACGACGCCGTCGAAGCCCTGCGGATCGCCGAGGCGGTCATCACGGCAGGCCGGCAGGGGGAGGTGGTGTCGGTCTCCGCTCGGGGGTGATTCCCGGTGTTGCTAGAGCTGGACGGGTCAACCATGGACCTGATGGCGATTCGGTCGGTGCTGCGGCTGGGAGATCCACGCCTGCGCCAGGCGGCTCTGCCGGTGGACGATCTGGGCGACCCGCGCCTGGCGCCCTTGATCGTGGACCTGCAACACACCATGGACGCCCACAAGGGTGCCGGCCTCGCCGCCCCCCAGATCGGCGTGCCCCTGCGGGTGGTGCTGTTCGGCGGCAACGGGCCCAACCCGCGCTATCCCGACGCCCCGGCGATCCCCCGCACCGTGCTGATCAACCCGGTGCTCACACCCCTGGGGTACGAGCGCGACGGGGGCTGGGAGGGCTGCCTGAGCGTGCCTGGACTCCGTGGTCGTGTGGCGCGCTGGCGTCGGTTGCACTACACGGGCGTGGATGCCGACGGCCAACCGATCGATCGCACGGTGGAGGGCTTCCACGCGCGGGTGGTCCAGCACGAATGCGACCACCTCGATGGGGTGTTGTTCCCTGACCGCCTCAGCGATCCGGCCGCCTTCGGGTTCATCCCCGAGCTGGAGGCGGCGGGGTTGATTCCGGCCGTTCCGGGGTAGGGCCTTCCCAGCGGATCCGCAGCATCGGGGTGTCTCCCGCTGCACCCTGGTCATAGCTGGTGGGTTCGAGGCTGGCCTGCCAGCCAGCCGGCAGCTCGGCAATCAGGGGTTCGACGTAGGGATGCACCCGGGTGGGCAGGGTGATGGTGTGGGCCGGATAAATGCGCAGCTCCCGCCGGCAGACCCGCAGCAGTTCGGCCAGGGCCCGGCGATGCCAGGCCAGGTCGAGGTCGTCGTGTTCATTGAGGCCCCCATCGGCCAGCGGCGCGTAGGCGAACAGCAGGTGGCCGCTCAGGACCAGATCAAAACAGTGGTCTGTCAGGGGCAGCTCCGGCAGGGCCCCCGCGCTGTAGGACGCCGGATGGGCCTGGCGGTCGACCAGAAAGGCCTCGAGGGCTTCGAGCTTGTCCCGGTGGTAGGGCGCGAGGTCAAAATCGGGCCGCACGGTCGGGGACCGGCGCAGGCGCTCCATCGTGAAGGCGATGTCGTCGCGGCAGCGGCGTTCGAGGGCCTCTGGATCAAGGCATACAACGGATCGATCGCCAGCACCTTCAGGCCGTCGCGGCGCGCCAGGGGCAGCAGCGATCCGGGCCCGCCAGGACAGTCGAGCAGGCTGGCGCCCGCCCAGTCGGCCAGGTCGAGGTTGAAGAACCGGCAGGCCTCGGCGCCGCTGCGTCCAAAAAACACCACCCGTGGCAGTTCCAAGGCCCGCAAGCATCCAGGGACTGGGGCAGTCTGTGGCAACCCATGCCGCTGAAGCGATGCAGCTCCCTGCCGGCAAGGCCAGCACCGGCCTGGCCTATGTCGCCGCGGTGGTTCTCGTGAACGTGGGCTTCAGCCGCCATCCCGAACTCGATTGGTTCTGGTCGCTGCTGGTCGGAGGCGTGCTGGCCCTGCGGGACGTGGCCCAGCGCCGCTGGGGCCATCGGGTGCTGCTGCTCATGCTGGTCGGTGCCGCCCTCTCGTTCAGGCTCGGGGCGCCGGCGGTGGCTCTGGCGAGCGCCACGGCCTTCCTGATCAGTGAAACGGTCGACTGGCTGGTGTACACCGCCACCCATCGGCCCTTCGCCACGCGGATTTGGTGGTCGGTTCTCTGCAGTGCTCCGGTGGACACGGCGGTGTTCCTGGCGATGGCAGGGCTGCTGAACGGCCAGCTGTTCGCCATCGGCGTGGGCAGCAAGGTGCTGGCCGGTGGGTTGATCAGCCTCAGCCTGCGGACCCGGTCCCGATCCTGAAAGGCGGGATCCCTGCTACAGCGGATCCTCCTCCCAGGCGAAGCGGGGCAGGCGCCGCAGGCCGTCCTGCATGCAGGCCTGCCAGATCTCGAGCGAACGGCGGACTTCGCGCGAGTCCTGCTCAAGCTTGATCCGGCGCGAGATGCGCAACCGATCGGCCGGCATCAGCGCCAGTTCAAACGGCGGCCCCACGGTGAGATTGGAGCGGCGGGTGATCAGCTCAGAAATCAGACAGAGCCGCGCCGCATCCTCAAGAGACAGGCCTGTGTGGCCGACAAAATCAAGCGGTGGCTTGCCGTATTTGCTCTCGCCGATCTGCAGAAACGGCGTGTCATCGGTGGCCATGACCGCATTGCCCTGGGGATAGATGAGGCAGAGGCCGTGCTCTTCGCCACGGATCTGGCCGCCGAGGATGAAGCTGGCTTCGCCGCTGGCACCGGCCTGGCGCAGGGAGATGGCGAAGTCCTGCTGCACAGCCACGCTCAGATGACCGACGTAATCGGCCGCTTCAAAGAGATGGCGGGCTGTGCACAGATCGGGCCGGCCCCCCAGCGATGATCCGCCCCCCTCGATGAACCCCTGGTGGCGATCCCGCAGATCCCGCTGGATCCGGTTCACCACCGCCTGGGTGGTGGCCAGGTTGCCGGCGGCCAGCAGCACGAACAGCCGGTCTTCGGCCGGCTCGAACACATGCATCTTGCTGTAGGTCGAGATGTAATCGACCCCGGCATTGGTGCGTGAATCAGAGGCGAAGACCAGACCCGCCTTGAGGCGAAAACCGACGCAGTAGGTCATCGCCGCCTCAGCTGAGCAGCCGCCCGAGGCTGGCGGCCACCGTCTGCACCGCCGCCCGGGCGGTGGCGTAGGCCATGCGCATCGGACCGATCAGCGCCACATGGCCTTCGGCGCCGCCACGGGCCTGGTACGTGGCCTGCACGAGGCTGCAGGCCGCCAGGGCCGGGTCGGGATGCTCGCCACCGATCCACACCCCACCGCGGGGGGGCGCCTGGCGTGGCGGCTGCAGCAGCTCGTGGGGGGTCTGCTCGACGCGCTCCAGCAACGGCCGCAGCTGGTCACTGCGGCTGAACTCAGGCTGGGCCAGCAGCCCCGCGACGCCCATCGCCAGCACCCCACTGCCCTCCCGCTGGCTGCCCTGGCGCCCCAGGGCCCGCCGCAGGGGCGCCGCACAGCCCTGCAGATGCGACGGCAGGCTGGCCCACGGAATCGCGGCGGCCCCGCCGTCGGCGCCGTCGTCGAGGCAGCGCAGCAGCCATTGCTCCAGGGCCGGCAGCTGGTCGGCGCCGCCGGGCGGCAGGGGCAGGTTGAGGGTGCTGGCCTGGGCGGCACTCTCGACCACGAACACCAGCAGCCGGTCAGCGCTGGCGGCCAGCCGCACCGTGCGCAGGCGCTGCTGCCGCCGGCGGGGGCGGGTGATCAGGCTGAGCAGGCCGGTGAGGTCCGCCAGGCGGCGGGCCAGATGCTCGAGCAGATCCTCGAGGGCGGTCCACTGCAGGCTCACCTCCGACAGTTCGCGCTCGAGCTGCAGGGCGGCGGCACCGGGGGGCGGCAGCAGACAGTCGACGTAATGGCGGTAGCCGAGGGGGCTGGGCAGACGGCCGGCCGAGGTGTGGGGCTGGGTCAGCAATCCGCGCTGCTCCAGGGCCCCCATGGCCGACCGCACCGTGGCGGGGCTGGCATCAAGGGCGAAGCGGCGCACGAGGGTCTGGCTGCCCACGGGCTCCATGGTGTCGACGTAGTGGCGCACCGTGGCCTGCAACACCTGCTGCTGGCGGCGAGGCAAGGGCTGCACGGACGAAACCTCTGGGCCGCCGGCACTGTAAACAGGCCCGCCCGGTCCAGGACGTCGCGCAGACGCTTCAGTCACGCGGCTAGTAACGCGGCACCGATGGGTCCACCTCGCAGCTCCAGGCGTCGATGCCGCCGCTGAGGTTCCAGACCCGCTCGTAGCCGAGCCGCTCCATCAGAAAGCAGGCGAAATTCCAGCTGCGCACCCCCGCATGGCACACGATCACCAGATCCCGGTCCCGGGGCAGCAGTTGCTCGAGCTGCGGCAGCCAGTCTTCGGAGGCGCTGAGGGGCAGGTGGCGGTCGTGGGCCAGGGCCGCCAGGGCCAGTTCGGCCGGTTCACGCACGTCGACCAGCAGCGGCGGCGGGTCGGTCGCGAGCCGACGCT
This sequence comes from uncultured cyanobacterium, assembly GCA_903871775.1. Classification (GTDB taxonomy): domain Bacteria; phylum Cyanobacteriota; class Cyanobacteriia; order PCC-6307; family Cyanobiaceae; genus CAIQIA01. The sequence goes on from CAIQIA010000007.1 coordinate 53,221, forward strand.
GCAGCTCACGGGCGGCAAGAACCTGGGGCTGGGCCATGGCCGAACGAAAGGCGATGGTCAAGGATGACTCCAGCCCCTGCGCCTGTCATGGTCCTGCGCCGTTCCCTGGCGGTGCTGCTCGCCCTGTCCCTGGCCCTGGTGGGGGTGGGGGGCTGGTGGTGGCTGCAACGGCAGAGCCCGCTGCAGCTGCGCCGGCAGACGTTGCAGATGCCGGCCGCCGCCCGCTTCCTGCCGCGGGATGCCGCGCTGAGCGTCTACCTGCAGGTGCCGCCCGACGCCCTGGCCGCCTACGCCAGGGCCGTGGCACCGGCCCGCTCGCGGACGAACGCCGCCGCCGGGGTCGACCGCCTGCGCGACGGCATCGCCCGCGCCGCCGGTCTCGACTGGAGCCTCGACCTGGCCGGCTGGGTGGGCGACGAGCTGGCGGTGGCCCTGCGCCCCGCCGCCACGGGCGGCGGGCCCCCCGGCTGGCTGCTGGTGCTGGGCAGCCGCCGCAGCGGTGGCGGCCGCGACTTTCTGCAGCGCTTCTGGCAGGAACGCAGCCTGGCGGGGGCCGACCTGAGCATCACCAACCACCGGGGCCTGGGGGTGATCAGCAGCGATGACCAGGCGCTGGCCTCGGCCCTGCCGAACGACGAGCTGGTGCTGCTGGCCTCGAGCCGGGGGCTGCTGGAAGAGGCCCTCGATGCCTCCCAGGTCGAGAGCCTGCACCAGGCCTCGGACCCTGATCTGCTGGCCTGGCTGGCCAGCGGGCCCCGGGGCATCGCCCTGGTGCGGGCCCAGGCCCGCGAGCGGGGGCGGCTGCTGGCGGCCGTGCAGCCCGAGGCGGCCGGCCTGCGGCTGCAGGGCCGCCTGAGGCCGGCCCAGCCCCTGCCGGCGATCGCAGCGCAGCCCCTGGGCGACGGCGGCACCGCCCTGGCGGAGGGCCTGCAGCTGGAGGCCCCGCAGCAGGCCCTGCTGCGGCCTTCGCTGGCGGCGGCCCTCGGGCTGGCGCTGCCGGCCCCCGCCGATGGCGGACCGCTGCTGCCGCTGCTGGCGCAGGGCGACCAGGTCACGCTGCTGGCCCGGCTGGCGCAGCCCCAGGCCTGGCTGGCGGGCACCGCCGCCGGCGGCCCCGAACCGGCAGCCTTCGACGACGCCCTGGCCGCTGCCGGCTACGACAGCGGTCACCTCGAGGCCCTGCAGGTGTGGAGCCGGCTGAGCGGCCGCAGCGGCCGGCCGGGGCAGCTCGAGGCCAGCCTGGCGGGGGCCAGCGGCGACCAGGGCAGCCTGCGCTGGTGGAGCAACGACCTCGAGGCCCTGCAGCGGCAGCTGCAGCGGCCGGCCCGGGGGAGCCGCGGCACCGCCGCCCTAGCGGGCCCGCCCGACCGGGTGGCGGCCGTGGCCCTGGCGGCGGCCCCGACGCGGACCCTGCTGCTGGGCTGGCGCCCCTGGCAGGCGCTGCAGCTGGCGGCCGCCGCCCCGCTGACACCCGCCATCGGCGGCCTCGACGCCAGCCTGACCCCGTTGCCAGACGACCCCGGCCTGCTCAGCCTGGAGGCACGCCTGCTGTGGAGCCGCCCATGAGCCGAGAGCTGCTGCTGCTGCGCCATGGCATCGCCGAAGAGCGGGGGGGCAGCCAGCCCGACGACCAGCGGGCCCTGACGGTGGCGGGCCGGGCCCGCACCCGCCTGGTGCTGGACCGTCTGCGGCGGCTCGACCTGGGCTGCGACCTGCTGCTCACCAGCCCGCTGGTGCGGGCGCGCGAGACGGCAGCCCTGGCCCTCGAGGCGGGCCTGGCCCCCGAACTGCGCGACCTCGACGCCCTGGCCCCCGCTGGCGATGCCCGCCCGGCCCTCGAGGAGCTGCTGGCGACCCCCTGGAAGCGGCTGGGGCTGGTGGGGCACGAACCCGACCTGAGCCTGCTGGCCAGCCGTCTGCTGGGCCACGATCAGCCGCTGCTCGAGCTGCGCAAGGCGGGGGTGGCCCTGCTGCGGTGCGACGACGAGGGCGGCTGGATCCTGCGGCTGCTGCTCAGCCCCCGCATCCTGCTGGCGGAGTAAGCACCGGCACCGAAGCTCGCGACCCCTGGCCGTAGCCTCGCCCCCGGAGTGGAGCGATCCCCGTGACAGCGAGCGACTTCCGACCCGGGCTCGAGGGGGTGCCCGCCACCCAGTCGGCGATCAGCGACATCGATGGCCAGCGCGGCATCCTCAGCTACCGCGGCTACAGCATCGCCGAGCTGGCGGCCCACAGCAGCTTTCTCGAGACCGCCTACCTGCTGATCTGGGGCGAACTGCCCGATCCCGAGACCCTGCGCACGTTTCAGCACGACGTGCAGATGCACCGGCGGGTGAGCTTCCGCATCCGCGACATGCTCAAGTGCTTTCCCGCGGGCGGCCATCCGATGGATGCCCTGCAGGCCAGCGCCGCCTCCCTGGGGCTGTTCTATGCCAACCGGGCCCTCGACAATCCCGACTACATCCGCGGGGCCGTGATCCGGCTGCTGGCCAAGATCCCCACGATGCTGGCGGCGTTCCAGCTGATCCGCATGGGGCACGACCCGATCCAGCCCCGCGATGACCTGCCCTACGCCTCCAACTTTCTGTACATGCTCACCGAGCGGGAGCCCGACCCGCTGGCGGCGCGGATCTTCGATTCGTGCCTGGTGCTGCATGCCGAGCACACGCTGAATGCCAGCACCTTCAGCGCCCGCGTCACCGCCAGCACCCTCACCGATCCCTACGCGGTGGTGGCCTCGGCGGTGGGCACCCTGGCGGGCCCCCTCCACGGGGGCGCCAATGAAGACGTCCTGCTGATGCTGGAGGAGATCGGCACGGTCGACGGTGTCGAGGCCTACCTCGACCGGGCGATCGCCGAGAAGCGCAAGGTGATGGGCTTCGGCCACCGGGAGTACCGGGTCAAGGACCCACGGGCCACGATCCTGCAGGGGCTGGCCGAAGAACTGTTCGACCGCTTCGGCCACGACGAGATGTACGACGTGGCCCGCCGGCTCGAGGCCGTGGCCGCCGAGCGCCTGGGCCCCAAGGGCATCTACCCCAACGTCGATTTCTACTCGGGCCTGGTGTACCGCAAGCTGGGGATTCCCACCGACCTGTTCACGCCGGTCTTCGCCCTCGCCCGGGCCGCCGGCTGGCTGGCCCACTGGAAAGAGCAGCTCGGCGCCAACCGCATCTACCGTCCCACGCAGATCTACTGCGGTGCCGCCGGGCGCGCCTGGCAGCCCCCCGAGGCCCGTGTCGCCAAAAACGGCGATCTGACTGGCTAACTTTGCCCCCGTACGGTCGTCGTCATGCCCCCCTCCTTCACCGTCGATCTCGAAGCGGGCTTCCGCGGCCTGATCGAGGCCGCTGGCCTGAGCCCGGCGGCCAGCCGTCTGATCTGGCTGCCCCTGCCGATGCTGCTGGTCCTCGTGGCCGCCGTGGTGGGGGTGCTGGTGACCGTCTGGCTCGAGCGCAAGATCTCGGCCGCCGCCCAGCAGCGCATCGGCCCTGAATACGCCGGGGCCCTCGGCATCCTGCAGCCCATGGCCGACGGCCTCAAGCTGCTGGTCAAAGAAGACGTGATTCCGGCCCGGGCCGATGGCCTGCTGTTCACCCTCGGCCCGGTGCTGGTGGTGGTGCCGGTGATCCTGTCGTGGCTGATCGTGCCCTTCGGTCAGCACCTGCTGATCAGCAATGTGGGCATCGGCATCTTTCTCTGGATTGCCCTCAGCAGCGTCCAGCCCATCGGCCTGCTGATGAGCGGCTACGCCAGCAACAACAAGTACTCCCTGCTGGGGGGCCTGCGGGCGGCGGCCCAGTCGATCAGCTACGAAATTCCCCTCGCCCTGGCGGTGCTGGCGGTGGTGATGATGAGCAATTCGCTCAGCACCGTCGACATCGTCGATCAGCAGAGCGGCGCCGGCATTCTGAGCTGGAACATCTGGCGGCAGCCCGTCGGCTTTCTGGTGTTCTGGATCTGCGCCCTGGCCGAATGCGAGCGGCTGCCGTTCGACCTGCCCGAAGCCGAAGAAGAACTGGTGGCCGGCTATCAGACCGAGTACGCCGGCATGAAGTTCGCCCTGTTCTACCTGGGCAGCTACATCAACCTGGTGCTCTCGGCCCTGCTGGTGACGGTGCTCTACCTGGGCGGCTGGGGGTTCCCGCTGCCGGTCGAGTGGCTGGCCAGCCTGCTGGGGCAGAACATCGACGCCCCCCTGGTGCAGGTGGTCAGCGCCACCCTGGGCATCGTGATGACGGTGCTCAAGGCCTACCTGCTGGTGTTCACCGCCATCCTGCTGCGCTGGACTGTGCCCCGGGTGCGGATTGACCAGCTTCTCGATTTCGGCTGGAAGTTCCTGCTGCCCATCGCCCTGGTCAACCTGCTGGCCACCGCGGCCCTCAAGCTGGCGTTCCCCGCCGTCTTCGGCGGCTGAGCGCCGGCGGGGCCATCATGGTTCCGCGTCTGTCCACCTGTTTCGTTCCTTCACCCCCAGGCCCCCATGTTCGGCTTCCTCCGCCAGGTTGGTGACTACACCCGCGACGCGGTCAGCGCCAGCCGCCACATCGCCGCCGGTCTGTCGGTCACCTTTGATCACCTGCGCCGCCGGCCGGTGACCGTTCAGTACCCCTACGAGAAGCTGATCCCGTCAGAGCGCTATCGGGGGCGGATCCACTACGAATTCGACAAGTGCATCGCCTGCGAGGTGTGCGTGCGGGTGTGCCCGATCAACCTGCCGGTGGTCGACTGGGTGATGAACAAGGCCACCAAGAAGAAGGAACTGCGCAATTACTCGATCGACTTCGGGGTGTGCATCTTCTGCGGCAACTGCGTCGAGTACTGCCCCACCAACTGCCTGTCGATGACCGAGGAATACGAGCTGGCGGCCTTTGACCGCCACAGCCTCAACTACGACAATGTGGCCCTCGGCCGGCTGCCCACCAGCGTCACCACCGACCCGTCGGTGATTGCCCTGCGGGAACTGGCCTACCTGCCCAAGGGGGAGCTGGATCCCCACACCGTCGCCGCCGACCGGCCCCGGGCCGGCCAGCGCCCCGACCAGATCATCGCCGCCGAGGCGGCCCCGTCGTCCCCGGAGAACAGCTGATGCCCCCCCTCGCCGACCTGACCGAGCTGATCGTCTTCGTGCTGCTGGCCGCCGGGGTGGTGGTGGGCTCCCTGGGGGTGGTGCTGCTGCCCAACGTCGTCTACTCCGCCTTCCTGCTGGGGGGGGTGTTCCTGTCGGTGGCGGGGTTGTACCTGCTGCTGAATGCCAGCTTCATCGCCGCCGCCCAGGTGCTGATCTACGTGGGGGCAGTGAACGTGCTGATCCTGTTCGCGATCATGCTCGTCAACAAGCGCGAACCCATGGCCGATGCCCCGGGGCTGGGCCTGCGGCGGCTGCTGTCGAGCGGCGTCTGCGCCGGCCTGCTGTGGCTGCTGCTGCGGGTGGCCTACACCACCCCCTGGGCCACCCCCGGCCCCACACCCCTGGGCGAAGACGCCGTGGTGCGCCTCGGTGAGCACTTCTTCACCGATTACCTGCTGCCCTTCGAACTGGCCTCGGTGCTGCTGCTGATGGCGATGATCGGCGCCATCGTGCTGGCCCGCCGTGATGTGTTCGCCAGCGACATCGGCACCGGCGAGGCCGCCGACCAGGGCCTGATCGAGAAGGCCCGCTCCCCCCTGCTGATCGAGAAGACCCGCCCATGACCCTCCCCAGCCTCTCCGCCCTCACCCCGGTGCCCCTCGAGGCCTTCCTGACGGTGGCGGCGCTGCTGTTCTGCATCGGCGTCTGGGGGTTGATCAACAGCCGCAATGCCGTGCGGGTGCTGATGAGCATCGAGCTGATGCTCAATGCCGTGAACATCAACCTGATGGCCTTCTCCAGCCACCTCGACGGCCAGGAGATCCGCGGGCAGGTCTATGCGATCTTCGTGATCACGGTCGCCGCCGCCGAAGCCGCCGTCGGCCTGGCGATCCTGCTCTCGCTGTACCGCAACCGCGAAACGGTCGACATGGAACGCTTCAACCTGCTGCGCTGGTAGGCCCCCATGGAGCTGCGCACCGTCTGGGTGTCGTACCGGAGCGGCAGTGCCACGGCCCAGCGCCTGGCCCAGCGGTGCGGCGACCAGCTGCAGGCCCGCGGCACCCAGGTCACAGTCGTCGAGAGCGGCCTGCGGCACAACCCCTTTCCGGCCCTGCTGGCCGAAGGCACCCCGGCCGATCTGATGCTGGTGCTCGGGGGTGATGGCACGGCCCTGGCCGCGGCCCGCCACATGGCCCCCCACGACATTCCGATCCTCAGCTTCAACGTGGGCGGCCATCTGGGCTTTCTCACCCACGACCCCAAACTGCTCGACCAGCTGCTGCAGGCCGATGGCCCTGGCCTCTGGGGCCGCCTCGAAGACCACCACTACGCCCTGCAGCGGCGGATGATGCTGCAGGCCCGCATCGACCGGGGCGATGGCATCCCCGACAGCGGCGACCACCACGGCGACGGGGGCCTGCCGTACCACGTGGCCCTCAACGACTTCTACCTGCGGCCGGCCCAGGAGGAGGCCTCCCCCACCTGCCATCTGGAGCTGGCGATCGATGGTGAGGTGGTGGCCCACTACCAGGGCGACGGGCTGATTCTGGCGACACCGACGGGCTCCACCAGTTACGCGATGGCGGCGGGCGGTCCGATCCTGCACCCCTCCATCGACGCGATTGTGGTCAACCCGATCTGCCCCATGAGCCTCTCGAGCCGGCCGGTGGTGGTGCCGCCGCGGTCACAGCTGGCGGTGTGGCCCCTGGGCGACAGCGCCCGCCGGGTGAAGCTCTGGAAGGACGGCGCCATGGCCACCACCCTCGATCCGGGCGACCGCTGCCTGGTGGACCGGGCCGAGCACCATGCGTTGCTGGTGGAGCTGGAGCAACAGCCGTCGTACTTCCGCAACCTCAGCCGCAAACTGCGCTGGGCGGGCAGCCTCACCGACGCCGAACCCGCCCTCAACTGACCGTGGCCCTCGAGATCGAACGGCGTTTTCTGGTGCGTGGCGACGGCTGGCGGCCACTCAGTGGGCGCCATGAGCTTTTGCACCAGGGCTACCTGGTGCCCGGGGGAGCGGAGGGACTCACGGTGCGGGTGCGGTTGGCCCCCGAGGAGGCCTGGCTCACCCTCAAGGCGCCGGCCGGGGGGGATCCGCGGGTGCGCCACGAGTTCGAATGGCCGCTGCCCAGGGATGAGGCCGAGGCGCTGCTGGCCCTCAGCCCCCAGGCCCTGGTCAAGACGCGCCATCATCTGCGGCTGACCGGTGGCGACTGGGTGGTGGATGTGTTTGCGGGAGCGAACGCGCCGCTGGTGCTGGCCGAGGTCGAACTGGCCCAGGCCGATGCGCCCCTGGAGCTGCCGCCCTGGTGCGGCCGCGAGATCACCGGCCGGGGTGAGCTGAGCAATGCGGCCCTGGCCGTGCGGCCGCTGGCCACCTGGAGCGAAACGGAACGGCTGGAGCTGTTCGGCGCCAAAACCGAAAGATTGCCTTAAGGTTGTAGCAGCGGAGCGGAGCCGAGGCGATGACAGGCCTGTACGACAACCAGGGCGTGCTGCGCTTCTGCGGCGAAGACCGCGGCGCCTGCCTGGCCTACGCCGAACTGTTCGGCCTGCGCGACGACGACTACACCCTCGTGTCGCTGGTCGAATCCTGGGACAGTGACGATCAGGCCGCGGCGGCCTGATCGCCCGCGACGCCGAAGGGCACCACAGCACTCGCCACGCCGAGGCTGCGCAGCACCTGCCGCTGCTGGGCCTCGGTGAGCTCAGGGAAGATCGGCAGGCTCAGCACCTCGGCCGCGAGGGCTTCGGTCACCGGCAGGCTGCCCGGCTCGAGGCCGAGGAAGGCATAGGCCGGCTGGCGGTGGATCGGAATCGGGTAATAGATGATCGTCTGCACCTCCTGCTCGAGCAGGTGCTGCTGAAACCAGTTGCGGCAACGCCCTTCGGGCAGCCCGTGGGCGGCGCTGGTGGGGCAGGGGGCGCAGGCCTGGGCACAGGCCTGGCGACCGGAGGCACAGGCGGGGACCCGCACCACGAACTGGTTCCAGCTGTGGCCGTCGTCGCCGGCGGCGGGCAGCTGCAGGGTGCCATGGCCTTCAAGGGCCCCGCGATAACGGGCGGCGATAGCGCGGCGGGCGTCGATCCAGCGCTCGAGGTGGGGCAGCTTGACGGTGAGCACCGCCGCCTGCAGGGCATCAAGGCGGCTGTTATAGCCGAGGTCGGTGTGCAGATACCGGCGGGGCATGCCGTGCACGGCCAGCTCCCGCACCCGCTGCATCAGGTCGGGATCAGAACCGGTGACGGCGCCACCGTCGCCGGCGGCACCAAGGTTCTTGGTGGGGAAGAAGCTGAAGCAGCCCAGGTCGCCCCAGCTGCCCACGGGGCGGCCGGCCCAGCTGGCCCCGGTGGCCTGGGCGCAGTCTTCGACCACCCGCAGCCCATGGCGGGCGGCAATGGCCAGCACCTGCTCCATGTCGACCGGTCGCCCGAAGAGGTGCACGGGCAGCAGGGCCCGCGTGGCGGGGGTGATGGCGGCCTCGATGCGATCAAGATCGATCAGGTAGGTGGTGGGGTCGACATCGACGAACACCGGCCGGGCCCCCACCCGGCTGATGGCCTCGGCGGTGGCGAAAAAGCTGAACGACGTGGTGATCACCTCGTCCCCGGGGCCGATGCCCAGGGCGTTGAGGGCCAGCACAAGGGCATCGGTGCCGCTGTTGCAGCCGACGGCGGTGGGCACATCACAGAAGGCGGCAAAGGCCTTCTCGAAGCCGCTCACCACATCGCCACCGATGTAGCGGCCACTGCGCAGAACGTCGAGCACGGCCTGGTCGAGCTCGTCCCCCAGGGCAGCCAGCTGGGAGCTCAGATCGAAGGGTGGGATCACCATGGGTCCCACCTTAAGCCGGGTCTTTACAGAAGCTGCAGAATCAGCCGGTCGCGGCACCGGCCGGCCGCGCAGAATCCCATCAGGCACAACAGCGCGAGCCAGGGTCTGCGATGGCGACGGGGGGGTGGCGACGGGTCCCACAGGGGCTGGCACTGCTGCTGACGGCTGCCCTGGCGGGTTGCGGCGGCGCCGGCCACCAGCCCCTGGCCTGGCGCATCTATCCCCTCAGCCGCAACGGCCCCCACGACGGGCTGGCGGTGGTGAACCAGCCCGACGGCTACGGGCTGCACATCTGGATCGACACCGACACCCGCCGCCCCGGCGAATGCCGCCCGCGCTGGACCCCCGATGCCGCCCGCCTGTTCAACGGCAACGGCAGCGCCCCGTTCAGTTCGGGCCTGGCCGGTCGCAACGAGTTCTTCCAGGCGGTGGGCCGCTGGGATGTGGGCCGTCAGCTGCGCCGCGAGAGCGAGGCCCTCTGCCGCCTGCGGGCGCCGTCGGCACGGTTCGTGTGGGTGGCACCGCCCCGCAACGAGACCGAGGTGGTGCTCGAACCGCTGCCGCCGCTGAAGGAGAAAGACCTGCTGCCCGACCCCAGCAAACTCAAGGAGGAGGAGAAGCGGCTGCTGGGGGTGCCCCGGGAGCGCTGACGAGGGCCGCGGCCCCCACGTAGCCCGCCGGCAGCGCCAGGCGCCAGCGGCGCAGGGGGGGCCAGCCATCGGCCGGCGGGGCAGCGGCCAGGCCCCAGCCGCCGGCCTTGAGCCCGGCCTCGTGGTGGCACCACAGCTGCAGAAACGCGGCCGGCTGCTCGGCCTCGGGCAGGGCGGCGAGGGCCCTCTGCTGCCCTTCCGGCAGCACCCGCCGGGCGATCGGCGGCCAGTCGAGCCGTGGCCGCAGCCGCTCCACATCCACCCCCACGGAGCCATGGCGATGCAGGGCGACCACGATCAGACCGCCTGAATGGCTGAGGTTGAAGGCCGGCCCGCCGGGGCAGTGGGGCTTGCCATGGGCCCCCATGGCGATCGGCACGGCGGCGGCGGGGCAGCCCAGCTCGGCCGCCAGCAGGCGGCGCAGGCCCCCGCGACCCCGCAGAAAACGGTCCTGGTCGTCTGGCCGCCGCAGGGCCGCCAGCTGCTGCCGCTCCGCCGGCGCCAGGCTGGCCCGCAGGGCGGCGGCGAGGGGCGGCGCCAGGGCCTCGCGGCGCTCGATCAGCAGCACCAGGGGGGCCGCCGGGGAGGAGGGCGCGGGGGGGGGCGGCTCCGGCAGGTGCCAGGGGCGGGGACAGAGCACGGGGTCCTCATCCATCGGCGGCGCCATCGACCGGGCTGGGAACACCCCACCTAGCCTGAGCCCATGCCCGCCCTCGACCCCCACCACGCGCTCCTGCGGCGGCAGTGGGCCCTCGAGTGCGACGCCCTCGAACGCCGCCGCCAGCGGCTGCTGGCCGCCGCCGCCACGGCCGCCCTTGGCCTCAGGGAACGCTGGCCCATGCTGGAGGCGGTGTGGCTGTTCGGCTCGACCACCACGCCCCCCACCGCGACCCAGGGCTTCCGCCGCCATTCGGATCTGGATCTGGCCGTGGCGGGGCTGCCGGCCGAGGCGCACATCGCCGCCATGGCCGTGGTGGAGCGGCAGGTGGATGCAGCCCTGGCCGCTGACGGGGAAGCGGGGGTGGCCATCGATCTGGTGCGCGTCGAAGACCTCGAGCCCCACTGGCAGAACCGCATCCGCGAGCAGGCCTGCCGGCTCCTGTGAGCCCTGTTCCCCACTGCCATGGCGCCCCCAACCCCCCAACAACTGAACGACCTGGCCCTGGATCTTCAGGTGGAGCTCGGCAAGCTTGACCGGCTGATTGAAGGCCTCGATTCCCTCGGGCCGGTGCTGGGTGATCCTTTGCGGGTGGATGCCGCGGCGCTGCGGCTGCAGAGCCTCTACACCGGCATCGAGCGTTGCCTGGTGCAGATCTCGCGGGTGCTCAACGGCGGCACACCTGACGGCGCCGAATGGCACCGGCGTCTGCTGGAGCGGATGGGTCAGACCACAGATCAGCGCCCTGCCGTGCTCGCAGCCGACACCATCGAATCCCTGCAGGAGCTGCTGCGGTTTCGGCATCTGGTGCGCCATCTCTATGCCTATGAGCTGCAACCCGAGCCGGTGGAGCGCCTGCGCCTGACGGCGAAGGCGCTGTGGCCCCTGGTGCAGGCCGACCTGGAGGGGTTCCGGGGCTGGCTGATGGCGATCCGCCTGGACTGAGGCCAACCAATGCCCCCCGGGCCAGCCGCTGGGGGAGAATCGCCCGATCGCCCCTCGGCGCCACTGGCGGCGCACCCTTCCATGCTCCTCGACCTGCGCGGCAAGAAAGCCCTCGTCACCGGCATCGCCAACAACAAGTCGATCGCCTGGGGCATCGCCCAGCAGCTGCATGCGGCCGGCTGCGAGCTGGGCGTCACCTACCTGCCCGACGACAAGGGCCGCTTCGAGGGCAAGGTGCGCGAGCTCACGGCACCGCTGGCCCCGAGCCTGTTCGAACCCCTCAACGTGCAGGACCCCGCCCAGATCGAAGCGGTGTTCGCCCGCGTCGCCGAGCAGTGGGGCAGCCTCGATGTGCTGGTGCACTGCCTGGCCTTCGCCGGCAAGGACGAACTGATCGGCGACTACAGCGCCATCAGCCCCGAGGGCTTCGCCCGGGCCCTGGAGGTGAGCGCCTATTCGCTGGCGCCCCTGTGCCGCCATGCCAAGCCGCTGTTCAACCCGGGCGCCAGCGTCATCACCCTCAGCTATCTGGGGGCCGAGCGGGCGATTCCCAATTACAACGTGATGGGCGTGGCCAAGGCGGCCCTCGAGGCCTCGGTGCGCTATCTGGCGGCCGAGCTGGGCCCCGACAGGCAGGTGCGCGTCAACGCCATCAGCGCCGGGCCGATCCGCACCCTGGCCAGCAGCGCCATCGGCGGCATCCTCGACATGATCCACAACGTCGAAGCCAAGGCGCCCCTGCAGCGCACCGTCACCCAGGAAGAAGTGGGCAGCACGGCGGCCTTTCTGGCCAGCCCCCTGGCGAGCGGCATCACCGGCCAGGTGATCTATGTCGATGCCGGCTACTGCATCACGGGGATGTGAGCGCGGGGGCGCCGTCGCCGCCGGCTGCTCACGGCCGGCACGCAGGCGGTCGCCCGTGCGCCTGGCGCCTGCCCATAAACTTAGTCCCTGGCTAGACCAACAACCATCCGGGTGTCGCTCTGTGAAGCCTCTGCGCATCGTGAACGTGCATCAGGCCAAAACGCACCTGTCGCGCCTGATCGACGACGCCCATGCCGGCGAAACAATCCTGCTGGCCAAGGCCGGCAAGCCCTGGGCGCGGCTCATGCCCCTGGCACCCCCTCCGCCCCAGCGCATTCCCGGGCGTCTGCGCAGCCAGGGCCCCCTGAGCAACCCCAATGCCCTGCTGGAGCCCATCTCGCCAGCTGAACTGGCCGAGTGGGAGAACGGCGGCCCCGTGCCTGAGGCTCCCCAGCCATGAGCGATGCCGCGGGCTACCTGCTCGACAGCCACGTGCTGCTCTGGTGGTGGTTCGATCCAGATCGCCTGTCTGGGCTGGTGCAGGCCCTGATCTCTGATCCAGCCACCCCGGTGCTGGTGAGTGCGGCCACACTGTGGGAGCTGAGCCTCAGGCACCACCAGGGCAAGCTGCCGGGTCTGCTGCAGACCCATGGGGTTCGCGCCGGCGCCTACCGCCAGCCCCACCGCGATCCCTTTGATCGCATGCTCGCCGCCCAGGCCGAACTGGAGCGGCTGGTGCTGCTCACCGCCGATCACCAGCTTTCGATGTTCCCCTGCCGCACCCTCTGGGCAGGGGCCTGAACACGTCCCAGCCGTTCAGAGCAGACCCTCGCCCCGTTGCTTGAGCCACTGGCGGTGGGCGGCGAACTCAACGTCGTGGCGACCCACCACCTGCCAGAACGCCTTGGAGTGGTTCGGGTGGATGAGGTGGCAGAGCTCATGGATCACGACGTAATCCACAATGCTGTGCGGTGCCTTGATGATGGCCCAGTTGAACACCAGCTGGCCGCGCTGGTTGCAGGAGCCCCAGCGCGAGCGGAACGCCCGCACCGATACCCCCGCAGGCGCCACGCCGATCTGCTGGGCGTAGCGGCTGGTTTTCTCCTGCAGGCGTTCGAGGGCACGGGCGCGATACCAGGAGTGGAGGTACTGCTGAATTCGTGCGTGCCGCTGCTCGGCCGGTTCCGCAGGGCGGATCGTGGCCTTGAAAGAGCCCCCCGCGAGGCACACCCCCACCGGGTGCCCCTCCTGCACCTTGAGGCGGTAGTGCCGCCCCAGGTAGGGGAAGGATTCTCCGCTCACCAGTTCCTTGGGGCGGTGCGGTGGCACCCGGTTCAGTTCAGCAACCTTGCCGCGGATCCAGGGGCGCTTCTGCTGGAGGATCGCGGCCACCCGCTCATCGTCCAGGTGCGCAGGGATCCGCACCTGCAGGTCACTGCCGACAATGTGGAGTGCAGCAGTTCGTCTGTTGGAGCGGACCACCTCCACCCGCAGACCCAGCACCTCCTGGGGGATCGCCGTCACCTGAAGTGCCTCCTGCCCAGGTCCATGAACCGCTCGGTCACGGCATCCACCAGGGCCTTATCGCCAAAGGGTTGATCCAGGATGGAACGCTTGATCTGCCGCTTGATGCGGGCCACCTCATCCCACTTGTCAAAGAAGCCGACGATCTGGGTTGCCTCCTGGAACTCGCCCACCAGTTCCTTGGTCAGGTCGAGCACCCGCTGGTGGGTCTCTTCATCCAGTGCCTCCACCTCAGCGGTTGAGGTAACGGCCTTCATCAGGGACCTGTAGAAGGCACCTTCGGTTTCGCTCAGACCCAGATCCTGGTTTGCCTGGGTTTTCTCCCGCTCCATCCCGTCACGGAACAGCAGCAGTTGCTGCACCAGTTCGGCCCACTTGTTCTGGTGCTTCTGGATGATCTGCTCCAGGCGCAGCGAGAGGGATTGGTAGTACTCGGGGTCATCATCGAGCTTGATCTTGAGGTGGGCCTTGATGGCGTGTTCCACCTCGGAGGCCTTGGCCCTGTCGTTGGTGGTGGCGGCGAGCACCTGCTCAAACTCCACATCAAAGAGTTTGGTGGGGGGCACCCGTGGATCCACACCGGTGGCGCGCACGTGCTGCTCGATCAGGGCACGGACCTTTTCGCCGCAACCCACAATGTCGAGGTGCTGATCTCGATAGCGATTGCGGCAACCGATCACGATCTTGCCGAGGGCTTTGAGATCAGCCAGGAACGGCGTGGCGGCCGGATCGGGCAGCACCACATCCACCTGCCTGGCGAAGCTGCAGAAGTCGGCCTCAAACTGCTGACGCTTGAGTTCATCCGCCAGCGCAGCGATGCAGCCATCCACGTCGCTGAGGGACTGGCCCCTGAGGTGCTGCTTCACCCGGGTGTGGGCGGCCTGCAGTTTGGGGATCTCGTCTTTGAGGCTCCTGAGGGCACCCTGCACATCGGTGGAGGAGAAATCCTTGAGGGCTTCGGTCAGGTAGTCGGTGAGGCCGTAGTAATCCACGATGTAGCCAACGTGCTTGTTGGCTCTGGTGCGATTCACACGGGCGATGGCCTGCAGCAGGGTGTGATCGGTGAGTTTGCGATCGAGATACATCACCTGGCAGATGGGGGCGTCGAAGCCGGTGAGCAGCATGTCTTTCACGATCAGCAGCGAGAGGGGGTGCTCGTGGATCGGTTTCTTGAAGTTCTCGATCGCCTGCTTGTGATCGGCGGGGTTGGTCCACTGGGCGAGATGGGGCGGGTCGTTGTGGTCGCCCGAGATCACCACAGCGGATTCGGGTGCCCCTGGGATGGCATCGAGCTTCTGCTTGTAGATCACGGCGGCTTCGCGGCTGCCGGTCACCAGGATCGCCTTGAAGCCATTGGGCAGGATGGTGCTGCGGTAGTGCTGCACCAGATCGAGGCCGATCCATTCGAGCCGCTGGGGTGCCTGCAGCACGGCCCGCTCGGTGCCGTAGCGCTTCTTGATCGCCTCCTTCTCCTCGGGTGATTTGTCGTGGAAATAACGATCAAACAGGGCATCGAGGGAATCACCCGTCACCTTGGTGGTGGCCTCGCGGCCTTCGTAGAGGATCTGGCAGGTGGCGCCATCGGCCACGGCCTGCTCGATGGTGTAGGTGTCGATGTAACCGCCGAATTCGCCGGTGGTGGTTTTCTTCTCTTCCTTCATCAGCGGTGTGCCGGTGAAGGCGATCTTGGGGGCATTGGGGAGGGCGGTGTTGATGGAGGCGCCGAGGGTGCCGTATTGGGTGCGGTGGGCCTCATCGGCGAGCACGATGATGCGCTCGGATTCGTTGAGGCTGGAAGTGCCGAGATCACCCTCCTGCAGTTTCTGGATGGTGGCGGTGATCAGATCGGAGGCATCCTTGACCAGCAGCTCCTTAAGGTGGCCCACCGAAGCGGCCTGCAGCACCGTTTCACCCTGGGCCCGGCGAAAGGTGGCGGTGAGTTGGGCATCCAGCTGGGTACGATCGGTGAGAAACACCAGCTTGTACTCCCTGAGCAGGGAATCGCGGCGGATCTTGAGCACCAGGAACACCATGGTGAGCGACTTGCCGGAGCCCTGGGTGTGCCAGATCACGCCACCTTTCTCTTTGCGGCTGGCGGCTGTTTTGAGGCGCTCGATGGTTTTGAGCACGGCCCTGAATTGCTGATAGCGGGCGATCTTTTTGATCGTGCGGCCCGATTCGGTTTCAAAAACGGTGAAGTTCTGAATGATGTCAAGAAAGGTGCGGGGCGCCAGCAGGCCTTGAATCAAGAGGGCCTGGGAGCTGGGCCGCTCACCCAGAGCTTCTTTGGCAGCGGGGTAGGGATCTTTCCACTCCAGGAAATGCTCCAGGTGGGAGGAGATGGTGCCCACCCGTGCTCCATCCCTGTAGGTGGAGACCATCACTTGGTTGTAGTGGAAGAGTTTCTCGCATCCTTCTGAATCGCCTGGGTTACGAAGGTTGGCGTAACGGCGTAGTTGGTTGATTCCCTCTGCCATCGGATCGGTGACGAAGGGGGATTTGCACTCAATGACCCCCAACGGCAACCCATTCACGAAGAGCGTGATGTCGGGAATGATGTTCTGGTTTGGACCCTGGACCTTGAACTGATCAACGCAGAGGAACTCGTTGTTATCCAGGTTGTCAAAGTCAATCAGTTTCAGGGTCTGGCCACGACGACCACTGCCAAGGTCTTGATCCACGCTGAAGTACTGGGTGAGGCGTTCCCAGAACCACTGATTTGCCTCCATCAGAGTGGATGCCTGGATCAGGGTCACCTCACGGACCACCTTGCGGAGGTTGTCTTCGCTGATCCAGGGGTTGATGCGTTGGATTGCTTGCTCCAGGTTTGGCGTCAGCACCACATCCTTGAACGATGAGCGGAGGGTGGTCTTCTCGGGTGCGAGCGTGGTGCCGTCTATGTGCGACCACCCCAGACCCTTGAGTTGCTCAAAGGCAGGTGCTTCTACCAGTTTCCGCTCGTCGCCTTCCATGGTTAGACGCTGACCCTCTTGCGACCTGAGAGGAGGTCTGAAGCAACAGCACTTTTCATATTTGTAAGTTGCATATTCTTTTCCATGAGCGCAAGACGAGTTCTTTGAATGCCATCAAAAATGTCTGCGACTTCTTTCTGGCGTTCCAGCGGTGGGACTGGAAGACGGTATATCTCTCGGATGACGCTAGGGTGCGCCTTGAACGAGTAATCAAAGCGCAATCTTCCGTGCTGAAATACAAGAGCAAGGTGGGCGTATCTGTAGTCAAGATGCGGTTCATTTATTCGCAGGTATCCGCAGACATTCGTAACCGAGAACTTGTGACGCTTTCTGTGAAAAAGGCGACCGCCACCGTCTATTGACCATGTAATTAGTTCTTCGTCAAACATATGCTCTCCGTATTCGCCAAATTTCCCATCCCCCTTTCCTGAGGAGGAGTAAATCGGGAACCCTCCAGGCAATCTTTGAATGTCTTGCTTGGAGATGATATTTCCCCGCCCAAGCGTGATAAGACCATCTGATTCAAGTTCTGAAACTGTCAGAGCATCGCCATCGGACGGGGAGAGATCAGGGGCTAGAAAAACCTCCTCAAGCAGACCCCTTTCTAGTTCTTCTGTTTTTGATATCTGAATAGTTGTCAGGCGTATATAGTTGTCAATCCCAGAGAGTATCTCGGCGATCTTCTTCTGCTCGGGGAGCGGGGGAAGGGGGAGGTGATAAAGTTTTCTGATGACGCTAGGGTGTGCCTTTGTCTGGTAGTCAAAAGTTAGTTTTGAGTGCTGTAGTGCCAGTGAGGCATGGGCAAATCGGTAATCCAGAACTGATGTGTCTAACTTCAAATAACCAGACACATTGGTCACTGAAAACTTGTGCCGTGGTCTGTAGAAAAGGTTTCCGCCTCCATCAACCGACCATGTGATCATTTCCTCGTCAAACATGTAGTCTCCGTATGTCCCA
The DNA here is from genome assembly GCA_903871775.1 of uncultured cyanobacterium. Classification (GTDB taxonomy): domain Bacteria; phylum Cyanobacteriota; class Cyanobacteriia; order PCC-6307; family Cyanobiaceae; genus CAIQIA01. The sequence goes on from CAIQIA010000007.1 coordinate 70,640, forward strand.
AAGAGACCCTCTCCCTTGGCGGAGGACGAGTAGATAGGGAATCCGCCTGGCTTGTTATTTATGTCTATCTTTGAGATGATGTTTCCTCTACCAAGGGTTGCGACCCCTTTTTCTTCTAATTCATGAAGTGGATACTGCTCCCAGGGATAGGTGTCACTCATATCTCAACCCCTTCAAGAACCTGTGCCTCGCTGACCCTCTTGCGTCCTGAGAGTAGGTCCGACGCAACCGCCTTTTTTAATAATCGCAATTTTGACACCTTGCCAGAGGCGGCATTGCTTTGACTGGTGCTTGCTGAGATCTCTATTAATGAAATAAGGCGATCAATCCCAGAGAGTATCTCGGCGATCTTCTTCTGCTCGGGGAGTGGGGGAAGTGGGATCGGAAAGTCTTTCAGTTGTGATGTTTCTATGCTTTCAACAGTTGTCCCGCTCTTCATGCATGAATCAAGAATATCCTGAGAATTGCTTTTCATGTATTGAAATACATAGGAATCTTCAATTCCTGGTCTGACCGTGATCGCCTTTAGGTCCTGATTGATCGCTAGATTCCTTCCTGCAACTGCTAGGGGAAGCGTGTGCCTAAGGATCCCGCTTCTTGTTACGACAAGAATCGCTCCTGCGGGTATCAAGGATGCCGAAGACTCGGATAAGGCAATTTCATTTATTGAATCTTCTGAAAATCTTATGATGTCGCTTTTCATGTCTTTTGGGGACACCCAGGGTATCTCCCCTTTCCAGTAAGCAGGGTTTGCTTTTGAAGGTGTCCCTCCGCCTTTCCATTCACCAACATCTGCCAGTTTTGAAAGTCCCCAACTCACGGGAAAGTCACTCATATCCCAACTCCTTCAGGAACCCGTGCATCACTGCTTCTGCTTCCTTGACCTCAGCATCAATCTGAGCGAGTGAGACCCCGTACTTCTCCCACCACCGCTCAAACTGCTGAATCACCGCATCTGAAGCGTCTCCCAGGTGCTGGCGGATCTGGGACTTCTCTTGAATGTCCTCCCGAAACTTCAGATACTCAGCATCCTTGGGAACCAGGACGCCGCTGACATCAAAACCTTCAAGGATCTCCTGGATGTATTCGCTCTGAATTTCCTTGATAGGCACCCCACCATGAAGGATGCCCCGCACATCAAAGGGTTCAGGTGGTGGTGAGGTGTCTGCGTACCGACGGATATTTAGGTTGTGGTCGTTCTCCCGTATCTCCTCAAGCGGCACCACCCGTGAGAACCGCTTGATTTCGTTGTAGGCGTCAAAACACCCCACCACCTTCTCAATGTCATCGTCCCGTAGAAGGTTCTGGTTCTTGCCCTCTTGGTAGTCCAGTTCAGCATTGATGAAGAGCACCTTGCCACGACGCTCCATCACCTTGTTCTTGTTGATGATCAGCAGTGCTGCAGGGATACCTGTGCCATAGAACAACCCTGATGGCAGACCGATCACTGCTTCCACCAGATCGTCTTCCAGGATGCCTTTGCGGATCTCACCTTCCTGACCACCACGGAACAGAACACCGTGAGGCACCACCACACCCATGACGCCCTGTTGATTCAGTGAGGCGATCATGTGCTGAACGAATGCCAGGTCTCCTGCGTCCTTGGGCGGAATGCCATAGCGATACCTGCCATACCCATCGTGTTCCGCCAGTTCCCGTCCCCAGTTCTTCAAGGAGAAGGGTGGGTTGGCGATCACCCGATCAAACCGCATCAGTTCGCCGTGCTCCACATGCTGCGGTTCGCCCAGGGTGTCTCCTTTGCGAATGTCCGCATTGAAGAACCCGTGCAGGAACATATTGAGTTTGCAGATTGCCCAGGTGCTCAGGTTCATCTCCTGACCGAACAACTGAATGTTGTTTTCGTTCTCCCCGTGCGTTGCCAGGTAGTTCCTTGACTGGAGCAGCATCCCCCCTGAACCACAGGTCGGATCCAGCACCTTCATCCCCGCATGGGGTTTGATCAGAGACACCAGCAGTTTCACGACCTGCGGTGGCGTGAAGAACTCACCACCCTTCTTGCCCGCTGAGTCAGCGAACATTTTGATCAGGTACTCGTAGGCAGCACCGAGGAGGTCAGGACGCTCAAAGTCCTCGTTCCTCAACCTGAAGGTGGAGTAGTGGGAGAGCAGGTCCCTGAGTTTGCGGTCGTTGAGTTTGTTTTTGTTGTTGAAGTCAATGGAGACCAGCACTCCCTCCAGAACGGGGTTCTGCTCTTCAATCGCTTCGGTTGCCTTGTTCAGGGCGTCCCCGATGTCGTGCTTGAGGTCCTTGAGGTTCTCCCACCTCGCCCGATCAGGCACATAGAACGCCTTGTCGTACTCGTCCTGGTCCTCTGCCAGTACTGCTGCCTGTTCCTCGGTCTTGCCCCGATCCAGGTAGTACTGGATCACGCCCTCCCGTGCCTCCTCAAAGGCATCGGACAGACGCTTGAGGAACAGCATCCCGAAGATGTAGTCCTTGAATTCCGAGGCATCCATGCTTCCCCGCAGGATGTCGGCACTTTTCCAAAGGAACGACTCCAGTTGGGAGAGGGTCAGTTTCTGCCCGATCTGGAAGCTGGGTTCGGGGCTGGCCCCGTTGCCGCCGTTGGCGCGTGCGGTGCTGCGGCGGGTGGTGGGTGCTGAGGGTGCTTCGTAGCGAGTGCCGCCAGGGATCCCCTCGGCCAGGGCGATGGATCCACCACGCCCACGGCCCTTCACGATCAGCCCAAAGTCCAGCGCCTTCTGCCGCACCAGCTCGTACTCCTCCTCGCTGATCGGGCGCTCGGCTGCCCGCCCCAGCGCCTCCCGGGCCGCCAGGTTGCCCATGGTGCTGCCATCCGGCGGCAGCACCTCCAGCAGCAGATCCCCCAGGTCGTCGTCGCTGGCTTCAGGGGTGGTGAAGGCGGCGGAGTCGCTCACGGGGTTGGGATGCCTGGGCCCATTGTTGCTGCTGCGCCAACGCCAGGGCCCCTGCTCTCCTACTGGGGCGAAAGCCGGCCTGATCCAGTATCAGTCCACCACCTCCGGATCCAGATCCAGTCCCGGGTAGAGGAAGGCGCGGCTGAGCCGCTGGCAGTCGCCGGGGCTCACCGAGGCCTCGCGCAGGGTGGCCTCCCAGCTGCTGGCCACGGTGTCGACGATCCGCGTGGCGATTGCTTCGGCTTCCGCCGGCTTGAGCAGAAAGCGACCGGCCGCGGCCAGAATCGCCCGTCGGTTGGCCCAGCGGCTGGGGCTGCGGTCCACCAGGCCGCAGGCCATGGCCAGGTCGCGGCGGGTTTCGGCTTGCAGCGGTGCGGGCGTGAGGTCGTAGGCGGGGCTGAGCTGCCAGCTTGTTGACCTGGCCAGCAACGCATGGTTGCGGGGGTGGTCGTCAGTGTTCGAGACCGCGGCGTTGAAACAGATCCGGCCGAACAGCTCCCGCAGATCCACCGCCGGCTGGGCGCTGACGCGGCGCAGCTCATCGGCGAGCAGCAGGTACGACCACCTGCCGCGATCGGTGGCACTGTCATCCGCCTGCAGCAGGGTGACGGCGCTGACCATGCGATGGCGCCGGTATCCCGCCTCGCTCCAGTCGCGGTCAAAGCGCTTGACCAGAAGCACATCGGCATCGCCAACTCTGGTGAGGCGGCTTTCGGCCACCTGCAGCCCGCAGCGGCGGGCCAGCAGCAGCAGGCCGTGCTCCACCCGAGGCTGGTTCCAGCTGTCGGCAGGCGCTGGGAACTTGGCCAGCCAGAGGGCGTTGTCGGCCTCCACGGTGGTCTTGGGGCGGGCGCCGCCCATCGACGTGCCGGCCTGACCAATCAGCTCCTCCACCTGCTCCAGGGCTGAGCCTGCTTGTAGGGGTTCCTCGCGGAGGATCGCATCAGCCGCCTGCTTGATGCGCTCCAGATCAAGGGTGCGGTGGAAGCGGAGCTGCGGCGCCGGTGGATCAACGCCGCGGCCAAAGCCCACCGCACCGCAGCGATCGTCCGGTCCGAGCAGCAACAGATCGAAATCGCTGGGCTCCCCCAGGCCGCCATGGCGAGCGATCACCCGGCGACCCCAGTGATCGGGCAGGGCATCGCGCAGTGCCCCGAAGAAGCCCCCCAGGCGGGCCGTCTCGAAGGGGCCCTGGCGCAGTCTCAGCTGCACCGGATCGAGCTCCACAGCGTCCGGCCGCTCGCGGTAGCGGCGGCCATAGACAAACGTGCCCACCGGTTGGCCCTGCCGATCGCGGCCCTGCGAAAACCGGCCCGCCGTGACGAACGCCGTGCTGCCCGGCAGGACCACATAGACGTAGCACTCGAGATCCGATGGCATGACAGGAGAGCGCCAGGGCTGGGCGAGGAGGATCAGAAGTCGTCGTCAAAACGACGGCGGCGAGGGGCCTGGCCCGGTTGGCGGGACGCCTCGAGGGCCTTGCCCTCCTCATCCCGATCGGGATCGGCCACCTCGGCCAGCTGATCAAGCAGCCCCAGCACCCAGAGAGCACCGAGGTAGGCGGCCATCGAGGTGCCGGGCTTGCCGCGCTCCACATCGGCCACGGTGAAGCGGCTCACGCCCATCCGCTCGGCCACGTCCTCCAGCCGCCAGCGGCGCCGCAACCGGGCGGTGCGGATGTTGCGCCCCAGCCGCTGCAGGGCCAGCTCCAGGGCCGCCGGGGGGTGCTGAACGATGGGACTGAGCTGAGCCAAGGCTGCCGGAACACCAAGGGGACGTTGCGTGATGCCAGCCTAAGCAGCTGATGTGTTGCCTGATGGCACCATCATGCACAAGCACCTGGGGGTTGTCCTGGGGCCCTGGCATTGGCGTCTGGCCGGTCCGCACGGATCCGCCAGGCTGGGTCGTCGTTCGTGGCCCCCCGCCGGTGGCCCGTTCATCGAGCCTGACTGCTCAGGTGCTGATCGCCCTTGGCCCCGAGCGCCTCGCGGAGCTGCTGCTGGATCTGGCAGACAGCGACCCAGCGATCAAGCGCCGCATCATCAATAGAGAGCAGGATTAGTCCGTCGTGGGCAACTTGCTTGGCCTGTCAATCGGTTGTGCAAGACTTTCTCTTGCCCATTCCATGTGAATTAGTTGCCGCTGCGCCAGCTCGATCAGGTGCAGGCGATCGTGGGCCAGATCCTCGCCTTGATGGCAGATCGGACCTGAGCAAGGTGCCCATCGAAGTATTATCGGGTTAATACGTCGATGGGCAGGCGATGCGAACCATTTCCGTGCGTCTCGACGACGCCAGCGAGGCAACGCTCGAGCATCTCTGTCAGACGCTCGGCCTCTCCCAGACGGATGTGGTGAAGGCAGGGCTGGAGCTGCTGCAGCACCAACGCCAGAGTCCCGCCGCGCTGGCGGAATCCCTCGGGCTGGTGGGCTGTTTCGCCAGCGGTGAGCGGGCTCGGGATCATTCCAGTCGTCTGAAGCAGAAGCTGCGCCAGCAGCACCTCCAACAGTCCAAAGCCAGGCCATGAGCCCCCGGGTCAGCCGAACCGAGCGCCCCCTCAGCCTGGTGGTGCTCTCGGAACGGTTGAACATCGCCGCCATCCTCAGCCTCGATTCCGACTTCGACGTCTACCGCCGCTTCCGCCGTCAGCCTTTCCAGCGCGTGCCGCTGCAGCCGTGAGACAGTGCCGCCACGCCAGACGCGACGGCCAGATCGAGGTGACACCTGATCCTGCGGGTCCCGCCAGGTCTCACATGGGGTCCAGCCGGAATGTCGGGTAGGCCAGCACCCGCAGCAGTTCGCGGGTGGTGGGTTCTGCCAGAACGGGAGTGAAGCAGCGGCTTTCTGGAGTGAAGGCCATGGGAACGCGCCCTGATCGCCCCATCAGCCCCTCACCGTGCGCCTCGATCCAGGCACGGAGCGTTCACACCGCCCAGAGCTCCGCCAGCTCGAGCCGCAGGCCTGGCAACGCCTCACCGCCATCCAGCACGGCGGGGTGATCGAGCCGCTCCACCTTTGGCGCCGCTGACTGTGGCGCCGCTGACGGTTCACCCGCCCGCCAGACCTCGACCGCCCGCTGCTCAGGGAACAACAGCCAGCCCAGGCGGGCGCCATTGGCCAGGTAGGCGGCCAGCTTGCTGCGCAGGGCCGTCTCACCCCGCGGCCCCCCATCGGAGGGGCTCGCCAGTTCGATCACCAGATCGGGGCACAGCGGCGGAAAGCCGCGGCGTTGTTCGGCCGTGAGGGCCTGCCAGCGGTCTTCACGCACCACTGAGGCATCGGGGCTCAGCACAGAACCATCGGCCAGGCGGAAGCCGCCGGAGCTGTCAAACACCCGCCAGCCACCGCAGCCGAGGGCCCAGATCTGCAGCCGGGCGATCAGGAGGCTGTTGCGTGCGCTGGTGTCACCTCCGGTTGGGGTCATCGTGATCAACTGACCGTCGGCCGTCAGTTCGAGCACCGCCTCGGGGTTGGCCGCACACACCAACGCGAACTGCTCAGGCGAAAGCCGCAGCTCAGGCGGCAGCAGCAGCGGCGATGGGGCGAGCGTCATCTCCCCGGAGCAGCGATGAACCCACGCTAGGGCCGAAACCATGGGGTTCCCCCATCCGGCGGTGCGGCTGGCGATGATCAGAGCAGTTGCAGCGGGCGCCGACCCCGGCGCCGTCGTCCATGCGCACCGGCACCATCCACCGCGTCACCGGCGAGACCGATGTGCGCGTGAACCTCAACCTCGACGGCACGGGCCGTTGCCAGGCCAGCACCGGCGTGCCGTTTCTGGACCACATGCTGCACCAGATCAGCAGCCACGGCCTCATCGACCTCGACATCCAGGCCACGGGCGACACCCACATCGACGACCACCACAGCAACGAAGACGTGGGCATCGCCGTCGGCCAGGCCCTGGCCCAGGCCCTGGGCGACCGCCGCGGCATCCACCGCTTCGGCCACTTCACCGCCCCCCTCGACGAAGCGCTGGTGCAGGTGGTGCTCGACTGCAGCGGCCGGCCCCACCTGAGCTGGGGCCTCACCATCCCGGCCCAGAAGATCGGCACCTACGACACCGAACTGGTCAAGGAGTTCTTCGTGGCGGTGGCCAACAACAGCGGCCTCACGCTGCACGTGCGCCAGCTTGATGGCGTCAACTCGCACCACATTGTCGAAGCCTGCTTCAAGGCCTTCGCCCGGGCCCTGCGGCAGGCCACCGAACCCGACCCCCGCCGCGCCGACAGCATCCCCAGCAGCAAGGGGGTGCTGGAACGGGCGGGCTAACGGTGGTAATCGGGGCTGAGGGGCAACCGTGCCAAGGCCAGATCCCAGTCACGATGGTTGCCCTGCCAGGCCGGATGGGGGAGGCCCCTGGCCAGGTCGTCAACGAACAAGGTGATGAGCCTGTCATCACTCACGGCCCGCGTGGCGTCTTCTGGAGTCAGCAGATTGACCAGGAGGCGCCGCTGACCATCGACAGCAAGACATCTGCTCAGTTCTTGCACGTCGTCGGGCGTCAGAGGCCCGAAGTACGCGCAGGTCAGAGGGCGGTCAGACCTCAGTGTTGATCGCGTGCGGGCCGCCAGATACCGGAACTTGCTGAGCCCAGCATCTAGAGCCTGGCTCAATCTGACCCGGGCGGTCTCGCCATCCTCCGAAGCACCTCCGAAGTCATGGTGGAAGACAAACCCACTCGGGTCATGCAGCGGCACAAAAGGCGTCCACGGTGCAGGGCGGTGCACCGTGAAGTCATCGGCGCAGAGGGCAAAATCAGTCTTCAGACACCAGATCACACCCTTGGCTCCACCACCATCGAGCCAGTCCCAGAAGAAGGTGGGATACGACACATCCGGGTAGCGAGCGCGGAGAACTCTCTCGATATGAAACCGTGTCCGGCAGTTGGAACCGAGGCTGATGATGTTCGGCAAGACGTCTGATCGATCCACAGGAGCACCCCAGACCACCATCAACCGGCTGGTCAAGGATGCCAGACGATCACAACACCATCGCCCGACTGGCCAGGCGCAGTGCTAGGCCACGGCGCATCGCTCTGAGCGCAGCCATCGAAGCGGTCTGAACCGGTTGGGCCACCGCCACCGGCCCCCCACCGCCGCCATGGCTGGCGGTCGTGACCAGCAGGGTCTTGACCTGGGCGGGGGTCAGACCGGCGCGGGCGCTCAGCAGCAGGGCCGCGACACCGGCCACCTGGGCGGTGGCCATCGAGGTGCCGCTCCAGGTGGCGGTCTGCTCGCCGGGGATGGTCGACACCACCGCCACACCGGGCGCCGTGACGTAATCGATGGCGACGGCACCGGCCCGGTTCGAAAAGCCCGCCAGAGTGCCGGCCGCATCGATGGCGCCCACCGCCATTCCCGCCTGGCCGGCGTAGGCCGCCGGGAATCCCGGTGCCGGGCGGCCGTTGTTGCCCGCCGCCATCAGCACCAGCACACCGGCGGCCTCGGCACTGCGGATCGCCGCCTGCAGGTCGGGGCTGCCCAGGCTGCCGCCCAGGCTCAGGTTGATCACCCTTGCGCCGCTGGCGGTGGCGTAACGGATGCCGTTCACCATCGCCGCAAAGCTGCCGCTGCCGGTTTCATCCAGCACCCGCACGGGCATGATCCGGGCGCCGGGGGCCACGCCGGTGGTGCCGCTGCCGTTGTTCTCGGCGGCGATGGTGCCGGCGACGAAGGTGCCGTGGCCGTTGAGGTCGCTCGGATCGGCATCGGCATCAACAAAATCCCAGCCGTGCACGTCGTCGATGTAGCCGTTGCCGTCGTCATCGATGCCATTGCCCGCCACTTCGCCCGGGTTGGTCCAGATCGCCCCATCCAGATCGCTGTGGCCCATGTCGACGCCGGTGTCAACGACGGCAACGGTGATACCGGCCCCCGTCACCCCGCTGGCCCAGACGCTGGGGGCATCAAGCCGGTCGAGGCTCCAGGAGGCACCACCCAGGGCCGGCTGCCGGGCGATGGGGGTGCCCAGCAGACGCTCCAGCGCCAGGGCGGCATTCACGGCGCCATAGCCATCGAGGCTGCTGAAGCCGGTGGCGGCCGGTGGCGCGGCGGGGGTGAGGTCGGTGGCACTCACGGCGTAGCTGCCCACGCCGGCATTGGCGTAGGCGCCCACATCGAGAAACACCGAACCGCTGGCCGGTGCCGTGTAGCTGATCAGGGCATTGCGGCTGGTGGCACTGGCGTCGTCGTTGAAGGCCAGCTGGAGGCCGATGCCATCCCGCAGGCTCAGCGTCGGATCAGCCAGGGTGACGCCATCGGCACGGAAGGCGTAGGTGTGGCCCGCCTGCACCTCGACCCGGAACCAGTCGTGATCCCCGTTCTGCCCCAGAACGCCGCTGCGGCTGCCGCCCACCGGCACAGCGCCGGCGGTGCCGATGCCGGCGGCGAAGTCGTCCCGGGCCGGCGTGGGGGTGAGGTCGGTCACCGCCACGCTGTAGGTGCCGGTGAGGCTGTCGTTCCAGGCCCCGGCATCGACAAAATGCCGCCCCGAGGCCGTGGCGGTGTAGGTGATCAGCGCATCCCGGGTGGAGGGGTTGGCGTCGTCGTTGCTGGCCAGCACGCCACCGTTGCCGCTGCGGAGCCGCAGCAACGGATCGACGAGGCTGATGCCGGTCTGGCTGAAGCTGTAGCGATGGCCGGCGACCAGATCAACGGCGAACCAGTCGCGGTCGCGCACCACCTCGAGGTTGCCCAGGCTCGTGCCCCCCACCGCCACCACGGCCGTGGTGGCCCTGGATCCGGCGGCATCGTCGGCCGTCAGGGCCAGGGCCTCCACCAGGCCGTAGGCCCCGCCCCGTCCGCCCCAGGCGGCGGCGAGGTGGCTGTCGGGCCGGGGAAACATTGAGTATCAGCTGAGAGCTCGCTTAAATCATCGATGGCGGGCTGTCCAGCGTCAAGCCATCCTCAGAACACCGCCCCCCGGTCGTCGACGAGGCGCACGGGCGCCAGGCCGGGCTGCACCTGCAGGCTGGCGAAATCGCCGCGGCCGTCAAAACGGTTGAGCCAATACCCACCGGGCACCGCGATCAGCAGGGTCGCGGGGCCGGGGGGCAGCAGCAGCCGAAACCGGCCCTGTCCATCGGTGCTGGCCTGGCCCAGGAGCCGATCCGCCGGCAAGGGTGCGGTCCAGAGGGGCTGGGCCGCGGCCGGCAGGGTGCCGCCGATCGCCAGCACCTGACGCCCCGGGCCGGCTGTCGTGGCGGCAGGCGCCGGGGCCGGACCAGGCATCCGGTTGCCATCCACACGCTCAAGCCAGCCCTCCACCGGCACCAGCCCGTCGGGACGGGTCACGCCGTGAACACACCGCTGCCGTGGGATGCCGACGCCGTGATCAGGGCTTCGACCTGGGCCGCAGAGAGGGTGGGTCGATAGCTCAAAATCAGGGCCGCCAGACCGGCCAGGTGGGGCGTGGCCATCGAGGTGCCACTGAGATACCCGAAGGTGTTGGCGAGCAGGGTCGAATAGATGTTCACCCCAGGGGCCGTGACGTAGTCCAGCGGTGTGCTGCCGGCACGGTTCGAGAAGCTGGCCATCGTGCCATTGAGATCAACAGCCCCCACGGCCATGCCCACCGAGGCGGCATAGGCGGCCGGATAGCCGACGGTGGCGGCGCCGTCGTTACCGGCGGCCATGACCACCACCACCCCACGGGCGGCCGCATCCTGGATGGCCGCCTGCAGATCGGGGCTGCCCGTGCCACCACCGAGGCTCAGGTTGATCACCCGGGCCCCGTTCGCCGTGGCGTACCGCACACCGTTGGCGATGGCGGCATAGGTGCCGCTGCCGGCGGCATCGAGCACCCGCACCGGCATGATCCGGGCGCCGTAGGCCACACCGGTCTGGCCGCTGCCGTTGTTCTCGGCGGCGATGGTGCCCGCCACATGGGTGCCGTGGCCATTGAGATCCATCGGATCGTTGTCATTGGAGACGAAATCCCAGCCCCGGCTGTCGTCGATGAAGCCGTTGTTGTCGTCATCGATGCCATTGCCGGCAATCTCCCCCGGGTTGGTCCAGAGGCTGGCGTCCAGGTCTGTGTGCAGGGTGTCCACACCGGTGTCGACCACGGCCACGGTGATGCCGGCCCCGGTCACCCCCGCCGCCCAGGCGGTCGGGGCACCGACGCGATCCAGGCCCCAGAAGACCCCGCCCAGGGGGGCCTGCCGCGCCAGGGGCTGGCCGGTGAGCAGATCGAGCGCACGGGCGACGCTGGCCTCGCCATAGCCGTCGACACTGCTGAAGCCCACGGGCGGTGGTGGCGGCGTCTGATCTGTGGCCACCACCGTGTAGGTGCCGGTGTAGCCATCGGCGAAGGCCCCGGCATCCAGGTAAAGGGTCGTCGTCGCCGACGCCGTGTACGTGATCAGCGCATTGCGGGTGGTGCTGCCGGCGTCATCATTCGCCGCCAGCTGCACCCCCGCGCCATCCCGCAGCACCAGCGCCGGATCGGCCAGAGAGGTGCCGTTGAGCTGAAAGTCGTAGGTGCGGCCGGCGGTCACCGCCACCGAGAACCAGTCGTGGTCGCCCAGCACTTCGAGGGTGCCCGTGCGGCTGCCGCCCACCGGCACACTGCCCGTGGTCGTGGGGGCGGCGGCGAAATCATCCGGCGGCGGTGCGGGCGTCACATCCGCCACCGACACGCGATAGCTGCCGGTGAGGGAATCCCTGAAGGCCCCGGCTTCGAGGTAAAAGCGGCCGCTGGCGGTCGGGGTGTAGAGGATCAGCGAATGGCGGGTGCCTTCGGCATCGTCATTGGTGGCCAGCAGGGCACCGCTGGCACTGCGCAGCCGCAGCAGCGGATCACTCAGGGTCACGCCCGTTTCCCGCAGGGCATAGGTGCGGTTGGCGGTCAGGTCGACGGCGAACCAGTCGCGGTCGCGGCGGACCTCGAGCACACCGGTGCTGCTGCCGCCCACCGCCACCCTGCCGGTGGTGCCGGTGTTGGCGGCATAGTCATCGACCGCCAGGGCCTGGGCCAGACCATGGGCCTCAGGCAATCCGTAGGCCTGGGCGGCCCAGGGGCCGTAGGCAGCCCCGAGGCGCTCGAGCCCCCCCAGGCGCCGGGCCAGACCATCGCGTTCGACCACAGGCATCGTCAACTCCCTGTTGGAGCCAACCTAGGTGCGGTGGCGGCGCCAGGCTGACGGTCGGCGCCCTGCACCCCCATGCCCTGGTTCGTGAAGACCGAAACCTTCAGCCGCCCCGCCGCCACGCTGCACGAGGCCCTGGCCGCCCACCGCGCCTGGGTCGATGGGTTGCGGGCCCGGGGGGTGCGCATCAGCAGCGGCTACCGGGTTGACGGGGCCGGGCAACCCGGCGGCGGCGGGCTGCTGCTGCTCGAAGCCGACGACCACGCCAGCGCCGAGGCGCTGATCCGCCAGGACCCCATGCTGCAGAGCGGCGGGGTCGACTGGCAGCTGCACGGCTGGCGGCCGGTGGTCGGCAACCTCGACGTCACGTAACAGTCTGTGACGTCATGATGGGCGGCAGCTTCCGGCCCGCCCCCATGACCGTCGCCCCCACCCCCGCCGCCGCCCGCGGCTACGACCGGGCCGACTGGGCCAGCGGCTTCCGCAACGTCGGCCAGGAGCTGAACGCCGTGCCCCTGCGCCCCAGCCGCGGCAGCCTCCCCGCCGGCCTGGTGGGCAGCCTGTATCGCAACGGGCCGGGCCGTCTCGAACGGGGCGGGCAGTGGGTGCACCATCCGTTCGATGGCGACGGCATGGTGTGGGCGCTGCGCTTCGACGGTGATGGCGGCGCCCTGCTCAGCAACCGCTTCGTGCGCACCGAGGGCTGGCAGGCCGAAGAACAGGCCGGCCGCTTTCTCTACCGCGGCGTCTTCGGCACCCAGAAACCCGGCGGCCCGCTGGCCAACGCCTTCGACGTGCGGCTCAAGAACATCGCCAACACCCATGTGGTGCGCCTGGGGGATCGGCTGCTGGCCCTGTGGGAGGCCGCCGGCCCCCATGAGCTCGACCCCGACAGCCTCGACACCCGCGGCCTCACCACCCTCGACGGCGTGCTCAAGCCCGGTGAGGCCTTCAGTGCCCACCCCCGCTTTGACCCGGGCCACCAGGGCCGTCCGCGGATGGTCACCTTCAGTGTCCGCACCGGCCCCCGCAGCAGCCTGCGGCTGCTCGAGTTCGCCACGGCCGACGATCCGGCCAGCGGCGAACGGGCCGGCCAGCTGATCAGCGAACGGCGCGACAGCTTCGCCGGCTTCGCCTTTCTGCACGACTTCGCCATCACCCCCGACTGGGCGGTGTTTCTGCAGAACGCCGTGCGCTTCAACCCGGTGCCGTTCGTGCTGGGCCAGAAGGGGGCCGGCCAGTGCCTCACCTCAGACCCCGGCGGCCAGGCGAAGTTCTGGCTCGTGCCCCGGGCCGGTGGTCGCCATGCCGGCAAGCCGCCGCGCATCATCGATGCCCCCGACGGCTTCGTGTTCCATCACCTCAATGCCTGGCAGGACGGCGAGACCGTGGTGGTCGAGAGCATCTACTACAGCGATTTCCCCGCCATCGGCCCCGACCAGGACTTCCGCTCGATCGACTTCGACCTGATCCCCGAGGGCCTGCTCGAGCAGTGCCGCATCGACCTGGCCAGCGGCACCGTGACGACCACACGGCTGAGTGAACGCTGCTGCGAATTCGCGATGGTCAACCCCAACTGCGAGGGGCTGCCCAGCCGCTACGGCTGGATGGCCGTCGCCGAACGCGAGAGCGGCAATGATCCGCTGCAGGCGATCAAGAAGCTCGACCTGGTCAGCGGTGAACGGCGGGTCTGGAGCGTCGCTCCGCGTGGCTTCGTCAGCGAACCGCTGATGGTGCCGGCCCCGGGGGCCACCGCCGAAGACGAGGGCTGGCTGCTGGTGCCGGTCTGGAACGGGGCCCGCTGCGCCAGCGACCTGGTGGTGCTCGATGCCGCCAGCCTGGCCGAATGCGCGGTGCTTGAGCTGCCGCTGGCCATTCCCTACGGGCTGCACGGCAGCTGGGTGCCGACCTGAAGCAGCTGCCGCAAAGGCGGTTCGAGCAAGGCGAAGGCCCGGCCCCGATGGCCGACGCACCCCTTGATGTCGCGATCGAGCTCGGCGAAGGTGAGCCCCAGGTCGGGCACCAGAAACACCGGGTCGTAGCCGAAGCCCCCCTCCCCCCGCGGGGCCTGCAGGATCTCGCCTGGGCAATGGCCCTCCACCTCCAGCAGCACCCGGCCATCGGGGGCAGCCAGGGCGAGGGCCGCCACGAAGCGGGCCCCACGGCCGGCCCCGGGATCGGCCGCCAGGGCCTGGGCCAGTTCGCGCAGCAGACGGTCGATGCGGGCCCCGTCAGTGGCGGCGTAGCGGGCCGAGTGGATGCCCGGGGCGCCCCCGAGGGCAGCGACGCAGAGGCCCGAATCATCGGCCAGGGCCCAGGCGCCGCTGGCCCGGGCCACCGCCACCGCCTTGAGCCGGGCGTTCTCGGCGAAGGTGCTGCCGGTCTCCTCCACCTCGAGCCCCGGGGGCTGGGGCCGCACCTGCACCGGCAGGGCCGCCAGCAGCCCCGCAAACTCGCGCACCTTGCCGGCGTTGCCGCTGGCGATCACCAGATCCACCACCGCCATCGCCCTCAGGCCGCCAGGGCCAGTTCGCGGGCCCAGGCCAGCACCTCGGCCACCCGGCCCTCGTCCGGTGCCTCGCAGTAGAGGCGCAGCAGGGGTTCGGTGCCCGAGAAGCGCAGCATCAGCCAGTGGCTGGGGCCCAGCCGCAGCTTGACGCCATCGGTCGCGGTCACCTCCTGCACCGGCGCCCCGGCCACCACCGTCGGCGGCGCCTCCTGCAGCAGCCGCTCGAAGCGGGCGCGGGTCTCCATGTCGGGCAGGCGCAGGTCGAGGCGGTCGTAGTGGCTGGCGCCGCCGCAGCGGGCCTGCAGGGCGTCGAGGCGCGCCCCCAGGGGCTGGCCGCCCTCCACCAGGGCCTCGAGCAGCAGCAGGGCCGCGAAGCTGGCATCCCGCTCGGGCAGGTGCATGCCGAAGCCGACCCCGCCCGATTCCTCACCCCCCACCAGCACGCCGCCGCTGAGCATTTCGCTGGCGATGTACTTGAACCCCACGGGCTTCTCGATCACCTCGCGGCCCACGTCTTCGGCCACCAGCCGCATCAGGTCAGAACCGCTCACGGTCTTGATCACGCTGCCGGCCAGCCCCCGGGCCCGCGCCAGATGGTCGATGAACAGCGGCATCAGCAGCTGGGTGCTGCAGAACCGGCCCCGCTCATCAACGGCGGCGATGCGGTCGCCATCACCGTCGAAGACGATGCCCACCGCCGGCCGGCCGGCGGCCGTGGACGCCTGCACCTCGGCGATCAGCTGGCCCAGGTAGGGGGCCAGGGGTTCGGGGGGGTGGCCGCCGAAGAGGGGATCCCGCTGGGAGCGGATCTCGCGCACCGCATCACCCAGCAGGGCCGGCAGGCCACCGGCGGCCGACCCGTGCATCGGATCAACGATCACCGCCAGGCCCAGCTGCTCGAGGCCCCGGCGCAGGGCGCCGGTGTCGACCCGGCCCCGCAGGCCGTCGAGGTACTCGGCCATGCCTTCGAAACAGGGCGTCTCGCCCGGTTCGGGCACGCTCACGCCCCCGGCCTGCAGCCGGCGCTCCACCCGGGCGGTGAAGTCGCCCTCCACCGAACCACCGAAGTGGCCCTTGATCTTCAGACCCAGCCATTCGGGCGGGTTGTGGCTGGCGGTGATCACCAGGGCCCCCAGGGCCCGGCGCTGCACCACAGCCCAGCTGCAGGCGGGTGTCGGCACCGGATCGGGGGCCAGCAGCGGCTCGAGCCCCACCCCCCGCACGGCGGCGGCGATGGCGGCGGCCAGTTCGGGGGCCAGAAAACGGCGGTCACAGCCGATCACCACCGTGCGGCTGTCGAGCCCGTCGGGGGCCGAATGGGCCAGCTCGGCGGCGGCGGCGGCGGCCACGGGCAGCAGCCGCTCGAGGGTGATGTCAACCCCGAGCACCCCCCGCCAGCCGTCGGTGCCGAAGGCGATCGGGGCCGGCCGCAGCGGCAGGGGAGCGGAACCCATCAGCGTGGCGAAAGCTCATAGCAGTGTCCCGGATCGGGGTCCACGAACCGGGTCGGGGGGTGCCGGCGGGCCAGCTGCGCCTCCAGGTCGGCGGGGGCGGGTTCGGCTCGCAGCAGCCGGTCGATCAGGCCGCTGAAGCGCACGCCGCCCCCGGCACTGCTGGCCAGCAGCCAGGCCGGCGCGAACCGCTCCAGCAGCTCGGGCACCACGGCCCGGCCCCGCACGAAGGGCCCACCCAGCGGCAGCGACAGGTCAATGACGGGGGTGATCACGGCCGTGAGCGGCCGCTGGGGCAGCGACCGGTCCAGAAACCCGTGGGGCTCCACGTAAAGGCTGGCGCCGCCGGCGCCCGTCTCGTGCAGCAGATAACCGTTCTCGACCTGGGGCACCGCAGCGCCGGCGCTGGCGCGCACCTCAAGGCCCTGGCCCTGCCACACCTCCCCGGGCCGCAGCACGGTGGTGTCGCTGAAGCCGATCCGCCGCGCCACCACCACCGCCCCGGCCGACCCCAGCACCGGCAGGGTCTTGGGCAGCTGGGCCAGGGTCTCGGGATGGGCGTGGTCGGCCAGGCCCTGGGTCAGCAGCAGCAGGTCGAGGTCGGCGGGGATGGGCCACTCCCGCGGCTGCCGCCCCTCGATCAGCCAGGCGGCGCCCCCGAAGCGCAGGGGACCCACCAGCCAGGGATCGAGCAGCACCCGCAGGCCGGCGATCTCGAGCAACCAGCCGTTGGCTCCGAAGTAGGTGGCCTTCACCGCGCTGCAACCGGGGGTCGGCCCCCTTCTAGCCTGGGCCGATGGCGGATGACGCACTGCTCACCGACCGGCAGCTGCGGGGCTGGCTGCGCTGCCGCCGCCGGGCCTGGCTCGACCGCCATGGAGACCCCGCCATCCCCCGCTGGAATCCCCACCGGGAGCTGCAGCTGGTCGACCGGGAGCGCCGCCTGGCCCCCTGGCCGGCTTCAGCCCGCGGCGACCGGCGCAGCGCCGGCGAACGCCTGGCCGCCGGGCCCGAAGCCGTGCGCCAGCTGCTGCTGCGCCGGGACCACTGGCGCGGCCGGCCGACGCTGCTGCTGCGGCGCCCCGGCGCCAGCCGCCTGGGCCCCTTCGGTTTCGTGCCGGTGCTGCTGCAGCCAGGCCGCCACGGCACCCGCGAACACCGGCTCACCCTGGCGTTCTGGGGGC
Source organism: uncultured cyanobacterium (assembly GCA_903871775.1). Lineage (GTDB taxonomy): Bacteria > Cyanobacteriota > Cyanobacteriia > PCC-6307 > Cyanobiaceae > CAIQIA01. Next base: position 87,773 of record CAIQIA010000007.1, read on the forward strand.
GGCTGCTGGAACCCGCCCTGGGCCGCAGCCCCGGCGAAGGCCTGCTGCTCGACGACCGCGGCGGCCGCGAACGGGTGCGGCTCGACGGCAGCCTGCAGCCCCAGCTCGACCAGGCCCTCGAGCGGCTGCGGCGGGACCGGGATCTGACGGAACCCCCCGACCTCACCAGCGACCGGCGCAAATGCGTGCTCTGCCGCTGGCGCAGCGCCTGCGACCGGGTCGCCGAGGCCGAAGGCCACCTGAGCCAGGTGAGCGGCATCGGCGGCAAGCGGCGCGAACAGCTGCAGGGGCTGGGCATCGTCGACCGGGCGGCCCTGGCCGCCACCGATGGCCCCTGGCTGATGGACCGCCTCGAGCAGCAGGGGGAACGGCGGCCCGAACTGGCCCTCGAGCTGATCGCCCAGGCCCGCTGCCAGGAACTGGGCCACGCCGACCACCTCGATCCCGCCGATCCCCTGCCCGAACTGACAGAAGCCCCCGGGGTGCTGATCTACGACATCGAATCGGACCCCGACGCCCGGGAGGATTTTCTGCACGGGTTTCTGGTGTTGCCGCGGGGCCCCGATGGCCGCCTGGTGGATCCGGCCGCGGGCCGCTACCTGCCGCTGCTGACCCTGAAGGAGCAGGGAGAGGCCCGCGGCTGGCAACGATTGCAGGGGCGGCTGGCCCGCCATCAGGGCTGGCCGGTGCTGCATTACGGCGAGACCGAGGCCATCGCCCTGCGGCGGCTGGCCCAACGCCAGGGGAGCCCCGGCCCGGCGGGGCTGATCGATCTGCACCAGCGGCTGCGGCGCCACTGGCGGCTGCCGGTCGACAGCTACGGCCTCAAGGCGGTGGCCGGCTGGCGCGGCTTCCGCTGGAGCCAGCCCGCCGCCGAGGGGGCCCGCTGCGTGCTGTGGTGGCGCCGCTGGCGCCAGCGGGGCGACCGCCGCGATCTGCAGCGCATCTTCCGTTACAACCACGACGACTGCCTGGCCACCTGGGCCGTGGCTCAGTGGCTGCTCGGCGACGACAGCAGCAGCCCGCCGAGTTCGGGCTGATCCAGGGCCTCGCGACGCACCATCGCCAGGCCGACGGCACCGCCGGCCCAGGGCACGACGGTGGTGACACGGCCGAGCCGGCGGCCCTCGGGGCCCGTGAGCTCATGGCCGGCCTCGGGCACCGGCCCGCCGGGGGGGCACCACCAACGCCGCAGCCGCTGGCGCACCCCATCGCGCGACTGCAGCTTGGCCAGGGTCTCCTGGCCCAGGTAACACCCCTTGCTGAGGCTCACCCGCTCATCCAGCCCCAGCTCGAAGGGGTTGTGGTCGTCGTTGAGTTCGGCCGGCGCCGCCGGGATGCCCTGGCGGCAGCGCAGCCACGCCCACAGCAGCGGATCGGGGGCCGCCGTCGTGCCGTCGGGTCGACGGTGATGGCAGCGGGCCGGCAGCCCCCAGAAGTCGTCGCCGGCGGCCGCATCGCCCGTCGGCAGCAGCTCCACCACCAGCTCCAGGGGCTCGAGGGCCCCGAGGGTCACCCGATCGGCGGGGAACAGCACCCGGTCAAGGGCCTGGCGCACCGCAGCGGCATCGCCGGCCTCCACATCCAGCAGGGCCCCGTCGCTGGTGGCCTCCACCGTGGCCAGGGCCCGCAGCCGCGCCGTGGCCGTGACGCAGCAGGTGGGCCGGCGCTCGCCCGGCGCCAGGTCCAGCAGCGCCTGGGTGGTCTGGCCATGCAGCACCCGCAGGGCATCGGGACCCTGGAGCGGCAGCCGCCAGAGGGGCAGGGTCAGGGCCAGGGGCAGGGGCGGCAGGGCCCAGGGATCGGCCGTGGTCATGGCGCCGCCGCGGCAACCTCGGCGAGACGCACCAGGGCGCAGAGTTCGAGGCCGGCGGCGGCGAAGGCGGCCGCACCCCCCTCCTCCCGATCGACGATCGTCACCACCCGCTGCACGCGGTAGCCGGCCTCCCGCAGCTGGGTCACGGCCTTGAGGGCCGACCCGCCGCTGGTGACCACGTCTTCGAGAACCGTCACCAGCGCCCCGGGGGCGGGCAGCGGGCCCTCCAGCCAGGCACCGGTGCCATGGCCCTTGGCCTCCTTGCGCACGATCAGGGCATCGAGGTCGCGGCCGGCCTGGGCGGCGACCAGGGCGACGCTGCTCACCAGGGGGTCGGCCCCCAGGGTCAGCCCCGCCACGGCCAGGGCCTCGGGCTCCACCAGGGCCAGCAGCCGGGGGGCGAGCAGGGCCGACCCGCGGCCGCTGAGGGTCACCGGCTTGCAGTTGACGTAATGGGAACTGGTGCGACCCGACGCCAGGGTGAAGCTGCCACGGCGGTAGGCCCGTTCGGCCAGCATCGCCAGCAGAGGGTCAAGGGCGGTCATGCGGCTGGCACGGCGGTGGTTCCGTTTCTACCGTGCTGGGCACAACCCTGTATCTCTTTCCGGGCGATGCCGATGCGCCTCCTGGCCCTGATGGCACCGGTGCTGGTGCTCGGCCCGGCGATGCAGGTGCTGGCGGGCCCGGTGGTCTGCCGCACCGGGTACGAAGCACCGCTCGATCGCGATGGCCGCCGGGAGGGGCCGCCCGTGGAGGTGACGCGCTGCGGTGCCGTGCAGACGGTGCCTGAGCTGCTCGAACGCCGCTACGCCAGCTGGACGGCGCCCTATGCCCGCGGCGTTGACCTCACCCACCAGATCACCGATCTGTTCGGCATCGCCATGGGCGGCGGCAACGGCAGCCGGGTGATGGGGCTGGGCTTCACCGATCAGACGATCGTCTGGGACGGCTCAGCCATCGAGAACACCTACCGCACCCTGCTCGAAGAACAGAGTCCCCCGCTGCCCCTGCGGGTGGCCGACCGCTTCAGCGGCGATGGCAGCCCCGGCGCCCTGCCGAACCTGTCACGGCCCCAGGGGATCCGTGGGCTCTGGTGAGCGGCGGGTCAGGGCCTGGTGATCGGCGGGCCCGCTGGTCAACAATGGCGATGTCGGGGGTCTAGCAATCTGGTGAATGCAGCGGACTCATAATCCGCCTTAGGTGGGTTCGATCCCCACGACCCCCATCGAGACGGCCCCCATCGAGCCAGCACAGCTGGCTTGAATGACAAAACGCTCAGATTATTTTTATTCGAGGCTGGAGTGAGCACTTCTTTCCGTTGGAATTAGGCTTGTTTTGACATTGAGCTGGTCTCCCCCCGACGTGGTCACCCTGTCCGCCACCTCCCGAGACCAGATCCTCAAGACCCCTGGCCTGCTCACAACCGCCGAGCACCAGGCCCCCAGCGCCGAAAGGCAGCGCATTCTTGACCTGGTCAACCTCTACGGCATCCTGCCGCTGCGGGCCTTTCTGTGCGTCGTCTACGCCAGCAACGGCGCGGTGGCCGCTGCAGCCCTGATGGCCGCGGCCTTCGTCAGCGTCTCCCTGCTGATGCTGCTGCGGCACATCGGACGGCTCCCTTACAACGTCTACCGCTTCACGACCCTGCTGTTCACCCTGATCTGCCCGGTGCTGCTGACCGGAATCCTGGGGGGCTTTCTGGGCAGCAGCATGGTCATCGGCTGGTCGCTGCTCTCGCCCATCCTGGGTCTGCTGCTCTACGAACGGCGCACGGCCGAGCGCTGGTTCGGCTTCTTCATGGCTTGCATCGTGGGCAACCTCGCGTTCGACTGGCTGATTCCTCCCCACCGCAGCGTTCCCAACCACGGCTGGCAGGACAACCTCACCGTTGTCAACATCATCGGCGTCAGCACGCTTCTCTTTCTGGTGCTGCGCTGGTTCTTCATCCGGCGGCAACAGTTTGAAGAGCGCCTCGAGCTGTTCGCCAGTCAGGTCTCCCACGAGCTGCGCAATCCCCTGGCCACCATCAGCCTGGGCATCTCCCATGCGATCCGCCTCGATGCCGCCGATCCGACCCGCAGCCATCAGCAGCAGATCCTCGTCATGGTGCAGCACGAGGTCACCCACTGCAGCGCACTGCTGAGCTGCCTGCTCGACCTGAGCCGCAGCAATGGCGATGGCATCCGCCGCAATCTGGTGGTTCTTGATGTGCTCGACAGCTGCCGCTCAGCGGTTGACGCCTGCCTTGAGCCCTGCGGCGGCCGTCTCCGGCTCGACTGCAGCCTCGAGGAGACCGACCGGCTCGCTGTGGCCCATCCCCAGTACCTCACCCAGAGCGTTCGCAACCTGATCGAGAACAGCTGCAAGTTCTCAGCGGGCACTGCACCGGTGGAGGTGATCCTCGATCGCATCGAAGGGCCGCTGCCCCTGCGCATCCGCGTCGCCGACCGGGGCATCGGCATTCCCGCAGACGAACTCGACAAGATCTTCGAGCACCATTACCGGGCGAGCAACAGCGGCCGCACCCACGGCAGCGGCCTGGGCCTGTCGCTTGTGCAGGCGATGGTCGAGACCATGGGCGGCGACATCCGTGCAGCAAACCGCAGCGAAGGCGGTACGGTGATCAGCATCCTGCTGCCTGCCGCACCTGCGGGCACGCCATGGCCGCCCACCGCTGCCGGGGCCTCCGACGCACGCTCACGCTGAGTGTCTGCTTCGTTCTGGTGGTGGGCCTGCAGCCTCGGCCCGCCGCCGCCGACCGCGACCTCTACGCCGAAGCGGTCAACGCCCTGCGCCTGGAGCAGGGCAAGCCCTCTCTGCAGCCCCTGCCCGACCCGCTAGAGACCGAGAACGTGCTGTACCAGGCCCGCCTCGCCCGCCAGATTCTGCTCGGCGGCACCTGCGACCACGACGCCAGCCGCTGGTCGGCCTTCCAGACCACCATGGCCCGCCAGGGGCTGCAGCCCCTGGGGGAGGTGATCGCCTGCCCCGGCTGGGCCGGCACCTGGCAGCCCGGCGCCCTCGCCAAGAAGTGGTTTGAATCAGATGTGCACCGGCGGGTGCTGATGGAACGGGCGGCGGCAACCCACATCAGTTGCAATAGGTTTCTGGAGGGCACGCTTGAGGTGGTGCTCTGCACGACCTGGCGCCGGCCCTGAGCCCTCCCCCGCCCTATTCCCGCCCTGCCCATGACCCTGACCCTGTACGGAGGGGCCCGCTCGCGGGCCTCGATGCCCCGCTGGTACCTGGAGGAGCGCGGCATGCCCTACGCGTGGGTGCAGCTCGACATGGCGGCCGGCGAGCATCGCGGCGAGGCCTTCCGCGCCATCAACCCGTTCGCCAAGGTGCCGGCCCTGGTGCACGACGATCCCTCCCTGCCCGGCGGACGGCTGCAGCTGTTCGAAAGTGGGGCCATCCTGCTGTACCTGGCTGAACTGTCGGGCCAGGAGAACCAGAGCGCCGCAGACCGGGCCCAGGCCGCCCAGTGGGTGCTCTTCGCCAACGCCACCCTGGCCACGGCCCTGTTCGTTCCCTCCAGCCGCGAGCGCGAGTTCAGCCCGCTGATGACCGTGCTCGACCAGCGCCTCGCCGACGGTCGCCCTCTGGTCGGAGACGCCTGGGGGGTCGCCGACTGCGCCGTGGAGGCTTACCTGGCCTACCTGCCGGTGTTCTTCCCCGACCTCGACCTGTCGGCCTGGCCGGCGGTGGTGCGCCGCATCGCCGACGTCCAGTCGCGCCCTGCGTACCGCAGGGTCATGGGGTGATGGGTCTGCCCCTGCGCCTCCTCACCCTTGGTCTGCTGCTGGCCCTGCTGGCCTTCTTCGCCGCCGGCGAACTGGCCCTGATCCGCCTGCGCCCCACCCGCGTCGAGGAACTGGCCGCCACTGGACGGCCCGGCGCCCGGGCGGTCGAACGGCTGCAGCGCCATCTGCGGCGTGCCCTGGTGGCCACCCAGCTGGGGGCCGTGCTGGCGCTGCTCGCCCTGGGCTGGGGCAGCCACAGCCTGCTGCTGCAGCTGCGTCCCGCCGAGGCCGAAACCGTCCTCGACCTGGCGATCTTTCTGGCGCTGGCGGTGCTGGCCAGCCTGCTCGGGGGGATCCTGCCCAAGGCCTGGGTGCTGAGCCAGCCCGAGGAATCGGCCCTGCGACTGGCGCCCTTGCTCGAGGCCGTCAACCGCAGCCTCGGGCCGGTGCTGGCGGTGGTCGAGCACCTGGCCGACCAGCTGCTGCGGGTGACCGGTCTGCCACGCCAGTGGGACCGCCTGGTGCCCGCCCTGTCGGCCGGCGAACTCGAAAGCCTCATCGAGAACGACGCCGTCACCGGCCTCGAACCCGACGAACGCAACATCCTCGAGGGGGTGTTCTCGCTCCGGGACACCCTCGTGCGCGAGGTGATGGTGCCCCGGGCACGCATGGAGACCCTGCCCCTCGACGTGCGCTTCGGCGAGCTGATGCAGGCGGTGCTCAGCACCCGCCATGCGCGCTTTCCGGTGATCGGTGATTCCCTCGATGACGTGCGCGGTGTGCTCGACCTGCGGCTGCTGGCCGAACCCCTGGCCCAGGGCTGCCTGCAGCTCGACTCCCCCCTGGCGCCCTTCCTGCGGCCCGTGGCGCGCATCCAGGAGAGCGCCTCCCTGGCTGATCTGCTGCCGGTGATCCGCAGCGGTGAACCGTTGCTGGTGGTGGTCGACGAGCACGGCGGCACCGAGGGCCTGGTGACGATCGCCGACCTCACCGGCGAGATCGTCGGCGACGAACTCGAGAACGACGGCGGTCCGCCGGACCTGCAGGCCATCGGCGATGACCTCTGGCTGGTGGCGGCCGATCTCGAGATCTTCGAGCTGAACCGTCAGCTGGGGCTCAAGCTGCCCGAAGCCGAGAACCACCACACCCTGGCGGGCTTTCTGCTCGAACGGATGCAGCACATCCCGGCCCCGGGCGAGTCGCTGCACTGGAACGGGATTCAGTTCGAGGTGGTGACCATGGACGGCCCCCGCATCCAGGAGGTGAAGCTGCGCATCGGTCGCAGCGGCACGTCACCGATAATGCAGCCTCCGACGGACTGAACCCTTGATCGCACCGCTGCCGCTGCGAGGCCGTCGATGAAACCCGTCAAGGTCGGCGTGGTCGGCATCGGCAACATGGGCTGGCACCACGCCCGCGTGCTCTCGCTGCTGCGGGACGCCGAACTGGTGGCCGTCGCCGATCCCGACGCCGCCCGCGGGGCCCTGGCCAGTGAACAGTTCGGCTGCCGCTGGGTCGCCGACTACCGCGACCTGATCCCGATGGTCGAGGCGGTGTGCATCGCCGTCCCGACCCTGCTGCACCACCGGGTGGGGATGGCCTTCCTGGAGGCGGGGGTGCACGTGCTGATCGAGAAGCCGATCGCCGCCAGCCAGGCTGAAGCCGAGGAGCTGATCAGCGCCGCCGATGCCGCCGGCCGCCTGCTGCAGGTGGGTCACATCGAACGCTTCAACCCCGCCTTCCGCGAGCTGCTCAACGTGGTGGCCGGCGAGGAGGTGGTGGTGCTCGAGAGCCGGCGCCACAGCCCCCATGCCGACCGGGCCAACGATGTGTCGGTGGTGCTCGACCTGATGATCCACGACATCGACCTGGTGCTCGAACTCGCCGGGGCCCCCGTGGTGGGCTTCGCCGCGGCCGGCGGCCGCAGCGGCGACGGCCCGATCGACTACGTCACCGCCACCCTCAACTTCGCCAACGGTGTGGCCGCCTCCCTCACGGCCAGCAAGATGAGCCATCGCAAGGTGCGCAGCCTCAGTGCCCACTGCCGCGGCAGCCTGATCGAGGCCGACTTTCTGCATCGCAACCTGCGCATCCACCGCCGCGCCCACGCCTCGTACTCGGCCACCCGTGGCGAGCTGCTCTACCGCCACGACGGCGTGATCGAGGAGGTGAGCATCACCCCCACCGAGCCCCTCTATGCCGAGCTCGAGCACTTCCTGCAGTGCGTGCGCGGCGAGGAGACACCCACCGTCGACGGACTGCAGGCCTCACGGGCCCTGCAGCTGGCCGACCTGATCGAGCGGGCGGTCGACGATCCCCGCGGCAGCGGGCTGCTGGCCCCGGGTCAGGCGCTGCAGGGCCTCGATGAACAGTTCGCGGCAGCGGGTGGGTGAACAGCGGTAAAAGGCATCCCAGGCCTGGGCCTTGTGGGCGCCGTACTGCTCCAGGCCCTCCCCCGGATGGGCCTGCTGCCAGCCCAGCCGCACCGCGTGGCCGATCAGCACGTCGAGGGCCAGGTGGTCGCTGAAGTGCACAGCGGGGTTGGCCTCGACGAAGGCCATCAGTGACAGCAGGGCCTCGATCGACAGCTGCCGATACTCGGGCGCCTCGATCTTGCTGAGCAGGTGCTCCACCAGGGCGGCGAAGTTGTGCTCACCGGGGGTCTTCTCCGCCAGCACGTCGCTGTCGAGCCGGTTGCGGCGTTCGAGCTTGTCGCCGATCAGCAATCCGCGGCAGTGGCGCAGCAGGCCCCAGACGCCGGGGTGAAAATCCCGCGGGATGCGCTGCAACGCCCCCTGCCGCAGCCGATGCTGCAGCCAGCAGCCCCCCATCGGCGTTTCAGCCGCCGGTGGTGGGGCCTTCCAGAGCACCTGGCCGCTCACATGCAGCTGTTCGCAGCGGTCGAGGCTGGCCCGGGCATGGTCGAGGTCAGCGAGCACCACCCCCAGACGGCGGGAGATGCCATGGGGCGGCAGGGCGCAGAGGGCTTCGAAGGCTTCCGAGGGGCTCAGCCGCCGCTCCAGGGCCAGCTCACTGGTCAGCAGCAGCAGCAGCTGCCCCAGCTGAAAGGTGAGCGTTCCATGCAGCAGCGACGGCTGCTGACGGGCGATCTGCTCTAGGGCCAGCAGCAGCTCCTGCTGCAGGATCGCCTCACGACCGTCCTCGCCGCCGAACCGGCGCATGCGCTCGACGATGGTGGCGCTGTCGAGGGGTTCGCGGATCCGTGACTGGTCGGTGTAGTTGCGGCCCACCACCAGCTGCCGCTGGCGGGCGAGCAGGTCATCGAGGGCATCCTCCAGGTGCGGATGCACCAACCCCAGCAGGCCGGCGCAACGCCGCACCGGCTCCCAGTCGCCGGCTTCGAGGCTGCGGCGGTACACCCCGTCGATCAGTTCACTGAGGGCGATCGGCAGGCCCCGGTCCGGCGCCTGCAGCTGGGCTTCGCTGCCGAGCCGCCCCTGCAGCTGCTCCAGCAGCTCGGCCTGCTCCCGCAGGGAGGTGCTGCTCCAGAGGGCCGCCGCCAGATCGAGCACCGAACGGCTCTCGAGGGCCTGTTCCTCGCTGACGCTCAAGGAGCGATGGCCGCGGGCCTCGTCGAGCCGCAGGGGCAGGGGTGCCGCCGGCCGCCCCGGCGCCAGCGCCGGCAGGGGCAGGGGCTCCAGCCGCAGGTGGGGTCGATGGTCGGCGAGGGTGCCCAGCACCACCTCCACCCCCCCCAGCTCGCCCTGCTGCAGCTGCTGCAGCAGGCCCAGAAAGGCCTCCGCCGACCGGCGGAAGGGGGCCCCGGCCACCGGCAGCAGCAGCAGGGGGTCGGCGGACGGGTCGGGCCAGTGGCGCTGCAGCAGTCGCAGCTCACCGAGCACCGCATCGGCCAGCTGTTCGGGGTCATCGGCCAGGTAGAAGATCCCCTCCTCCAGGGCCGGCGACAGAAAGGCGGTGTCGACGCCGCCGCAGGCATAAAGGTGACCGTGGGCCAGGGTGGCCAGACCGCCCGGTGGGGGGCCGCTGAGCCCCAGATCAGGCCAGGAGCCCAGGTCGGCCAGGGCTTCGGCCAGCCGGGCCGACGGGGCCACCGCCACCACGCCGCCGCGCTCGATCGGCAGACCTGCATCCTCGAGGGCGGCGGCGACGGCGTCATCACCCGGCACCAGGGCCACCCGCACCCGCCGGCAGCCCAGGGGCCGCTCGAACCGCCGGCCGGCCGGATCAAGATCATCGGGCAGCAGCAGACCGTCGAGCAGCAGCTGACCCAGCACCCAGAGGCTCTGGGTCCAGAGCAGGGGCACGTTCTCGTTGGGTTCGCGGCGCTGGCTGCCCGGGTAGCGACGCTCGGCCTCCACCAGATCGGCGGGCACGCGGTAGAGCTCGGGCTGCAGGGCCTCGCCGTCCACCACCACCGCCAGGCCCTGCAGCCGCGCCTCGAAGCCGCGGGCGTCGTCCCAGCGCTCCTCCAGACAGGCGGTGACCAGTTCAAAGGCCAGGAACAGGGGCCACTGGCACTCGATGCCCTCGAACAGCGCCAGCTCCTCGGGCTCGTAGTGCAGCCGGGTGCTGTCTTCGACCACCGTCTGGTGGCCATCGCGGCGGAACCGTGCATAGCCGTAGCTGCCCCCCAGCCGTTCACGGATGGCCTCGAGGGTGCGCCGGCGCAGCTCGGGCTGCTCAACGGCCCAGGCCGGATAGCCGATCACCGTCAGACAGGCACTGTCGACCTCCTTGCTGGCCGATTCCCGCGGCAGCAGCGCCTGCAGGGCACGGCGCAGGCGCACGAGGGCATCGGGGGGCACCCACAGCCGGGCACTGCCATCGCCGTGGGGGCCATAGAGATCCAGGCCGCTCAGCACCTCCAGGGCCGCCTTCACCAGGCCGATGGAGCTGGCATTGCGCTCCGGGGCACCGTTGTTGCCCTTGTCCCCCCGCTCCCAGATGCCGTAATCGGGCAGTCGGTAGGCCCGGCTCACATAGAAGACGAGGTTCTGAACGAAGGCCACCTCACCGGCACCGCACACGAGCGGCAGCCCGGCGCGGGTGATCTGGCCCAGCTGCAGCAGAAACAGGGCCGTGGCATCGAGCTGCAGATGGCCCCAGGCGTTGTCGGCCACCACGGGCTGCCCCGTGGCGGTGTCGACCTTGGCGTGCAGGGCATCGAGGGGGTCGCCGCTGACCTTGAAACGCTCGACCTTGGTCGCCTGGCCCATCATCGCCCGCAGCAGACCACGCATCAGCGCCCGCACGCTGCCCTCAAGCTCATACACCCGCCGCGGCTGGCCGCCGAGCCGCAGCCAGGCCTGGCGCAGGCCCCAGACCGCCTGGATCGTGTAGACCCCGTCGCGCACCCAGGCGTCGCCGTAGTTGCCGTGCACGGTGTGGGCCGTGCTGGCGGGCATCAGCCCCGAGAGGGGATGCTGGCGCCGCAGCAGCACCCGCTCCACGTGGGCATCGAGGGCCTGCAGGCGGGCCAGGCGATCAGGGGGGGGAACAGCCAACGGCGTTGTCAGGGTCGGCGTGATCCGTCAGATTCTCCACCGTCGCCCGTGCCCCCCATGGTTCAGTCCGAGATGGACGTGCAGCGCCACAGGGTCCTGGGGCTGCCCATCGACGTCTGCCGCGACGTGCTGGCGGCGGCCCTGGCCCTCCACGACCGCGGCGGCGGCCAGGTGGTGACCCTCAACGCCGAGATGAGCATGGCCGCCCTGGCGCAGCCCGACCTCGAGGCGGTGATCCAGGCGGCCGAACTGGTGATTCCTGATGGTTCCGGGGTGGTGGGGGCCCTGGCGCTGCAGGGGGTGCGGGTGCGCCGCTGCCCCGGCATCGACCTGGCCCGGGCCCTGCTGCAGGCGGCGGCGGATCGGCACTGGCGGGTCGCCCTGGTGGGGGCCTCACCGCAGGTGATGGCGGCGCTGCAGCAGCGGTTGCCCGACGAGATCCCGGGGCTGCAGCTGGTGCTCGCCAGCCATGGCTTCCAGCCCGCCGAGGCCTGGCCGGGCCTCGAGCAGCATCTGCAGGAGCTGCGACCCGACCTGGTGCTGGCGGCCCTGGGGGTGCCGCGGCAGGAGACCTGGATTCGCCGGCTGCGCCAGGGCCAGCCGGGGCTGTGGATGGGGGTGGGGGGCAGCTTCGATGTCTGGTCGGGCAACAAGAAAAGGGCCCCCGGCTGGATGGGAGCCCTTCACATCGAATGGTTGTACCGGCTGCTGCAGGAACCGGCCCGCTGGCGGCGGATGCTGGCCCTGCCCCGTTACGCCCTGGCCGTGCTCAGCGGAAACCGACCGAGGCCTGCCACACAAACGCCAGCAGCAGGAAGAACAGGGGAATGATCGGCAGGATGTCGACGATGGGCGCAAAGGCGCGGTAGGCCTCGGGAAGCTGGGCCAGAAGCGGCAGAACAGCATTCACCATCGTCGGGCAGTCGTGCGGTGGTCGGACGCTACCACGTGTGCGCGGCGGGGGAGTCGGGCTCCCAGGGAGCGAAACGCTCTGAAAAACAGCCGTCGGCGATGGCCTGGGCCATGGCCCGGGTGAAGCGGATCAGCTGCGTCAGGTTGTGGAGGCTGAGCAGCGTCAGCCCCAGCAGTTCGCCGCTGCGGATCAGATGGTGCAGATAGGCGCGGCTGTGGTGACGGCAGGCGCCGCAGGGGCAGCTGGCATCGAGGGAGCGGTGGTCATGGCGGAAGGCCGCGTTCTTGAGGTTCCAGCGTTCCCCACCCACAAGGGCCGCCCCGTGGCGTCCGAGGCGGGTGGGCAGCACGCAGTCGAACAGGTCGATGCCCTGGGCCACGGCCTGGGCCATCTCGGGCAGGGTGCCCACCCCCATCAGGTAGCGGGGCCGGTCGTCGGGCAGCAGGGGCGTCACCCAGCGCACCACCTCGTGCATCGCCGCCGCCGGCTCACCCACGCTCACCCCACCGATGGCGCAGCCGGGCAGATCAAAGGCCACCACCGCCTCCGCCGACCGCCTCCGGAGGTCTTCATGCACGCCCCCCTGAACGATGCCGAACAGGGCCTGGTCGGCCCGGCGGCGGGCCGCGACGCAGCGGGCCAGCCAGCGGTGGGTGCGCTCACAGGCCTCCGCCACCTCCCCATGGCCGGCGGGGTAGGGCGGACACTGGTCGAAGGCCATCACCACATCGGCGCCGAGGGCCTCCTGAATCGCCATCACCCGCTCGGGGCTGAGCTCGACCACCGATCCGTCGCGGGGAGAACGGAAGGTGACACCGTCGTCATGGATGGCATTGAGGTCGGCGAGGCTGAACACCTGAAAGCCGCCCGAATCGGTCAGCAGCGGGCCGCTCCAGCCCATGAACCGGTGCAGGCCCCCCGCATCGGCGACGATCCCCTCGCCGGGCTGCAGGTGCAGATGAAAGGTGTTGGCCAGCACCATCTGGGCGCCGGTGGTCGCCAGCTGCTCGGTGCTGACCCCCTTGACCGTGGCGGCCGTGCCCACCGGCATGAAGCGGGGCGTCTCGACCACCCCGTGGGGGGTGTGGAACCGGCCGGTGCGGGCGCGGGTGCTGGGGCAGCGCCGGTCCACCTCGAAGCGGAAGGGCGCAGGGGAGGCGCTGGTCACGGGCCGCAGGGCGGGGCTGTGAGCGCACAATGCCATCAGCCGGAGCACCGCCGTGCCGCCCTGGTGGCCTGACCTGGCAGGCAGCTGGATCTTCTACACCGTGCTGCCGCCCCTGCCCGGTCCGCCGGCGCAGTTCGGCCGCATCGCCCGCTTTGCGCCGCTGGTGGGCCTGACGGTGGGGGGCGGCCAGGCCGGGCTGTGGCTGCTGGGCGCCGCCCTCGACCTGCCCGTGGCCAGCCTGGCTGCCCTGGTGCTGGCCCTGGGGGTGTGGGTCACGGGGGGGCTGCACCTCGACGGGGTCATCGACACCGCCGATGGCCTGGCCGCCGGGCCGCGACGGCTGGAGGCCATGGCCGACAGCCGCATCGGCGCCAGCGGCCTCATGGGGGCCCTGCTGGTGCTGCTGCTTAAGGGAGGTGCCCTGCTGGCCCTGGCCTCCCTCGCGCCGGCGGCCCTGGTCTGGAGTGCCGTGTGGGGGCGGGTGGCCCCGCTGCTGGCGATCGACCGGTTCCCGAGCCTGCGGCCCCAGGGCAGCGGCGACCACCACCGTCAGCAGCGCCGGAGCCTGGGGCGTGAACTGCTGCCGGCGATGGTGCTGCTGGGCTGGCTGGCGGGGCTGGCCCTGGTCCAGGGGGGCACCACAGGGCTGATGGCGGGGCTGGCCGGGGTGGTGCCCTGCCTGCTGGTGCCCTGGCAGCTGGGGCGCCGCCTCGGCGGCCACAGCGGCGACAGCTATGGCGCCTGCGTCGAATGGACCGAGGCGTTCAGCCTGTGGCTGGCCTGGCTGGTGCAGCTGCACTGGGGCTGAGGGGCAACCGCAGCACAAAGGCGTTGCCGGTGGCCGGCAGGGCGGGATCGAGGGCGGCCGCCGGCACCAGCAGATCCAGGCTGCCGCCGCAGGCCTCGGCCTGGTCGCGGGCCAGGGCCAGCCCCAGTCCCGTGCCGCTCAGGCCGGCGCCCCGGGTCCCCCGCACACCGCGCTCAAAGATGCTGGCGCGCTCGCCCGGATCGATGACGGGGCCGCCGTCCCAGACGGCCAGGGTCAGACCTTCGGCGGCGGGGCGGCACCAGAGCCCGACGGGACCGCCGGGGGCGCTGTAGCGGAAGGCATTTTCGAGCAGGTTGGCCAGGATCTCGGCCACGGCCGCCGCCGGCCCCTCCCAGACGGGCAGCGCCCCGGGGGCGACCCAGGCCCGCCCCTGGAGGGCCGCCGTGGCGCCGGCCCGCTGCAGCAGGGGGCCCAGCCGTGCCGCCAGGGGCTCGGGCTGGCTCGGCAGCAGGGCCGGCGGCAGCAGCAGCGGCGTGTCGCCGGCGGCGGGAAGGCCGCGCACGGCCCCCGGACCGGCCAGCACCTCGAGGTAACGGTCCAGCTGCAGCTCCTCCTGCAGCAACTGCTCCACCAGGGTGCGGCGCTCATCGCCGGGCTCGAGTCGCCGCAGCAGCAGTTGCGTGAAGGTCCGCAACGCCGCCAGCGGATTGCGCATCTGATGCACAAGCACCCGACGCTGGTCCTGCTCGTGATCCAGCTGCCGCTGCAGCCGCTGCTGCTCAAGATCAAGCGCCCGCGCCTCGCTCAGCACCGCTGCGGCCGCCTCAAGACGGCGGCGCAGGTCGGTGGACCAGGGCAGGGTGCGGGTGTCGACCCTGAGGGCACCGATGATGACCGCCTCCCGCCGCAGGGGCAGCCAGCGGCGCTGGCGACCATCGAGCAGCAGCGGCTCATGCTGCTGGGGGTCAGCGGGGGCGAGGGGATCGGCGGCGGTGGGCCAGGCGGCCACGGGGCGCAGCTGCAGGTCGTCCCCCTCCACCAGCGGCACCGCCACGTAGACCCCGAGACCCAGCAGGTCCTCGCGGTCACTGAACTGATCCAGCTGACAGCGGGACAGCTGCTGGAAGCGCTCGGAGATCACAGGCGACGGTGGTGCGGCAAGGGCAGGGGGCGCCGCCCGACCGGGGGCTTGTCAAATCCCAGAAAAGTCTTAAGCTTGTTGTTACGACCAATACCTCACAGCCCCGGTCGGGGTGGTGGGCGCGGGTCAGTCCTGGGACCAGCCCGGGTGGCGTTTTCCTGCCAGCCAGGCTACAGCAGAGGAAGTTCCACTCCCATCGCCTCCATCAGGCGGTGGGCCCCAGGTCTGATCCCTGCGCCGGTGTTCCTCAGGGACCGCCGACCGCCGGGGCTCAAGCGTTGGGCGAAGCAGGTTCTCCTGCTCAGACGCGGCCGGGTTCGTTCCGACGGATCCGGCCGACGTCTCCCTGTCCAGTTCCGTCCAGTCCCGTTCCCGTCCCGCCCGCCCCTCAGGGGTTCTGCCCATGTCCAAGAAGCGCAAGCGCGTCAGCCGTCGACGCCTCGCCGGCCAGCGCGTTCTGGCCCACGTTCCCACCTTCAACCTCGACACCGGCAACCTCAAGCCGGTGACCGCGGCCCGCCGCTACATCGCCGCCTCCTCCCTGGTGCCCCCGGCGCTGATCAACGTGCGCCGCAATGAACACACCACCGATCGCTTCTTCTGGGGCGAGAAGGGGCTGTTCAGTGCCCAGTACGCCGAAGAGAACCACTTCCTCTTCCCCTCCCTGCGCCTGATCGTCGACCGGGTGGGTGAAGAGACCCTGTTCGCCGGCCTCGAGGCCATGGGCGACGAGTGGGAAGAGATCGAGGAGTACGAGTACGCCTTCGTCTGAAGGCGCCGGACCACGGCCGGGCGGCGCGGTCAGGACCCCGCCGCCTCCGTGATCCGTCCCAGGAACACCGCCATCGCGTCGACCGCTTCCGCAGGGATCGTGTGGTCACAGGCGAACACGGCCGTTTCCACCGGCACGCCCGCCGATCGCAGGCTCTGCTGCAGCTGATCGAGCGCCCCCACCGGCACCACCGGATCGTGGCGCCCGTGCAGCAGCAGCACCGACGGCAGCGGGGCGTCGGCTTCGGGAAGCCGCAGACCCCGGGCATGGGGATAGCCGCTGCACGACACGATCGCGGCCACCGGCAGGGCCAGGGCCGCCTCCAGGGCCATGGCTCCCCCCTGGGAAAACCCGAGCACCGCCACGGGGTCACCGTCGGCCACGTCCAGCTCCGTCTCGAGCCGCCGGCGCAGGTCCAGGCGGGCCCCATCCGGGCAGTCGGGCCAGCCCGGTCGGCCCAGATCGAGGGGGTACCACTGGCGGGCGCCACCGCCGGCCGGATGGACGTCGGGTGCCTCCAGGCAGCGCACCGTGACCCCGGCGCCCCGCTGGGCCAGCCGCTGGGCCAGCGCATCGCCGAGCGGGGCGAGATCATCGCCCGTCGCCCCCCAGCCGTGGAGCAGCAGCAATCGCATGGTGCAGACGCGGAGGGTTCGACCCATACCATCAGAGCCGTGGGGTCCGCGTCCAGAACGTCCCGGTCCCCCACCCCCATCGCCTGCCTGCCCACGCCATGGCCCGCCACGCCCTGCTGAGCGTCTCCGACAAACGCGGCCTCGACGACCTGGCCCGCTGCCTCGTCGATCAGCACGGGTTCACGCTCCTGTCGAGCGGCGGCACGGCCCGCAGCCTCGCCCAGGCCGGACTGCCCGTGATTCCGGTGGCGGAGCACACCGGCGCCCCCGAAATCCTGGGGGGTCGCGTCAAGACCCTGCATCCCCGCATCCACGGCGGCATCCTGGCCCGGCCCGATGACGCCGCCGACCGGGCCGACCTCGAGCGCGGGGCCATCCCGCCGATCGAACTGGTGGTGGTGAACCTCTACCCGTTCCAGGCCACGGTAGCCCGCCCGGGGGTGACCTGGGACGAGGCCATCGAGACCATCGACATCGGCGGCCCTGCGATGGTGCGGGGGGCGGCCAAGAACCATCGCCACGTGTCGGTGCTCACCGACCCCGACCAGTACGGGCCCTACCTCGAAGCCCTCGCCGCCGGCGGTGTCGATGCCGCCTACCGCCGGCGCCTGGCCCTCGCCGCCTTCCGCCACACCGGCAGCTACGACGCCGCCATCGCCGGCTGGCTGGCGGCACAGCCTGAACTGGCCGACGACACCGACGCCGACACCGCCCCCCTGCTGCTGAGCCTGCCCCGGCGCCAGAGCCTGCGCTACGGCGAGAACCCCCACCAGCCCGCGGTCTGGTACGGCCATGACGACCGCGGCTGGGGGGCCGCACGGCAGCTGCAGGGCAAGGAGCTCAGCTACAACAACCTGCTCGACCTCGAGGCGGCCCTGAGCACCGTGGCCCGCTTCCCGGCGACGGAAGCCATGGCAGCGGTCGTGGTGAAACACACCAACCCCTGCGGCGTCGCCGTCGGCACCAGCGCCGGCGAGGCCCTGGCCCGGGCCATCGCCGCCGATTCGGTCTCGGCCTTCGGTGGCATCGTCGCCCTGAACGGCCCCCTCGACGGAGAGGCCTGCGCTGCCCTCGAGGGGCTGTTCCTCGAATGCCTCGTGGCGCCGGCGATCACGGCCGATGCCCGCGAACAGCTCCAGAGCCGCACCAACCTGCGGTTGCTGGAGCTGCCGACCGCCGGCGCGGTGCCGGCAGGGGAGCGGCAGCTGCGCTCGATCCTGGGGGGCGTGCTCGCCCAGCAGCGCGACGACGATGACGACGATCCCGAGTCGTGGCAGGTGGTGAGCCAGCGGGGGCCGACCACCGAGGAATGGGCGGATCTGCGCTTCGCCTGGCGGGTGGTGCGGCACGTGCGCTCGAACGCGATCGTGGTGGCCCGGGGGGGCTGCACCCTCGGCATCGGCGCCGGTCAGATGAACCGGGTCGGCTCAGCGGCGCTGGCCCTCGACGCCGCCGGCGACGGGGCCCGGGGGGCGGTGCTGGCCAGTGATGGCTTCTTCCCCTTCGACGACACGGTGACCGAAGCCGGCCGCCGGGGCATCACCGCGGTGATCCAGCCCGGGGGCAGCCGCCGCGACGACGAATCCATCGCCGCCGCCGATGCCGCCGGCATGGCCATGGTCTGCACGGGGAGACGGCACTTTCTGCACTGAAACCGTGGCGGCCGGCCCGTTAGCGTCGGCCGGACCTCACCCTTCCACCGATGCCCGAGGCCCTGGCCTTCAACCTCAATTTCCTGCATCCGCTGCTGATGGCGGTGCTGCTCGCCGGATCCGGCTATGCGCTGGTGCTGGGCATCCGCGCCAAGAAGACCCGCACCGGCACCCCCGAGCAACGCAAAGAGCTGATCAAGGGCCGCTACGCCCAGCGCCATTACCTGGCGGGCAGTGCCGTGCTGGCGGTGATGGTGCTCGGCACCCTCGGCGGCATGGCGGTGACCTTCCTCAACAACGGCAAGCTGTTCGTGGGGCCCCACCTGCTGGTCGGGCTGGGCATGACCGGTCTGATCGCCATCGCCGCAGCCCTGGCGCCCCTGATGCAGCGGGGCAACGAGCTGGCCCGCAAGGCCCACGTGGGCCTGAACATGCTGGTCATGACCCTGTTCCTGTGGCAGACGGTCTCCGGTCTGCAGATCGTGGGCAAGATCCTCGGCCAGGCCTGAGGCCCGGCGTCAGAAGCGTGCCCGCCGCCGCGGTGGGCACGCCACCCCTGCCTGGGCATGAAAGTCTTCCTGCACCTTCCAGGTGAGCCGCCGTGACACCTGGCGCACGATCTGGCGCAGCAGATGGTCACCACTCGACTGGACAAGGGATTCGGGCAGCACACCGATGAAGGCCGGCAGACGGATGCCCACCTCGAGGTCCAGCTGCCAGTTCACCTCGGTGGCGGCGGGCTGGTCAGGGGCGGCAGCCAGTTCCAGGCAGGCCCTGAAATCAACGGTGTACACATCAGCCATGGCCCCGCGGGGCTCGGGAATGGTGTCGATGCGGTACACCCCCTGGTTCTGGGGGAGCAGCTCGAGGGCGATGGTGGGCTCGACCTCGAACCCGAAGTTGCCGAACCGCCCGAGGGTGAGCCGATAGCCCTGATCGCCGACGGGCTCCACCTGCATCGGCGCCGCGCAGCGGCTGAACCAGTGCTCGTGGGCGTCGAGGTACGCGGCCACCTGGGAGACCGGGGCCCGCATCTCCATCACATCGGAGAAGCAGCTCCGATAGGTGCGCCAGAGGGACTCATCCACACCGGACCGGGGCTGACGCGGCGCTCGTTGGGCGAGGGCGAGGGTCAAAGCGGAGGATGGGTCTCATCTGGCGCCAATGTAACGGGTCGTTAACGGCCTACCGGCTGGCCAGGTCCAGCACACGATCAATCACACCCTCCACCACACGGTCAGGGGTGGAGGCTCCGGAGGTGATCCCGATGCGCAGCTCGCCCTCGGGCAGGAAGGGCTCAAGGCGCTCGAGGTCGCGGCCCAGGGGCTTGTGTTCGACGCTGTTGCCGGGCCCGATGCGCTCAGGCGCATCGATGTGCACCGAGGGGATGCCGCGGTGCACGGCGATCTCCTGCAGATGGGTGGTGTTGGAGGAGTTGTACCCACCGATGACCACCATCAGATCCAGGGGTTCATCGACCAGGGAGAACATGGCATCCTGCCGCTCCTGGGTGGCGTCGCAGATGGTGTTGAACGCCAGAAAGTGCTCATTCAGTGCTGCCGGCCCGTAGCGCCGCAGAAGCGTGCGCTCGAAGAGGCGGCCGATCTCTTCGGTCTCACTCTTGAGCATCGTGGTCTGGTTGGCGACGCCGATCCGCACCAGGTCGCGGTCCGGGTCGAAGCCCGGCGAGGTGGCTGCGGCAAAGCGGCGCAGGAAGGCCTCCCGATCACCACCCTGCAGGATGTAGTCGCAGACGATCTGCGCTTCGGCCAGGTCGAGCACCACCAGATAGGTGCCGGCGAATGAGCTGGTGGCCAGGGTCTCCTCGTGCTTGACCTTGCCGTGGATGACCGAGGTGAACGATTCCTTCTTGTGTTTCTCGACCGTGTTCCACACCTTCGAGACCCAGGGGCAGGTGGTGTCAACGATGTGGCAGCCGCGCTCATTGAGCAGCTGCATCTCCTGCACCGTGGCGCCGAAGGCCGGCAGGATCACCACGTCATTGCTGAGAACCTCCGAAAAATCCTTGACGCCTCCGTCGACGGGGATGAACGACACGTCCATCTCGCGCAGGTGGGCGTTCACCGACGGGTTATGGATGATCTCGTTGGTGATCCAGATCCGCTCGCTGGGGTAGTGGCGGCGGGTCTCATAGGCCATCGCCACCGCCCGCTCGACGCCCCAGCAGAAGCCGAAGGCCTGGGCCAGGCGGATGATGACCCGGCCCTGCCGGTACTGGTAGCCGTCCTCGCGGATGCGCTGGATCAGCGGGCTGGTGTACGCCTCCTCAAGGCTGGCGGCCACCTCGTCGGCACGGCCGAAGCCCCGGCGGTTGTAGCGGTCGGAATGGTGCAGCGACCGCTTGAAGGCACGGGTGTCCATGGCAGGGCGGGGCGCCGGGGCCGGTCCAATCTATGGGGAGGACGCAGCCCCGGGGGTCCCGGTGGCTCAGGGCGAGAGGGCCGCTTCGCCGCGCTCGCCGGTGCGCACACGCACGGCGGTCTCGATGGGCATGACGAAGACCTTGCCATCACCGATCTCGCCGGTGCGGGCAGCGCCCTCGATCAGGCCCAGGGCGGTCTCGATCTGACCGTCGTCGACCACGACGTCGATGCGCACCTTGGGCAGGAACTCAACGGTGAACTCGGAGCCCCGGTAGCGCTCCACCTGTCCTTTCTGGCGGCCGAAGCCCCGGACCTCCGACAAGGTCATGCCGACGATGCCGGCTTCAACGAGAGCGGTTTTGACGGCATCGACCTTTGACGGTCGGATGACGGCGGTGATGAGCTTCATGGCAGCAGGTTCGGTGGGGAAAACGGCAGAAGCGGGATCAGTAAGTCATGGGGTCGTAGGCCTCTTCCCCATGGGCGATGAAATCGAGGCCGCGCTCCTCGTCCTCGCGGCTCACCCGCAGGCCGACGACAGCCTTCACGATGTAAAGGATGATCGCGGTGCCTAGGGCAACGAAGCCATACGAGAAGAGAACCGCCTTGAACTGCGCCACAAACATGGCCAGGTTGCCGCCGGCCTTGAGGATTTCGGCTGACTTGGGGAAGTAATCGGCGGGCACCAGGGCCGGAACAGCCAGCAGACCAGTGAGCAGGGCGCCAATGGTGCCGCCCACCCCATGGACCATGAAGGCATCGAGAGAATCATCGAACTTGATGGCGGCCTTGATCTGCACGGCCAGAAAGCAGCCAGCGGCCGTGAGCGCACCGATCAGCAGGGCCTGGGGCATGTAGACGAAGCCGGCGGCGGGAGTGATGCCCACCAGGCCGGCAACGGCGCCGGTGGCGGCCCCCACGGCGGTGGGTTTGCCGTCCTTGAACCACTCGATCATGCACCAGGTGAGCAGCGCCGCCGATGCCGCCGCCGAAGTGGTGGCGAAGGGGAAACCGGCGGTCTTGGCGGCAAACATGCTGGCGCCGTTGAAGCCGAACCAGCCGAACCAGAGCAGACCGGCACCGAGCAGGATGAATGGCACGTTGTGGGGCGGGCGGACGCTCTCGGGGAAGGTGGTGCGGGGGCCGACAATGGCCGCCGACACGAGAGCCGCCACACCGGCGGCGATGTGCACCACCGTGCCACCGGCGAAGTCAATGGCACCCACTTCACCGAAGGGGCCCAGGAAACCGCCGCCCCAGACCATCTTGGCCATCGGCGAATAAACGAACAGGCTCCAGAGCAGGGCGAACCAGAACCAGGCCTTGAAGCTGATCCGTTCCACCAGCGCACCGGAGATCAGCGCCGGCGTGATGATCGCAAACATGCCCTGGAAGAGGGCGAAGCTGGAGGCGCTGAGGGCGAAACCGTCGGCCAGGGGCGCATCCCCCAGCTCACCGCCGACGTTGTTCAGCCACATCTGGCCGAGGCCGCCGATGAAGGGGCTCTTGAAGCCGGTGTCGAAGGCCAGGCTGTAGCCGACCACCACCCAGAGCACCCCGATGAGTCCCATCAGGAAGAAGCTCATCATCATGGTGTTGAGCACGTTCTTGGCCCGGGTGAAGCCGCCGTAGAAGAAGGCCAGACCCGGCGTCATCAGCAGCACCATGGCCGATCCCACCAGCATCAACAGGGTGTCGGCGCCATCGGTCGGCATCTTGGTGAGGGCTGCCCTGGCGGATCCCGCCATCAGCGGCACCAGGCCCGCTCCGGCGGCCAGCAGCATCACCGCCCCGCGCCGCAGGGGCATCGCATTGGCGAAGGTCGCCAGACGCGGCAGGCTGTCGTGCCGCCAGTGGTCAACGCTTTGAAGGGCCGAGGGGGGGAGCGCCCGGCTCAGCCCAGCCCGGCGTCCGGGACTGCTGTGTAGTGACATGAACGTGGAAGGCCAAGAAACCCTGTCCAACACTGCGGGCCATCAGACGCCAACGAGGTGCGCGTCGTTACCGAATCATGAGTTTCCAAGGTTTCCCTCATGATCCGGCTGCCGGGGCAGCACCGGCACCACCCCTGCGAACCGGACGCCATCCGCCGCGAAGGCAAAGCGGCAGGGCAGCACCTCGACCCCGGCGGCCAGGGCCTCGCGGAACAACGCCCCGTAGCGGGGGTCGGCACTGTCGCCGGGGGCGAAGGCCGTGACGTCAGCGCGGCTGAGGCAGGGGATCAGCAGCGCCCGGGCCCCCGGCAGCACCGCCATCAGATCCTGGAGATGCTTCTGGCCCCGCTCGGTCACGGTGTCGGGGAAGAGGGCCAGGGAACCGTCGGTCCAGGTGGTGTTCTTGATCTCGACGTAGATCGGCCGGGGGTCGCTGGCCCCTTCGCCGGGGGTGAGCAGCAGGTCGATGCGGCTGCGATCGCCGTGGCCGTAGGCCACTTCAGGGCGCAGGCCGGCCACGGGGCCCAGCCAGGGCTCCAGCAGGCCCGCCTCGATCGTGGCCCGCAGCAGGCGGTTGGGCAGGGCCGTGTTCACCCCCACCCAGCAGTGGCCGCCGGTGGCCGCCGGCACTTCGGCCTGTTCCCAGGTCCAGGCCAGCTTGCGGCTGGGGGATGGATCGTGGCGCAGCCGCACCCGCCCGCCAGGGCGCAGCACCCCGGTCATCGGGCCGGTGTTGGCGCAGTGGGCCGTGACGAGCGTGCCGTCGTCGAGTTCGACTTCGGCGAGGAAGCGCTTCCAGCGGCGGCGCAGCACCCCCTCCACCAGCGGAGCGCAGGCCAGCACCGGAGCTTCGGCCAGGGGTGCGTCAGACATCGGGGCAGGCCAGGGACCGGGCCATGGTGGCCGATGCCGCCGGCGGCCATCGCCCACAATCCCCCTTTCACCGCCAGCCGATGGCCGAAACCCCGTCCCGCAGCGGCAACCTGCGCCGGATCGCCCTGGTGGTGGCCCTGGCGACGGCCCTCAGCAAAGTGGCCGGCCTCGTGCGACAGCAGGCCATCGCCGCCGCCTTCGGCGTCGGCGCCGCCTACGACGCCTACAACTACGCCTATGTGCTGCCCGGCTTTCTGCTGATCCTGCTCGGCGGCATCAACGGGCCCTTCCACAGCGACATGGTGAGCGTGATGGCCCGCCAGGAGCGGCAGCAGAGCGCCAGGCTGCTGGCGGCCATCAACACGCTGGTGGGCCTCGGGCTGCTGCTGGTGACGGTGGTGCTGGTGCTGCTGGCCGATCCGCTGATCACCCTCGTGGGGCCGGCCCTTGACCGCGGGATCCACGACCTGGCGGTGGTGCAGCTGCGGCTGATGGCGCCGATGGCCCTGTTCGCCGGCCTGATCGGCCTGGGCTTCGGTGCCCTCAACGCCGCCGACGAGTACTGGCTGCCGTCGATCAGTCCGCTGCTCTCGAGCGTGGCGGTGCTGCTGGGCCTCGGCCTGCTCTGGCTGCAGGCCGGCCCAGACATCGGCAACGCCTCGTGGGCCTTCTGGGGCGGCGCCGTGCTGGCCCTCTCGACCCTGGCGGGGGCGGTGCTGCAGTGGCTGATCCAGCTGCCGGCCCTGGCCCGGCAGGGGCTGGGGCACATCAGCCTCAGCTTCGACTGGCGCCAGCCCGGGGTCGCCGAGGTGCTGCGGGTGATGGGCCCGGCCACCCTGGCCTCGGGGATGCTTCAGATCAACGTCTACACCGACCTGTTCTTCGCCAGCGGCATCGCCGGAGCGGCGGCGGGGCTGGGCTACGCGGGCCTGCTCGTGCAGACGCCCCTGGGGATCCTGTCGAACATGCTGCTGGTGCCGCTGCTGCCGGTGTTCTCGCGGCTGGTGGCCCCGCACCAGCGCGACGAGCTGATCCAGCGGATCCGCCAGGGCCTGATGCTCAGCAACGCGAGCATGCTGCCGCTGGGGGCCCTGATGATCGCCCTGGCCGGCCCGATCGTGGCGCTTGTCTACGAACGGGGTGCCTTTGACGGGCAGGCCGCCCGGATGGTCGGTTCGCTGCTGATGGCCTATGGCTTCGGCATGCCGGCCTACCTGGGCCGCGACGTGCTGGTGCGGGTCTTCTACGCCCTCGGTGACGGCAACACGCCCTTTCGCATCTCGATGGCCGGCATCGGGCTCAACGCGCTCTTCGACTGGCTGCTGGTGGGCAGCCCGGTGCCGGGCGGCCTGCTGTTGCCGCAGCTCAACTTCGGCGCCCCGGGGCTGGTGCTGGCCACCGTCGCCGTCAACGTGATCAGTGCCGTGCTGCTGCTTGGGGCCCTGCAGCGGCGGCTGGGTTCCCTGCCGATCGGGGCCTGGACCCGCGACACGGCGCTGCTCGCCCTCGCCGCCGTGGTGGGGGGGCTGCTGGCCTGGGGCATGGCCAGGGGGCTGCACTGGCCCGCCGGCCTGCTGGGCCTGCTGCTGCAGACCAGCCTCTGTGGTCTGGGGGGAGCCGCGGTCTACGGGCTGCTGGCCGGAGGGCTGGGGGTGCCGGAGGCCCGCCAGCTGGGGCGGCGGCTGCGCGAGCGGTTGCCCGGGGGCGCCTGAGGCGGGGCGCCGGTCAGTCGACGACCCGCTGTTCGCGGACCTGCAGCGGCATCTCGATGTGGGTGCGGCCCACCATCCGCGGGCCACTCACCGAGTAGATGCGCGCCTCGATGCCGAAATCACGGAAGGCCGTCTCCAGCTCCTGCAGCAGGGCCCGCTCCACCTGGGCCTCGGGGTCGACGACGGTACCGATCAGCCGCTGGCCCAGGCGACCGACCCGCTGACGCACGACCTCGCGGGCATTGGTCACTTCGATGACAAGCATCCGCA
The DNA here is from genome assembly GCA_903871775.1 of uncultured cyanobacterium. GTDB lineage: Bacteria > Cyanobacteriota > Cyanobacteriia > PCC-6307 > Cyanobiaceae > CAIQIA01. The sequence continues at coordinate 113,041 of CAIQIA010000007.1, forward strand.
GCCAGCGGGAGTTGTTCAGTATCGCCGGGGAGCAGCCCGATCACCGGAGATCAGCCCACGAAGGGCTGCAGCAGCTCTTCGAGGTCGGTCAGCAGTCCGGGCGGCATCAGCCGGGCCAGGGGAAGCCGGGTGCCGCCACCGCCGATGGGCACCTGCAGACGCTCGACGGCCTGACGGGCGGCGGCGGCCGCCCCCTGGTCGAGCAGGCCGGCCAGCTCCTCGGCAAGGGGCTGGGCCAGATGGGCATCCCCCAGGTAGAGGTGCCAGCCGGCCACCTGCAGATAGATCCGATCGGCCAGGGCCTGGCTCAGGTCTTCGAGCTCGCTGGAGGACAGGGACACGGGATCGGACGGCAGGGGGATGGGGCAGGCGGAAGCGGTGACCGGTGCTCAGGTCGAGAGCCGCGGACGGCGGCCGACCACGACGGCCAGGTGCAGCAGCAGCAGCGCCGCCCACCCCAGGGAGATCAGCGGCAGATGACTGAAGGGATGGCGCAGCCCCTGGATCACCCAGAGACCGGAGTTCACGGCAGCGAAGAAGGCCGCGTGGAGCGCCAGGTTGACCAGGCGTCCCAGATGCCGGTAGGCGGGGTCCGCAGGGTCGGGGGGACCGGACCAGACCAGGGGCATGGTTGACGCTCGGGGGGGTGATGCCCTCAAATTAGAAGCTCAGGCGCTTGTAGCTCAGCGGATTAGAGCATCTGACTACGGATCAGAGGGTCGGGAGTTCGAATCTCTCCAGGCGCGTACCACCCACCAGCCCCTCCGCTCTGCGGGGGGGCCTTTTTCTTGGGCTGTCGCCGCCGCCGGACTGACCGACGGACCGTGGCGCTTCGTACGATCCAGGGGCGCCCCCAACGCCCCCGGAACCGCCGTGCCCGAGACCCGCCTGGTTGCCCAGCCCGCCCTGGAGCAGACCGATCCCGATGTGGCCCGACTGATCGGCCTTGAGCTGCAGCGTCAGCAGACCCACCTCGAGCTGATCGCCAGCGAGAACTTCGCCTCCGCGGCGGTGATGGCGGCCCAGGGCTCGGTGCTGACCAACAAGTACGCCGAGGGCCTGCCCCACAAGCGCTACTACGGGGGCTGCGAGCACGTCGACGGCATCGAGGAGCTGGCGATCGGGCGGGCCCGGCGGCTGTTCGATGCCGCCTGGGCGAACGTGCAGCCCCACAGCGGCGCCCAGGCCAATTTCGCGGTCTTCCTCGCCCTGCTGCAGCCCGGCGACACGATCCTGGGCATGGACCTCTCCCACGGCGGGCACCTCACCCACGGCTCCCCCGTGAACGTGAGCGGCAAATGGTTCCGGGCGGTGCACTACGGCGTCAGCCCCGAGACCGAGCGGCTCGACATGGACCGGATCCGCGACATCGCCCTGGCCGAGCGGCCGCGGCTGATCGTCTGCGGCTATTCGGCCTACCCGCGCAGCATCGATTTCGCCGCCTTCCGCTCGATCGCCGATGAGGTGGGTGCGCTGCTGCTGGCCGACATGGCCCACATCGCCGGCCTGGTGGCCGCCGGCGAACACGCCAACCCGGTGCCCCACTGCGACGTGGTGACCACCACCACCCACAAGACCCTGCGAGGCCCCCGCGGCGGCCTGATTCTCTGCCGCGACGCCGAGGCGGGCCGGGCCTTCGACAAGGCCGTCTTCCCCGGCACCCAGGGGGGACCGCTGGAGCACGTGGTGGCGGCCAAGGCGGTGGCCTTCGGCGAGGCGCTGCAGCCTGCCTTCCGCACCTATGCCCGCCAGGTGGTGGTCAATGCCCAGGCGCTGGCGGCACGGCTGCAGGAGCGGGGGCTGCGGGTGGTGAGCGGCGGCACCGACAACCACATCGTGCTGGTCGACCTGCGTTCGGTGGGCCTCACCGGCAAGGTGGCCGACCTGCTGGTGAGCGATGTGCACATCACCGCCAACAAGAACACGATCCCCTTCGATCCCGAATCCCCCTTCGTGACCAGCGGCCTGCGCCTGGGCAGCGCTGCCCTCACCAGCCGCGGCTTCGATGCCGATGCCTTCACGGCCGTGGCCGACGTGATCGCCGACCGGCTCCAGAACCCAGGCGACAGCAGCATCGAGGAGCGCTGCCGGCGCCGGGTCGAGGATCTCTGCAGCCGGTTTCCCCTCTACGGCCAGCCGGTGCCTGCGGCCAGCACCCCTGGACCGGCCGCCTAGACTCAGGTTGAACGTCCGGACTGCCCCATGCCCCCCGGCGCGCTGGCTGCCATTCCGATCCTGCCGGCGGCCCTGACCCTGGGGACGGCGACGCTGTTCACGGCGCTGATCGTGCCGGTGGTCCGTCGCCTCGGCCTGCGCTGGGGCCTCACCGACCAGCCCGACCCACGCAAGCAGCACCTGACGCCGATGGTGCGCCTGGGCGGCGTCGGCATCGTGCTGGGCTTCTGCCTGGCCCTGCTGCTGACCTGGTCGCTGGGGGGGTTCGGCGAGCTGGAGGCCTCCCGCGACCACCTGATCTGGAGCACCCTGCTGGGCAGCCTCGGCTTCTTCGCCATCGGCCTCAGCGACGACCTGTTCCAGCTCCCCCCCCTGCCCCGGCTGGCCCTGCAGATCGGCGTGGCCATGGCGGTCTGGAGCCAGGGGGTGCGCATCGGCGCCGTCACCCTTCCCTTCGACAGCGGCCTCTCCCTCCCCCTGCCTGCCCTGATCAGCCTGCTGGCCACGGTGGTGTGGCTGGTGGGCATCACCAATGCCATCAACTGGCTCGACGGCCTCGACGGCCTCGCGGCGGGCGTCAGCGGCATCGCCGCCATCGCCCTCCTGTCGGTGAGCTTCAGCCTTCACCAGACCGGGGCCGGGCTGCTGGCGGCTGCCCTGGCGGGGGCCTGTCTCGGGTTCCTGCGCCACAACTTCAACCCGGCCCGCATCTTCATGGGTGACGGCGGGTCCTATTTCCTGGGCTTCTCCCTCGCCGCCATCAGCCTGGTGGGCCCGGCGAAGGAGCTCACGACCGTGAGCCTGCTGCTGCCGCTGCTGATCCTGTCGCTGCCCCTGGCCGACATGTCGGCGGTGATCATGGGCCGCGTCAGCGACGGCCGTTCACCCTTCTATCCCGACCGGCGCCATCTGCACCACCGGCTGCTGCGGGCCGGCTTCAGCCATCGCCGCACGGTGGTGCTGATCTACGCCTTCACCCAGTGGCTGGCCTCCCTGGCCCTGGTGGCCGCCAATGCCGAGATGCGGTTCCTCTGGCTGGCGCTGGCCACCGCGGTGCTGGTGTGGGTGGTGGTGCGCAGCCAGCGGGCCCTGCGGCGCGACGCCGAGGAGGCTTCTGAGGAGCCCTTGCTGCCGGCCGTCGGCAGCGACGAAGCCGACCGCCTGCCCCAGACGGCCGGGCGGCCCTGACGGCGGATGGCCATCGAGGGCCACAGCGGCATCGACGGCCAGGGCGGCGGTGCCGAGATCCTCTGCATCGGCACCGAGCTGCTGCTGGGCAACATCCTCAACGGCAACGCCCGCTGGCTGGCCGAAGAACTGGCGGCCCTCGGCATCGCCCACTACCGCCAGACCGTGGTGGGCGACAACAGCGAGCGCCTGCGGCATGCCGTGCTCGAGGCGGCCGGTCGCTGTGAGCTGCTGATCTGCACCGGCGGCCTGGGGCCCACCCCCGACGACCTGACCACCGCCACCCTGGCTGACGCCTTCGGTGCACCTCTGGAGGAACGTCCCGAGGTGATCGAGACCATCGCCACGCGCCTCGCCCAGCGGAACCGGGCCCTCGACCCCGGCAGCCGCAAGCAGGCCCTGCTGCCGCGGGGGGCCGCCGTGCTGCCCAACCCCACGGGCACCGCCCCGGGGATGATCTGGAGCCCGCGGCCGGGGTTCAGCCTGCTCACCTTCCCGGGGGTGCCTTCCGAGATGCAGGCCATGTGGCGGGCGACGGCGGTGCCATGGCTGCGGCAGCAGCCCTTCAGCCGGGGGGTGCTGCGCAGCCGCACCCTGCGCTTCTGGGGCATCGGCGAGGGCCGTCTCGCCGATCGGGTCGCCGACCTGCTCGCCCTCGACAACCCCACCGTCGCCCCCTACGCCGGAGCAGGCGAGGTGACCCTGAGGCTCACGGCCCGGGGCGCCGACGCCGACACCGCCGAGGCGCTGCTGGCACCGGTGGACCAGGAGCTGCGCCAGCGCCTGGGCCACCATTGCTTCGGCGCCGATGACGCCTCCCTCGCCTCGGTGGTGCTGGAGCTGCTGCGGCAGCGGGGCCAGACCCTGGCGGTGGCCGAATCGTGCACCGGTGGCGGGATCGGCGCCGCCCTGGCCGCGGTGCCCGGTGCCTCGGACGTGTTCCTGGGGGGGGTGATCGCCTACGCCAACTCGGTCAAGCAGGGCCTGCTGCAGGTGCCGGGGGAGGACCTGGCACGCCATGGGGCGGTGAGCGATGCCGTGGCTCTGGCCATGGCCGAGGGCGTGCGGCGCTGCACCGGCGCCGACTGGGGGGTGGCGGTGACGGGCATCGCCGGCCCCGGAGGGGGCAGCGTCGACAAACCCGTCGGCCTGGTGCACATCGGCCTGAGCGGTCCTGGCGGCAGCCAGAGCGAGGGGGTGCGGTTCGGTGAGAGCCGCGAGCGGCGCTGGATTCAGACCCTCACCGTGGGCGAGGCCCTCAACCGGCTGCGACTCGAGCTGACGGGCTGACGGCTGAACGGGCGTGGCACGCCTTGCCAGAGATGGTCGATCTTGCCCATCGGCTTCCCCACACCCGTGAGGTTGCGTTGACAGCCTGAAGCTGATGGCGATGATCAAAAGGCATGATCCCCGCCATGAGCTTCGATCCCAACCTCCTTCCCGGTCTGATTGTTCCGTTCCTGTTCAAGATCGCCGGGGCCATCGCCCTCTGGGTGATCGGCGGCTGGGTGATCGGCTTTGTCGTGAGCCTGTCGCGCCGGTCCCTGTCGCGCGGCGGCATGCAGGCCGGGCTGGTGGCCTACCTGGCCTCGATCATCAGCACCACCCTGCGGGTGCTGCTGCTGCTGGCAATTTTGGGTCTGTTCGGCGTTCAGACCACCAGCTTCGCCGCCCTGATCGCCGGTGCCGGCCTGGCCGTGGGCGCCGCCGTCAGCGGTCTGCTGGGCAACTTCGCCGCCGGTGCCTTCCTGCAGGGTCTGCACCCCTTCAAGGTGGGTGACTACGTGCTGGCCGGCGGTGTTGAAGGTACCGTCGAAGAGATCGGCATGATCGTCACCACGATCATGACCCCCGACAGCGTGCGCACGATGGTGCCCAACGGCAAGCTGTTCGGCGACACCCTCAAGAACTTCTCCTCGCATCCGTTCCGTCGGGTCGAGCTCGTCGCCCAGCTCGACAACAGCGCCGATGTGGGCCGTGCCATCGCCCTGCTCAAGGAAGGCCTGGCGGCGGTGCCCAACCAGTACCCCGGCAAGCCCGCCGATGTGGAGGTGCTCGAGTTCAGCGAGCGCGGCCCCCGGCTGGCCGTGCGCCCCTACACCCACACCGACCACTACTGGCAGGTGTACTTCGACACCAACCGCACCATCGCCGAGGTTCTCGGTCGCAACGGCTTCCCCGTGCCCCGCATCCCGGTGCAGATGGCCTCGGCCAGCTGAAGCCCCCTGCAGGGAAGATGCCGTCCGGTCCTAGGGTGACCAGTCCCTCCGGCCCGGGATCCCTTGAGCACCGGCACCCTCTACGACAAGGTCTGGGAGCTGCACCGGGTGGCCGAGCTGCCCGGTGGCTCCACCCAGCTCTTCATCGGTCTGCACCTGATCCACGAGGTCACGAGCCCCCAGGCCTTCGCTGCCCTCGCTGACCTGGGCCTGACGGTGCGCCATCCCGAACGCACGGTGGCCACCGTCGACCACATCGTGCCCACCACCAGCCAGCAGCGGCCCTTCGCCGATCCCCTGGCCGAGGAGATGCTCAGCACCCTCGAACGCAACTGCGCCACCCACGGCATCACGCTGCATGGCATCGGCAGCGGGCGCCAGGGCATCGTCCACGTCATCGCCCCCGAACTGGGCCTCAGCCAGCCCGGCATGACCGTGGCCTGCGGTGACTCGCACACCTCCACCCACGGCGCCTTCGGCGCCATCGCCTTCGGCATCGGCACCAGCCAGGTGCGCGACGTGCTGGCCAGCCAGAGCCTGGCGATGACCAAGCTGCGCGTGCGGCGGATCTGGGTCGAAGGGGCGCTCCAGCCGGGCGTCTATGCCAAGGACCTGGTGCTGCACATCATCCGCCGCCTGGGGGTGAAGGGCGGCGTCGGCCATGCCTACGAATTCGCCGGGCCCACCATCGACGGCCTGTCGATGGAAGAACGCATGACCCTCTGCAACATGGCCATCGAAGGCGGCGCCCGGGTCGGTTACGTGAACCCCGACGCCACCACCTTTGCCGCCCTGCGCGGCCGGCCCGCGGCCCCGAGCGGCGAGGCCTGGCAGCGGGCCTTGGCCTGGTGGAGTTCCATCGCCAGCGATGCCGACGCCGTCTATGACGATGAGGTGCGCATCGACGCCAGCGCCATCGCGCCCACCGTGACCTGGGGCATCACCCCGGGGCAGGGCATCGGCGTCGACGAACACGTGCCCACCCTTGAGCAGATCGACCCCCAGGAGCGCCCCCTGGCAGAGGAGGCCTACCGCTACATGGACCTGCAGCCCGGCACGCCGATCGCCGGCCTGCCCGTGGATGTCTGCTTCATCGGCAGCTGCACCAACGGCCGACTGTCGGATCTGCAGGCGGCGGCGGCCGTCGCCCGCGGCCGCCAGGTGGCGCCTGGCCTGCGGGCCTTCGTGGTGCCCGGCAGTGAACAGGTGGCCGCCGCCGCCGAAGCCGAGGGGCTCGACCGGATCTTCCGCGAGGCGGGCTTCGAATGGCGCGCCCCCGGTTGTTCGATGTGCCTGGCCATGAATCCCGACCGGCTCGAGGGCCGCGAGATCAGTGCCAGCTCCAGCAACCGCAACTTCAAGGGCCGCCAGGGTTCAGCCTCTGGACGCACCCTGCTGATGAGTCCGGCGATGGTGGCCGCCGCCGCCGTCACCGGCGTGGTCAGCGATGTGCGTCAGCTGCTGCCCTGAACCCTCCAGCGCGTCAGTCCTTCCCCTCCGCCCTTCCCCTCCACCGTCGCCCTGCTGCCCCATCGATGGACTTCCCCTCCGGTCCGATCCCCCTGGTCACCGGCACGGCCCTGCCCCTGCCGGGGGATGACATCGACACCGACCGCATCATCCCGGCCCGCTTTCTCAAAGGGGTGAGCTTCGCCGGCCTCGGGGAGCAGGCCTTCGCCGACGACCGCCGGGAGCTGGCGGGCCAGCACCCGTTCGACCGTCCTGACCACGCCGGCGCCCGATTGCTGCTGGTGAACGGCAACTTCGGCTGCGGCTCCAGCCGCGAGCATGCCCCCCAGGCCCTGATGCGCTGGGGGATCAGGGCCCTGGTGGGGGAAAGCTTCGCCGAGATCTTCTTCGGCAACTGCCTCGCCCTGGGGCTGCCCTGCCTGCAGGCCCCGCGGGCCGTGATGCACGAGCTGCAGGCCCTGGCGACAGCGGCACCCACCGCCGCCTGGGAGCTTGATGTGATGGCCCGCGAGCTGCGGCAGGGAGACCGGCGCTGGCCCCTGACCCTGGCCGACGGCCCCCACGGGATGCTGCTGAGCGGGCGCTGGGACGCCACCGGCCAGCTGCTGGCCCATGACGCCGAACTGCGGGCAACGGCGGCGCGACTGCCGTACCTCTCGGGCTTCCGGGGCTGATTCGCAGCCACCGACAGAAAACAGGTCTAGAACAGAGACAGCTTCGAGACCCATGCGATGGGCTATTCCCTGCGTCGTCGCCCCGGACCCTGGGCCCAGCGGCTGCTGCTGCTGGCTTCACTCACCCCGCTGGCCCTGCTCAACCCCGGCCTGGCCAATCCGCTGCAGGAGCTGCAGAGCGGCTTCTGCAGCGGCTGTGCCCTGCAGGGGGCCGATCTGCGCGGCCGTGACCTCCGCGGTGTGCATCTGATCGGCGCCGATCTGCGCGGGGCTGACCTGCGGGGCGCCGATCTGCGGGAGGCCAACCTCGAGGGGGCTGACCTGAGCGGCGCCGACCTGCGCCAAGCCCGGCTGCAGGGCAGCCGCCTCACCAATGCCGACCTCAGCGGTGCCGACCTGCGCCAGGCGGATCTGCGGGAAGCCGTGGTGATCCAGGCCCTCACCCACGGAGCCCGGGTGGAGGGTCTGCAGTTCGCCGGGGCCGATCTGTACCGCAGCAACCTGATCGTGGGCGGTCCCGACTGAGGTGCGCCGACCTCAGGGTTCCGGCATCTCTCCCCGCCGGGGCTCCCAGGGCACGAACGGCACCCCGGGGCCGCGGAAGCCGAAATCGTTGAGGCGGATGCGCAGGCCGCCGATGCCGGTGTAAGGGCTGTAATAAGCACCGATGTCGTAGGCGCGCCGCTGCCAGCGCAGTTCGACGTACGAGTTGGTGGTCTTGCCGTACTCGCCTGAACTGCCGGACACGTTGTATTCAATGCCGCCGTTGACCACCAGCGGACCCACCAGCTGCTGGGTCAGACCGACGCCGAGGGTGGCGGTGTCGACATAGCGATCAAAGGCCAGGGGACTGTCGCCACCTTTGGCCGTGACACTGCCGAACACCGACAGGCGGGTGAAATCGAACAGCGGCCGGTTGAAATGACCCAGGGTGAGGGTCGGTCCGCCTGAGATGCCCAGCAATGTCTGGCTGTCACCGTTGCCGTAGGCCGCCAGGTTCGTGAACGGCACCAGGCTGAGGGTGAGCCCCGGAACCACCGGCACCGGCGAGTAGCGGTAGGCCCCCTCCGAGGTAAGCGGCAGCGACTGGCCGGTCCAGAGGGGCAGGCGCAGGTTGGCGGAGGCGTAGAGGTTGCCGCGCCACAGGGCGGCGAGGTCGACGCTGTCCTGGTTGCCCTGGGCGAAGAGGTTGCTCTCGTAGTTGCCCACGCCGACCCGCCAGATGTACGAGGCCGAGACCCCTGGCGGGGCCGGCAGCAGGCCCTGCTTGCCCAGGAAGCCGCCGTAGGCGGCATAGATGTCCTGCTGGCCGAGGGAGCCGTTCCAGACGCGGTAGCGGTAGGCGCCGAACAGCCGCGCCTGGGCATCTCCGATCCAGGGCAGCGACACCGGCTGGCGCAGTTCACCGTTGGCGCGGGTGGCATTGGCCAGATGCTCGGAGGCGAAGCTGGAGATGTCGAGGTTGGCATTGAAGCCCCCCAGCCCCAGGGGTCCCTCGAGCTGGGCCTCGACGCCGAACAGGTCCCCCAGGGTGTTGGGCTGGCTGACGGCATCGGACCCCGCCGAAGCCCCGGGGGCCGGGTAGGCGTCGTTGCTGCCGTTGAAGGCCCGCTGCACCATGAACTGGGGTCGGACGGTGAGGCTGGCGCTGCCCAGCTTCTGCTCGGGCAGCGTGTACTGGATGTAGAGACCGTCGCGGTCGTCGCGGTCGTTGAGCAGGGCCCAGCGGTTCTGCACGTCCTTGTCCTGCTGAAGCTTGACCCGCAGGGTCGACGGCAGCGGCAGCGGCAGCTTGTTCTCGAGCAGCAGGCGGTTGCCCCGGGAACGGATCACCGTGGTGCCGTCAGCCTCCTGCCACGACGTCACCTCGTCGGCATCGACCCACACCTGGGCCGGCGTGAAGGGGTCGTTGGTGAAGCTGGCCCGCGGGGCGCTCCAGCCCTCAGGGGAGAGGCGCATGGTCGGGGCCTGGAAGCGCCAGTGGGTGATCGAACCGGTGATCAGCCGGCGGTTCTTGGTGGCCCGCAGTTCCTGCAGCTGCTCAGGCGCCACGACACCGAACTGCCCCTCCTCTGTGGTCAGGGCATCGGTGTTGGTGGTGCCGAAGCGCCGGTCGATGACGAGCCCTTGGCGGGGCTGCACATCCCGCACCCGCTGGTCGATGGCGGCGATGGCCCGGCGGCGGCTGCCGACACTGGCGCGGCTGGGGGCCGGCGGCGGTGGGGCCGCCACCGTCACCGGCTCCTCCTCCGCCGGCGGATCCATGGCCGCGGCCTCGAGCTGTTCGGCCAGGGGTCGCCGCCGCAACGCCTGGTCGCCGTCGGCCTGGGGGCATCCCAGGGGAGGCGGATCCTCGGCCTGGGGCCGGCGCGGACCGTTGCGCCCGAAGCGGTAGCGAGCCCCGAGCATGTAGCCGTTGCTGCCCTCGTACACGCCGGCATAGGTGCCATAGGCCCCGGAGCGGTGGTGGATGCGACCCACCACCGTCCACTGGGGGGAGACATCCACCGCCAGTTCGGCCCCCAGGTAGTTGAGAAACTGGGTCGACCGCTGCCAGGAGACGGTCTCGTAGTTGCTGAGCTGCGACAGCAGACTCACCCCCTCCACCGCCTGCAGGCTCAGCCAGGGGCGGATCCACCAGCGCAGACCCAGGCCGACGGTGACCTCGGCAAAGGTCTGGGGGTCGGTGACGGCCCGGCTCGCCTGTTCCGGCGGAACACCGGCGGTGTAGCGCAGGTCAGTGTTGCGGCCGGCCACATGCAGCAGCAGGTTGCTGTCGACCTCAAGGGCAAAGGGGTCGGCCTCAACCAGCCGGTGGATGTAGCCCAGGCCGCCGAAACCCTCGGGACGCAGGGCCCCCTGGAAGATGAAGGTCTCCCCGAAGGTGGCATCGGTCATCTGACCGCCCCAGAGGGTAACGGCCTGGGGGTAGGGCTGGCGCGGCAGGGGCGGCAGCACCGGTGGGCAGCTCAGGGGCTCGGGCTCCGCCAGGGGCGCGACGGTCGCCGGCGGCACCGGTTCACCGGGACGGGGGGGGTTCTGGAGCAGGGCCTGGCGCTGGCGTTGCTCGGCGGCCTGGCCCTCGGGGGTGCCGGCGAGGGGGGCGTCGGGGTTGAGATCCAGCTCGCTGCTGAGCAGATCGACGACGCCATAGACGTCTTCGAGCTCGCCTTCCTTCTGCAGCAGGCTGTAGCGCAGGCTGCTGGCCTGGATGCGCTGGCGACCGCGCTCGAAGCGCACCGACCCCCGGGCCCAGAGGATGCGGGTGCGGCTGTCGTACTCGACGGCATCGGCCTGGAGCCGCCCCCCGGCCACGGTCACCCTGACGTTGCCTCGGGCCGTGAAGCGGCCGGTGGCCTGGTCAAATCCCTGTTCATCGCCCCGGAGGTCGATGTCCAGGGGTGGCAGGGGCGCGGTGTCAGCCGGGGCGGCAGGGGTCTGGTCCGGTGCCGTGGCCGGGGCGGGTGGCATCCCAGGCTCGGCGGTCCCAGCAGAACCCTCGGGGAGGGCAGAACCGTCGGGGAGGAGGCCTGCAGGGTTGGGGTCGGCAACAGGGATGCCGAGGTCATCGGATCGGCCCGGCAGAGCCCAGCCGACGAGGAGAACCGCCGGGATCAGGAGGCGTGAGCGGATCCGCAAGCCCGGCGGGAATCAGGGGCGCAGATCCTCCCACGCCCGGGAACGGTCAATCCTCAAGGTCCTTCCGGCTGGGCGTCCGGCTGGGATCGCTGGCCAGGAAGCCGAACATGAAGATGCCGATGAAGAAGAAGACGACGGAGTAGACGGAAATCTTGAGGGCGAGCATGGTCCAGCCGGAGGGGGTCGGGTAGGGCGCCGCACCCGTAGCGGCGCGATCATCCTATGGGTCACGTGCGGGGATGACGGATGACCCAGGCGCTTCCCGGGTCGGTTGAGGGGTGGATTGAAACGTTTTCCCCCCGGCTGGAGCTCGATCTACTGCCCCTGCTGCGCCGTCCCGACGGGCAGCCGGCCCTGGGGGATCCCTGGGGACGCCGGCACCGCCCCGACTGGCATGCCCGCGGCCTGGTGATCTGGCCCCGGGGCGGCGGCTGGCTGACCCTCACCCAGGCGCTGCTGCGTCCTGCGGCCTGGGGTGATGGCCGGGGCAGCCGGGCGCGGCTGGTGCTGCGCTGGTGGGCCGAGGCCGCCGAGGTGCTGATCGACGGCCAGCCGGTGGTGATGGGCGACCTGTTCGATGCCGCCTGCCGCTGGGAGCTGCCGCCGGCCTTCTGGCAAGGCACGCCCCTGGCGCTGACCCTGCGGCTGCGCAGCCCCCGCCACGACGACGGCGCCCTGCTGCTGGCCCGGGTGGAACGGGAACCGCTGGACCGGGCCGATCCCGAGGGGCTGCTGCGGCTGGGCCAGCTGCGGCTGCTGCGGCAGCGGCTGGAGGCCGACCCCACCGCCCCTGCCCCGGCACTGCCCACCGACGAAGCGACCCTCGCCAGGGTGCTGGCCCAGGAGCCGTCTGAGGGGCAGCTGCTGCTGGTGAGCCACGCCCACCTCGACCTGGCCTGGCTCTGGCCGGTGGCCGACACCTGGCAGGCGGCCGAACGCACCTTCCGGTCGGTGCTGGGCCTGATGGACCGCTGGCCGGCCCTGCGCTTCGGCCACTCGACCCCGGCCCTCTACGACTGGCTGGCCCGCCACCGCCCCGCCCTGTTCGCCGCGATCGTGCAGCGGGCCGCCGAAGGCCGCTGGGAACCGCTCAACGGCCCCTGGGTGGAGACCGACTGCGTGCTGGTGGGCGGCCCGTCGCTGCTGCGGCAGTTCGAAGAAGGCCAGGCCTGGAGCCGCCAGCACTTTCCGGGCTGGCGCCACGACCTGGCCTGGCTGCCCGACAGCTTCGGCTTCGGCGCCGGCCTGCCGGCCGTCTGTGCCGCCACCGGTGTGCGCTGGTTTCTCACCCACAAGCTCTTCTGGAACGCCGACAACCCGTTCCCCCATCGGCTGTTCCGCTGGCGCGCCCGCGGCGGCGCCGAGGTGCTGGCGCTGATGACCGCCCCGATCGGCACCGATGGTGATCCCCTGGCCATGGCCCGTGAAGCCCGCGCCTGGACCGCCGCCACAGGTCTGGAGGAGGGCCTCTGGCTGCCCGGGGTGGGGGACCACGGCGGTGGCCCCAGCGAGGAGATGCTGGCGCAGCTGGCCCTCTGGAACGGCCAGCCCCTGGCGCCGCAGCACCGCTTCGGCAGCGTGCGCGAGCACCTCGAGGGCCTGGCGCCGCTGGCGGCCGGCCTGCCCGTGTGGCGCGATGAGCTCTACCTCGAACTGCACCGGGGCTGCGCCACCAGCCGCCCCGACCAGAAACGCCACAACCGCAGCCTCGAGCGGCTGCTGCGGGAGGCCGATGCCCTGGCGGCCCTGGCCGGCGAGGACGGCGACGGGGGCCGCGAGGCCTGGCGGGGGCTGCTGTTTCAGCAGTTCCACGACATCCTGCCGGGCACCTCGGTGCCTGAGGTGTTCGAGCAGGCCGAACCGGTGTGGCGCCGCTGCCGCCGCCAGAGCCGCCAGCGCCGGGATGCACTGCTGCGCCGGCACTGGGCGCCGGCGCCGGCAACCGAAGAGAAGCGTGGTGCCTCCCCGGGGCACTGGTGGCTGGGCCAGCTGCTGCCGGCGGCGGCGGGGCCACGGGTGGTGCGATTGCCCCTCCCGCCCCAGGACGGCCACTGGCGGGGGCCGGCGGGCCCCCTGCCGGGGCAGCCGGCGCGGGACGGGGGGCAGTGGGTGCAACTGGCCTTCGGGGCCGGCATCGAGCTGCAACGCCTGGCGGCCGGCCCCGGACCGGGCGACGGCCCCGTGCAGGGGGCGGTGACCCTGCAGAGGCCGGCCGACGGCCGCTGGTGGCTGGGCAACGACCGGCTGGTGGCCGGGCTGGGGCCCGAGGGGGTGCACAGCCTGAGGGCCTGCGACGGCGACGAGCTGCTGGCCGGGCCGTTGCAGTGGCGCCGCTGGGCCGACCGCGGTGCCTTCTGGGATGCCTGGGACCTGGCGGCCGACCACCGCGCGCACCCCCTGCCCTTCGCCTGGAGCGAGGGTCCGACCGTGCTGGAGGAGGGCCCCCTGGCGACCCGCCTGCGCTGGCGGGGGCTCTGCGGCGGCAGCCACCTGTCGCTGGTGGTGACCCTGCGGGCGGCCAGCCCTGTGCTGGAGCTGGATCTCGAGGCCGACTGGCACCAGACCCACGAACTGCTGCGGGCCGAACTGCCCCTCGCGCAGCGGGGGGGCTTCTGGGCAGCCGACACGGCGGCGGGGGTGGTGGAGCGGCCGCGGCAGCCCCTCACCCCCCGCGAACGCAGCCGCTGGGAGGCGGCGGCGGTGGCGTGGCTGTGGGGCGGCGGCCTGGCGGTGCTGCTCGACGGGCCCCAGGGGGTCGATGGCCGTCCGGAGGGCCTGGGGGTGTCGCTGCTGCGGGGGCCCACCTGGCCCGATCCCGGCGCCGACGCCGGCCGCCACCGGCAGCGGCTGGGGCTGATGCCCGCAGAAGCCGGCTGGTGGCGGGCTCGGGTGGCGGCCCAGGCCGACCGCTTCCGCCAGCCCCTCTGGAGCCGGCCGGCGGCCTCTGGTCCCCCGGACCGGCAGGTGCTGCTCGACTGGCCGAACCCCGACCTGCAGCTGCTGAGGCTCTCGGCCCTGCCGGAGCCCGGACGGCTGGAGCTGGTGGGTCAGCAGCTGGCTCCCTGCCGGGGCCGCTGGCCCCAGGCCGTGGGCCCGTGGGAGGTGGGTCGCTGGACCCTGCCGGCAATCAGTCCTCGTGATCGTCGAACGGATCGCTGAGGCGGCGGGAGGGGGGGCCGAAGGCCGTGTAGATGCCGAAGCCGGTGAGCCCCAGCAGGGCGACAAGCATGGTGATGGCCACGGTCAGGGCCGGAGAGCTGGTTTCCATCAAGAGTCCCTACAGGGGCCGGCGGCCGGACGGGCCAGGGCCGTTACAGTATCGACCCATCCGCTCTGCCAGCGAGGCCCCCACACGCCATGGCGCAACGCACCCGCCTGGGAGATCTCCTCCGCCCCCTCAACTCCGAGTACGGGAAGGTGGTTCCCGGCTGGGGCACCACCCCCGTGATGGGGGTGTTCATGGCGCTGTTCCTGGTCTTCCTTCTGGTGATCCTGCAGCTCTACAACCGGTCGCTGCTGCTTGATGGCATCACCGTGGGCTGGAACGGCCTGGGCTGATCGATGAACGTCTTCGGGGTCGGTCTGCCCGAGATGGCGGTGATCGCCGTCATTGCCCTGGTGGTGTTCGGCCCCCGCAAGCTGCCCGAACTGGGTCGCACGCTGGGGCGCACCCTGCGCAGTTTCCAGTCGGCCTCCCAGGAGTTCGAGCAGGAGTTCCGCAAGGCCATCGACACCCCCCCCGAGGCCGTGGCCGGCGGCGACACTCCGCCGTCCCTGCCCGCCAGCCATGACACACCTGATGCTCCTGGTGGGGCTGGGTAACCCCGGCGATCGCTACGCGGGCACCCGTCATAACGTCGGTTTTCTGGTGCTGGACCGCCTGGCCGCCCGCGCCGGCACCAACTTTCGACCCCAGCCCCGGCTGCAGGGGGACCTGGCCGATGTGGGCAGCGGCGATAAGCGCCTGCGACTGCTCAAGCCCACCACCTTCATGAACAACAGCGGCCAGTCGGTCCGTGCCAGCCTCGACTGGTTCGGCTGGGGACCGGATCAGCTGCTGGTGATCGTCGACGACATGGACCTGCCCCTGGGGAGGCTGCGGCTGCGGGCCTCGGGCAGTGCCGGCGGCCACAACGGCCTGCGCAGCATCATTCAGCACCTTGGCAGCGATGCCTTCGCCCGTCTGCGGATCGGCATCGGCGCCCCGGGGGCGTCGCCCGTCGAACGGCGCGAACGCACGGTGGGCCATGTGCTGGGCCGGTTTGCCGAAGCCGAGCGGCCGCTGCTGGATCAGGTGCTGCAGGAGGTGGTCGACGGCATCGATCGCATCCAGCGGCTGGGGCTGGAGCGGGCGGGCAACCACATCAATGCCTTCCGGCCGGAGGGCTGACCATGGCCAGGGGCCTGCCATCCACCACGGCCCAGCTGCGGGTGCTGCAGCAGAGCTTCGAGCAGAAACTGCTGCAGGGCGAGGTGGCTGCCGGCGGTTTTCGCTGGACCTTCCGCTGGCATTTCGACCGGGGCGAACTGGTGGTCGAGCCGAGCCTGGGCCGGGCCCTGATCCAGGACGCCCTGCTGCGCTTTCTGGTGCGCAGCGACCACCAGCTCGAACCCGGCGGCGATTACCTGTTCACGGTGCGGGCCTCCTTCTGAAGACCCACGCTGGCCAGGGTCGTGCCCAGGTGGGCTTCGAGCAGCACCAGGGCCGCCAGGTCATCGAGGGGGCCCGGGGGCTGACGCAGGCCCGCCGGCAGCAGCCGCTGCCAGCCCCGGGGCGGCCACAGCTGCCAGTAGCGCCCGCGGGCCAGCAGGGTGGTGCCATGTTCAGGACGGGGCCAGACCGCCACCTCCGGCAGGTGCCGCTGCAGCCGTTCAGGCCAACCGGCACTGCCGGTGCCACAGCCCACCACCACCCCCTGCAGGGGGCTCAGGGCATGCCAGGCCTGCAGTTGCTCCAACACCGCCGCCGGGCTGCCGATCCAGAGGGCCTGGAGCGTTGTGCCGTCAGGACTGAAGGCCAGGCCGCACTTGGCCCGACCGGGATCCAGGGCCGCCAGCGCCTGCCCCCCGCTCATGGGTCAAGGGCGCCGGCCGCCGCGACCACGCGCACCTCGACCCGCACCGGATCGGAGGTGTCGCTGTCACGCACCGCCACGGTCTGGATCTGCACCGGCCGCCGGCGAGGTTGGTCGCTGAGCTGGCGGCCGATGTCGTTGAACGGTTCGACGGCGAACTGGATGGTGGGGGCCAGCACCCCCTCCCGCAGGGCGGCGGTGCGGGTGGCCGCCAGCAGCAGGTTGAGCCGGGCCCGCACCTGGTCGGGGGACCGTTCGCTGGGATCAAGAATGACGCTGGCCAGCACCTGACCGCTCTCGATCACCCGCTGGCTGGGGCGCACATCGGCGAAGGCCAGCACCTGTTTCTCGCCCCGCAGCACATTGCCGGCCGAGAGGATGCTCACGACCCAGGTGCCGCCACCGGCGATGGCCCGTTCGATCTTGCGCACCTCACTGCGGGGGATGAGCAGCAGCTGCCGGTCGACCTGCTGGCCGGGCAGCACCTGCTCGAAGGCCCGCCCGTTGGCCTGACGGAGCACGTCCTCGACGGCCTGTTTCGCCAGTGACGAGCGGGGGATCGAGATCTTGGCCATGGTGAGCGGCTGGCCGCTGCTGAGCACCACATCGCCACTGCGGAGGGCCAGCACCTTGCCTTCGAGGTCCCGCAGCTCGGCCTGGCCACGGCGGGTGCGGGCCTGCAGCTGACGCAGGTCGTCATCACGCCGCTGCACCTCGCGGCCGAGGCGGTCCCGTTCCTGCTCGAGCTGCTGTCGGCGCCGCTGCAGCGGCGTCAGCTCGGCGCGCAGCTGCTGGGCCCGGCTCTGCACCTGCTGCAGCTGGTCGCGGGCCGCCCGGCGACCGTCTTCGGCGAGGCGACGGTCACGGTCGGCCCGGCTCCGGGCCTCTTCGGCCTTCTGGCGGTCGTGGCGGGCCTGTTGCAGCGACCGGGCGCTGCGGCTCAACTCGCCGCGGCTGCGGTCGAGATCGACCTGGCTGCGGCTGAGCTGGGCAATGCTGGCCTGCAGGGCCTGGCGGGAACTGCGCAACCGCCCCTCGAGCTGATCGAGCTGAAACAGGCCGGTGCGCAGCCGCTCGCTCACACCGACCATCAACCCCAGGGTGAGGGCACTGATGAGGCTGCCGGTGAGCACCGTGATCAACACGGCGGTCCGGCGCGGACGCAGACCGAAGAGGGTAAGCCGGGCCTTGCCGATGCGGCTGCCGAGGCGGTCACCCAGGGTCGACAGCACCCCACCGAGAAGCAGCACCGCCAGGATCAGCAGCCAGCCGGTCACAGGGGTGCGCAGGGAAGGCCCACCAGTATGCCGACCTCAGCTGAAACGCTTGGCAAGGGCCAGCGGATCGAAGACGGTGATGCGCTTGCGGTCGATCTCGAGCAGCCCAGCGGTGCGCAGATCCCCCAGCAGGCGGGTGATGGTGACCCGGGTGGAGCCGATGGCCTCGGCGATGGCCTGGTGGGAGAGCTTGAGGTCGATGGTGATGCCCTGGTCCCCCGGCAGGCCGAAATCCCGGCAGAGCACCAGCAGAAAGCTCACCAGCCGCGACGACATGTCGCGATGGGTGAGCGTCTCGATCATCGTCTCGGTCTGCAGGATCCGGGACGACAGCCCCTGCAGCAGCAGCAGGGCGACGCCGGCGTCATCTTCGATGGCCTTGCGCACGGAGGTGGCCGGAGCGCTGAGCAGCTCCACCCGGGTGAAGGCAATGGCGTGATAGAAGCGATCAGATCGCTGGCCGGTGAGCAGCGAGAGCACACCGAAGATGCTGTTCTCGCGCAACAGCGCAACGGTGATCTCCTCGCCGGATTCGTAGACCCGTGAGAGCCGCACGGCGCCACGACGCAGCAGAAAAATGCGTTCGGCGGGGTCTCCGGGGAAAAAGATCGTCTTGCCCCGTTCGATGGCCTCGGCAGAGCTGCCGCTGAGACCGCGGATCACCTCCTGCAGGCGAACCATCGAACCGGAGGTGGTGACCGTCACAGCGTTGCGTCTCAGGCTGCCTCAGCCGGGACCATAAGGAGCCACCCTGCGGCCCCATGTAGCGGTTGTGACGGTCGCGGCAGGAATGGTGTCATGCGCGACGGCACGGCGGCAGCAGTACGGTTGTTCACACTACGGGTGGTGGTGGCGGCTTGCCGCAGGCCCCACGGCCGCTACATTCAGCTTCCACCCGGCCGCATCCATGAGCAGCACCCTGGCGGATCCATCGCGGCAGCCGGCGGCGGCCCCACGGCCCCAGCGGCTGCGGCTCAGCGAACCCGAGGGTCTGCTGCAGGTGCACACCGCCGGCTTCAGGGGCAGCTGCCCGAGCATCTTCGGTCTCGCCCTGCGCAGTGCCGGCCTGGGCAGCCAGGTGCTGATCAGCCAGTTTCTGCGCGGCGGCGTGCAGCAGGGTCCCGACCGGCCGGTGCGGATGTGCGGACGGCTCACCTGGCTGCGGCCCGACCTCGACGGTTGCCTGCAGGGGCCCGGCAGCGCCGCCGAGCGCAGCGCCGTGCACGACCTGTGGCGCCACACCCGCCACTGGTTGCTCGAAGGGGATGCCGATCTGGTGGTGCTCGACGAGCTGGGCCTGGCGGTCAGCTACGGGCTCGTGGATGAAGATGAGGTGGTGCGCAGCCTGATCGACCGCCCCGGTCGCATGGAGGTGATCCTCACCGGCCCGTTGATCCCCGAGCGGCTGGTGGCCATGGCCGACCAGGTGACCGAACTGCGGCGCGACACCACCTCCCTGCGACCCGTCTGAGGCGATGCTCAAGAACGACCGCTGGATCAAGGAACAGGCCGCGGCCGGCATGCTCGAGCCGTTCCAGCCCACCCTGGTGCGCCATCTCGAACCCGAGAGCGCCGCCCGGCCGGTGCTCAGCTTCGGCTGCTCGTCGTATGGCTACGACCTGCGCCTGTCGGCCAAGGAGTTCCTGATCTTCCGGCATGTGCCGGGCACCGTGATGAATCCGAAGCGGTTCAACCCGGCCAACCTGGAACCGGCACCACTGCACGAGGACCCCGACGGCGCCTATTTCATCCTGCCGGCCCATTCCTACGGCCTCGGGGTGGCCCTGGAGCGGCTGGCCGTGCCCCCCACGATCACGGTGATCTGCCTGGGCAAGAGCACCTATGCGCGGCTGGGCATCATCGTCAACACCACACCGGCCGAAGCTGGCTGGCAGGGGCACCTGACCCTCGAGTTCAGCAACAGCTCGGGGGCCGATTGCCGCATCTACGCCGACGAAGGCATCTGCCAGCTGCTGTTCTTTGAAGGTGATCCCTGTGACACCACCTACGAAGACCGGGCGGGCAAGTATCAGCACCAGCCCGAACGGGTGACCCTGGCGCGGATCTAAGGCGCCAGCCGGGCCCGGTGCAGGCGGGTCTTTTCGTACCAGGCGGCGATCTCGGGGGCCCAGGCCTGCAGGTGGGGCCACATCAGGTCGCAGAGGGCGCGGATCTCTTCCTGGGCGTCGAGCTTGGCGCGCAGGTCGAGAAAGTGCAGAAACGCCCGCAGGCTGAAGCTGACGACAAAGTGCTGGCGGTAGTCAAAGGGCAGCAGCCCACGGGCGTGCTCTTCGGCGAAGCCGGCGGCCAGCAGTTCGGCATAGCGCTCGGCGGCACGGCGGCAGAGCTCAAGATCGGTGGCCCGCTGCTCGGCGGTGTAGGCGTACTTCTTGCCCTGGCGGTCGCTGTAGGTGCCCACGGGCCGCAGATAGATCACCTCCTCGAGATCAAGGTCGCCGCGGGCCGCGCGGCAGATGCGTTCGCCCGTGTAACGCATCGACTGCACATCAAAGCTGACACCCACCCGATGGGTGCGGGCCTGCTGCATCACCGAATGGGGGAACCAGCCCACATTGAGCACGATCTGGGCATGTTCCAGGGGGCCGAAATGGCCCCGTTCACCGGCCAGCAGTCGCTTGACGCAGATCTCACCGGCGCGGGCCTCATCGGGCCAGTCGCGGCGATCATCGACCACATAACCCTCGCTGTAGTCCTGATGCATCGCCGCGTAGATGCACTGCTGCGGCTGGGGTGTCGCCGCGATCAGATCGACCCGGAAGCGGGGATCCATGGCCCTGGACTGCAGTTGGCCCGACCTTAGGCGTGCCGGCCGGGATGGCATCGCAGTTCGCGGTCGAGGGCGGCCAGCAGGCGACGGCGACCGGCGGGGGCCGGCAGGGCCAGGCGCCACCAGCGGTCACCGAGACCCTCGAAGCTGCGGCAGTCGCGCACCAGGATGCGGTGGTGGCGCAGCAGCCGCTGCTGCAGCTCGGTCAAGGAACGATCGGCCTGCAGCAACAGGTAGTTGGCACTGCTGGCCCGGGGCTGCAGGCCCGGAAGCCGCTGCAGGGCCTGCTGCAGCCGGGGCCCCTCCCGTGCCACCCAGGCCTGCACCCGCCGGCTCCAGCGCCGGTCGGCCAGCAGGGCCGGCACCACGGCGGCGGCCAGGCCATTGACAGGCCACGGGTCGCGCCAGGCGGCCCAGCGGGCGAGGCGCTCGGGCTGGCCGACGGCATAGCCGCTGCGCAGGCCGGCGATGGCCCCCAGCTTGGTGAGGCTGCGGATCACCACCAGCTGCGGATGGGCCGCCACCAGGGGCAGCAGCGACTGGGCCTCCCCATCGGGCACCAGGGGCAGAAAGGCCTCATCGACGATCAGCAACCGACAGCGCTCGAGCAGCGGCGCGAGGGAGGCGCGGCTCCAGAGCTGACCGGTGGGGTTGTGGGGATTGGTGAGCCAGAGCACGGGCCCGCGATCCAGGGCCGCCGGGTCGACCAGGGCAGGCAGCAGCGGCGAGGGGGCCGCCGACCACGGGTCCAGCCGCAGGGGCAGGGGCTGCACCGGCGCCTGCCAGCAGGCCAGGGCACGGGCATAGTCGGCAAAACCAGGCGTGGGCTGAAGACTGGTGCCGAGGGCTGCGGCATCGCGCGCCGCCCAGGTGAACAGTTCGGCGGCGCCGTTGCCAGGCAGCACGGCCGCCGGGTCGAGGCCATGGTGGCCGGCGATGGCCTGGCGCAGGGCGGTCTGGGCGCGATCGGGATAGACGCACAGGGGGGAGGTGGGACCGAACCCCTGGGCCTGCAGCAACGCCCAGCGCACCGATGCCGGGGGGCCAAAGGGCACCAGCGAGGCGCTGAGGTCGAGCAGGGCAGAAGGACGGCAGCCCAGCAGGGCCGCTGCCTGCTGCAGATTGCCGCCGTGGCGGGGGACGGGGGGCACCGGCTCCATGGCGCCATCGTGACGCAGACGCCGGCGGCCGGTACAACGGGCCGGGCCTGATGCAGGGTGCAGCAATGGCGGGCGGGGCACTGCGGTGGGGCGGCGGCGCGCTGGCGATGGTGCTGCTCGCCGCTGGGGCCGGTGCGGCCGACCTGGGGGCCCTGCAGCGCCTTCTTGAGCAGGGCCGCTGCGAAGGCTGCCGGCTGCAGGATGCCGACCTGGTGCATGCGCAGCTGCGGGGGGCCCGGCTGCGGGGGGCGCAGCTGCAGCGGGCCAATCTGGGGCGGGCGGTGCTGACGGGGGCCGACCTGCGCGGGGCTGACCTGCGCGAGGCGGTGCTGCAGGGGGCCGACCTGGCGGGGGCCGATCTGCGGGGCAGCCGGCTCGAGGGCGTCGACCTGCGGGGCGCCGACCTGCGGGGGGCGCAGCTCGACGACGGGGCCCTAGACCGCAGCCACTGGGAGGGCGCCCAGGGGGTGAGCGGCCGAGCCGGCAGCTGGGCTGACCTGCACAACGCCGGGGTGGCCGAAAGCCAGCGGGGGCGATGGCCCGAAGCCGAAGCACGTTTTGACGAAGCGATCAGCCGCCAGCCGCAGGCGGCCATCAGCTGGCTGGCGCGGGGGCTGAGCCGGGGCGAACAGGGCCGCACGCGCGAATCAGCCCAGGATCTGGCCGAAGCGGGGCGCCTGTACCGGGCCGCCGGCGAGGTCGACCTGGCTGGGCAGCTCGAGCAGGCGTCGCGGCGGTTGCTCGAGACGCGCCGACCGGCCGGCGGCAACGGCTGGGGCAGTGCCCTGCTCGGTGGCGCCGCCGGGCTGGTGCAGCAGCTGGCGCCCTATGCCCTCAAGCTGGTGGGGCGGGGGTTGTTCTGATGGAGGCGCTGATGCAGCGACCGCTGAACGTGCTGGCGCTGCAGCATGTGCCGTTCGAAGGGCTGGGGCAGATCGAACCGTGGCTGCTGGCGCGCGGGCACCGGCTCACGGTCGCCCATGTGTACGACAGCCCTGAGCTGCCACCGGCCGGTGATGTCGATCTGCTGGTGATCATGGGCGGCCCGATGGGGGTGCATGACGAGGCCAGCTATCCGTGGCTCGAGGCTGAAAAGCACTTCGTGGGCAGCGTGATCGCCGCGGGGGCGGCGGTGCTGGGCATCTGCCTGGGGGCCCAGCTGATCGCGGCGGTGCTGGGGGCCCGGGTGGGCCCCAATCCGCAGAAAGAGATCGGCTGGTTCCCGATCACGGCCGTAGAGCACGAAGGGGAGGGCCACACCAGGCTGTTCCGCTTTCCGGCGACCGCCACCGTGCTGCACTGGCATGGCGACACCTTTGCCTTGCCGGCGGGCGCCCGCCATCTGGCCCGCAGTGCCGCCTGTGAACACCAGGCGTTTCAGGTGGGGTCGCGCATCATCGGGCTGCAGTGCCACCTCGAAACCACCCCTGAGGCCCTGCGGCAAATGCTGGCCGCGTGCGGCGATGACCTGCAGCCCGAGACGTGTGTGCAATCAGCCGATCAGCTGCTCGCCGCCGACGCCGCCACCTACGCAGACCTGCATGCGCTGCTGGGGCAGGTGCTGGAGCACCTGGTGGGTGAGGTGCAGGGGCAAAGGCAGCCTCAGGATCAGCTGCAGTAGTGATCGAGCAGTTCGGCCGCCCAGGCGGGCCGGGCACCGACGCTGTAAGCCTCGAGCTCAACGGCTTTGCTGGAGGCATGACCTGGGTAAAGGCCCGAATTCAAGGAGGCGTCAAAGGTGGCAGCAGCATCAACAGGAATCCCGAGGGGTACAGCCGATCGATGCAACCCACCCCCCTGGCACGACTGGGCAACGTGGGCGGATTCGTGGGCAAGCACCTCTGCCAGCATGGGCATCCCACGATGAAGCACCGTGGGCCGCAGATTGATCTCTGCACGGGCTGGATTCCAGACAGCCGCGGCCCCATCGGGCACAGCATCGGTGACGACGATCGCAACCCGATGCGCGATGAGGCGCGCCAGCAGGTGACGCACAAGGCTGGTCTGATCCTCGTGGCCTGCACGCACAACACCACCCTTGGTGGCGGGCTGCAGCTGCCTGGGCAGCCGCAGCCATCCCTTCTCATGGGCCAGCGTCAGGGCGAGGGGCACGCC
Organism: uncultured cyanobacterium; assembly: GCA_903871775.1. Classification (GTDB taxonomy): domain Bacteria; phylum Cyanobacteriota; class Cyanobacteriia; order PCC-6307; family Cyanobiaceae; genus CAIQIA01. The sequence continues at coordinate 136,821 of CAIQIA010000007.1, forward strand.
GATGAGCACGAGGGCGAACACGACGCGCCAGAACGATCCCCCCCGTGCTCGCCGGCGAACTCCCCTGGTGGACTTGCGGCGCCTGAAACGCTGACCCAGCGGCAGCCCACAGGCACCACAGACCGCACGCCCCCCCAGGCTGCGATCGTGCCGCACCGACCGACTACCGCAGTTCTGGCAGGGGCTGCCCACGCTAAAAAGCCGAATAGAGACAATCTCCAATATGGAGAAGATCCATAACCATGGCAAGCCTTGATTCCACCCTCCCCAAAAACAATTGCGAGCACACCAAGGAGCAGAGCCTTATTGTGATTACCATGAGGTGCAAACCACGCACCGCATAGACAACACCAAGCTACCGATCAAAAACGAATTTCCTAGTTTCCTGGCTTGCAGGCACAAAGCCATACCCATAAATGCCACCTTGCTCGTCATCAACAATTCTAGGGGTGACAACAATTACAAGCTCGCGCTTTTCCCTTTGAGTTGTTGAAGAACGAAAGAACTGACCCAGCAAAGGCAGATCTCCCAGCACAGGCCATTTGGTTGCTGATTGCCTAATCGCATCCTCAATCACGCCAGTGAGAATAAGTGTCTGACCATCCCTTACCCGAAACTCACCTGTCTGAAGGCGCCGAACAACAAGATCATAGACGATGTAGTCAATGCTGTTACAAGTGACTCTCTGCGGCCTCACTGGAGCAGTTAATGAAGGGGCAAGCTTCATTGATACAAAACCATTGTCATCAATTCTTGAGACTCCTACATTCACAACCAAGCCGGCTTTTTCTTTCTGCTGATCGCAGCTAACCGTGCCAGAGGTTGCAGCCGTAGTCGAGTTCACTTTTGTTGTATAGGTAGCCGCTACATCAACACTTGATCCCTCACCTTCTTGAACAAGTAGAACCGGATCTGCCAAGACTTTAGTGTTGGCAGACTGTATCTGGGCTGATACAAAGTCATAGAATCTATTGGCGGGATATTGAAAGTTTTGAGGGACTTTCCAGGTGTATTTTGGTGGCTCATATGAGTCACTCCCTGGCACACCAGATGGCGGCGTCACCTCAATAATTCCTGGCTGGGCCGGGTTGGCGAAGGGACCAAAATTAGGGCGGGCAAGGCCAGGCCCATACTGGGCATCGACACTCTGTCCTGGGTAAGGCGTCGCTTGTCGCGGAGTATCGAAGAACGGTTCCGCTCCACCCGGAAGTGCGAACCTTCCTGCTCCCACCAAAGGAGAAGAGCCATCTTGACCAGAATACTGACCTGGGAGCCCTGCAGAAGGCTGCGAAGGTGGCTTCAACCCACCAAAATTGACCAGCATTTGGCCATTGCGACTCACGACAAAAGTGTTGCCCACTTGAGTGGCGAAGCTATTATCAATAGACTTATCTTCACTCAGGTCTACATCCAACACTTGCACCCGGACTGCAACCTGGCGCTTTCTGATATCCAGCTGCCGAAGATAAGCTTCGGCAATACCAACAATATTTGGCTCTCCAGTCAACGCAATCAACTCGAGCCTATCGTCAGGCGAAATAGTCAGCCCCTTCAGGGGCAGAGCCCCACCTGCCTGCTCCGCTTCGACCGCTTTAATCGTTACTTCTTTACCAATTTTTTCAGACTTAGGGCCAATACTTTTAACATTTTCAGAGGCAGGGTCAACACGTGTCTCCACCTGCTCTAAAACCTGTGTGCGATAGAAAGTAGCACCTTGACTGGTCAGAAATTCAGCAGCTCGTGCGGCGGAGACTTGATTGAGTCGAACTGTTTTCGTAACAAGATTCTTGGCGAAGGATGGCAGGTCTGATCCAATCAGAATTGTTCGCCCCAAGACACGCGCTTTCAGCCCTGTGACGGCCAGTACATAGTTGACAGAAGCTTCAATTGACTGGGACCTGAAGTCAGCACTGATCAAAGCCTTAACAGGATCAGCCCCACCTCCCGAAGCAGCATCCGAGCCAACATCAGTACCCATCGAAGCCCCTGAGGATTTCCCCGGAGATGCTGCGCTCCCGCCACCTGAGGAGAATATTGCGTTGTAACCCCCAGCTCTGGCCAGAACCATCAACACATCCCTTGCTGGAGTGTTCCTGAGCTCCAGTCGTTGCACCTTGCCTGCACCTGGGAGCGAAAGCTGTGAGCCACGGATGGCAATCGACCCAATCGCTTGATCGCCCAGCGGCGGCGCCACCGCCCGGCGGCGCAGGGGGGGCACGAACGAGTCCTGGGGGACGCGGCCGGGGGTGGTGAGGTCGTAGCTGCCCGAGGTGAGGCGGGGCACGGGCTGGGCGGCAAAGCGCAGGCGCACACTGGTGCCATCGGCGGTCACCAGCGGAGACCCCAGGCCGCGGCCATTCACCTGCAACCGCCAGCTGCGGTCGCCGCCATCGAGGCCGACGGTGTCGATGCCGGCCTCCTGCAGGGTCAGGAACCGCGCCCCGCCATTCAGCTGCCCCGGCCGGTCGGTCAGCACCTCGATCATCCAGCCGTCAGGGGTCGCCCGTTTCTGGATCTCCGGTTGAGGCCCCATCCCGTCGAGCACCAGCTCCAGCGCCCCGGGGGCCCGCAGCACCCTGAGGTCGACCCTTTCCAGGGCCCGCACCTCGGCTGCTGGCAGCACCAGTGCCGCCAGCAGCAGCGACGGCAGCACCCGTCGACTGACCATGCAACCCCACCAACGGTCGGATCGTAACGATCACTTCCGCGGCGCACCAGCGGCAGCACGGCTGTAGGCCGTGAGCGTGAACCGCAGCGTGGTGCGTTCCGGAGCCGGGGGCTGGGTCGGTGGCGGGGCTGCCGTCTGGCCCGGGGCCGGCTCCGGCGGCGGCTTGGGCACCGGCTCGTGCTTGAGGTTGAGGTCTGACACCACCGCCAGCGGCGCCAGCTGCTCCAGCCGTCGAAGGAAGGTCAGCAGCTGCGGAAAGCGTCCGGATGCCACCAGCAGCTGGCTGCGCTTCTGCAGCCCGGGCACCAGCAGCGGATCGGCCGGCACCGGTGGGGTGGTGGCCTTGCCGCCGGGCGGTGGTGGTGGGGGCGGAGCGCCTGCAGGGGGTGCAGCATTGCCGACGGGTGCTGCCGGAGCCCCAGGGGTTGTCGACCCGGAGACCGGGGCTGTCGCCTGCGGTTCGTAGCTGTCGAGATCGACGCCGGCCCGGGTGGCCTCGGCCCCCAGCTGGGTCAGCAGCGTGTCGAGCTGCCCCGTGCCGGCCACCAGCTGCAGCAGCCGCTGCTGCTGCCGTTCGGCGGTGTCGAGATCAAGCCGCGCCCGGGCGCTCAACCGCAGGTTCTGGGGCAGCGCGTCGGCCTGCTGCTGCAGCTGTTCCAGCTGGTCCTGCCGCTGCAGCATCCCCCGCAGCAGGGGCACCACCATCGCCGCCAGCAGCACCACACTCAGCAGGCCCCCGGCCAGGGCCGGGGTCAGCACCAGCAGCCGCTCACTGGTGAGCCCCAGGGGCAGGGTCGGCCGCGGCTGAAAGTTGGTCATCTGATCAACCCCTCCTGCCGCAGCAGTTCCACCCGGCGCGCCATGCCTTCGGCCCCCAGGGCCCGCAAAGCCTCGGGGGTGGGGGTCGGCGGGTCAGGCCGCAGGTCGGTCGCCAGCCTGAAGCCGATCAGGTCGCTGCGCTGCTGCCGCAGGGCCTGCCGCAGCGTCACCCCGCCGGGCTGGGCGAACGACGCCTGCTGCAGGGCCAGCTGCAGGGCATTGAGGCGGATGAATGCATTGGGGTCGTAGGCCACACCCTCGAGCTCGAGCGATGCGGGGGCGACCGTGGTGCCGGTCAGTTGCACCCCCACCGGGGTCAGGGCCGCCAGCTCGGTGAGCAGGGCCGAACTCGACCGCACCGCCAGCAACGCATCGGTCAGCTTGCGGTTGGCCGCCTGCAGGCTGCGGGCCCGGCGACGCAGCCCCTCGGCCTCCGCACGGATCGCCGCACTGCGGTCGGCCAGCGGTTGCACCTCGCTGATGCGCGCCTCGAGCCAGCGCTGACGCCACAGCAGCAGCAACACCAGCACCAGCGGCACCGCCAGCAGGGCCAGACCCAGCAGGCCCCCCCGCCGCAGCAGCGGTGCCACCGGCAGCAGCCGGTCGTCGGCAACGCCGAGCTGACGCCGGCGGAGTTCGAGCAGGTCGAGCCTCATGGCACCAGCTCCCGCAGGGCCAGGCCCAGGGGACGCAGCAGCCGCTCGGGCGCCGGCGCCTCAAAGGCGTCATCAACCACCACGGCCGGATGGGCCAGGGGATCGGCGGGCCGCAGCTCCCAGCCCCGGGGCGCCCGCGGCAGCACCGTCACCCCATCGGCGTCGTGCACCAGCCACCCCAGCACCGCCGTGGCCCAGCCCGGATCGCGGCGCTGCAGCGCCACCGCCAGCTGCTCCAGCCAGGGCGTCAGGGCCTCGGCATCGACACCATCCACCACCGCATCGACCAGCGGGGCTTCGTCGTTCCACAGCAGCAGACGGCTGCTACCCAGCTGCGGCCGCAGCTCGAGCAACCCACCCCGGGGCGGATCGAGCGGCGTCACCAGCGCCCGTCGGGCCGCACACAGCTCGGGTTCGAGGCCATGCAGCTCGAGCCCCGCCCCGGCGAACATCAGCAGCCAGCGCTCGAGGGTCGGCCGGGGCAGGCAGGCCAGGGCCCAGCCGTCGGGCAGCGGCAGCGGCGCCAGGGCGAGCTCGTGGTCGGCCAGGGGGGGCAGCCCATCGGGCTGCAGCCGCAACCAGTCGCCCAGGGCCTCGGGATCGGCGGCGGCCTGCAGATCGGGCGGCAGCAGCAGCGTTCGCACGGGGGCCGCCGCCGCCGACAGCACCGCCGATCCGCCAGGCACCGCCGGCAACCCGCCCTGCAGCAGCAGATCACCGAGCAGATCGCCGAGGGCATCGCCCAGTTCAGGGGATCCATCGCGGCTGATGCCCGGCGGCAACGGCGCCTCGAGCCAGGCCAGCAGCCGCAGCCGCGGGTCTTCGCGGCGCACCACCAGCACCTCGAGGCGGTCATCGGCCAACGCAAGGCTGAGCCGTTCGCGCTGGAACGGCCGCACCAGTTCGTTGCGCAGGGGCGCGATCCGGTCGGCCAGGTTCTGCACGAAACCGGCGACCAAGGCGCTGGCAGGGGCTGTGCCGAGGCTAGGTGGGCCTCAGGCCTCCCGCCAGGGCAGCTCGCAACCCACCGCCGCCGCCAGCGACGGCAGGCCATGGCGGTCGAGCTGCTGCTGCAGACCCTCGAGCACCCGAGGCACCAGCTCTGGGCCGCGGTAAATCCAGCCCGTGTAGAGCTGCACCAGGCTGGCCCCGGCGGCGATGCGCTCCCAGGCCGCCTGGGCGCTGTCGATGCCGCCGACCCCGATCAGCGGCAGCCCGGGGCCGGCCGAGGCGCGCAACCGCCGCAGCACCGCCAGGGCCCGCGGCCGCAGGGGGGCCCCGCTGAGGCCGCCGGGCTCGTCGGCGAGGCAGCGACCCGTCTGGAGCAGCCGCCGCTGCTCCAGCCCCAGGCGATCCAGGCTGGTGTTGGTGGCAATCACCCCCGCAAGCCCCTCCTCGAAGGCCAGGCTCACCACCGCGTCGAGGGCGTCATCCGCCAGATCGGGGGCGATCTTGACCAGCATCGGCGGACAGGCGGGCTGCTGCCGCAGCCGTTCCACCAGCCGCCGCAGCGGGGCGTCGTCCTGCAGCTCCCGCAGGCCAGGGGTGTTCGGTGATGACACGTTGATCACCACGTAATCGGCCAGCGGCGCCAGGGCCGCCAGCGAGCGGGCGTAGTCGTCGGGGGCCTGCTCGAGGGGGGTGCTGCGCGACTTGCCGAGGTTCAGCCCCAGCACCGCCGGCCGCTGGCCCGGTGGCGGCAGCGCCTGGGCCAGCAACCCCTGCCGGACCGCCTCGGCCCCGAGGTTGTTGAAGCCCATGCGGTTGAGGGCCGCCTGCTCGCGGGCCAGGCGGAACAGCCGCGGCCGCGGGTTGCCCTCCTGGGGCAGGGCCGTGACGGTGCCCAGTTCGGCGAAGCCGAACCCGAACAGATGCCACACCCCCGCCGCCACACCGTTCTTGTCGAACCCTGCGGCCAGGCCCACGGGATTGCTGAAGTGGCAGCCGAAGAGGGTCTGGGCCAGGCGGGCATCCGAACGCTGCAGGCGGCTGGCGAGGGCCGCGATCGGCAGCCGCAGCAGGGGGTTGTGGCGGCGACGGCTGAGGCTGGCCAGGGCCTGCAGGCTCATCTGGCTCAACCATTCGGCGTCTGCGCCGTCGTCACGGGCCAGCCAGGGGCCCAGCAGACGCTGCCAGCCGTCGGCCGGTGGTGGCAGGGGGGTGAGGGTCATGGCGGAGAAGACCGCAGACGCCAGCGGCCCTCCCCGAGGGGTTCGACCTGCCAGTCGCGCCAGCGCCACGGCTCCTGGCGCTGCTCCAGCCGGCTCAGGGGCTGCTCGACCAGCTGGGCCAGTTCCACCAGGCTGAGGCCATAGCCACCGCTGGCCAGGCGATCGGCCAGCTCCAGCCGGCTGAGCAGCCGCTGCAGCGATGGCGGTGCCCCATCGGCCGGCGGATCGGTGGGCGGATCGGTGGGCGGCGGCGCCGGAGGGGGCTGCTGGCCGCGGCTCCAGGCCACGGCGAGGGCATCGCAGCGTTCGTTGTCGGGATCACCGTTGTGGCCCCGCACATGCTCGAGGGTCACCCCCGGCAGGCGGGCGGCATCGAGGGCCTCCCAGAGGTCCCGGTTGAGCACCGGCGACCCGGAGGCCGTGCGCCAGCCCTTGCGTTTCCAGCCGTTGATCCAACGGCTGAAGCCATCGATCAGGTAACGGCTGTCGGTGCGGATGCGCAGATCGGGCGACCGCGGCAGGTCCTGCAGGCGCTGCAGCAGCGCCAGGCAGGCCGTCAGCTCCATGCGGTTGTTGGTGGTGCTGGGGTCGGCACCGCCCAGCTCTTCGACGCTGCCGTCGTCGAAGCGCAGCAGACACCCCCAGCCGCCCGGGCCCGGGTTGCCGCTGCAGGCGCCATCACAGGCGGCGGCCACCACCACGGGTTGACGAGGGTCATCGGCCATGGGCCGACCCTACCCACCCGGCCAGCCCTCGGCCGCCCGGGCAACCGTCCACCAGGGGGCTGGCAATTTTTCGCCGAAGGAATAGTTTGATCTTGTGTGAGGAGAGCTGAAGACGTCAGGGTCGAAACAAGGCAAGACTCCTGAGCTGTCATCAGCCCATTCCGCCCCGCTTCGCGGGGCTTTTTTTTGCCCGCCCACGGCCGGTCCCGGGCCAGGCCGCAGCAGGTGTGCCACAAAAAACCCCCGCCGCAGCGGGGGTGAATGGCGCAGGCGCGTCAGAGGGTCACTTGATGGTGACCTTGCCGCCGGCCTCTTCGATGGACTTCTTGAGCTCCTCGGCGGCCTCCTTGGCGATGCCCTCCTTGACGGGCGTGGGGGCCGACTCGACGAGGGTCTTGGCCTCGGCCAGACCCAGGCCGGTGGCTTCGCGCACCGCCTTGAGCACCTTGATCTTGGCGGCGGCATCGAAGCCGTCGAGGATGACGTCGAATTCGGTCTTCTCTTCGACGGCCTCAGCGGCGGCGGCAGGGGCGGCCATCATCACGGCGCCGGCGGAGGCGGCAGCGGACACGCCGAAGGCCTCTTCGATCTGCTTGACGAGCTCGGAAGCTTCGAGAAGCGTGAGGGTCTTGAGGGATTCGAGAATCTGGTCGGTCTTGGCAGACATGGCAGGAAAAGCAACAGAACGGTGAAACGGGAGTCGTCAGCTGGCGCCGCCTTCGGCGTGCTGCTTGAGGGCCCGGGCGAGGCCGGAGGGAACCTCGTTGATGCCGACGGCCACCTTGGTGGCGACGGCGTTGATCGCTCCGGCGATCTGGGCGATGAGCACCTCCCGGGTGGGGAGATCACCGATGGCCTTGATGTCGTCCTGGCTGAGAAGACGCCCCTCGAAGAGGCCCCCCTTCAGTTCCGACTTCTTGCTGTCCTTCTGGAAGGACTGCACCGCCTTGACGGCACCGCCGACATCGCCCCTGACGAGCACGAAGGCATTGGTGCCGCTGAGCAGCGGATCAAGGTTGGCCCAGTCGCTGTCGCCCTCGATGGCGCGGCGCATCAAGGTGTTTTTGGTCACCTTGCAGACGCCGTTGGCCGCAGCCAGACGACCACGCAGGTCGCCCATCTCCTTGATGGAGAGGCCTTGGTAATCGAGAACGAGAGCCATCGCGGCTCCATCGAGCAGCTCCTTGAGCTCCTCGACGATCTGTTGCTTGTCCTTCAGTGAGCGGCCCATGGTTCGGTACGGATCGGAAGAACAAGCGGGCATTGCGAACCGTCAACAGGCCGCAACACCGATCCGCACCCGCTGGGCGGGTGAATCGTTGCGCAGGCCTCGGCAGGGTTTATGGGCCAGTCGGCGGTGAAACACCAGCGGCTGAACACACCTGCTGTCTTCGGCGGGGGCAACCGCGATCCCCTCAGGCCAGGCCGGGGGAGATCGCGGTCGTCCTGGGCGCAAGGCCCAATCCAGGACACCCTGGAATCCATCACCCTATCAGGTGATGGTCACGGCAGGATCAACCCTCGAACTTGAGGTCCTGCAGCGCCGTCACATCCACCTCCACCGAGGGGCCCATGGTCGAGGTGATGTAGAGGCTGCGCCAGTAGCGGCCTTTGGCACCGCTGGGCTTGTTGCGGTCCACGGTCTCCTGGACGGCCTTGAGGTTCTCGAGCAGATCATCGGCGCTGAAGCTGGCCTTGCCGAACTGCACGTGCACGATGCCGCTGCGGTCGGCACGGAACTCGAGTTTGCCGGCCTTGAATTCGGTGATGGCGCCGACGATGTCGGTGGTGACCGTGCCCGTCTTGGGGTTGGGCATCAGACCGCGGGGACCGAGCACCCGACCGAGCTTCGCCACCTTGGGCATCATGTCGGGGGTGGCGATCAGCAGGTCGAAGTCCATGGCGCCACCGGCGATGGTCTCGACGAGGTCTTCATCGCCCACCAGATCGGCGCCGCCGGCCTTGGCCTCGGCCACCTTCTCACCGCGGGTGATGACGGCGATGCGGATGGTGCGACCGGTGCCCTTGGGCAGCACCACGGTGGTGCGCAGCTGCTGGTCGGTGTATTTGGGGTCGATGCCCAGGCGGGCATGGGCCTCGAGGGTTTCATCGAACTTCGCCGTGGCGTTGCTCTTCACCAGCGCCACCGCCTCGAGGGGCGAATAGGCGCGGGGTTCGATGACGGCCTGGGCGGCCTTGAAGCGTTTGGAGATGGTCTTCATGGGATCAAGGGGTGCAGACGAAGGCGGAGCCTTCTCCCCCGGCAGAGGAACAGGATGGATGGAGCGGACGGGATCAGTCGTTCACGGCCACGCCCATGTTGCGGGCGGTGCCTTCGATGATCCGCATGGCGGACTCGACGCTGGTGCAGTTCAGGTCGGGGAGCTTCGTCTTGGCGATCTCCTCGAGCTGGGCGCGGCTGATGGAGCCGACACTGTCCTTCGACGACTTGGCGGAGCCTTTCTCGATGCCAGCCGCCTTGCTGATCAGCACGGAAGCGGGCGGAGTCTTGGTGATGAAGGTGAAACTGCGGTCTTCGAAGACCGAAATCTCCACCGGAATCACATAGCCCGCCTTCTCCTGGGTGCGGGCGTTGTACTCCTTGCAGAACGCCATGATATTGACCCCGTGCTGACCGAGGGCAGGGCCCACGGGTGGCGCCGGGTTTGCCTTGCCGGCCTGGAGGGCCAGCTTGATGACGGCAACGACTTTCTTGGCCATCGGACGGTGACACGGAACGGTGCTGCGGAAGCCCCTGGGGGCGCCGGGACGGCACAAGGCCGTCGATGGCCGCCCCCCGCAGCGGGGCGGCCCCGGTGGCAAGTCAGTTGTCCTTGCTGATCTGGGTGAACTCGAGCTCGACGGGGGTCTCCCGGCCGAAGATCGACAGCAGAGCCTTGAGCTTGCTGCGATCGCCCGAGATTTCGATGACCTCGCCCTGGAAGTCCTTGAACGGTCCGGCGGTGACGGTGATGCTGTCGCCCTCGGACAGGTCGACCTTGACCACGGGCTTCTTCTCCTGGGCCCGCTTGAAGATGCGGTTGACCTCGCTGGTGCTCAGGGGTCGGGGGCGGATGCGGCCCCGGACGCGACCGGTGGTGCGACGCTCCTCATGGCCGACGAAGTTGATGACGTTGGGCGTGCTGCGCACCGCCTGCTCGGTGTCCTCATCCATGACCATGCGGATCAGCACATAACCGGGGAAGACCTTTTCTTCACTGCTCTGGCGGGAGCCGTCCTTCTTGATCTTGACCGCCGGCGTCTGGGGGATCTCGATCTCGAGGATCCGGTTCGACACCCCCAGGGTCACCGCCCGCTGCTCGAGGGTGGCCTTGACCTTCTTCTCGCAGCTCGACGCCACCTGCACGGCATACCAGCGGGCCACGGCCGGGCGCGCCGCCCCCTCCTCGTCGATCGCCGGAGCCTGGGCATCGGCGGGCGCCTCGGGGGGGAGGTCGATCAGCTCGTCGGGATCGGACACGGTGGGGAAGACGGAATCAGTCAACGGAAGATGGCCCTGGACAGCCAGTGGAAGAAGCGATCAAGGGAGGCGATGGCCGCCGCCGACAGGGTCACCATCAGCAGGACCGCCAGCGATTCGCTGATCAGCTGCTGGCGGCTGGGCCACACGACGCGCTGCAGTTCGGCGAGGGTGGCCTCGACCGGGTTGGCCGGAGGAGGGGCCTGGGGCGACGGTGGCGGTCCGCCGGCCGCCGGGGCCTCGGCCACCGCTCCCGGATCGAGGAGAGTCCCCTCGGGGGCGCTGGGCTCACCAGGTTTGTTGGGCTGGCTGAAGACCACAGGACCCCGCGCAGGTACAGCGACAAACGAACACCCTACAGAATGGGCTGGAAGCGGGGCTGTTCGTCGACGAGGCGCACCGCCACACCACGGGCGCCGCTGAAGCGGTCTTCGAGCAGTTCGGTGGCCAGCGGATTCTCGAGGGCGCGGCGCAGCAGGCGCCGCAGGGGCCGGGCGCCGTACTCAGGGTCATAGGCCTCGCGCGCCAACCAGGCCACCACCGGCTCTTCAACTGCGAGGGTCAGCCCCTGCTCGCGCAGCAATTCCGCCAGGCCCTCCAGCTGCAGCCGCACGATCGGCTCGAGATCGGCCGGGGCCAGCGGCCGGAAGCAGATGCGTTCGTCGATGCGGTTGAGAAACTCGGGGCGGAACTGCTCCAGCAGGCTGCGCTCGACGGCCGCCTCCAGGGCCGCCCGGTCCCCGTCGCGGCCGTGCCCCAGGATCGCCCGGCTGGCCAGGTTGCTGGTCATCACCACCACCGTCTGGCGGAAATCGACGCTGCGGCCCTGGGAATCGGTGAGGCGCCCATCGTCGAGCACCTGCAGCAGCAGGTTGAACACATCCGGGTGGGCCTTCTCGACCTCATCGAGCAGCACCACGGCGTAGGGGCGCCGCCGCACCGCCTCGGTGAGCTGGCCGCCCTCCTCGTACCCCACATAGCCCGGAGGGGCACCGATCAGACGGGCCACGGCGTTGCGCTCCATGAACTCCGACATGTCGAGGCGCACCAACGCCTCCTCCTCGTCGAACAGGGCCGCCGCCAGGGTGCGGGCCAGTTCTGTCTTGCCGACACCGGTGGGGCCCAGGAACAGAAACGACCCCACCGGTCGGCGCGGATCCTTCATGCCGGCCCGGGCCCGGCGGATCGCCGCCGCCACGGCCGCCACGGCCTCGGGCTGGCCCAGCACCTTCTCGGCCAGGCGCTGCTCCAGCTCGAGCAGCTTCTGCCGTTCCCCCGCCAGCAGGCGCTGGATGGGAATGCCGGTGGTGCGGGCCACCACATCGGCGATGTCACTGGCGCGCACCTGATCGCACAACAGCCGGTCCCCGTCGAGCAGCCGCTGCTCCAGATCCAACCGCCGGCGCTGCACGTCGTGTTCAAGCTCCACCTGCAGCCGGGCGCGCTCCTCCCAGTCGGTGAGGCGCTCGGCTTCGGCGATTGCATGGCGCAGCTCATCCTCCTGCTGCTGCAGATCCCGCAGGTCCTGCAGCTCCTGCCGCTCCCGCTGCCAGCGGTCCTGCAGCTGCTCGAGCCGGTCGAGGGCCGCGTGGCGCCGCTGCTGGCAGGCCACCCGTTCCTCCAGCGGGGCCGCCTCGGCCGCCAGCAGGGCCTGCTCGACCCGCCGCAGCTCGAGCTCGGCGGCCTCCACCGCCGCCGGCTTCGAGGTGGCCTGCATCTTCAGCTCGGCCGCGGCCTCATCGATCAGATCGATGGCCTTGTCGGGCAGGCAGCGGTCACTGAGGTAGCGGTCGGCCAGCCTGACGGCGGCGATCAGGGCGTCGTCGCCGATGGTGACGCCATGGTGCAGCTCGTAGCGCTCCCGCACCCCCCGCAGGATCTCGAGGGATTCATCGGCCGACGGCTCGCGGATCAGCAGCTGCTGGAAACGGCGGTTGAGCACCGGATCGCGTTCGAGGCTCCGCCGGTATTCATCGATGGTGGTGGCGCCGATGCAGCGCAGCTCCCCCCGGGCGAGGGCAGGCTTGAGCACACTGCCGGCATCGGCCCCGGTGCGGTCGGCACCGCCCACCAGGGTGTGGATCTCGTCGATGAACAGCACCACCCCATCGCCGTCGCCCAGCTCCTCGAGCACCTGACGCAGGCGTTCCTCAAACTGTCCGCGGAACTTGGCCCCGGCGATCAGGGCGCCGAGGTCCAGCGACATGAGACGCCGACCCCGCAGAAAGTCGGGCACCTCCCCGGCGACGATGCGCTGGGCCAGCAGCTCAGCCAGGGCGGTCTTGCCGACCCCCGGTTCGCCGATCAGCACCGGATTGTTCTTGCTGCGGCGGCTCAGCACCTGGATCAGCCGCCGGATCTCGGCATCCCGGCCGATCACCGGGTCAAGGCGGCCCTGGCGGGCCAGGTCGGTGAGGTCGCGGGCGTACTGGTCGAGGGCGCCGGGGGGTGCCCCGGTGTCGGAAGAAACCGCGGCGGCGGTGGCGGGACCCGGGACGGCGACCGGGGCAGCGGTCGGGGTGGGGGTGGGGGCAGGGATGGGGGGAAAAGCCGCCGCAGGGGCCGCAGCGTTTAGGGCCTGCAGGATCCGCTCACGAACGCAGCCCTGGGCCCGCAGCAGGCCCCCGGCCACCCGCGGTTCGTCGGCCAGGGCCAGCAGCAGATGGCTCAGCTCGATGCGCGGCGCCCCCTGGCGCTGGCGTTCGTCATCGGCGGCGTCTAGCAGATCTTCGAGGGCATCGCCCACGTACAGCTCCCGGCCCGGCCGCGGCGGATTGGCGCTGCAGACGTCGTCGAGGGCATCGAGCAGCCGGTCGCCGTCGAGGTCGAGACGCTGCACCAGGTCCCGGCAGCGGCTGTCCTGCAGCAGCGCCTGAAACAGGTGCTCCACGTCCATCTCGGCGTGGCGCCAGCGCCGGGCCCGCTCCTCGGCATCGAGCAGCAGGTCCCAGGCCAGGTCGCCGAACCGCTCGGGTTCGCGGGTGAGGCTGAAGGCGGTGTCAGGCGGCCGCATCGGCAGGGGGTCGGAGCTGGATCAGTTCCACCTTGTAGCCATCCGGATCTTCGACGAAGGCGATCACGGTGCTGCCGTGCTTCATCGGGCCGGGGGGGCGGGTGACGCGGCCGCCACGGTCGGCGATGGCGGCGCAGGTGCCGTGGATGTCGTCGACCCCGAGGGCGATATGCCCGTAGCCGCTGCCGAGCTCATAGCTGGCGGTGTCCCAGTTGTGGGTGAGCTCGATCACGGCCTGCTCGCTCTCGGGGCCATAGCCCACAAAGGCCAGGGTGAAACGGCCTTCGGGATAGTCGCGCCGGCGCAGCAGCTGCATGCCCAGCACTTCGGTGTAGAAGCGCAGGGACCGCTCCAGGTCTCCCACCCGCAGCATGGTGTGCAACAGGCGCATCGCCGCTGTCTCGTTCGCTGCGGCCATTGTGACGGGCCGCTGTGGATAATGCCGGGATCCATGCGACTGGCCCTGTGTTCGACTCTCTCGACCTGGTGATCGACACGGTGGTGGCGCGGGAGGTGCTCGATTCGCGCGGCACACCGACGGTCGAGGCCGAGGTGCTGCTCGAAGGCGGGGCCAGCGCCCGGGCGATCGTGCCCAGCGGTGCCAGCACCGGCGCCCACGAGGCCCATGAACTGCGCGACGGCGACAAGGGCCGCTACTTCGGCAAGGGTGTGACCCAGGCGGTGGCCAACATCGAAGAACGCATCGCCCCGGCCCTCTGCGGCCTCAGCGCGCTCGACCAGGGGGCCGTGGATGCGGCCATGGCCGAACTCGACGGCAGCGACAACAAGTCGTCCCTGGGGGCCAATGCCGTGCTGGCCGTGAGCCTGGCGGTGGCCCGGGCGGCCGCCAACGGCGTCGGTCTGCCCCTGTACCGCTACCTGGGGGGCCCCAGCGCCACGGTGCTGCCGGTGCCGCTGATGAACGTGATCAACGGCGGCGCCCACGCCGCCAACAACCTCGACTTCCAGGAGTTCATGATCGTGCCCCACGGGGCCGACAGCTTCCGCGAGGCCCTTCGCTGGGGTGCAGAGGTGTTCCACACCCTCAAGGGTCTGCTCGGCAGCCAGGGCCTCAGCACCGCCGTCGGCGACGAGGGTGGCTTCGCCCCCGACCTGGGCAACGATTCCGCCGGTGAACTGCTGGTGCAGGCGATCGAGAAGGCCGGCTACAAGCCGGGTGAGCAGATCTCCCTCGCCCTCGATGTGGCCAGTACCGAGTTCTACAAGGACGGCCGCTACGCCTTCGGCGGCGGCAGCTACACCAGCGCCGAGATGGTCGACCAGCTGGCGCAGCTGGTGAGCCGCTATCCGATCGTCTCGATCGAGGACGGCGTCGCCGAAGACGACTGGGAGGGCTGGAAGATCCTCACCGAACGGCTGGGCCGCACGGTGCAGCTGGTGGGCGACGACCTGTTCGTGACCAACACCGCCCGGCTGCAGCGCGGCATCGACCTGGGGGTGGCCAATTCGATCCTGATCAAGGTGAACCAGATCGGCTCATTGACCGAGACCCTGCAGGCCATCGACCTGGCGGGCCGGGCCGGTTACACCAGCGTCATCAGCCATCGCAGCGGCGAGACCGAAGACACCACCATCGCTGACCTGGCGGTCGCCACCCGCGCCGGCCAGATCAAGACCGGCTCCCTCAGCCGCAGCGAACGGGTTGCCAAGTACAACCAGCTGCTGCGCATCGAAGACGAACTCGGCGGCCAGGCCATCTATGCCGCCCGCGACGGCCGCGGCCCCCGGGGCCGGGGCTGAGGGGCGCAGGGCCCAACCGTCCAATGCTGAACGTCGGAGCGTCGTCAGCAGCGGCAGCACCGGATGGTTGCCAGGCAACCACAGTGCGTAGCTCTCCCTTTGATGGATTTCAACGAAGCCCAGGGATCAAGCGTTATCAACACATCGCGAAAGAGGACATTCAGACAGTTGATGGTTGTGAAGCACAACCATCAACTCGGCCCCAACACCTTTCACCTGCTGGTGCGCAGCACAGCACCAGACAACGCCGAGGAGCCTGCTCTGTCTTCAGGCACGCTGCCGAAGTCTCTCCTCGATCAGTCCAACAGCGCCATTGAAGAGCTGCGCGATCATCTGCGTGCCTTTCTTCAACACCACGAACAGCATCAGGCCACTCCAGACAGGCTCGGCACGAACGCACCCAAACCGCTGATCAAGCTCGCCCTTAATATCCATGGCTACAGCACTCCACTGCTGACCTTTGCAAGCAACGCCTACGAGATCAGCGACGCCAAGTTCAATGCTGACCTGAACAGAATTCCCTCAGGCGGTGAACGTGAGGAGCCTGTCCCCTTGGACGATTACGTCATTTTCATTGATTACAGCTGGCCCTCCGAGCATGCCTTGTCGCTGCCTGTGATCGGGTCCCTGCGAGCCATGCCGATGGCCCTTTGGCTGGTGCTGCTGCTGGCAGTGATCGCTGGCATCTGCGGGTGGCCTTTTGTTTGTGGAGGCCTGATTGGACTTGTTGGCACCCTCTTGCTGCTGCGACAGGTCACCTATTTCCGCGATCGCGAGCGAGCAGCGGGCTACGGGGTGTACGACGGGGTTGAGCTTGTGCGCTGGATGCACAGACTGATCAAGTCAACCCACGAAGAGACCATCAAGGATTCAGACCAAGAGGCTGACGTGGAGCTGAACATCATGGCCCATAGCATGGGCTGTTTTGTGTCCACCCAGCTCGTACGCACATTGTGCAATGTCTTTGACCCGGCAGCGATGCGACATCTCGATCAAAGCTTTGGCCCATTCGCCGAGGTTGATCCTTGCGGAGCCCCTACATCTACACCAACGAAACAGGAACAGAACGACCTGCGAAGGATTGGCACCTTGTTCACCCTGGGGCAACTCGTGCTGGCGGCACCAGACATTCCGATCTGGGAACTGAGCAGTGGACGATCCAATGCCTTGCTGGCCTCCTTGCGGCGATTCAAAGAAGTGTTCATCTTCAGCAACGATGCCGACATGGTCTTGAGGCTGGCCTCCACCCTGGCCAACTTCTTCGTCTTCCCATCAGAAACCCGACAGGGCGGCTACCGACTGGGCAACATCGTTGACACTGGAAGCGCGAGCGATGGTCCGAGCGAATCGATTCAACGGCACGGAAGACATCGCGTCAGCTTCCGAGAGCTTGGATTCCATGGGCTGCGCAGCGGGCTCGGCCTAACAAGGTTCAACCGCATTGCCGACCAGCCCTTCTACGCTCGACTGGCTGACGGCGCAGAACTGAGAATCATCAATTGCACAGACTATCGCGATCTCCAGGATGTCTTTGAACTCATGAAGAGCAAAAAAGATCCTAGCCAGAAACACGAAGAGCTGATCCGGATCTTTCAGAACAAGCAAGCCGACAACGCGTCAACCGACATGGCCAGACTGTACAGCCCCAGGCTGGCGGCATCGGGTTGCGGAAGAGGGACAATCCAGCGCTACCTGCAGACGCTCATTCAGCATTTCATCACCAAAAAGCTTGACTCCCACGGCGGCTACTTCCAGGGACCATTCTGCCTCGATCTGCTGTATCAACTTCTTCTGTGGGGTAGCGAGCCTACTGAGCCAGGCAGTCCACAATTCCCCAGCGACGGGCAGCTTCAGAACTACGGCCTGACCTGGAACTCCGTGTTCCGTCCAGAGGAGTGCTGAGATCGGCCCTTCAGCTTCCATCCCTGTTCAACCTCAGCGGTCGCTGCATACGCTGCCGGTGATGCACATCCCCCCATGGCACTTCTTGACTCTCTGATCAGCGGTGTGGTCACGGCTGTGGCCGGTGACAAGGCGCCCATGCTGAATGACTTCCTCAACGCCAACGGCGGTGTCACCGGTCTGGCCGACAAGTTCCAGAAAGGCGGCGCCAGCGACGTGTTCAGCAGCTGGGTGAGCACCGGCGCCAACCAGACCATCACCCCCCAGCAGATCGAGGCGGTGCTGGGCAACGACAAGGTGAAGGAGCTGGCCGCCCGCATGGGCATTGACCCCGCCCACGCCTCTGATTTTCTGGCGAAGACCCTGCCGGGCCTGGTCGATCAGCTCACGCCCCAGGGCCAGCTGAACTGAGGCCGTCGAGACGGCCGTCTCGGGCCAGGCGGCCCTGCAGCCGCAGCCACCCCAGCCCCACCGGCAGCCCCAGCACCAGGGGCACCGCCGTGAGGGCCGGGCGGCTGCTGGCCGCCAGCAGGGCCGCCGCCAGGGCCAGGGCCCCCAGCAGAAACGACTGACCGCTGCTCTGCTGGGCCAGAGACAACCGCCGCAGCAGCCGATCGGTTTCACCGGCCCGCACCTGCAGCTGCAGATCCCCCTGCTCAAGGCGGGCCAGCCCCTCATCGAGGCGACGGGGCAGGCCGAGGGCGCGGCTGCTCACCTGCACCGCCTGACGCGACAGGTCGTTGAACAGGTCTGACGGCCCGGTTCCACTGGAGGTCATCAGCGGCAGCAGGTAGGGCTTGGCGATGGCCATGAGGCTAAAGCCCGGGTCGAGGCTGCGGCCGACCCCTTCGAAGGTCGACAGGGCCCGCATCACGAAGATCAGCTCGGGGGGCAGGCGGAACGGCTGGCCGTACACCAGGTCGTAGAGGTCCCCCGACAGCCGCTCGATCACATTGCCGCTGAAGGGGGGCGTCAGCGCTTCGTCGAGCATCACCCGCACCAGCCGCCTTACCGGCCCGGGGTCGATGCCGGCGGCAATCACCCCGGCCGCCTGCAGCTCCTGCACCAGCCCCGCGGCATCCCTCGCCGCCGCCGCCCGCACCATCGAACCGATGCGGTTGCGCAGGCGGGGGCTCACCTGGCCCATCATCCCGAAGTCGTAGTAGATGAGGGCGCCGTCATCGGCGACCGCCAGGTTGCCGGGGTGGGGATCGGCATGAAAGAAGCCGAAGCGCACCAGTTGCTTGAGATAGCTGGCGGCGCCCTTCTCGGCCACCTGTGACGGGTCGATGCCGCGGGCCACCAGACTCTCGCGGTCGGTGATCTTGATGCCGGGCAGGCAATCGAGGCAGAGCACCCGTTCGCTGCTCAGTTCCCACACCACCGCGGGAATGCGCACCCCCTCGTCGTCGAGGAACTGCTGCCGGAATCGGGCGGCATGTTCGGCCTCGAGGCGAAAATCGAGCTCGCGCAGCAGCACCCGTCGGCATTCGCGGGCCATGGCGACCCAGTCACGGCCGCGGCCCCAGCTGGGATGACGCTGCAGCACCGCCGCCACCTGCTGCATCACCTGCAGATCGAGCCTGAACAGCCGCTCGAGCCCCGGACGCTGCAGCTTGAGCACCACATCGCGGCCGCTGCGCAGCTGGGCCCGGTGCACCTGGGCCAGGCTGGCGGAGCCCAGGGGCACCGGTTCAATCTCGACGATTTCGCGGCAGCGCAGCCCCAGCTCGGCCTCCAGCAGCGCTTCGGCCTGGGGGAACGGGAAGGCCGGCACCCGGTCCTGCAGCTGGCTGAGCTGCTCGACCCAGGCCGCCGGCAGCAGGTCGGGCCGGGCCGACAGCAGCTGGCCCAGCTTGATGAAGGCCGAGCCGAGGCCCAGCAGTTCGCTCACCAGCCAGGCCGCCAGCCGCCGCTGGCGCCGCTCCTGCCGTTCCGGCGTCGGGCCGCCGGGATAGGTCCAGGGGCGGCCGTCCCACCAGAGGCGAGCCAGCAGCTGCACCACGACGCTCCAGATGCGCAGCGACCGCGCCAGGGCGCGCAGCCGGCGCATCAGGCCAGCTCCTCAAGACGGCGGGTGAGCTCGGCCACCTGGCGCCGCAGGCCATCGATCTGCCGCTGGGGATCAGCGTCGCCGTCGGACGCGCCGGCCGGCGGTGCCGCCCCGGGCTGCTGGTCCCGTTCGAGCCGCTGGGCTTCCTGCTGCACCTCATCCCAGAACAGTTGCAGCTCCTGCTGCACCCGCTGGGGGGCCTCCTGGGCCAGCAGGCTCAACTGGGCGGCCGCCTCCAGGGCCTGGTCGCCGGCGCGGGCGGCCAACCGGTTGAGGGCGGCCTGCAACAACATTTCGGGGCGGCTCATCGCCGGTTCGCTGGCGGTGGCATGACTGTGGCAGATCCTGCGGACAACGGTGGGGCCTCGGGCAGGGCCGGCCCGCCGGTGAAGGTGGGCACGGGGCCCGGCACAACGGCCCCACGGCCGTCGTGTTCGGCTGGCGGGGCGAAGCTGTGGCGCAACGGGTCGGCCAGGGGAGGTTCAGAGGGCGGGGGCAGGGACGGGCCGACGGTGGCCTCGGGCGTGGCCTCGGCCATGGGCTCGGGCGTGGGCTCGGGCGTGGGCTCGGGTGCCGGCGCCGGAACCACCGGCTCCGGCGGGGGCGCCTGCAGATCCACCCGCTGCAGGCCGTAGCGCATGCGCAGGCTTTCGAGACCCACCCCTGGGGTGGTCTTGACCTCGAAACGCTCCCCCAGCCGCACCAGGGACGCAAAGCGGCCATCCAGCAGCCGATAGGTGATGGCAAAGGCGAGACCGAAACTCAACCCCAGCAGCAGCGGCGGCAGGGGGTTCCAGGGATGGGGTGGGGGGGGGCGGAGGCGGGCCTGGGCCATCCCGTCGGCGCTGGGCCCCCCATCCTGGCGTGTTTTGCTCAACCCAGAAGGGCGTTGACCTTGGTCAGGGCAGCGGTGGTGTCGAAGGCCCCAGCAACAGCGAGGGGCACCTGGCCGGCGGCGGTGCCCACGGTGAAGGCACCTTCGGGCCGGGCCAGCAGGGATCCGATCCTGACGCCATTGATGGCCTCTAGGTTCCAGGTGCGCATCACGGCGGTGTCACCCTGGCGGGTGATCTCGACCGACTGACGCACCCCCCGGCGCAGGCGGTAGGCGCCGGCCAGCAATCCGAGGCCGTCGACACCCGAGCCGAAGTCGAAGCTGCCGGCACCGAAGCCGAGCAGGGCGTCGTCACCATCACCCAGTCGCACGCTGCCTCTGCCTCTGAAGCCGTCGGGGGCCAGCAGCACATCGCGACCATCCCCGAGGTCGATGAGGCCATCGTTGGCGACCGTCGCAGCCAGCACCAGGTCGCTGCCGGCACCGGTTCTGAGTTCGGCACCGGCGCCATTGACCAGGGCGACACCGTCATAGGGGCCGAACTGGGCCGAGAACGCGCGGATGGCCGTGGTCTCGGGCGTCACCGCCGCCATGGCACCGGCGGCATAGACGATGTCGTCGTGGTCGCCGGTGTCGAGGGCACCGAAGTTGACGATGCCCCCCTCAGGTGCCGTCTCCCTGGCATAGGGGGCCAGCACCGCACCGACCTGGGTGAGCACCTCCTCCGGAAGGCCCGCACTGGCTCGACGGCCGGGCTGCAGGGCCTGAACCGCCATCCCCAGACCGGCACCGGCGATCAGGTCGCGACCGGCACCGAGGCTGATGCGTGCCCCGACCCCGTTGAGCACCCCGGTGCCGGCCGAGGCGCCGATCAGCCGGTCGGTGCCGGCCGACGCATCGATGGCACCGAAATTGGCGATCCCGCTGAACGCCCCGATCCCCAGCAGGTCGTCGTCCTGGGAGCCGCTGGGGTTAGGGGGCAGACTACCGTCGAGCCGCAGGCGGCCGGTGTTGACCACCCCTGTGAAGAGGGCACTGCCGATGAGTCGGTCAGCGCCGGCGCCAAGGTCAACCTCCCCCTGGTTGGCGACACCGATGCCGATGGCGTGGCCGAGCACGGCGTCGGCACCGCCGCCGAGGGCGACGCGGGCCTCGGACGTGGTCACCGCCCCGGCGATCAGGCCCGAACCCAGCACGATCTGATTGGCGCCATCACCCGTGAGGCGGGATGAGGTCCAGACACCGGTCACCGGTGCCGTCGGGCCGGCACCGATGAGCAGCTGCGGGCCCGTGAGCGAGCGGCGGCTGTTGACCGCCAGGCCGATCCCGGTGGAACCGGCCGACAATCCAAGGGTGTAAGCGGTGCCGCCCAGGTTGATGATCCCGGCCCGGGGCGCGGCCCAGATGTCGCCCAGCTGACGGTCAAGCCGGGCCACCTGGGTCCCCAGCAGGGTCTGCAGGGCCGGTGAGTTGATGGCGGCACCGGATAGGCCCGTGGACTTCTCGAACTGCTGTCTGAGGCCGGTGAGCAGACTGCCATCCGCCAGGCCAGTGCGCAGGGTCCTGGCCTGGGTGGTACTGGGGCCCGCCGTGCCGTAGGCCTGGAGCAGGCTGTCGATGGGCAGCAGCAGCGCCCTGGAGGGAGAGTCGTCGATGGAGTCCCTGACGGCGGACTTGGAGGAGGACCCGGAGGACGAGGACGCCATGACGAAGGGCCGAAACTCTCAGTTTTCTCACAGGGTAGAGGAATCTCGCCATCAGGGAACCGCCTGGCCCGCCGGCCGGTTGTCGACCAGCCCGTTCTGCTTCAGAAACGCCGCAAACGCCGGATGGATGAAGCGACGGTTGGCGTCATCGGTCAGGTGGTCCCTGTCCACATACAGGGGCCTGTTGCCGGCATCGATCAGCCGGCAGCGCCCGTCGGGGCAGAGCACGGGCAGAGGATCAAAGATCAGGATCCGGGGGTCAAGGGAGCGCATCCGGGCTGTCTCGGCCCGACGGGCCCTGCGGAAGGTCGCGATCGTGTCTTCACAGGCCGGGTTCTGGGGCCTGAACCAGAGCCGGGTGCACAGGCGCGACTCGATGCTGAATTCGGGCGAGGGCCCGATCAGCACCATCCGACCGCCGCGGGCGAACACCTGGCGGGCGAAGGCATTGAGCGCCCTGACCGATGCATCGGTCTTCAACCAACCCGTGGGCTCGTCGGCGATGACGAACCGGTTGGACACGACGACGATGTCGTTGGGTTGCACCCGCGACAGCACCCGTTGCGTCACCTGCCGCTGCAGACCGTTGCACTCGGCCTGGGTCGGATCGACCGGCAGCATGCACGACGACATGGTGATGCCTTCGATGGTCAGGCCCAGACCACGGGCCAGCAGGTAGTGGGTTTCGCGGTAGTGGTCAGCATGGGAGTTACCGACGAAGAATGCCGTGCGCCCCGCCGGGCCGGCGATTCGACAGTCGTCAGGGAGCTGCGTGGCGGTCTTTTCGAGATGACAGTTGCGACCGCTGTACTGAGGTTCGTCGACGGGTTGATCGAGGGGGTAATTGCGTGACCGCGTCATCAATTCTTCGTGGGGGTTCTTGACCAGCAAGAAAAGACGCCGGCTGAACTGACTGCCCAGCACAGACAAGCCAAAGGCCGACACCCCGATGACAGACACTCCGGCGGCGATGATCAGGCGTTGATTGGCGATGGTCAGCCGCCGGGCAGGCTGCTCGATCAGACGAAAGGAGAGCATCGCCAGCAGGGCCATCGCCCCGATCTGGAAAGGCACCGTCCACCAGTGAATGCCGATCGTCCAGCGGCTGATGGCGAGCACGCCCCAATGCCAGAGATAAAGCGAGTACGAGATCAGCCCGACCCCCACGACGCGGGGATGGCGGAAGACGGTGAAGGCCGGGGTGCCGCTGCGCAGGCCGCCGATCAGCACGGCCGTGAGGGCGACGATGGCCAGCGTTGCCATGACGGCAGCCTTCACCGGCAGGAGCATGACAGCGAGCATGGTGATGACGACAGGCCCCATCGGCAGGCGCTGCAGCGCGGCTCGAACGCAGGCACTGTTCTGCAGCGCCAGAAACACCAGGCAGCCAGCGGCCATCTCCCAGAAGCGCGTCGGCATCAGGAAGTAAGCCGCCGGCTGGTTGACGGGATAGAGATGAACGAAGGCAACCAGCGACAGCAGCGACAGCAGCCCGACCCACAGCAAAAGACGGCGCGCCCCCGCCCTGGCCTGACGACCAAAACCCGAAGCCCAGACCAGACAAGGAAAGAGCAGATAGAACTGCTCCTCGACGCCGAGGGACCAGGTGTGCAGAAACGGATTCAGCTCGGTCGATTGGGCGAAATAATCGGTCGACCGCTTCAGCAGATAAAGATTAGACAGGCCGAACAGGGACATTCGACCTGTGCCCAGCGACACCCCAGGCTCGGGATTGAGCAGACAGATCAGAACACTGATGACCAGCACAAACACCACCATGGCGGGCACCAGGCGCTTGATTCGTCTCGCATAAAAATGGCTTAAAAACTCAGCCAGGTTTTTGCTCTCGCCCCTCGACAGAGATGCTGTGATGACGTAACCCGAAATCACAAAAAAGATGTCGACGCCCAGATAGCCACTGGGCAGCAGCGCCTTGTTGAAGTGGTTGATGATGACCGCCACCACGGCCAGGGCCCTGAGGCCATCAATCTCTGGCCGGTACCCAGGGAAGGCCGCCATGGACCCCGTGCTTGTCGGCGACGGAGCTGCGACGGGACGGCCATCCCGAGACCAAGGGGGCGCCTATCTTGTCACACACAAATGGAGTCCTAAGTGGTGTAGTCGGCGTTGATGTGCACATAGGCCTCCGACAGGTCGCAGCCCCAGGCCGTCGCGGTGCCAGGGCCATCGCCCAGCCGCAGGCGGATCTGCACCGTGTCGTCGTGCAGGTAGGCCCCCGCCGCCCGCTCGCGCAGGTACTGCGATGCCGCCGGCCGATCGAAGGGCAGGGGCTGACCGGCGGCCATCAGCTGGTGCTCCCCCAGCCAGAGGGCCACCGCCCCGGGATCGAAGGGCACCCCGGCCCGCCCGGCCGCCGCCACGATCCGCCCCCAGTTGGGATCGCGGCCATGGACGGCGCATTTCACCAATGACGAGCCGCACACCGTGCGGGCAATGGCGCGGGCCCCTGCTTCATCGGCCACACCCTCCACCAGCACCGCCAGCAGGCAGGTGGCCCCTTCGCCGTCGCGGGCGATGGCGCGGGCCAGGTGCTGGGCCACCTGGGTCAGCCCCGCCTCGAGGGCCCCGTGCCGGGCGGGATCGAGGGGCTCACCGGCGGCAAAGGCCAGCACGGTGTCGTTGGTGCTGGTGTCGCCATCGACCGTGATCGCATTGAACGAACGGTCCACGGCCCGGCGCACCATGCCCTCCCACACCGGCGCCGGCACCCCGGCATCGCAGCTGATGTAAGCCAGCATGGTGGCCATGGCCGGGTGGATCATTCCCGACCCCTTGGCCATGCCCCCGATCCGCACCCGGCGTCCGTCGAAGTCGGCCTCGAAGGCGATCTGCTTGTCGACCAGGTCGGTGGTGAGAATCGCCCCGGCCGCGGCCGCGCCGCCGTCAGGGGCCAGGGCCTGCAGCAGCGGCTCCAGCCCCGCCAGCAGGAGGTCCATGGCGATCGGCACGCCGATCACCCCGGTGGAGCTGATCAGCACCTCCTCTTCGTTCAGCCCCAGCCGCTGGGCCACGGCCGCCGTGATCCGCAGGCTGTCGATCAGCCCCCGGTCGCCGGTGCAGGCATTGGCCTGGCCGCTGTTGACCACCACCGCCCGGGCGTGACCGCCGCTGGCCCGCAGCCGGTCAGCGCAGAGATCCACACTGGCCGCCCGCACCAGGCTGGTGGTGAAGCTGCCTGCGCAGACGGCTCCTTCGGGGGCCAGCAGCAGGGCCAGGTCAGGACGACCGCTCGCCTTGAGGCCAGCGGTGATGCCTGCCGCCAGAAAGCCTGCGGGCGCGGTGACACCACCGGGGACGGGCTGCCAGGACGTCATGGATGCAGCGGGGGAGTTGGAGGCATCCTGCCCCGGCTGCGGTGCCATCGACCCACTGGCAGGCTGGAGCCGCGCCCCACCCCCGTGACCGCCGCCCCGTGACCGCCGCCGACGCCGCCGACGCCGCCGCCGTCTGCCATCGGCTGGCCGGCGTGCTGTTCCCCTGGGACGTCACCCGCGCCCTCGAACTGGCGCTGCTCAAGACCTTCTGTGTGCCCTCGATCGCCCGCCTGCTGGACCGCAGCGGCGAATTCGGGCAACGGCCCCGCCGCCGTTACGACGACACCGGCCTGTGGGTCGCCGAACTGCTGCGCCATGGCCCCGACAGCGACGAGGGGCGGCAGCTGATCGAGCGGCTCAATCGCCTCCATGGCCGCTATGCCATCGCCAACGACGACTTTCTCTACGTGCTGAGCACGTTTGTGGCCGAGCCGATCCGCTGGCTCGCGCGCTACGGCTGGCGGCCCCTGGCACCGGCCGAGGAGGAGGCCCTGTTCCGCTTCTGGCAGCGGGTGGGGGCAGGCATGGGCCTGCAGCATCTGCCCGCCGACCTCGACGCCCTGCTGACCCTCAACCGCCGGGTGGAAGACCAGGTGTTCACCGGCACCGCCGCGGGCCGACGGGTGGCCGAGGCGACGCTGGCGATGCTGCTGGACGACTGGCCGCCACCCCTGCGGCCCACCCTCCGGTCGCTGCTGGCTGCCCTGGTGGAGCCTGGGGTGGGCGCCTGTCTCGGCTGGTCGACGGCGCCGGGATGGCAGCAGACCCTGGTGCTGACGGGGCTGCGGCTGCGCAGCCGTGCCAGCGGCTGGAGCCAGCAGCTGCGCCCACCCCGCGGCAGCCGCTTCTATTCGCAGCGCCCCACCCCCAGCCACGGCACCCGCTTCCGTTACGACCAGCTGGGGCCGCCACCGCTGCTGGAAGGGCTCAACCGTCCGCGCTGGCGCGGTACCCAGCGGCGCATCGGGCTCACCGGCGGCATCGCCAGCGGCAAGAGCAGCGTCGGCCGGCTGCTGGCCGACCATCACGGCCTGCCCGTGCTCGATGCCGACACCTACGCCCGCGAGGCCCTGGCCCCCGGCAGCGCCGCCACCCGGGCGGTGCTTGAGCACTTCGGCCCCGGGGTGGCCATCGCCGGCGACACCGCCACGATCGACCGCCGGGCCCTGGGCCGCCGGGTGTTCAACGATGCCGCCGAACGGCGCTGGCTCGAGCAGCTGGTGCATCCGCTGGTGCGGGCCCGCTGCGATGGCGAGCTCGAACGGCTGACCGAGGCGCCGGTGGTGGTGCTGATGGTGCCGCTGCTGTTCGAAGCGGGCCTCGATGGGCTCTGCAGCGAGGTGTGGCTGGTGGACTGCGACGAAGAGCAGCAGCTGCAGCGGCTGATGCGCCGCGACGGGGCCGGCGAAGCCGATGCCCGAGCCCGCATCGCCGCCCAGTGGCCCCTGGCCCGCAAGCGCCCGCTGGCCGACCGGCTGATCGACAACCGCGGCACCTCCGAAGAGCTCGCGACGGCCGTGGAGACGGCCCTCAGCCCTGCAGCCGCTCGCTGAGGATCTGGTTCGAGAGCTTCGGGTCGGCCTTGCCGCCGGTGCGCTTCATCAGCTGCCCGACGAAGAAGCCCTGCAGCTTGGTCTTGCCGCCGCGGAAGGCCGCCACCTCGTCGGGATGGGCCGCCAGCAGTTCATCGACGATCGCCGTGATGGCGGCCGGATCGCTGATCATGCCCAGACCGCGCGCCTCGACGATCGCCCGGGGCGAACCGCCCGCCGTCAGCAACTCAGGAAGGATCTCCTTGGCGATCTTGCCGCTGATCACACCGTCATCGATCAGGGCCACCATCTCGGCCAGCTGCGCCGGCTGCAGCGGCAGTTCGGCGAACGTGAGCCGCTCGGCATTCACATGGGCGGCAATGTCGCCGGTGATCCAGTTGGCCACACCCTTCGGATCTCCACCCGCCGCCACGGCCGCCTCGAAATAATCAGCCATCGGGCGTTCGTCGGTCAGCACGCGGGCGTCGTAGACCGACAGGCCCAGCTGCTCGGCATAGCGATGGCGCCGGGCGGCCGGCAGTTCCGGCAGCTCGGCCCGCCAGGCCTCGCGCTGGCTGTCGCTCACCTCGATCGGCCCGAGGTCTGGTTCGGGGAAGTAGCGGTAATCGCTCGATCCCTCCTTGCTGCGCATGCTTTTGGTGAGCTGCTTGCCCTCGTCCCACAGCCGCGTCTCCTGCCGCACCGGCTCACCGGTCTCGTAGGCCTTGATCTGCCGCTGGATCTCGTATTCGCAGGCCTTCTGAATCGCCGAGAACGAGTTCATGTTCTTGATCTCGACCTTCGTGCCGAAGGGGGCGTCGGGCCCGCGCCGCACCGAGATGTTCACGTCACAGCGCAGGGAGCCCTCCTGCATGTTGCCGTCGCTGACCCCCAGATAACGCATGATCCGGCGGATCTCGGCGGCGTATTCGGCGGCTTCGCGGCCGGTGCGCAGATCGGGCTTGCTGACGATCTCGGCCAGAGCCACCCCGGCGCGGTTGTAGTCGACCAGCGAGTGGGTGCTGCCCGCCAGCCGGTCGCTGCCCGCATGCACCAGCTTGCCGGCATCTTCTTCCATGTGCAGGCGCTCGATGCCGATGCGCTTCAGATACGTGTCCTTGCCCTTTTCAGCGACTTCGACCTCGATCCAGCCATCTTCGGCGATCGGTTCGTCGTACTGCGAGATCTGATAGTTCTTGGGCAGGTCTGGATAGAAATATTGCTTGCGGTCAAACTTGCTGTGGCCGGCGATGTGCAGATTCAGGGCGAGGGCCGCCTTGACCGCGTACTCGAGCACCCGGCGGTTGAGCACCGGCAGCGTGCCCGGCAGACCCATCACGATCGGGTCGATGTGGGTGTTGGGGTCATCGCCGAAGGCCGTGGAGGCCGGCGCGAAGATCTTGCTGGCCGTCCCCAGCTGCACGTGGGTCTCGAGGCCGATCACGGCCTCCCAGTCGGCTGGTGCTGTGCTGGCCCCCGTCATCGTGGCGTCGCCCCTCGCCGGCCGATCCTATGGGGCTGGCTGAGACCATGGGGCCATGACCCCTGGGGGCGATGGGCGGCGACGATCCGGCGGCGATCCTGGTGCTCGGCGGCGGGCTGATGGGCCTGGCGGTGGCCCATGCCCTTGCCCGCCGGGGCTGCACGGTGCAGGTGCTGAGCCGGCGCCGCAGTGAAGCGGCCGGCTTCGTGGCCGCCGGCATGCTGGCCCCCCACGCCGAAGGTCTGCAGGGGCCGCTGCTGACCCTGGGGCAGCGCAGCCTGGCGCTGGTGCCTGAGTGGGTGGCCCGCATCGAGGCCGACAGCGGCCTGCCCTGCGGCCTGCGGCCCTGCGGCATCGTCGTGCCGTTTGCCACGGCCGCCGACCGCGACGGCTTCGCCACGGCCCCGTTCGGCGAACCCCTCGACCGCCACGGGCTGGAGCGCGAACTGCCGGGCCTGGCCCCGCGCTGGACCGCCGGCCTGCTGTTCCGCCAGGACGGCCAGATCGACAACCGCCGGCAGCTGATGCGGGCCCTGGAACGGGCCTGCAGCCGCCTGGGGGTGAAATTTCTCGAAGGGGCCGAGGTGGAGGGCCTCGACCGGGCCGGTGATGGGGCCCTGCAGGGGGTGCGGCTGCGCACCGCCGAGGGCGACCGCCACACCCTGGCCGCCCGGCGGGCGGTGCTGGCCTGCGGCGCCTGGAGCGCCCGGCTGCTGCCCGAGCTGCCGGTGTTTCCGGTCAAGGGGCAGATGCTGTCGCTGCAGGCGCCGCGCCAGGCCCTGCGGCGGGTGGTGTTCGGCCCCGGCACCTACCTGGTGCCCAGGGAGGACGGCCTGGTGGTGGTGGGCGCCACCAGCGAACCCGAAGCCGGCTTCAGCGAGGGCCTCACCCCCGCCGGCCAGCGGCAGCTGCAGGCGGGCCTCGCCGACCTGCTGCCCGAAGCAGCCGGCTGGCCGCCGATGGAACGCTGGTGGGGCTTCCGCCCCTGCACCCCCGACGAGGCGCCGCTGCTGGGGGAGAGCCCCGTGCCGGGCCTCTGGCTGGCCACGGGCCACCATCGCAACGGCGTGCTGCTGGCCGCCATCACGGCCGAGCGGCTGGGGGCGGCGCTGGCCCCCGGCACCGGTGCTCCGGCGGCGGCCGCCGCTCTGGCGCCCTTCGCCTGGAACCGGTTCCGGGGGCAGGAGCCTCAGCCCTCGGTGCGCCAGCCCTGATCGGCCGGGGTCCAGTCGTTGAGCTCGCCGGGCTGGAACCAGAGGCCGATCTCGAAGTCGGCGGTCTCGGCGGCATCGGACCCGTGGATGACATTGCGGCCGATGTTCACCGCCAGGTCACCACGGATGGTGCCCGGGGCCGCCTCGAGGGGCTTGGTGGCGCCGATCATCAGGCGGGCGGCGGCGATGACCCCATCCCCTTCCCAGACCATGGCCACCACGGGGCCGCTGGTGATGAAATCGACAAGACCGGCGAAGAAGGGCCGCTCGCGGTGGACGCCGTAGTGGTTCTCGGCCAGCTCACGGCTGGGGGTGAGCTGCTTGAGACCCACGAGCCTGAAGCCCTTGCGCTCGAAGCGGCCGATGATCTCGCCCACCAGGCCCCGCTGCACCCCGTCGGGCTTGATGGCGAGGAAGGTGCGTTCGGTGGCCATGGGGTCGGGGGAGGCAGGGAGACGCGAGCCATCGTCTGCGGCGGCCCTGCCCCTTGGCAAGTGCAGCCGGTGGCTGCCAGCCGCCGTCCCGGCACCAGAACCACGCCCCGGGGCCCACAGACTTCAAAATCAGGGCCGATCCCCCCACCGCCTGTGGTGACCGCCCCATCCGCCAACGCAGGCCAACAGCCGCCCTGGACTCCTGCCGACAGCGCCGCGACCTATGGCCTCGACCGCTGGGGGGAGCCCTACTTCAGCGTCAACGCCCGCGGCCATGTGCTGGTGCAGCCCCGCGGGGACCGCGGCGGCGCCCTTGACCTGGTGGAGCTGGTGCAGGAGCTGCAGGGCCGCGACCTGTCGCTGCCGCTGCTGATCCGCTTCGACGACATCCTCGAAGATCGGCTCGAACGCCTGCATGCCGCCTTCGACCGCGCCTTCGTTCAGTACGGCTACGCCGGCCGCTATCAGGGGGTCTTTCCGGTCAAGTGCAACCAGCAGCGCCATGTGGTGGAACAGCTGGTCGACAGCGGCCGCCGCTGGCACTTCGGCCTCGAGGCCGGCAGCAAGGCCGAACTGCTGATCGCCCTGTCGCTGCTCGACGATCCCGAGGCGCTGCTGATCTGCAACGGCTACAAGGACCAGCGCTACATCGAGACGGCGATTCTGGCGCGACGGCTCGGGCGGCGGCCGGTGGTGGTGATCGAACAGGCCGATGAGGTGCAGCGGATCATCGCCGCCAGCCGCGAGCTGGGGGCGGCGCCGTTCATCGGCATCCGCGCCAAGCTGTCGGCCCGCAGCAGCGGCCGCTGGGGCAGTTCGGTGGGCGAACGGGCCAAGTTCGGCCTGTCGATCCCCGACGTGCTGACCACGGTCGAGGCCCTGCGCGACGCCGGCCTGCTGGCCGATCTGCGGCTGCTGCACTTTCACATCGGCAGCCAGATCAGCGACATCGCCGTGCTCAAGGACGCCCTGCAGGAGGCCGGGCAGATCTATGGCGAGCTGGTGCGGCTGGGGGCGCCGATGGGCTATCTCGACGTCGGCGGCGGCCTCGGCATCGACTACGACGGCAGCCGCACCGCCACCGCCGCCTCCACCAATTACTCGCTGCAGAACTACGCCAACGACGTGGTCGCCACGGTGCGTGAATGCTGCGAACCCCATGGGGTGCCGCTGCCGACGCTGGTGAGCGAAAGCGGCCGGGCCATCGCCAGCCATTTCTCGGTGCTGGTGTTCGATGTGCTGGGGGCCGGCGGCGTCAGCGCCGAGGTGCCCCCCCCGGGGGACGACGAACCGTTGATCGTGCGCAACCTGCGCGACACCCTCGCCGGCATCGGCGACGACAACCTGCAGGAGGCGTGGAACGACGCTATCAAGTTCAAGGACGATGCCCTCTCGGCCTTTCGCCTCGGCTACCTGAGCCTGCCCCAGCGGGCCCTGGCCGAGCGGCTGTACTGGGCCTGCTGCGAGGCGATCGCCACCCGGCTGGCGCAGCTGCCCGCCGGCACCCCGGTGGCCGCCGAACTGGCCGAACTGCCCAGGGCCCTGGCGGCGACGTACTACGCCAACCTGTCGGTGTTCCGCTCGGCCCCCGACACCTGGGCCATCGACCAGCTGTTTCCGGTGATGCCGGTGCACCGGCTCAACGAACGGCCCCGGCGCCTCGGCAGCTTCGCCGACCTCACCTGCGATTCGGACGGCAAGCTGGCCCGCTTCATCGACCGTGGGCAGGTCAAGACCCTGCTCGAACTGCATGAGCTGCGCCCCGGGGAGCCCTACTGGATCGGCCTGTTCCTGGGCGGCGCCTACCAGGAGGTGATGGGCAACCTGCACAACCTCTTCGGCAGCACCAACGCCGTGCACATCCGCCTCGCCAGCGGCGGCGGCTACCAGGTGGACCACGTGGTGCGGGGGGACACCAACGCCGAGGTGCTGCAGGCGATGGAACACGACCCGGCGCAGCTGCTGGAGCGCCTGCGGATGGCCAGCGAGGCCGCCATCGGCCGTGGCGACCTGGCCATCAGCGACGCCCGCCGGCTGATGGCCCACCTGCGCGCCAGCCTCGAGCAGACCACCTATCTGAAGGGGTGATCAGCGCCCACAGAAGGTCACCTGCAGCGCCAGCCGCTCGAGGGGCGGCGGCAGCTCGGCCGGATCGAAGGCGGGCGGAGCAGCAGCCACCATCGCCTTGACGGCCATCGGCCGGGGCTGGGGGCCCCCTTCGATCTGCACCTCGATGGGGCGCAGCTGCCGCAGCCCCAGCACCGCCACCAGCTCCCGCGCCTGGGCCTGGGCGTCCAGCCAGGCGGCCTGCAGCAGCCGCCGGCGGGCGGCGGCGTCACCACTGGCGCTGGCCTCGATCTGCACCGGCTGCAGCTGCACCCCGGCGAGGCCGCCCACCTCCCGCACCAGGGCGTCGTAGCGCTCGGGGCGCAGCACCCCGCTCAGCTGCAGCGACGCCGTCACCTGTCCCTGGTGACTCCAGGTGCCGGGGGAGGCCACCTGCAGCTCAGCCACCTCGAGCCGCTGCAGCGCCTCGCGCACAATGGCCAGCCGCTGCTGCAGCTCCTGCAGGGCATCCGCCTGGTTCCGCTGCTGGGCCTGCAGCCCAAGGCTGAAGCGCAGCCGTTCGCCGCTGCGCTTCAGCTCCGCCTGGCCGCGGGCCTGCAGCAGGGTGCCGTCACAGCTGGCGGTCACCTCGGCCCGGGCGGGACCCGTCAGGGTCGGCAGCCCCAGCCCCAGGGCGAGCAGCAGCGCCGCCGACCGTTGTCCTTCAACCCCCATCCCGATGCCTGCCTGGTCGCAGACCCCAGCGTGGCCCGTGACGGTGACCAGCGGCTGACCGGCCAGGGGAAATCGATGACCGGAGACGACCGGGTTCCTGGTGGGGGGCCTCAGCATCAGCGGCGATCTCGTCCACCGCCATCCGGTGAAAGTCGTCAGGCACCTGGCACTGGCCGGCGAGCAGACCGAGCCGACGCCGCGGTTGACGCCCGGCTTTGCAGATCAGGAACGGCTCCCCAGCCTCAGCCTCATCGACCCGTCGTTAGTCGACCCACGGCCCATCCCGGTGGTGCGCCCCCCTCAGCCCAGGGCGCCGCGCAGCTTCTCCTCCGCCGCCTTCAGAGCCCCATCCAGGGCCGAGCCATCGCGGCCGCCGGCCTGGGCCAGGTTGGGGCGGCCGCCGCCGCCGCCGCCGCAGGCTTTCGCCACATCGCCGATGAACTTGCCCGCCTGCTGGCCGGCGGCCACCACCGCTGAGCCAAAAGCAGCCACAAGGACAACCTTTCCCAGATCCGCGGGGTCGGGCAAGCCGCCAATCACAACGGCAGTGCCGATCCCGACCTGCTCCTGCAGCTTCTGCGCCACAACCTGAAGACTGGCTCCCTCGACACCATCCAGGCGCTTCACCAGGATCTTGAGAGGCTCGCCTCCGGAAGTCGTGCCGACCTGCACGGCCTGGGCCGCCAACGCCGCGGCTTTGGCCACCGCCAGCTCGGAACGGGCCGCCGCCAGGGCCTTGCCGGTGGCCTTGAGCTCGTCCTGCAGGGCGCCCACCCGCTCGACGATCTCGCCGGGCTGCACCTTGAAGCGATCGGCCAGCTCGCGAACGACCCGGTCGCGCTCGGCCACCCAGGCGAGCACCGCCGGGCCCGCCACCGCCTCGATGCGACGGATGCCGGCGGCCACACCACCCTCCGAAATGATCTTGAACAGGCCGATCTCGGCGGTGTTGGCCACATGGGTGCCGCCGCAGAGCTCCATCGACACGCCGGGCACGTCGACCACGCGCACCACGTCGGCGTACTTCTCGCCGAACATCGCCACGGCCCCCGCAGCCCTCGCCCGCTCGATCTCCATCTCCTGCACCTCGAGGTCATGGGCCTCGGCGATCCAGCCGTTGATCAGGGCCTCGATCTGCTCCAGCTCATCGGCGCTCACCGGTCGCGGGCAGTGGAAGTCGAAGCGCAGGCGGTCGAAGTCGACCAGGGAACCGGCCTGGCCGATGGCCGGATCCACCACCTGCTTGAGGGCCGCCTGCAGCAGATGGGTGGCGGTGTGGTTCGCCTGGGCGCGGCGGCGGCAGGTGCGGTCCACCTGGGCCGTCACCAGATCCCCCACCAGCAGCTGGCCCCGCTCGACGCGGCCGGCATGCACGAAGACGCTGCGGTTGCGGCTGACACCCTCGATCAGCACGATCACCCCCTCGCCCCCGGCGCCCTCCCCCGACAGCACGCCGCGGTCGCCCACCTGGCCACCGCCCTCGCCATAGAAGGGGGTGCTGTCGAGCACGAGCTGCACCCGGTCGCCGGCGACCGCCCGTTCGGCGGGGGCACCGTTCACCACCAGCGCCAGCACGCAGCTGGGGTGCTCGAGGGCTTCGTAACCCTTGAAGGCGGTGGCCTGGCTGGCGGCGGCCACCTGGTCGATCGCCTCCTGCAGGGTGAGGTCGATGCTGACCGCCGCCGCCTTGGCCCGCTGCCGCTGCTGCTCCATCGCCGCCTCGAAGCCGGCCAGATCCACGCTGAGGCCGTGCTCCTCGGCAATCTCTTCGGTCAGCTCGAGCGGGAAGCCGTAGGTGTCGTAGAGCTCGAAGGCCTGGGCGCCGCTGATCTGCGCCGGCCTGGCCGCCAGCACCTCGGCCAGCAGCTTCTCGCCCCGCTCGAGGGTCTCGAGGAACCGGGCCTCCTCCCGCTCCAGCTCGGCCACGATCGCGCCCCGGCGCTCTTCGAGGGCCGGGTGGACCTCGGCCATCAGGGTGATCGCCGCCTCGCCCATCGCCATCAGAAACGGCCGGTCGATGCCCAGCAGCCGGCCGTGGCGCACCACCCGCCGCAGCAGCCGCCGCAGGATGTAGCCGCGGCCGAGGTTGCTGGCGGTGACGCCATCGCCGATCAGCTGGGTGACGGCGCGGCTGTGGTCGCCGATCACCTTGAGGCTGGTCTTGCCCTTCTCGTCGAGGGCGGGGTAGGCCACCCCGGCCAGGCCGGCCGCCGTTTCGATCAGCGGGTAGATCAGGTCGGTCTCATAGTTGTTGGGCACCCCCTGCAGGATCTGGGCCATCCGCTCGAGCCCCATGCCGGTGTCGATGCAGCGGCTGGCGAGGGGCGTGAGCACCCCCGCGGCGTCGCGGTTGTACTGCATGAACACCAGGTTGTAGAACTCGATGAAGCGGCTGTCGTCCTCCAGGTCGATGCCGTCGTCGCCGTCTTCGGGGCGGAAGTCGTAATAGATCTCGGAACAGGGCCCGCAGGGGCCGGTGGGGCCCGACGCCCAGAAGTTGTCGGCTTCATCCATGCGGATGATCCGCTTCGGGTTCACCCCCACCACGTCGCGCCAGATCGCCTCGGCTTCGTCGTCTTCGCGGAACACGCTCACCACCAGGTTGCGGGGCGCCAGGCCGAAGACCTCGGTGCTCAGCTCCCAGGCCCAGCAGATCGCCTGCTCCTTGAAGTAATCACCGAACGAGAAGTTGCCGAGCATCTCGAAGAACGTGTGGTGCCGCGCCGTGCGGCCCACGTTCTCGATGTCGTTGGTGCGGATGCACTTCTGGCTGCTGGTGGCCCTGGGGGCCGGCCGTTCGGCCTGGCCCAGGAACACCGGCTTGAACGGCAGCATGCCGGCGATGGTGAGCAGCACCGTGGGGTCTTCGGGCACCAGCGAAGCGCTGGGCAGGCGCCGGTGGTCGCGGGCCTCGTAGAACCGCAGGAACGCCTCGCGGATCTCAGCGCCGGAGCGGGGGCGGGGGCCGGCAGGAGAGGCGGCGGTCATGGTGGAGCGGAGCGCAGGGCCATGATCCCGCAACGGCCGGCGGGGCGCGGCGGGTGCAGGATGGCGGGATGGTGGTCCCCTTCGCCGTGCGGCCGCGATGACCCTTCTGCATGCGGCCTGGCTGACGGAAGCGGGCGGCCCCCGGCTGCTGCTGTGGGCCGACACCTGGCGGGTGGCCAAGGGGCGGCGCCTCGACGAGCTCGACGCCACGCCGGAGCACCCGCTGGCCCTCTCGGCCGCTGACCTGAGCGCCTGGCTGCAGGAGCGGGAGCTGTTGCCCGAGGGCGCCACCCCCAGGCCGGCGCAGCTGACCCTGCCCAGCCGCAGCAGCGGCCTGCCGCTGATGGCCGGTGAACCGCTGCCGAGGCAGCTGCAGTGGTGGCCCTGGCGCCTCGAGGGCCTTGCCCTCGATCCCGCCGCGGCCGGCCCCTGGCTGGAGGGGCTTCCCCTGTCGGGGGACCATCCCGAGCTGGGCGACGACCTGCGCTGGTGGGCCCATCTGCAGCGCTGGGTGCTGAGCCTGGTGGCCCGCGGCCGCTGGCTGCCGCTGGTGACGCCACCGGCCGCCGACGGCCGCCGCCGGGCCCTCTGGCAGCCGCTGCTCAACCACGAAGACGACCGCCGCCGTCTGGAGGATCTGGCGGCACGGCTGCCCCAGGTGGTGGCCGCCGCCGACGGGAGCGACGGCCTGGCCTGCCGCCGGCCGGGCAGCGCCAGGCTGCGGGTGGCGGCCATCGTCACCGAACTGCTCGACGGCCAGCTGCGCCAGGCGCCGACCGACGACGACCTGGAGGGGCTCGACCCGCTGCTCACGGCCTGGCGCCGGGCCCTGGGCCCCGGCAGCGGCCGGCTCGACCTCCCTGAAGAAGATGGCGAACGGCTGGGCACCGCCACCGCCCACTGGCGGGAGACGGTGGCGGGGCGGGTGGCCCCGGCCCGGGCGGTGCTCGAGCTCGAGACCCCGGCCGCCGGCGAAGACCTCTGGACCCTGCGCTTCGGCCTGCAGGCCGAGGCCGATCCCGAACTGCGCGTGCCGGCGGCGACGGTCTGGGAGACCGGCGACGGCACGATGCTGCTGGGGGAAAACACTGTCCCCCAGCCCGGCGAGCTGCTGCTCGAGGGGCTGGGCCGGGCCCTGGTGGTGTTCGAACCCCTGGCCCGCGGCCTCGAGGAGGCCACGCCGGTGGCGATGGCGCTGGCACCGGCCGAGGCCTTCGTGCTGGTGCGCACCGCCACCGCCCGCCTGCGGGACGTGGGGGTGGGGGTGGTGCTGCCGCCAAGCCTGAGCGGCGGGCTGGCGAGCCGCCTGGGCCTGGCGATCGAGGCCGACCTGCCATCCAGCTCCCGCGGCTTCAGCCTCGGCGAATCGCTCGACTGGCGCTGGGAGCTGATGATCGGCGGCGTCACCCTCAGCCTCAGGGATCTGGAGCGGCTGTCGGCCAAGCGCAGCCCACTGGTGCAGCACAAGGGGGCCTGGATCGAGCTGCGGCCCAGCGACCTGAAGAACGCCGAACGCTTCTGCGCCGCCGATCCGGGCCTGAGCCTCGACGATGCCCTGCGCCTCACCGCCACAGAAGGCGAGACGCTGATGCGGCTGCCGGTGCATCGCTTCAGCGCCGGCCCACGGCTGCAGGCGGTGCTTGAGCAGTACCACCAGATGAAGGCCCCGGATCCGCTGCCGGCGCCTGAGGGCTTCAGCGGCCAGCTGCGGCCCTACCAGGAACGGGGCCTGGGCTGGCTGGCCTTTCTGCACCGGTTCGACCAGGGGGCCTGCCTGGCCGATGACATGGGCCTGGGCAAGACGATCCAGCTGCTGGCCTTTCTGCAGCACCTCAGGGCCGAGCAGGAGCTCAAGCGGCCCGTACTGCTGGTGGCGCCCACCTCGGTGCTGACCAACTGGCAGCGGGAGGCGTCGCTGTTCACCCCCCAGCTGGTGGTGCGGGAGCACTACGGCCCCAGGAGACCCTCCAGCGAGGCGGCCCTGCGCAAGGCCCTTGACGGTGTCGATCTGGTGCTGACCAGCTACGGGCTGCTGCAGCGCGACGCCGACCTGCTGCAGACGATCGACTGGCAGGGGGTGGTGATCGACGAGGCGCAGGCGATCAAGAACCCGGCGGCGAAGCAGAGCCAGGCCGCCCGCGGCCTGGCCCGCCCGGGCCGCCAGAGCCGCTTCCGCATCGCCCTCACGGGCACACCGGTCGAGAACCGGGTCAGCGAGCTCTGGGCCCTGATGGACTTCCTCAACCCCAAGGTGCTGGGGGAGGAGGGCTTCTTCCGCCAGCGCTACCGCCTGCCGATCGAGCGCTACGGCGACATGAGTTCCCTGCGGGACCTGAAGGCCCGGGTGGGGCCGTTCATCCTGCGGCGCCTCAAGACCGACCGCTCGATCATCACCGACCTGCCCGAGAAGCTCGAACTGCGCGAATGGGTGGGCCTGTCGAGCGAACAGGTGAGCCTCTACCGCCGCACGGTCGAGGCGAGCCTGGAAGCCATCGCCCGGGCCCCCCAGGGCCAGCGCCATGGCCAGGTGCTGGCCCTGCTCACCCGCCTCAAGCAGATCTGCAACCATCCGGCCCTGGTGCTGGGGGAGGACACGGTGGCCGCCGGGTTCGCCGGCCGCAGCGCCAAGCTGCTGCGGCTTGAGGAGATCCTGGAAGAAGTGATCGACGCCGGCGACCGCGCCCTGCTGTTCACCCAGTTCGCCGAATGGGGCCATCTGCTGCGGTCGTGGCTCGAGCAGCGCTGGCGCCAGGAGGTGCCGTTCCTGCATGGCGGCAGCAGCAAGGGCGAACGCCAGGCGATGGTCGATCGCTTCCAGGAGGACCCCCGCGGGCCGCAGCTGTTCCTGCTGTCGCTGAAGGCCGGTGGCGTCGGCCTCAACCTCACCCGGGCCAGCCATGTGTTCCACATCGACCGCTGGTGGAACCCCGCCGTGGAGAACCAGGCCACCGACCGCGCCTACCGCATCGGCCAGCAGAACCGGGTGCTGGTGCACAAGTTCATCACCAGCGGCTCGATCGAAGAGAAGATCGACCGCATGATCCAGGAGAAGGCGCGGCTGGCCGAAGACATCGTCGGCTCGGGCGAAGACTGGCTGGGGGGCCTGGAGGTGGGCCAGCTGCGGGAGCTGGTGGCCCTCGGCGACGGCGTCGGCGAGGACTGAGCCATGGGCGACGGTCGCCGGTTGCCCCGGGTCACCTGGTATCGCAACGGCCATGAGCAGTCGGTGCAGCTGCACAAGTTCGGCCTGATGCGGCTGGCGGCGGCGGGCCGCATCACGCTGCGGGAGCTGCCGGTGACGGCGGCCGCCGCCGAACTGCCCCCCGAGCTGGTGGCCCACCCCTGGCGGCGCCTGGTGGTGATCGCCGTTGAGCACAGCGGTGAGCGGATGCTGGCGGCCATCGACGGGGAAGACTCGCCGTTTCAGCTGTCCGACGTCCTGCGGCACGTGGACCGCTACTTCACCTGCACCTACGCCCCCTGCGTCTACGAGGAGCGACGCTTCGGCTTCGCCCTGCCCTGGCAGACCGACGCCGAACGGCGCCCTTATGTGGAGTGGCAGGAACGGGTCACCGATCGGCTCGGGCACCTGTTCCACCGGGTGCGGCCCACGGCCCCGATCGGTCCGGCCCTGCCCGACATCCGCCAGAGCGACTGGCTGATGACCCGTCTGGGCCACCTGCGCACCAAGGTGCGACGGCGCTTCACCGACACGATCGACTGGCACCCGCAGCTGGCGGGATTCGAGGCCCGCTGGAGCCAGCTGCAGCAGTGGCGGGCACTGCCGCCCACGGCCGACATCGTGCTCAAGGACAGCCTCTGGGGCTGGCCCCGCCATCGCATCGCCCTGCACCGCGCCCTGGCGCGCCTGGCGGCCGACGGCTGGACGGTGAAGGCCGAGCTGCACCACCGCCAGGCGGAGCCCTACGAGCTGGGGGACCAGCCCCCCCCGGATCCGGCCGCCTTCCCGATGCTGGTGGGCGGCGGCGTCGGCCCCGGCTACGAGACCGCTCTGGCCGCCAGCCGCGTCGGCGTCTTCGCCACCGGGTTCCACTACGGCTGGCGCAACATCGTCACCCTCGCCTGGGCCATCGGCCTGCCGGTGCTGAGCGACCCGATCCCCTACCGCTTCCCCTTCGACCATCGACCGCTGCTCAGCGAGACCGACGGCGACTGGAACGACCTGGAGGCCCGGCTGCGGCCCCTGGCCACCCCGGACCCGGCGGCACGGCAGCGGCGGCTGGAGCACTTCGATGCCGTCTGCTCACCGCTGGCGGTGGGGCAGCAGCTGCTGGACGACTGCCTCGGCCGCCGGTCGGAGGGCCAGACTGGCGACTGACCCCGGCATGGGCGCGGCCGCCATGACCAGCTCCTCCGCCCCCCAGACCCCGGCCACCACCCTCGGCAAGGACGGCCTCGGGCAGCAGCCCTGGTGGGTGGCCGAGTGGATGGAACTGATCAATGCCTACCGCTACAAGAAGCGGCTCGAACGCGCCTGGACCTACGCCCGAGAGGGGAACGTGCGCTCGATCCGCTTCGAGGGGCGGCGGGTGCAGGCGCGGGTGCAGGGCACCGAACCCGAGCCGTACAAGGTCAAGCTCTGGCTCGACGTGCTCAGCGATGAAGACTGGGACTTCGTGCTCGAGGCCCTGGCCGGCAAGGCGCGCTGGACCTGTCAGCTGCTGGCCGGCGTGATGCCCGACGACATCGAGCGGGCCTTCGCCGCCAGCGGTCGGCGGCTGTTCCCCTTCAAGCTGCAGGAGGTGCGCAGCGAATGCAGCTGCCCCGACAAGGCCAACCCCTGCAAGCACATCAGCGCGGTCTACTACCT
Organism: uncultured cyanobacterium; assembly: GCA_903871775.1. Classification (GTDB taxonomy): domain Bacteria; phylum Cyanobacteriota; class Cyanobacteriia; order PCC-6307; family Cyanobiaceae; genus CAIQIA01. Next base: position 177,209 of record CAIQIA010000007.1, read on the forward strand.
GATGGGTGACCGCTTCAGTGAAGACCCGTTCGTGCTGTTCCAACTGCGGGGCCGCACCCGGGCCCAGCTGCTGGGCGACCTGGCCGAACGGCGGCGGCGGCATCAGAGCGAACGTCAGCAGCCGTCCGCCGCCGCCACCCCGGCGGCACCGGCGGCGGCCCAGGCCGACCGCTGGTGGAGCTACAACGCACCCCTCGACCCCGACCTGGTGGTGATCACGCCGGCCCTCGAGGGGGGCAGCGGCCTCGACGAAGCCGGCGACCTGCCCCTGGCGGCCGAACCGCGCTGGCCCGAGGCCAACCGGCACTTCCTGGAGGGCCTGCGGCGCCAGGGGGCGGCCCTGGGTCAGCTGGCCATGGCCCGGGCCATGGGAGGCGGCGCCCCATGAGCGCCAGCGATCCCCCCTGGCTCAGTCCGCCCTTGCTGGGGCTCACGACCCTGGTGCTCGAGTCCCATGAACGGCTGTTCGGTCGGCCGCTGGTGCAGGCCCGGGGCAGCCGCCTCGCCGCCCAGGAGCTGTTCGTGCTCGACCGGGTGGTGCTCTGCCACGACGGCAGCAGCGATCCGGTCTTCACCTATGCCAACCGGGCGGCGCTCAGCCTGTTCGAACGACCCTGGTCGGGGATGGTGGGCCTGCCGTCCCGGTTCAGCGCGCGCCAGCGGGACCGGCTCCAGCGCCAGGAGGCCCTCGAACTCGCCCGCCGCCAGCAGGTGCTGACCGGCTACGGCGGCGAACGGGTGGCCAGCAGCGGCCGGCGGTTCCAGATCCGTGGTGCGCGGCTGTGGAACCTGCTCGACGCCGAACGGCGTTATCACGGCCAGGCCGCCTGCTTCGGCGACTGGTGGTGGGAACCCTGACCGGCGGGAGGTCGCCGGCAGCACAGACAGATCAACCTGCGACGCCTGAGGCTCAGCGGGTTGAGCTGCAGCGCTCCCATGGAACTCGTCCGCCTCAGCACCGGGTCCGCCCCGGGTCTGGGGGTCTGGCTCCAGACCCTCCGCAAGGGGCTCGGCCGCCAGGGCCACCGCGTCGAGATCATCGACAACGGTCCGGTGTATGTGGCCCTGCGGGCCAGCCATCCCGACATCAACGGCCTGCTCTGCATCGATGCCACCCTGCAGCCCGACCGCGAGCGCGGTGGCCTCGAACTGCTCACCCGCCTGCGCTGGCACGGCACAGACGGCAGCGACGACACCCTGGTGCAGATGCGTGATCTGGTGATGGCCCTGGTGCCCCAGATCGACGGCCTGGCGCTGCGGGGGGAGCCCGCCCTGGCCCTGGCCGCCTGAAGCAACTGTCGGCATCCTGAGGTCACCGAGAGCGTTCAGGCATGCACAGCAGCCGCCAGTGGTGGCGGACCCTCGGCCTGGGCGCCCGGGACTGGGTGACGGGCCTGGCCGAGGATCCGGCCGGTGGGGTGCTGTTGCTGGGCTTCTCGATCGCCGCTGCCGCCCGGCCCTTTCTGGTGCGCCTGCTGCCGTCGGGCACGGTCGACTGGATCCGCCCCTACGCAGACGGCGTCATCCCAGGGTCCGATCAACAGGCCTTCGGCCTGGCCCTGGGCCCCGGCGGTGCGATCTACACCGCCGGCTTTGAGAAGGGCCCCACACCCCCGGGCCTGCGCCCGGGGCTCAGCGATGGAGCACTGACAAGCCTCAACGCCGCCGGCACGGTTCTCTGGCGCCGCTGGATCGGCAGCCCGAGGCTGGAGCAGCTGGCCGGCGTCGGCACCAGCCCCACGGGCACCGTGCTGGTGGCCGGCTGGACCGATGGCACGGTCACGGCCACCAATGCCGGCGGCATGGATCTGCTGATCCAGGCCTTGGATACCGGCGGCAACCTGCTGTGGAGCCGCCAGCTGGGGGGAAGCGGCCAGGACCGTCCCTCGGCCATGGCCACCACCAGTGATGGAGGGCTGGTGGTGGTCGGGCACAGCACGGGCCCCCTGGCAGGGCTGGCGAACAGCGGCCTCGAGGATGCCTTCGTGCTGCGGTTCGACGCTGCCGGCTCCCTGCTCTGGGCCCGGTCGATCGCCAGCGCCGGCACCGACCATGGCTACGGCGTTCTGGTGACACCAGACGGCGACATCCTCGTCACCGGTCGCATGGCCGGCAGCGACTGGAGTCCTGCGGGGGGCGACCCGGCGGATGCGTACCTGGCCCGTTTCAGTCCTGACGGCAGCCCACGCTGGCTGCGCCGTTTCGGCTCGACCGCCTACGAGTACGGCCGCAGCCTGGCGCTCACCCCGACCGGCGAGATTCTCGTCAGCGGCCGGACGGAAGGGGATCTGCAGGGCCTCGCCAACCAGGGAGGCTTTGACGGTTACGTGGCGCTGTTCTCGGCGGACGGCCGCCATCTGGGCAGCCGCCTCTACGGAACGACGGGCAACGACGCAGCCAATGCCCTGCTGACCCTGGCGAACGGTGATGTGATCGTCGCGGGCATGACCGAGGGGAACCTGGAGGGGCTGCCGAACGAAGCCCCTGGCACCTACGACCTGTTCGTCGAGCGCACAACCCTCGGGACGACGGGTCCCTGGCGGCCCCGGCTCACGAACCCCCGCCCCGACGGGATCGACCTCACCCCCGGCACGCCCCTGGCCGGCAGCCTCAGCCTGTGGGCGGGCGCCGGCGGCGGCCAGCCCCTCACCCTGCCCCTCGCCGGTGGTTCCCCCGTTTCCCTCTCGGGACTGAATCCCGGCCAGCGCTACAGCTACCGGCTGGAGGGGGCCGGGGGAACCCTGGAGGGGGGGTTCCGCACACTGCCCGCCGTCAATGGCCGCGAACCCTGGCGGCTGGTGGCCCTGCCCGCCGGCCCAGGGGCCCTCAGCCCATCCCTGCTGGACCTGGCTGAACAGCTGCAGCCGCAGGTGCTGCTGGCCGCGACGGCCTCGGTGCTGGCAGGGGCGGCTGAGGTGCCGTTGCTGCAACGCACCGCCTGGATCGGCGCCCTGACGGGCGACCAGCAGAACGACGTGGGTCCGTTGACGGTGGTGAGCGTGGCCGAGAGCGGTGCCGCCGACCTGGCGGCAGGCACCCCCCGCTGGGAGGCGATCAGGGCCAGCCTCAACGTGCTGAGAAACGCCGGACGCACCATCGTGCTGCTGCTGCCGGCGACCACCCCCTCTGCCGTCGATCGGCTGGCCCTGTCTGAGGGGGTGGCGGCGGTCGTCAGGGCTCCCCTCGACGGGCTGCTGGACCTGCAGTTCCGCCAGTACCTCCAGCCCACGGCCCAGGGGGCCGCTGGCTGCCTGAGCCTGACCCCGCTGGCGAGCCAGGGGAGCCGCGGCACCACGGTCCATGTGCAGGTCACGGCCCTGGGGGCTCCCCTGCCAGCAGCGGTGGGGCCGATCGACACGAGCCCACCGCCGCCACCCCGTCTGCAGCTGCTGAAGGACAGCGGCAGCTCGGCCACGGACGGGCTCACCAATGCACCGGAGGTGGCGATCACAGGCCTGGAGCCGGCGGGCATCTGGCAATGGTCCGCCGATGGCGGTCGCCGCTGGACCGACGGCGTGGGCAACGGTCTGGTGCTGCCTGCCGACGGTGCCTGGTCGCTGCTGGCGCGACAGATCGATCGTTCGGGTCTGGTGTCGCCGGTGTCCCTGCCCCTGGCGGTCAGCCTCGACCGCCAGAGTCCAGCCATCACGCCGGTGTTGACCAGCGTCAGCGATGACCACGGCAGCGTTCAGGGTCTGGTGCCTGCCCTGGGCTGGTTCAGCGATCGCACGCCGCTGCTGCAGGGCACCCTGGCGGCCCCCCCCGGCCCGACCGAGCGGCTGATGCTGCTGGTCAACGGCCGACCCAGCGGTGATGCCCGGATCGGGGCGGGTGGCACCGACTGGTCGATCCAGCCCCTGCTGACGGTGCCGGACGGCCCCGTGACCGTGCAGCTGCAGCTGATCGACGGTGCCGGCAATGGCGGCCCGGCCTCGCTGGCGTTTCAGGCGACCCTCGACAGCACGGCACCCACCACCGTGCCGCTGCTGACCGCGTTGATCGATGACCGGGGTCCGCGGCAGGGGCCCCTGGCCCAGGGAGCGGTCACCGATGACGACACGCCGTTGCTCCAGGGGACGCTCTCGGGTCCCCTGGCCCAGGGCGACACCCTCGAGGTTCTCGCCAACGGGGTGGTGATCGGCACGGTGGTGCGCCTGGGGCCGGGCAACGGCTGGTCGCTGCCGCTGCTGTTGCCGCAGGGCCCTGGCACCGCCATCAGCCTCACCGCCAGGGTGGTGGATGCCGCCGGCAATGCCGGCCGGGCCGCTGCGGCCCGCCGCCTGGTGGTCGACACCGTGGCACCGGCGATGGCCACGACGATCACAGCCGTGATCGACGACCACGGGGCCCGCCAGGGGGCCGCCGCCCCCGGCGACTGGATCAGTGACCGCACCCCCCGAATTCTCGGCAGCCTCAGCGCGCCGGCCGGGGCCGGCGAGGTGGTGCAGGTGCTGAACGGGGACACCGTGCTCGGCAGCGCCGTGCTGGCAGCCGACCGCCGCAGCTGGGGGTTCACGGCCACCGTGCCAGCGACCGTGGCGGCGCTGACCCTGCGGGCCCGGGTGGTGGACGCGGCCGGCAACAGCGGTGCCCTGTCCGCCGATCACCCCCTGCAGGTGGACAGCCTGGCCCCCACCGTCGTGCCGTTGATCACGGCCGTGCTGGATGACAGCGGACCGGTGACCGGTCCGGTTCCCGCCGGTGGCACCAGTGACGATTTCACGCCCCTGGTGACGGGCACCCTGACGGGTCCCACGGCCCCAGGCGAGGTGGTCGAGGTGCTCGACGGCGCGCGCTCCCTGGGCACCGTGACGCCAGATGCGCTGACGGGTCTGTGGAGCCTGCCGCTGAACCTCGCCCCCACCCTGAACCGCCATCTGCAGCTGCGGGCCAGGGTGGTGGATCCGGCGGGCAACACGGGCCCTGTGGCCTACGGACCGGCCTGCACCCTGGCGAGCCCGCCGCCGCCGGGGCCGGTGCTGCGGCTGCTGCCCCTGGGGGATTCGCTCACCGACGGCGCCACGGTGCCCGGCGGATACCGGGGCGTGCTGCAGCAGAAGGGGCAGCTGCCGGGGCAACCCCTTGATCTGGTCGGTCGGCAGCTGCAGCTGCTGGCCGCCGACCCCAGCCCCGATCCCGACCACTGGGGCGTACCAGGGCTGACCATGGCGGGGCTGACGGCTCAGTTGCCGGCGGCCATGGCCAGCCTGAGGGACACGAGCCGTCCTGGAGATCCGGCGGCGGTGCTGCTGCTGATCGGCGCCAACGACCTGCTGAACGCCGTCACGGCGACCGCGGCCCCGGCGGCCCTCACGACCCTGCTGCAGACCATGGATCGGCTGATCGCCCCGGGGGCCCCGCCGTTGCCGGTGCTGCTCGGAACCCTGCCGCCCCTGCAGCCGCCCACCCAGACCAACCGGGTGGCCGCCGACACCCTCGCCCTCAACAGCTGGATCACCGGCACGGCGGCATCGCTCTCGACCCCACGGATGACGGTGCAGGCGGTGGACCTCACCACACCCCTCGTCGGGTTGCTCGACGCCGGCGGACTCCATCCCACGGCCCAGGGCTACGGGGTGATGGCCGACCACTGGCTGCTGGCCCTGCAGAGCTCGGGTCTGCTCTGACCCCGCCCACCGGCAGCCCCCCTAGATTTTCCATGTCGCCGCCGGTGTTCCCATGTCCCCCGTCGCGCCGCCGCCCGCCCCGCCGCGGCTGAGCCTGCAGAGCGCAGCGATCGCGCCCGAGACCACGGCCCTGCGGTCCCTCGACTGGGACCGCAGCCGCTTCGACATCGAATTCGGCCTGCGCAACGGCACCACCTACAACGCCTTTCTGATCCGCGGCCAGCGCACGGCCCTGATCGACACCAGCCACGCCAAGTTCCGCGAGAGCTGGCTGCCGCAGCTGCAGTCCCTGATCGATCCCCGGGCGATCGATCATCTGGTGGTGTCGCACACCGAACCCGACCATTCGGGGCTGGTGGCCGACCTGCTGGAGCTCAACCCCGACCTGGAGGTGGTGGGCTCGAAGGTGGCGATCAACTACCTCGAGCACCAGGTGCACCGGCCCTTCCGCAGCCGGGCGGTCAAGAGCGGCGACAGCCTCGACCTGGGCTGCGCCGACGGCGGCACCAGCGACCACCGGCTCGAGTTCGTGAGTGCCCCGAACCTGCACTGGCCCGACACGATCTTCAGCTACGACCACGGCACCGGCGTGCTCTACAGCTGCGATGCCTTCGGGCTGCACTACTGCAGCGACGAGGTGTTCGACAGCGATCCCGGCGCCATCGCCCCCGACTTCCGCTTCTACTACGACTGCCTGATGGGGCCCAATGCCCGCAGCGTGCTGCAGGCCCTCAAGCGCCTTGAGGCCCTGCCCCCCGTGACCACCATCGCCACGGGCCACGGACCGCTGCTGCGCCACCACCTGGGCCTGTGGCTGGGGGATTACGACGCCTGGAGCCGTGATCGCAGCAAGGGCGACCGCTACGCGGCGGTGGCCTACGTGAGCCAGTACGGGTTCTGTGACCGGCTGAGCCAGGCGATCGCCCGCGGCATCGGCAAGACCGACCTGCCGGTGCAGCTGGTTGATCTGCGCGGCACCGATCCCCAGGAGCTCACGGCCCTGATCGGCGACGCCGCTGCCGTGGTGCTGCCGACACCGCCGGCCCGGCCGGACGGCGACCTGCGGGCCGCCTGGGGCACGGTGCTGGCGGCCCTGCGCCCCAGCCAGCCGGTGGGCCTCTACGACGCCTACGGCGGCAACGACGAACCCATCGATGCCATCGGCCAGCAGCTGCGGGACCTTGGGCACGCCGAAGCCTTCCCGCCCCTGCGGATCCGCACGGTGCCCGACGCCACCGCCTTCCAGCAGTGTGAAGAGGCCGGCACCGACCTGGGTCAGCTGCTGCTGCGGGACAAGGCCATCGCCGCCATGAAGGCCCTCGACGCCGACCTCGACAAGGCCCTGGGTCGCCTCAGCGGTGGCCTCTACATCGTCACGGCCCGCCAGGGCGAGGGGGAGGCCGCCCGCAGCGGCGCCATGGTGGCCAGCTGGGTGAGCCAGGCCAGCTTCGATCCACCGGGGCTCACGGTCGCCGTCGCCCGCGACCGGGCCATCGAATCCCTGATGCAGGTGGGTGACCGCTTCGTGCTCAACGTGCTGGCCGAGGGCAACCACCAGCAACTGCTGCGCCACTTTCTGCGGCGCTTCCCCCCCGGTGCCGACCGCTTCGCCGGTGTCGCCACCCTGACCGACGTGGCCCGGGGCGGTCCGGTGCTGACCGAGGCGCTGGCCTACCTCGACTGCCGGGTGCTGCAACGGCTCGAAGGCGGCGACCACTGGCTCATCTACGCCGAGGTTGAGAACGGCAACGTGGCCGACGCCGAAGGGCGCACGGCCACCCACCATCGCAAGGTGGGCAACCACTACTGATCCCCCGTCCGAGCGTTTGACCATGGCCAGCAGCACCGGCGCCGCCGGCGACGACCGTTCGGTGGTGGTCCTGCCCCTGGACGATGGCAGCCTCTGCCTGCGGGGCCTGAGCCCGCGGCGGCTCCGCTTCGAGGTCGAATACGCCCTCGAGCGCGGCACCTGCAGCAACAGCGTGCTCTTCCCGGGGGCGCCAAGCCTGCTGGTGCATCCCCCGGGCGACACCTTCGCCGGCCCGTTCCTCGAGGCCCTGGCCGAACGGCTGCCCGCCGGAGCGCCGCTGCTGGTGGTGGTGGGCGACGTGAACCCGAACCGGGTGGGGCTGCTGCAGCGGCTGCTGGGGTCATGGCCCCAGCTCGAGCTGGTGGTCTCCAATGCCGGGGCCAGGCTGCTGCAGGACCTGTGGGAGCGGCGCCGGCCCGGAGACGAGGCCCCCCCACCGCCGCCGCTGCCGCCGCTGCGGGTCGTCAAGGGAGACGAGAGCCTGCCCTGGAACGGCGGCGACCTGCGGTTGCTGGCCACCCCCACCCCCCGCTGGCCGGCGGCCCTGGCGGCCTTCGACGGGGCCAGCGGCCTGCTGATGAGCGGCCGGTTCTTCTCGGCCCATGTGTGCACGCCGGTGCTGGCCGAAGCCAACCGCAGCAGCACCGAAGACGACCGCCGCTACTACTTCGACTGCCTGATGGCCCCCATGGCCAGCCAGGTGGAGGCGGTGGTCGACCGGCTCGAAAGCCTGCCGATCCGCAGCCTGCTGCCCCTGCATGGCCCGATGGTGAGCGAGAGCTGGCGCAGCCTTCTGGCCGACTACCGCCGCTGGGGGGAGGGGCAACAGCGGGCCTCCCAGGCGGTGGCGCTGCTCTATGCCAGTGCCTACGGCAACACCGCCGCCATCGCCGATGCGATCGCCCAGGGCATCGCCCGCGCCGGCGTGCGGGTCACGAGCATCAACTGCGAATTCGCCGAAGCCGACCAGCTGATCAGTGCCATCCGCTCCTGCGACGCGCTGCTGATCGGCTCCCCCACCCTCGGCGGCCATGCGCCGACACCGATCGTCTCAGCCCTGGGCACGGTGCTGGCCGAGGGCGACCGCGACAGGCCGGTAGGGGTGTTCGGCAGCTACGGCTGGAGTGGTGAGGCCCTGGATCTGCTGGAGTCAAAGCTCACCGATGGGGGCTTTTCCATGGCCTTCGCCCCGATCCGGGTCAAGTTCAGCCCCGACCCCGCCACCCTGCGGCAGTGCGAAGAGACCGGCACGGCCCTGGCTCGTCAGCTGCGGCAACGGCAACGACGCCAGGCCAACCGTGGCGGCGGCCTCAGCGAAAGCCGCAGCGACCCGGCGGTGCGGGCCCTCGGGCGGGTGATCGGCTCCCTGTGTGTGCTCACGGCCCGCCGGGGCGAGGGCGAAACGGCCCTCGAAGGGGCGATGGTGGCCAGCTGGGTGAGCCAGGCGGGCTTCCAGCCGCCGGCGGTGTCGGTGGCCGTGGCCCGGGATCGGGCGGTGGAGAGCCTGCTGCATGTGGGCGACCGCTTCGCCCTGAACGTGCTGGCCGCCGGCCGGGAGCTGGGGCCGATGAAGCAGTTCCTGCAGCCCTTTTCCCCCGGCAGTGATCGCTTCGCCGGGCTCGATCTGCAACGCAGTCCGGCGGGTCAGCCCGTGCTGCCCGACGCCCTGGCCTGGCTCGAAGCCACGGTGATGCAGCGCATGGAGTGCGGCGATCACTGGGTGCTCTACGCCGAGGTGACCGCCGGGGGGCTGCTCGATGATCAGGCCCAGACGGCCGTTCACCACCGGCGCACCGGAGCCGGCTACTGAGGGGGTTTCGTCACCAATCGCATCAGAGCCGTGCAGGCCGTGGCCGGAACGGCTCCAATGGCCTCAGCTTTAACTCAGCCCCGGTGGCTCTGGATCCAGCAACGGTGCGGTACCGAGGGTTTGTTCTGCTGCGCCAGGGAAACCTGGGCTGGCTGGTGCGGCCTGAACGCAGTCCGATGACGGTGCTCCCCTTCAGGGCTCCCGCCTGCTCTTTGGCTGATGTCAAGGCGCTGGTCGACTGGCGCCTGGGGCCTGACGACCGCGACCTGCATCAGGCCGCCTGAGGGGGCGGGGTCGGGTCGGGACGCTGGAGCGGCAGCACCAGGGTCGCCCAGGTGTCGGGGCGGGCCGGGCGGTCGCGGCGGGAGCGGCGCACACCGAAGGGAACCCGCACCACATTGGTGCCGGCGACGCTGACAGTCTCGCCGCGGGCCAGCAGGTGCTGAAACGGCAGGTCGGGAGCCGTGGTGGGGACGCTGTGGAGGCCGGGGCGATCGTCGCTGGGCATGGAGGGGTCAGGCAACGGGTGGGAGGTGCAGCAGGGCTGCGTGTTCCGCCTGAGTTGCACCAGATGATGCACGTCAAGCTAGTCCCACGGCAAGAAGAAATCCTTGAATTTCAACCGGCCCAGGGAATAAGGGGCAGCCCTGCCCCCCTTCGTCAGGCCGCCAGGGGGGCCGGGGCCGGCGGAGTCGCCGGGATCGCCGCCAGGTCTTCGACGCTGGGGCAGGTGCAGACCAGGTGACGGTCGCCGTAGGCGTTGTCAATGCGGGCCACCGCAGGCCAGAGCTTGCGGTCGTCGCCCAGGCCCCCGGGGAAGGCGGCCTGGCGGCGGCTGTAGGAGCGGTCCCAGGTCTCGGCGGTCAGGGCCGCCAGGGTGTGGGGTGCCCGCTTGAGGGGGTTGTCGTGGGGATCGGCGCTGCCGTCTTCCACCGCCGCCGCCTCGGCGCGGATGGCGATCATGGCGTCGCAGAAGCGGTCGAGTTCGGCCAGCGACTCGCTCTCGGTGGGTTCGACCATGACAGTGCCGGCCACGGGCCAGCTGACCGTGGGGGCATGGAAGCCGTAATCCATGAGGCGCTTGGCGACGTCATCGACCTCGATGGCGGCGCTGCGCTTGAGGGGCCGCAGGTCGAGGATGCACTCGTGGGCCACCCGGCCGCCGGCGCCCCGGTACAGCACCGGGAAGTGGGGATCGAGCCGCTGGGCCATGTAGTTGGCCGACAGCAGCGCCACCGCCGTGGCCCGGCGCAGGCCGGCGCCGCCCATCATGCGCACGTACATCCAGCTGATCGGCAGGATCGCGGCACTGCCCCAGGGGGCCGCCGACACCGGACCGATCGCCTGATCGCCGCCGCAGGCGGCGAAGGGATGGCCGGGCAGGAAGGGCACCAGGTGGGCGGCCACGGCGATGGGGCCCACCCCCGGCCCACCGCCGCCGTGGGGGATGCAGAAGGTCTTGTGCAGGTTGAGGTGGCAGACGTCGGCGCCGTAGTCACCGGGCCGGCACAGGCCCACCTGGGCGTTGAGGTTGGCGCCGTCGAGGTACACCTGACCGCCGTGGGCATGCACGGCCGCGGCGATGCGGCGGATGCCGGTCTCGAAGACCCCGTGGGTCGACGGGTAGGTGACCATCACCGCCGCCAGCCGCTCGGCATGGGCCGCCGCCTTGGCCTCAAGGTCGGCCAGGTCGACATTGCCCTGGTCATCGCAGGCCACCGCCACGACGGTCATGCCGGCCATGACGGCACTGGCCGGGTTGGTGCCATGGGCACTGGTGGGGATCAGGCACACATCGCGATGGGCCTCACCACGGCTGCGATGCCAGGCCCTGATCACCAGCAGGCCGGCGTACTCCCCCTGGGAGCCGGCATTGGGCTGCAGGGACACCCCGGCAAAACCGGTGACGGTGGCGAGCCAGTGCTCGAGATCGTCGACCAGCTGCCGGTAACCGGCGGTCTGGTCGGCCGGCGCGAAGGGATGCAGACCGGCGAAGGCCGGCCAGCTCACCGGCTGCAGCTCGGCCGCCGCGTTGAGCTTCATCGTGCAGCTGCCCAGCGGGATCATGCCGTGGACCAGGGAGAAATCCCGGGCCGCCAGCGACTGGATGTAGCGCAGCAGCTCGGTCTCGCTGCGGTAGCGATGGAAGACCTCCTGCCGCAGCCAGGGCGCCCGGCGCTGGGGAACGGTCGCCAGCAGCACCTGCTCCGGCGGGGCCCCCGCCGCCGCCGCCTGCAGATCGGCCAGCAGGTCGTCGATGGGGGCGGGCTCCCCGCCGGCGGGGGCGAGGGCCCGCAGCAGCGCCGCCACCTCGGCGCCGTCGCTCAGCTCATCGAGGCTGATCGCCAGGCTGCCGGCGGCGACGGGGCGCAGGTTGAAGCCGGCCTCAAGGGCCCGCTGCAGCAGCCCGGCGGCGGCTTCGTCGTGGACGACGACGGTGTCGAAACCGGCGCGGCGACGGTCAACGGTCAGGCCCAGCCGTTCCAGGCCCAGGGCGAGGGCATGGCGCAGCACCAGCACCCGGCGGGCCATGGCGGTGAGACCCTCGGGGCCGTGGTGCACGGCGTAGAAGCCGGCCATCACGGCCAACAGCACCTGGGCCGTGCAGATGTTGCTGGTGGCCTTGTCGCGGCGGATGTGCTGCTCGCGGGTCTGCAGGGCCAGGCGCAGGGCCGGCTGTCCCTCGGCATCGACGGAGCGGCCCACCAGCCGTCCGGGGATGCGGCGCTGGTGCAGGGCGGTGGTGGCGAAGAAGGCCGCGTGGGGCCCCCCGAACCCCAGGGGCACCCCGAGGCGCTGGGCGCTGCCGACGGCGATGTCGACCCCCAGCTCGCCCACGGGCTGCAGCAGCACCTGGGCGAGGGGATCGATGGCCGCCGTGACGAGCAGGCCGGCGGCATGGGCCGCGGCGATGGCCCCCCGGGGATCGGTCAGGCCGCCGTCGGCTCCGGGCAGCTGCAGCAGCAGGCCGAAGGCATCCTCGAGATCAGCGGCGGCGGGCAGGGCGGCCGGATCGACCGTCTCGACGACGATGCCCAGGGGTTCGGCACGGGTCTGCAGCACCGCCAGGGTCTGGGGCAGCACCTGGGCATCGACCAGGAAGCGGCGGCCCTTGCCCCCCTTGGCCGCCTGCAGGCTCAGGGCCATGGCTTCGGCGGCGGCGGTGCCCTCGTCGAGCAGCGAGGCGTTGGCGATCGGCAGGCCGGTGAGCTCGCTGATCAGGGTCTGGAAGTTGAACAGGGCCTCGAGACGACCCTGGGCGATCTCGGCCTGGTACGGGGTGTAGGCCGTGTACCAGCAGGGATTCTCAAAGACGTGGCGCTGGATGACGGCCGGAGTGATCGTGGCGGCATAACCGAGACCGATCAGGGAGCGGCGGCAGACGTTGCGGGCGGCGATCGCCTGCAGTTCGGCCAGGGCCTGGGCTTCGCCGCAGGGCTGCGGCAGGTCGGCCACCGCCGTGGCTGTGTCGATCAGGATGTCTGAAGGCACCACCTCGGCCACGAAGGTCTCGAGGTCAGCGCTGCCGACAGCGGCGAGCATGGTGGCCACCTCGTCGGTCGAGGGGCCGATGTGGCGGATGGCGAAGCCCGCGGGATCGCAGCACCAGGACGAGGAAGAGGGCTGCGGCATGCCGACCGTGAAAAATTGCGGCGATCCTACGGACCCCTGGCCTGGGGCCGGTGTCGCTGGCGACCGCTCCGCTCAGGCCCCTTCGACCTTGCTGCGGTAGGCGTCGACGGCCATCAGGTCATCGATCTGACCGGGATCGGTGGGTTCCAGCTCCAGCAGCCAGCCCTCGCCGTAGGGGTCCTGCTGCAGCAGCTCGGGCCGCTCGATCACGACCTCGTTGCGGGCCGTCACCACACCGCTGACCGGCGCGTACATCTCCTCGACGGCCTTCACCGACTCGACGGTGCCGAAGCTGGCACCCCGTTCCAGCACCTGCCCCACGGGCGGCAGTTCGACGAAGACGATGTCGCCGAGCTGGTCAACGGCGAAGGCACTGATGCCCACCCGCACGGCGATGCCGGCGGGGGCGGCGTACTCGTGGCTGTCGGCGTAGCGCAGGTCCGCCGGGAATTCGAGGGCCATCAACGGCTGGTGGGGTTGGCCGCAGTCTGACTCAGATGGCGGCGTCCAGCCGGGTGAGGGCGGCCATCAGCGCGAGGGCGACATGGCTGTGGTGGGTGCCGCCCTGGCTGTAGAGCACGTAGGGCTCCCGCAGGGGGCCGTCGGCCGAGAACTCGCTGGTGCTGCCGTCGATGAAGGTGCCGCCGGCCATCACCAGCTCACTGGCGTAGCCCGGCATCGGCGCCGGCACCGGCTCCACGTACCCCCCCACGGGCGAGCAGGCCTGAAAGGCGCGGCACACGGCCCGCAGCGGTTCGGGCTGGCCGAACCGCACGGCCTGGATCACATCGCTGCGGTGGGCCCCGGCGAGCGGCTGCACCTGCAGACCGCGGTCGGCGAACACCCGGGCCACCAGGTCAGCACCGATCAGGGCCTCGGCGACCATCTGCGGCGCCAGAAACAGCCCCTGGAACAGCAGGCGGTAGAGATCAAAGCCGGTGCCCCCCTCGGAACCGATGCCCGGGGCGGTGAGGCGGCAGCAGGCCTGCTCCACCAGGTCGCCCCGGCCGGCCACATAGCCGCCGGTGGGGGCGATGGTGCCGCCCAGGTTCTTGATCAGCGACCCGGCGATCAGGTCAGCCCCCACGGCGGTGGGTTCCTGATCCTCCACCAGTTCGCCGTAGCAGTTGTCGACAAAGACCAGGGTGGCGGGGCTGAGGCTCCGCACCCGCTCCACCAGTCGGCCGATGGCCGCCACCGTCAGCGACGGCCGCCAGCTGTAGCCGCAGCTGCGCTGGATCAGCACCAGGCGGGTGGGGGGGGCCAGGGCATCCCCGAGGGCGTCCTCGGCCACGGCACCGTCGGCCGCGAGGGGCAGCTCGTCGTAAGTGATGCCGAACTCCCGCAGGGAGCCCTGGCCCCGGCCCCGCAGACCGATGACCTCCTCGAGGGTGTCGTAGGGGCGGCCGGTGATCGACAGCAACCGGTCCCCGGGACGCAGCACCCCGAAGAGGGCGGCGGCGATGGCATGGGTGCCGCTGACAAACTGCAGCCGGACGGCGGCCTGCTCGGCCCCGAGCACCCGGGCGAAGACCCGATCGAGGGCATCACGCCCCTGGTCGTTGTGGCCGTACCCACTCACCGAGGCGAAGTGGTGGGTACCGATCCGTTCAGCCTGGAAGGCCTGCAGCACCCGGGCCAGCCGGGGTTGGACGGCCGCCGTGCGCCGGGCCACCACTGGAGCCAGGGCCTCGAGGGCGGCGGCCACGGCCTCGCGGGCGGCGGGGCTGGCCTCCGGCCAGGGATCGGCGAGCGCGGCCATGGACGGGTGTCGCAGGGTCATCCCAGCTTCCCGCGGGCCGGGGCTTAGGTTTCTCCGGACCACCTGTCGTCGCAGCGACAGCCCCGCCGAACCAAGCCTTGGTCGCGATCGATTCCGCCGCTTCCCCCAGCCGCAGCCACAGCAGCAGCAAGCGTCTGGCCATCGAAGCCCTCGTGCATGCCCCCCGCCGGCCCCTGCCGGCGTCCCAGGCCCGCTTCAAGCTGGGCACGCTGCTGTTCATGTTCGGCATGCATGTGGGCGCCGTGGCGGCGCTGCTGCCGATGTTCTGGAGCTGGCAGGCGGTGCTGGTGCTGGCGGTTCTGTACTGGACCACGGTCCTGGGGGTCACCCTGGGCCTGCACCGGCTGGTGGCCCACCGCAGCTTCGAGGCGCCGCGCTGGCTGGAACGGCTGCTGGTGCTGATGGGCACCCTCAGCTGCCAGGGGGGACCGGTGGAGTGGGTGGGCCTGCACCGGCACCACCACCTCTACTCGGACCAGCCCAACGACCACCACGATGCCGGCCGCGGCCTCTGGTGGGCCCACAGCGGCTGGATGCTGCACGACATCCCGGCCCTGGAGGCCAGCGAGCGCTTCAACCGAGACCTGGATGCCGACCCCCTGTATCACTGGCTTGACCGCTGGTTCCTGCTGCTGCAGGTGCCCCTCGGGCTGATGCTGTACGCCCTGGGCGAGCGGCTGCAGGTGCGCGGCGGCGGCCTGGGGCTGGTGCTGTGGGGCATTCCCCTGCGCCTGACGATCGTCTACCACGTGACCTGGCTGGTGAATTCAGCCACCCATTTCTTCGGCTATCGCAACTTCGACTGTCCTGACCGCTCCAGCAACTGCTGGTGGGTGGCGATCCTGTCGTTCGGGGAGGGCTGGCACAACAACCACCACGCCCATCCCCATTCGGCCCGCCACGGGCTGCGCTGGTTCGAGGTCGACATCACCTGGCTCCACATCCAGGCCCTGAAACGCCTCGGCTGGGCCCGTCGGGTGCGGCTGGCCCGTTACCCGGGCTGAGCCGCGGCGATCGACCGCAGCCGCTCCAGCAGGGCATCGACCCCCGCCAACCCCTGGCCAGGGGCCACCAGGGCCTGCTGGGTGACGAGCAGATCGGCCAGTTCCTCATCCAGTTCGGCCGCCGAGTAGTCGCGCAGGCCGGCCATCACCGCCGCGAACCGTTCGCGCCGCTGGCGGCGGACCACCGGATAGGCCTCGAGCACAGCCTCGCGGCAGCGGCGCCAGGGCTGGCCGGCGGCCAGCAGGTCCGCCAGGGCGGCACTCAGGGCCGGGGCCTCGCCGGAGTCAATGCGCAGGTCAAACCCGGGGGGCGGCGGGATGAGGCCACCGAAGATCTCGAGCAGGGCGCCGGCCCCGAGCGGGCGCCCCGCGGCATCGACCAGGGCCAGGGCCGAGCGCTCCAGCGCCTCGACCAGGTCGGCGGGCGCCCCGGGGGCCAGGGCCTCGAGGGCAGCAGCGGTCAGACGGCCCTCCGGGGCGGCCTCGGCCAGCCAGCCGTTGGCGGCACCGAGGGCGAGAAACACCTCGGGCCCGGGGGACGCCAGCTTGAGGTTGCGCAGGTTGGAGAGCTGGGAGCCGTGCAGCCTCCCCAGATCGAGCCGCTCGCAAAGGAGTGGAAGCACCCGGTGGGACCAGCCGTTGCGCTCGTGCCAGGCACGGATCAGGGCCCCGAAGGCACACCGACCGGCCTCGAGACGCTCGCGCCCTTGCTCCGCCATCGGCCAGCCCCCAGCGGCGAACAACCCCAGGCTACGGGATCAGGATCAGCACGGGGGCGCCGGGCTCTCTCTGATCCGGATCACTCGCCAGGGTTGCGCCGATCCGGATTCGGATTGCATGCGCTAGATTGATCCGACTCGCAACCGCCGCGTCCCGACCATGGTCTGTTCCGCCCCTCCCGCCCCCGGCGGGGTCGCCGCCATCTCGGCACCCCATCGCTCCGCCGGCCTTCATCGGCCCCGGGCCGGCGAACCCGCGCCGGTGCCTCAGCTGGGACGCCGCTGGGGCACGGTCGTGTTCATGGTCGTGATCCACGCCCTGGCGCTGGTGGCCCTGCTGCCGCGCTTCTGGAGCCTGCCCGCCGTGGCCGCGTTCCTGGTTCTGTACTGGGTCACCGCCTGCCTCGGGGTGACCATCGGCTACCACCGCCTGCTCTCCCACCGGGCCTTCCGCGTGCCCCGCTGGCTTGAGCGCGTCTTCGCCACCTGCGGCGCCCTCAGCTGCCAGCACGGCCCCATCGACTGGGTGGGTCTGCACCGCCACCACCACAAGTTCTCCGACACCGAGGTCGACCACCACACCAGCCTGCGGGGCTTCTGGTGGAGCCACATGGGCTGGATGTTCGAAGAGATCCCGGCCATCGGCTCGGTGCCCCGGCTCACCGGCGACCTGGCCCGCGATCCCTACCACCGCTGGCTGAACCGCTGGTTCCTGGTGCTGCAGCTGCCCCTGGCGGCCCTGCTGTTCTGGATCGGAACGGCCACCGGCGCCGGCGGCTGGGCCCTGGTGCTCTGGGGCATCCCCCTGCGCCTGGTGGTGGTCTACCACTGCACCTGGCTGGTGAACTCGGCCACCCACTGCTGGGGCAGCGTCGCTTACCCGAGCGGCGACCACTCGCGCAACAACCCCTGGGTGGCGGCCCTGACCTTCGGGGAGGGGTGGCACAACAACCACCACACCTTCCCCCACTCGGCCCGCCACGGCCTGCAGGCCGGCCAGATCGACCTCACCTGGCAGCACATCCGGCTGCTGCGGGCCCTGGGCCTGGCCACCCAGGTGCGCCTGCCGGCCGAGGGGCGGCAGGGCGTGGCCTAGGCTGATCGATCGCCCATCCGCCGTCCGTACCGCCGTCCCCAGCCATGGCCAAGCGCGTCCAAGTCGTCCTGAATGAATCGATCCTGAGCCTGGGCAAGGACGGTGATCTGGTGGAGGTGGCCCCGGGTTACGCCCGCAACTACCTGCTGCCCACCGGCAAGGCCGTGCCCGTCACCCCGTCGGTGCTGCGGCAGGTGGAGCACCGGCGGGCCAAGGAGGCCGAGCGCCAGGCGGCCCTCAAGGCCGAGGCCGTGGCCTTCCGCACCGCCCTCGACACCATCGGCCGGCTCAGCATCCGCAAGCAGACCGGCGGCGATGGCGTGCTGTTCGGCACGGTGACCAATGCCGACGTGGCCGAGCTCATCGAGGCCGCCACCAAGCGCACCCTTGACCGCCGCGACATCGAGGTGCCCGAGGTGCACCGCGTCGGCAATTACAAGGTGCAGGTGAAGCTGCATCCCGAGGTGGTGGCCGAAGTCAGCCTCGAGGTCGTCGGCAGCTGACCGCCACGCAGGGCAGCATGGGGACCCCCTCGCCCCACCGGTGAGCCATGGTCTCCATGCCCCAGTCCGCATCCGATCAGGATCGACCCCGGCGCCAGGGCCGCGACAGCTCCAGCCGGGACGGTGCCCGCCGGGATGGGGAGGATCTGTTCGAGGCCCTGCCCGACCAGGTGCCGCCCCAGAACCTCGAGGCCGAAGAGGTGGTGCTGGGCGGCATCCTGCTCGACCCCGACGCCATCGGCCGGGTGGCCGACATCCTGCAGCCCGAGGCCTTCTACCTGGGGGCCCATCGAGAGATCTACCGCACGGCCCTGATGCTGCACAGCCAGGGCAAACCCACTGACCTGACGGCGATGGGGGCCTGGCTGGCCGACACCGGCCAGCTCGAGAAGGTGGGGGGCACGGCTCGGCTCAGCGAACTGGTCGACCGCACCCTCAGCACCGCCTCCCTCGAGACGGTGGCCCGCCTGGTGATGGACAAGCACCTGCGGCGCCAGCTGATCCGTTCGGGCAACAACGTCATCCGGCTGGGCTTTGATCAGAGCAAGCCGATGGAGCAGGTGCTCGATGAGGCCGAGCAGGAGATCTTCGCCATCAGCCAGTCCAAGCCCAGCGCCGGACTGACACCCACCGCCGCCATTCTCACCAGCACCTTCAACGAGATCGAGAGCCGTTCCCTCGGCACCTCGGTGGCCGGCATCCCGGTGAACTTCTACGACCTCGATGCCATCACCCAGGGCCTGCAGCGGTCGGACCTGATCATCGTTGCCGGCCGACCGGCCATGGGCAAGACCTCGATCGTGCTCAACATCGCCAAGAACGTGGCCCAGCTCCACGATCTGCCGGTGTGCGTGTTCAGCCTTGAGATGAGCAAGGAACAGCTCACCTACCGCCTGCTGTCGATGGAGGTGGGCATCGAGAGCGGCCGCCTGCGCACCGGACGGCTGCAGCAGGAGGAGTGGCCCCTGCTCGGCCAGGCCATCAACACCCTCGGCCAGCTGCCGGTGTTCATCGATGACAAGCCCAACGCCGGTGTGCTCGAGATGCGGTCCCTCTGCAGGCGGCTGATGGCCGAACAGGGTCGGGATCTGGGGCTGGTGGTGATCGACTACCTGCAGCTGATGGAAGGCTCGACCCCCGACAACCGGGTGCAGGAACTGTCGCGCATCACCCGCGGCCTCAAGGGCATGGCCCGGGAGCTGAATGTGCCCGTGATGGCGTTGTCCCAGCTCAGCCGTGGGGTCGAAGCCCGCACCAACAAGCGGCCGATGCTGAGCGACCTGCGCGAATCGGGCTCGATCGAGCAGGACGCCGACCTGGTGCTGATGATCTACCGCGACGAGTACTACAACCCGGACACCCCGGACCGGGGCATCACCGAAGTGATCGTCACCAAGCACCGCAACGGCCCCGTCGGCACGGTGAAGCTGCTGTTCGAACCCCAGTTCACCCGCTTCCGCAACCTGGCGGCCCCTTACCAGTAACCGACTCCCAGGGACTGGCCCACGTAGCGCTCCTGCAGCGGGGCGTTCAGCAGTTGCGCCTGGCCGGCCGTCGGATTCCACCAGGCCATCTGGGTCGAGCCACCGCCGTCGAGGTTGAGGCCGTCCCAGGCGCCGAAGCCCTGAAGCACCGCCCCCACCTCCCAGGCCGTCGCCCCCACCAGGCCGCCGGGGGCGCTGAAGTCGATGCGGCGGTCAAGGGTGAGCAGCAGCAACTGACGGCCATCGGCACTCAGCCCCAGGCCCGTGCGGGCCGACTGGGTGATGGCATCGCCCTGGACAATCCCCTGGCGCAGCACCTGGCTGAAGCCGGCCACGGCCACCTCCAGGCCGGCAGGATCCAGCCCCGCCGGGGCCATCGGCAGGATGCGGGCGCCACTGAGGGGATCCCGCAGGAAGACCGGCGCCGTGGGGGCACCGCTGCCGGAGCTGACCAGCACCCCCCCGTTGACCGCCAGCCCGCGCAGGTCGGTGGGCACCGGCCGGGCGGCGTCGGTGAGGCGGAAGCCATCGGCGTTGACGGCGGCCACCAGGGGGGTGGGGCCGCCGCGGCTGGCGGCGACGGCCCCCTGGCTGGTCTGGGTGAGCGTCTCGCGCTGGCCATCGATCCAGCCGTCGATGCGGCCGCTGCTCCAGAGGCGCAGGCCGGGGGTCGCCAGGTCGATGCGCAGGCACGTGGCCGCCAGGGGCCGCGCCCCGGGCACCGTCACCTGCGCCAGCTGCACGCCGGGGGCCCCGGGCAGGGGGGCCGCCGCAGACCAGTCGTAGCTCCAGTCCCCCTGGGTGTCGAGGCGGAAGGGGCGGGGGGCGCTGGCGGGGCCCTGCCAGCCGGCGGCATCGACCACCCGGGCGGTGAGGGACAGATCACGGCCGGGGCTGGCCGGCAGGTCGAGGTTGGCGCTCCAGGTGCGGGTGGTGGCGTTGACCGTCGCCACGGCCAGCCGCTGCAGCCCGTCGAACACCACCACCTGCTCACCCCGGCCAAGGGCCGCGGCCACGGTGCCGCGCACCGTCGGGGTGGCGTCATCGCTGGCGACGCCCGGGGCGACGCTGCCGGTGACGGGGCCCGCGTCATCGACCACATCAGTGATGACGACGGCGGTGGTGGGGGCAACGGTGTCCAGCACGAAGCTGCGCACCGGCGAGAGGGGGCCACGGTTGCCCGCCGCATCCCGCACCGCCACCGTCAGGGCGATGGTGCTGCCGGCACTGGCGGGCAGGTTCAGCTGCAGGCTCCAGCCGAGGCGATCGGCATCGGGCACCCCCACCCCCAGCACCTTGCTGCCCTGGAGCACCACCACCTGTTCATCCGCCGCCAACACGGCCGACAGGCGGCCGCGCAGCAGCGGCCTTGGGTCGCCGGTGGTGCCCACCGGCACCTGATCCAGGCTGGCGACAGTGGTGGGGGCGAGCCGGTCGAGGCGCACGGTCAGCCCCGGCGATGGCGGCGAGACCCAGCCGGCGGCATCCCGCTGACGCACCTGCACGGTCTGCAGGCCGTCGGCGGTGAGGCTGAAGCCGCTGCCGACGCCGGCGGTCCAGCTGAGGCCACCGTCGACCGTCCAGTCCCAGGTGGCGCCGGCCTCCAGCCCCGTGACCTTCAGACGCGGATCGGCCGTGATCCGATCCGTGGCGCTGATGCCTGTGTCGAGCACCAGGGCCGGCCTGGGGGCCAGCGGTGCCGTGGTGTCGAGGCGGAAGCTCCAGCCCGTCGACTGGGGGCCGACCAGGCCGGTGGGCCCCACCAACCGTGCCGTGAGGGTGTAGGTGGTGCCTGGGGTGGGCGGCAGGGCCAGGCGAAACGACCAGGCCATGGTCAGGGGGTCGATGGTCGCCTCCCCCAGCACCCGCCCCCCCGCCACGATCTGCACCCGCTCGTCGGGGGCGGCCGCCGTCTCCAGCGACCCCTGCAGCAGGGGGGTGGCATCGGGGATGACGGCGCCCGCCGGGGCCGACCAGGGGGCCGGCACGCCGTCATCGACCAGCAGCGCCTGGATCAGGGGGCGGGCACTGGGGGCGGTGACCATGGCCGAGCAGAGGGGTGATGGTCATCCAAGGGCAGACACCCGGATCGTGCACCCCCCTCCCCTGCCACCCACCTGAGAGACAGCCCATAGATTGAGGAAGAGGCAGCAGCCGCTCCCACCGCTCCGGGGGATTGAGGGCGTGAACGACCACAACAGCAACCCCAGCGAACCGTTCAGCGAACACTTCGAGGTGATCGTGGTGGGCGGCGGCCACGCGGGCTGCGAAGCGGCCCTCACCGCCCTGCGGCTGGGGCGTCACACGGCCCTGTTCAGCCTCAACCTCGACCGCATCGCCTGGCAGCCCTGCAACCCCGCCGTCGGCGGACCGGCCAAGAGTCAGCTGGTGCATGAAGTCGACGCCCTCGGCGGCGTGATCGGCCGGCTGGCCGACGCCACCGCCGTGCAGAAACGGGTCCTCAATGCCAGCCGGGGGCCGGCGGTGTGGGCCCTGCGGGCCCAGACCGACAAGCGGGCCTACCGCCGGGAGATGCTCGCTCTGCTGCATGCCAGCGAGGGTCTGGCCCTGCGGGAGGCGATGGTCACCGATCTGATCGTCGCGGGGGACCCCGCCGACGGCGATGCCCGTGTCGTGGGGGTGCGCACCTTCTTCGGCAGCAGCTACCGGGCCGACGCCGTGGTGCTGACGACGGGCACCTTCCTGGGGGGACGCATCTGGGTGGGCGACCGCTCGATGGCGGCCGGCCGCGCCGGCGAACAGCCGGCCGAGGGCCTCACCGAAGCCCTGCAACGGCTGGGGTTCCGCATGGAACGGCTCAAGACCGGCACACCGGCGCGGGTGGACCGGCGCACGGTGGCCCTCGACCGGCTGGAGGCCCAACCCAGCGACGCGGCCGACCGCTTCTTCTCGTTCGACCCCCAGACCTGGCACAGCGGCGAGCAGATGGACTGCCACATCACCCGCACCACCGAGGCCACCCACCGCCTGATCCGCGAAAACCTGCACCGCACCCCCATCTACGGCGGCTTCATCGACAGCCGCGGCCCGCGCTACTGCCCCTCGATCGAAGACAAGATCGTGCGCTTCGCCGACAAGGACTCGCATCAGATCTTCCTGGAACCCGAAGGCCGCGACACCCCTGAGCTGTACATCCAGGGCTTTTCGACCGGCCTGCCCGAATCGCTGCAGCTGGAGCTGCTGCGCACCCTGCCCGGCCTCGAGCAGTGCGTGATGCTGCGACCGGCCTATGCCGTCGACTACGACATGCTGCCGGCCACCCAGCTGTGGCCGTCGCTGATGACCCGGCGGGTGCGGGGGCTGTTCACGGCCGGCCAGCTCAACGGCACCACCGGCTACGAGGAGGCCGCCGCCCAGGGGTTGGTGGCCGGCCTCAATGCGGCCCGGCATGTGGTGGGCGACGAGCCGGTGCATTTCGCCCGGGAGGGCAGCTACATCGGCACGATGATCGATGACCTGGTGACCAAGGACCTGCAGGAGCCCTACCGGGTGCTCACGAGCCGCAGCGAATACCGGCTGGTGCTGCGGGGCGACAATGCCGACCGCCGGCTCACCCCCCTCGGCCGCGACCTGGGGCTGATCGACGACCGCCGCTGGCAGCTGTTCGAGCGCAAGCAGGAGGCGATCGCCGCCGAACGGCGCCGGCTCGACACGGTGCGCCTGCGGGCGGGGGATCCGGCGGCGGCAGCGGTCGAAGCACTCACGGGGGCGGCGGTGAAGGGGTCGATCCTGCTGGCCGACCTGCTGCGTCGGCCGGGGTTTCACGCCGACGACCTGGTCCGCCTGGGCCTCACGCCTGCGGCGTTGCCGCGGGAGGTGCGTGAGGGGGCTGAGATCGATGTGAAGTACAGCGGCTACCTGGCCCGCCAGGAAGAACAGATCCGCCGTGTGCAGGACCAGGGCCAGCGGCCGATTCCGGCCGGGATCGTCTACACCGAGATCACGACCCTCTCCCGCGAGGCCCGCGAGCGGCTCGAGCGGCAGCGACCCGGGACCCTGGGCCTGGCCTCGCGACTGCCGGGGGTGAGCCCCGCCGATGTGACGGCGCTGCTGCTCTGGCTGGAACAGCGGGAACGGCGCCTGACGGCGCTTGCCCCTGCGGCCGCGGATCGATAGGGTCGGCCACCTGCTCCAGCGTTCTGGATCGCCGACCCCCACAGAATGCCCCGGACGAGGGCATGGCCGGGCAGCTGGCCCTCTGGGATCTGCGGGCCGAGCAGGTGATGGACCGGGTGTTCGCCGGCCTCGAGGCACCGCCGCCGGCCCTGCCGGCGGCGACCGAACCGGCGCCGATCCAGGGTCAGGGGCGCCGACGGCTGCTGCTGGCCGGCGCCGGCCTGGGGTTGCTGCTGGGCAGCCTGGTCCACCTCTGGCAGACCCAGCAACGGGTTCAGCAAGACCTGCAGCAGGAGCGCCAATGGCGGATGCTCGAGCGGCTGCGGGCCCTCGACCCCCCGGCCGGCCCAGCCCCGGCCAGCCCCGCCCAGGAACCGGCGCCAGTCGCTGCACCGCCATCGCTCCCCGCGGCGCCCGCAGCGACGTCGGCGGCGATGGTGCCGGCGCCCAGAACGGCACCACCACCCCTTGCCCGGCCCCGGCCCCGCCACCGGCCCCGCCATGGGGAGGTGACCCGGGCGATCGGCCCGCCGCCGATCCGGGTGGCCGTGCCGGCCCCACCCCCGCCCCCATCGCTGCCGGAACTGCTGGGGGTGGTGCAGACCGCGGGTCAGCGCGACAGCGCCATCTTCTCGACCGGCGCCGGGCCCCTGTCGGTGACGGCGGGCGACAGCATCGGCGCCACGGGCTGGAGGCTGCTGGCGGTCACGGCCGACAGCGTCGAGATCGGCCAGGGCAGCGAGCGGCGGAGCCTCAGCCTCGGCCGTTAGCGTTGCGCCCCACGCCGGATTGCCGCTGAGCTCCCCCACCCCGGCAGAGCCCATCGCCGCCCTGAGGCCGTCGCCGCAGATCATCTGGCGCAGCCCCCACCTGGACGGCCGCGAGCTGACACCCGCCTGGCGGCTGCTGCTGCTGGGGGACGGCGGCCCGACACGGCACTTCCAGCTGCTGAGCGGTCACCCCGTGCAGGTGGAACTGCTGGCGATGGCCCCCGACCCCGGCGGCGATCCCGGCCTGCCACCCGAAACCGGTGACCTGGCCCCGCCGCTGCTGCGGCGCCAGGTGTGGCTGCGCTGCGGAACCCGCACCCTGGCCTGGGCGGAGAGCTGGTGGAACGTCGCCCTGGCGGAGCGGCACCTGCAGGACCGGGAGCAGCCGATCTGGCGCTCCCTGACCGCCGATCGAGCCGAACTGTTCCGGGAGGTGGACGGCCTGGCCCTGGTGCAGGCGCCATGGCTGCAGCAGCGCTGGGATGCCGCCGGGCCGTTCTGGAGCCGCCGCTACCGCTTCTTCCGGGGGGGCAAGGCCCTGACGGTGATCCGGGAGGTGTTCAGCCCCGCCCTCGAGACCTGGCTGGGGCCCTCCCATCAAAATCATGAACTTTTGAAAAAGGTGTGAGGGTTTGCACCAATTCGGTCTTGACAGGTTGCGCCTTTTGGCATCCACGTCAGCATGCGATCAGTCGGAATCCGGCGTCATGCAACCCTCTACTCCCTGGGTGACCCTCACCGACCTGGGTCGCCGTTATGGCCTCTCGGCCGTCGGCTGCGGTCGCCTGCTCAGCGAAGCCGGCCTGCGCGATGCCGACGGCCTGCCCAACGAACGGGCCGTCGACGAGGGCCTCGCCTTCCGCCGGCCCGAGGCCAATGCCAACCGCAGCAGCCTCTGGCATGCCGAACGCTGCGGCCGGCTC
Source organism: uncultured cyanobacterium (assembly GCA_903871775.1). Classification (GTDB taxonomy): domain Bacteria; phylum Cyanobacteriota; class Cyanobacteriia; order PCC-6307; family Cyanobiaceae; genus CAIQIA01. The sequence continues at coordinate 202,508 of CAIQIA010000007.1, forward strand.
TTCGACAACCTCGGCGTGCTGCCTCTCGCCGGGCAGCCCCTCGGTCTGCAACCCCTGGATGACAACCGGCTCGTGCAGCAATGGGCCGATCTGCTGGCGGCCCTGGCCGAAGGCTCAGAGGCCATCAGCACCACCCCGGACCAGATGGCCGAAGATCTGCCCGGCCATCTGGTGCCCGCCGTCAATGACCGGCTGCAGCTGCTGGGGGTGGCCTACCGCCTGCCGGGCCTCAGAACAGCGGAACCGGGCAGCTGCGATAGCCGTACTGCATCATCACGTACGAGCCGTACTCGTGGAAAAACGGGGTCCCCTCCTCACAGGGGTTCCGCAGGCTGATCACCTCGAGAGCCTCGGGCTCGGCGGTGGTGGCGGGGCGCTCCGGTCGCGACAGGGCCAGGCCCTGGGCGAAGGCGGCACCGGGGAGGGTGATCAGCGCCGCACCGGCGGCGGCAAGAACGACGGAGAGGCGCAGGGACGGGGGAGTCATGGGGGAGGCACGGGTTCTGACCCATCCCTAGCCAGGGCTGCGACCGATGGGAACACACCGGGGCGACGGGCTGACGCCAGGGTCTCTGGGTAGGGTGCGGCCACCGTGACCGCCGAGCCGATGGACCTGTCGCGTCGCCGTTTTCTGCAGCTTCTTGGGGTCGGCACCGGGGGCCTGCTGATCGCCCCCGCCCTCGGCAGCGGCGCCGGCATCCCCCGGGCCCTGCCCTTCGCACCGGTGCCCACCCCCCTGCCCCTGCCCACCGACGGCCTGAACCCAGCCGAGCAGCGCCGCCGCTACCGGGTGGTCGAGGTCAGCGACCGGCTCGAGCTGCCCCCCGGCTACCGCCAGATGCTGCTGGCGGTGTGGGGCGATCCGGTGGGCCGGGGCCGCTTCGGGTTCAACAACGACTATCTGGCCCTGCGGGAGACCGGCAACGGCGGGGCGCTGCTGACGGTCAACTTCGAATACATCAGTCCGCTGCCCTGGCGCCAGGGCTTCAGCGCCGCCACCGGCCGCACGCTCCCCTACGACGCCGTCGTGGCGGCCCTGGCCGACCGGGGGGGCCGGATCGATGCCTCCCAACTGGCGGCCGACGATCCCCTGGCCCGGCAGATCCGCAGCCTCGCCCGCGAAGCCCTCACCGACCTGGGTCTGGGGGTGCTGCGGCTGCGCCGCAGCGGCAGCGGCGACTGGGAACGGGATCCCGGGCCCGAAGACCGGCGCCTGACCGGCCTCGAGGGCCTCGGCGATCCGGAGCGGCAGCTGCGCAGCACCGGGCCGGCGGCCCGGGTGTTCCAGCGGCGCCAGCGCCGGGGTTACGACGACGGCCTGGGGGACCGCATCATCGGCACCTTCGCCAACTGCGCCGGCGGCCGTACCCCCTGGGGCACGGTCCTCAGTGCCGAAGAGAACATCCAGAGCCAGGTGCCCGAGGAGGTGCACGCCGACGGCAGCAGTTTTCCGCCGGCGGCCCGGCCGTTCGAATGCACCGCCAAAAACCTCTACGGCCTCGGCAATCCCTTCGGTCTGGCGGGCAACAAATACGGCTGGATGGTCGAGATCGATCCGGCCGCCCCCGGCGATCCGGGCCGCAAACACACGGCCCTGGGCCGCTTCCGCCATGAGGCCGTGGCGGTGCGGGCCCGGGCCGGCGAACCCCTGGTCGTGTACTCGGGCTGCGACCGCCGCGGCGGCCACCTCTACCGCTACGAAAGCCGCGGTCGCGTGCAGGACCCCAGCGACCGGGGCAACAGCGCCCTGCTCACCGACGGCACCCTGGCCGGGGCGGTGTTCCATCCCGATGGCACAGGCGAGTGGCGCCCCCTGCGCCCCGACACGCCCGTGGCCCCGCTGGCCGGCCCCGTGCTGCTGCCCCACAGCGATCGCAGCCGGGGGGGCGTCGAACGGCTCGAGCAGGCCGAGGCCATCCGCGCCTACGCCCGCCGCTTCCCCACCCTCGGCGACCTCTACGACGGCAACGACGACCAGGAGCGGCTGGGGGCCCTGCTGATCGATGCCCACTACGCCGCCAATGCCGCCGGCATCACCGGCACGGCCCGGCCCGAAGACACCGAACTCGATCCCCGCAGCGGTGATCTGCTGGTGGCCTTCACCTCTGGCCTGGCCAGCGACGAGGGCATCCCCGACCCGCGCATCTTCCGGGGGCCGTGGGGCCGCACCCCCTGGAACGAGGGCTGGATCATGCGGCTCAGCGAAACGGGGCCAGGGCGGTTCCGCTGGCAGATGGTCGCCACCGGCGGCACCCCCGCCGACGGGGGGCTCGGCTTCGCCAACCCCGACAACCTGGCCCTCGATCCCGGCGGCGACGCCCTGTGGATGGTGTCGGACATCGGCACCGGCGAGCTCAACGGCGACCGCAACGGCGGCGCCTTCGGCAACAACAGCTGCTGGGTGATCCCGCTGGCCGGTCCCGGGGCAGGCCAGGCGACCTGCTTCGCCACCGGCCCGATGGAATGCGAGCTCACGGGTCCCGAATTCAGCAACGACGGCCGCAGCCTGTTCCTGGCGGTGCAGCACCCCGGCGAAGCCCATGGCCGACGGCGCGGCATGGCCCGGGAGGGGCGCGCCTTCACGGTGCAGACCAGCGACGGCCAGAGCCTCGACCAGCTGCGTTGGGTGCCCGTCGGCTCCAACTGGCCCGCCGGTGCCGCCGATGCCGAACCGCGCCCCGGCGTGGTGGTGATCCGCCGGGACGACGGCCGGCCGCTGCTGGCGCCGTTCAGCTGAGGCGCAGGGCCTCGGCCTCGCGGCTCGCCTTCTGCAGCAGCTCCTGCAGATGCGACTCGTCCTTGTGGCTCAGGTTGGTGCGCAGCAGCCGCGCATGGGGGGCATGGCGGCGCAGCTCCTCCACCACCCGGTCGACGGTCGCTTCCTTCACCAGCAGGCAGAGGGCGGCGGTGCCGGCGGTGAGGGTCTCCCCCACCTCCCGCAGGAAGCCATCGTTGATGCCCAGGTCGGTGAGGGCCCCCGAGGCGGCCCCAACGCCGGCGCCGACGGCGGCCCCGAGCAGGGGGTTGAGGAAGATCAGACCCACCAGGGTTCCCCAGAAGCCCCCGCTGACCGCGCCGGCGGCGGTGAGGTTGACGGCCTGGCGCAGCTCCACCTTGCCCTCGTCGCCACGGACGACGACGACGGCATCCTCGAGGGCGATCAGGTGCTCCTGCTGCAGGGCCGCCAGTTCGCGGCGGACGTCCTCGGCTTCCTCGGCCTTGTCAAAGCCGAGCACGATCAGCTGACCCATGGGTGATGCGGCGGTGCACTGCTGGCAGGCTCCGCAGCGCCGGTTAACGGGCCGTTAAGGAGCGCCGCCACCGGGGCGGTTCAGGGGCGTCGCCGGCTGGAGCGGGGCAGGGGGCGGCGGCCATCTGGGGACGGCGGGGCCGGTGGGGGCGGCGGCGCGGCGGCCGTTTGAGGCCGCTGCCAGCGGTTCAGGCTGAAGCTGGCGTCATCGGGCCAGGCGTCGTCCCAGTCGTCGGCCGGCGGGGGCAGGCCACGGCGCGACAGCGCCTCCAGGGGCCGCCGGCGCGGCGTGGCCCGACCGGCGGCCACCCCATCGACGAAGTCGAGGCCGCGATCGATCCAGCCCTCCAGCCGGTCCTCCAGGGACCGGTCGGACGCTCGGCTGCGACTGCGGCTGCGGCGGGAGCCTTCCGGCATCAGGGCGTCAGGGGGGTCCCTGCACCTTAGGGAGCGAGCGCCGGTGGCCCGCCTCCCGCACCAGACCCAGCAGCGTGATCACCAGACCGCTGACCAGCCAGCCCCCGAGAAATTCAGCCAACGGTCCCCTCCGGCGACGGTTCGAAGCGCAATGTGAAGCGAGCATCCCAGACCCCACCGTTGTGGCGCTCGCAGCAGGCACGACAGGCCAGCCCCGCCCGGCGGCGGCGGCAGGGCACGGCGGTGCCGCAACCGGGGCAGCGGGCCAGCCAGGCCGCCGGCCGCTGGGGCAGCGGATAGCGATGGCGCACACTCACGCAGAAGCCCTGCTGGGCGGCGTTGATGCGCTCCAGGCAGGCCCGGAAGCCGGGGCCATGGCTTTCGCGCACCCGCAGCACCCGGTCCACCCAGGCGTGGATCATCTCGTGGCAGAGGGTGCTGAGCAGGGCCTCCCGGGGCAAGGGGACCAGCAGCGGCCGCGACAGCACGATCTCGCAGAGGCCGGGGCCGCGGCGGTAGAGGCCCGCCGTGCGGGTCATGCGACCGTCGCTCCAGCGCAGGCTGAGGGGCGGATCCGCCAGGGCCCCGAGGCGGGCCTCGAAATGCTCCCGGTCGAGCCGGTGAAAGAGGGGCAGCAGGGGCTCCAGGGGCATGGCGCCGATTGTGCCGCGGACAGGCCCCGCCGTCCTGCAGACTCGTGCGACCTTGACGCTGGCCCCGCCGACGCCCTGCCATGGACCTGGACTGGTCACTGATCCGCGACCTCAGCGGCAAACTGCTGCTCGCCGGCGCCGGCGCCCTGCTGCTCTACTGGACCGTGAGCGCGGTGAAGCTGGTGCTGAGCGCCCGCGGCATCAATCCGCTGATCAAGCAGTTCTTCACCCAGGTGGCCTCGGGCCGGGTCGATGCGGCCTATCTGCTCACCACCCGCACCTACCGGCAGCACGTCAACCGGCAGCAGTTCATCCGCTTTCTGGCGGGGCTGCAGCTCAACCGCTACCGCAACCTCAAATCGGGCCGGCCCCGGCTCCAGGACGGGGCCGTGATTCTCACCGTCAAGCTCAAGGCGGACGGCGGCGACGAATTGCCCCTCGACTTCACCTTCGTCAAGGTCGAAGACAGCTGGCGGGTGGAGCGCATCAGCCGGGTCGGCAGCGCCTGATCCCTGCCCCTGACGGAGCGCTCACCATGGCCGCCGCTGATTCCCAGGCCAGCCGGGCGGACGAGCTGCGGCGGTTGCTCAACCGCGCCGCCCACGCCTACTACGTGCTCGACAGCCCGGTCATGGAAGACGCGGTCTACGACCGCCTGTACCGGGAACTGCTCGACCTCGAGACCGCCCGGCCCGAGCTGCGCACCGTCGACAGCCCCACCCAGCGGGTCGGCGGTCCCCCCGCTGATGGGTTCACCACCGTGGCCCACCGGCTGCCGCTGCTCAGCCTCGACAACGCCTTCAGCAGCGACGAACTCGACCAGTGGTACGCAAGGCTGCTGCGGGTGCTGGACCGCGAACCCGCCCCCGGGACACCGCCGCCCCCCCTCGCCCTGGTCACCGAGCTGAAGATCGACGGCAACGCCCTCGCCCTCAGTTACGAAGACGGTGTGCTGGTGCGGGCCGCCACCCGCGGTGATGGGGAGCGGGGCGAAGAGATCACGGCCAACGTGCGCACCATCGCCTCGGTGCCCCTGCGGCTGCAGCTGCCGGAACCGCCGGCCTGGCTCGAGGTGCGGGGGGAGGCGCTGATCCGCGATGACACCTTCGCCGCCATCAACGCCGAGCGGGAGCAGCGGGGGGAGTCGCCGTTCGCCAATCCCCGCAACGCCTGCGCCGGCACCCTGCGGCAGCTGGACCCGGCGGTGGTGGCGGCCCGGCGGCTCGACTTCTTCGCCTACACCCTGCACCTGCCGCCGTCGCCCGAACCCCGCACCCAGTGGGACAGCCTCGCCTGGCTCGAGGCGGCCGGCTTTCGCGTCAACCCCCACCGGGCCCTCTGCCCTGACCTGGAGGCGGTGAAGACCTTCTGCCAGCGCTGGGAGAACGATCGCCACGGGTTGCCCTACGCCACCGACGGGGTGGTGGTGAAACTCGACGACCTGCGCCTTCAGGCCGATGCCGGTGTCACCCAGAAGGCGCCACGCTGGGCCATCGCCCTCAAGTACGCCGCCGAGGAGGCCCCCAGCCGGCTGCTGCGGCTGGAGCTGCAGGTGGGCCGCACGGGGGTAGTGACGCCGGTGGCCTGCTTCGAACCGGTGGCCCTGGCCGGCACGATGGTCGCCCGCGCCACCCTGCACAACGCCGACCGCCTGGCCGAGCTCGACCTCCACAGCGGCGACACGGTCGTGGTGCGCAAGGCCGGCGAGATCATCCCCGAAGTGGTGCGGGTGCTGCCTGAGCTGCGCCCGGCGGGGGCCCGGCCCCTGGCCCTGCCCGACCACTGCCCGGCCTGCGACTCCCTGCTGGTGCGCGAAACCGGCGAAGCGGCCACCCGCTGCGTCAACAGCAGTTGTCCCGCGATTCTGCGGGGGGTGCTGCGCCACTGGGCGGGTCGCGATGCCATGGACGTCGACGGCCTCGGCAGCAAGCTGATCGAACAGCTGGTGGACCGGGGCCTGGTGGCCTCGATCGCCGACCTCTACCGCCTCGACGCCGCCCTGCTGGCCAGCCTCGAGCGGATGGGCGAGCAATCGGCCCGCAACCTGGTGGCGGCCCTCGACCAGTCACGCCAGCGCCCCTGGGACCGGCTGCTCTACGCCCTCGGCATCCACCACGTGGGCAGCGTCAATGCCCGCACCCTGGCCCGGGCCTTCCCCAGCTGGGAGCAGCTGAGCGCCGCCGCCGGCGACGGCGGCACCGAGGCCCTCACGGCCCTGCACGGCATCGGTCCGGAGATCGCCCAGTCGCTGCAGCAGTGGTGCACCACAGAAGCGAACCGCCGTCTGGTGGCCGAGCTTCGCCATCTCGGGCTGGTGCTGGAGGCCTCCGGGGGCGCCTGCGACGGAGGCGATGGGCCCCTCAGCGGCCAGACCTTCGTGCTCACAGGCACCCTGCCGACCCTGAGCCGCACCCAGGCCGAGGCGCGGATCAGCGCGGCGGGGGGAAAGGTGACGGGATCGGTGAGCCGCCGCACCAGCTGGGTGGTGGTGGGCGACGACGCCGGCAGCAAGCTCGAGAAGGCCAGGAGCCTGGGCGTTCCGGTGCTGGATGAAGAGGAGCTGATGGCCCTTCTCGACGGGCGAAGCACCGAAGTGAGAGGTGGTTAACCAGAGGGCAACCACCTCTTAACAGGACCATGAGGCGTTCATGACGGAACGTTTAACAAGGGCGATTTGAGTGATGGTGAGTAATGGCTGAAGTTCTGTGCTCTCATCCACCGGCATCCTGCGCCTGAGCGACGGCGGGGCTGAAATCAGCGCCTTCCATGCGGCGTCGAAGCTGCTGCTGACCATCGGTGGCACCGCGAATCTGTCGGTGGTCGACCTGAGCACGCCAGCCACGCCGGTCCTCAAGCAGACCGTTGGTCTGGACGGCGTGGCCAACAGTGTCGCCGTCGCGAGCACGGGGCTGGTGGCGGTGGCCCTCGAAGGCACAGGCAGTGCCCGTTACACGGCAGGCAAGGTGGCGTTCTTCAGGATCGAAGGCGTCGGCAGTGCTGCGACGGTGTCGAGTGTCGGCTCGGTGACGGTGGGCGCCGTGCCCGATTCGATCGCCTTCACGCCGGATGGCAGCAAGCTTGTCGTGGCCTGCGAGGGGGAGCCGAACGAGCTCTACACCGTTGATCCCGAAGGCAGCATCGCGGTGATCGCAGTTGATGCGGCCAATCCGGGCAATTCGGCGGTGACCAGCATCGGATTCACAGCGCTCAACGGCCGTGAGGCCGAACTGCGCGCCCTCGGGATCCGCATCTCGGGCAAGGCCGGAACCACGGCGGCCCAGGATCTTGAGCCTGAATACGTCAGCATCAGCAGTGACGGCAGCAAGGCCTACGTCACCTTTCAGGAGAACAATGCCACCGGCGTTGTCAACCTGAGCGCGTCCACTCCCAGCCTGGTGAGTCTACGCTCCGTCGGCGTGCAGGACGACCTGCGCGGTCGGCCGACGCTGGCGACCTATGACGTGACGATCCCCAGCCCCGGCACCACCACGGCCGGGGGAATCGTGCCCGGTGGCGGCCTATCCGGACTGTATGCCACCGGTCGCGACAGCCAGGGGCGGCTGACCTTCCTGGCACCGGCCGACCGGGGGCCCAACGGCAGCGGCACCAGCAAAGATGTGGTGAAGGCAGATGGCACACCTGGAACCGACGGAACAGCGGATCCTGTGGTGCCATTCCTGCTGCCTGATTACCAGGCTCGCTTCTACAAGCTGGCCCTCAATGAAGCCACGGGCGAGGTGACCGTCACGGGCACGGTGATGCTCACCCGCAAGGACGGGGTGACACCGATCAGCGGTCGCTCGAACGGCAAGGGTGATCAGATTCCAGTCGATGCCAATGGCTCACTGCTGGCCTACGACACCTATGGCGCAGACCTCGAGTCCATCGTTCAAGACAAGGATGGCAACATCTGGATGAGCGATGAATACCGTCCAGCCATCTACAAGTTCAGCGCCAGTGGGGTACTGATCGAGCGCTATGTGCCTGCGGGCGCTGCTGCAGCTGCCGGCCTGGCAGTTGGCAGCCTGGGCGTTGAGAGCCTGCCGGCGGAATATGCGAAGCGGCAGACGAATCGTGGGTTCGAAGGAATGGCCTATGACGCTGCGAACAACAAACTGTTTGCCTTTGTTCAGAGTCCCCTGGATGACGTTGGAACCAATGACGGGACCAAAGGGTCGCTGGTGCGGGTTCTGGAAGTCAGCACGGCAGACGGCCAGCCGACCGCCGAGTACCTCTACCCCATGGCGGGCAAGGCGTCACTCACCGGCACCGATGCGCTGATCTATGAAAGCCGGGTCGACAAGATCGGTGATGCTGCCTACGACCCGGCACGACAGGTGTTCTACGTGCTGGAACGCGACTCGGCCGTAGGAGCAGTCAGCTACAAGCAGGTCTTTGAGGTGTCCCTGAAGGGGGCGACAAACATCCTCGGGAACACGCTGGCCAACGAAGAAAACCTCACCATCGATGCCCTGAAAGCGCAGGGCATCACGGTGGCGAACAAAGTCCTGCTGACCAACCTGAGCAGCGAGGGTTACTTACCGAATGACAAGCCTGAAGGCCTCGCCCTGCTGCAGGATGGTCGTCTCGCGGTGATCAACGACAACGACTTTGGGGTGACCGCTCTCGATGCGGTCAGCTATGCAGCGCTCAGTGACGAGGAGAAGAGCCGTTATACTCTGGCGTCTGACATCAACGGATCCAAGACCTACGTCTACGCCAAGGCAAGCGATGCCAGAACACAGCTGGGCATCGTCAGCACGATCCCAACGTTCATGGACCCATCCGACAGGGATGGTGGCATCAAGCCTCTGGCGAATCAGAACGTCTATGGACTTCGGATGCCCGACGGCATCGGGGTGTATCAGGGCAAGGGCGCGGATGGGAGTCTTCAGACGTTCACCGTCATTGCCAATGAAGGCGATGGCAGGGTGCGTCCGGATGGGAGTTTCACTGATCCAGCCACCAACACTGTCGTGCCATCAGAGTCGGTGTATTCCGACGAGCTACGCTCTGGCGTGACAGGAGTCGGCACCGACAACCGCCTGAAGATCATCAAAGATCTTGGAAACTACGATTCATCGACAAGTGCATACGAGCAGAAGTTCAGCTTTGGCGGTCGGTCAATCACGATTCTCGACTCCCTCAACAATGTCGTCTGGGACAGTGGCGACCTGATCGACCGTGCGGCAATCGCCGCTGGCATCTACGACGACGGTCGATCAGACGACAAAGGGTCGGAACCCGAGAATCTTGCCATCACAAGCGTCGGCGGACGCACCTATGCCTTTGTCGGCCTGGAGCGAGGAAGCAGCAGCAGCATTGCCACCTTCGACATCACAGACCCCTACAACGGCTACCTGGTGGACTTCAAACGGTCGAGCACTGGTGTGGTATCCCCGGAAGGAATCTTGTCCATCCCCGCTGAGCAGAGCCCGAACGGCACAGCCCTTGTGGTGGTCAGCAATGAAGTCAGCAAAGACGTCGAAGTCCTGAGCTTCCAACCCAGTTACAGCCTGCAGATCCTGCACTACTACGGCGAAAGCGGTCTGCTGGGGATCAAGACAGCGCCAATCATGGGCGCACTGATCGACAGGTTTGACGACCAGTTCGCTAACACCCTTGTTGTCGGCGAAGGCGACAGCTTTATCCCCGGGCCCTGGCTGGTGGCGGGTGCCGATGCCAGCCTTGCCGCGGTCAGTTCGGTCGGTGCACCGGCCATGGGCAGGCCCGACATCGCCATCATGAACCTCTTCGGCACGAATGTGTCGGCATTGGGTAATCATGAGTTTGATCTGGGTTCACCGGTCCTGAGTTCAGCGTTCGCTGCCTCGGGAGCCTGGAAAGGGGCTCAGTTCCCCTTCATCACCTCGAATCTTGACTTTGCCGGCGATTCATCGTTGCGGGGCATCGCCGACAGCAGCCTAGGGGGGACCTCAAGCAACAGCTTTGCGGGCAAAGAGGCAGCAGACATCAAGGCGAAGATCGCCCCCTACAGCGTGGTGACGAAGGGCGGCGAAAAGATCGGGATTGTGGGTGCTACCACCTGGGAGCTGCTGACCAAGTCGTCACCCAACGGCACCAAGGTCAAGGACGATGGGAATGACAGCACCAGTGATCTCGAAGAGGTGGCTGCATACATCCAGGCATCAGTTGACGCCCTGCTGGCGACTGGCGTCAACAAGGTTGTCATGGTGGATCAGCTGGACAGCCTCGATCGCAACAAGGCCCTGGCCCCTTTGCTGCAGGGTGTCGATGTGATGGTGGCCGGCGGAGGCCATGAGCGTCTTGGCGATGGTAACGACGAGGCTGTGGGGTTCAACGGCCATGACGCCAACTTCATCAGTACCGACAGCTACCCGATTCTTGTCAATGCCAAGGATGGCAAGCCGACGCTGATCGTCACCACGGACACCGAGTATTCGTACCTCGGCAGGCTGGTGGTGAATTTCGACTCCGAAGGCACGATCATCCCGGCCGCGCTGGACAACGTCCTGAACGGAGCCTATGCCGCCACGGCAGAAACACTGAAGACGGTGTACGGGTCTGGGGCATCATCAGAAACGATCATCGCCGGCAGCAGCATCGGCTCGGCCGTCGCGCAGGTGACCACGGCCCTGTCGACGGTGATCAGCAGCAAGGACAGCGATGTCTACGGTTACACCAAGGTGTACATCGAAGGTGACCGCGTCTTCGGTCGCGCCCAGGAGGTCAACCTTGGCGATCTCACTGCTGACGCCAACATCTATGCTGCCGAGCGATCGCTGCCGGGCCAGACCACCTGGGTCTCCCTGAAGAACGGCGGTGGACTCAGGGCCTCGATTGGCTCGGTGGATGCCAACGGAATCAAAGGAGCCCCTGTCGCCACTGACTTCAAAGCTGCCGGCGCCATCTCCAAGCTTGAAATCGAGAATGCTCTGCGATTTGACAACAAACTGATGGCGTTTGAGACAACGCCGGCGGGACTGCTGAACATTCTCAACTACGCCGCCGGTCTCAGCCCCGGCAATGGCGGCTTCGCCCAGCTCGGTGGGGTTCAATTCTCTTACGACCCCAAGAAACCTGTTGGCTCACGCGTTCAGGACATCGCCCTCATCGATGAAGGTGGCCGGATCCTGAACAAGATTGCGAACGATGGCGTCTTGCTCAGCAATGCGCCCGCCAGCATCAATGTCGTCACCCTCAACTTCATGGCCAACGGGGGTGACGGCTACCCGATAAAGGCCAATGGCAGCAATTTCCGATACCTGCTGCAGAACGGCTCCCTGTCGGCAGCCGTTGATCCAACCCTTGATTTCACCGCCGCATCTGTTGCACCTGCCAACGCCCTGGGTGAGCAGCAGGCGTTGCAGACCTACCTGCAGACATTCCACGCAACACCCGGCACCGCCTACGACCGAGCTGACACCCCAGCCAAGGATGACCGCCGCATGCAAAACCTTGATGTTCGCCCCCTCGACACCGTGCTGATTCCAACCTTTGGCGATGGCGTTGCCTCCGGTGACCCCTACCGCGATTCCGTCATTCTCTGGACCCGCCTCAATCCGCAGAGCACCACGTCCAGCAGCGCCACCGTGAACTGGGAAGTATCGACCAGCAAAGACTTTGCAGCCGGCACCATCGCTGACCGTGGCTCGTTCACGACGGATGCCTCCCGCGACTGGACGGTGAAGGTGGAAGCCGACGGCCTCACGGCAGGGACCAGCTATTACTACCGCTTCAGCAACGACGGGGTGCTGTCGCCGGTGGGTCAGACCCGCACCCTTGCCAGCGATGCCTTCAACGCCCGCATCGCCCTCTTCTCGTGCGCCAATTTCACGGCTCAACCCGAATTCGCGGTGTACGGCAAAGCGGCTGAAATCAATGCGCAGAAGCCCTACGACGCCTGGGTGCACGTGGGCGACTACATCTATGAATACGCCAAAGGTGGATATTCATCAGCCGAAGGCAGTGCCACCAATCGCGGCTTCTTGCCCGACCACGAGTTGATCACTCTTGACGACTACCGCCAACGCTACGCCCAGTACCACACCGACACCAATCTCCAGAACCTGCGCCAGAGCGCTCCCCTGATTGCGATCTGGGACGACCACGAAACAGCAAACGACAGCTACAAGACGGGTGCCGAGAACCATCAACCCAATGAGGGCGATTGGTCGACCCGCGTGACCAACGCGATGAAGGCCTACTACGAATGGATGCCCATCCGTGAACCCGAGCTGCGGGATGGCAGCGACCAGGGTTCGGCGGCCACGCCCCTCACCAAGGGATATCGCTCCTTTGATTTCGGCGATGTGCTGTCGCTGCACATGCTTGAGACCCGTCTGACAGCACGGGATCAGCAGCTGTCTTACAGCAGCGCCACCTCTCCGGCCGGCGTTGCCGCGATCGTCAACCAGGCCACCAACGGCAACCGCGCGATGATCGGCGCCGAGCAGCTCAACTGGCTGCGCAGCGAGCTCGCCACCTCCAAGGCGTCATGGCAGGCCCTCGGCAGCGGCACCCTGATGGCCAACATGGCCATTCCTGCCGAATTGCTGCTCAATCCGAATGACCCATCCGTGGTGGCCAAGTACGCCACCCCGCTGCAGAAGTTGGCCCAGGGACTGCCCCTGACCCCCGCCGAACAGGCCCTCTTCAACGAAGCCGGCAAGATCCCCTACAACCTCGATGCCTGGGATGGCTACGGCGCGGAGCGCCAGCAGATCATCGAAGCAGCCCTGCAACTGGGCAAGAAACTCGTGAGCCTGTCGGGCGACACCCACAACGCCTGGGGGTCGATCCTGGATTCTGCCGGGCCCAACGACATCGCTGACCAGGCCTTCCCCACCGGCAGCTACCTGGTCGACAGCAACGACCGGACAGCCTTCAGGCCCGTGATCACCTCCGGTGAGCTGGCCAACAACGGCTTCCGCTTCAACGGCACACCCGACGGCATCGGTGTCGTCGACAACGGCAACACCCTCCGCATCGTCATCAACCACGAGTTCGGGGCCACCGCCGGTGCCGTCCGCGCCCACGGTTCCAAAGGCGCCTACGTCTCTGATCTCGTCATTGACAAGGCCACCCTCTCCGTCATCTCCGGTGGCGACTTCCTCAAGTCGGCCAACGACCTCTTCCTTGCCTCACCCGAC
>CAIQIA010000008.1 GCA_903871775.1 uncultured cyanobacterium
ATCTCGAACTCGGAGGTGAAACGCTGCAGCGGCGACGATAGTTGGGGGGCAGCCCCCTGTGAAAATAGCTCAATGCCAGGTAAAACTTTTCTGTTTGTTCCGATGTCGGCCACCCCTGTGTTGGGGTGGCTTTTTTATTGGGTTGCTGATCTGCAGCTGGTCGTTCCATGACTCCAGCAACGACGCTGAAGCGCTGGCTCCGAATGCTGAGGCATGGCGTCATGCTGTGGAATCGCCATGGCTGCATTGACCTTGGCGCTTCCTTTGCCTTTCATAGCCTTCAATCAATTCTGCCGTTTCTGCTCCTGTGCCTTGGGCTAGGTGCCTGGTTTTTTGGCAGAGAAACAGACGCATTGGCCTCCATTGTTCGCACTGCTGAGAACCTGTTGCCCGCTCCGGCCAGTCGGGTTCTGGTGGAGAGTCTGCAGGCTCTGATCCGTCAGGCGAGGGGGGCCGGGATTGTGGGTGCGTTGACGCTTTTGGTCAGTGCCGGTAACGCTGCTCTTTCCCTGCAGAGAGGTGCTGACCGTCTGTGGGGGGTGTCAGGTCTGGCTGCTCAACAGGCCACCAACTGGCGCGATGCCGTGGGACACTGGCTCTTCATGCGGTTGAAAGCCAGCCTCGTGGCGTTGCTGCTGGCGGTGGTGCTGGTGCTCAATCAACTGGTCAGTCCCTTGCCTCAGCTCGCCCGGGCGTTGGCCTTTCTCCCTGATCTGCTGCTGCCGGGAGGCGGGCCCCTGGCGGGGACTGGTGGCACCCAGGGCTTGCTTGATGCGCTGCTGGGTTGGGGTGCGCTGGTGCTTCTCGCGTTGTTGCTGCTCTGGGGGCTTCCGTCACGCCCGCCGGCCTGGCGCGACATCGTTCCTGGTGCTTTCTGCACGGCTTCAGGCCTCCTGCTGGCCAAGCCCCTCCTTTTGCATCTGGTGCTGTGGCTTGGTCGCCGCTTCCAGGCTTACGGAATTCTGGGAGGCGTGCTGGTGCTCACGCTCTGGGTGTGGCTTGTGGGATTGCTCGTTTATCTCGGCATGGTTGTCGGTGTCACCTGGTCTGCCGGACGGAGATCCGCACGCCAGATGGTTCGCTGAAGGGGCCTCGTCTCCCGCAGACTGAAGTCATTCCACCTCCGCTCCATGTCCCGCTTTGTGTTGGTGCGCCGTCGCCCGCTCCCCCTGCCGGTGCTGGTGGTCGGCGGCCTGTCGGTGCTGCTTCTGGCACCTGTGGCGCTCGTGACCCTGGTGCCGGCCCTCGTTCTGCTGATGGTCAGCATTGCGGCTGGTGTGGGCATCGTTCTGTCTGCCTGGGCGGTGGTTGAACTGCTGGCATGCGTGGAGCGCTGGCTCGATCGTGACGCTCGCTTCCACAGCTGATCGTGAGACAGGTTCAGCCGTTCAGATCTCTCCTCCCCTGATCAACCCTCACCCTCATCCAGGACGGTGACCTGTACCGGCTCAACAGCCTGGTGATGCTGCATTGCGTGTCCGTACTCGCGCGCCGTGAGCCGTATGGCTTCACCGGCAGCCTGCATGAACAGCACGTTCACCCCTGCACCCAGAACCACACCCCCGACGGGGATCCAGCGCAAGGATGCTGGTCCCAGGCGTTTCACCAGGCGCACCATCAGTTGCTCGCCGAGCCGTTGCTGCAACTGCTGCAGCAGAGGTCGCGACAATCCCGTCAGCAGACGGGCCATGGCCTGCTCTGTGGCGCGAAACCCCAGCAGGCGGATCAGTTCATTGGCACCCAGCCCCAGCAATGCTCCGATCAGGATCGGCCGGTGCTGTTCTTCGTTGAGATGAACGCCATGCAGGGCAAAGATCGCAGCGGCCAGTTCCAGCTCGGTGTACAGGAAATAGAGAACATCTCCGCCTCCTGTCGCCATCGACAGCACTCCCCCCAGGCCCGCGAGGGCCCCACTGGCTCCACTGCGCCAGAGGGATCGACGGATGGCCAGGGTCACCAGGCTGTCAAGACTCGCATCAGGCTGCTCGAGCCGCAGCCGCTCGGCCCAGGCGATGCCCTGGGCCTGGGCCCGCTGGAGTCCTGCGCTGACCACGGGCATCTCCAGAAGACGCAGCAGCAGGGCTGATGACGGGGCAGCGCCGGAGGCTGTCATCCCGATGCTCCTCCGTCGGACGCAGCGATGGAGAGCTCCTCCGCGCGGAGGTGCCGTTCCCGCAGCAGCAGGAACAGGGGCACCCCAAAGGCGAAGGCCACACCCATGCTCAGCAGGATCGGCCACAGGCCATGACGGAGGCGCAGGCGTCTCCGTTCGGTCTCCATCCAGATCACCACGGCGGTGGACCCGAAGAGGAGGTCGTAGCTCAAGGATGTCGCCGCGTCGTTCACAGCCGCCTGCCGGATGAACTCGGCAACGTCGAAACCGCCGCCGCTGGCCTGCACAAACGCCAGATTGGCGCTCTGGGTGGAGAGCAATCCGCCGATGGCCAGGCTGATGTAGGCGATCTGGCGCAGGCTGGAGCCGAGCCCCGCGGGGATGGTCATGGCTGTGCCTCTGACCAGGGCATCAGCTCAAGCGTGTCGGGATCCAGTCGCTGAATCCCCTGGCTCACGTCGCTGAGGATCTGGCGGCATCGTGCTTCCCAGGCCATCGCACGGCCATACAGGGCTGGCAGGTCTTCGAGGGGGAGGTCATCCCGTTGCAGCTGGGCGAGGCTCTCCTCCAGAGCCCGCTGGGCCTCGGCGAAGCTGCTGCCCGTCGTATCGGGGGGCTCCGGTCGGGGTGGGGCACCGCTGGAGCTGGCTCTGGCCTTCGGCATGCCTTGGTTGTGCTCAGGCACCACAACTCTTTTCAGGTTGCCATGCCTCCACCACCAGATGAACGGTGCCGGCGGCCAGCTCGGCGCAAAGCCTGTCACCCCTGGCCAGGCCTTCGCCCGTGCGGACCAGGGTCCCGTCGTCCCGGCGCAGCAGGGCGTAACCGCGCTGCAGCTGGCGGCCGGGATCGAGGGCCCCCAGCAGACGGGTCTGACCCTCCAACCGCAGGCGGTGTCGATCGAGGTGCCCACGGATGCTCTGCAGCAGGCGGCTTCGATCCAGGCGGGCCAGCTGCTGCCGCCGCCGCTGCAACTGCTGCGCCAGCTGCAGCCGGCGTTGTTGTCGCAGGTGATCCAGCCGGCGCTCCACATCCAGGCGGTCGGGTAGCACCGCCACGATGGCGGCCGTCGGTGTGGCCGCCCGTCGGTCGGCGACTAGGTCGGCCACGGTCAGATCGTCCTCATGGCCGATGCCGGTCACCAGCGGCACCGGCAGCCGGCTCAGTTCCCTGGCCAGGTGCTCCCCGTCGAAGAGGGCCAGATCCTCCCGGTTGCCACCGCCACGGGCCAGCACCACGACCTCGACGCCCCAGTCGAGCCAGCGGCCGCGGCACCGTTCCAGCAATGCGCAGAGCTCGGCCTCCACGGGACCCTGCACAGGAATGGGCAGCACCATCAGATCGCAGGCCGGCCAGCGGCTGTGGGCCGTGCGCAGCAGATCCGCGAGGGCTGAACTGGGAACCGCTGTGAGCACGGCGATGCGTCGGGGCAGGTCAGGCAGGGGGCGATGGCGTTCAGGATTGAGCAGCCCCTCGGCCTCCAGCCGTTCCCGCACCTGTTCAAACCGGCGGAGCACCGTGGTGAGACTTGGGCGCAGATCCAGCACCTGCACGCTCAGGGTGGCCCTGGCGGCCCAGAAGTTGAGCTTGCCGACGACCGTGACCCCGTCACCGTCCTCAGGCACGATGCTGAGATTCGCGAGGGTGCTGGCCCAGACCACCGCCCCGATGGACGCATCGCCATCGGAGAGGGTGAGCCAGAGGTGTCCCTTGCGAATCTGCGGTTTGACGACCCGCGCCTCAAGCAGAAACCGTGGCACAAAGCCCCGTTCCAGCAGAACGCCGATGGCCGCGTTCAGCTCGGAGATGCTGAATCGCGGCAGGTCCATCAGTGGCTCAGCTGCCGATAGCAGATCCACCACCAGAGGCTGAGGGCGGTGGCCCCCAGGGCCACGGCCTGCCCCCAGGGGCTGTCGAAGCGCACGAATCCCACGACGGCGGTGGCGATCGCACTGCTCAGCAGCCGGGAGCCATCGCGTCGATTGCCCACGAAAAGCCTCATGGCGCCTGTGAACGATCGAAACACCCTATGCCCCGACGGTGCGA
The DNA here is from genome assembly GCA_903871775.1 of uncultured cyanobacterium. Classification (GTDB taxonomy): domain Bacteria; phylum Cyanobacteriota; class Cyanobacteriia; order PCC-6307; family Cyanobiaceae; genus CAIQIA01. Next base: position 4,160 of record CAIQIA010000008.1, read on the forward strand.
CTAGCCTTGGCGGGCCTGCAGCGGTGGCCTGAAGCCCCTTCGGCCATGGGACGTGTGCTGTTCGAGCAGCAGGTTCAGGCTGCGATCCCGTCTGATCCGCAGCTCGTGCTGGTCACCGATCTGGATGGCACGCTGCTGGCCGGCGATCGCCGTGACCGCCTGACGCTGTACCGCTGGCTGGCCAGCGAACGGGAGCACGTGCTGCATCTGTTCGCCACCGGGCGCGATCTTCGCTCCATCGGCGCATTGTTTGATGACCCCCTGCACGAGGATCTGGGGCGGCCCCATCTGGTGATCGGCGATGTGGGCTGCACGGTGGCCTGCGGTCAGTCTCTGCAGGAGGTGCCGTTGGTGGTCGATGCCATTGAGGAGCTCTGGCAAGGGTATGCCGAGCGGGTGTTGCAACTGACCCGCAACCAGCGGGGCCTGAGTCCGCAGCCGGTGGTGAGCCGCCGCCGCCATGCGTTCCATGCCGAACCGGATCTGCTCGACCCCGATCTGATGCGGCAGCTGGAGGCGATCGGTGTGGATTGCCTGCTGTCGGATGGTCGGTATCTGGACGTGCTGCCGGCGGGGGTGAACAAGGGCACCACCCTGCGCCGGGTGATCGCTCTGCTGGAACTGACCCACCTGCCGGTGGTGGTCGCCGGTGACACCCTCAACGATCTGGCGATGTTCCAGCAGGGCTACCACGGCATCATCGTCGGCAACGCCGAGGAGCCCCTTCTGCAGCGGCTCGACGACGTCAGCGGCGTCTATCTGGCCCGGGGCCATGGCTGCTCGGGCATCCTGGAAGGCCTGCGGCACCACGGCTTCGGACCGTCGTCAGGAACGGCAGCGGTCTGATGGAGCCGCTTCTGCCCCTGCTGGGTTACACCGCCGCCGTGCTCACCACGGTCAGCTTCTATCCGCAGGCCATCAAGACCCTGCGCACGAACGACACCCGCGGCCTGTCGTTGCGGATGTACCTCCTCTTCACCCTCGGGGTGATGGCCTGGGGGCTGTACGGCCTCCTCAGGCGCGACTGGCCGGTGTTCGTGGCCAACCTGGCCACCCTGCCGGCGACGCTGGCCATCCTCGAGCGTCGGATCACAGGGGGCCGTCGCGCGCGGCGATCAGGGGTTCGCCAGGCCCAGGATCAGGGCGAAGAGGGCTGAGCTGACCAGCCCGACGGCCGCCAGCAGGCGGATGAGGGACCCCTCCAGCAGGGAGAGCGGAACCATGAAAGAAAACCGAAGAGTCGTGATGACTCCGTTTTAGTCGGATGGTCTGGGGCCGTGGTCGCCCCCGATGCAGCACGTTTCAAATGGTTGAAGAACGTCACACATGGGGCCGGCGGGGCCGCCTCAGCGCACGTGGCGGATGCCGTCAACCGGGTGGTAGGTCTCGCCGGTGGTCTCCTCGAAGACATGGGCCGGCAGGCCGGTCTCGAACATGGTCTGCAGGGCTTCCTTGAGGTAGGGGTTCCAGCCACCGGTCGAGACGTTGCCGTGGCGGACCGTCCAGTCCCAGGTGCCCTGCAGGTCCCGGGGGATGCGTCCCTCCCGGTCCCGACGGGCCACCAGGTCCTGGGACTCCACCAGGCCCACCAGAATCGGGTCCTTGCCATAGGCCGGGGTGATCGTCAGCTCCAGCCGCACGGGATCTTCCTTCACCAGCCGCAACCGGAAGCGCGGGGGGAGTTTGAGCGCCTTCAGCACCGCCGCCACCACCTTCGTTCGTTGCTCCATCCGGGCGTCCTCCTGCCTGCGTGGCCCCGACGGGGCCTCTGCTTCCTAGCTTCCCTGATCGTCGGACGGTCCGCGCTCCTCGTCGCCGAACCGCACCGTCAGCAGGTCTTCCTGGGTGAGCCGCCCTTCGGCATCGAGCAGTTCAGGATGGATGGTGATGCCCGGTCGCGGACGGTTGACCGCCGCGAAGCCCCGGCCCATGACCCGAAAGGCCTGCCAGAGCAGCACCCCGAAGCAGACCAGGTAAATGAGTGGAACCAGTTGTGTCATTGCCGGTGTCATCGCGCTGGTGTCTCCTGCCCGGCCATGTCCCTCCATTCTGCGGCCGGCCCGGCCGGCGGCGGTGGCCTGCAGCCACACACCTGGTCACAGATGCCTGTCCCGAAGGCGGTGATGACCAAAGTCCATCTCGATAGCCTGGGCCATCGTTTGCGGGTCTCCCCTCCCAGCATGGCTGTGCTGCTTGGCTGCTCCGGTCGGCGTCGGGCCCTGACGGCCGCCCTGGGGCTGATGCTGGTTGCCCCGCCGGCCCTCGCCCAGGCCCCCCGCTCCTTCGTTGCCGAAGCCGTGCGGCGGGCCGGGCCTGCCGTGGTGCGTCTCGACACCGAGCGGACCGTCGAGACCCGGGGCGGTGTGCCGTCGGTGTTCCTGCTCGATCCGCTCTTCCGCCAGTTCTTCGGGGACGGGGGCGGTGGCCCTTCGAGGCGCACCGAGCGGGGGCAAGGTACGGGGGTGATTTTTCAGAAGGAGGGCCTCATCCTCACCAACGCCCATGTGGTGGAGGGCAGCACCCGGGTGAGCGTCGGCCTTGTCGACGGCCGACGCCTCGAGGGCAGCGTCGTGGGGACAGACCCGATCACCGATCTGGCGGTGGTGCGGGTGCCGGTGTCGGGGCCGCTGCCGGTGGCTCCCCTGGGCAATTCGGATGCCGTTCAGGTGGGGGACTGGGCGATCGCGGTCGGCAATCCCTTCGGCCTCGACAACACGGTCACCCTCGGGATCATCAGCAGCGTCAACCGCAACGCCGCCAAGCTGGGCATCACCGACAAACGCCTGGATCTGATCCAGACCGATGCCGCCATCAACCCCGGCAACTCCGGCGGACCGCTGCTCAACGCCGAAGGCGAGGTGATCGGAATCAACGCCCTGGTGCGCTCGGGTCCGGGGGCGGGGCTGGGCTTCTCGATCCCCATCAACCGGGCCAAGGAGATCGCCAGCCAGCTGGTGCGCAGCGGTCGCGCCAGCCATGCCCTTGTGGGGCTGGCCCTGGCCCAGGAGGAGGGGCGGGTGCGGGTGGCATCGGTCATGCCCGGCGGGCCGGCGGCCCGGGCGGGACTGCGGCCCGGCGATCTGCTGGTGAAGGCCGCCGGACAGGCGATCAGCAGTCCGGCCCAGTTTCTCCGGCTGGTGGACGTGAGCGGGGTGGGGGTGCCCCTGGGTCTGGAAGGTCAGCGCGAGGGCCGTGGATTTGCGGTCACAGTGGTGCCGATCGACATGGCCCAGGTGATGCGGACCCCCCAGAGCCCCTGACGATCAGCCCCTGGCCTGGGGCCTCGGGGACGGGGACGACCGGAGGGCCGTCCCCCATCTCACCCTTTCGCTCAGCCTGGACACAGACTGAGACGCCGTTGGGATCCCGGACCGTGAGAAAGCAGCAGAGCCTGTCCCGTGCCCTGACGCTGGCAGGGCTTGATCTGTGGTGCCGCGGTCGTCTGGAGCGGCTGGAGGTGGAAGGGCGCTGGCGGGATGGCCAGGCCCTGCGACGTGAGTTTGAAGAAGGATGCCGTCACCCGGGGGGGACGGCCTGGTGCCCGGGGCGGGTGTGACCGCCCGGCGGTCGATCAGAGGGCCGCTCCCCCCGAGCCGAGGTGCTGTCGCATCACCCAGTTGGTGGCGGCTTTCTGGGTGTGCCAGGCCTGGAGCAACTGCTTCGCCAGATCACGCAGCACCTGGGGATCTCCCTCAGCATCGATGGCGCGGCTCATGCGCTCGACCTCGAACTGCTGTCCGAGGCTGAGGCTGATGGCTTGGTCCATGGCTGACGCTTCGACTGACCGCGATCGTAAGAAGTGTTTCAGGCTGGCCCGTAGTTACGGTTACACAGGGGGTTCTGTGTGTTAAAGGCCTGACCGATCACCCGTCAGCCCGGGTCGCTCCCCTCGGAATCCGGGGCCTTCAGTTCCTCCACGCAGCGGGTCACGCATTCGCCGTCGTCGAGGGAGCACTCGCTGATGCAGTTGAAATACACCTCGACGGCATCCCAGGACCCTTCGCTGCTGCCGAGGGTCCCGTCACCGGTCTGGAAGGCGGAGGTCATGGCGCTCCTGGCGTTGTTTCGTCAGCGTATGCAGACGATTCCCGTGGGTCCAGCACTTTGAGTCTTCCTGCCTAGGTCTCTGTGAAGTTTCGTGCGGGACCTCTCAGGATCAGCCCTCCGCCGGCCGCTGGCGGCGTCGTTCAGCCCGGGTCTTCTGCTTGAGCCGATTGGCGGCACGCTTGGCTTCCCGCGCCGCTTCGGCCTCCATCTCCTCCTGGCGCGACGCCTCCTGGGCCTTGCGCTCCAGATAGGCGTCGTAGCCATCGGGATACGACACCAGGCCGCCGTCGCGCAGCTCCACGACACGGTTGGCCACCGCCCTCAGAAAGGCCCGGTCATGGGAAACCAGCAGCACCGCCCCCTCGTAGGCGCTCAGCGCCTCCTGCAGACGCAGCTTGGCCGGAATGTCGAGGTGGTTCGTGGGCTCGTCGAGCAGCAGCAGGTTGGTGGGCTTCACCATCAGCAGGGCCAGGGCCAGCCGTGCCTTCTCACCACCGCTGAGGCGACCCACCGGCTGAAAAACGGCGTCGTTGCTGAAGCCGAACCCCCCCAGCAGCGAGCGGACCTGGGTCTGGGTCCAGTCCGGCACGGCACTGAACAGCGTCTCGATGACCGTCGTGTCGAGGTCCAGGGCCTCCGCCTGGTTCTGCTCGTAGTACCCGGCGATGACGTTGTGGTCGCCCAGCTGGGCCGTGCCGTCCTCCGGTTGCTCGACGCCCAGGATCAGGCGCAGCAGGGTTGATTTGCCCGCGCCGTTCGGGCCGACGAACGCGATGCGGTCCCCCCGCTCCACCTCCAGTTCAGCCCCCAGAAAGAGGATGCGGGAGCCGTAGGCATGGCTCAGGTCGCTGACCCTGGCCACCACCCGACCCGAGCGCGGTGCCGTCGGCAGCTGGAAACCCGGCCCGCTCAGGTCGGTCTCGGGGGCATCGAGTCGGTCGACCTTGTCGAGCAGCTTCTCGCGGCTCTTGGCCTGGGTGCTGCGGGTGGCGCTGGCGCGGAAGCGGTCGATGTAGGCCTGCTGGGCGGCCAGCTCCTTCTGCTGGCGGTCGTAGGCGGCCTGGGTGGCGTCCTGATCGAACTGCTTCTGTTCCAGGTGGTCGGAGTAGTTACCCACATAGCACCGGGTCAGTCCCCGCTGGGTCTCGACGATCGAGGTGCAGATCCGATCGAGAAAGGCCTGGTCATGGCTGACCACCACCAGGGCCACGCTGAGGCTGCACAGGTATGACTCCAGCCAGTCGATCGTGGCCAGATCGAGGTGGTTCGTCGGCTCGTCGAGCAGCAGCAGATCCGGCTCCTGCAGAAGGATCTTGCCCAGGGCCATGCGCATCTGCCAGCCCCCCGAGAAGGTCCGCACCCGCCGTTCCGCGTCGTCGCCGCTGAAGCCGAGGGTCGGCAGCAGCCGGTCGATGCGGGCATCGAGGGCATAGCCCCCCAAAGATTCGAAGCGGCTCTGCAGCCGCCCCAGCTCCTCCACCAGGCTGTCGAGCTCGGCGCCGTCGGCCGTGGCCAGCAGGTCTTCGACCTGCCGCTGGCGATCCACCACGGCGGCGGCCTCGGCGAAGGCCTGGAACAGCTCCTCCCGCACCGTGCGTTCGCCCTCCACGTCGCACTCCTGGCGCAGAAAGGCGATCCGCGGGTTGCCGAGGCGGATGATCTGGCCGCTGCTGGGTTCTTCGAGACCGGCGATGATGCGCAGCTGGGTCGATTTGCCGGCGCCGTTGACGCCCACGAGACCGATGCGGTCTCCGGCCTTCACCTCCCAGCTCACATCCCGGAGCACCTCTCCGTTCGGGTAGATCTTGCCGACTCGCTCCAGGCGCAGCACCGCTGCCCTCCGGGGATGGGAGTCGGGACCCTACCAAGGCAACCTGCAGGAGAGGGCAACTGCAGGAGGGGGCAACCAGCAGGGGGCAGACTCGTGGGGTTCCAGCCTGCGGTCGGATGCAGAGGCGCCTCGAACAGGTGGCCGCCCTGGTGGTGGCGGCGGGTCTGGCGATCGTCAGCTACTGGCTGTTCTTCAGCTGGGCCCAGGGGGGAGGGCAGCGGCCGCAGCCGGCGCCGCCCGCCGCGCTCAGAGACCGCCCCGCGCCTTGAGCAGCCACTGACCGTCGCCCCCTGGGGCTTCGTCCTGGAGGTACCGCTGCACATCCTCGCGATCCACCTGCAGGCCGCGTTCCCCGGCGATGGTCACCAGGCGCTGGAGCGTCCCCTGGGGATCCTGCAGGGCCTGGCGGAACAGATCCCTGGTCAGCTCCGCGTCGTCGCGGATGTGGTCATAGAGAGCACGGGCGTCCTCGAGGCTCATGGCAGTCGGCTGGCGCGTTCCGTCCAACTGTCGCAGTTCCTGCGCCGCACGGCTGCAGCGCCTAGGCCGCACGGCCGAACATCGATCCCACGTAGCGGCGGGTGAGCTGGCGCTCGACCATGCCCTGCTGCATCAGGAAGCCGCAGAGGGCCGCCTGCACCAGGCGGTACTGGTCCCACTGGGGGTGGTCTTCGATGAAGCGCACCAGCGCGGCGTGCAGGGCCGCCGGCAGGGGGGTCCGGAAGCTGATCACCGGCTCGGCCGCGGCCGCCTCCAGGGCAGCGGTGGTCATCGTGGCTGAGCTCGGGGCCGGCATCGCGGGCGGTCGGTTCGGTCGCACCAGTTCGCCACGTCGGCCGCCGAACGTCAAAGGGCGGCGGCGGGCAGCCGCGGGAACCCGTCGCCACGGTCTCGTCGGCCACGATCCAGTGCTGAACAGGCTTCTGGGGGGCAGGGTCGGGGGCGGGGCCGCCAGTGACGGATGGGGGCGCCGGCGTCAACCAGGGGATCCGTGGAAACCTCGGATTCCCCAGGAGGGCCGCAGCCGGTCGGGCCGACCCGTGCCCCCCTGGGGAAAACCACCCCCTGGGGATGGGGAAAAGCCGACGCGGCTGTGGAGGGCGAAATGCATCAGCAGATCTGATCAGCGCGCATCCGCGGCGGCGTCTCAGGGCGCGATTCAGGCGGCCTGGTCGTGCTGCCCGCGACGGGGCCCGCCGGGGATCGACTGGGCCTCGTTGCACAGGAGCCGGCGCAGCTGGGCGTAGTTGCGGGCCATGGTGGCTCTGCCTTCGCGTTGCGCACCGAATTCAGCCCGCTGCAGGACGTGGTGCAGATGGGTCAGCAGATACGGGCTGAGAACGGCGGAGACGAGGACGTCGTCGCTTGGGGCGGGGGTGGGCATGGCAGGAAGAGCGGGCGCTCCGGACCGGGCCACAAGCCAGGGCCAGGCCACAAGCATAGTGCTGGATAGTATCCATGACAGTGCGACTACACTGGTGGCGAGCCATGCCAGCCGCTGCCCCTCGCGTCCAGCCGCCCACCCCCCTTGTGGCCACCCGTCAGACCTCCAGCAGCGGCCGTCCCAAGTCGCCCCGCATCCAGGTGGTGCTGTCGGAAGAGCTGCTTGATCAGCTGTCGGCAGCCGCCGAGGCCGACTGCCGCACGGTGAGCAACCTGGCGCGGGTGCTGATTCAGCAAGGGTTGCAGCAGCGGCTCGCCCCCGGGGCCCCCAGCCAGCCGCGGGAGAGCCTGCGGGAGTCCCTGGAACGGTCCCAGGCCGGTACGGCACGGCGCCTGCGGGGGCGGCCCCGGCGCATCCGTCTGCGGGGGCCCTTCAGGGCCTGATCAGCACCCCCAGGCGCCCGCCGCGGCGGCAGCCCGTCACGGCCGGGTCTGCCGCCGCCACCCCCCGCCAGTGCCACCAGGCCAGCAAGGCGAACGCCAGGGCTTCCCGATCCAGGTCGGCGATCCCCAGTTCGGCCAGCGGACGCACCCGCATCCCACGGCAGCGCCGCCGCAGGTCTCCCATCAGGGTGGCGTTGCGGCAGCCGCCACCGGCCACCAGCAGCTCCAGGGGCCGTGGCCCCCGCTCCAGATCGGCCGCCACAATCGCCGCGGTGAAGGCGGTCAGGGTCGCCAGGGCATCGGCCGGATCCGCCGCCCCCAGGTCGTGCAGCCGCCGCTCCAGGTCCGCGGCTCCGAAGAGTTCGCGACCTGTCGATTTCGGCGGTCGCTGCTGCAAATAGGGCTCCTGCAGCCAGCGGGCCAGGGCCGCCTCATCCACCCGCCCCCGGGCCGCCCAGGCGCCGTCGGCGTCGAAGCCGAGGCGCCCGTCGCTGAACCGCTGCACGGCCAGATCCAGCAGGGTGTTGGCCGGTCCGCAGTCCCAGCCGCGGATGGCCGCCCGCCGGTCTGGGCCCTGGCGGGGGGGCAGCAGGGTGAGGTTGGCGATGCCGCCGAGGTTCAGCAGGGCGCGCCAGCCATCGATCGCCGGCAGCAGCGCCCCGTCACAGAGGGGAACCAGGGGGGCCCCCTGGCCGCCGCGGGCCAGGTCGGCCCCGCGGAAGTCGCAGACCACCGGGGTGGTCAGCAGTTCGGCCAGCAGGGGGCCCTGCAGCACCTGCCAGCTCGCCCCCCGGCGCGTCGCTTCGGGGGGGCGGTGCCAGAGGGTCTGCCCATGGCAACCCACCAGCCGCGCGGTGCGCGCCGGGTCCACCTGGCGGGCACAGGCGGCCTGCACCTCGGTGATGGCCTCGGCCAGCGCAAGCAGCGCCGCGGTGGTCCGGGGACTGCCCTGGCCCACCGCGATGATCTCGGCCCGCAGGGCCTCGGGGTAGGGCACATGGGCCGAAGCCAGGATCCGCCAGCGGGGGCGTCGGGGTGCCCCCCGCAGGCGGACCAGCACCCCGTCGACACCGTCGGCGCTGGTGCCGCTCATCAGGCCGAGGACCCTCATGGGCCGGTGTCCGCGCCGGGGGTCAGCGGTTGGGCTGGGGGGTGAGGCGCAGGTAGGGCCGCACCTCGGTGATGCCCTTCGGAAAACGGGTGCGGGCCTCCTCGGTGGGGATCGAGGGCACCACGACGCAGTCGTCACCGTCCTTCCAGTTGACCGGTGTCGCCACCTGGTGGTTGTCGGTCAGCTGCAGAGAGTCGATCACTCGCAGGATCTCGTCGAAGTTTCTGCCGGTGCTGGCGGGATAGGTGATCTGCAGGCGCAGCTTTTTCTGCGGATCAATGATGAACACCGAGCGCACCGTGAGGTTGCTCAGGGAATTGGGGTGGATCATCCCGTAGAGGTCGCTCACGCTCCGGTCCTCATCGGCGAGGATCGGGTAATCGACCAGGGTGCACTGGGTTTCGTTGATGTCCGCGATCCAGCCCTTGTGGCTGTCGGCCCGATCAACACTGAGGGCCAGGGTCTTGACGTTCCGCTTCTCCCATTCCGGACGCAGCCGCGCCACTTCACCCAGCTCGGTGGTGCACACCGGTGTGAAGTCAGCGGGATGGGAAAAGAGCACAACCCAGCCGTCGCCGGCGAAGTCGTACAGGTTGATGGGACCCAGCTGGGAGTCCTGGGTGAAATTCGGGACGGTGTCGCCGAGCTGCAGGGCCATGGCCTGGAACGCTGTCATCTCAATGCTGGCACAGCCCGCCGGGCCGGGGCAGGTGTCACGGCCCCGGCCGCCCATGGCAAGGTGACTGCGGATACACGGCGTTCCTGTGCAGGACCTTCCGCAGCGGTCAGCCCACCCGCTGGCGCGTCTGCGGCGCCGCTGGATCAATGACGGTCACCATCGCGGGGCGGACCTGCCTCCCCTGGCCCTGCAGGCCCTCTGGCGCCGCCACCAGGCCGACGGGTGCCGCCAGGCCCTGCGGACCCTGGCTGTCCACGATTCCCCGGGGTTGCTGGTGCTTGAGGCCGGTGCCTGGCCCAGGCCCTGGCAGCTGCTGCGCTGGCGGCGGGGCCGACGGATCTGGCTCCGGGGCCGGGGCGGCGCCGCCGAGCTCAGGACCCTCGACTGGTCCGCCGTGCTGCTGCTGGCGCCTGGGGTGCGCCCGCTGGCGAGTGGCCTGCCGGCGCTGCTCCTGGCCCTGGCGGCGGCCGAGGGCCCGGGCGGCTGGGTGGGCGATGCCCTGGAGTGCCGGCTCTGGCATCGGCGCCCGCTGCTGCGTCCGGGCTGGGATCCCCTCCTCTGGCACCTGGACGCTGATCTGGCCGACCATCTCGTGCTCAGCCGCGAGCTGTGGCTGCCGGAGGCTGGGGCCGCCGATCGGGTGGGCGCCCCCGCGCAGCTGATCCCCACCCTGGGGGTTGGCGGCTGTCCCATGGTCAAGCTGCCCTGGGTTCTCGTGCGGCGCCCGCCGGCCAGCGCCGCCGAGCGGCTGGCGGCAGGGCTGGACCGCCGGCGGCAGCTGCCGCCGCCTGGCCCCGGCCTGTCCTATGCCCTGGCCCCCAGCCCTGGGTTGCTGCAGCTGCAGGTCGGCCCGGGATTCCGCTGTCCCACGCTGGAGGTGCTGATCCCGACCATCCAGGCGCCCCTCGCCGGCGGTGGCAGTGCCGTGAACAGGCTGCTCGGCAGTTTCGCCGCCACGGTCTGGCCCCGGGAGCGGCTGCTGCTGCATCTGGGCGATGACCTGGGTCGCCCCGGCTCCCTCGACCTGGCGGTCAGTGGTTTTCCGACCCGCGTCGAGGACACCCGCGAGCAGTGCCGCGACGGCTTCCACTACGCCCGCAAGCTCAACGCGATGGCCCGGGGCAGCCGGGCCGATCTGCTGCTCTTTCTCAATGACGACGTGGTCGTCACCGAACCCGACTGGCTGCGGCAGCTGGCGGCGCTGCTGCGGCATCAGGGAGGGGGGCTGGTGGCCCCGCTGCTGCTCTTCGCCGACGGCCGGGTTCAGCACGTCGGTGTGATGGGCGGTCTGCTGGGGCTGGCCTCCCACCCCTGGGCCGGAGAGGCCCCGGCCCGGCTGGACCGGACGGCCCTGGCCCAGAGGGCCTGTACCCTGCTCACCGGCGCCTGCCTGCTCACGGCGCGCAGTGATTTCGAGGCCGTCGGCGGCTACGACGAGAGCTACCCCGTGGAGTTCAACGATCTCGACCTGTGTCTGCGCTACCGGGAGGCCGGTCGGCCCGTCACCCTCGATCCCACCACCTGGCTCCAGCACGACGAGGGCCTCAGCCGCGCCGGCGATCCCCGCCGCGAGCAGGGGCGCGAGCACTTCCAGGCCCGCTGGGGTGAGGTGCTGCGCCACGATCCGGCCGCGCATCCCTGCCTGAGCCGTACCCACCACCGCCTGCGGCCTGAATGAATGAAATCCGGCTGCTGGCCTTCGAGCTTGAGAACGGGTCCCGGCGCGGCATCTTTCAGGTGCTCAAGGCTCTGATGCTCGGCCTGGAGGCGGAGGCCGCGAACCCGCCCGCCCCGGACCAACCGCTGCGCCTGTCGCTGATGCCGCCGGTGCCGGGGCGCCCGTTCCTGGATCCCCTGCGGGATCCCCTCGTGGTGGGCACCGGCCCCACGGCCGTCAGCAAGCCGCCCAAGCCGCTGGTGCGGCGCGTCAAGGCCGTGCTGCTGCCCCTGGATCGGCTGGTGCCCCTGCCCCTCAGCCGCGGGTTGCTGGCCCTGGCCCTGGCCCTGCCGTCTGGCTGCTGGCGCTGGCTGGCCCGCCTGCTGGCCCGTCGCCCCTCCCTGGCCTACTGGGCCCTGGGCAACAGCGTGCTCGCCTCACTGCCGGTGGTGGCCAGTGCGGGGCGCCGCCCGGGGCGCTGGACCGTGGCCCTCTCCCCGAGCCTGTACGTGCCCCCGGCCGGCGAGCGGCTGGCCACGGTCATCCATGACCTCATCCCCCTTGACTACCCGCGACACCACGGCGAGGAACCGGATGAGTGGCAGCGGCGGCTCGACCACTGCCTGGATTGCAGCGACCTGCTGCTGGCCGTGAGCGAAGGCACCGCCGATCGCCTGCGGCGCTACCGGCCCCGCTGCAGCCCCCGGGTGCGGGTGGTGCGTCCCTCCGTGTCGGAGCAGGGTGTGCCGCGGCCGCAGGATCCGCCCCTGGGTCCCACGGACCCCCTGCGGTTGTGCTGCATCGGTTCCCTCGAGCCGCGCAAGAACCTGCATGGGCTGCTCGAGGGGCTGGCCCTGGTGCGACGGGGGGTGATCGAACTGGATGTGGCCGGGGCCGAGGCCGATGAGGCCTCGGGTTATGCCGATCAGATCCGCGCCCGGGCCGCTGAGATCGGTCGTCAGCAGGGCCATCGCCTGCGCTTCCATGGCCGTGTCAGCGCCGAGACCAAGCAGGCGCTGTTGGCCGACGCCCATGGCCTCGTCTACGTGCCTTTGATGGAGGGGGGCGCGCTGCCCATTCTTGAGGCGCAGCTGCAGGGGCTGCCCACCCTGGTGAGCGATCTGGCCGTCTTCCGGGAACTGGTGGCGGCCGATCGCGCCTACTTCTGCCCCCCCGACGATCCGCTGGAGATGGCCGCGGCGGTGGAGCAGCTCTGGGACGATCTGCTGCAGGCGGCCCCCCGCCGGCCCGATGCCGAGGCCCTGGCGCCCTATGCCAGTCCCCGCCGATACGCCAGGGCGGTGCTGGCGGCCCTGGCCCGGGGTTGAGCCGGTGGCTGCACCGCTGGCCCTGTTCAACGGCAGCTACGTCGGCGCCCGCCCCACCGGGATCGGCGTCGTGGCCAGGGATCTGGCCGCCAGCCTCGATCCCGCCCTGGTGCCGGCCGTCTGGCCCACCGGCCTTTCCCCCGACGCCGGCAGCCGTGGCCATGCCCGCCGGCTGCAGTGGACCCAGCGCACCCTGCCCGGCCTCTGGCGCCGTAGCGGGGCGGCGCTGCTGCTGTCGCCATTGCCCGAGGCGCCGTTGCTGGCCGGAGTCCCGTCGGTGGTGCTGGCCCATGACCTGCTGCCCCTCCGCTACCCCCGGCTGACCCCGCTCCTGGCCTACCACCTCGCCTACGTACCGCTCGTGCTGCACCGGGCCCGCCATGTGCTCTGCAATTCGGAGGCCACGGCCCGGGAGGTGCACGGGCGGCTGGGGGTGCCCCTCCGGCGCCTCTCGGTGCTGCGGCTGGGGTTCGCCGCCGGCAGCCTGCGGCCCCTGGGGCTGGCGCGGGGCCCGGAACTGCTTGTGCTGGGGCGCCATGATCCCCACAAGAATCTGGCCCGTCTGTTGCGGGCCTTCGCCCAGGCGGCCGCGGCGGATGGGGAGCTGAGGCTGCATCTGGTGGGTCCCCACGACCGCCGTTACACCCCACGACTCCAGCGCCTGGCCCGGGAGCTGGGCATCGCCGACCGTTGCCGCTGGACCGCCTGGGTGTCTGACGACGACCGGCTGCAGCTGCTCAACCGCGCCCTCGGGCTGGTGATGCCCAGCCTCTGGGAGGGGTTCGGTCTGCCGGCCCTCGAAGCCATGGCCTGCGGCACCCCCGTGCTGGCCTCAACGGCCGGTGCCCTGCCGGAGGTGGTGGGCGACGCCGCCCTGCCCCTCGATCCCCGTGACGTTGGCCAGATGGCCTCGGCGCTGCGGCGATTGCGGACCGATCCGGGACTGGTGGCGGCGCTGGCGGCCGCGGGACCGGCCCGGGCCGCCGCCTTCAGCTGGAGCCGATCGGCCCGGGATCTGGAGGGGCGTCTGCGGGAGCTGGCCCGCTGACCGCCAGCGGCAGGTGCACGCCGCCGGGTCGGGCGAGCCGCAGGCAGGGGATGCCCGCGGCGGCGGCGGCGGCCTCGTCGGCGTCCGAATCGCCGATGTGCCACACCGCGGCGGCCGGCAGTCCGAGCAGGTCGAGGGCCCGCAGCAGCGGCTCGGGATCGGGCTTGGCGGCTCCCACCTCGGAGGATACCACCACCGCCTCGAGGGCCTCACCCAGACCCAGGCGCTGCAGCAGCCGGTGCAGCCGCCGATCGAAGTTGCTGACCACCACCAGCCGCAGCCCGCGGTCCCGCCAGCGGGCCAGGGCGTCGGGCACCTCGGGGTACACGCCCCAGGGTTCAGGCCCGGCGAACCGGTCGAAGAGGTTGGCGGCCAGTCCCATCGGCAGCTGGGGGACTCCGACGCCGGCGAAGGTGGCGGCGATCCGCTGCTGCCACCAGTGGCGTTCGGCCTGTTCGAGGTGGATGGTGGCCGTGCCGGGGAAGGCAAGGGGGGGGGCCTCGCGGTAGGCCTGGAGGAAGGCCCGCTCCAGCGGTTCGGCGTCGAGGCTGAGGCCATGGTCCGCCGCCGCCTCGGCATAGATCGCGCCCACCGGCTGCTTCAGGCCGATCAGCGTGCCCATGGCATCCAGCAGCAGGGCGCGGGGACGGGTCATCAACGGGACGGCCGCGGGCCGTGGTCGGCAAGCCAGCCCGCTGCGGCCAGCAGCGGCAGCGGTCCCGGCAGGCGGGTGAGGTAGGTGAGCCGGCGGAGGGTCTGGGCCGCCGGGCCGGCCAGGGTGAGCCCGAGCCCGGTGACGCTGGCCTCGCCCACCCCCAGGCTCAGCATCTCGCCCAGGTCGTTCCACTGGAAGGGTTCGAGCGGTTCGCCGGCCAGGGATCGCCGCAGGTTGGCGGCCAGCTGCTGCCCCTGCTGCATGGCCACCTGGGCGCTCGAGGGCAGCTCGGGATCGTGGGGAACGGAGGCGCCGTCGCCGAGGGCGAAGACTCCGGGGTGCCCTTCCACCTCCAGGGTTGCGCTGCAGACGAGCCGGCCGCGGGGGTCGGTGCCGTCCGCCAGCCCCGATGGCCGGGGCCGGGAGCCCGCCGTCCAGACGAGGACGTCGACGGGCAGCGATTCGCCCATGGTCTGGCCGTCGGACTGCCATTCGAGGTCGACCCCCTCGGCGGTCACCCGGCGCACGCGGGTGCCGCAGCGCAGGCGCACATCCCGCCGCGCCAGGGTTTCCAGGGCCCGGTCCCGGTTGAAGGCGCGGCAGCCCGCCAGCGCCTCGGGGCCGGCCTCCAGCAGCTCGATCACCGCCCGGCCGGCGAGCAGATCGGCGAGCTTGCAGGCGAGTTCGACACCGGTCGGCCCGGCGCCAGCCACCGCCAGTCGCTGCAGGGGGCGTGGGCTCTCGCGCAGGCCATCCACCCGCCGGCGCAGGTGCAGGGCGTCATCGAGGGTGCGGAAGGCCAGGGCATGCTCGCGGACGCCGGGGACGGCGTGGTCGTGGTCCTCAGCCCCACAGGCCAGCACCAGCCGCTGCCACGTCAGTCGCTGGCCTCCGGCGGTCGTGAGGGTGCGGCCGGCATGGTCGATGGACGTGACCCGGTCCTGCAGCCAGCCGATCCCCCGGCCCGGCAGCAGGGCGTCGAACCGGGGGGCCACCGTCCAGGCCGGCAGTTCGCCGCTGAGCACCTCGTAGAGCAGGGGCGCAAAGACGAACCGCTCGGCGGGGTCGATGACCAGCAGCGGCGGATGGTCCGGCTGGCGGGCGAGCTCCAGGGCCGTGGTCAGGCCGCCGAAACCGCCTCCCACGATCACGATCGGCGCTGACACGGATCCGCTCGTTTTGCCGAGCCTAGTGGTCATCCGGGGGCTGCCGCGGCGATGCGGCAGGCTGGGAGGGAAGATGACGCATCAGTTGTTAGCAACCGTGGACGGTAGCCAGCGGGGTGGCGAGGGGCTGGAGGGCGTGCCATCCCCTCCCACGGATCTCGACGCCCCGGGTCTGCTGCGCTGGGGGCAGGCCCGGTTCGGTGCCGGCTTCGCGGCCACCACCAGCTTCGGCATTCAGTCGGCGGTGCTGCTGCATCTGCTGTCGGGCCTGGATGAGCCCGTGCCCGTCTACTGGATCGACACCGGTTACCTGCACGCCGAGACCTACCGCTACGCGGCGCAGCTCACGGACTTGCTCGCCCTGGATCTGCGGGTGGTGCTTCCTGAGCTCAGCCCGGCACGCATGGAGGCCTTGTACGGCTGCCTCTGGGAGCAGGACGACGACAGCAGCCAGGAGACGTACCACCGGCTGCGCAAGGTGGAGCCGCTCGACAGGGCGCTCGAGGCCGGCGGGGTGACCTGCTGGGCGAGCGGGGTCCGGGCCGCCCAGACCGACCACCGGGCCGCCATGCGTCCCCTCGAGCCGATCCGTGGTCGCTGGAGCCTGCGCCCCCTGCTGGGCTGGACCAGCCGCGACGTGTACTACTACCTGCAGGAGCACGGCCTGCCCCAGCACCCCTTGTTCGACCAGGGGTACACCACCGTCGGCGACTGGCATTCGAGTGCCCCTGACGATGGCCAGGGCCGCTCCAGCCGCTTCGGCGGTCGGCGCCAGGAGTGTGGGATCCACCTGCCCTCGCCGCTGGTGGAAGGTGCCGGCATCTGAGCCCTGGCGGCGCGTGCTATTGATCGGCAACAGCCGCTGGCATTGGGGGGAGACTGCCGACGGGCGGTTCTGGCGGCATCGGGATGAAACCGCCGCTGCCGATCCGCCGCTGCCCGACGCCTGGGCGGCGGTGGGCCCCCTGCCCCCGGTGGCGGCCGGTGACCCCTGGCGTCAGCGCCAGCTGACCAACCGCCAGGTTCCCCTGGCTGGGCTGCCTGACCACGTCGGCATTGATCGGGCCCTGGCGGCCTGGGGGGCCTGGACCCGGACCGCTGGCCCCGTGCTGGTGGCTGACGCCGGCACAGCCCTCACCCTGACCCTGGTGGATGCGGAAGGGCGCTTTCGGGGGGGGCGCATCCTTGCCGGCGCCGGGCTGCAGCTGCGGGCCCTGCACAGCGGCACCCGCCAGCTCCCTCTCGCCTGCCTCAGGCAGCCCATCACCGGGGACGACCCATGGCCCCGCGATACCGAGGCGGCCCTGCGGATCGGTGTGGCCGAAGGCCTGGCCTCGGCGGTGACCGGGGCCTGGGTCCAGCTCACCGGGGGCCAGGACGCTGTTTCCCCCTGGAGCCTCTGGCTCACCGGCGGCGACGGCCCCTGCCTCGAGCCGCTGCTCCAGCGTCGGGGCCTGGCCGTGCGGCACGTTCCCGGCCTGGCTCTGGAGGCCCTGGCCTGCCTGGCTGGCCTCAGTCCAGCCCCAGATCCCTGAGGATGTCGTCGGCCATGGTCTCGGCCTTGACCTTGGTGTAGACGCGTTCCAGCCGTCCCTCGGCGTCGATCACGAAGGTGTGGCGCATCATGCCCATGTATTCACGGCCCATGAATTTCTTGAGGCCGTAGCTCTCGTAGGCGGCTGCCACCGGGCAGGGCTCGGCGTCGGTGAGCAGGGTGAAGGGCAGGTCGTATTTGGCCACGAACTTGCCGTGGCTGGCGGCGCCGTCCTTGCTCACCCCCAGGACCCGGATGCCATGGGTTTCGAAGGCCGCCCAGCGATCCCGGAAGTTGCAGGCTTCCTTGGTGCAGCCAGGGGTGTCGTCCTTTGGATAGAAGTACAGAACGACCCGCTGACCGCGCAGGTCGGCCAGGGCCACGGGCTGCCCCGACTGGTCGGGAAGGGTGAAGTCCGGAGCGGGGTCACCGATCGTGAGGGCCATGCGGGGGGCGTTGCGGGCGTGGATGCGGCTGAGCCTAGGCATCCACGTTCCAGGCCCACGGCTAGCGTCAGCACGCCTGCCGGAACCCGATGCCGAGACCTTTCAGGGTTGGACTCCTTCTTCTTCTGGGACTTCTCGGACTGGGTGGTCTCCTCCGCCTGCAGATCCTGCCTCCACCCCTGGCCCGGGTCGGTCGGGATGACACCTTCACCCGGCTGGAGGCCCGCGAGTCGCTCCTGGAGGTGCGGCAGCAGGCCGCCTCGCTGCTGACCCTGTTCGTCGGAGGTGAGATCACACGCCACTACTGGGGTGGCTTCACGCCCTACTTCGATGTGCTCGGCATGGAGGTGCCGCCCACCTTTGAAACCGACCTGACCGTCAGCGAGGACCGGGCCCGCCTGAGCCTTCGGCCCCGCCGTCAGGCCGAGCAGTATCTGGCTGAGGTGAGGTTGTTCGAGAACATGCCCCGTGGCATGGCCTGCCGCGGCCAGGGAACGCCGGGGCCGTTCCGCGAGCAGGGACGCCGCCTGGCCTGCCCGAAGGGCTGGACGGCCCTTGACGATCCCCTGGTGCGCCAGGACGGCGTCTCGCATTGAGACCTGAAAGCAACCGAAAGACAGTTGGCGGTTTTCGCTTGAGCGGCTAATTTTTGCGTGACGTGTTCCTCACTCCCATGCAGAAGCGCCTTGTTTCCGGCGTTTTCGCCGCCTCTCTCGTGGCTGCCGCCGCCCTTCCCGCCGGTGCCCAGACCAATGTCATCCGCTGGAACTCCGGTGCTGCCGTCTACAGCACCACCCAGGACAATGTCTCCAGCTTCCTCAAGTCCCCCACTTTCGAAGCCCCCGACCGCGGTCTGACTGATGGTCTGGCCCGCTCCGGCTGGTCTGCCAAGGAAGTTCAGGCTGGCCTGAAGAAGGACTACAACGTCGATGTGGTCGGCGTGTCCCGCTTCCTGTACTCCAAGGACGGTGTGAAGTTCCTGCAGGACCAGACCCGCAGCTACTTCCCCTACTGGGGCATGAAGAAGACCGCCGTGCAGGCCCTGCGTTCGGCGATCATCCTCGACGCTGTTGATGGCAAGATCTCTTCTGCCACCATCATGAAGAATCTGCCGGTCGACTTCCGTCTGGCCGACACCTGCAACACCTACGACGGCAAGCAGAACATCTGCGCCAAGGGCAAGTGCAAGGGTGAAGCCCAGTGCACCTCCCTGCTCTCCTGGTACGTGTTCCTGCCCGCCTGCGTCCAGGCCAACCAGATCCTCGACAAGGAGCCCAGCAAGACCCCCGTCCGCGCCCTCTGGTGATCCCTGGGGATCTCTTCCCTGCCGGTCTATCCGGATCCCTCACCCCGCTTCGGCGGGGTTTTTTGTTGGCGTGGTGCCTCCACCCCGACGGGCTGTGATGCGCCGGTGGATCAGGGGTTGGTCGACCCGGTTGCCCAGCCGTTGCCGCCAGCGCCGGTGCAGCTCGGTCAGTTCCGTTCCTTCACCGGCCTGCCCGAGGCGCCGGCGGTACCGGGAGTCGGGCCCGAACCAACGCTCCAGCAGGGCCTCCGTGATCGGCAGCGGGACCTGTTCCGCCCACGACTCCTCGTGCACGCGCCAGCCCCGGTCGGCGAGGGCGACCCCCACCGACTCCCAGCCGGCGGCCTCCTGCAGCCCTGGGCCCTCCAGGTCGGCCAGGGCCCCCAGCGCAGGTGGAACGTCCCCATCCGTGAGGCTGGCCAGCAACCCCGCCGGACCGGCGCCCGGCCGGCTGAACAGCAGATCCAGGCGCCCGTCCGGCGTCAGCAGCCGGTCGAGGGCCAGCAGCCAGCCCTCCCGGTCGGCCGGGGTCATGGCCACGGGCGGAGCGAGCACATTCCGGCCGACCATCCGTTCGAACCGCTGGCCGGCCGGCAGCCGTGACGGCAGGGCGGCCAGGGTCCGCCCGGGCAGCGCGCAGACCAGGGGGGCGGTCAGGTCATCGAGCACCCCCAGCTGATCCCTGAGGACGGCGGCGGTGCCCTCCTCCTCCACCTGCAGCACGGTGCCCCCCTCCGGACAGCCGTCCACGGCGGGCAGCGCCCAGAGGAGCGAGCGGCAGTCGAGCACCAGAACCCGCTGCTGGCGTTCCAGCGGGATCGCGGCCCAGAACCGCTGCTGCAGGGTCTGCAATCGCTCCCCCTCCTGGGCCAGCTGGCGCCGTTGCCAGCGTTCGAACAACGGGTCGGCGGGGCCGCTGCTCAGGCTTTCCCCCTGTTCGCTGGCCCATTCGGCGGCAGCCGCCATCTGGGCGGCGCGACGGCGCTGCAGCTGACCCCGTCGGGCCCCCTCCCAGCCGAGCCGACCGGGTTGCCAGAACACCTCCCCCTGCAGCCCGGCCGGCAGGTAGGCCTGGGCCACCCAGTGCTCGGCGTAGGCATGGGGATAGCGGTAGCCCAGGCCGTCCCCGAAGGCCTTGCCATCCCGGTGGGCATCGCGCAGGTGGGACGGCACGGCGCTGGTCTTCTCCTGCCGCACGCGCCGGACGGCGTCGAAGAACCCCAGGGCGCTGTTGCTCTTCTCGGTGGAGGCCAGGTAGAGGGTGGCCTGCACCAGCGGGTACAGGCCCTCGGGCAGTCCCATGCGTTCGAAGGCCGCGGCACAGGCCTCGACGACAACGATCGCCTGGGGATCGGCCAGGCCGATGTCCTCTCCTGCGGCGATCAGCAGGCGCCGGAACAGGAACCGCGGGTTCTCACCGGCCTCGACCATCCGGGCCAGCCAGAACAGGGCGGCGTCGGCGTCACTGCCGCGGATCGATTTGATGAAGGCGCTGATGGTGTCGAAATGGGCGTCGCCCTGCTTGTCGTAGAGCACCGCCTGCTGCTGGATCGATTCCTCGGCCACCGTCAGGGTGATCCGGATCGTGCCGTCGTCAGCGGCGGGGGTGGTGTCCACCGCCAGTTCCAGGGCATTGAGCAGCGTGCGGGCATCGCCACCCGCCACGGCCACCAGATGGTCGCGGGCGGCGGGGTCGACCAGCACCTGCCGGTCGCCGTAGCCACGCTCCCGGTCGCTCAGCGCGCGCTCCAGCAGAACCCCCAGGTCGGCTGCCTCGAGGGGCTGCAGCCGGAAGAGCCGGGAGCGGCTCAGCAGGGCCTTGTTCACCTCGAAGAACGGATTTTCGGTCGTGGCGCCGATGAGCACCACCGTGCCGTTCTCGACCCAGGGCAGCAGCGCATCCTGCTGGGCCGTGTTGAAACGATGCACTTCGTCCACGAACAGCAGCGTGCGCAGGCCGTGGCGGCCCAGGCGTTCGCGGGCCCCGTCGATCGCGTCGCGCAGCTCGCGGATGCCGGCCAGCACCGCGTTGAGGCTGGTGAAGCGGCAGCGGGTGGTGTTGGCAATGATCCGGGCCAGGGTCGTCTTGCCCGTCCCCGGGGGGCCATGCAGGATCAGGCTGCCGATGCGGTCGGCGCTGATGGCCCGGCGCAGCAGCCGGCCGGGCCCCAGGATCGCCTCCTGACCGACGAACTCCTCGAGGGTGCGCGGACGCAGCCGTTCCGCCAGGGGGGCGAGCTGCTGACGCCTGGCGTCGGCCTGGTGCTCGAAGAGGTCCATGGCGGCCATGCTGGCGTCTCTTGCGTCGCCCCGGCAGGCTGGGGGCGCCCTGGAATCGTTCCGTGCGCCGCCCTGCGGTCCTGCTGCTGGCTGCCCTTGCCCTCCCCGTCCTGACCGCCTGCCGCCCCCGGACGGCGGAGCCGCCCCCACGGGTGCCGCGGGTGGCGACGGCTGCCCTGGGACCCCACATGTTCCGTGAGCGCCGTGAGGTGGTCTCGACCCTCGAGGCCGTGGCGGATGTGCGCCTGGCCGCCACCTCGGCGGGCCGGGTCGATGCCCTCCCGATCCGTGAGGGGGATGTGGTGCCGGCGGGGGCGTTGCTGCTGCGCCTGCGGGTCCAGGAGCGCCAGGCCGATGTGGGTCAGGTGCAGGCCCAACTGGCGGCGGCCGAGGCGCGGGTGGTCGAGCAACAGGCGCGGTTGGCCCGTGACCGGGCCAATTACCAGCGCTACAGCTATCTGCAGGGCCAGGGGGCCGCCAGCCAGCAGGATCTGGACACCTACCGCACCCAGGCGATCGCCCAGGAAGCCCAGCTCAAGGCCAGCCAGGATGCGGTCCGCTCCGCCAGAGCCCAGCTGGAGGCCGCCTCCGAGCGGCTGCAGGACCGGCTGGTGCGGGCGCCGTTCGCCGGCCAGATCAGCGACCTGCGTGTCAAATCCGGGGATGTGCTGCGGGAGGGGGATCCGTTCACCCGTCTGCTGCGCAACGACCGGCTCCTCAGCCGGATCACCCTGCCCTCGACCCTGGCGGACCGGGTGCAGCAAGGGCAGACGGTGACCCTCGCCGATCCCGCCAGCGGTCAGGTGCTGGCCACCGGTGGCGTGAGCTTCATCGATCCCACGGTCGATCCGGCCACCCAGTCGCTGCTGGTCAAGGCGGAGGTGGCCAACCCCGGGGGGCGGCTGCGCAATGGCCAGCGGGTGCGCGCCTGGCTTGAGTTCGGCCGCCGCGAAGCCCTGGCGGTCCCCTTCCAGGCCGTCACCCAGAGCGCCGGCCAGAGTTTTGTCTACACCCTCGGCCGCGGCCCGGATGGCCGGCCCCAGGCCCTGAAGGTGCCGGTGCGGCTTGGCCCGCTGCAGGACGGCTGCTACCCGCTCCTCGATGGGCTCCAGGCCGGGGACAGCCTGATCACCAGCAACCTGCTCAACCTGCGGCACCGTGCCCCGGTCCGCCCGCAGGCCGGTCCGCCCGTGCGCTGCCTTGACCCCTCGGGTGCTCCCCCCTAGGTTGCGGCCCTTGGCTGGGTGGACGTGTCGCTCCCTTCTGTCCGTCGTCGCTGGCCGATCCAGGGTGGAGTGCTGGCGCTGGCTCTGCTGCTGCCCGGTGCCTGTGCCCGTCGACCGCCGATGGCGGCGGCCCCACCGCCCACCTTCACCCTGGCGAGCCCCGAGAGCCGGACGTTTCAGGACGAGGCGGTGTACCAGAGCACCCTGGAGGCGATCCGCAACGTCAACCTTTCGGCCGAGATCAGCGGCCGCATCGTGGCCATGCCCATGCAGGAGGGGCAGACCGTGCGCCCGGGGGATCTGCTCTTCCGCCTGGATCAGGTGCAGCAGCAGGCCCAGGTCAATGCCACGGCCGCCGAGGCCCGCAAGGATCTCGTCAACGCCGAGCGCTACATCTTTCTGAACAACCAGGGCGCGGTCTCGACCAAGGACCGGGACTTTTACGTGACCCAGGCGATCCAGAGCGCCGACAAGCTGCGGGCCGACAAGGCCACCCTCGGCTACAAGAACGTGCTGGCCCCCATCGCCGGACAGATCGGCAGCCTGCTCCACAAGCAGGGGGATGTGGTGAATCAGGGGGAAAAGATCGTCAACCTGATCGACAACAGCCAGCTCTGGCTCCGGCTTGATGTGCCGGCCGATCTCTCCAGCCGCATGCGGCTGGGGCTGCCGGTGTTGCTGCAGTCCCCTGACCGGTCCCAGACCCTGGCCAGGGGGACCGTCACCTTTCTGGGGCCGGCCATCGACACCCAGAGCCAGACCCTGCTGGCGAAGGCCACCTTCGCCAACCCGGATGGCCACCTGCGCCACAACCAGCGGGTGAGCGCCATCCTGCAGTTCTCGAGTGGCGCGAGCCTGTCCATCCCGGAAGGGGCGGTGTTCGTGCAGGCCGGGCAGAGCTTCGTCTTCCGGGCTGTGTCGGCCGACGAGGCCCGCCGGGCCCTGGGGCGGCCCCTGCAGCCCGAGCCTCCGGCCGGCAGCCTGGTGGCCCTGCAGGTGCCCGTCACCGTCGGGGTTCCCCAGAACGGCCTCTACCCCGTGAGCCAGGGCCTCAGCGCCCAGGACCGGGTGGTGCTGGGCAACCTGGCCCAGTTGCGCAGCGGCATGGGGATCAGGATTCGATGAGCCTCTCTGACACCTTCATCCGCCGCCCGGTGCTCAGCACCGTCTGCAGCATCCTCATCCTGCTGGCCGGGGTGATCGCCGTGCCCCTGCTGCCGATTGAGTACCTCCCCAACATCGCCCCGCCGACGATCCAGGTGAACGCCAGTCTGCCCGGGGCGGATGCGCTCACGGTCGAGAGTGCCGTGACCGGACCACTGGAGGAGCAGATCAACGGCGCCCCCGGCATGGATTACATCACCTCCACCAGCACCAGCGAAGGGGTGAGTCAGATCAACGTCTATTTCACCGCAGACACCGATCCAGCCATTGATCAGGTCAATGTGCTCAACCGTGTGCAGACCGCCAGCCCCCAGTTGCCCCAGCAGGTGAATGCCCAGGGGGTGACGGTTCAGCAGACCGCCAGCAGCTACCTGCTGGTCTACAACCTCACATCAACGGAGGGCCAGTTTGATCGCAACTACCTCAATGGCCTGTACCAGCTCAATCTCGCTTACCCCCTCGCCCGCGCTGAAGGGGTCGGACAGGTCAACGTCTTTGGCAGCAGCAATCCGGCCTACCGACTCTGGGTCGATCCGCTCAAGCTGGCACGCTTCAATCTGACCGTCTCCGACGTCACAAACGCCCTGCGCTCCCAGAACCGCATCGTCATCGGTGGCACCATCGGCGGTCCCCCCCAGGCTCCCAGCAACCGCACCACCTTCCCGATTCTGGTGGAGGGGAACCTCACCACGGTCCAGGAATTCGAGGATCTGATCCTCAGCCGCGGCCCCAGCGGCGCAGCCGCCGACAAGGGGCCCTCAGGAAGTCTGATCAGGCTCGGGGACGTGGGACATGCCGAATATGCCTTCCAGAACTTCAACCAAGCCGCTGTCGGCACGATCCAGGGCCATCCGTCGATTGGTTTCGGTGTGATCCAGCTGCCAGGCAGCAATGCCATCACCACAGCGAAAGCAGTCAGAGAGGTTCTCAGTCAGTTCGAATCAACGCTTCCCCCCGGCGTTGTGCTGGGCAAGGTCTTTGATCAGACCGATTTCATCCATGCGTCCATTGAAGGAGCCGTGGATGCCCTTCGTGATGCCGTTGTGCTGGTGCTGCTGATCATCTTCCTGTTCCTGCAGGACTGGAAGGCCACTGCAGTGCCTGCCCTGGCATTGCCGATCGCCCTGCTGGGTGCTCTGGTGTTCGTCAAGGTGTTCGGCTTCTCGATCAATGAGCTGACGCTCCTCGGCATCATCCTGGCCACCGGCCTCGTGGTCGATGACGCCATCGTTGTCGTCGAAGCGGTCTCGGCTCGCATCGAGGCTGGAGACCGGCCGTTCGCGGCCGCATCCAATGCCATGAAGGAGCTCACCGGGGCGATTCTGGCCACCGCTCTCGTGCTCATGGCGGTGTTCATCCCGGTGACCTTCTTCCCGGGGCCCACGGGCGTGATCTACCGCCAGTTCGCCCTGACGATCGTCTTTGCGATCATCGTCTCCACCTTCAATGCCATCACCGGCAAGCCGCTGCAGGCGGCGCTGCTGCTCGGGGGGGGCAAGTCTGAACCACGGGGCCTGATGTGGACCGTCATCGGCGGCCTGTTCGGTGCCGGTTACGGCTGGCTGTTCGGCGGCCTGCCCTGGTGCATCGGCTTCGGCCTGCTCGGCGCTGTCGTCGGCACCTTCCTCGGGCCGATCTTCGCGGGTTTCAATGTCGCCTTCGCCAATCTCTCCAGGGGCTATGCCGCCCTGCTCGCGGCGGCGATCCGTCTGCGGCGGGTGCTGGTGGCCGTGCTGCTGGGGGGCGTGGTGCTCACGGGCATCGCCTTTCTGTCGGTGCCGAGCGGCTTTGTTCCCACCGAGGACCAGGGCTATGGCCTTGGCATCATTCAGCTGCCCCCCCAGGCCTCGCTGGAGGCCACGATGGCCGTGGCCGAGCAGGCCCGGCGGATCATTGCCCGGGAACCCGAGGTGGTGGGGGGCCAGATGGTCGGTGGGGCCGGCTTCAACGGTGGTTCCCTGAACCAGGGGCTCTTCTTCTTCGGCCTCAAGCCGATTGATGAGCGAACCAGCCCGGATCAGAACGCCAACCGCATCATCCGCCGTCTCAACCAGTCCTTCCAGGCGATCCCGGGCGCCAAGGTGCTGGCCATGCCACCGGCGGCGGTGCCCGGTTTCAGTGCCCAGGGGGGTCTGTCGTTCCAGCTCAATGATCTGAGCAATGGCGGCTACAGCCCAACGGATCTGGCCCGGCTCGGCAACCAGCTCATTCAGCGGGCCCTGGCCAGCGGCGACTTTCTCAACCTCTACACCCAGTACGTGAGCGATGCGCCGGTGTGGCGTCTTGAGCCTGATCGGGATCGGATGGCCTCGCTGAACGTTGATTTCGGCACCGCCATGGAGGTGCTGGGGACCCTCAACGGAGGCACCTTCGTCAACCAGACCTACGAGAACGGTCAGTACCGCCAGGTCTATGTGCAGGCCGAAGGTGACCGTCGCGCCATCGTCCAGGACCTCAACAACCTCTATGTGCCGACGGTGTCTGGCCAGCAGGTTCCGCTGGCCAACGTGATCCGCGTCAGGCTCGACAGCGCCCCGCCGATCATCAGCCACTACGACCTGTACCGCACGGTGCTGATTCAGGGTGTCGAGGGGCTGGGCAAGAGCAGCGGTCAGGCCATTGATTCGTTGCTCAGCAGCTTCCAGCAGCTCCAGTTCAGCAACGTCGGTCAGGCCTGGTCGGCCCTCAGCCGCTCCGAGGTGGCCGCCGGCTCCCTGGCGGCCCTCGTGTTCGCCCTCGGCCTGGTGGTGGTCTACCTCGTGCTGTCGGCCCAGTACGGCAGCTACATCGACCCGCTGATCATTCTGATGACGGTGCCCCTGGCCATGCTCGGTGCCCTGGTCTTTCTGGTGAGCATGGGACAGGTCAACAATGTCTACGCCCAGGTGGGGCTGGTGACGCTGATCGGTCTGGCCGCCAAGAACGGCATCCTGATCGTCGATCTCGCCAATCAGCGCATGGAGGCCGGACTGTCGGCGAGCGAAGCCGCCCGCGGCGCCGCCGAGTCGCGCCTGCGTCCGATCCTGATGACCGCTTCGGCGGCACTGGCGGGCTTCTTCCCCCTGGTGGTGGCCAGCGGTGCCAGCGCCCTGGCCCAGCGCAGCATCGGCTCGGTGATCTTCGGGGGCCTGCTGGTGGCCACGGTGCTGAGCCTGTTCGTGGTGCCGTCGTTCTACGTTCTGATGAAGAACCTCGAGGCGAGCTGGTTCCCGGCCAGCCAGAGCGCCGATCCCCTGCCGGAGGGCTGACCATGCCCCTGCCGCCGCCGCCGGGCTACCGCCCCCCCGGCCCCCAGAAGCGGGTCGACCGCCGCCGGATCCTCCTCGCCGGGGTGATCTACGCCAGCCTCGCCAGCGTGCTCGTGGTCCTCGGCCACCATGCGGCCCGGGCCAACGGCCGTCTCCTCCACGGGCTGCTGGTGCAGCCCCTGCTCGTGGTGACGGTGGCCGCCGGGGCCTGCGGCGCCTGGAGCGAGGCCATGCGCCAGCTGGCCCTGGTGGCCCGCGACCGTCCCCCGGACGATCATTTCAGGTGATCAGGATCAGGTGATGACGGTGGGCCGGTCCATGCCGGTGCCGCTGCGGATGCCCGCAAGGGCATCGATGGCGTTGATCATGCCGGCGAGGGCCTGCTGTGGATCCTGGTTCAGGTTGCCGCCGGTCGGGACATACCGCTCCAGGTACACCCGCAGGGTGGCCCCCTGGGTGCCGGTGCCCGACAGCCTCAGGATCACGCGGCTGCCGTCGTCCAGCAACATCCGCAGGCCCTGCTTCTCGGTGAGGGAGCCGTCGATGGGATCGCTGTAGGCGAAGTCATCGGCGTTGGCGATGCGGCTGTCGGCGAAGGCTTGCCCCGCCAGGCTGTCCAGGCGATCGCGCAGGCCGTCATACAGGCCATGGGCGCGGGTGCTGTCGATCCCTTCGTAGTCGTGGCGCGAGTAGTAATGGCGCCCGAAGCGCTGCCAGTGGTCGGCCATCACCTCGGCCACCGTGAGGCGGCGGCGGGCCAGGATCGAGAGCCAGAACAGCACCGCCCAGAGCCCATCCTTCTCGCGGATGTGGTGGCTGCCGGTGCCGAAGCTCTCTTCGCCGCAGAGGGTGATGCGACCCGCATCGAGCAGGTTGCCGAAGAACTTCCAGCCGGTGGGTGTCTCGAAGCAGGGCAGATTGAGCGCCTGGGCCACCACATCGGTGGCGCTGCTGGTGGGCATCGACCGGGCGACACCCGCCAGTCCGTCGGCATAACCCGGGGCCAGGGTGGCGTTGGCCGTGAGCACGGCCAGGCTGTCGCTGGGGTTCACGAAACAGCGTTGCCCCAGGATCATGTTGCGATCGCCATCGCCGTCGCAGGCGGCCCCGAAGCGGTAGGTGTCACCGTCCAGCAGCAAGGTCGCCAGGTCGTGGGCGTAGGTGAGGTTCGGGTCGGGGTGACCGCCGCCGAAATCCTCCAGGGGGGTGCCGTTGCGCACGGTGCCCACCGGGGCCCCCAGCCGCGCCTCGAGCAGCTGCAGGGCGTAGGGACCGGTGACGGCGTGCATGGCATCGAAGGCCATCGGCCAGTCGCCCCGCAGCAGGTCGGCGATCAGATCGAAGTCGAACAGGCCCTGCATCAGCTGCAGGTAGTCGTGGACGCCGTCGATCACCGCGACGGCCAGACTGCCGATGGCGTGCTGTCCAGGGGCATCGAGGGGCAGGGGATCGCCGCTGACGATGCTGTAGCCATCCAGCTGCAGGGTGCAGGCATGGATCGCATCGGTCAGCGATTCGGGGGCCGGGCCGCCGTTGGCCCCATTCACCTTGACGCCAAAGTCGCCTTCAGGGCCGCCGGGGTTGTGGCTGGCCGAGAGGATGATGCCGCCGATGGCCTGATGCTGGCGGATCAGGTGGGATGCGGCAGGGGTGGAGAGAATGCCGCCGGTGGTGAGAATCAGCCGGCCGAGCCCATGGGCGGCGGCCATGCGGCTGATCACGTCGATGGCGTGGCGATTGCCCCAGCGGCCATCACCGCCCACCACCAGGGTTCCGCCGGCCACGCCGGGCAGGGTGCGCAGCACCGCCTCGATGAAGCTCTCGAGGTAGTGGGGTTGGCTGAAGTGTCGGCTGCTTTTGCGGAGACCCGAGGTGCCGGGTTTCTGGTCCTGGAAGGGCTCGGACAGCGAGATGCGCTGCAGGGTGCCGGGGGTGGAAGTCACCGGGGGCCGACGGAGGCGGCCCCAACCTATCCCCGCCGAGCCGGCTGAACCTGTTTCATGCCTGACTCCTCCCGGGGCCGCCGGCGGCCTGGGCCCCTATGGTCTGGGGCACAACAACCAAGACCTGAAGCCATGGCGCCCCCATTGCTGCTGCGGGGCATTGTCCTCGTCCCCCTGCTGGCCCTGGTCCCCGGCGCCGGCCGGGCGGCCCCGGCCCTTCCATTCCCCCAGGCGATCGAGATCTCCCGGCGGGCCGCCGATGCCGTCCTGCGTCAGACAGGTTCGGAGAACTGCCTGCGGGGCAAGCTCACCAACGCCATGGTCACCCTGTCCGACAGCTGTGATGCAAGCGGCCGTCAGGACAGCCTCTGCCGGCTGGCCGATCAGGTGGTGATGGAGACCTCCGGCCTGACCATGAGCATCATGGAGGACACCGCCCAGAAGCTGCTGCGACTCACGGCCGGGACTGACCGCTAGGGGGCTGCTGGCCAGGGGGCTGATTGGTGGGTGCCGGTTTCTGCGGTTCCCTTGCCGTGCAGGTCGCCATCAGCTCGTCGGCGCGCCGCAGCAGATCCTCCCGCCGCTCGTAGGGGTTCCCGGCCACGGGCACCGCGCGGACCGTCACCGCAAAGGCGTTGTCCTTGCAGAGGGCCGTCACGAACCGCCGGTCGAGCAGCCGGTCGGCCCGCTGGCGGGCCTGCTGGCAGCTGCCGTCGTCATTGCGCTGGGCGCAGGCCACCACAGCGTCATACACGGGCCGCAGATCCATCCGGGTCAGCGGTTCCTCCTGGGCCCGGGCGATCCCAGCCACCAGCAGGAGGGGCAGCACGGCTCCCGGAAGGTGGCGGGTCACGGGGATCGGTGCGAAGAGGCGTCAGTCTGGCGGAAGCTGGCCGATCCGCAGAGCCTGGCCTGACGGGACAGCCGCCGCTGCAGCCGTGGGGTGACGCCGAGGCTGGCCCCTCGCCAGAGGCGCTGCATCTCCCGTTCGGCCTCTGCCGCCACCGCCGGCGCATGGACGATCAGCAGGGTCTCGTCGTTGGTGCCGGCGGCCGACGGACTCCAGTTGAAGCTGCCGCTGATGACCGTTGTTCCGTCGATCACCGCCAGTTTGTGGTGCAGCTTGTCCCCCGCGGCCAGCCGCGGGATGCCGACGGAGGCCAGGGGCCGTGCCCAGGGGCTGTTCCGCTGCTCCAGGCGGCAGCGCCGGTCCGGCAGGGTCAGCCCCATCAGATCCAGCAGTTCGG
Organism: uncultured cyanobacterium; assembly: GCA_903871775.1. Lineage (GTDB taxonomy): Bacteria > Cyanobacteriota > Cyanobacteriia > PCC-6307 > Cyanobiaceae > CAIQIA01. Next base: position 33,903 of record CAIQIA010000008.1, read on the forward strand.
AGTAGCTGCGGTAAGCGAAGCCAGGATCCACCAGGGCGCGCACCTTGACCCCGTTGCGGGCCCGTGCCGCCAGCCCATCGGCGAGCGGTTGGGCCGAGAACACGAACAGGGCCATATCGATGCTGCGCCGGGCTTCCCCCAGCCGCTGGCCGATCAGGGCCAGGCCGTTGGCCGGATCGGCGTCAGCGTGGGGGGCGAACAGCACCTCCACCTCCGTGGCACCGACGCTGATGCGTCGGGCGGGCCCTTCGGCTTTGTCCATCCCGAAATGACCGGACCACAGCCGTTCGAACTCCTCCCGGAACACGCCGGCCAGGGCGGCGCTCTCGAAACGGAAGAGGTGGTTGGCGTTGCCGCTGGTGCGACCACCATCGGCATCCCCATGGATGTCGGAACTGCTGAAGTTGGCGGAGCCGGTCACGACCCAGCGTCCATCCACCACCAGGAATTTGTGGTGCATCAGTCCGCTGCCCCGGCTGCCGTCGCTGGTGTCGTCATGGATCGGCACACCGGCGGCCTCCAGCAGGGCCATGGCATCGCCTTGGAACCGCTCGTCGCCGGTCAGCCGACCATCCCGGTTTCTGTCGGCCAGGGCAGCGAGCTGCTCCAGCCTGTCGCGGCCATGGGCGTCGAGCTCACTGGGGTGAAGGAGGCTCCAGGGGCGGCGGTAGGTGTTTTCGACCACCACCCGCACGGGGACCCCTGCCCGCGCGCGTTCGATCAGCGCCGCGGCGATGCCGGGCAGCGACAGCTCCTGAACCGCCACCACCACCTCGGCGCGGGCTCGTCGGATCGTGTCGATGATCAGGGCCTCGAGATCGCTGCCTTCACGCAGCTCCCCCGACGTGGGGCTGCGGTAGTGGCGCAGGGTGTCGTGGTTGAAGGCGAGTTCCACCCCCGCCGGCAGGGGTGGGCGCGGGACCTTGCGGGGCAGGAAGCTTGCCTGAGCCGTGCAGCCCGCAAGGGAGAGGCTCAGCAGGAGCCCCAGAACCGGATGGGCGTTGACGCGCACCTGGGGCTGATCATGGGGAGAACCCCATCAGGATTCCCCCCGTTGTCACCCGTGTTCGGGCATCTCGGCGAAGCGCAGCATCAGGGCGAACCAGAGACAGCTCACCACAAGAGTGAGCAGGACCCCAGCGCCGATGCCCCAGCGGCTGATCACCAGGGGCACCAGCAGAGGCAGAGACAGGGAGCCTGCCAGGGGCAGGCTCAGCACCAGCCAGCGCAGGCCGGCGGTTGGCGGCCGGTTCAGAACCATTCGGCCTGGGCCTGTTCGGGGGTGTTGGTGTTGTCTTCGGGGGTCGAGCGGTTGAACTGCAGGGTGATGTTGCGGTTCTGTTCGCCGTCGGCGGCCACCGCCTTGATCGGATAGAGCTGGTGACCATCGCGGAAGGGCACCTGGATGCGGAAGGTGCCGTCGGCGGAGAGGGGAACGACCTCGTCGCCGATGGTCAGGGTCGCAGAGGGGTCGGTGGCGCCGTAGACGATGAGTTCGGCATCGGCCACCAGCCAGAAGGCCCGCTGACGGGGCATCACCCCGCCGATGCCGCTCTCGCTGCGGCCGCTGGCCCAGCGGCCGATCCCGGAGTCGTTGATGGACCGCGACAGGGCAGCACCTTCCTCACCTTCTTGATAAGCCTCGGAGCCGGTGCCCAGACGGCGCCAGCGGATGGTGGCCGTCTGGTACAGACGCTCGTGCAGGCTCACATCACCGGTCTCGACCGGGGTGGGCAGCGGCATGGGGGCCGATTCGAGGGAGAAGGGAACGAACTGGTCGAGGATCTGTTCGCTGGGGTGGAGGGCCGGAACCCGGGCCACGGCCGAGAAGGCAAGGGAATACCAGCCGCCGTCCGACAGACGGAAGCCCAGTTCAACCCGGTAATCGCGGTCGCTCAGGGGGACGGGCAGGTACCACTCGCTGGCGTGGGAGTCGACCACCACTTCCTGGAGGGTGTGGGGATGGCTGGCTCCGTCCTGCAGGCCTGTCACATCGGACACCCGCAGGCAGAGCTGACGGGCGCCCACAGCCTCGGCGGCCTGGCGACTGGCAGCAGAGATCTCCCAGAAGACGTAGGCCCACTGGGGATCACGGGGCAGGAACACCACGCGGGTGTCAGCTAGGGGGAGCGGAGCCTCGTCGAGGCCTTCCTCGAGTTCGGCCAGGGTGATGGCGGCTTCGACGGTGCCCGGAGCCGTGAATTCCTGGCGATGGCTGATGGCGTCCAGCAGCTCCTCCTTCGACTTGCGGCTGTACAGCGCCACGCCGAGGTCGCTGGCCACCCGGCGAAGCTGACGCAGGGTGAGACGGGCCAGGGAGGAGAGGGACTTGGAGACCACGGCTTCCGCTTAAGTTCGGGATCACTCTGACCCGGGTTTCCAGTCGAGACAACGACTCCGGCGGGAACGTCAGCGATCGCTGATCCGTCTCGGGCTGGGACTATGCAGAATCTGCAAGATATTGCGGCGGCGATGCCGCATGAAAAAGGCGCCCCTCGGGGCGCCCTTGCCCCCGGAAGGGAGCTCGATGGCACTGGTCTTCAGCGACCCACGCTGCGGTAGGGCACCTTCGCCAGGTAGTTGCCGCCCACACCGCCGGCCGCCGCCGCCGGGGTGCGCAGGGCAGGCAGGGAGCGGACCCAGGGCAGGTAGTCCTCGGGGAAGCCGCCGCGGCGCTGGCGGGAGCGCTCGGGCAGGGTGCGTGCCGAACCGGTGAAGACGATCTGAGGGAAGCCGAGGATGCCCCGGTGGTAGGCGTCGTAGCGGGGGGAGGTGATGTTGAACGGCGTCTCGCCCAGATCCCTGGACCCCACCACCCGATTGCGGTGATACGGCACGGTGTCGTATCCGAAATTCTCCAGGTACTCCTGGCTGTCGAGGATGGCATCGACGACGCCTTTGACGCCCTGGGTCATCAGCACCGCTGACCAGGCGATCTCCTCACTCTTGCCGTGGGTGGGCCGGCCGAGCAGCTTTTCGACGAGGTGGCGCACCACCTTGTAGTTGCTGTTCAGGTTGTAGAAGCTGCGGGTGAAGGTGTCCGACAGGCACAGGGAGCGGATGAAATCCCTCACCGTGATCTGGCCATCCCGCAACTGGGATTCCAGCGTCCGGTCGCGGTCGACCTTGAAGGCATGGAAAAAGATCTGACGGTAGGCCGCCTCGATCACGAAGTTCTGGTCTTCGCGATCCAGGGCCTTGTCGATGGAATTCGCCTTGGGATCCTCGTCGGAACCGACGCGGAAGGCTTTCACCCGCGAATTCTGGGTGGTGGGCGCGTACTTCAGAAGGGGCAGGGCCACGCGTGCTCGGCATCCGTCGCAGCCGATCGTAGAAGTCACGTCCGGCGGCTTCTGCCGACGGGGCACCGGCACTCACAGTCCGTAACCTTCCTGCCGCCTCCGCCGGGCCTCACCAGCCCAGCAGCGACAGCGCCGGGGTGGCCCCTGCCCCCGCCACGGTCCCTGCCCCTGGGGCCTCGTCAGCCGCTTCGCCGTCCTTCAGGCGGGTCTCGATGCAGAGGCTCGCGGTGTTCGACAGACCCTCGACCGTGCTGCTGCGCAGCCGCCGATCGGGCCCCTCGAACCAGAACCGTTCCACGGAGGTCATGGTTTCGTAGCCGGTGCTCAGCCAGAGCTGGCCGCGCTCGTCGAGACGAAAACGCCCTGCCACCGGTGCGGTCTCGGCATAGCCCCGATCGCGCAGCAGCAGCCCCTGGCGTCCGGCACCGTCCTCCGGGATGAGGGCGAACAGGCTCTCCCCCTGGTGCTGTTCGCCGGCTTTGTCCCAGGCCATCGAGCCGCTCCAGCGCACATGGCAGCCGCCGACCACCGCCGTCGGCTCCTGGCCATGCAGCCGGGCGATGGCGTCGAGCCGCGGGTCGCCGGCCTCGACCATCACCACCACGATCAGTGAGCCGCCGGCCTCGGCCTGGCGGTGCAGGAGATGGTGGCTGCTGCGCTGGGAGCGCCAGCGGCCTGCGCTCAGCCGGAAGAAGCTGAGGGCATCGACGATCGCGTCCATGGGGTGGGGGGTCACGGGTCCGGTGGTCCCATGCTGCCGGGTCCGGGGGGGCCGGCGGCCGTGGTCACGGTGATCAGCTGGTCGAGGGTCACGGCCAGGGGGCTCACCCCCAGGCCGGCGGCCAGGTCCTCGATCTGGATGCCGGCCGTGATCAGCTGATCCACCAGCAGGCTGCGGAAGTGGCTGTCACCGGCCAGGGCTGGCTGGGCCGCCGCCCAGGCCTCCAGTCGGGGGCGTTCGGGCAGGGGGCCCTCCCCACGGCCGGCCGCCTCCTGCAGGCTCCGCAGGGCATGGGCCAGCAGCCGCAGGTGCTGCCGTTCCCGCAGGGGCAGGGGAACGATCTCCAGCCGCTCCGATTCCGCGGCGCTGAGGGGGCCGTGCTCAGCCATCGCCTGGGTGGGGGCCGATGCGGAAGCCGCAGGCATGGTCGCCATCCAGCCGCCAGTGCACCCGCTCCACCGAACAGTCGGGAAAGGTGCGGCGGATCAGCTGCAGTTCCTGGTCGCAGATCAGCGGGAACGACTCCGCCACCCGCGAGACCGAACAGTGGTATTCGTGCAGCAGCCAGGTGCCGGGGGCCGGCGGCTCAGGGTCGGGGAGGGCGTCGGCAACGTAGCCCTCCCGTCGCCGCAGCTCCACCAGCTGCCGGATCCGCTCGGCCAGGGGGCCATCGCCGATCTGGGCCCTGTAGCTGTCGGCGAGCTGCTCGGCCTGGCTGCGCAGCAGCGCCTGCACCTGCTCCGCAGGCAGCGACTGGCTCAGGGATTCGAGCAGGCCCAGGGCGAACTGTTCGCTGCCATCGGGGAAACGGCCTCGGCCGGCGGGGGTGAGTCGCCAGCGGTTGCTGGGACGCCCCGGGCCGAGGTTCAGGGGGCTGGCTTCGACCAGGCCCTGCTCCTCGAGGCTGCGGAGGTGCCGCCGCAGCACCTGCACCGACAGCCCCAGGTCGGCGGCCAGGGATGCTGCGGTGGCTTCTCCCTGGCGCAACAACAGCGTCAGGGTCGCCTCGTGGGTACCCGGAACCGGCGGGGAGACGGACATCGGCGCGGCATGGCCTCAGCAGAGGCTAGGGCTGCAGGCCCCGGCGGGTCATACCCTTGCCTTACCCTGGGGAAAGGAAACCGGGGTGTTTCGTAATTCTCCCGCCCCGATCGAAGGTCCCATGGCCGCTTCCTCCGAGCCCACCGGGCAGACCCCTGCCGCCTCCGACAGCCTGGAGGTGATCCGGCGGTTCGCCGAGACCTATGCCCAGCGCACGGGCACCTATTTCTGTAGCGACCCCGGCGTCACGGCCGTGGTGCTCGCCGGCCTTGCCCGTCACAAGGATGAGCTCGGCGGTGCCCTCTGCCCCTGCCGTCACTACGAGGACAAGCAGGCCGAGGTCGAGCAGGCCTTCTGGAACTGCCCCTGCGTGCCCATGCGCGAGCGCAAGGAATGCCATTGCATGCTGTTTCTGACCGAGGACAACCCGTTCCGGGGCGAGAAGCAGACCATCTCCATTGAGGAGATCCAGTCCCTCAGCGCCGGCTGACCGCCCTCCGATGACTGCCCTGCCCCTTCGCGATCCTTCCAGCGCCGGCACCGACGCCGCCGTCAGTGCCGGTGTCGATGCCCTCGTCGCCCAGCCCTACCGCTACGGCTTCGTCACCGACATCGAGACTGAGAAGATTGCCAAGGGCCTCAGCGAGGATGTGGTCCGGCTGATCTCGGCGAAGAAGAACGAACCGGCGTTTCTCCTTGATTTCCGCCTGCGGGCCTTCCGCCTGTGGCAGCGCATGGCGGAGCCCGACTGGGCGGCGGTCTCCTATCCCCCGATCGACTACCAGGACATCGTCTACTGGGCCGCTCCGCGGCAGCAGGCCCGCAAGGCCAGCCTCGATGAGGTGGACCCCGTGCTGCTCGAGACCTTCGACAAGCTCGGCATTCCGCTCACCGAGCAGAAGCGGCTGGCCAACGTGGCTGTTGATGCCGTTTTTGACAGCGTCTCGATTGCCACCACCTACCGCGAGAAGCTCGCCGAGCACGGGGTCATCTTCTGCTCCTTCGGCGAGGCGGTGGCTGAGCATCCTGATCTGATCGAGCGCTGGCTGGGCTCGGTGGTGCCGATCGCTGACAACTACTTTGCGGCCCTCAATTCAGCTGTCTTCAGTGACGGGTCCTTCGTCTACATCCCCAAGGGGGTGACCTGCCCGATGGATCTGTCGACCTATTTCCGCATCAACAGCGGTGACACCGGCCAGTTCGAGCGCACGCTGATCGTGGCTGAAGAAGGGGCCTCCGTGACCTACCTCGAGGGCTGCACCGCGCCGATGTTCGACACCAATCAGCTCCATGCCGCTGTGGTGGAACTGGTGGCGCTTGATGATGCCAGCATCCGCTATTCGACGGTGCAGAACTGGTATGCCGGCGACGAGAACGGCAAGGGCGGAATCTACAACTTCGTGACCAAGCGCGGCCTCTGCAAGGGCGCCCGCAGCCACATCAGCTGGACCCAGGTGGAGACCGGTTCGGCGATCACATGGAAGTATCCCAGCTGCGTTCTGGTGGGCGAGGACTCGGTGGGTGAGTTCTATTCCGTCGCCCTGACCAACAACCGTCAGCAGGCCGACACCGGCACAAAGATGGTCCATGTGGGTCCCCGCACCCGTTCCACCATCGTCAGCAAGGGCATCAGCGCCGGGCAGTCGAGCAACAGTTATCGCGGCCTCGTGCAGATGGGACCCCGTGCCGTCGGTGCCCGCAATTACAGCCAGTGCGATTCGATGCTGATCGGCGATCAGGCGGCCGCGAACACGTATCCCACCATCCGTTCGCAGCAGCCCGAGGCCACCGTCGAGCACGAGGCCAGCACCTGCCGGCTCTCGGAAGATCAGCTGTTCTATCTCCAGAGCCGGGGAATCGCCTTCGAGGAGGCGGTCTCGATGATGGTCAGCGGCTTCTGCCGTGACGTCTTCAGCCAGTTGCCGCTTGAGTTCGCCGCCGAGGCCGACAAGCTGCTGGCCCTCAAGCTCGAGGGATCCGTGGGCTGAGCCCGCGGCAACGCTCCCGTCCCCTCCGCTCCCCTGCCCGTCCGGTGACTCCTCCATCCGTGTCCGACCGTCCACCCCTGCTCGAGATCCGTGGCCTGCGCGCCGCCGTCGGTGATCTCGAGATCCTGCGCGGGGTTGACCTGTGCGTGCACGCCGGTGAGATCCATGCCGTCATGGGACGCAACGGCAGCGGCAAGAGCACCCTGTCGAAGGTGATCGCGGGCCATCCGTCCTACCGGGTCACCGCTGGCCAGATCCTGTATCGCGGCCAGGACGTGGCTGACCTTGCGCCGGAGGAGCGCGCCCGGGCCGGCCTGTTCCTGGGCTTTCAGTACCCCGTCGAGATTCCCGGCGTCAGCAACCGGGAGTTTCTGCGGGTGGCCACCAACGCGCGACGGCTCGCCCGCGGCGAGGAGGAGCTGGACACCTTCTCTTTCGATGATCATCTTGAGCAGCGGCTGGCCCTGGTGAAGATGGATCCGTCCTTCCTTGACCGCAGCCTCAATGAGGGGTTCTCGGGGGGAGAGAAGAAGCGCAACGAGATCCTGCAGATGGCCCTGCTCGAGCCTGCGGTGGCCATCCTCGACGAGACCGATTCGGGGCTCGACATCGACGCCCTGCGCATCGTCGCCGAGGGCGTGCGGCAGCTGGCTGGTCCTGACAACGCCACGGTGCTGATCACCCATTACCAGCGCCTGCTGGAGGCCATCACGCCCCAGTACGTGCATGTGATGGCCCATGGCCGTCTGCTGCGGACCGGCGGCCCTGAGCTGGCCCTTGAGCTGGAGCGCCGTGGCTACGACTGGGTCGACGCCGAGGCTGGCCTCGGCAGCCGCGAGGACGTGGCGGTATGACCACCACCCGCGACCGCTGGAGCGAGGCTCTGACCCCCGCAACCCTGCCCCGGCAGGCCCGTGACAGCTGGCGCTTCACCGACCTTGCCCCCCTGAAGGCCCTGGACCCCGGGCGCCTGGCCCCCCGGCCGGGGGTGATCCCTGATCTGCCACCTCCTGCGCCCGGAGTGGTGCGGCTCTGCCTCGGGCCCGATGGCGTCAGCTTCAGCCCTGCCCCGGCGGACATCTCCTGGCCTGCCGGAGTGCAGGTCTGTGCCGTTCCGCCCGACGTCGCCGACGCGCCGGCGCTGGCGGTGCGGCTGGGGGCCCTGCTCCCCGGTCCATCCCTGGGTCTGCAGCTGGCCCCTGGTGCCCGGCTGCGGCTCGAGCTGGTGCTTCAGCCGGCTCAGGCCGAGGCGGCCCTGGCTCCGCGGCTGTGGTTCGATCTGGCGGAGGACGCTTCGCTGGAACTGGCCCTGGGGCTCTGGGGGCCCGCCGACTCCCTTCTGGTGGCCTGCGTCGGGGCGCGGCTGGCGGCCGGTGCCGAGCTGCTGGAGGGGCAGCGACTTCAGGGGGCGGACAGTGCCGTCGCCCTGGTCAGCGGGCAGGTGCAGCAGGCCCCCGGCAGCCGTTATGGGCGCACGGCCGTGGTCAGCGGCTGGCGGCTGGCCCGGCTGGAGCCCCAGGTGTGCCAGACCGAGGGGCAGGCCGTCACGACGTTCCGGGATCTGGCCCTGGCCCGGGGCCAGGCCACGATCGATCTCCACAGCCAGGTGCGCTTCGGCGGCCCTGAGGGGCGGCTCGATCAGCTGCAGCGCGCTTTGGTCGACGACGGCGCCCAGAGCGTCTTCAACGGTGTGGTGCAGGTGCCCCGGGAGGCCCAGCGCACCGACGCCGCCCAGCTGAGCCGCCATCTGCTGCTCAGCACCCGCGGCCGGGTCGACACCATCCCCCAGCTCGAGATCGTCGCCGACGATGTGCGCTGCACCCACGGCGCCACGGTCAGCAGCCTCAGCGATGACGAGCTGTTCTATCTCCAGAGCCGAGGAGTTGACAGGGTCCTGGCGTGTCGTCTGCTGACCCGTGGCTTCTGCCGTCCGATTTTCGATGACCTCCCCCCGCTGATCGCCGCCTGGCCCTCTGAGGGTCTCCTCCCATGACGACCGACCTCGCGAGCCTTCACCGCGTCGATTTCCCCCTGCTCGACCAGGAGGTGCAGGGCCAGCCGCTGATCTACCTCGACCATGCGGCCACCAGTCAGAAACCGCGCGCGGTGCTGGAGGCCCTCGAGCATTACTACAGCTGCGACAACGCCAACGTCCACCGGGGGGCCCACACCCTCAGCGCCAGGGCCACCGAGGCCTTCGAGGCCGCCAGGGGCACCACCGCCCGCTTCATCGGTGCCGCCGATCCCGACGAGATCGTCTTCACCCGCAACGCCACCGAAGCCATCAACCTGGTGGCCTTCACCTGGGCCCTGGATCGGCTCAGGCCCGGTGACGAGATCCTCACCACCGCCATGGAGCACCACAGCAATCTGGTGCCCTGGCAGCTGCTCGCGGCCCGCAGCGGCGCCGTGCTGCGCCATGTCGCGGTCACGGCCGAGGGGGAGCTTGATCTCGATGATCTGCGCGCCCAGCTGGGGCCCCGCACCCGGCTGGTGACCCTGGTCCATGTCAGCAACACCCTCGGCTGCCTCAACCCTGTGGCTGAGGTGGCGGCCCTGGCCCACGGGGTGGGCGCCAGGGTGCTGGTGGATGCGTGCCAGAGCCTGGCCCATCTGCCCACCGATGTGACCACCCTGGGCTGCGACTGGCTGGTGGGGTCGAGCCACAAGCTCTGCGGTCCCACCGGCATGGGGTTCCTCTGGGGTCGCCGAGAACTGCTCGAGGAGGCCCCGCCGTTCCTCGGCGGCGGCGAGATGATCGACGAGGTCTTCCTGGACCGCAGCACCTGGGCGGCCCTGCCCCACAAGTTCGAGGCCGGCACGCCGGCCATCGGTGAGGCCATCGGCATGGGCGCAGCCCTCGACTACCTGAGTGCCATCGGTCTCGAGCGCATCCACGCCTGGGAGCAGGTGCTCACCGCCAGGTTGTGGGAGGGGCTGGCCCGCATCGATGGCGTGCGCCTCCTCGGTCCGACCCCCGGGCGCCAGCCCGACCGCGGGGCCCTGGCCGCCTTTGCCGTCGAGGGGGTCCATGCCCACGACCTGGCGGCCCTGCTCGATGTTGAGGGCATCTGCATCCGCAGTGGCCACCACTGCACCCAGCCGTTGCACCGGCAGCTCGGGCTGACGGCCTCGGCGCGGGCCAGCCTGGCCTTCACCACCACCCCCGTCGAGATCGACCGGTTCCACGAGCGCCTCGAGGATGCCGTCGGTCTCCTGCGCGCCCATGCCTGAGGCCCCGGCCGAGCCCGGGCCCCTGCTGTTCCTGGTGGTGCTGGGTGGTCGCGTGGAGGGGGGGCTGATTGAGGTCCACGACGCCCGGCTGGTGGCTGGGGCCAGCCTCGAAGACACCTTCCCGACCCTGCGCCAGGGCTGGTTCGGCCGCCCCAGGGGCCTCCACCTCGACAGCTGGGCCCTGGTGCGGGGGGTTGATGGCCATCGCATCGCCCTGCGGCCCGAGGCGCCGGCGGATGGCGCGGACAAGCTCTGGTTCGTCAATGTCGGGGCCTATGACCCGACGGCCTTCCACGAGCGGCACCGCTGTGGGCTGGTGGTCGCCCCCTCCGCCAGGGCCGCCCGCTCGAGGGCCCTGCGCCAGCTCCCCCTGGGGATCTGCCAGCGCCACCACGACGATCTGGCGGCCGTCGATGACTGCCTGGCGGTGGATCGGCTGGACCGCTGGCACGTGCATCTCTGCCCTGATCCGGCCTTCGGCGACGGCCCCCTGGAGCCCGACTGGATCGGTTATCGCCGCATCGACCGGCCCTGACGGACGAGCACCGCCTCGGCCGCGGCCTCACCGGCCCGGATCGCCCCCTCGAAATAGCCCGGCCAGCGGCGGGCCACCTCGGTGCCCGCCCACACGACCCGGCCATGGGGGCGGCGCCAGGCATCGCCGAGGGTGGTCCAGGTGCCCGGCAGCGGAAAGGCCGTGAAGGCTCCGCCGGTCCAGGGTTCGCTGCCCCAGTCGTGCCAGATGAGCTCAATGGGCCTGCCGGCCCGGGGTCCCCAGAGGCTCTCCAGTTCGGCCAGCAGGCAGGCCCGTTGCTCGGCGGGGTTCATGGTCCCGAAGGCCAGGGCCCGGTCGGCGGCGATGAAGCCCGCCAGCACCCCGGGCTCCGCTTCCGGCGGCGAACTGTCGGCCGTCAGCTCCAGCCAGGCCCGTTCGCCCAGGGTCAGGCCGTTGCCACCATCGTCGCGCCAGAAGGCCCGCTCATACACGGCGAGCACCTTGACCATCGCGCCCATGGGCCAGCGCTGGTGCAGGGCGATCTGGTCGGGGGGCAGCGGGGGGTCGAACCGCAGGCGCTGCCGCTGGTTCGGGGGCATGGCCACCACCACGGATCGGCAGCGATGGCGGTGGCCATCGTCCGTCGTCACCTCGGCGCCCCCGTCGTCCTGCGCAATCGCCACGACCGGGCAGCCGGTGTGGAGGTCTGGCCCCAGGTCTGCGGCCAGCCGTTCGGCCACCTGGCCGGCGCCGCCGCGCAGCAGCCAGCCTTCCGGCGCCTCCCGCTGGGGGGCAACGGCCTGGGTCCAGGCCAGGTGCAGCATCGACACCTGATGCAGTTCGAAGCCGCCTGACCCCCCCACCCGTCCCAGCCACTGCAGAGGCAGCTGAGCGGCGGCCGATGCCCCGAGTCCCTGCAGCCACGCAGAGGCCGTGATCGTGTCGAGGGCGACGGCGTCGGGGCTGCGCCAGGGTTCATCGGGATCGACCTGCTCCACCAGCTGGCGGAACCGCTGTTCCACGGCCCTGGCCTCTGCCCGTTCGCCAGCGCTCAGGGGCAGGTCGCCGGGTTCGAAGAACAGCAGGGTGTCGTCGAAGTCGGCCCCCAGCCGCGCTTGCCGGGCTTCCCCACGCCAGCGGAACAGGCCCTCTCCGTCGTAGAAGCTCCTGAACCGTTCCAGGTCCAGCGCGTTCACCAGGGCCTCGAAGCGGGTGTGGGTGTCGCCTCCCCACTGGCCGCCCAGGTCAACGGTCACACCGCAGTCGAGCCGCCGCCGCCGCATGCGCCCACCGGCCGTGTCGGCCGCCTCCAGCACCCGCACCGTCTGACCGGCGGCCCGCAGGCGGCGAGCCGCCACGAGGCCCGACAGGCCCGCCCCCACCACCACCGCATCGAGCATGGGGCCCCGCCGCCACTGTCTCCAGTGTGGCCGGCAGGACATGATCGAGGCAGAGACCCCGCCGCCATGAACATCGACGGTCGCCCCTGGCGCACCATCTGGCTCGAACCCGATGGCCGCGCCGTGGGGGTCATCGACCAGACCCGCCTCCCCCACGCCTTCGAGACCCGGCGCCTCGACAGCCTCGAGACGGCTGCGGCGGCCATCCGCACCATGGTGGTGCGCGGGGCTCCGCTGATCGGCGTCACCGGTGCCTACGGACTGATGCTGGCGTTGCAGGCGGATCCGTCGGATGACGCCCTCGTGGCGGCCGAGGCCACGTTGCTGGCCACCCGGCCGACGGCGGTGAACCTGGCCTGGGCCCTGGAACGCACCCGCCGGCGGGTGCAGGCCCTGCCCCCCGGTGAACGGGCCGCCGCCGCCGCCGCCGAGGCCGCGGCCATCGCCGATGAGGATGTGGCGATGTGCGAGGCCATCGGTGACCACGGCCTCGCCGAGTTCCGCCGCCTGCATGGGGCCCTGCCCCCCGGGCGGCGGGGCCAGCCGCTGCAGGTGCTGACCCACTGCAATGCCGGCTGGCTGGCCACCGTCGACTGGGGCACGGCCCTGGCGCCGATCTACAAGGCCCACCGGGCCGGGTTGCCCGTCCACGTCTGGGTCGACGAGACCCGGCCCCGCAACCAGGGGGCGAGCCTCACGGCCTATGAACTGGGACGCGAGGGGGTTCCTCACACGGTCATCGTCGACAACGCCGGTGGCCACCTGATGCAGCACGGCCAGGTGGATGCCGTGATCGTGGGCACCGACCGCACCACCCGCCGGGGGGATGTGTGCAACAAGATCGGCACCTACCTCAAGGCCCTGGCGGCCCATGACAACGGCGTGCCGTTCTATGTGGCCCTGCCGTCCTCCACCATCGACTGGACCCTGGAGGACGGTCTGGCGGAGATCCCGATCGAGGCCAGGGCCGCCGAGGAGGTGACCCACATCCAGGGCACCGGCGCCGCGGGTGATCTGGTCAGTGTGCGCCTCACCCCCGGCCCGTCCCCTGCCTTCAATCCCGCCTTCGACGTGACACCGGCCCGGCTGGTGACGGCCCTGATCACCGAGCGGGGCCTGGCAGCGGCCAGTGAAGAGGGCCTGCGGCGTCTCTACGGCTGAGAGGGACTACGGCTGAGCGGGGGGCTGGGGCCGCAGTCCGCTGAGGGCCTGGGCGAGCTCGAGGGGGAACAGCACCACCGTGTTCGAGGGGCTGGCCCCGAGGCCGTCGATGGTCTGCAGGGTCCGCAGCTCCAGGGCAATGGGGTTGGCGGCCATGGTGGCCGCGGCCTGGGCCAGGTTTTCGGCCGCCAGCCGGTCGCCGTCGGCCTTGGTGATCGTGGCTCGCTTTTCCCGCTCCGCCGAGGCCTGGCGCGACATCATCCGCTTGAGATCCTCCGGCAGCTCGATGTCCTGCAGCTGGATCGATTCGATCGTGATCCCCCACTGGCGCGCCTGGGTTTCGACGGCCGTCTGCACCTGTTCCTGGATGCGTTCGCGCTCCGACAGCAGCTCATCGAGGGTCAGGCCGCCGACCACGTCCCGGAGGGCGGCCTGGCTGTACTGGGCAATGGCGAAGCGGTAGTCCTGGATCTGATTGACGGCCGCGGCGGCATCGTCCACGCGGAAGAACACCGCACTGTCGATGCTGGCGGGCACGTTGTCGCGGGTGATCACCCGCTGGCTGGGGATGTTCAGCACCTGGGTGCGGGTGTCAAGAAAGCGCACGGTCTCCACGATCGGGATCACGTACAGCACCCCGGGGCCCCGCACGCCCTGCAGGGTCCCGAGCCGCAGGATCACCCCCCGTTCCCACTGGGCGGCCACCCGCACCCCGCTCACCAGGCCGTTCCAGAGCAGGGCCAGGGCCCCCACGGCGGTGATCGCCCCGGGCCGTCGGGGTTCGGGCTGGGCCAGGGCCACCAGGGCCGCCAGGGCCAGCGGCACCACCAGCAGGGTCAGCCGCAGGCCGCCCCCCAGGGAGACATGCCCCCGTTGCGGGGCGGCGAAGATCCGTTCCGGGGTCGGGGTGCTGCTTCCCATGACCGTGGGGTTGCTGTCGTCAGTCTGGCCAGTCGCAGGTCCCGTGCAGGCTGGTGTTGCCCGCCTGCCTGGCGCCCATGGTGGTGGAGCCATCCACGCCCCTTCCGGAGAGGGGCCTTTGCAGCCCGTCCCACGCCGGGGCGGTGATCAGCCCCTGCGGCCGCTATCGCTATGCCCTCTGGCGCCGCTGGGGGGAGGGCTCCGGCGAGTTGCTGGTGGTGGGGCTCAACCCCAGCCGTGCCGATGCCGACGGCGATGACCCCACCCTCCGCCGCTGTGTGGGCTACGCCCGGGCCTGGGGCTGTTCCGGCCTGAGGTTGGCGAACCTGTTCGCCTGGCGCAGCCCCGACCCTGGCGCCCTGCGGCGGGTGGCTGATCCGGTGGGTCCCGATGCCGACCGCTGGCTGGTCGGGCTCGCGGCGGGGGCCCGGCTCGTGCTGGCCGCCTGGGGCAACGGCGGCCGCCTGGGGGGGCGCTCCCGGGTCGCCCGGCGGCTGCTGCCGCCGCTGCAGGTGCTGCGGTTCACCCGCCTCGGCGAGCCGGCCCATCCGTTGTATCTGCCGGCCTCCCTGCGGCCGCAACCCTGGATCGAGCCGCCGATCGACCCACCGATCGAGGCCCAGCGAGAATGAGGGCCATGCACCCCCCGGCGATGCCAGCGGCACCCCAGGCCCCCACGGCTCCCCCCAACTGGGTGGCCTCGCGCCATCCCCTCGGCTGGCTGATTGACCGGCTGCTGCAGGTGGGGCCCCTGCGGGGGCTGCTCTTCCAGCAGGCGCGGCGGTTGATCATCCGCACGGCCGAATCCCGTGGCATCGCCTGGAGGGCCCGGCGCCACGACCTGGTGGCTCAGGCGGAACCGCTGCTGCCCGCCGTGCTTTGTCCCGGCCTCGAGCCACCCCCGTACTACCGGGTGCGCTTCCATGCTTACGACGCCGGCAACCTCTGCTGGGAGGCCGCCGGCGAGGCCGAACAGGCCACCGACGCGATGGCCCTGCGGGTGTGGCCCGGTGAGGCCCTCGCTCCCCAGGTGGCCCAGCGGCGCCTGCGGGAGGCGATCTTCGCCATCGTCGAACCGTCCCTGGAGGGCCCCCTGCGCCGGGTGCTGGATGTGGGGTGTTCCGTCGGTGTCGGCACCCTGGCCCTGCGGGACTGGCTGGATCAGCGGGGGGACCGCACTGCGGTGGTCGAGGGGCTGGACCTCTCGGCACCGATGCTGGCGGTGGCGCGGGTGCGGGATCGTGAGGGGCGCATCGCGGCCTGGCACCATGCCGCCGCTGAAGCAACGGGTCTGGCCGGGGGCAGCTTCGATCTGATCACCCTGCAGTTCGTGTGTCACGAGCTGCCCCAGGCCGCCACCCTGGCCGTGCTGGCCGAGATGGGCCGCCTGCTGCGGCCCGGCGGCACCCTGGCCCTGGTGGACCAGGATCCGCAGTCGACCGTGATCCGGCGGCTGCCGGCCCCGATCGCCACCCTGCTCAAAAGCACCGAGCCCTATCTCGAGGAGTACTTCTGCCTCGACCTGCCGGCGGCGCTGGAGGCCTCCGGGTTCGGTGGAGTGCGCACCCAGCCCTGTGATCCGCGCCATCGGGTGGTCGTGGCGCAGCGGATGCGCGTTCCGGAGTGAGGGAGGGGTCAGGCGCGGGTAACCAGGACTTGGGCGTACGACCCACTGGACCCACCTTTCATTTCCTGAACCCATGAACAACCTCGTGCTCAAGCCCCTGTCGACCAAGCAGTCCGAGTCCGTCTCGGGGGGCTTCTTCAACGGCTTCGCCGTGAATTCGACCGGGACCAACTCCCAGCAGAGCGTCGGCTATGTCGGCATCGGCCTGGTCGGTATCGGCCGCATCCTCTGATTCCCTGACCATCTGAAGTCAGCTCTGCCCATCCGGAGGCCTACGGATGGGTTTTATCTGATCCACCGCGTTCCCAAGATCCATGCCCCTCGTGCAACCCTCTTTCTGCTCCCCTCGCCTCCGCCCCCTCACGCCAGAGACCTGTGAGGTCATCTCCGGTGGAGCGGTCCGCATGTCCGTGATCTCACTGCAGGCCCTGCTGCCTCGCTTCGGGTCCGATATGGCTGTCACCCCTGCCACCACAGACCCCGGTGGCTCCACGACCACCAACATCGGCAGCATCGGCACGTCTCTGGTCAGTGTCGGCGCGATTTATCTTTAGGTCCCTGTTGAGGCAGCCTGGCGGCGCGTACGCTGCCCCATTCGCGCTGGTCCGATGCCGTCGGAGGTCACCCCCGCCACGGAGGAGCAGCTGCGGCTGGAGCTGGTGACGGTCGCCCGGCGCATGAATGCCTGCGGCATCAACCAGGGCACCTCCGGCAATCTGTCGGTGCGCTGGGGCGACGGGCTGCTCATCACGCCGTCGTCGCTGCCCTATGAGCTCATGCAGCCCGAGGATGTGGTGCTGCTTCAGGGCGGGGGCCGCTGGCAGGGCCGCCGCCGGCCCTCGTCCGAGTGGCGTCTCCATGCCGATGTGCTGGCCCGGCGCCCCGATATCCAGGCGGTGGTCCACTGCCATTCCGTGCATGCCACCGCCTTGGCCTGCCATGGCCTGGCTATTCCGAGTTTTCATTACATGGTGGTGATGGCGGGGGGCTCCTCGATCCGCTGCGCCCCTTACGCCACCTTCGGCACCCAGACCCTAAGTGATCTGGCCCTTGCCGCCCTGGTCGACCGCCGGGCCTGTCTGCTGGCCCAGCACGGTCAGGTGGCCCTGGGCGCGGGTCTTGACCAGGCGCTGCGCCTGGCCATTGAGGTCGAAACCCTCGCCCGCATGTACCTGCAGGCCCGCCTGATCGGTGATCCGCCCCTGCTGGATGACCGCGAAATGGAGCGTGTGGCGGCTGCCATGGCCGAGATCCATTACGGAGAGACGCCAGAACCCTTGCCCTGACTGGCCGCCTCCGCGGTGTCTCCCGAGACTCCTTAGAAGAGGGTCACACTCCGCAATGATCCGTTACGATGCAACGGAGCGGGTCACCGCTCTTCATTCCGTCTCACCTCGGACTCATGCAAACCACGCTCCAGCAGCGCTCCGGCGCTTCGGTGTGGAACCAGTTCTGCGAGTGGGTCACCAGCACCGACAACCGCCTCTACGTGGGCTGGTTCGGCGTTCTGATGATCCCCACCCTGCTGGCCGCCA
>CAIQIA010000009.1 GCA_903871775.1 uncultured cyanobacterium
ATCTCGAACTCGGAGGTGAAACGCTGCAGCGGCGACGATAGTTGGGGGGCAGCCCCCTGTGAAAATAGCTCAATGCCAGGTAAAACTTTTCTGTTTGTTCCGATGTCGGCCACCCCTGTGTTGGGGTGGCTTTTTTATTGGCTTCGCAAGTCGAGATCCTCCCGTGGCAGCCAAGGCAACAACTGGAGGGTTGCCATTGCGACAGCGCAGCGTCTCAGCATTCGCCAGATTGTTGTGACCTGCGATGCGTGTCATGGTCAGCACGTCCTTCCATCGCGAATACAGGCTCATCGATGCGGACTGCCAGCCCCATGGGCATCTTGACGGCACCTACAGCTCCCACGACGAAGCCTGGGCGGAGGCAGTGCAGTGGCTGGAGCAACTACGTGCCAGTGAGGATCAAGCGGTGCTCGGGCTGGAGGTCAGCACCGCCTGCGGTTCGTGGCGCATCCTCCGTCGACCGTCGGCGTTGCTTTGTGCCTGGCCTGCGGTGCAGGCCTCATCGACGTCGTCCTCAGGACAGATCAGATCCGCCGCTTGACGGGCCTGCTGCAGAACCGGCATCAGAATTCCCGGCTGTTCCTGCAGCAGTCGGATCCAGTGGTCGAGGTAAGCCACATGATTGCTGAGATCACAGCCGATCTCCAGTCGTGTGCCCACGAGCACGGCTCCAAGCTCGGCGATCAGTTCTTCGCGGGCGTAGGCATCAGACCCGAAGGTGCCAGTCATGTCGCGATTGAGGCGGCTGCTGTGGCCCGTGGAATGCACTGCCTCATGGGCCCAGGTGGCATAAAGACCGGCAGCGGTGTCAAAGCGTTCGCGACATGGCAGGACGATGCAGTCACGACCGGGGTCGTAGAAGGCCTGCCCGCCACCGTGCTGGCAGGGGACCGGCCAGGTGGTGAGGATCTGTTCCGCCCGTTCGAGACGCTGGGGGGCAGAGCTGTGGGATGGGCTCTCCGCTGTGCGTCGCTGGGCCAGCACGTTGGTGAGGCTGTCACCGACCAGATCAGCAGCGTTGAAGACAGGAACCGTGCGAAAGATTGCCCGCCGGCGGGGGCTCTCGCCTGCGTCGGTCCCGTCGTCATCGCCGAAGACGATGGGCTTGAGGATGATGACGGCCTTGCTGCCCCGGCGGGGAACAAGCCCGTGGCGTCTGGCCTCGCCGTAGCCGCACCAGAAGGGTTCAGGGGCACCCCGCTGGAACTGGCCGAGGGTGAGCAGCAATGGGTTGCCCCCTCGGTAACGGCGGCCGGTGAACAGATTCACGTGCTGGGACTGGCCCTCACGCCAGGGGCGTCGCCAGGGGGCCGTGCCCTGCTGGAGGAGGGCGATCAGGTTGGCGACCAGGGACTGGGAGGTCGAAGGAACCGCAGATGCCAAGGATGTCGTGCCGGGAACAGGATCTGAATGCCCCGGCGGGGGCTGGATGTCCCAGGCTCGTCAGGCGGGGCTCGCGCTTGATCCGATCCGTGCAAACGATGCGAGGGTGAGCAGCGATCGCGCCTGCTCGCATCCTTGCCGCCATGGCACAACCGCCCCTGTCCCCGTTGACCACACCCCTGGCGTTCTGGGAGGCACGGTTTGCGGGGCCTGAGCTGATCTACGGAGCGGAACCGAACACCTTTCTGGTCGAGCAGTCCGAAGGGCTGGTGCCGGGAACGGCCCTCTGCCTGGCGGAGGGGCAGGGCCGCAATGGGTTGCATCTGGCCCGCCTGGGCCATCGGGTGACCGTGCAGGATCTGAGCAGCAATGCCCTGGCCACCGCCGGGCGGCTGGCGGCTGCCGAAGGTCTGCCGATGGAGACGGTCTGCGGCGACCTGGCGCAGTTCTCTCCTGAACCCGGGACCTGGGACCTGGTGGTGGCGATCTGGATGCAGATTCCGCGGGCCCTCAGGGCCCGGGTGCTGCCGACCATGGTCGAGGGCCTTCGACCAGGGGGACGGCTGATTCTGGAGGCCTACACCCCCCTGCAGCTCGGCCGCGACAGTGGCGGTCCACAGCTGCCGGATCTGCTGGTGAACCCAGCAGATCTACGGGCCGACGTCGAGGGACTGGAGGTGGTGCACTGGTGGGAGGGTTGCCGCGACATCCAGGAAGGCCAGGCGCACCGAGGCCTGAGTGCCACGGTGCAGCTGGTGGGGCGCCGACCCTGACGGGTCGGCTCAGGGGACGAGCGACGTCCAGGCGAAGGCCAGGCCACTGCCGATGAGCAGGCCGCTGAGCAGGAGGGGGCGACCGGAGGGGCCGGCACCCTCGACAAACCACAGGCGGCGCAACTGACCGAGGGACAGGCTGAGCAAGGCCCCCTGGCTCACGAGCAGACCGAGCAGATAAAAGGCGACGGGGGTGGGCTCCCAGCCGATGACGGAACCGCTGAGGGCATAGCCGTGGAGGGCGATGGCCGGAAGCAGCAGCACCGGGGCGCAGCGGCCGGCGACCACGAAGCCCAGCAGCACCAGAGACAGGGCCACCCAGAGGTCGGCCAGGGGCAGTCCGGGCATCAGGAGCCCGAGGGCGCTGCCCAGCAGACCGGTGGCCAGCAGTCCGATCGCCCACACCAGAGGCCGACCGCGGCCGACACTGGCGGCACCGATGGCCAGCAGAAAGAGCAGGTGGTCGGGGCCGAGCAGGGGATGCATCAGGCCGCTGACAAAGCCACTGAGGGGGCCGGGGGTGAGCTGGAAGAAGCCCATCAGATGGTGGGCCATGGCCGGGGTCGATCCCAGCAGCACAACGGCAACCAGAAGGCCCGGCAGGAGCGGGCGGAAGCGGGAAAGGGTCATGGGGGCGGAACCGGTACCTCGCCGGACGCGGATGGGTTGGTCGGTGGCGAGTGTTCTGACTGAGGTCTTTGGACCATCACAGCTGCGGGACAGTGGCTGAGTGGGAGACCCGGGGGCATCCGTCACAGCCTTTCCTCGCGGACGCCGGGACCTTGCCCGACCACCGGGTCCAGTATCGCCGGGGATGACCCCAGGACTTGCAACTGCTGACGCTATTGAGAATCGCTTGCAAAGAGTCGCCAGCCTGTGTATCTTGCGAGTCATTCGCAACTGATGGGGCCCGTCCCCCTCGAATGGTCATTTCCTGCCCGACAACCGGCCGTGGAGCGCCGGACTGCCTCGCGGATCTGCAGCCCGGCGAGCGCGCCACCGTGGTCACCCTTGACGGGGAACCGCGCCTGCTGCAGCGCCTGTGCGCCCTCGGCATCCGCCCCGGCCAGACCATCCGCCTCCTGCGCCAGGCCGCCTGGGGTGGTCCACTGCATCTGCGGGTGGGCATGACCGAGCTGATGCTGCGGCGCCAGGACGCCCGCCACATTTCCATCGCACCGCTGAGCTGAGCGCCATGGCCCACCACGGACACGGCGTGACGGCCACGGCCGACGCCCGCGTCGCCTTCCTCGGCATGCCGAACACCGGCAAGTCGACCCTGTTCAGCGCCCTCAGCGGCCACCATGCCCACATCGGCAACTGGCCGGGGCTCACGGTCGATCTGATGGCCGCCACCGTCCAGTGGGAGGGGCAGACCGTCGAGCTGGTGGATCTGCCCGGTCTCTACGACCTGCGGGGACTTTCGGAAGACGAGGCGGTTGTGCGCCGCTTTCTGGAGACCACCCCCCTGCAGCTGCTGGTGGTGGTGCTGAACGCGAGCCAGGTGGACCGTCAGCTGCGCCTGGCCCTGCAGGTGAAGGCCCTGGGGCTGCCCGTCGTGGTGGCCCTGAACATGGCAGACGAAGCGGGCCGCTTCGGTGTGAAGGTCGACTGTAAGCGACTCACCCGCACCCTTGGTGTGCCGGTGCTGCCGATCAGTGCCAAGCACCGCCGGGGGCTCGTGGCCCTGCGCCAGGAGCTCAAGGAGGCAACCGGTCGCGACCGGCCTGCCCTGACTCCCCCCCGTTCGGTGGTGGACTGCCTGCCGGAAGAGGACGACGCCCTGCCGGCGGCCCTGGCCTCCGTGCTGCGCCAGAGCGTCGAGCTGCCGGGGGAGTGGCAGGACAGGCTCAGCCGCCGGCTGGACCGCGTGCTGCTGCACCCCTGGCTGGGCTTGCCACTGTTCTTTCTGGCCATGGCCCTGATGTTCCAGGCTGTGTACGCCATCGGCGCACCGATCCAGGAACAGCTGACCACCACCCTCGACGGGTTCGGCAGTGGTGTGCTGCGCCCCGCCCTGGGCTGGCTGCCCGAGTTCTGGCGACATTTCGTGGTTGACGGCCTCTATCAGGGCATCGGCACGGTGGCGGCGTTCCTGCCGGTGATCTTCCTGTTCTTTCTGGCGATGGGGGTGGTCGAGGACAGCGGCTACCTCTCGCGCTCCGCCTTTCTGATGGACGCCCTGATGGAGCGCCTGGGGCTCGACGGCCGCTCGTTCGTGCTTTCGCTGATGGGCTTCGGTTGCAACGTGCCGGCGATCCTGGGCACACGGGTGATGCGCAGCCGTGGCCTGCGGCTGCTGACGATGCTGATCATCCCATTCTCGCTCTGCTCAGCCCGCCTGAACGTGTTTCTGTTCATGGCCGGGGCCCTGTTCAGTCCCCGCAGCGCCGGGGTGGTGGTGTTCAGCCTGTACGTGATCAGCTTCGGGGCGGCCCTGCTCACGGCCCTGCTGTTCCGGCACCGCTACGCCGGCAAGGAACCGCTGCTGCTGGAGCTGCCCCCCTACCGCCTGCCCACGCTGCGGCAGGTGTTCGGCCGTGCCTGGGCCGAGGTGCGCCACTTCTGGATCTTCGCCCGGCGGTTCATCGTCATCGGCGTGGTGGCCGTGTGGTGGCTCAACAACCTGCCCGTGGGGGTGCAGCCGGCCTCGGCGGCCTCCCTGTCGGGCCAGCTGGGGCAACTGCTGCAAGCGGTGCTGGCGCCAATCGGCCTGGATCCGCAGCTGAGCGTGGCCCTCGTGTTCGGCTTCCTAGCCAAGGAAGTGGTGCTCGGCGGCCTTGCTGTGATCTACAACCAGGCGGATCCGAATCTGCTCGGCACCCTGCTGGCGCAGAAGCTGCACTGGACCCAGGCCTACAGCTTCCTGCTGTTCACCCTGCTCTACACACCGTGCCTGTCAACGGTGGCGGTGTTGCGGCAGGAGTCGCGCAGCAACCGTTTCACGGCCTTGTCGGTGGGCTGGTCCCTGGTTCTTGCCTGGGTGGCGAGCTTCGTCTTCTACCAGGGCACCAGGCTGCTGGGGCTGGGAGGCTGAATCAGCAGGCGGTGGAGCCGTCGCCCGTGGAAAGGCTGTCGCCGGTGCGGAGAGAGGCGAGATAGCGGCGGCGCTGGCTGGAAGCGCAGGGATCTTCGCCGTCGTCAATCACCACAACCACGGTGGGGACAGAGGGCTCAGGAGCCGTTTCAGGGGTGGAAACCAGCAGGGATCCGTTGGCGTCAGACAAACAGAAAAAGGACATCAACCCCATCAGTGTGGTGCCTCCCGGCGACCTGTCCAGGTCGCGGTGCACACCAGAGGAATGTCGGTCAGGGGACCCTCACCGTGCAGGTCCGGATGCGGCAGCGAAAGCGTCCACCGGCAATCCCCCAGACTGGACCATGCCCTTCCGCCCCCCCGTGCCCCCTGCCTCCGGGCCAGCGCCGGTGCTGATCGCCGCCGACAGCCGCTCGTGGCAACGGTTCCTGCGCGTGCTGGGTCCGGCCTACCTGGTGGCCGTGGGGTACATGGACCCGGGCAACTGGGCCACCGACCTGGCCGCCGGCTCCCGCTTCGGCTACCAGCTGCTCTGGGTGGTGGCCCTGTCGAGCCTGATGGCGATGGTGCTGCAGTCGCTCTGCTGCCGCCTGGGGGTGGCGACCGGGCTCGATCTGGCCCAGGCCTGCCGCAGACATCTGCCCCGGCGCTGGCGCCTGCCCCTGTGGCTGCTGGCGGAGGTGGCGATCGTCGCCTGCGATCTGGCGGAGCTGATGGGCAGTGCCATTGCCCTGCGGCTGCTGTTCGGTCTGCCTCTGCCCTGGGGGGTGGCCCTCACGGCCTTCGACACCCTGCTGCTGCTGGCGTTGCAGGGGCTGGGGATCCGGCGCCTCGAAGCGCTGATCATCAGCCTGGTGGCACTGGTGGGGGGCTGCTTCGCGGTTGAACTGCTGCTGTTGCCCCCCGACTGGACCGGCGTGGCCGCGGGGTTCGTGCCGCGGCTGGGGTCCCTGAAGGACGGGGAGCAGCTCTACCTCGCCGCCGGCATCCTCGGGGCGACGGTGATGCCGCACAACCTCTACCTGCAGTCGGCGCTGGTTCACACCCGCCAGTGGCAAGAGGTGCCCCGGGCGCGCCACTGGGCCCTGCGCTACGCCACCGTCGACACTTTGCTGGCGCTGGTGTTCGCCTTTCTGGTCAACGCCGCGATCCTGGTGCTGGCCGCCACCGCCTTCCATGGCCCCGGGCGACCGGTGGTCGAAGACCTGGACCAGGCCTATCGGCTGCTGACCCCCCTGCTGGGCACCTCCCTGGCGAGCACCCTCTTCGGGGTGGCCCTGCTGGCGGCAGGTCAGAGCTCGACGGTGACGGCGACCATGGCCGGCCAGGTGGTGATGGAGGGGTTCCTGGACCTGAGGCTGCCCTCGTGGCAACGGCGGCTGCTGACCCGTGGACTGGCCCTGATTCCCGCCCTGGCGACGGTGCTGTTGCTGGGGGACCGCAGCAGCAACCAGCTGCTGGTGCTCAGCCAGGTGGTGCTCAGCCTGCAGCTGCCCTTTGCGGTCATCCCGCTGGTGCTGTTCTGCAGCCGTAAGGAACTGATGGGCGACCTGGCCACCCCCCGCTGGCTGCAGGCCGTCGCCTGGGTCATCGCAGGGGTGATCGTGGCGATCAACCTGGGCCTGCTGGTGAGTGTGGCCGGCGGCTTCAGTCCCAGCGCAGGTTGAAGGGGGTCCCGCCGGGCAGCAGGCGGCGACTTTCTTCGGTGATGGCGTCGATCACCGCCTCGCTGGTATGGGGGTGCTGGCGCAGCTGCTGCTGGAGCTGATGGATGTCGTCGGCGGTGAGCCCCCCCTCCAGCAGACGGGCCTCGATGTGACGACGGATGGTGGTCACCAGCTGCTGCTCCTCCGGGGTCAGAGGAGGGGCATCGGCGCGACGGATCTCCATGGGCGGCAACCGACGACGGCTTCCTCCACCATGGCAACGACCGACAACGATGGAAGGTCAGGCCTTGGACTTCGACGGACCCTACGGGCGGGACTACGCGGCGATCATCCGCCGCTCGGTCCCCGCCTACGACGCCCTGCTCGAGATCGCCGCCGCCGCCCTGGCCGCCATGGCGGCCGATGCCGCTGAGGTTCTGGTGGTGGGACCCGGCCGGGGCGAAGAACTGCCTGGTCTTCTGGGGGCCCTGCCGGGGGCCCGGTTCACCCTGGTGGAACCGAGTGCGGCCATGGTCGAGGCCTGTGGGGGTGTGCTCACGGCCGCCGGTGCCGTCCAGCGCTGCCGCGTGCTGACCGGTCGGCTGGAGGACTGCGACGATCTGCAGCCAGGAACGTTCCAGGCGGTGGTGGCCCTGAACGTGCTGCATCTGTTGCCGCCCCAGGGGCAGGAGCTCCTGCTGCGGCAGCTGGCAGCGGCTGTCGCCCCCGGGGGAAGCCTGCTGATCAGCGGCTACAGCGAGGACCCCGATCCGACCACCGACGCCCTCCTGCTCGCGGTGGCCCGCAGCCGGCTGCTGCAGCTCGGCACCGAACCGTTGACCGTGGAGCGGCTGCTGGCCAGCCGTGGTGCCTCGGTCTTCGGGATCGAGGCGGCCCGGCTGCAGCAGGTGCTGACCGCCGCGGGTCTCGACACCCCCCGCTGCCTGCTGCAAGGCCTGGCGACTCGCCTGTGGCTCAGCCGCCGTCCGGACGGAAGCGGCGCCGCTCCCACTGCCGCAGGCGACGGTCGCCATCAAACACCAGGCTGAGCTGCTGGAAGTGGTCGTGGGCCATGCGGCAACCGACCTCCAGGCGAAAGGCGCCGATCGGCAGCACCTCGGGCACCGAGCAGACCAGGCCGTCGTCGAAACCGACCGTGAGGGGATGGCGGGCGAGGTCAGCAGGCCTGAAGGGATCACAGGCCACGGGGTCGGGATCGTCGATCGGCCAGCGGTGGGGTTCGAGGGTCTCGAGGCGGCCAGGCCAGCCTTCGAGCTCCGCGAGCAGGGCCGCCACCGGAAGCTGGGGGCGGGGGGGATCGGCAGGGGCGCTGCGGCTGCAGCGGAAGGCGACGGCCGCCACCGCATCCAGCCGCCACAGATCACCGGCCCCGGCCTGGGGGGCCCAGAGCAGCACCAGCATCGAGCGGGAGCGACCCGAGAAGAGATTCACCTCATGACCGAAGCGGGGCTGGGCAGGATCCACCGCCAGGCTCGACTGGCCACCGGCGCCGTCGAACTGCCAGCAGCTGCCGCCACTGTTGTAGGTGGCCCGGCAGAGGGGCAGACGCCGGCGGCCGTCCGGGGCGAAGAGCAGGCCACGGCCATCCCAGGTGCCGGTGTCGGCATCGCTGAAGTCGATGGAGTAGCAGGTGTCAGGAATCGTGCGGGCGGGGCACTGCAGATCCAGGACGCCTGTGGTCGGATCCCGCAGGAACCATTGGCTCGTGCCAGACCAGCAACCATCAAAGTTCCGACGGTTGAGCCGCCACTGACGATCGGCACCCGTGACCTCGGCACCCGTCGATCCCATGGCCATCACCCCCGTGGGAAGACCCTAGGCTGCGGCGTTTGCTGGAATCCATGGGCCGCACGGTTGCCATCAGCGGTGCATCGGGAAAGACGGGCTACCGCATCGCCGAAGAACTGCTGGCCCGCGGCGACACGCCCCGCCTGCTGCTGCGGCCCGGATCGGTGCTGCCCCCCAGCCTGGCGGACTGCGACTGCCGCCGCCTGGACCTGACGGACGCTCCAGCCCTCGATGACGCCCTGCGGGGGGCTGACGCCCTGATCATCGCCACCGGCGCCCGCCCGTCGCCCGACCTGACGACGCCGCTGCGGGTGGATGCCTGGGGTGTGCAGCGGCAGGTAGACAGCTGCCGGCGGGTGGGGGTGAACCGGGTGGTGCTGGTCAGTTCGCTCTGCGCAGGCCGCTGGCTTCATCCCCTGAACCTGTTCGGACTGATCCTGGTGTGGAAGCGGCTGGGGGAACGGGCCCTCGAGACCAGCGGCCTCGACTGGACCGTGATCCGGCCTGGGGGCCTCTCGGAACGGGAGGAGGCGCTGGAGAACGAAGGCATCCGCTGGACCGGGCCCGACCAGCAGGACAGCAACGCCATTCCGCGGCGGCTGGTGGCGCGCTGCTGCCTCGAGGCCCTCGACACACCGGCGGCCAGCGGCCGGATCCTGGAGGTGACCAGCAGCCCGTCATTGCCGCCGGTGAGGCTCGAGCAGGTGCTGGCCGCGGCGACCTAGATGCGGATCACCATCGTGGGTTGCGGCGATGTGGGCACCGCCCTGGCCCGCCACTGGCGGCGGCAGGCGGCAGGGGAGCGCCAGCAACCGATGACGCTGACCCTGACCACCACCCGGGAGGAACGGCGGGAAGCGCTGGAGGCCCTGGGCGCCCGGGTGCTGGTGTTGCGGGCCGATGACCGCGACGCCCTGGCGGAGGCCCTGGCGGAGGCCGAGGTGGCGGTGTTCTGCCTGGCCCCCGGCGGCGACCGGGCCGTGGATGCCGCCGCCTATGCGGCCACCTACCGCGACAGCTTCCGCACCCTCGTGGACCTGATGCCGGACCGGCCCAGGCTGCGGCAGATCGTCTACACCGGCAGCTGCGCCGTCTACGGCGATGCGGGTGGCGACTGGGTCGATGAGACGACAGCGCCGGATCCCCGCGACGACCATGGCCGGCTGCTGCTCGACAGCGAGACCCTGCTGCAGGGCTGCCGCACGGCCGAACGGACGGTGTGCCTGCTGCGGCTGGGGGCGATCCACGGGCCCGGCCGGCAGGTGCTGCATCGCTTCCGCCGGCTGGCGGGCACCACGCGGCCCGGGGATGGGGCGTCCCACTGCAGCTGGATCCATCGCGATGATGTGGTGGGTGCGATCGCCACGGCGGTGGAGCAGCGCTGGGACGGCATCGTCAACGTGGTCGACGACGCGCCGTTGACGGTCGCTGACCTGCTGCAGAGGGTCTGTGAGGCCAACGGCTGGGAGCCGGTGCAGTGGGATCCTGAGCAGCCGCGGGAGCAGCCGCCGGCCGACCGGCGCATCCGCAACGGTCGGCTGAAGGCCCTGGGATACCGGCTGCGCCATCCCCAGGTGCAGCTGCCGCTGCTGCGCCGCCTCGATGCCACGCTCTTCGACACGGTGGCAGAGCAGGCACGCCAGTCCCCACGGCTGCGGCGCAACCACAACCTGCACGCCGAAGCCGATCCGGTGCAGCGGTTTCTGAACGTGCTGCAGCCGGGCACCTACGTGCGCCCCCATCGGCACCAGCGGGGGCGGCCGGGGGCGGGCTTCGAATGCTTCGTGGTGCTGCAGGGGGCCGTGGGACTGCTGCTGCTCGATGCCCAGGGCGAAGTGATCCACCAGGAACGGCTCGAGGCCGGCGGACCGGTCCAGGGCATCGATCTGGCCGACGGCCAGATCCACACCCTCGTGGCCCTCGAACCCGACACGGTGATGTTTGAGATCAAGGAGGGCCCGTACAGGCCCGCCAGCGACAAGGATTTTCTGACGGCCTTCCCCGCGGAGGGAACGGCGGCGGCTGCCAGCCTCGAAGCGGCCTGGCGTGAGCGGTTCGCGGAGGCCTGATCGATGGCATCAGGCCTGCGTCGCTGCCTGGGGGCCCTGCCGACCACCGGCCAGGCCCTGGCCACGGTGGGCCTCACGATCACAGCGGTGATCAACATTCCCGCTGCCCTCGCCGCCGGCTCAGGTCGCGCCACCTGGCTCTGCTACGCCATCGCCCTGGTGGCGATGCTGCTCGTGGTCGAGACCCTGGTGCTGTTCCGCCGGCAACCGGCGCGGGCCGATGGGATCGCCGGCTACGTGGATGCGGGCCTCGGCCGACGGCCGTCGACCCTGGCCGCGTGGGCCCTGTTCTTCGGCTACGGCGCGCTGTTCGTGGGCTGTCTGAGCTTTTTCGCCGCTTATCTCGCTTCGCTGCTGGCGGCCCTGGGGCTGGCGCTGCCGGTGCTGCTGCTGTTCGGCCTCGGCGGCGCCGGGGCCCTGCAGCTGGCCCGTCGGGATGTGCCGGTCTCGGCGACCACGATGCTGGTCAGCGAGACCCTCTCGGTGCTGCTGGTGATGGCCCTCTGCGGCCTGGTGGTGCTGGCGGCCAGCGGAGGGTCGTCGCCGCCGCCGCCGCCGGGGGCCGGCCCCCCCCTGGGAGCTGATGTGGGCGCCGGACTGATGGCCGCGGTTCTGAGCTTCATCGGCTTTGAAAGCGCCGCCAACCTTGGGGAGGAGGTGAACCGGCCGCAGCAGGCGATTCCCCTCGCCCTGCGGGCGAGCGTGCTGCTCGCCGGTGGGGTCTTTCTGTTCTGGGCCGTGGTGCTCACCGAGGGACTGTCGTGGCTGCCGCTGGCGGTGCGCCAGGGAACCGATCCGCTGCTGGCCCTGAGCGATCTGCTGCGCTGGCCCCTCGCCGGCCGGCTGGTGGAGCTGGGGGCAGCCCTGAGCCTGTTCGGCACCAGCCTCGGCAGCCTCACGGCCATGGGCCGCCTGGGCTGGGTGCTCGCCCGGGTGGAGGTGCTGCCGGCGGAGCTGGCCACCGTCCACGGACGCTTCGGCACCCCGGCCAAGGCCCTGGCCGCCTCCGCCCTGCCGGCCCTGGGCCTGGGGGCGGTGCTGCTGCTGGCGGGCCAGACGCCCCAGACCCTGTACAACACCTTCGGTGGCGGGGCGGTGCTGGCCTTTCTTCTGGTGTATGGCCTGGTGGCGCTGGCGGCCCTGCAACAGCCTCTGGCGGGCATGGCGACGGGGCGGCGGCGGTGGACCGCCGGTGCCTGCCTGCTCGTGTGCACCCTGGTGCTGCTGAGCTACGGGCAGTCGCTGCTGCAGGGGCAGCAGGCGCTCCTCGGCGGCAGCCTGGCGATCCTCGCCGTCGGTGCGCTGCGGGTGCAGTGGACCGTCAGGGCAGGGTGAAGCCCGATTGCATGTTCTTCACATCGAGCATCACCCAGGTGATCCAGACCAGGAAGGCGATCACGCCCGACACGGCGGCGAAACGGGCCAGCCCCCGCAGCAGGACCTCGACAAGGCTGATCTCTTTCACGATGGTGGGGGCAACGGGCCCACTCTGTCTCAGGGAACCCGCTCACGGCGCAGCGGCCAGCCCATCCAGGGCAACCTCGCCGCGGCGGTGGATCTCGCGGGCGTACTCGGTCCAGGTGCCGTGGCCCCAGTAGCGGAAGCAGCTGGTCTCGAGGAGCAGCAGGTGCAGCAGGGCGCTCTGGTAGGCGGCGCTGCGGCTGAAGGCGGGGTCGGCCGCCACCAGGGGATCACAGAGCGAATGGAACCGGGCACTGAGGGCCTGCAGGGGTTCGAGCACCGCGGCATACCCATCGACCCAGCTGATGTGGTTGGTCCAGGTGGAGCCATCCAGCGAGGGGGTGCCTGCGGCCTGGATGGGCGGAAAGTCTTCAGGACTGATGCCGGCGGCTGCCACCAGGTCGAGGTATTCGCTGCCGTTGAGGGCCACCGTGCGCTCACCGGCAGCGGCGGGCTGCGCCAGACGCCGATGGGCCTCGATGAAGGCCTGGGGGAACTCGTTCATCATCACGCCGCCGTTCTCGCCGTCGGCGATCTGGGTGACCAGGGCAGGAATGGAACGGCCGGCCAGATGGCAGCGGTCGAGGCCCAGAGCCTCGGCACAGGGTTGCATCTGGCCCACCAGCTTGGTGTCGGAGCCCTGGGTCTTGATCAGCGCCGTGATGCTGACGCTCTCACCATGGCGGTTGCGGGCCACCAGGCGATTGGGAATCCAGGTCTGGGGGGGGGCGAGGGGGCTGCCGTCGGCATTGACGACGCTGTGCTCCTGCAGCAGCAGCCAGCGGTAGCCGGCGTCGCGCAGGGCCACCACAAAGGCATGGAGTGCATCGGGATCGTTGGGCAGCGCCATCTCAGGGGGCGAGAAGCCCCGCACCCGCGCCAGCGCCCCATCACCGAAGAGGGCCGCGAAGTGATGCTGCCAGGCCTGGATCTGCAGCGGCAGGTCAGCGATCGGGGTGGACGGCGCCACCGCATGGCTCCAGAACGTGCCGAGCCACTCAACCCGTGGCACCAGCAGGGGATCACAGGCCAGGCGCTGCAGTGCCGACAGGATGTCGTGGCGGCCCATCTGCTCGAACCCCCAGAGCAGGTTGCCGGAGTAATCGAGCATGATCCGCGGCTCGCAGCCTTCGCCGATCAGCTGGGGCAGCAGGTCGGCCAGGCGGCGGTAGCAGTGGGCGAAGGGTTCGGCGTTGTGGTTGTCACCCTCACCGGGATGGTCAAACATCCATTGCAGGTGCGAGATGAGCGCACCGTCGGGCCCTGCCGGAATCGTGGGTTGGTTCATGTGCAGGGCACAGGCGAAGGCCGAACGGATGGCCGGTGGCGGCAGGGGCCGGGGGGATGGGGGCCGCCCCATCAGCGCCTTCAGTGCGGCTTCCCGGCCGGCGATGGGGGGCAGGGGATGGGGCACCAGCGGCGGTGTCATCAGCAGCACAGGCATAGGCTCGACCCTCTAGGTTGCCGCCATGACCCGGCGAAACCCATGGCCTGCGGTGGGAGTGATCGGCCTGGTGCTGGCCACCGGGCTGGTGCTTCTGTTCAACCAGCAACATTCAGGGGATCCGTTGAAGATCCGCCGGGAGCTGCGCAAGTTCTGAGACCCCGCACCACCCGCTCACGACGAACAGCTGTAATGCGACACGCCCCCGGCGTTGAAGAACTCACGGGGCTTCAGCCGGTCGTAGCTGGCCGCCACAGCGGCGGCTGGTGTCGCGTAGGGATCGCGGAACACCGCCTGCAACTCGTGGACCAGGCTGGGGTCCCCCTGGGCCGCCCGCTCGTAGGCCGGCACGATCAGCCACTCGCGCCAGGTGATGGCCGGGTTGACGCGCTTCATCATCGCCGCCGTGGCGCTGGGGCTGCCGGTGGCGGTGATCTGCGCCCGCCAGCGCTGCAGCCACGTCGACCAGGCCGAGTCCAGCTCATCGGAGCCCGGCAGGTAAAAGCTCTCCTTCAGAGCTGACACCTCTGCGGGAATGTCTGACAGCCGGCGGAAGAAGATCGTGAAGTCGACCTTGGTGCGCAGCAACAGCTCCAGCAGCTCGTTCACCAGGGCTCCGTCGTGGCGCGCCAGGCCCAGTTTCGCGGCCCACATCGCCTCGACCGCCTGGGCCATCGCGGCGGCGAAACCCTCATGCACCTCGTCGAGCTGCGCCAGGGCCGACGGGTCGCCCTCGAGCAGCAGCCGCACGGAAGACCAGAACATCGTGTAGTTGGCTTCGGCGGCCGCCGGTTGGTTGAAGAAGCAGAAATGCTCACCACCACCGGTCCAGGGTTGAAACCGCGGATCGAACAGCTCGCAGAAGCCGAAAGGCCCGTAATCGAGGGTGTAGCCGCCGGCGGCGCAGTTGTCGCTGTTGAAATTGCCCTGGCAGTAGCCCACCCGCAGCCAGTGGGCCACCAGGGCCGTGAGCCGCCCGCGGAACAGGCGCGCCAGCGCCACCACCTGGGCGTTGAACGCCAGCGTCGGGTCGATCTCAGGCCGGTAGTTGCGCTCGATCAGGTGGGCCACGATCAGTCGCAGCTCTTCCAGCGCCCCGGGATGGGCCTGGCTGCGGGCCCGGCGGGCGAACAGCTCAAGCTGGCCCACCCGCAGGAACGACGGCGCCACCCGCGTGGTGATCGCCGCCGGGTTGTCGACCAGGATGTCGGGATTGAATGAACGCGACTCAGGCGAATACCACGGCCGCCGCACGGTTTCGCTGCGCGATTGGTAAAGCGTCAGCGAACGGGTGGTGGGAACCCCAAGGGCATGCATGAACTCCTGGGCGAGAAATTCGCGCACGCTTGAGCGCAGAACGGCACGGCCATCGGCCCCACGGCAGTAGGGCGTCGGGCCGCCGCCCTTCAGCTGCATCTCCCAGCGGCGCCCGTTGAACACCCCTTCGAACACCGAGATGGCCCGGCCATCGCCGTAGCCATTGCCGGTGCCGAACGGGCACTGCTGGGTGTACTCGCTGCCATAGATCGACAGGGCGTAGCCGGTCGCCCAGCCGAACGGCCGCATCGGCGCCTCAGCCACGCGGATGTCGCCCGAAAACAACCGTTCGAAGCGCCCATCGTGCACCAGGGCCTCGCCCAGGCCCAGCTCGGCGAACAGGGCGCTGCTGTGGGCCACGGGCTCGGGGGCCGGCAGGGGCGTCGGGGTGACCGGCACGTAATGCCCCGAGAAGACCTGCCGGGGCCGGTGGTCGTTGCCATCGGCCGTGGCCTCGGGATCGGCATGCAGCGCGTCGAGCAATGAACAGTCGGCCCGTTGCACAAAGGCGTCAAAGCTGGTGATTGACACGGTTGCAGCCACGGGTCAGGGGTTGGCCAAGGGTCAGGGGTTGGGTGTTGTCGGGCACCGCGCCATCGGGAAATTGGCAGTGGGATGGGGTGAATCCCAGCACTCTCACCATGGACTTCGATCGCGCTGTTCTTGACCTCTCGGCGGCCATGGCCGAACAGCTGAAGGGGCAGCTCAGCACCATGATGGCCCAGGCGCAGGCGCGGATCGGCGAGCTGGAACGCCAGGTCGCCGAGCTGCGGGCCCGGCACCAGGCGGTCGTCGAAGAACTGCTGCTGGAGCGGCAGGCGCGAACCGCTGCAGAAGATGAGGTGGCCACGATCCACAGCGCCATCGCCGCCCAGGTGGAGGTCGCCGAGGCCGAACATGCCGCCGAGCAGGCCGCCGAAGCTGAGCGGGAGCGGCGCTGGAATGACCAGGTGCAGGCCCTGCAGCTGACGCTTCAGCAGGAACGCCAGCAGCACACCGAGTTGCAGCAACGGCTCCAGACCCTGCGCCGAGCCGCCACGGACCTCTTCAGCCCAGACCTCTTCAGCCTGGACCTGCCCGCGGGCAACACCAGCGAAGGGAGCACCGGCCCCGCCCATCCGCCCAGGCCCATGGCTGTCACAGCGGCAGACTGACGCTGCCCTCCGGCGGCCAGTGGCCCAGGGGCCCCTGGCCCTGCCCCAGGGGAAGGGACCAGGTGAGCCCCCGGCGCACGTAGGCCCGGGCGTTGGTCACGGCCGTGGGCAGGTCGTCGCCATGGGCCAGGCGGGCCGTGAGGGCCGCCGACAGGGTGCAGCCGCTGCCATGGCTGTGGCTGGTGGCGATGGCCGGCGCCTGGAACCATTGCAACAGCCCCCGGTGCCAGAGCACATCCATGCCGCGGCATGGGGGCAAGCCGCCACCCTTGACCAGCACAGCCTCCGGCCCCAGTGCGGCGATGGCGGCGGCCGCCCGTTCCATGGCGGCGGCATCGTCGATGGGCTGGCCCCAGAGCAGCTGGGCCTCGTGGATGTTGGGGGTGAGCACCGTGGCCAGGGGCAGCAGCAGCGTCCGCAGGGCCGTGATCGCCACGGGATCGAGCAGCACGGCCCCGTGGCGCGACACCATCACCGGGTCGATGACCCTCGGCATCCCCAGCGGTGCAAGCAGCGCAGCGATGGCGGTGATGCGCTCGGCATCGAGCAGCATGCCGGTCTTGAGCGCCACCACCGGCAGATCGGTGAGCACCGCCTGCACCTGGGCCTCGAGCATCGCCACCTCGACGGCGGCGACCCGGCTCACCCCACACGTGTTCTGGGCGGTGATGCAGCTGAGGGCGCAGCAGCCGTGCACCCCCAGCCCCATGAACGTCTTGAGATCGGCCTGCACGCCAGCCCCACCCCCCGAATCACTGCCACCGATGGTGAGCACCACCCTGATCGACTCAGCGGCTCTGGCCGAAGATCTGATCCCAGAGGCCGCTGTGGTCATCAGACCAGGGTGATCTGCCCTGCCGTCAGGCTGGCGCGGTTGTCGAGCACCGCC
Source organism: uncultured cyanobacterium (assembly GCA_903871775.1). Taxonomy (GTDB): domain Bacteria; phylum Cyanobacteriota; class Cyanobacteriia; order PCC-6307; family Cyanobiaceae; genus CAIQIA01. The sequence continues at coordinate 16,983 of CAIQIA010000009.1, forward strand.
AGCACACCGCCACTGCCGGCCCCTGCCAGCGCTCCGTTCGGGTTCCAGTGCAGCTCTCCGCTGCTGCTGTCATACACGAACAGACTGCTGCCACCCAGCGCCGTGGCCACCGCCTCTGCTCCTCCCACGCTCGTCAGGCTCGCCGTGGTGGCCGAGATCGAGAAGGGGCTGCGGTGGATGCGGATCCGATCGGCTTCGCTGGGATTGAAATCGGTGATCCGATCGGCAGCGGCACTGCTGAACTGCTCCGGCAGGCTGGAGAAGC
>CAIQIA010000010.1 GCA_903871775.1 uncultured cyanobacterium
AGAGGGCCGGCCATCGGTGCCGCCCGAGCAACTGTTGCTGGCCTCGTTGCTGCAGGCGTTCTACGGGATCCGCTCCGAGAGGTTGTTGCTGGAGCAGCTGCACTACAACCTGCTGTTCCGCTGGTTTGTGGGGCTGAGCCCGGATGATCCGATCCTGGTGACGCTGATGGGAGCCCCGGAGGTCAAACCGCTGCTCAGCGACGAGCACTTCTCGGTGGATGGCACCCTGCTGCAGGCCTGGGCGTCCCATGCCTCGCTGGAGCGGATCGACGGCATCAAGCTCAGCAACAAGACCCATCGATCTGGCGTCGATCCGGATGCCTTGCTCTGCCGGAAATCCAAGGCCCATCCGGCGTTGCCCAGCTACCGGGGGCACGTGCTCATGGACAACCGCCATGCCCTGATGGCAGGGTCATCCAGCAGCCTGTCGAGCACGGCCAGGTCTTGGGCCGCCTTGCGCTGAAGCAGCCGTGCATGATCAGAGCGAGTCATGGAGCACCCGTCCCTCGCGGTGCGCGGCGTATTCGAGCGTGCCGGGAATGCGGCAGCGTTCGTTGTAGCGGGCTTCACTGGTCACCACCAGATCCACCGACATCAGCACGCCGCGCAGGGCTTTTTGCAGGCGCACCATTTCGGTGTAGCGGCTGGTGAGTTCGGGCTCAACAACCAGCAGATCCAGATCGTTTGCGGCGGCCAGATCGCCGCGGGCGGCCGAACCAAAGGCGATCAGGCGCAGCGGAGAGGCCGCAGCCACGAGCCGATTCACCACATCGTTCACCTTCTCGCTGGTGACTTCCCAGGCCTGGCCTTGAGCCCCAGCGGCAACAGCAGGATTGGCTGGAGTCATCGGATCAGAGCCATCAGCCGGCGAGCGGGCCGGCACCCAAGGCTAAGGCTGGCGGACGATCTCACGACTCTCCCTCCAACTGCCGCTCCAGCGACTGGCGGATCAGACCCATGGCATAGGGCACCTCCGCCATGGTGGCAACCCCGAGCTCCACGTCGCCATTGCCCAGCGGCCGATTCCAGCGACGTTGGTGGCCACACCCTTGGGATCATCCAGCTCAGGGAAGGGCATGTTGAGGCTGAGGCGGAGCCGCTTGGCCTGGGGAACAATGTCGACAAAGTTGGTTTCGGCCTTGTAGGCGATGGTGAGCTTGAGGATTTCCTGGCTGACATTGGGATCCAGGCTGCGGATGCCGGCATCAAGGGCATCGAAGTCGGCTCGGATCACTGGGCTGGCCAACTGGGGATGGTCCGCCAGGGTGTACGGGGTGGCCTTGCTGCGCGAACGCGCAGGCTGATAGGCCAGACGCTCCTCTTCGCTGAGCTGGGGAGCAGGCCACACCTCCAGTGCTCGCTCGGCGAGGCGTTCACCTCGCCGACGCATGGCGTCGACATCCCAGCGCTCCAGCTGGCCCAGGCCCTCGTTGAGATGGAGCGGGCTCTTGGCGAAGCCGCCCTTGCCGTCGCGCTTCTCCAGGAAGGGACGATCGCCCAGTTCGGGGTTATCGAGCTCCAGAAGCAGGGGGCTAACGACGACGATCCTCACAAGCAGCCTGGCTTGCCAGACCTGCTGAGCCGAGGCACCTGCCCTAGGATGCACCGATGTATTCAGGTGACTGCATGGCCACCACCGTCCGGCTGGAGCCGGCAACCGAGCAGCGGCTCGATCAGCTTGCCCAGCTGACCGGGCGCACCAAGGCCTTCTACCTGCGGCAGCTGATCGAAGCCGGCCTGGACGACCTTGAGGATGCGTACCTCGGTGCAGCGGTCGCGGAACGGATCCGCCTGGGCAAGGAGCGCACCTACAGCCTGGATGACGTGGTGAGCGAGCTTGGCCTGGACCCTGCGACTCTCTGAGACAGCGAAGCGGCAGCTCAGGAAGCTGGACGCCGGCAGTGCCCAGGCCATCCTGCGCTATCTGAACCGGCTGTTGTTGGAAACGTCGGATCCGCGCGAGCGGGGCAGCGGCCTGCGGGCCAATCTCGCAGGCCTGTGGCGCTATCGCGTCGGAGACTATCGCGTGATCTGCAGTATTGAGGCTCACGAGCTGGTGGTCCTCGTTCTGCAGATCGGGCATCGACGGGATGTGTACAAATGAGCTCCGTGTGATTTCACCGGTGCTCTCATCGATATGCACCACTGAACCGATGAAGTGCACACCGATCTCGTCGGAGGAAACTGCACGTAGAATGTCAGACCAGAGCTGCTGGCATTCCTTCTGTGTCCACGAATAGGTGCGCTGGTAGATCGGGATGATGAACTGAGAGAAGTTTCTCAGGATCTCGAGGAGCTTAGCTTCTGTGGCTTTCATGCTCAAACTGCGACCTGCATTAGCGAGCCAGTGAGACTGCTTTTCAGCTGCTCTGACACTTGTGCAAACAAGGCGAACTTGCGACCGACGTGGAGCTCGACAGCATCGAGACGCGCGGCAATTTCCACCTGACTCTCAAGTGGAGGCAACGGGATTTCAATTGAACTGACAATAGAAGTGTTTAAGTTCTTGACGGTTGCCCCAGCGGCCGCCCGCGCAAATTGTGCGTAACACATCGGAGATCCAAGAACGTGATAGAGGTAATCGGAGCTGCACATCGCATGGGCGTCACGAAGCACTATCCATCCGTCGTGAATGGCTCCATTTGTTTTCATGATGTAAGGACGTCCAAAGCTCATCGAATTCGAAAGCAGAAGATCACCCTCCTTCACCACGCCAGTCTTCGATAGCCCCTCAGCACGTATCTTCTTGGCCGTATTGGCAATGTATTTCTCGCCTACGCCAGCATCTCCGATCATGATCCAGTTGATTCCATCGGGATCATCAGTCAGATAAGCCTGAATGGGCCTAGGCGAGCCGCCGCGAGCAATCTCGAGCACATCGCCCAATTGAACCCACTCCACCTCAGGCTGATCGAGCTCCTGTGTTAACAACGATCGATACAGAGCTGCAGCGGAGCTCTTGGCCTTTCCTGCAGCAAGAGCATGAATATTGTTGGCTTTATCCAGAATCGCCGCGATGCGCCGCTGCTCCTCCAGTGGGGGGAGGGGGATATTCAGGCTGAGCAGCATCTCTCGAGTAATTACTCCTTGCGCAAGGCCTTGAGATCCATGACGAAGCACCATAGTCTTGGTTCGCAAGAAATGATGGAGATAGTTTGTGTCCAACCTCTGAGGAAGGGGTCTGACTGCCGCGACCGATCGTCCAATGGCGCAATCAATAGCCAGATTCACCTTGCCAGCAGTGGCTCCAACTACACAGACCAGCACATCACCATTTTTCGCTCTCTTGAGTGGATTGGTTGTCCATTCACGAACTATTGGCTTATCGGCCGAGAACTCGCCGGCTTTGACAAAAGGTTCACCCCTGCCTTCTTTATTGCAATCGCTCCCTGGTGGCGCCTGACCCATAACGACGCTCGCAATGTCACCAAGTTGACAGGTTGGCGTCATCGCAGCATCCCCTCCAGCTCCTCGATCCCCTGCAGGATCTCCTGCTCGATCGCGCGCAGTTCCGCCAGGATCTCCAGGGGAGGTCGGTATAAGGGCTTCATTGGACACATGGAATGGCAGGCAAGGAGTTCAGAAATGGCAAGAAGATTCACAAGCCTCGAAAGGAGCTGCCGATGTACTTTCTTGGGTTTCGGATCACCTGACAATTCCACAGGCAGATCTGAATCTGCTGGCGGGGATACAGATGGCCGTCGGGCAGAGTCGGCTCTCCGAGGCAGAAGGCCATCCGGATTCCTGCGTATTGCTTCTCGAAGCCTGGACGTAGGCGATTGATCAGTTCACCATCCAGGCCAAAGTATTCTTTGCTTCTCTCATTGGGTGGGCAGCTGCTGGATTGGAGGGCAGCGACATGCTCCTCGGCGAGTTTCCAGAACGCCTGGCTGCGTTGGTCGTCAATCAGCAGGTCGATCAGCAGCTCTGTTTCCAGCTGGCATTCCAGAATCATCTCCCGCACATTCCGGATCGCCCATTTTTCGGCGCGACGGTGGTCGCTCTCCCAGAAATACACGCCTCTTCCCAGCCAGTTCGTCGGGCTCTGGCTTTCCGCGATTCCCGCAGCGCCATCAAGAAATGGCTGGATCTCAGAGGCATAGCCAGCATGATAGGCGCGAACCAAGCTCATGCGTTCACAACATCCCTAGCGCGCACATAGCCCAGATAGTTCAAGAGCGTCTTGCGGATCTCGTCACGCTCGTCAATCATCTTCACTAGCAATTCGCGTTCGTCTGCAGAGGAAGTCTGTGCATCGGCCAGATCGAGGCTCTTCTGCCACCACTGCTGATAGGAGACCAGGAAGCGGTGCAACAATTGATGGGCAATGTGATCGGATCTCTTGATGGCCGTATCCAGATCAGAGTCGATTAAATCTGGTGCATTGGAAATGCCGAGCGCCAGTGCGGTTTGCAGGCGGGCTTCCCTGCGGACGCTCTGGTAATCCTGCTCAGTCATGCTCAGATACATCTTCATGGCCAACTAGGTGAGATCATTTTAGCGGTGCCCGCCTCTGCTGACTGAGGGTTGGAAGCAGCTCAAACTTCTGAAGCGGCTGCAAAATCGAAAACAGACGACCGGCGGCCACCAGCACCGCCAGCTACGGCTAGTGCCATGTAACCGTTGCAGGACCTGCCATGACACCGGAAGCCGCCCCAGAGGCGAGTGGCTCAGAGGCCTCGATGCAGGAAGTGCGCCGCGCCGCCAACCGCCGCAAGGTGCGGGAGCACCGCGAGCGCCTGCGGGCCCAGGGCATGAGGCCGATCCAGATCTGGGTGCCGGATGTGCATTCACCGGAGTTTGCCGCCGAGGCGCGGCGGCAGAGTCTGCTGGTGGCGCAGAGCCCAGAGGAGGCCGACATCCAGGCCTTCATCGATTCGGTGACCGAATGGCCCGATGACGAGTACAGCCAGTGAAGCGCGGTGAAATCTGGACCAACATGTCCCGTTGAGGGGTAGCTCACGACTCCTCTCACAACGCCACCTCCAGATCGGTGTGGCTGAAATCGTTGCCGACGAACAGCAGAGGTACCTGCAGCCGTTCCGCCAGCGCATAGGAAAAGCAATCGCCGAAGTTCAGGCCACTGGCATGGCGCCCCTTGCCGAAGCGCTGAAACGCCTGTGCGGAGGCATCGGCCAGCTCCTGATCCCAACCCACCGTGAGGATCGCCTGCCGTTCGAGAAACTCTCTGGCCCGCTCCTGCCCGACGTCACCCAGCTTCGCCAGCGCCACCAGCATGATCTCGGTCCGGGTCGGTGCCGCCACGGCCGGTTGGCTCGCCCTGCAGAGTCGCTCCAAGACTCCATCACAACTGGGCTCCCGCAGCAACACCGCCAGCACGGCGCTGGTGTCGACGGCCAGGTCGATCACCAGGGCGCCCTCAGCCGCAGAGACCGTCATCGCCATAGCCCAGGATCTCTTCGGCGCTGCGCCCATCCAGCACCGGTAGCGACCACACCTGTTCTTCCAGCCAGCGGCGGCTCTCTTCCATAGTCGGGCGCTCCGCCGCTGGCTCCCCAGGCAAACCGGCCTCCAGCGCCAGGATGGCCTCCTGGTTCATCGAGCGTCGGTGGGCGGCGGCCACGGCTTTGAGCCGGCGATACAGGGTGTCCGGCACCTGCCGCAGGACCAGGGTGTTCATCAGACCTGTACGCCGATCTGTTAGCAGAATGCTAGCTGGATGGCCCGGTGAACACCGTCTCATCGCAGCATCCCCTCCAGCTCCTCGATCCCCTGCAGGATCTCCTGCTCGATCGCTCGCCGTTCCGCCAGGATCTCCAGCGGTGGGCGGTGCTCCACTTCGTCGTGCACCAGCTCCTTGGTGCGGTTGAGGCTGAGGTCGTAGTCCTGGGATGCGGAGCGACCCGGCCAGAGCGGCCTAGGATGACATGTAACCGCAGCTGAAACCGCCATGGACGCGGAAGCCGCCCCAGGCGTGGATCCCCAGGCCGCCCGCCGAGCCGCCAACCGCCGCAAGGTGCGGGAGCACCGCGAGCGCCTGCGGGCCCAGGGGATGCGGCCGATCCAGATCTGGGTGCCGGATGTGCATTCACAGGAGTTTGCCGCCGAGGCGCGGCGGCAGAGTCTGCTGGCCAATGCCAGCCCGGAGGAGGCCGACATCCAGGCCTTCATCGATTCGGTGACCGAATGGCCCGATGACGAATACACCCAATGAAGCGGGGTGAGATCTGGACCATGGCCGGCGGATCCGGCTACGCCGGCAAGCCCCGCCCTGTGCTGATCGTTCAGGATGACGCCTTCGCCGAACGCGACTCGGTGACGGTGTGTCTGATCACGACCGACCCCGCTGATCTGCCCGTGTTTCGCATCCCTGTGGAGCCAACGGGAGACAACGGCCTTCGTGCCGCCAGCCGCCTGATGGTCGACAAGGTCACCACCGTGCAGCGCAGCCGGCTCGGTCAACGCATCGGCCAGCTGGCCGATGACGACCTGCTGCGGCTCAACCGCTCGCTGCTGGTGTTTCTGGGCCTGGCCCGCTGAGCCGTGTTGGCAGCACCTCATTGCAACATCCCCTCCAGTTCCTCGATTCCCTGCAGGATCTCCTGCTCGATCGCCCGCAGTTCGGCCAGGATCTCCAGAGGCGGGCGGTGTTCCACCTCTTCGTAGATCAGCTCCTTGTAGCGGTTGAGGCTGAGGTCGTAGCCCTGGGCGGCGATTTCCTCCTTGGGCACACAGAAGCTCTGGGCGGTGCGCTCGCGCTCCCGCTCTGAATCCTTGCGCTGGCGCCAGCGGTTGAGGCAGTCGGGCAGGTTGTTCTTCTCGTGCTCGCCCTCTTCGAGGGATTCCTTCGGCGTGGGGCCGAGCTTCGTCAGCGGCAGCAACGGGTTGCGCTTGTCGTCGAGGCTCCAGCCGTCGGCGGTCAAGTCGTAAAACCACACCTGATCGGTGCCGCCCCGGCCGGTTTTGGTGAACAGCAGGATCGCCGTGCTCACGCCCGCATAAGGGCGGAACACACCGCTCGGGAGGGACACCACGCCCTCCAGAAAATGGTCTTCCACCAGGGTGCGGCGCAGTTCCTTGTGGGCATTCGACGAGCCGAACAGCACGCCATCGGGCACGATCACCGCCGCCCGGCCGCCGGGTTTGAGCAGCTGCAGGAACAACGCCATGAACAACAGCTCGGTCTTCTTCGTCTTCACCACCCGCTGCAGCTTGCCGCTGGTGCTCTCGTAATCCAATGAACCCGCAAAGGGCGGATTGGCCAGGATCAGGGTGTATTTGTTCTCCTCAATGGCGCTGTCTTCCGACAGCGAATCGCGGTAGCTCACATCGGGGTTCTCCACCCCGTGCAGCAGCATGTTCATCGCGCCGATGCGCAGCATCGTGGTGTCGAAATCGAAGCCATGGAAGAGGCCATGGTTGAAGTGCTCGCGCAGCTCTGGATCGCTGAGCACCTCAGGGTGGTGCTCGCGCAGGTATTCACCCACCGCCACCGGGAAGCCGCAGGTGCCGCAGGCCGGATCCACCATCACCTCGCGCGGCGTGGGCTCGGTGATCGCCACCATCAGTTCGATGATGTGGCGCGGCGTGCGGAACTGGCCATTGGTGCCGGCGGTGGCCAGCTTGCCGAGCATGTACTCGTAGATGTCGCCCTTGGTGTCGCGGTCCTCCATCGGCACCGCATCGAGCAGCTCCACCACCTTGGTGAGCAAAGCCGGCGTGGGGATCGTGAAGCGCGCGTCGCGCATGTGGGTGGCGTAGGCCGATTCCTCACCGCCCAGCTCCCGCAGGAAGGGGAAGACCCGCTCACCCACCACCTGAAACATCGAGGCGGGATCACCCAGCTCCTTGAAGCGGCTCCAGCGCAGCTCCTGCCTGTCTTCCGGAAAGATGCTGCGGCGCATCGGCTGGCTGGATCGCTGGCTGCGGCGCTCCTCCAGGGTCTCCAGTTCATCGAGCCGGCGGATGAACAGCAGGTAGGTGAGCTGCTCCAGCACCTCCAGCGGGTTGGCGATGCCGCCACTCCAGAAGGCATCCCAGATCCGGTCGATCTGGTTGCGCAGCTCGCCGGTGAGCACCGAGGCCGCGGTGGTACCGGGGGCGATGGCCGCCTGGGGGGCTGAGGCGCTGGCGCCGTTGCCGCTGCGGCGACTCCTGGTACCGGCAGTAGCTGGGACCGCCCGCGGTGGTGCATCCACACCTGCAGCCTTCAGGCCCCCGCCGGGGCCTTTCACGCCCTCGGCGGCACCCATGGCCACCACCAGCGCCTTGAGCTCCTTCAGCTCGTCATCGCTGATCGGTTCACCTGCCTCGGACTCCAGGGCAACACGGATCTCCTCATTCGTGATCCGGCTGCCGTCCTCCGGAATGAGGGCGATCAGGGCGTCGGTGAGGTCGTCGCGGCTGGGCATCGGGGCGGGATGGGGACGCTGGGGCCAGGTCATGCAGAGCAGACGGATGGGCCGGTGCTTGGCCTCAATGGGAGTCACGATGCCTGGTTGGGCACCAACCCGACTCAGCTGTCATGCGAAGGACGGTCCCTCCGCTGGTTGGTGGCCATCGCCTGCCTCAGCCCGCCCCAGTTTGCTGCCAAGTTGAACCATCACCCCTATGCAACCGCACCGCCTCCTGGTCCTCCACCTCGATCCCCAGTCCTGAGTCCTCACCCGGCGTCAGCCACTTCATGCCCACGTGGATCAGGCAGGCCAGGGCCATATCGCACCTGCTGCCGGGCAGGTTCTTGAGGCTGCGGGTGGTGCGCCTGACCGGGGAACCGCTCACCGGTGATCAACTCCAGCTGCTGACACCAGCGGTCCCAGCGGCTGGGACGGAAGTGCAGCACCCGCCGGCCATCAGAGATCCAGGCTTCGGGGGGTGGTTGGCGCCAGATGCGGCTCGAGACCCGTGTCATCCCATTTCCGGCGCCCAGCCCTGCTGCTGATGTTGCGGTGGGCGCCAGCTGCTGCAGCGATGGCTGAGGTGCTGCCCCTGGGCGATCTGGCGTTGATGCCAGCCGCAGAGCAACAGCGGCACACAGCTGGGCCCCGGATGGTGCTGGAACCACTGGCACGAGAGGCAGAAGCTGCGGCCCCGGCTGCGTTGCAGCTGCTCGTCATCGAGGAACGGCCAGTGCTCGGGGCCGAGATCGGCGTTGGTCAGCTCTTGGGGGGAGGCAGAAGAGCGGCGGACCATGGTGCCATGCGCTAAAGTACACCTGTACTAGCGCAGGTGGGCGCGGCTGTCTGCAGGCTGACGGGGCGGCAGCGGGCCGCCCCAGGGCCGCCTCAGCGCATCAGCACCCAGCACAGGGGTTCGGTGCAGAGCACGTGCTCTGTCGATGGCCGGCGCCCCGGCTGGCGGCGGATGGGCACCACCCAGGCGCTGAGGCCCTCACACCAGACATGACCCCGGGGGCCAGGGCTGAAAGGAACGGACACGGAAGGATGCGGAACAGCCATGGCTGTGGCGTGCGCAGGACGACCCTGCCACGCCTGCCTGGCTGCCCCGGCAAGGGAAGGGGCGTTGCACGTCAGGGCCATGCCCCACCACCGCGACCTGCTGGCGACCGTGCTGGCGGGTGACCGGCCGGCTGCAGGGTCAGCGGCTGCAGATCAGCAACAGGCGCCGCAGCCGCGTGATCCGGGCCGTGGAGCTCGAACACCACCTGCGGAACCCCGAACGACCCTGACCGGTCCCGGGGGCTCGGAGGGGGCGTTTTGTGCTCATTTTGCGCTCAACCCCAGGGGCCAATCCCTGAAAAGTCAGTCGGGGCGACAGGATTCGAACCTGCGACCTGATGCTCCCAAAGCACCCGCGCTACCAAACTGCGCTACGCCCCGTCATGACCAGCCTAGACGGCGGGGCGGGTCAGGCCCCCTGCAGCAAGGGGAGCACCACCTCAAAGCAACTGCCCTGGCCCGGCTGGCTGGTCACCAGGATGCGGCCGCCATGGGCCTGGCAGATCTGGGAGGCGATGGCCAGCCCCAGACCGGTGCCGCCATCGCTGCGGTCGCTGCTGGCCCGCCAGAAGCGGTCGAACACCCGCGACATCTGCTCGCGGTTGAGGCCGATGCCCGTATCGCTGACCGACACCAGCGCCTGATCGCCCCGCCGCCGCGCCGAGATCGTCAGTCGGCCCTCGGCGGGGGTGTAGCGCATGGCGTTGTCGATCAGGTTGCGGAACAGCCGTTGCAACAACAGCGGCTGGCCCTGCACCAGCAGCTGCGGCGTGATGGCCACCTCCACCGCCTGCCGCCGCAGGGTCATGGCGTCGTGGTTGAGGTTCAGCTGCTCCTGCAGCAACAGGCTGAGGTCCACCGGCTGGGCGTGTTCCAGCCGTTGCTCGTCCTGGCGGGCGAGCAGCAGCAGGTCATCGACCAGGTGTTCCATCTGGGCGGCAGCCTGGCCGATGGCGGCATACCGGCGCTGGTGCGACGCATCGGGCTGGTCTGCGGTCAGCAGGCCCATCTCGACATTGGCGGCCATGGCCGCCAGGGGGCCCCGCAGCTCGTGGGAGGCATCGAGGCTGAACTGCCGCAACCGCGCCAGGCTGCGTTCGAGCGGTTCCACCGCCCGGCGGGTCAGGCCGCGGGCGACCAGGGCCGAGAGCAGCAGGGCCAGCAGCACGGCGGCGGCGAGGGCGAGATCCAGCTGCGACAGCTCGGCTTCGGTGGTTTCGAGCCCTTCGCTCACCCGCAGCCACACGCCACTGGACCCCGAGCCCGCCTCCGGCGGGGCATCAACGGGCCGCAGCACGGCGATCCAGTCGGGCCCCTGCTGCCACAGCAGCCGTTTGCCCCGGGGCAAGGGCGGCAGCGGCCCGATCGTGCGCACCTCCCCCAACCGTGCCACCGGATGGGGTTTGCCGGGCAGCAGCCATTCCACCTGCTGGTGCGAGGCGGCGAAATCACGACGGGTCTCCTGCAGGTTGCGTTCACTGCCGGGTTCGGGCAGGGGCAGGCTCGACAGGTCTTCGCTCACCACCAGCAGGGCGCTGCGGATGGTCGCCAGCTGGCTCTGCTGGAACACCCCCCGCACCACGGCCGCCGTCACCAGCAGCACCATCGCCAGGCTGCCGATGTAGAGCCACCAGAGTTCGAGCTGCTGCCGCTGCAGCGGTTTGCCCGGCCTTGCCACCGGCCAGCGGGGGGCGCGACCGGCCGTCATGGCGCCTCTCCATAGGGGCGAAGGCGGTAGCCGATGCCATGGAGGGTGTCGATCGGATCCTCCAGGCCCTGCTGCCGCAGCTTGCGCCGCAGGTTGTTGAGGTGGGTCTTGACGGTGTCGTCACCGGCTTCGGCATCGAGGGGCCAGAGCAGATCGCGCAGGCGGCTGCGGCTGAAGCACTGGCCGGGATGGCGCAGGAACCACTCCAGCAGCTGAAACTCCTTGCTGGTGAGCGCCAGGGGCACCCCATCGCAGGCCACGCTCGCCGCCGACCGGTCGAGGCTGAGCCGCCCCCACCGCAGGCAGGCCTCCCGCCAGGGCTGCGGCGCCCGCCGTTCCAGCGAGCCGATGCGGGCCAGCAGTTCCTGCAGGCGGAACGGTTTGACCAGATAGTCGTCGGCGCCGGCCTCGAGGCCCTGCACCACGTCGTCGAGGCCATCGCGGGCGGTGAGCATCAGCACAAGCAGCGGCAGGCGCGCCGCCCGCACAGTTCCGATGACGGCGCAACCGTCGCGGCGGGGCAGCATCCAGTCGAGCAGGGCCAGGTCGTAGCCGCCGCCCAGCAACTCCTGAAGCGCCGTCTCGCCATCGGTCACCCAGGTCACGACGTGCTGATGCCGCTGCAGAAATTCCCGCAGCGGTTCCGCCAGCAGAGCGTCGTCTTCAGCCAACAGGATGCGCATCGCGCTCGTCGATCGTCGGCTGGCCCATGGCGATCCGCGGACGGCAGCGGATGGCGGTGATCTGTCCCCGTTCGTCGTGATGCACGGTGCAGATGGCGGCGTGCTGGGCCCGAAAGAGGCTGGCGCCATCGAGGCCGAAATGGCCGGCGCGGGCCCCATGGCTGGCGTCGGGAATGCTGACCGTCAGGGTCAGGGGGGGCACCACCGGGTCCGGCGGCCCGACCACGGGCTGCGGCACACCCAGGGGACGCCGGCGGCGGTTGTGCCCCCAGCGCCAGAGCAGGCCCCCGCCGAGCAGGGGCCAGAGCAGGGGCTTGGCGAGGGCGACACCTGCGCCGGTCATGGCGGCCTTGGCGGCCAGGGTCCACAACGCCACCGTGCCCGCTTCACTGCCGAGCTGCCGCCGCCAGCCACGGCCATGGCGCAGGTCAATCACGGGGCTGAAGGAGTGATCAGGGACCACGGCTGGAGTCACGGAGGTGGGTTTCGGCGTCGTTGGACGCATCCTGACGACAGAAGGAAAGGAAATCGGAAAGACCGGCACCGGCGGATCAGATCGGTCGCACGCCCCGGTCCGGGCTGACCCAGCGGGCGCGCCGGCCGGCGGGCCGCAGCAGCACCCGCGGCAGGGCCACCACCGCCGCCGCCGTCGTCAGCATCCAGAACACCACCGGGTACCAGATCATCCAGAACAGCACCGGCGCCAGCTGGCGGTCGTAGGGATGGTCAAGCCAGAGGCTGAAGCAGAACTGCAGCAGACACACCAGCCCCAGCAGCAGCCAGGGGCCGTGGTCCGTCGGGGTCGACCAGCCGCCATGGCCCAGCAGCAGGCCCGCCAGCTGCAGCACCACGGCGAGCAGCATCGCCTGCGACCAGACCAGGCTCAGCAGCGGTTCGATGAGCAGCGGCAGCAGGCGCCACTGGCGGGGCAGGCGCAGGAGGTCCAGCTGGCTGCGCAGCACCTGGATGCCCCCTTCGGCCCAGCGCAGCCGTTGCTTCCACAGCCCCGCGAGGGTTTCGGGCATCAGGATCCAGACCAGGGCATGGGGTTCGTAGGCCACCTGCCAGCCCTCCCGCTGCAGATCCCAGGTGACGGCGATGTCTTCGGTGAGGGCATCGAGGCGCCAGTAGCCGATGGTCTCGAGGGCCTGGCGGCGGAAGGCCGTGATCACCCCCGACACCGTGAACAGGCCGCCGAGCATCGACTGGGCCCGTTTGATCAGGCCGATGATCGACGAGAACTCGCCCACCTGCAGCCGGCCGAGCAGGGTGCTGCGGTTGCGGATGCGCGGGTTGCCGGTCACCGCCCCCAGCTGCGGTGCCCCATCAAAGCGGCGCACGAGCCAGCCGACGGCGTCGGGATCGAGCAGCGCGTCACCGTCGATGCAGATCAGCAGGTCATGGCGGGCCAGCAGGGCGCCGGTGCGCAGGGCCATCGCCTTGCCCTGGTTGCGGGCCAGGTGCACCACCCGCAGCCGCGGCTGTGTGGCGGCCCAGCCGTCGAGCAGGGCACCGGTGTCGTCGCTGCTGCCGTCGTTGATGGCGATCACCTCATACGACGGCCAGTGCAGGGCCAGGGCATGGCGAAGGGTTTCGGCGAGGGTCGCCGCTTCGTTGAAGCAGGGGATCAGCACACTCACCTCGGGCCGGGGGCCCTCGGGGGGCTGCCGCAGCCCCCGCTGGCGGGCCTCGCGCCGCAGCACGAACAGGGCCGCCAGCAGCATCCAGACCACGGCCATCAGCAGCGGATAACCCAGCAGAAAAGTGCCGAGGGGATCCATCAGACGGCCGGGGCGCTGGAGTGGGCGGCGAGCACCGGGGCGATCACGGCGGGATCGGGGGTGCCGCGATGCAGGTTGTCGGGGTAATAGCCGACGTGGTGCACACCGAGGGCGTAGAGGGTGCGGATCTGCTCGGCCAGTTCGGCTGAGGGCAGATCCTGGCGCCGGCGCCAGTCGGTGCTCTGCAGCTCGAAGAGGGTGTGCTCCAGGCCCCGGGGCTGATCGACCACCCGGTCCACAAGCCGCCGCAGGAAGCGCTCGCCGTCGTCCTGCCGTTCCATGTAGGGCATCGCCATCACCGCCGTGAAGTCGTACTGGCGCAGGGCCTCGTCGAGCGACTGCGAGTACCACACCTCGGCCTTGGGGTTGAGCACCACCTGGGCGTAGAGGTTGCGGGCGGTGCGCAGCTGGGGCTGGTTCTCGCGCACGATTGCCGCCAGGTCAGCCGTGAGGCGGTTGAGATGGCGGGTCTTGGCATGCACCCAGCGGCCCTGCAGCGGATCGCTGGCGCGGATGCGGGCCAGGTCGGCGGGCAGGCCCCAGCGTCGGTACTGGGCCAGACCCCAGGGGCTCGCGTCTTCGTAGTCCGACAGGGTGGCGTCGTCGTGGAACAGCAGGCCGTCGAAGGTGGCCCGTCGCGACAGGTCGGCGTAGATCTCGCGCACGGTCGCCATCGCCTCGGGGGCGAAGGGGCTCAGCCGCGGATACCCCATCGTCAGGTGGCCGCTGCGGGAGGGCTGGCTCACCACCCGCTGGCCGGCGGCCGGGTGCTGCCGCGGCAGTTCGAAGGCCAGCACCGGCATCCAGGCGTAGAGCCGTTTCACCGGCGTGCGGGTGCGGATCTCCCAGGCCACGTGGTTGAACAGGTCGGCCCGCACGGGCAGGTGGCGGTTGGGGAAATAGAGGGCATCGGCGGCACCGTTGCCGTCGGGGTCGGCGTAGGCCTGCAGGTAGACGGTGTTGACCCCCATGGCGCGGATGCGCCGCAGCAGCAGCTGCAGGTTGCGTTCGGTCTGCTGCGGGTCAGGGTCGTAGACGTTGTCGAGGTCCACGTGCATGACCTTGGCGGCCCGCAGGGTGTCGTCGGCGTTGCGCTGGCGCAGGGCCAGCTCCTGGGCCAGGCCGGCCACGCCGTTCATCTCCCGCGTCATCAGCACCCGCGGCAGGGCCGCCAGGCTGGTGGTGCCGGTGATCGCCCCGTCGTCGAGGGTGAGGCCCACGGGCATGCCCAGCTCCCGGGCGACGGCCATCGCGGTGGCGTTGTAACGGCCGTAGGGCCAGGCGACGGCCCGGGGCCGCCGGCCGAGGCGTTGCTGCAGCAGCTGGTTGTTGCGGATCAGGTCCTGGCGCAGCCGCTCGCGGTAATGCGGTTCGCTCTCGTAGCCGTCGGCGGCACTCCAGCGGCGGCTGGTCACCGCCGGTTCCGAATTGCCCTGGGGATTGGCGCTGATCCCGCGGTGCAGATCATGGGTGTGGCTGGCCACCTCCACCAGCCCGCCGGCCGTCATCTCCTGCAGCTGCGCCCAGCTGAGCAGCTTCTGCCGCGGCAGGGTGCCGTCACCGAAGGGCACCAGGCCATCGCTCGGTTCGAGCCAGCGGCCCACCAGGGCCAGCACCGCCGGGGCCTTGTGGCGCTGCAGCACCGGCCAGGCGTCGGTGTAGACGCTGCGGTAGCCGTCGTCGAAGCTGAGCAGCACCGACCGGGGGGGCAGGGCCCGGCCACCGGTCCGGGCCCGCAGCACCTGCTCGAGACTCACGAAGTGGTGCCCCTCGTGCTCGAGCCAGTCGAGCTCGGCGGCGAACTGCTCGGGCGTCACGGCGTAGTCGGGCATCACCGCCTCGTCGGCCGGCGCGATCTCGTGGAACGCCAGCACCACCAGGTCGCTGTCCGCCGGGGCGGCCGCCGCCGGCTGGTTCCAGGGGCCATGGCTGCCGAGGCCGAGGGCGAGGCCGCAGGCCAGCAGCACCAGGGCCAGCCGTCGCAGGAGGGGGAGGGGGGCCAGAACGGATCTGCGATCAAGGGCGCCAGCCTGCCCGGCGGCCGACAAGAAACGGGCAAGCCGGCGGCAACGGCGCCCCCCATCGGCGGCAGGGTCGCCCCGCCGGCCCTGGGGCGCTCCAGCCTGCGGCCAGCGTTGCTCATTCCCATGCGATTCCCCGGCACCCTCGCCCTGCTGCTGCTCCCGGCGCTCCCTGCCTTGCTGCCCGCCGCCGCCGCCGCCGGTGGCCTCGAGGCAGGCAGCCGCAACCGCATCGGCGACACCAGCCGTTTCGAGACCGTCCATGACGGTTACCGCGACGTGCTGTCGCAGACCCAGTCGGTGCAGGCCTGGCAGGGTTCGAGCCGCAGCGGTGAGGCCACCTCCGAGCTGCTGCTCGACTTCGCGGTCGATCCGGGAACCACCAGCGGCCTCGCGGCCCTGAAGGGCCGGGTGCAGCTTGGGGAAACGTTCACCGCGACCAGCTTCGATGCCAGCGGCAGCGAGCGGTCCGACACGATGCTGCGGCTGGTCGAGCGTTACACCAGCCACGACCTGCAGCGGGACCAGAGCCGCGAGATCAGCTCCTTCGGCCATGTGTTCTGAGGCCCGGGGCCTGACGCTGCTGGCCATGGGCCTGGCGCTCTGGGCCCTCGCCGTCCCCGGCCGGGCCCAGACCAGCGGCAGCAGCGCCGCCGCCGACAGCCAGGCCTTCGGGGCCGCCAGCAACAGCCAGACCAACCAGTCGGCCAGCCAGTCCTACGGCGGCAGCGTCAACAACTATCAGTACAACACCGAATTCGGCCGGGCCTCCGAGTACGGCTTCAGCACCCGCCAGCTGCGCTGCGAGGGCCCGCGGGCGTTCATCGGCGCCTGGGCCGATCCCCAGGCCGACCAGTGGGTGGGGGGCCAGTGGGTGGGGCAGAACAGCTGGGATCTGCGGGCCGGCGGCGGCCTCACCGTTCCCTTCGGCAGCAGCACCGCCACCTGTGCGGCCATGAGCCGCCTGCTCGAGCGGCAGCTGGGGTTCGACACGGCCGTGGGCATGGTGCGGGCCTGTGCCGAGCTGCTGCGCAGTGGCGTCAGCCTCGACGACACCCTGCTCGAGGCCTATCCGACCCTGGCGGCCTGCCGGGTGGTCAGCGTGGGCCGCCGGCCCTGAGGGCGGCGGTCGGATCGCGGCGCACCTCGCCGCGGAAGAGGCTGTCGAGGTAGAGGCGGCTCACGGCCCGGTCGTTGCAGCCCTGCTGGAACAGAAAGCCCGCCACCGCCGCCTGCATCAGCCGGTACTGGTCCCATTGCGGATGGTCGGCGATGAACAGACGCATCGCATCGAACAGGTCCTTGGGGAACTGGTTCTCGACGCTGACCATGGCCGGGGGGCTGGGGACCATCAGGGGGGCTCGGGGGTGATCTCCCATCTGGCCATGGCCGGGGCCGTTCCGTCAAAGGGCCAGCTGTGGCTCCGGCCCGGGGGCCTGTCCTGGCGTCAACCCTGGCAGCGGCTGGGTTCTGGGGCCCGCTCGTGCTCCCATGGGCCGCCGGTCGGCGCTTGCCGGGCCTGCCGTCAAGGGGAGGGGCGGATCCCACAGCGGTCGCCGTCCCGGCCGCCATGGCGGTGCCCCCAGCGGCCCTGCGATGGTGGAAAACCGCCTGCTGGCGGTGGAAAACGCCGGATCGTCTGTGGAAAGCCCCGGGCGATCAGCACTGCTGATCAACACGGCTGATCCGTCACTCCTGATCCGTCAGTCCTGATCCGCCGCCGCCGCTGCCTTCGCCCGGGCCCGCCGGCGGGAGGGCAGGGCGTACATCCCCACGCCGCTGAACACCAGCACGAGGGTGCACACGGCCAGCAGCACCGAATACCAGGGCTTGAGGTTGAGCTCACCGAACCGGCCGATGTGCAGCCGCATCACCCAGAACGGCGGCTTGATGTCCATGGCCCGCAGCACGCTGTAGAGGGCGCCGGTGAAGGCCGTGAGCAGCAGGGGCAGGGAGGCGATCGGCACCAGAGCCCGATGCAGCACCCGCAGGTTGATGGCCATGGAGCGAGGCACAAATCACACGGGCCGAAGTTTAATGCGTCTGATTCTCAATAGGGGTGGTGGACGGCCCGGTCGGGGCGGCGTGAGAGGCTCACACCAGTGCCGTCGGCAGCGTGATCCGTCTCGAGGGCGTCGGCAAGGACGTGGGGGTCAAGACCCTGCTGCAGGCCGCTGACCTTGATCTGGGCCCGCGGGAACGGCTCGGCCTGATCGGTGCCAACGGCTGCGGCAAGTCGACCCTGCTGCGGATGATGGCCGGCCTCGAACCCCCCAGCCGCGGCAGGGTGCAGCGGCCCCCCCGGCTGCGGGTGGTGCTGGTGGACCAGAACCCCTCCTTCGATCCCGACCGCACGGTGGTCGAGCAGGTGTTCGCCGACAGCGGCGAGAAGCTGCAGCTGGTGCGTGCCTATGAGGCCGTCGGTCGCCGCCTCGCCGCGCAGCCCGACGACCCCGCCCTGCTCGGCGAGCTGGGGGCGCTCACCGCCCGCATGGACGAACGCAACGCCTGGTCCCTCGAGCAGCAGTGCCGCGAGGTGCTGCAGCGGCTGGGCATCGTCGACCACGACCGGCGGGTCGGCGATCTCTCCGGGGGCTACCGCCGCCGGCTCGCCCTGGCGGCGGCGCTGGTGGCCGAGCCCGATGTGCTGCTGCTCGATGAGCCCACCAACCACCTCGATGCCGAAGCGAGCGAATGGCTGCAGGGCTTTTTGGGTCGCTTCGCCGGGGCCCTCGTGCTCATCACCCACGACCGCTACGTGCTCGACCGGGTCGTCGAATCGATCGTCGCCCTCGAAGACGGCCAGCTGCGGCGCTACCCCGGCAGTTACGCCGCCTACCTCGACCTGCGCAGCGCCGAGCTGGCGGCCGAGGCCCAGCGCGAACGGGCCCACCGGGGCCTGATGCGCCGGGAACTGGAATGGCTGCGGCGCGGTCCCAAGGCCCGCAGCACCAAACAGAAGGCCCGCATCCAGCGCATCGCCGAGCTGCAGCAGCAGAGCTTTCGCCATGAGGGGGCCCGCGCCGCCCTCGCCGGCGGTGGCCGTCGCCTGGGCCGCACGGTGATCGAGGCCGAGGCGATCGCCGTCGACCGCGGCGGCCGCCGCCTGCTCCATGACTTCAGCTACAGCTTCAGCCGTGAGGACCGGGTCGGGATCATCGGCCCCAACGGCATGGGCAAATCGACCCTGCTCGATGTGCTCGCCGGTCGCCTCACCCCCGGCAGCGGTGATCTGCAGATCGGCGACACCGTGGTCATCGGCCGTTTCGATCAGCACTCCGAAGACCTCCGCGACGACCGCCGCGTCATCGATGTGATCCGCGAGGTGGCCGAACGCATCACCCTCGCCCCCGGCCAGACCGTCAGCGCCTCGCAGCTGCTGGAGCGGTTCCTGTTTCCGCCGGCCCAGCAGCACAGCCCCGTCGGGCGTCTGTCGGGCGGTGAACGGCGGCGGCTGCACCTCTGTCGCCTGCTGATGGCCGACCCCAACGTGCTGCTGCTCGACGAACCCACCAACGATCTCGACATCCCCACCCTGACGGTGCTGGAGGAGTTCATCGAGGACTTCCGCGGCTGTGTCGTCGTCGTCTCCCACGACCGCTGGTTCCTCGACCGCACCGTCGATCGCCTGTTCTGCTTCAGGCCCGGTGGGCTGATCGAGCGGTTCGAGGGCAACTACAGCGAATGGCTCGACCATCGCCGCACCGCCGACGCCCAGGCCGCGGCCGCGGCGTCGATCGAACGGGCGCCGGCCACCCCGCCGCCGGCCCGCCAGCCAACGACGGCGGCTCCGGCCCGCAAGGGGCTGTCGCGCCATGAGCAACGCGAGCTGGCCACCCTCGAGCAGCAGCTGGCGGCGTGGGAGGCGGAACGGGCCCAGCTGCAGAGCGACCTGGCCGGGGCCGACTTCCGCCGCCTCGAAGACCTGACCGAGGCCCTGGCCGAGCTCTGCACCCGCATCGACACTGCCGAAGGCCGCTGGCTCGAGCTCAGCGAACGGGTCCAGCCACTAAACTAGGTCACAGACCAGGTCATCTGAGCCATGGACACCAGCATCGGTGCATTCGAGGCCAAGGCGCAATTGTCGCGTCTGCTGCGGGCCGTGGAGCAGGGTCAGCGGTTCACCATCTCCGTGCGGGGTAAGCCGGTGGCCGATCTGGTTCCCCACCATGCCGTCACAACAGAGGCCGTGGCTGCCGCCGTTGCGGCCCTGCAGGCGACCCCACGCATCCGTGGCGTCAGCGATGCCGATGTCGCCGGCTTCGTGGGCGAGGGGCGCCTGTGAGCAGCGCGCCGGCTCCGGTGGTGATTGACGCCTCCATGGCCCTGGCCTGGCTGTTCGAGCGCCAGCATCCCAGCGATGGCGCGCGCGCCGAACAGCTGCTGGCCACCTGCGGCAAGGTGCCCTGGTGGATCCCGGGGCTCTGGCACCTGGAGGTAAGCAATGCCCTGCTGGTTGCGGAGCGGCGGTCGCTGCTGCCCCAGGGCGACAGCGATCGCTTTCTCGACAGGCTCAGCAGCCTGCCTTTCCTCACGGACAGCGATCCCGTCGCAGAGCGAAGCGTCCGGATTGTGGCCTTGGCCCGATGCCATGGCCTCAGCAGCTATGACGCCACCTATCTGGAGCTCGCCCAGCGGCTTGGCGCTGCCCTGGCCAGCTTCGATCGGCAGCTCAACCGCGCGGCCGACAGCATCGGTGTCGCTCTGTTCAACGCCCCGTAGCCGCCGTCAGTTGTGGGCTAGGCCTGGCCCAGCAGCGCCACGCAGTCGATCTCGACCCGCGCGCCCTTCGGCAGGGCCGCCACCTGCACGCAGGCGCGGGCCGGTGCCACCGGCCCGTCGAACACCTCGGCGTAGAGGGCATTCACCCGCCCGAAATCGGCCAGGTCGGTGAGGAACACCGTCGTGCGCACCACCTGGCCCGGGCTGCTGCCGCCGGCGTTGAGCACCGCCACCAGGTTGCGCAGCACCTGCCGCGTCTCGGCCTCCACGTCGCCCTCGCCCACCAGCACGCCGCTGGCGGGATCAAGGGCGATCTGGCCCGAGCAGAACAACAGTCCACCGGCCTTCACGGCCTGGTTGTAGGGCCCCACCGGGGCCGGTGCCCCCTCGGTCACCACCGCTTCCATCGCCTGCCGGATGCCGCTGTCGCCATCATCTCCGACCGCACCACGGATGGGCGCTCAGCACCCGGCCTCAGAACACATCCTTGCGGCGCCGCAGTTCGGCCAGCACCGCCACCGGCTCCTGGGCGCCCGTGGCCTGCTGCAGCGCCGCCGTGCGGCAGCGCAGAAAGGGATTGGTGGCCCGTTCCAGGTCGATGCGCGACGGCACCGTCGCCGTGCCGGCCATCCGCAGCTCGGCCACCGCTCTGATCCGCTGCTGCAGGGCGCCGTTGGCGGGGTCGACGCTGGCGGCGAAGCGCAGGTTGGCTTCGGTGTACTCATGGGCGCACCAGACCCGGGTCTCGGGGGGCAGGGCCGCCAGCCGCTCGAGGGAGGTGAGCAGCTGGGCCGGGGTGCCTTCGAACAGGCGGCCGCAGCCGCCAGCGAACAGGGTGTCGCCGCAGAACAGTTCGGGGCCGTCGTCGCCAGCGGCCGGCAGCACGTAGGCCAGGTGGGCGCGGGTGTGGCCTGGCACCGCCAGCACCTCCACGGGGCGCCCGAACAGGTCAAGCCGATCCCCGTCCGCCAGGCTGCGGGTCTGGAACGGGATGCGGTCGCGGTCCGCCGCCGCCGCCCACACCTCCGCCCCGGGCCAGCGCCGCAGCAGCTCCGGGGTGCCGCCGATGTGGTCGCTGTGGTGGTGGGTCTGCAGCACCACCGCCAGGGCGCAATCCGCCGCCTCGAGCCAGGCGATCACCGGTGCCGCCACCGCCGGATCCACCACCGCCGCCCGCCGGCCGCCGCGGTCGACCAGCAGGAACACGTAGTTGTCGCGCAGCACCGGCAGGCGCACGATCTCGAGGGCCATCGGCGGCGCTGCTGCAGAACGTCGGCCCCAGTCTGGCGGGCTGCCGCTCGTTAGAGTCCGACGCCGGGGGGACCGGCCATGATCACCGTCGCGCTGCCCAAGGGGGCCCTGCTCAAGGATGCGGTGCGGCGCTTCGCTGCCGCCGGCCTTGATTTCAGCGCCATCACCGATCCCGACAACCGTCTGCTGATGGTGCCCAGCGCCTGCGGCAGCGCCCGCGCCCTGCTGGTGCGCAACGGAGATGTGCCGGTGTATGTGGCCTATGGCCAGGCCCAGCTGGGGGTGGTGGGCTACGACGTGCTGCGGGAGCAGCAGCGGCCGGTGGCCCAGCTGCTCGACCTCGGTTTCGGCGGCTGCCGCATGGCCGTGGCGGTGCGGGAATCGAGCCCCTACCGCCGCGCCGCCGACCTGCCGCCCCACTGCCGGGTCGCCAGCAAGTTCACCCGCTGCGCCGCCGAATACTTCGACGCCCTCGACCTGCCCGTCGATCTGATCCACCTCACCGGTTCGGTCGAGCTGGGGCCGCTCACCGGCGTCTCGGAGGCGATCGTCGATCTGGTGGCCACCGGCCGCACCCTCCGCGACAACGGCCTGATCGCCATCGAAGATCTGTTCCACAGCACCGCCCGCCTCGTGGGCCATCCCCTGGCCCTGCGCCTCGATGACGGCCGTCTGCAGGAGCTGGTCCAGGCCATGGCCGGGGTGACCGCCTGATGGCCGCCACCCAGGACCTGCGGCGGCTGAAGAGCCTGCTGCCCTACCTGCGCCCCGACCGCCGCCGCGTCGCCCTCGCCCTGCTGCTGCTGGTGCCGGTGGCGGCCTCGAGTGCCATCCAGCCGCTGCTGGTGGGTCAGACGATCGCCGTGCTGCGCCGCGAGCCCAGCTGGTCGTGGCTGCAGGGCCTGCCGCTGTCCCAGGCGGTGGGGCAGCTCGTGGCGCTGCTCTTGATGGCGGTGGTGCTGCGGCTGCTGCTGCAGGGCAGCCAGAGCCTGATGGTGCAGACCATCGGCCAGCGCCTCACCCACCGGCTGCGCATCGACCTCTTCGGCCATGCCCTGGCCCTGCCGCTGGCGGTGCACGACCGCACGCCGGTGGGCAAGCTGCTCACCCGCCTCACCAGTGACGTCGAGGCCCTCACCGAACTGGTGGGCACCGGTGCCATCGGTGTGCTGGCCGATGTGGTCACCCTGGTGGTGATCGCGACCCTGATGCTGTCGACCGAACTGCGGCTGGGGCTGATGCTGCTGGCCCTGCAGCTGCCGATGGGCTGGCTGGTGATCCGCCTTCAGCAACGCTACCGCCGCGCCAACTACCGCGTGCGCGAAGAGCTGTCGCAGCTCAATGCCGACCTGCAGGAGAACCTGCAGGGGCTGGAGGTGGTGCAGATGTTCGGCCGGCAGGCCCACAACAGCGCCGCCTTTGCCCGCACCAGCGAGCGTTACCGCCGTGCGATCGATGGCACGGTGTTTTACGACAGCGCCATCTCGGCGTTGCTCGAGTGGGTGGCGCTGGTGGCCATCGCCCTGGTGCTGGCCCTCGGGGGCAGCCTCGTCACGGGCGGCGTGATCGGCCTGGGCACCCTCACCACGTTCATCCTCTATTCCCAGCGCCTGTTCGATCCGCTGCGGCAGATGGCCGAACGCTTCACCCAGCTGCAGGGGGGGCTCACCGCCATCGAACGGATCGGTGAACTGCGGGAGCTGGACACCGAAGCCGATCCCGCCGCCGGCCGGCCCCTGCCACCGGCCCGCCATGGCGGCGGCGGGGCGGTGACCTTCGACGACGTCTGCTTCGGCTACCGCCCCGACGAACCGATCCTGCGCCATCTGCAGCTCGAGATCGCCCCCGGTGAGCACGTGGCCCTGGTGGGTCCGACGGGGTCGGGCAAGAGCACCATCATCCGATTGCTTTGCAGGCTCTACGAACCCCAGAGCGGTCGCATCCTGCTGGATGGCGTCGACATCCGCGAACTGCCCCTGGCCGACCTGCGCCGGCGGCTGGGGGTGGTGCTGCAGGACACGTTCCTGTTCAGCGGCACCGTGGCCGACAACCTGCGCCTGGGCGATGACCTCAGCGACGCCACCCTCAGCCGCCTCTGCCATGACCTGGGCCTCGACGGGCTGCTGCAGCACCTGCCCCGGGGCCTCGACACGCCCCTGCGCGAACGGGGCGGCAACCTCAGTTCGGGGGAACGGCAGCTGCTGGCCGTCGCCCGGGTCGCCGTGAGGGATCCGGCGGTGCTTGTGATGGACGAGGCCACGGCCTTTCTCGACCCCTCCACCGAAGCCGCCTTGCAGCGCGACCTCGAACGGATGCTCAGCGGCCGCACCGCCATTGTCATCGCCCACCGCCTGGCCACCGTCGAGGCGGCGGATCGGATCGTGGTGCTGCGGCGGGGTGCGGTGGTCGAGCAGGGCCGCCACGATGAGCTGCGGCGCCAGGGGGGCCTCTATGCCCAGCTGGCGTCGCTGCAGGAGCGGGGGCTGGCCAGCCTCTGAGCCGCCACGACCTGACTACAGTCGACCAAACCAGTCATTCCCCACCGCCGCCGGCGTTCGCCCCTCCACCATGGTCTCGTCCCCGGCCGTCGGATCCATCAGCGCCCCGGACGATCCGCTGCTGCACGACCTCTACGGCAGCACCTGCCGGGAGCTGCCCACCGCCAGCGATCGCCTGCGGCTGGTGGCCAGCTTCGAGCGGCCCATCGACCTGGTGGAACTCGAGCAGCTGTGCGACGCCGTCGGCTGGAGCCGCCGGCCCCTGCGGCGGGTGCGGCGGGCCCTCGACAACAGCCTGCTGGTGGTGGGCCTCTGGCGCCATGATCCCCGGGTGCCGCGGCTGGTGGGTTTCGCTCGCTGCACCGGTGATGGGGTGCTCGACGCCACGATCTGGGACCTGGCGATCCATCCGCTCTACCAGCGCTCGGGCCTCGGCCGCGGCCTGATGCAGGCCATCGTCGAGCGTCTGCAGACCCTGGGGGTCGAGCGGGCGACGCTCTTCGCCGATCCCGACGTCATTGACTTCTACCAGCGCCAGGGCTGGACCCTCGAACCCGACGGCGTGCGCTGCGCCTTCTGGTACAGCCGCTGAGGGTCAGGACCGGCTCTTCCTGGCCCGCTTCTCTGCCCCTGCTGGTACAGCTCGGCCAGCCCCTGCGGATTCTCCCCCCGGCGCCAGGCCCGTCGCAGCCGGGCGTTGCGCCAGGCGGTGCGCCACACCCCCAGGGCCCGCCAGCGCCGGTCTGACACCCGCACCGCCGCCGGCACCAGCGCCAGCCGGCCGTGGCGGGCCAGGCGTTCCACCAGCTCCAGGTCTTCCATCAGCGGCAACGGCCGCACGCCGCCCACCGCCAGGTAGGTGCTGCGCCGCAACGCCAGCCCCTGGTCGCCGTAGGGCCGCTGGCCCCAGCCGCTGCGCAGGTCCACCAGCCGCTCGAGCAGGCGCAGCTTCCAGCCGGGCCCCCGCACCCGCAACCGAAAGGCCGCCGCCACCACCCCCGGTTGCTCCAGGGCCGCCGCCAGCAGCGGCGCCCAGCCCTCAGGCAGCCGCACATCGGCGTGCAGCAGCAGCAGAAACGGCCGGCTCGCCTCGGCGGCCCCCCGCTGCAATTGGATGCCGCGCCCCCTGACCCCGGTGATCACATGGGCACCCATCCGGCGGGCGATGGTGCGGCTGCCGTCATCGCTGCCGCCATCCACCACCCACACCTCCCCCGCCGCGGCCACCCCCGCCAGCAGTCCGCCGAGTTCGTCGGCTTCGTTCAGCACCGGCACCACCACACTCCAGTCGTCGGGCCGTCGTCCGTCGCCGCTCATTCCAGCCATGGCGCCAGATCCGCGGGCCGGTCGAGATCCCAGGCCGTTCGCAGCAGCCCCACCGCCAGGCCCAGGGCATCGGCGCGGGCCCGGGTGGTGGCCAGCACCTGATCCCCACCCCAGGGAATGCCAGCCAGCAACCGGCCACCGGCCACGGCCGTCGGCACCGACGCCGCCAGCCCCAGCAGCCAGTAGCCGCCATCCGCCGCCGGCCCCAGCACCAGCGGTCGTTGTCGCAGTTCTGCGCTGGCCTGCAGCAGGTCCTGCACCGCCAGGTCGGGCAGGTCGGCGCCGATCAGCAGCACCGACCCATTGCCCCGGCGCCGGGCCGTCACCAGGGCCCGCTGCAGCCGCAGCCCCAGGCCACCGGCCCCCTGGGGTTGCGGCTGCCAGGCCCGCCAGGGGTCGCGCCGGCAGCTGCGGGGGCCGGCCGCCGCCAGCTGCAGCTGCACCGTGCCGCCGGTCTCGCCCGCCCAGGCCTCGGCCACCGCCAGGGTGTGGTCGAGCAGCCGGGCCTGCAGCCGGGCGCAGGCCTCGAGCGACAGCCGCCCCTGCAGGCGGGTCTTGCCCCGCCCCGGGGCGGGCCGGCGGGCCAGCACCACCAGCTGCGGCATCAGCGCGGAAGTTCGCCGGGCTTCACCTGCAGGTTCTCGCTCCGGCCCTGGCGTTCGACCACCACCGGCAGCGCCACGCCGACCCGGCCCCGGTCGACGGCCACCTGCACATCCGAGGGGCTCTTCACCTCCTGGCCGTCCACCTTCACGATCAGGTCGCAGGCCCGCAGGCCCCCCTGGTCGGCCGGGCTGCCCTGGGCCACGTCGACCACCACCACCCCGTTGCGTTCGGGCAGGCGGCAGCGGTTGCCCGTGGCATTCACCTCCCGCGCCAGTTGCGGTGTCAGCGCCTGCAACCGCACCCCCAGGTACGGATGGCTGGCGCGGCCCCGCTGCAGGATCTGGTCGGCCACCGCCTGGGCCTTGTTGATCGGGATCGCAAAGCTCAGGCCGGCGCCCGGCGCCTGGCGGATGGCGGTGTTGATGCCGATCACCTGGCCGGCGGCATTGATCAGCGGTCCGCCGCTGTTGCCCGGATTCACGGCGGCATCGGTCTGGATGTAGGCGACGCGCTGGCCGCTGCCGAGGGCGTCGGTGCGGGCCGTGGCGCTCACGATCCCCAGCGTCACCGTGTTGTCGAGGCCGAGGGGATTGCCGATGGCGATCGCCCATTCACCTGGCCGCACCTTGCCCGAATCCCCGAGGGGTGCCACCGGCAGGCCCTGGGCCGCCACCTTGACCACGGCCACGTCGGTGAGGGGATCGGCCCCCACAACCTTGCCCGGGAAGCTGCGCCCGTCGGGCAGGGTCACCGACACGGTGTCGGCTCCGTCGACCACGTGGGCATTGGTGAGCAGCACGCCGTCGGCATTGGTGATGAAGCCCGACCCCAGGCCCTCCTGCTGCTGCACCGGCGGACCGCCGCCGAAGATGCCGCCCATCGGGTTGACCACCTCCTTGCGGGTGTCGATGCGCACCACCGCCGGACCCACCCGGGCGACGGCATCGGCGACGAAATTGTTGTCGACCCGGGCCGGCGCCGGCGGCGGGCCACTGGTCACCGACAGGGCCTGCCGGGCCTGGGGCTGGCGCAGGGGCCACTGGCATCCGGCCAGCAGCAGCAGGGCCGCCAGCGGCAGGGACTGGCGCAGAAGCGGGGGCACGGTCAAGGCTCGCGAATGGTGCGGAACTGCAGTCTTGCCGCGGCTGTGGGGCCGGGGCACTCCCCCTATATTCGGATTTCCCCCAGCCCAGCCCCGGACTCTTCCCATCGCCGTGTCCGCCGTCCCCGTCCAGGAACCTGACCACGGCGGTGACGGCGACCTCTGGGCCCGGGTGCGGGCCGAGCTCCAGTCGAGCCTCAGCAAACCGACGTTCGAAACCTGGATCCGTCCGGCCCGTTGCCTCTCCAGCGGTCGCGGGCAGCTCCACCTCGAAGCCCCCAACCCCTTCGCCGCCGGCTGGCTCCGGCGCAATTACCAGGGGCTGATCTGCGATCTGGCCAGTGCCCATGCCGCCGCGCCGGTCGAGGTGCGCATCAGCCATGCCGGCGGTGACGGCGATGGCGCCCCCGGGGCCGCGCCCCAGCCGCCCAGCGCGCCAGCGGCGGCCCCGGTACCAGCTGCACCGGCGGCGGCGGCGGCACCCCCCCGCCTGCGCACCAACCTCAATCCCCGTTACGTCTTCCAGCGGTTCGTGGTGGGGCCCAACAACCGCATGGCCCATGCCGCCGCCCTGGCGGTGGCCGAATCGCCCGGTTGCGAATTCAACCCCCTGTTTCTCTGCGGTGGTGTCGGCCTGGGCAAGACCCACCTGATGCAGGCCATTGGCCATTACCGGCTCGAGATCGACCCGGCGGCGCGGGTGTTCTACGTCTCGACCGAGCAGTTCACCAATGACCTGATCCAGGCGATCCGCAAGGACGGCATGCAGGCCTTCCGCGATCGCTACCGCGCCTGCGACGTGATCCTGGTCGACGACATCCAGTTCCTGGAGGGCAAGGAATACACCCAGGAGGAGTTCTTCCACACCTTCAATGCCCTGCATGAGGCGGGCCGGCAGATCGTCATCGCCAGTGACCGGCCCCCCAGCCAGATCCAGCGATTGCAGGAACGGCTGATCTCACGCTTCTCGATGGGTCTGATCGCCGACATCCAGGCGCCCGACCTCGAGACCCGCATGGCGATCCTGCACAAGAAGGCCGAGGTCGAGCAGATGCGGCTTCCCCGCGATCTGATCCAGTACATCGCCGGTCGCTTCACCTCCAACATCCGCGAGCTCGAGGGGGCCCTCACCCGCGCCGTCGCCTTCGCGTCGATCACGGGCCTGCCGATGACCGTCGAAGCCGTGGCCCCGCTGCTGGGCACCGCTGTGCCCGACACCGACGTCGATCCGTCGCTGGTGATCGACAAGGTCGCCGAGGTGTTCGGTGTCAGTGCGGATGACATGCGCAGCAGCAGCCGCAAACGGGCCGTCAGCCAGGCCCGCCAGGTGGGCATGCACCTGATGCGCCAGTGCACCGACCTCAGCCTGCCCAAGATCGGCGAACACTTCGGCGGCAAGGATCACACCACCGTCATGTATGCGGTGCAGCAGGTCGAACGCCGCCTGGCCAGCGACCCGGCCCTGGCCAGCCAGGTGCAGCAGGTGCGCGACCTGCTGCAGATCGATTCCCGCCGCCGCCGCTGATCCCGTCGCAACGCTGATCAGCCGTCCGTCGGCTCGTCGATCAGGGCATCAATGCGGGCGGCGAAGGCCTGGTCGTCTGCTTCGACCGGCCCGTCATCCTGCAGCGGCCGCACGGTCAGGTTCACGTAGGTGCGCCCGAAGCTGATGTCGGGATAGCGGGTCTCGGCCGCCGACAGCTGCTCCAGCCGTTCCAGGAACCGGCGGGTGGGCTCGTAATCGTCGAAGGTGATGCGCCGCTCGAGGCGTTCGGGACGCTGGCGGTGGGTCCAGGACGGGTCCATGGATGGACCCTACCCCACGCTGGGGCGGGGCCGGTCTTGCTCCGCCGCCAGGCAGTCGGTGCGGGCGATCGCCAGCCGCTCGGCCCAGGCACCGGCGTAGGCGGCCCGTTCGTCTGGTGTTTCCGGCAGCGTGCCGGCGATGGCGGCGTTGGTGACGCAGAACATCGCCTTCTGGAAGCTCATGCAGATCTTCACCCGCACGTCGCCTTCGCCGCGCCCCCGGCGGCGGTACCAGCCATGGAGCCGTTCCGGCAGATGGCGGTACATGTCCTGCATCAGCAGGCTCGGCGGAATGCCGGCCCCCATCGTCGGCAGCGGGTCGGCGTAGAGGGCTCCGTAGGCGAAGCGCGACTGGTCCACAGGGATCTGACCCGCCTGGGCGTTGAACGACACGGTGCCCAGGAACGGTGTTCCACGCAGGAACACCGCCTCAACGTAGGGAACGGCCACATCGACGAGGAAGGTGAGCCCCGCTTCGGGGGGCAGCACCCAGCAGCGCTCGCCGGCGATCTCGACCGAGTAGGTGATCGGCAGCCCCGCCGCCGCCACCAGGCCATCCCGCAGAAAGCCGACGACATCGGCGATCGACTGCACCCGGCCCTCGTGCTCGGCGATGGCCAGATCCCGGAACAGATCGCTCATCACGCGCCAGAACTGACCCAGGGCATGGGTGGTGGCGGCGGTGCGGATCAGTTCCGGCAGAAACCCGGGAAACAGCGGATTCAGCAGGGCCAGCAAAGGATCCCGGCGCCGCTTGCGAGCGATGATGGTGGCACAGCCGTCGAGAAATTCAGGGCTGTCGAGGTAAGCATCGAGACCACCGGTGCCATGCCAGAGCATCGCCTTCATGCAGTATTCGGCGTACTCGAAGTTGATGCGATCGTGGAGCAGGTGCCGCCAGATCCTGGCGGGGCTGGGGTCACCGTCGAGGAACCGCAGCACCGGGAAGGGATTGAGAAACTGGGCTTCGGCCTGGTAGATGAGGTTGCGGCTGTAGGCATCGAGCACCTCTCCGTAGCTGGCCAGCACATCCACCACCTGCAGCAGATGGTCGGCGCTGTCGGCCAGCAGGGTTTCCCCCGCCAGCAGCCGCCGCTGCAGTTCGGCGGCTGGCACCGGGGTGCCGGGGTGGGCAAGCAGGGCGGGAATGACGGGCATCAGCCGGCGCCTCCGGGCAGCAGATCGAGGGCCATCACCTGGCTCGCCGCCTCACTCAGGTGGCCCAGACCTGCAGGCAGCAGGCCGATGGCCACCACGGCGATGGCCAGGGCCGTGGCCGGCACGGTCTCCCGCAGGGCCACCGGTGCCAGTCGCACGTCCAGCAGTGCATCCAGCCGGGCATCCTGGGGGGGCGTGATCGCCAGCCGCCCGAAGAAGGCCCGGTTGACCAGCAGCAGAAAGTAGACGGCGGTGAGGGCAGAGCCCACCATCGAGACCAGGGTGGCGACGGGAAAGGGCGTGATGCTGCCGCGGAAGATCAGAAATTCGGAGATGAAGCCCGCCATGCCCGGCAGCCCCGCACTGGCCATCACCCCCAGGATCATCAGGGTCCCCGTGTACGGCAGGCCCCGTTCGGGATTGAGCAGTCCCCGCAGCACCTCCAGGTCGCGGGTGCCGGTCTTGCGATACACGATCCCCACCAGCAGGAACAGCAGGGCCGAGATCACCCCATGGCTCACCATCTGGAACACCGCCCCCAGCAGGCTGATGGGGGTGGCGGCGGCCGCCGCCAGCAACACATAGCCCATGTGGCCCACCGAGCTGAAGGCCACCATCCGTTTCATGTCGCGCTGGGCGATGGCCGCCAAGGAGCCGTACAGCACCGACAGGGCCGCCCAGCCCGCCAGCCATGGGGCCAGCACCGCCCAGGCTTCGGGGAAGAGGCCGAGGCCGAAGCGCAGCAGGCCATAGGTGCCGAGCTTGAGCAGCACCCCAGCCAGCAGCACCGACACCGGCGTCGAGGCCTGGGTGTGGGCATCGGGCAGCCAGGTGTGGAAGGGCACCAGGGGGATCTTGATGCCGAAGCCGATGAGCAGCGGCAGCAGCAGCGTCAGCTGGCTGGCCAGGGGCAGGCTGCCCGCCAGCAGCGG
Organism: uncultured cyanobacterium; assembly: GCA_903871775.1. Lineage (GTDB taxonomy): Bacteria > Cyanobacteriota > Cyanobacteriia > PCC-6307 > Cyanobiaceae > CAIQIA01. The sequence goes on from CAIQIA010000010.1 coordinate 31,014, forward strand.
GCTGATGCTGAAGTCGACCGATCCGGTGGTGAAGGCCAGCCCCAGGAACGATCCGAGGATCAGGAAGCCCGAGACGGCGGTGAAGATCAGGAACTTGGTGGCCGCGACAGCCCGGCCGGCGCCACCCCAGACGGCGATCAGCAGCCAGAGGGGGATCAGCTCCAGCTCGTAGAACAGGAAGAACAGCAGCAGGTTGTCGGCCAGGAACGCCCCGTTCACGGCGGCGCTGATCAGCATCAGCAGGGCGAAGTAGAGCCGTGGTCGCTGGCTCAGGTCGCGGGTGCAGAGGGCCGCCACCAGGGTGAGGGCGCTGTTGAGCAGCACCAGGGGCAGCGACAGGCCATCGATGCCCAGCCGGTAATCCAGGCCGATCAGACCCACCCAGGTCACGGATTCCTGCAGCTGCAGGCCCCCCTGGGTCGGATCGAAGGCCAGCAGCACCCGCAGGCTCCACATCAGCTGCAGGGCCAGCACCACCAGGGTGAACACCCGTCCGCGCTGGGGCGGCAGGCCCGCCGGAAGCAACAGCAGCAGCAGGGCGCCGAGGGCGGGAATCAGCAGCAGCAGCGACAGGGTCATGGCGATGTCATCCGTGGATCCAGACCAGGCCGGAGAGCAGCAGCACCAGGGCCACCACCGCCGTGAGCACATAGCTCTGCAGCTGGCCGCTGACGCCGAACCGCAGGCTTTCGGCACTGGCCAGGGAGGCGGTGCCCAGGCGGCGGGCCAGGCCGCTCACGACCACCTGATCGAAGCGTTCCACCGTCTGGGCCACGGCAGCCACGAAGGCCACGATCGTGTTGCGGTACAGCTGGGCGGTGTAGAAGTCGTTGGCCAGCAGGTCCTGGAACCAGCGCAGGGTCGGCTGGGCTGACCGGGCCGAGAAGCGCTGCAGGGGCAGCATAAGGCCGACGGCGACCCCGCCCGCTCCACTGGCCAGCACCAGCGCCGCTGCCAGGGGATCGAGGGCGTCGAGGCCCGGCAGCAGGGCCAGCCGGGCGAACACCGCCGGCGTCAGCAGCACCACGACCGTGAGGCTGACCATCGGCAGGGCCATGAGCCAGTTCACCTCCGGGGTGCGCCGGGTCTTGGGGTGGGGCTGGTCCAAAAACACCTGCCGGTAGACCCGCACAAGATTGACGGCCGTGAGGCCGTTGGTGAGCAGCACCACGAACGCCAGCAGCGGCTGGCTGGCCATGAAGGCCTGCACGAGCGGGGTGAAGCACCAGAAGCAGCCCAGGGGCAGCAGCCCCGTCAGCCCTGCGGCCGCCACCAGGTAGGCGCTTGTCGTGGCGGGCATGCGGCCGGCCAGACCGCCCAGTTCGGTGATGTCCTGGCAGTTGGTGGTGGCGATGATGCTGCCGACACTCATGAAGATCAGGGCCTTGGCCAGGCCGTGGGCGAACAGCAGCAGCAGGGCCACCGCCGGCTGCTGCAGGGCGATCGCCAGGAACACCAGCCCCAGATACGAGGTGGTGCCGTAGGAGAACGCCCGCTTGAGGTCGACCTGGGCCAGGGCCACGAGGGCTCCGCCCAGGGCACTCACCGCGCCGACCACCACCAGCACCACCAGGGCGAGGGGCGAGATGCGCAGCAGCGGCATCACCTTCAGGAGCACGAGGGCACCGCAGGTGACCACCGCCGAGTTGCGCAGGATCGAGGCCGGGTTGGGACCCTCCATGGCCTCATCGAGCCACAGGTGCATGGGGAACTGGGCACATTTGCCCATCGGTCCGGCGATCAGCCCAAGGCCCAGCAGGGTCGGCGCCAGGGTGCCCACGGCGCCGGCGCGCTCGAGGCTTCCGCCCCAGGCGTAGAGGTCGTCGAATTCGAGCGATCCAGCCGCGGCCGACAGGCCCACCAGGCCCATCAGCAGCATCACATCGCCCACCCGCTTGGTGAGAAAGGCATCCCGGGCCGCCGTCACCACCAGGGGCTGGGCGTACCAGAAGCCCACCAGCAGGTAGGTCGAGAGGGTGAGCATCTCGAGCAGAAAGAAGCTCAGGAAGAGGTTGCTGCTGAGCACCACCCCGGCCATCGCCCCTTCGAAGAAGCCCACCAGCGCGTAGAAGCGGGCCAGCGACCATTCCTTGTCGAGGTAACCCAGGGCGAACACCTGGCCCAGCAGGCTCATGCCCGTGACGAACTCCAGTGCCGCCAGGTTGGTGACGCTGAGGTCAAAACCGATGCGCAGGTCGAGGTCGGCGGCCTGGAACCAGGGAAAGTCGATGTGCAGCGCCCCGTGCAGCAGCACCTCGCGCAGCAGCAGGCTGCCGTGGAGCACCGCCACCAGGGTGACGATCAGGTTGAGATAAGCCGCCGGCCGGGGCCCCTCCCGCTTGATCAGACCGCTGGCCCAGGGGAGCGACAGCAGCATGCCGCTGAAGCCGTAGAGGGGGAGGAGCCAGACGAGCTGGGCGACCAGCGGCGGAGAGGGGGACAAGGTCTCAGCTCAGCGGGGGGCGCGGGCGAGGGCCACCGGCATCGGCCCCTGCTGGTCGGCCAGCCAGGCGGCCACCTCACGGCCGTGGGACTGTTCCTCGGCGAGCAGCGCCTCGAAGAAGCTGAGGTTCTCGCTGTCCTGGATCTGCTGGCAGAAGCGGCTGGCTTCGGCGTAATGGCGGATGAGCTGATCCTCCAGCTCGGTGTTGCGCTCCAGCAGGCCCTCCAGGGTGGGGGCCGTGCTGACGGTCCGGAGCTGGGAGGCGCCGGGGGCGACCCCCAGGCTGATCATGCGGGCGACGATGCGCTCGGCATGCTGCATCTCTTCGACGGTCTCGTGGCGGAAGCGGTCGGCGGCCTCGCGGTCGCCCCACGAGTCCGCCAGGGAGGCCTGGGTCATGTACTGCTGCACGGCCGACAGTTCGAGGCTGAGGGCCCGACCCAGATAGGCCAGCACCCGTGGGTGCACGGTGGCGGTCATGCCCATCAGCTGCGGCGGGCGCCGGCCGGGCTGGCCGCCAGGGCCGGCTCCACTTCGGCGTGGGGACGGGCAATGATGTGGGCGGCCACCAGGCCATCGCCGACCCGCTCGCAGGCATCGGCACCGGCCCGCACCGCGGCGTTCACGGCGCCGGTCTCGCCGCGCACCATCACGGTCACATAGCCGCCGCCGACGAATTCGCGGGCCACCAGGGTGACCTCGGCGGCCTTGGTCATGGCGTCGGCGGCCTCGATGGCGGGCACCAGGCCACGGGTCTCGATCATGCCGAGGGCGATCCCCTGAACGGAAGAGGTCATGGCGGTGCTGCGGGTGCGGGTGGAAGGGGTTGACCGCGCCGGGCGCGGGGCCGGCGGAACCGGCGTGGTGTCGGGGGTGCTGGGCTCCGCCGGCGTGGTGGCGGCGGGTTCGGACCCGGCCTCAGGGGTCGGGGCGGCGGCTGATTCTATAGCTGCCGGCAGGGCCGGCGGCCCAGAGGAAGCCGCCGCCGGACGGGCGTTGCTGCGGCGGCGGCTGGAGGGCTGGCGGGGGGAGGAGCTGGTCATGGCGGCAGGCGGGGGCGAACGGGAGAGGGGGCGGTGAGGCGGTCAACCGTCCGGTGACCAGTGGTCGATGATCCCGCCGATCGTCAGATCGGTGTGGGCCTCGGGATCGCCGCAGGCGAAGCGGGCGGCCGAGCCGCTGGCGGTGAAGACCCAGTTGCCGGGGGAGGCCCCCACCGGGTCGACGGCGACGCTGAGCTTTCCCTTGCCGGTGCGCAGCACCCGCAGGTTCCAGTGGCCCAGACCGGGCACGCGATGGGTGCAGACCAGGGAGCCGACCACCTGCATGATCTCCATCAGGCTCCCCCCGGTGCCGGTGCCGGTGCAGCGGGCGCCGCTGGGGGTTTCGGTGGGTCGGGTTCCCAGTGGTCGATGATCCCCACGATCGTGAGATCGCTTGGGTACGACTTGCTGCCGGCGGCTTCGCGGGCGGCGGAACTGCCGACGCAGATGACCCAGTCGCCGGGCACGCAGCCCACGGCATCGACGGCCACCTTCTTGGTGCTGCCGTCGAGCACCACCTGCAGGTGCTTGTGCTCAAAGTCTGGGATGCGGTTGGTGGAGACCAGTGGTTTGACGACCTTGCAGATGAGCATCTCAGTGGCCTCCCGTCGGGGCGAAGGTGATCGTGGAGCGCACGGTCTCGGCCGGGATGTCGCGATCGCGGTCCCGCACCGACAGCAGCAGGAACAGCAGGCCCATCGAGGCCAGGTCGGCGTAGCGAAGGCGCAGGGCCTCCATCACCCGTTCGCCGTGTTCGATCGCCCGCTCCCGCGCCCCCGGCACGGTGCCGCGGTAGTCGAACCGCACCACCACCGGGATGGGCAGTCCGCGGGAGACGTTCAGCCCCCGGAAGATGCGGATGCCCACGTCCAGGTCATCGGCCCCTTCTTCCACCGTGTCGAGATGGGCGAAGTAGGTGAGGTTGCGCAGATGGATCTCCTTGAAGCCGATGCCCACGCCGATGAAGCGTTCGGCATGGCCGGCATCGCTGTAGGCGCCGCCGTGGAACCAACGCACGTAGTCGATCTGGGAGATGTTGTGTTCGATCAGCCGGGCCAGCAGCCGGGCCATGCCCCCATCGACGGGACCCGGCGCCGCGGCCGTGACCCGTTCCAGCAGGGCTGCGCGGGCGGCGTCGGCCGAAAGACCCGACGTGGCGCCGTAGAGCTCGGCGGCATCGAGCCACTGGTCCAGCTCCACCCGGCCGTCGCGGTCAGGCACATGCACCCGCAGGGTGTCGGTGTCGGTGTCGAGGCCCAGCAGCAGCAGATCGACCGAGGCGCCGCAGCAGAAGCTGTTCTCCACCGCCTGGCGGAAGGCCTCGAGCCGGTCCATGCCCGCCCGACGGGCGGCGGCATCGTCGGAGCCGTGGGCGGCGCAGCCCTCGTGGCCGGGATCCAGCGAACTGAAGTGATAAACCACCACCTTCAGGTAGCGGGTGGGGGCATGGGCCTCGTTGGGCACCGCCTCGCGGTAGCGCCGGTGTTCGGTCTTGACCCAGCGGTCGACGGTGTTCTCGACGTCGAACAGGGCCCCGGCATGGGGGCGGCGGCGCACGCAGCTGGTGGGAATGCGCAGGGCATAGGCGATGGCATGGGCCAGCCTGCCGTCGGCGCAGGGGGTGATGTCCAGCAGGTGGAAGCCGCAGTCGAGCAGGAACTGCTGGAATCCGTCGCTGTCCCTGGCGGCCAGGGGATGGTCGCGGAAGAAGCCCGTGCTCACCTGTTGGTAGGTCTCGAAGACGCACCAGGCGAAGAGGGTGCGCATGTCGAGCTGGGTCACCCAGGCGTTCTCGAGCAGCGGCAGGGGCAGCTGAAATCCCAGCTCGCGCACGGCGATCGCCTGGGCCCGGGCCACGAAGTCGGGCTCGTGCTGCTGGGCTGACAGCTCCTTCAGCACCGGCACGATCCGGTCGAAGGCCTGCTTGGTGCGTTCGTCGTAGCGCTGCAGCAGATCGTTGGCGGCGCCGTCGGTGAGGGGGTGACGGTCCCGGGGCCAGCCCGCGGGACCCGGCCGGCGCAGCGGCTGACCGCTGGCGGCGGCATCAGCCGGTGTGGGCCGCCGGCGCGGGGCCGTCGGGGCCAGGGACCGTGGGGGGAGGGCAGGACGTCGGGGCATCAGCCTCGGGCACCTCCGGAGACGGTGATCAGGGAGCCCTTGTCGGTGTTGCCGCTCGAACCGGTCACCCGGCTCACGGGCTGCTCGACCGTGTCGTTGCGCTTCTGCTGGAGCATGGCCATGGCGCCGACGGGGCCGCTGCGGCTGGGGTTGCGGCGACGGGCCGAGACCCCTTCGGTGCCGGTGACCCGGTCACCACGATCCCAGTCATCGCCGGTGATCTTGTGGCCCGATCCTTCGCCGGTCACCCGGGAGATGGGGCGAGCCGCGTCGCCGGCTTCCGCCGGAGCCGGGGCCGCGACCGCAGGACGACGATCGAAGCGGAACTGTTCGGTGCCGGTCACCTTGTTGCCGGCGCGGTCAAAGGGGCCGGTGATGCGGGCCGAACCCTGGACGTCGGTGCGGGTGCCGGTCACGGCCCGGGCGGGGGAGGTGACGCTGAAGCGCTCCCAGGGGGCGCCCTCCAGGGGTTGGGGCATGTCGGCCGCGCCGCTCACGTCGCTGGGGCAGGCCTCGGCGAACTGGTCGCTGCCGATGTACGGGGTGCCGCTGATCGGTTCACAGGCCCCGCGGGACGCTCCCGTCAGGCTGCCGCCGATGCCGGGCTGCTGCCCCGTGAGGCGCGCCCCGGGGGTGGCGGCGCCCATGGGCGTGCGCTGGCGGATCTGCTGCACCTGGGGGCCGGCGCACCAGCTGCCCGCCTCGTCGAAGCCGGCGTAGGGGGTGCCGGTGACGGCCTTGCAGGTGCCGGCCTCGTCGCCGGTCACCTTCTCGGAACGGCCGGTGCGGGTGCCGCTCACCACCAGGGAGCGCTGGGTGAGGCTGAAGCCCACCTTGGGGGCCTCGGGGGCTGGCCGCGTGCCGCAGAAGCGGTCGTACTGCTCGCTGCCGATGTATTCGTCACCGGTGATGAGGCGGCAGCTGCCGGGCTCGTCCCCGGTCATCTTGTCGGAGCGGCCCACGTGGGTGCCGGTGACGCCGGTGCCCCGCAGGGTGTTGAACCTGTTCACCTTGGCCGGCGCCTGGCCGGGCACCTGGCGCTGCAGCGGTTCGGTCACGTACTGGTCGCCGGTGATCTGACGGCCCGATCCGGGCTCATCGCCGGTCACTTTTTCTGAACGGCCCACCATCACCCCGGAGACCGGGCGGCCCGCCTGGGTCTGGCTGAGGCCCACCTTGCGGGGGGAGGGGCTGCCGGTGCCGCACCAGGCGGCCGACTGGTCGGCACCGATGTATTCGGTGCCGGTGATCGTCTTGCAGGTGCCGGGTTCGTCACCGGTGACCTTCTCGGAGCGGCCCACCTCGTTGCCGGTGACCCGGTTGCCGTGGCTGGTGGCGCTCACCCGCACCTTGTCGGGTTGCAGGGGGCGGGCGTCACTGCCGCAGAAGCTGCGGAAGATCTCGGAGCCGAGGTATTCGGTGCCGGTAATCGGACGGCAGGTGCTGGCCTCGTTGCCGGTGGTCTTGTCGGAGCGGTTGGCCATGGTGCCGGTCACCACCTGCCCGCGGCTGGTCGTGCTGGCGCCCACTTTCCAGGGGGCGTCCTGGGCAGGGGCGGGGCCGCTGGCCTCGGGTGCCCGGCGTCGGGGGCCCGATGGACGGGCGGGACCGCTGCTGATGCCGGTGGCGGCGGCGGCGCCGCTGCGGCTGCGCAGCTCACGGATCTTGAGGGCGAGTTCGCGGCTGTTCAGATCGGGGTTGGACTGCCGCACCACCGCCGCCGTGCCGGTGCCGCGGGGGGTGTTTGCGAGCTTGCCCCGCTGGCTGAGGGCTTCGCGGCGGGCCAGCACCAGGGCGCGGCTGGGGTTGTGCTGGGCGGTGCGCTTGACCGCAGAGCTGCGGCCGTTGCTGCGGCTGGACCCCGGGGCCGGCGTTTCGAGGCTCAGGCGGGTGCGCTGGGGGGCGACCTCACGGCTCTTGCCCTCCTGGCACTGGCATTTGTGCTCCGTGCTGGCCGCGACCGGAGCGGCTGCGGCGGGCTTGCTGGCCTCCTCCCGGGCGACATCCACGCGGGTGCGGTCGCGGCTGGTGTCGGCCCGCTTGCCACGGCGGCTGAGGGCCTCCCGGCGGCTCAGCACCAGATCGCGGCTGGGGTTGGCGATGCGGGTGGCCTGGGTGTGTTGCCGGGGGGCCGAGGGCTCGGCGCTCAACCGCCGGGCCACCACGGGCTCGGGGCGGCTGATGGCAGCCGGGGCCTGAGGGGCCGGTGTCTGGGTGCGGCTGGGGCGGGCGTCGGCGGCGGTGCGGACGCGACCGGTCGCCGTGGAGTGGCGGTTCTCGGCGGTCTTTCCTCCCGAGGACAGCGCCATCCGGCGTGCCAGGGCTGCGTCGCGACTCGATTGCTTGGCCATTTCCGCCCCGTGAATGAAAAAGCTGGTGAAAAAAGGTCCCTGCGTCAGCAGGGACCGGATGGACCGATTCAGCGTGCTTCGAAGACAACGAAGCAGGAACCCTGGCTCTGGGTGTAGGCGTCGTAGCCCACGAGCCGGACGTGGTGGTCGGGGTAGGCGCGATGGCAGGACTCGAGCTCACTCACGATGGCCGAGAGATCCTTCTCCCCGAAGAAGGGGAGCTTCCAGTACGACCAGTAGGTCGCCATGGAACGGCTGGGGTGGGTGTGCTCGATCACAGGGCTCCAGCCCTGGGCAATGATGTACGCGATCTGGTCATAGATCTCGTCCTGGGTCATCGGCGGCAGGAAGCCGAAGGTCTCCAGTGTGGCGACTGTTTGATAGTCACCCACGGTGCTCTTGAAGGGCATGCTGATCCTTGGGGTGAAGGGTGTGTTGCGCCAGGTGCGAGGGAGTGGTTATGGCCACTCCCTTCCGTCACCTGAAGACGATCACTTGACGTCGAGCTTGTCGACGGTGTCGAACTCGAACTTGATCTCTTTCCAGGTCTCGAGGGCGATGGCCAGCTCGGGGCTGTGCTTCGCGGCTTCCGTGAGGATGTCGCGGCCTTCCTTCTCGATCTCGCGACCGGCGTTGCGGGCCTTGACGCAGGCCTCGAGGGCCACGCGGTTGGCAGCGGCACCAGCGGCAGAACCCCAGGGGTGACCGTGGGTACCACCACCGAACTGCAGCACCGAATCGTCACCGAAGATGCTGACGAGGGCCGGCATGTGCCACACGTGGATACCACCGGAGGCCACGGCGAAGACGCCGCCCATTGAGCCCCAGTCCTGGTCGAAGAAGTTGCCGCGGCTGCGATCTTCGGGAACGAAGGATTCACGCAGCTGGTCGATGTAGCCGAGGGTCGACTGGCGGTCGCCCTCCAGCTTGCCGACCACGGTGCCGGTGTGCAGCTGGTCACCGCCGGAGAGGCGCAGACACTTGGCGAGCACACGGAAGTGGATGCCGTGCTTGGGATGGCGGTCGATCACCGCGTGCATGGCGCGGTGAATGTGCAGCAGCATCCCGTTCTTGCGGCACCACTTGGCAAGACCGGTGTTGGCGGTGAAGCCACCGGTGATGTAGTCGTGCATGATGATGGGTTGACCCAGTTCCTTGGCGAACTCGGCCCGCTCATACATCTCCTCAGGAGTGGCGGCGGTGCAGTTGAGGTAGTGACCCTTGCGCTCGCCGGTCTCCTGTTCCGCAGCCTTGACGGCCTCGGCGACGAACTCGAAACGGTTCTGCCAGCGCTGGAAGGGCTGGGAGTTGATGTTCTCGTCGTCCTTGGTGAAGTCGAGACCGCCGCGGAGGCACTCGTACACCACACGGCCGTAGTTCTTGCCGCTCAGGCCGAGCTTCGGCTTGATGGTGCAACCCAGCAGGGGACGGCCGTACTTGTTCATACGGTCACGCTCAACCTGGATGCCGTTCGGCGGACCCATGCAGGTCTTGATGAACGCCAGGGGGAAGCGGATGTCTTCGAGGCGCAGGTGACGCAGCGCCTTGAAGCCGAACACGTTGCCGACCAGGGAGGTCAGAACGTTGGTGATGGAGCCTTCCTCGAACAGGTCGAGGGGATAGGCGATGAAGGCATAGAAGGATTCCTTGTCGCCAGGAACGTCTTCGATGCGGTAGCAACGGCCCTTGTAGAAGTCGAGGTCGGTGAGGAGCTCGGACCACACAGTGGACCAGGTGCCGGTGGAGGATTCAGCGGCCACAGCGGCGGCCACT
>CAIQIA010000011.1 GCA_903871775.1 uncultured cyanobacterium
CACGGGCCGTGGCTCCGATGACGGAACCGCGACCGGATGGGCCGTCGATGACGACGACGAGGCCCCCTTCTGATGGGCGTCACCAGCAGCCGGGGCGGTGGGGGCCGCCCCCAGCTGCCGGCCTTCTGCCGCACACGCCGGCCCACCACCGTGGCGGTCACACCCAGCAGCCTCGTCGGGCTGCGTGGCTTGGTGCTGCTGGGGCTCCTCTTTCAGCTCAGCACCCTGCTGCTGCTGCTCGCCGGGCCGGTTTCGCCGCGGCCCGGGATCAGTGCCAACACCGCCATTCGCTCCGCCGTCGCCGGTGGGAGTTCAGCCACACCGCTGTCAGACCGATGAACACCACAACCACCGGCTCCTTTCCTGTCAGTCCTCTCGCCTCGATGGATCACCCCGCTCTGGTCTCCCGTTCCTGGAACGGCACTCCGATTTCTCGGCGCACCACCGATGGCTACGTCAATGCCACAGCTATGTGCAGGGCCAACGGCAAGCAATGGTCCAAGTACCGAGAAAGCGACCGCTGCCAGACCTATCTCGATGCCCTGGCTGAAACCTCCGAAATTCGGATGTTTGACCTGATCGAGTCCCGCCAGGGCCAGGGCGGCGGCACTTGGGTCCATCCCCAGGTCGCGGTCGACCTCGCCCGCTGGATCAGCGCACCGTTCGCGGTGTGGATGGACGGCTGGTTCCTGGAAAGCATCCAGCAGGCTCAGCCCGCTCCTGTAGACACGCCCGCACCTCGGCTCAGGGAGGCCGAGGTGATCGCTTTGGTGGAGCGCAGCATTGGCTTGTTCGAGCGGCTGGGTGGACTGGATCAGCGCGACCAGCTCCTGTTCAAGGACATCGTCCGCAGCAACGTCCTCACTGCCAGTTCAGGACTGCTGCCCGGCACCCCCGCCGACGACGAACTGACTCTCAGCGATGCCTGGCTGGAGGTGTTCCAGGAAGTGCTGCCGCGTGCCAAGTACCGCTCGGCCGGGATGCTGGTGGCAGAGGCCTACCGGACAGACTTTGGCCAGGAGCCGCCGCTTCGCCAGCAGTTCGTTGACGGGGCCCCGCGTCAGGTCAAGAGCTACCGACGCTCCTGGCTGATTGAGACCCTCAAGCGCTTCCGCGCCCAGCTGGCAGGAGGCTGATGGACACCACCACAACGCCAACCCGCCAGCGGGTCTGGGTCACAACAGCAGAAGCCTGTGAAGCACTCGGTATGAGCCGTGAAACCCTCCGCCAGCTGCGGCTGCGGGGGGTGTTGCAAGCCGGCAAGCACTATCGACGCTGGGGCTGCACCCAGGGTCGGGGGCCCCTGCAGTGGCACCTGGAGAACGTTGAGGCCACGATCACCGCCTGGAGCAAAAAGAATCTGGGGAGATGATGTAACAATTAACCCTTATCCTTGCTGACGACTCCGGTAGAGGACTCTTAACGGGATGTCTTGGCCGGATCCATCAGTTGGCGCGATCCTGCCTCCACTTGGCCACTGAAACCGCAATTGTTGCGCCTACGGCTGTGACCGCGAGACCAGTCAGGCCAAAGAATGCACCGCTGGCTGCTGCTCCCAAGATAAGGGCGGTTTTCGCATTCCTCTCGATCGCGCCTTTGCGAAGTGATCGGCGAATCCGTTGATATTCTTCGCTGTCAGGGAGGCTCATTTTGTTAATAGTCGCTGTGGACTGGAATGGGAACTCGATAGGCAACTGCTTGCTGGCCCTCGATCTCAATTGCTATGGGTTCAGCGTGGTGGACAAATGAATCGGCATACTTGTCCATCTCAATCGCCTGTTCTTTAGTGATCTTGCGTATACTTTCTAGCCTGATGGCGCTATCCGGCGCGGGATAGAGTTGATTGGCAAGAATCATGAAGTCATCCTGCTCAAACGTGTCCACCATTGCTTGTCGGCTGTCGTCTTGGAGGAAGCCACGAGCATGCTGATGCGCAAGGCCCAGTGGGACTAGATAGTCACCCCTGGGGCCCTGGTGATGATTAAAGATTAAAGGGGTTTGCCATCCCTCGCTGTACGCGATCACCCTTGATCGGGCTTGGCCTATCCGGCTTGCCAGTTCCATTGGCGATCCTGCAGTAACTATCCAGGCAGCCTTGCACTTCTCTAGGAACTCCATTTGTTCGCGTGAGGCCACTTGGTGTCCAAGGCCTCCCAGGTTTGAAAAGGCTAGACCCATAAATACATCGCCGACATCGAATCCGTCGCCTAGACCGAGCAGTCCTCCAATGATGGCCCCACCAATTCTCCAGGCCATCTGCTCGTCTTTGATTCGACGCTTCTCTTTTTCGACAATGGCCTGGAGGACGTCTTTTGATTGAAACGCATGGCCATTCTTTGCAAGCTGGACAAACTCAAAAGATTCGGGCACTGATGATGCCATTGGCTGCGTGTCGGAAGTGGTGGAGGAGCCCGCGCTGGGAGGGTTCAGTGATAGTTGGATGCTTTCGCTGAAGTCATTCACTCTTGTATCGGTATTTAGGTCGAAGATAGGGGGTAGATCACCCGAGAAGACCCTCTAGAAGCGGAGCATCCAAAGACGCCTGGAGGCTCGCTTCCAGTGGATCCAGGCCTTCTGCCACGTAGGAGACGGCAAGCTGCTGTTCAATTGGAGAAGCGGCTCGCATTAAAGTACTTTCGGGATTGTCAAGAGCATGTTCGGTGCTGTGGGCCTCCAGCTCCAATGCTTGGGTTCTTGGGTCAGATGTGGTGTAAGCAGTGCTAACAGCTTGAAATCCCTCAGCATTTACAGGAAGTCCAAGCGGCGACATTGATGAGTTGTCTAGACCATCTATCTCGTCTTGAAGCACATGGATGAACTCGTGCTCAAATGTCTCTATAAGCTGAATATTGTCAGACAGAGCAGGTGCGCCTATGGTCAGGACATTTGTTTCTGGATTATAAGTCCCATACGCTCCCTGGAGTGAAGGCTCTAATACGATTTCGACGCCTTTGTCCCAGCAAGAGCGTATATAGCTCTCGATTGTTGAAAGCCCTTCTGAGCTCATGCCGTTGGCTCCAAGGCCAATGAGAAATTCATCCAATTCAGCACTTGTTTTCATTTAGAACCCTTGAGCGTTGCTTCCTTATATATTTCCTAGCACGGTCGTGGTAGGGCTGCAGTCGCAAGGCGCTTCACTCGGTATAAGCGTTTCAAATCAGTCGCTGCCTGGGTTGACCATGCCTCTGAGCCATGCCGCGACGTGATCTGCCGAGGACGGGGCTGGTTTGCGGGGGCGGTCGACCGAGCGAGATAGGTTCCCGTCGTATGCGGGGAGTCGGTTTTGAGGGGGTGGTGAGCTCAGCTTGCCTGGAGGCGCTGCTCCGCCTTGGTGAAGGCGTCATCCACCACGTCATCCCCGCACCAGCGGCTGTAGGCCGCCAGGTGGGTCTGGACGCTGTGGCCCATGGCCGCGGCCACCACCTTGGGTGGTAGGTCGCAGATCACGTGGGCGCGGTGGGCGTAGCCGTGCCGGCAGGAGTAGGGCACGAGCTTCTCGCCCTTGGCTTCGTACTCCTGCCGCAGCTGGTTCCAGAGAGGGCGCCGGTGCAGGTACTGCCTGATGTCGTTGCCGCAGAAGCCGGAACGCATCGGAGGGAGATCGGCAGGGCAGAACTGGTCGGCCAGCTTCCAGTTCGCTGCCCAGTCATCGCAGGGCAGGAGACGCAGGGCTCGAGGCTTGGTCTTGCCGCGGGAGGCCACCTTTTCATAGGTGCACCACAGGCGCCCATCGCGCAGCTGCAGGTGCTGGAGCTCCTCGGGGCGCAATCCATAGGCGGCCATCAGCTGGAAAGCGAGTCGCCAACGCGGGTCGGGCAGGGCCTGTACCAACGCCAGGATGTGGCCCACTTCGAGGGGGGTGGTAATCGCTTTCGCGGAGCGTGACCGCCCCACGAAGGAGCTCAGGTCGGTTGGCGGCTCCCACCTGGCTGCTGCGAGTTCGCCCTGGGCCACCGCCCAGCGGAGCAGGGCAGAGGTGGCCTGCATCTGAATCTGCCGGGTGCGGCCCCCGGGTTTATCGGCCCAGTGCAGGGTGAGCCGATCCAGCAGCTGGGTGGCGCTTTGGGGCGGGTGACGGCTGACGAAGGCATCCAGCACATGCTTCATGTGGTGGCGATGCACCCTTGTCCAGGTCGACTCCTTGATCTCGCCAGTGCGGATTTTGTACTCTCGATACCGCTCAATCAGCACATTCCAGTCTGTTTGCTGTTCAGAAACTGCCTTTTGGGTGTCAGAAGTCCTGGTATCTGATTCGCTTCCTGATGTATAGGTGATTGTCTTTGCCGCCTGTTCTGGTTCTATTCCGCTGCTGAAGTCGTCATAGATCTTGCAAACAGCTGCGCCAATCTTCTTGGCGTTGTCGAAGTGCCAGGGGATCGGAAGTTGTATCTGACGCCGCTTGCCGCCGCCCGCTTTGGCGGTGATGTTGAGCCTGGCGAAGCCTCGGTGCTCTGTGAGCGCCCAGCCCCTTGGACATCCCTTGCGGGACAAGGCGTGAGCGGTTTCGACGCGGATGGCGATCTCCCAGGGGGCTGCCTCAGCCATGTGAGAAGGTCTGTGAGAAGGTCGGCCCTACAGCCTGGCACGGCCTGTCAGGAGCGGTCAGCCGCTGGCAGCCTTAAAGCCAGTGCCAGACTGGCTTTTCGGGGGATTTCTCAGTCCTGGACTAGAAGCGGGTGACCGGACTCGAACCGGCGACGTTCAGCTTGGGAAGCTGACATTCTACCACTGAATTACACCCGCATTCCTCAACCCTAGCAGCGGGCCTCCGATGGTGCCGGAGACCCGCTGCCCCTGGGTCAGCCCTGCTGCAGCACCGCCGCCGCCGCGGCCACCCCGGCCCCCGGCTGGGCGGGCGGCCGGCCGAGTTCCACCAGCGCCCCTTCAATGGCGGCCACAGCCACCAGCACGTCGCGATCCGCCACAAAGCCCAGGTGACCGATGCGGAACACCTTGCCCTTGAGATGGTCCTGGCCGCCCGCCAGCAGGATGTCGTAGCGGCTCTTGACCACCTTGCGCACGGCCTCGGCATCCAGGCCATCGGGGGCCACGGCGGTGATGGCGGGACTGCTGCATTCAGCGGAGGCATAGAGCGGCAGGCCGATGGCCTCCATGGCCGCACGGGTGGCGCGGCGATGGCGGTCATGGCGGGCGAAGATCGCCTCCAGGCCTTCCTCCTGCATGATCGCCATCGAGGCCTCGAGGGCGAAGTAGAGGTTCACCGCCGGCGTAAAGGGGTTGCTGTTGTCTTCAGCCGCTTTTCTGTACTTCGCCAGATCGAGATAGAACTTCGGCAGGTCCGATCGCTCCCGGGCGGCCCACGCCCGTTCGCCCATGGCCACGAAGCCGAGGCCGGGGGGGATCATGTAGCCCTTCTGGCTGCCCGAACCCACCACATCAAGGCCCCAGGCGTCAACGGGCACCGAGGTCGCCCCCAGGCTGGTGACCGCATCCACGATGATCAGCGCCTCGCCATGGGCCTTGACGTGGCGGTTGATGGTATCCAGGTCGTTGATCACCCCGGTGGAGGTCTCGGAATGGGTGAGGATCACCGCCTTGATCGCCTTCTCCCGGTCGGCCTCGAGGGCCTCGCGGAACGCCTCCGGATCCAACGGCTGGCCCCACTCGGCGCGGATGGTGTGAACGTCGAGGCCATAGGCCTTCGCCACCTTCACCCAGCGTTCACCGAACTTGCCGTTGTCACCGCACAGCACCCGATCACCGCGGCTGAGCACGTTGATGATGCCGGCCTCCATGGCCGCCGTGCCGCTGCCGGCCAGCACCAGCACCGATCCGCGGGTCTGGTGCAGCCACTGCAGCTGCTCGGTGGTGCGGGCGACGATCTTCTGGAAATCGGCGCTGCGATGGCCGATGGGATGACGGCCCAGGGCGACCAGCGCCGACTCCGGCACGGGCGTGGGTCCGGGGATCATCAGCTGCAACTTGTCCTTCATGCCCGCGATCGGGTCGCCCCCGGCTGGTGGATCATTCACCTTAAAAGTCCACCCGACAGCCCCCCTTGACCGACGGCGACCAGGCCGGATCCAGTGGCCACACCCTTCCCGTCTGGGTGACGGCCGCCGCCGTGGCCGCCGTGCGCCAGCTGCGCGGTGAACCCTTCCAGCCCGAGGAGACCCTTGAGCTGCTGCGACCCGCCGGCCGTGAACGCCTGCCCGTGGAGCAGGCCGCCCTCCTGGGCAACGGCGACGCCCTGGCCATCAGCCGCTGCGATCCCGGGCCCGGCCTAGACCTGACCCGCGGGCTGGCGGTCTGGGTGCGGGCCGGCTGGGGGGCCCGCAACGGCGACGCAGGGGGCCCCATCCGCCTGCGGGCCGGGGCTGGGGTCGGCCGGCAGGCCACAGACGGGGCGATCTGCATCTCGGCCTTTGCCCGGGAACTGCTGGAGGCCAACCTGCTGCCGCTGCTGCCCCCCGACCGTGGGGTCACGCTGGAGGTGACCCTGCCGGAGGGTCAGGCCCTGGCCCAGCGCACCAGCCTGGCCGCCTTCGGCGTCGTGGACGGCCTGGCCCTGATCGGCACCGGCGCCCGGGTGCAGGCCAGCGCCTCCCCCGACCGCCTCGGCCAGGCCCTGGAGGAGCTGCAGCAGCGGGCCGCCGCCCCCGGCGGCTGCCGGGAGCTGGTGCTGGTGGTGGGCGAGAACGGCCTCGATCTGGCACCGCAGGTCGGCCTGGCCCCAGGTCTGCTGCTCAAGACCGGTAACTGGATCGGTCCGCTGCTGGCGGCCGCCGCCGAAGCCGGGGTCGAGCGGCTCCTGCTGTGGGGCTACCACGGCAAGTTGCTCAAGCTGGCCGGCGGCATCTTCCACACCCACCACCACCTGGCCGACGGCCGGGCCGAGGTCCTGACCGCCCTGGCGGCGCTCGAAGGCCTGGAGCAGCGGGCCCTCGAGCGCCTCTTCGCCGCTCCGACCGTGGATGCGGCCCTCCGCGACCTCGCCAGCAGCGATCCCGTCCTGGAAGGTCGTCTGCGGCGGCGCATCGTCGGCGCCATCGAAGCCCGGAGCGCGGCCTACATCCAGCGCTGCACCGGCCGGCGCCTGGAACCCGGCGTGGCCCTGTTCGACCGCTCGCGGCGGCTCTGGGCCGTGGGCCCGCGGGGAGCCAGCTGGCTGCCAGAGGTCGCCCCGTAGGGTGAAGCCATTGCGTCGCCGCCGATGTCCGTCACGCAGTCAGACCTGCCGGGGGCCGAAGCGCGGCAGCCGGCGATCGTCATCCTCGACTTCGGCTCCCAGTACTCGGAACTGATCGCCCGCCGGGTGCGCGAGACCGAGGTCTTTTCGCTGGTGATGAGCCACACCACCTCACCGGAGGAGATCCGCGCCCTCGGCCCCCGGGGGCTGATCCTCAGCGGCGGTCCGGCGTCGGTCTATGAGCCCGGGGCACCGGTCTGTGATCCGGGGGTGTGGGACCTGGGGCTGCCGATTCTGGGGGTCTGCTACGGCATGCAGCTGATGGTGCAGCAGCTGGGAGGACGCGTCGAGGCCGCCGGCCGGGGGGAATACGGCAAGGCCCCGCTCTGGGTCGATGACCCCACAGACCTGCTCACCAATGTCGAGAACGGCTCGACGATGTGGATGAGCCATGGCGATTCGGTGATCGATCTGCCACCCGGCTTCAGTGGGCTGGCCCACACCGAGAACACGCCGGCCGCCGCCGTGGCCGACCACCGGCGCAGGCTCTATGGCGTCCAGTTCCATCCCGAGGTTGTGCATTCCGCCGGTGGCATGGCGATGCTGCGCAACTTCGTGTATCACATCTGCGCCTGCGAACCCGACTGGACGACCGCGGCATTCATTGAAGAAGCGATTGCCGATGTGCGTCGGCAGGTGGGAGATCGGCGGGTGTTGCTGGCCCTGTCGGGTGGCGTGGATTCATCAACCCTGGCCTTTCTGCTGCACCAGGCGATCGGCGATCGCCTGACCTGCATGTTCATCGACCAGGGCTTCATGCGCAAGGGCGAGCCCGAATTCCTGATGGAGTTCTTTGACCAGCGCTTCCATATTCACGTGGAGTACATCAATGCCCGCGAGCGCTTTCTAGCCAAGCTCACAGGCATCACCGACCCCGAGGAGAAACGCAAGATCATCGGCGCAGAATTCATCCGCGTGTTCGAAGAAGAAAGCCGACGGCTGGGCCCCTTCGACTATCTGGCCCAGGGCACTCTCTATCCCGATGTCATTGAAAGCGCCGGCACCAACATTGATCCCAAGACCGGCGAACGGGTGGCCGTCAAGATCAAAAGCCACCACAACGTCGGCGGCTTACCGAAAGATCTGCAGTTCAAGCTGGTGGAACCCCTGCGTCGACTCTTCAAGGATGAAGTGCGCAAGGTGGGCCGCAACCTTGGCCTTCCCGATGAGATCGTCAGACGCCATCCGTTCCCGGGCCCAGGCCTGGCGATCCGCATTCTCGGCGAGGTGACCGAGGAGAAGCTTGACATCCTGAGGGATGCAGACCTGATCGTCCGCGAAGAAGTTCGCGATGCGGGTCTCTACCACGACATCTGGCAGGCATTCGCCGTTCTGCTGCCGGTCCGCAGCGTCGGGGTGATGGGGGACAAGCGCACCTACGCCTACCCGATCGTGCTGCGCTGTGTCGGCAGCGAAGACGGCATGACGGCTGACTGGTCACGCCTGCCCTACCCGCTGATGGAGAAGATCTCGAACCGCATCGTCAATGAGGTGTCGGGGGTCAACCGGGTCGTGTACGACATCACCAGCAAGCCCCCCGGCACGATCGAATGGGAGTGAGCGCCTAGACTCTGCCGGCATCAGCAGGCTTGTCCCGAGTCCATGAACGTCCGTCGGATCCTCAGCCTCGCGCAATCCGGCGCCCTGCTGCCCTACGCCCTGGGCCGATTCGCCACGGTCAGAAAGGTGTATTCCCGGCTGAACGGCCTGCGGTATCCCCTCGACCGGCGAACGAGCCGAGGGCCCGTCAACGATCCGATCTTCCCTGCGGTCGATGTGGTCCGGGCGGTGCAGGAGCTGCGAGAGGATGCCGTCGCCTTTCGTTTTGACCTGCCCACCCCGCTCGTGGATGAGATCCACGACTTCGCCCGCCGGGGCCTGTGCAAGTCCAGCGGGTTCCAGGGCCATCGTCCCTTTGAGGAGATTGCGTCAGGCCAGACCATCGAAGGGCAGCGGTTGGCCATGGCCGAGGTGATCAACCCGCTGGGGTGTGACGCGATCCGCAGGATTGTCGAGAGCGAAGCCCTCAGACAGACCTGCATGCGTTATCTCGGCTACCAGCCCCCCAAGGCCGACATCCGCCTCTTCTGGAGTTTTGTCTCCAATCTCAGCGAGAACGAGCGTCGTCAACAGTTTCAAACCATTGACTACCACGTTGACATCCACGATTTCAACTTCTGCTACGCCCACTTCTATCTCACCGACACCGATGCCCTTTCTGGAGCGCATGTGATGGTGCGTGGCTCGCACACCCGCAAACCTCTGACCTGGCTGATCGGTTCAGCCCGCAAGAGCGATGCGCAGATTGCCAGCCGTTACACCAGCAACGACGTGCTCACGATCGAAGGCCCGGCCGGCACAGGTTTTCTTGAAGACACCTCCTGTTACCACAAGGCCCTGCCACCGCTGGAGCGAATGCGGCTGCTGCTGCAGATCCGTTATCACTGATCTTTGAGCTCAACCCGACGGTGCACCGCCAGAACGGTGTGACCAGGAATGAAGAAATCGGCAGGGATGGAAACATCCGCCGGCAAGGAACGCAACAGGCTGACCACGGCCCGCCGTTGCAGACGTTCCAGCAACCCGGATGCACGCGAGGACGGCCGCAACAGGGTGCGAGACACAAACGCGTGAATCAACCTCTGGGCGTGCCCCTGCTCGACGGGCAGATGCACGAGGTCATGCAACTGAAATCCGAAGGTCTCGGGATAGCGCTTGAGACAGTCATCGGTCCAGCGACTGACGTGATGGGGCGGTGCATTGAGGCAGTCATCATGCTGAGACCCAAGATAGGAATCTTCCGACGGCACAGCCGTGATCAGCAACCCTCCATCGCGCAGGGCCCGATGGGCAGCCCGAAAGTACGTGGCTGGCGCCGGCAGATGCTCCAGCACCTGAAATGAACAGACCCGGTCGAAACAACCGGGATGTTCATCAGCAAAGGCGGCAAAATCCTGACGCAGCACCCGCAGACCCCGGCGCTGGGCCGAGGCCACCGCATGTTCACTGAGCTCCAGACCCGTGTAGTGCGCGTTCTTCACCCAGGCGGCGAAATGGCCTTCACCACAGCCCACCTCAAGAAGATCGTCCCCGCCAAGAAAACGGGCGGCCACGTCATATTCCCGCTTCTCTGGGGCGTAGTACCAGGGGTTGTGCTCTGACAGCTGACGGTAAAACTCACCATCCCCGAGGATCAGGGGCCTCCACATGCGCAGACCCGTCTCATCTTCCACCAGCGAGACTTCCCTGGTGTCGCCAACCAGCCGGCGGATATCGGCACCCAGGTCGTCATAACGGCGGATCAGGTCGGCGATCTGCAACGTGACAAGGGTGCGCATGACGCCAGCCGGCCGGAGGAGTTCGGTGATGGGATCGAGAGCGAGGAAAGGCTCTCAGAATCGCTGTATAATACCCCGAACAAGCTGGGTCGACCAGGTCCTGCGCCGCTCAGATCCTTCGCGCCCTGCACCATGATCATTTACACCTTTTGTGTTGACATCGGCAAGTTCACGCCGCAGCAGCTCACTGAAGCGGCCTTCATCTTTCTCAATGCCCTGGAAGCGACACGAACCAGGATCAATCAGCTGATCATCTACACGAACTACGAACTGATCCTCCCAAAAGTCTCTTTTGAAATCAGCATTCGCCCCTACGAGCCACTGCAGGCGAGCGTCCACCCAGGGGATGGCTGGGCCAACCTGAATCTCAACAAGTTCACCTACAACACGCTACTTCGCGAGGAATTCGGCGTCTCGCCTGTCTGGATTGACCTTGACACCATCGCCCTCAACAACCTTGATCATCTCGATGGCTTGCCTAATTTCTTTGTCTGCAAAGGGGGCGCCGCCGACGGCAACATCATATCTGTGGTCAAAGATACGAGCAACTATGATGTTCCCGCCTGCGACTATCTCAACGGCAGCGTCTTCAAGCTCGATGCCACCATTCATGAGGCGGCCAGCCGGTGCGTTGAAGAGCACCGCGAGAACCTCGTCTACGCCGAACAGGGTGCCCTGAATTTTGTCTATCACTTCATGCCACGCGATTTTCCCATGCATGTGCTCGGGAAGGATGTCGACCACAACAGCATCAACTCCTACTCAGCCTGGGAGAGCCGCTCGGGCACCCACCCCTCCCACCAGAACTCGCGCAACCTCTTCCGTGACTGGCGCGGGCGGCTGCGATCGCGATTGCACCCCGAGAAGCGTCTGCAGTTCCTGACCCTCACCTTCGCCACCCATGCGGCCTTCCTGGCCATGAAGCCGCGGGACAACCTCTTTGCCTGGACTCTGCACGATCTGCTGCTGCGCCAGCGTCGTCCCCGCTGGCGGACGCGGCTCTGGCTGGCGTGGGAACTGTGGACGCTGCGATGGCGCAGCGTCGTTCAGGACTGGCGCGCCCGTCTGCGTTCCCGCTGAAGCCAGCTGATCCAGTCGGCCGACACCTCCTTGGGGCAGGCGGCTTCGCATTCGAGGTTGCTGCTGCAGCTGCCGAACCCCTCCACCACCATCCGTTCGTGCATCGCCAGGGTGCGCCGACCGCGTTCGGGCTGCCCCTGGGGCAGCTGGGCCAGGTGGGCCAGCTTGGCCCCCACGAACAGCGAGGCCGAGGCGTTGCGGCAACTGGCCACACAGGCGCCGCAGCCGATACAGGTGGCGGCGGCGAAGGCCACGGCCGCCTGCTCCTGCCCCACGAGCAGCGCATTGCCGTCGGGCGCCTGGCCGGTGTTGACCGAGCAGTAGCCGCCGGCGGCGATCAGTCGGTCGAAGGCCGAACGATCGACCACCAGATCCTGAACCAGGGGGAAGGCCCGGGCCCGCCAGGGCTCAAGGGTGAGGGTGGTCCCATCCGCGAAGCTGCGCAGATACAGCTGGCAGACCGTCGTCGCCGGCCGGGGGCCATGGGCCTGACCGTTCACCAGAAACCCGCAACTGCCGCAGATGCCCTCGCGGCAGTCGTGGTCGAAATGCACCGGACGCTCACCGGCGGCGATCAACCGCTCGTTGAGCACATCGAGGGCCTCCAGCAGCGACAGGTCAGCCGATACCCCCTCGAGGCGGTGGCTCTCGAAAGCACCGGAGGCCCCGGGCCCGTCCTGGCGCCAGATGCGCAGGTTCAGTGTCAGCAGGCGGCTCATCGGTAGCTGCGGGTGGTGGGCTGCAGCTCGGTGAACCGCAGCGGTTCGCGGTGCAGGATCGGTTCGGCGGTATCCCTGCCGTGCCCCCAGGCGGCGATGTGGGCGAAGTGCTCATCATCCCGGCGGGCCTCCCCCTCCGGGGTCTGGTGCTCCTCGCGGAAATGGGCCCCGCACGATTCCTCCCGCGCCAGGGCATCCCGCAGCATCAGCCGGGCCAGACCGAAGAAGTCGGCCACCCGCAGGGCCTTCTCCAGCTCAGGATTCGGACCGCTGGCCCCGCCGGGCACCCGCACCTCGGCGTGAAACTCCTGCTCCAGAGCCGCCACCGCCGCCAGGCCATCCCGCAGGCCGCTGGCCTGGCGGCTGATGCCGCAGCTGTCGATCATCAGCCGGCCGAGGCGGCGATGGAACGCATCCACCGGCGTGCGTCCGCCGCTGCCCAGCAGGCCGTCGATGCGGGCCTGCACCCGCGCCACCGCCGCACGGCAGGCCGGATGGTCGGGGCTGAGGACCGGGGCACCATGGCCGGCCAGCCAGGCGGGCACCGTGGCCGGGGCGATGAAATAGCCATCGGCCAGCCCCTGCATCAGGGCGCTGGCCCCCAGCCGGTTCGCCCCGTGCTCCGAGAAGTTGGCCTCCCCCAGCACGAACAACCCGGGGATGGAACTCATCAGCCGGTAGTCAACCCACAGGCCCCCCATCGTGTAGTGGGGCGCCGGATAGATGCGCAGGGGCGTCCCGTAGGGATCGTCACCGCTGATGCGTTCGTACATGTCCAGGAGGTTGCCGTAACGGGCGGCGATCCGATCCCGGCCGTCCCGGGCAATGGCATCGCGCAGGTCGAGGTACACCGACTGCCGACCAGGGCCGACGCCGTGGCCGGCGAGGCAGAGCTCGCGGGCGCGCCGCGAGGCGACATCCCTGGGCACCATGTTCCCGTAGGCGGGATATTGCCGTTCGAGAAAGTAATCCCGCTCCTGTTCCGGAATCTCTCCGGGAGGGCGCTCATCACCGGCGCGGACCGGCAGCCACACCCGACCGTCATTGCGCAGGCTTTCGCTCATCAGCGTCAGCTTGCTCTGGTGGGGATCACCGCTGGGAATGCAGGTCGGATGGATCTGGGTGAAGCAGGGGTTGGCGAACAGGGCCCCCTGGCGGTGGGCCTGCCAGATGGCACTGGCATTCGACCGCAGGGCATTGGTCGACAGAAAGTAGACATTGCTGTAACCCCCCGTGGCCAGCAGCACCGCCTGGGCCAGGTGCACCTCAAGGGCACCGCTCAGCAGGTCACGGCAGACGACACCGCGGGCGACACCGTCGACGGTGATCAGATCGAGCATGTCGCGCCTGCAGAGCAGGCGCACCCGGCCGGCCTCGACCTGACGCATCAGGGCCTGGTAGGCGCCGTAGAGCAGCTGCTGGCCCGTCTGGCCGCGGGCATAGAACGTGCGGCTCACCAGGGCACCGCCGAAGCTGCGGGTGGCCAGGGTGCCGCCGTACTCCCGGGCGAAGGGCACCCCCTGGGCGACGCACTGGTCGATGATCGCCGAACTGATCTCAGCCAGGCGGCGGCAGCCGGCCTCGCGGGCGCGGAAATCGCCACCGCGGAGGGTGTCGGCGAAGAGACGGTTGACGCTGTCGCCATCCGGGGCGAGGGCCCGGGCGGCGTTGATGCCCCCCTGGGCGGCCACCGAATGGGCGCGGCGGGGGCTGTCGTGGAAGCTGAGCACCGTCACCGGATAGCCCTGCTCGGCCAGGGTGGCGGCCGCCGAAGCCCCGGCCAGGCCCGTGCCCACCACCAGCAGCGGAAAGGCCCCCCGCCGGGCCGGCGCGATCAGCGGCAGCCCCTCCCGGGTGCGGCGCCAGGCATCGGCCAGGTGCCCGGCCGGCAGCTGGGGATCAGGCAGAGCGCTCATGGCACGACGGGGGCGGGATTCGCCGCCAGCACCAGGGTGACGCCGGCGAATCCCGCCGCCAGCAGCAGGGCCAGGGAACGGCCCCCCAGCCGGATCGCGGCGGCATTGCCGGGATCGAGCAGACCGAGGCGGCGATGGGCGGCTTCACTGCCGTGAAGCACATGCAGAGCGAGGGCCCCGGCGGCGGCGAGATAGACGGGGGCGGCCCATGGGGCGGCCAGGGCCTGGTGCAGAGCCGCGAGTTCGGCCCCGTCAGCGGGGCGCACCCAACGCAACTGGGCCAGGTGCACCACCAGAAACACCAGCAGCGCCGCTCCCGCCCAGGGCTGGCTGCGGGCGGCGAAGGCGGCCAGGGGCTCCCCGCGGCGGCTGGCAAGGGCGGCCGTGTTGCCGGCCCGGCGGTTCTGCTGCTGCGCCGCCAGGGTCAGGCCGGCATGGGCAAGGGTGACTAGCAGCAGCAGCCCCTCGGCGAGGGGCAGCCACCAGCGATGGTGCAGGGCTGAGGCATAGGCCTCGAAGCGCTCGGGGGCCAGGGGGGCCAGGCCCACCCCCACCAAGTGCAGCACGACGAAGCCAACCAGCAGCAACCCCGAAACGGCGATGATCGGCCCGCGTTGGTGGGGATCCAGCCAGCCCATCGGAGCCGCGCGACGGTGCTGCGGATCTTAGGAATCACCCACGGCGGCCAGGATCACCCAGGGCAGAGAGGGTCGGAAACTCCCGGGCCACCAGGGCCGTGAAGCCAGGCCCGTAGAAGGCCTCGTAGCGGGCGCGCTGGGGGGCAGGCATGCGGTAACGCCCCCGGGCCAGCCGCAGCAGCAGGTTTTCGAGCTTGGTGTGTCCCCACCGTTGCCAGGCCCGGCGCCGGGGAACCAGGGCGTTCGAGCGCCGCAGCAGCTCAAGCCCCCAGGGCGCCAGGGAGGGATTCACCCGCGGGGCCGACGCCGCCGGCCCCGCCGCCGGGGAGCAGCCCAGCACGGCCAGAAAATCGCTCTCGACGCGCCCGTCCACCAGGGCCTGGGGATGGAACAGGCGGGCCTGCACCGCCCCATCGCCGAAGACCTGGCGCCAGCGGGCCAGGGTGGCCGGATGATCGCAGAGATAACGGATGTTGCCATCGGCCGGATCCGGGGGCAGGCCCCGGTCGGTGCGGCCGCTGCGGATCCAGGTGGAATAGAGCGATTCCGCCAGGGCCAGGGGCTCCCGCAGGTAGACCACCACCTGCACGGAGTCGGCCCCAGCCTCGTGGAGCAGCTGCTGCAGCCGCTGCACATCGTCAGTCCGGCGCAGCCGGGCGTGCAGATGTTCCGAGCTGAACACCAACCGCCCGCCGGGGGGGATGGCGGCGAGTTCGTCCCGCAGGTCAGCCAGCAGGCGCCGACGCAGGGCCGCCCGGGCGGCCGGGCTGCCATCGGTCAGGGACAGCAGGTGCTCGTCCTCCCGGTCCGTTGCCGGCAGGCAGACGGTGGCCAGCAGACGGCTCGTCTCGAGGCCGGCACAGCAGGCCGGCCAGAGGTGACAGCGCTGCAGCGCCTCCGAACGCTGGCGCAGGAACTGCTGCAGGCTGGTGCTGCCCGTCTTCTCGGTGCCGATGTGCAGAACCACACCCCGACGGGTTCGCTCCACGACCTGACCCTGACGGTCTGAGCCTAGGGATCCCTTGCCGCGGCCGATACGATCGGGACCCAGTCATTCGGTCGTGGGCGCTCAACTCCAGCAGGATCCCCAGCTCCAGCGGCGACTGCAGCAGGACAGCATTGAGATCGGCGGCCGCACCGTCTATCTCAACCCCTTTCTCTACTGGCGCCGTTTCGATGCCAACACCGACCGCTGGCTGCGGGAACCCGGCCAGCTCGACGAAGACCAGATCCAGACCAACCGCCGGCGCTTCTATCCCGAGGTGGCCTTCGACGCCCTCAGCGATCAGGACCGCCAGATCAAGGACGGGGCGGTGGAGATGTTCCTCAAGAGTCTCGACCTGATCACCACCTTCAATCCCGATCTGACGCCGGGCCAGCTGCTGGAGCTGGAACGCAAGATGGCCGTCACCAAGAAAAAGGCCTTCGAGCGCTGGGTGGCCAGGTCGCTGCACCGCCGCGACCTGGCCCAGAAGGCCGAGAAGCGGCGCTTCAGCCGCGAACGCTGGCGGCGTGAATGGCAGGAATGGCTGGCCGATCCGGTGACGCGCAAGGCCCTGCTTCCCCTGAGCGCCCTCGTGGCTGTCGCGGCCCTGGGGGGCTGGGTGCTGGGCTCCCAGGAGTTCTGCCGTCAGGTGCTCCTGCCGCCGGGCAACCCGGCTTCGCTCACCCCAGGCCGCTGATCCCGGCCACCTGTGGCACGCTGGGGGGGCATTGGTTGTGGGATGGCCCAGTCTCCGCTTGAGATGCTGCTCAACCTGGCCCGCGGTTCCGCTGGACGCCAGGAGGATGCCACGGTGATCCCCGTGCAGGTGACCGTCGAAGATCCCGCCGCCGCCGCCGATCTGAACGTCCTGCAGGAGCGGCTGCGGGCCATCGCTGACCGCCTGCTCCAGCTCGAGCGACAGCTGCTGCCATGACCATCGGCCTGGGCCGGCGCCAGCAGCGGCGCACGGGGATGCAGCAGCAACCCGCCTGGCTGATCGCCCTGATGCTGGCCCTGCTGGCGGCCATGGGGGCGAGGCTCGCCTGGCTGCAGCTGGCCCAGGGTGAACACAACCGGCTGCTGGCCGACGAGAACCGGGTGCGGCTGGTGCCGCGCACCCCCATGCGTGGCCGGCTGCTGGACCGCCGCGGCCGGGTGCTGGCCGGCAACACCCTCACGTACAACCTCTATCTGCTGCCCCGTCAGGTCAACGACCGCACCTGGACGGCGCTGCGACCACGCATCAGCCGGCTGCTGGGCCTGCCCGAAGCCAGCCTCGACGAACGACGGCGCCACGGCGACAACCCCGAGGGCTACCGCATCGAGCTGGTGGGCGACCTCACCCCCCCCCAGGTGCTGCGGCTCAAGGAACAGTTGCCCAGCCTCAATGGGCTCGAGGTGGATCAGGACTACCGCCGTTCCTACCCCAACGGCGCGGTGGGGGCCCACGTGCTTGGCTACACCAGCCCGATCACCGATGACGAATACCGCCGTCTGCATGGCAAGGGCTACCGCATCCAGGACCGCATCGGCCGCATCGGCGTCGAGGCCGTCTACGAACCCCAGCTGCGGGGGGAATGGGGCGGCCAGCAGCTGGAGGTGAATGCCGCCGGCCAGGTGCAGCGGGTGCTGGGCGAAAAGCCCTCGCGGGCCGGCAGGGATCTGACCCTGACCCTCGATCTGGATCTGCAGAAGGCCGCCGACGAGGCGCTCCAGTCGGTGGCCAAGGGGGCCATCGTCGCCCTGGATCCCCGCACCGGCGCCGTGCTGGCCATGGCCAGCCGGCCGGCCTTTGATCCCAACATCTTCTCGCGGGGCATCAGCACCGCCCAGTGGACCAGCCTCAACAGCCCGGAGGCCCCCCTGCTCAACCGGGTGCTGCAGGGCTTTCCGCCGGCGAGCACGTTCAAGATCGTCACCACCGCCGCCGGCATCGAGTCGGGCAAGATGACGGCCGCCTCGACCATGCCCACCGTCGGCTCGTTCTGCTACGCCGGCATGTGCTACGGCGACCACGGCAGCTTCGGCACCATCGGCTTTCCGATGGCCCTGGCCGTCAGCAGCAACAGCTTCTACTACCAGGTGGGGCTGCTGGTGGGGGAACCGGAATTGTTCCGGGCCGCCCGCCGCTTCGGCTACGGCTCCCATACCGGCATCGAGCTCAAGGACGAGGAAAGCGAAGGCCTGCTCGGGGATGCCGCCTGGAAGAAGGCCGTGCTCAAGGAGCCCTGGACGGCCGTGGACACCATCACCTCCTCCATCGGCCAGGGGGCCGTGCTGGTCACCCCGCTGCAGATGGCACGGCTCTACGCCGCGGTGGCCAACGGCGGCAGGCTCGTCACCCCCCACCTGGTGGAAGGACCCCATGTGCCGGCCCCGAAGCCGATGGGGCTCAAGCCCGGCACCCTCGAGGCCCTGCATGCGGGTCTGCGCCAGGCGGTCACCAGCGGCACCGCCAAGGTGCTCAACGATCCAACGCTGCCGCCGGTGGCGGGCAAGACCGGCACCGGCGAAGACCCGCCACGCCCTGACCACGCCTGGTTCGGCGGCTATGCCCCCGCAGACAAGCCCCAGGTGGTGATCGTGGCCTTCGGCGAGAACAGTGGTGGCTACGGAGGTACCGTCTCGGCACCGATGGTCAAGCGGCTGATGGAGACCTTCTTCCATCGCCGGCAGGGGAACGGCACCCCGACCGCCGCCGGCAAAACCGGCGCCCCCCGGTGAAACCAATTCGTTTCTCAGAATCATTACCAGCCTGAAGGGCGATCCCCTGGGGACGCTTCTGCTTGGCCCTGCCCTTTGCCCCCAGCCGCGACTGGCAGCTGAAGCCACCGCGCCACCGACCCGCCGACCGGCTCTGGCTGCTGGTGCTGCTGACCCTCGGGGCCCTGGGCCTGCGGCTGGTCTGGCTGCAGGTGCTGCAGGGCAGCCACCATCGTCAGCTGGCCGATGAGAACCGGCTCCGCACCCTCGCCAGCCCCCCCCGCCGGGGGCGTCTCCTCGACCGCCATGGGGAGCTGCTGGCCGGTGACGTGGTCAGCTTCCGGCTGGTGCTCAACACCCAGGAGGTTGAGGATCGGCGCTGGCCCGGCCTGCGACAACGCCTCAGCCGCGTGCTCCGCCGCCCGGCAGCAGACCTGGAGCAGCGCCGCCGGGCCGGCAACCCTCAGGACAGCTACCGCACCACCCTGGTGGAGGGGCTGACGGCGGCCGACATCACCCGGCTCCAGGAGAAGGCGGTGGAACTGCCCGGGGTGTCGGTGGAGCCCAGCTTCCGGCGCCAGTACCCCCATGGGCCGCTGGCCGCCCATGTGCTCGGCTACACAAGTCCGATCAGCGCCGAGGAGCACAGCGACCTGGAGCCCCACGGCTACCGGCTCCAGGACCGCATCGGCCGCAGCGGCCTGGAGGCCGCCTTCGAGCGGCGGCTGCGGGGCCGCTGGGGGGGGCAGGTGGTCGAGGTCGATGCCGCCGGCACCGTCCAGCGACACCTGGCCGAGCGGTCCGGCGGCAGCGGCCAGGATCTGCAGCTGACCCTTGATCTCCCCCTGCAGGAGCAGGCCGAAGCGGCCCTGGCCAGCGTCGGCCGCGGCGCCGTCGTGCTGATGGATGCCCGCGACGGCGCCATCCTGGCCATCGCCAGCCGGCCGGGCTTCGACCCGAACCTGTTCGGCGACCACCTCGACCCCCAGGTCTGGGCGCAGCTCAACGGCAGCGCCGCCCCGTTGCAGAACCGGGCCCTGCAGGCCTTCCCCCCGGCCAGCACCTTCAAGGTGATCACCGCCATGGCCGCCCTCGAATCGGGCCGTCTGGGCAGCGACGGCAGGCTCGAGACCAGCGATCGGTTCTGCCGCGGCGGCCGCTGCTTCCGCGACCACGGACGGTTCGGGACCATCGGCTTCGGCCGGGCGATGGCGGTGAGCAGCAACAGCTTCTTCTACCGGCTGGGCCTGCGCACCGGCCCGGAGCTGATCGCCAGCGCGGCCCAGCGCCTGGGCCTGGGAAGCCAGACCGGCATCGAGCTGAGCCTCGAGGAGGGTCGGGGGGTGGTGCCCGAACCCGACTGGAAGAAACGGCTGTTCGGTCAGGACTGGTACGAGGGCGACACGATCAACACCGCCGTCGGCCAGGGATCCCTGCTGGTGACGCCGCTGCAGCTGGCGCGGCTGTACGCCGCCGTCGGCAACGGCGGACGGCTGGTGACGCCCCACCTGCTGCGGGATTCCACCGCGCGGGATCTGCAGCGGCCCCTGCGGCTGCAGCCCCACACCCTCGAGACCCTGCGCCGGAGCCTGCGGGAGGTGGTCACCAGCGGCACCGGCACGGCCCTGGCCGGGGGGCTGCCTCCGGTGGCCGGCAAGACGGGCACCGCCGAAGACCCCCCCCGGCCTGACCACACCTGGTTCGTGGGGTTCGCCCCCCTGCAGGATCCAGACGTGGTGGTGGTCAGCTTCGCCCAGAACAGCGGCGGCTTCGGCGGCACCGTGGCAGCACCGATTGCCCGGCAGGTGCTCGGGGCCTACTTCAGTGCCAGATCGCGGGAGCGGACCCCCGCCAGCACATCGCCGTAGTAGCCCCTGAGCTGCTGGGTGGCTGCGGCCCAGCCCCAGCGCTCGGCTTCGGCGCGGGCGTTGAGACGCAGCTGGTCACGTCCGTCGCGGTCGGCCAGCAGGCGTCGGCTGGCCTCCAGCAGACCGTGGGGGTCGGCGGGATCGAACAGGCAGCCGTTGACCCCATCGGTGACGATGTCGGGGATGCCACCGCTGCGGGCGGCCACCACGGGGCAGCCGGCCGCCATGGCCTCCAGCAGCACCAGACCAAGGGTTTCGGTGCTGGAGGGGAAGAGGAAGGCATCGGCGCTGGCGTAGGCACCGGCGAGGTCGGCTCCGCCGAGATAGCCGACGAAGGTGGTGGCGGTGCCTGCGAAGGCACGCTCAAGCTGCTGCCGGTGGGGGCCATCCCCCACGAGGGCCAGCCGCGCACCGGGCAGATGGTCCAGCAGCGGCCGTAGGCGCTCGATCTGCTTTTCGGCAGACAGGCGCCCCACGTACAGCAGCAGGCTGTCGCTGTCACCATGGTCACCCAGCAGGCGCCGCCGCAGCTCGGGTCGGGCCTGGCCCGGATGGAACAGGTCGGTGTCGACGCCCCGCTGCCAGAGGGCCGTGTGCTGGATGCCCCGCTCGCTCAACTCCTCGACCATGGCGGTGGAGGTGCAGAGGTTGAGCTGGGCCTGGTTGTGGGCGGCCTTCAGCAGCTCCCAGAGCAGCGGCTCGAGCATGCCCATGCCGTAGTGCTCGAGGTACTTGGGCAGATGGGTGTGGTAGCTGGCCACCAGGGGAAGGTCGCGGCTGCGGGCGAGCCAGATGCCCCCCAGCCCCAGAACGGCGGGGTTCACCACGTGGACGAGATCGGGCCCGAAGCTGTCGAGGGCA
Source organism: uncultured cyanobacterium (assembly GCA_903871775.1). Classification (GTDB taxonomy): domain Bacteria; phylum Cyanobacteriota; class Cyanobacteriia; order PCC-6307; family Cyanobiaceae; genus CAIQIA01. Next base: position 21,319 of record CAIQIA010000011.1, read on the forward strand.
TCGGAGACGGCGGGCCGGGGCAGGGCGAGCTTCAGCTCGGGGTAGAGCGGCAGGGGCATCGCCGGCACGCCGATGACGCGGGCGCCGGCGAAGTGGGAGGGGGCACCTTCCGGGCAGAACACCAGCACCTCATCGCCGCCGGAGACCAGGTGCTCCACCGTGCGGGTCAGGCGGGTGACGATGCCGTCGACCTTGGGCAGGAAGGTCTCGGTGAAGAAGGCGATCCTCAAGGTGGTCAGCCGGCGGCCACGGCCTTGGCCTGGGTCGCTGTCCAGGCCGAGACGCAGGGAATGCGGCGACGATCACAGCGATCGGCCCAGCGGCGGGCCACATCCACGACCTCGGTGAGCAGGCCGTCGCTGAGGGTCGTGGGCTGCAGCCCCAGATCAATGAGGCAGCGGTTGTCGACGATCAGGTCGTTTTCAATGGCCTCCTTGCGCGGGTTGGGCATCAGGGCGACGGTGGCGCCGGTGATCGCCGCCACCTTCTCGGCCAGATCGTGGACCCGGTGGCTTTCCGTCATCTGATTGAAGATCCGCACCTTGTCGCCTGCGGCCGGAGGATTGGCGATGGCGAGCTCGACACAGCGCACCGAATCCCGGATGTGGATGAAGGCGCGGGTCTGGCCACCGGTGCCGTGGACGGTGAGCGGGTAACCGATGGCGGCTTGCATCAGGAAACGGTTGAGCACCGTTCCGTAATCCCCGTCGTAATCGAAGCGGTTGCTGAGCCTCGGATCCCTGTCGGTGAGCTCGGTGTTGGTGCCCCAGACGATGCCCTGATGGAGGTCAGTGATGCGGATCCCGTCGTTCTTGTTGTAGTAATAGAACAGCAGCTGATCCAGCGTCTTGGTCATGTGATAGACGCTGCCGGGATCCGTGGGATGCAGGATCTTCTCGCGGAAACGGGTGCCATCGGGCTGAGGCACTTCCACCGAAAGATAACCCTCAGGAATCGTGGCGCCGCGATGGGATCCGTAGCCGTAGACCCCCATCGTGCCGAGGTGAACGATGTGAATATCGAGGCCGCTTTCGACGATCGCGCAGAGAAGATTGTGGGTGCCGTTGACGTTGTTATCGACCGTGTAACGCTTATGCCGCGACGATTTCATTGAGTAAGGGGCGGCCCGCTGCTCGGCGAAATGCACAATCGCCCCTGGCTGCTCAGTGCGGAGCAGATCAAGCAGCAGGTCGTAGTCCGTGGCGATGTCCAGGTCGACAAAGCGCATGGCACGGCCACCGCACTCCTCCCAGGCATGGAGACGGTCGCCGATGGTGGAGATGGGGATGAGCGATTCGACCCCCAGTTCAATGTCGATCTTGCGGCGGCTCAGGTTGTCGACGATGACCACGTCGTGGCCGGCTTCAGCGAGGTTCACAGCGCAGGGCCAGCCGCAGAAGCCGTCACCACCGAGAACCAGGACCTTCACGTCTGTCTCCTGTTGAACGGAGCGGTGCTCCATCCCGGCAAGCTACTACAGGGATCAGGCTCCCCCGCTGATGCCGAAGGCGACGGCCACCATGGTCACGACCAGCACCCCCCCGAGGATGTAAGGGAGCAGCCGCTGCAGGCCCTCGGGGCCGCTGCCGGGCTCCACGAACCGCATCCGCGGCTCCTTGGCGAAGGCGTTGAGCCTGCCACCGTCTTCCCTGATCACGGCCATGGCCGACATTCCGACTGGTCAGACCCTATGGAGACCCCGTCGGTCTGACCTGAACCCTTAAAGAGGTGTCACGGCTGGCCGTCAGGGCGGCCGACGCGGCCCACCTGGGGCGAACTGGCCACGGCCTCGGGCCGCCTCGGCATCGGCCCAGCCAGAAAGGCGGCCCGCCCGGCCCTGGTGGCCAGGGCCATGGCCTCGGCCATGGCGATCGGGTTGCCACTGTGGGCGATGGCACTGTTGATCAGCAGGGCATCGGCGCCGACCTCCATGGCGAGGGCGGCATCGCTGGGCACGCCGATGCCGGCATCGACCACCACGGGCACCCGGGCCTGCTCAACGATGAGACGGATGTTGGCCAGGTTGCCGAGGCCCTGACCGCTGCCGATGGGGGAGGCCAGGGGCATGACCGTGGCGCAGCCGACGTCCTCGAGACGGCGGGCCAGGAGCGGATCGGCATTGATGTAGGGCAGCACGGCGAAGCCCTCGCGGACGAGGATCTCGGCGGCCTCCAGGGTCCCCAGGGGATCGGGGAGCAGGTGCCGCCCCTCGGGGATCACCTCAAGCTTGATGAAGTTGTTGTCGTCCTGACCCGCCAGGCGAGCCAGTTCGCGGCCCAGGCGGGCCACCCGCACGGCCTCCTCGGCCGTGGTGCAGCCGGCGGTGTTGGGCAGCATCCAGATCTTCTCCCAGTCGATCGCCTCGAGCAGGCCCTCGTGCCCCGGAGCCTGGCTCTGGACACGCCGCACGGCGACCGTGACGATCTCGCAGCCACTGGCCGCGATGCTGCCCTGCAGGCTCGCCTGGTCGGGGTATTTGCCCGTGCCGGTCATCAGGCGACTGGAAAAACGGCGCCCGGCGATCACCAGGGGATCGCCCGCGGCGGCCGCGGGCCCAGAAAGAGACGAAACGGGGGACGGCATGGGGGACGGGCGGGCAGGAACGGATCGGCAGCTGGCGGCGGCGGAGCGGACCGGGGGGACGTTCCCTCTAGCCTGGCCGCATCTGAATTGTGGAGCGATGCCGCTGCCGACGCCGCTTCCGGCCCCCCTGCCTAAGCCTCCGAAGGCGGCCCTGCCGTTCCAGGCCCCGAAACCCCTCCCCGCCAACTCATCGCTGGGGGTGGAACCGCTTGAGCCCCTGAACGCGACCCTGATCCAGGTCGACAGCTTCGACCCCGTGGCCCGGGCCCGCCTGCTGAGCACCAGCACGCCCCGTTTCTGGCGCGGGCGCCTCTACACCACCGACAACCCCCGTGGCACGGTCGCGGAACTCAGCCTCGACCAGCTGGTGGCCATCGGCCAACGCCTCGATCTGACGGGGTCCCTGCGCATCGGGCCCACCACGGTGCCGGTGAGCGGCAACCTCAATGCCGAGAGCGACCAGTTGGACCTGCTGCTGCTCGGCGACGCCCTGCCGGCGGATCTGGAACCCGGAGGATCCTTCCAGGGTCTCGAATTCCTGCGGCTGAGCCGCTGGGAGGCCCCACGGCAGATGGGAACCACCGCCATCCTGCAGCTGACCCCTGCCAAAGCCCCTGCCGTCAAGGGTCTCTGGTGATGAGGCGCAGCGCCTGAAACGTCAGGCAGCCCTCAGGCGGCCAGGCCTGGATCGAGGAGCTTGAGCCGCCGGCTGGCCGTGCGGTTCTCAGGCTCGAGCGCGAGCACCTGACGGTAAAGCTCGACGGCCTCTCCCTGCTTCTGCTGCTTTTCGAGGGAGAAGGCCAGGTTGTTGAGCGCCACCGGATAAGCGGGTCGGGCCTTGAGGGCGGCGCGGTAATGCACCACCGCATCCTTGTGCTTCTGCTGGGCGGCCAGGGCGAACCCGAGGGCGTTCTCGATGAGGGCCCGCGCATCCTGGGGTTCGCCGGACAGGCGACCGCGGGCCTGGCGCAGGGTGGCCGTGGCCTGGCCGTACAGACGCTTCTCCAGCTGCACCGATCCCAGTTCGTACAGGTCGGCCGCGGTGGCATCGGCCCCGCGGCAGCGCCCCTCCAGATCGCTGAGGCGGCCTTCAAGCTGACGAACACGCCAGACCTGCCGGCCGACAACAACGGCGATGACCCCCAGCAGGCCGATCAGCCCCAGCAGATAGGCCTGGGGCAGGGTGATCTCGATGGCCACAGGATCAGCCGCGGGCGGCTCCGGCCACGGTCTCGAAGGCAGCGGGGTGAAGGATCGCCAGCTGGGCGAGCATCTTGCGGTTCAGGCGCACGTCGGCCTTGCGCAGGCCACCCATCAGCCGGCTGTAGCTGAGGCCGTTGATCCGGGCGGCGGCGTTGACCCTCGCAATCCAGAGGCGGCGGAAATCGCGCTTGCGCCGACGACGGTCGCGGTAGGCATTGCAGAGGGCTTTCATCACCCGCTGGTTGGCCGTGCGGAACAGGGTGCCGTTGCTGCCGCGGAAACCCCGGGCGAGACGCAGGATCTTGTTGCGGCGTTTGCGGGCGACGTTGCCCCTCTTGACGCGGGCCATGGCTTCAGTGGTACGGGATGGTTCGGATCAGAAATGACGCGCGGCTCAGCCGGCGTAAGGGAGCATGAGGCTCACGTTGTCGGCGTCGCGCTCATCGACGACGGCCATGGTGCCCAGCCAGCGCTTCCGCTTGGGACTCTTGTGATCGAGCAGGTGGTTGCGGAAGGCATGCCGGCGCACGAACTTGCCGCTGCCCGTGATGCGGAAGCGCTTGGCGGCGGCCCGTCGGGTCTTGAGCTTGGGCATGGTCTCCGTGACGCTCGGCACAAACAAGCAGACTAGAACGTCACCCCCCCTTGAGCCAAATCCCTGTGCCAGCGTCCCCAGCCCCCCTGATCGGCCTGGTGGCCGGTGGCCTGCTGGTCCTTGCCGGTGGCTGCCGCCATGCGACGCGTGCCGGCGACGTGCCGCTGCACTGGCCCACCCAGCCCCCCGCTCCCCTGCAGGGGGCAACGCCCACGGTGCTGGTCTCCCTGGCGGACCGGCTCCCGGCCGGCGAGCCACGGGCGCCCCTGGTGCTGGACGCGGTCCGCGGCGGCAGCCTGCGCCTGATCGACGCTGCCGGCCTGCAACGCCAGGCCCCCCAGCTGCGCATCCGCTGGGAGCGGCGACCCCTGGCCCGGCCCCTCGATCTGGAGCGGTTGGTGCTCGGCCCATTTCCCAGCTACGAATCGGCGCTGGCCCAGGCCGACCGCTGGCGCCAGCAGGGGGTCAGCCCGGTGGTGGCCCGGCCGGGAGACTGGGAGGTCTGGGCGCCGGCCTCGGCCCCCGCGGCAGGGCTGCCCGCGCGGCTCGAACGGCAGCAGCACCGCGAGCGCTGGCAGCCGGTGCTCGAGGCCCCCGGGGGAGCCATCGACCTGACGGGCCCGGTGCGGATCGAGGCGACGGCCGGCCTGAGCTGGAGAGGGGGGCGCCACCCGGGTCGGCTGCTGCTGCAGCCCGATGCCTACGGCACCTGGACCCTGATCGAACGGCTGCCCTTCGAGACCTATCTGGCCGGCGTGGTGCCCCACGAGATCGGCGCGGGCTCGCCACCGGCGGCCCTGCGGGCCCAGGCCGTGCTGGCCCGCACCTGGGCCCTGGCCAACCAGCGCCGGTTCGCGGTGGATGGGTACCACCTGTGTTCCGACACCCAGTGCCAGGTCTACAGCGAGCCAGGACTGGCCGATGGTCCGGTGGGGCAGGCCCTGAAGGCTTCGACCGGGCAGGTGCTGGTCTGGAAAGGGCGGCCGGTGCAGGGGGTCTACAGCGCCAGCAACGGCGGGGTCATCGCCGGCTTTGATGAAGCCTGGGCCGGCGCCGCGCCGCCTTACCTGCAGCCCGCCCTCGACGCCGACCCAGGCCGCTCACGGCTCACCCGCCTGCCCCTCAAGGACGACGCGGCCGTGACACGGCTGCTCAGCGACCCCCGCGGCCTGCGGGGTCAGGACCACCCCCGCTTCCGCTGGCAGCGGCGGCTGACGGCGGAGCAGTTGCAGTCGCTCCCCGGCGCCGACGGCATCGGCCGGCCCCTGCGGCTGCTGGTGGCGGACCGGGGGCCCAGCGGCCGGGCGCGCACCCTGCGGATCGAGGGCAGTGAGGGCGGCCTGACCCTGCGACTCGACCAGATCCGCCGTCAGCTGCCGATGCTGCCGAGCACCCTGTTCACCGTCCAGGCCGATGGCCCCTCCGCCTGGCTCGTCACCGGTGGCGGCTTCGGCCATGGGGCGGGCCTCTCCCAGGCCGGCGCCATTGACCTGGCCCGGAGGGGCTGGAGCACCGAACGGATCCTGGGCCATTACTTCCCAGGAACCCGACTGCAACCCCTGAAATCACTCCCGCCAGAGGGATCCCTCTAAAGTCGCCACGACAGCAGGGATGGCATGGCGAGAACCGATCCCAGCGACGACGAGGCCACCCTGGAGCCCCAGGACTGGAGCCAGGGTCGGCGGCGCAAGGCGCTGATCTTTCTTGTCGCCTGCCTGGGGGTGGGTGCCGCCCCCCACTGGCTGGGTCCCCTGCGGGGTGTGGTGCCGGCCATCGGCTGCGCCCTCGTGCTGGGGGGCTACAGCCTGCGCACGCTTCTGGCGAGCCGGTCCTCACTGGCCGACCTGGCGAATTCTGAATCCCTCGATGGGGCCGCTCCCCTGCCGTCGGTCGACGTGCTGGTGGCGGCCCGGGACGAGGAGGCGGTGATCGAGCGGCTGGTGCAGTCGGTCAGCGCCATCGACTATCCAGACGACCGGGTGACCCTCTGGGTCGTCGACGACGGCAGCCAGGACCGCACGGGCCGTCTCCTCGACGAGCTGACCCAGCGACACCCTCGTCTGCAGGTGCGCCATCGGACCCGCGACGCCGGTGGTGGCAAGTCGGGCGCCCTCAATGCCCTGCTGCCCCACCTGCAGGGCGACTGGATGATGGTGCTCGATGCCGACGCCAGCGTTCCCCCTGACCTGCTGAAGCGCCTGAATCCCTGGCTGGCGGGGTCCGACTGGGACGGCCTGCAGTTGCGCAAGGCGGTCGTGCACCCCGAGGCCAGCCTGCTGACCCGGGCCCAGGCTCTGGAGATGGCCTTCGACGCCGAGATTCAGCAGGGTCGCATCGCCCAGGCCCGCGTCGGCGAACTGCGGGGCAACGGCCAGCTGCTGCGCCGCGCAGCCGTGCGCGCCTGCGGCGGCTTCAACGAAGACACCGTCACCGACGACCTCGACCTGAGCATCCGCTTTCTGCTCGCCGGGCACCCTGTGCTGGTGCTCTGGGATCCGCCCGTGCTCGAGGAACCCGTGACCCGCTGGTCAGCCCTGCTCCGCCAGCGCCAGCGGTGGGCCGAGGGGGGCCTGCAGCGTTACTTCGACTACTGGCCCGCCCTGATGTTCACGGCACCCCTGTCCCGCCGGCAGCGGCTGGATGTGGCACTGTTCTTCCTGATCCAGTACGTGCTGCCGGTCGCGTCCGTGGGTGACCTGCTCGGAGCCGTGGGTTGGCGTCAGTCGCCGTTGCTCTGGCCCCTGTCGCTCTCGACGCTGACCCTGAGCGCCCTGGCCCTGATCAGGGCCGGCCGACGCAGCAGCGAAGGCCCCGAACTGCCGCAGCCCAGCCTGCCGACGGTGCTGCTGGTGAACCTCTACCTGCTGCACTGGTTCCTGGTCATTCCCTGGGTGAGCCTGCGCATGGCGACCCGCCCCAAACGGCTCGTCTGGGCCAAGACCGTCCATGCCGGACTGCCGCTGACGACGGGCTGAAGCCTGGGTCGCGGCCCCTCAGGCGGCCTCACCGTCACCCTCGCCATCCTGGGCGGTACCGGCCTCTGGGTCACCGATCACATCACCATTGAAGAAGTCCGCCAGCCGGCGGGCATGGCTGCGCAGCCGATCTTCGGTGTAGGTCTGCGGACCCTGCGGCGATGCCGGGGGTGGGCCAGGCGGAGCTGCCGGGGAGGAGCCAGGGGGGCGTGGGGACGCCGAGGGGGGTGCCGATGCAGCGGGAGCAGGGGAGGCAGCAGGAGCAGGGGAGCCGGGAGGGGAAGGGGTGGAGTAGGGGGACGGAGGGGAGAAGGGAGATGGGGAGGAAGAGGAAGACGGGGAGGGAGGAGGGGGAGGGCTGGTCGAAGGGGGAGGGGTGGACGGAGGGGAAGAAGGTGGTGAAACGGGTGCGGCCGGGGCCGGCGGCGTCTGGGGCTGGCCGCTTTCAAGCAACACCTGGCGGGCACTCCCGAGGGTGCGCTCAGCGGCCTGCTCCAGCAGAGGCAGGCGGGTCTGCACCATCGAGAGCCAGTTGGGGGCCACCCTGACCACGGCCCGCTGGGCGTCCAGCCGCACCAGTTCAGCCTGCTGTGACAGCAGCATGCGGGTGGAGGGCAGTTCGAGGTTGGCCAGCATCTGCAGCCAGAGGGCCGCCAGATCATGGGAACCGGAAGAAGGGCCGCCAGAAGCAGCCGCGCCAGACGAGGGCGGGGCTGGTGGTGGAGGCGCTGGTGGTGGTTCTGCCGGTGGGGGTGGCGCCGGTGGTGGGGACGTGACGGTGGGCGTGGGACGGGGCACCGGAGCAGGGTCGGGGGCGGCCGCGGCGACCGGCAGCGGTTCGGCCAGCAGGCCCAGCAGCAACACCTCGAGCCACAGGCGCGGCTGGGCGCTCTGCCGCAGCTGAGCTTCGCTGCCCCGCAGCCCCTGCTGCCAGCGCAACAACCGCTGCGGCCCCAGCCGCCGGGCCAGGTCAGGCAGGGCCCCGCGGCTGGCCGGCGAGAAGGAGGTCAGTTCCGGCCGATCGGGGGCCACGGCCACGAGCGCCAGATCCCGCAGCAGCCCGGCCAGCCCCTGCAGCACAGCCGCCGGCTCCCGACCCCGGTCCAGCAGGGCGCGGGCGGCAGCCAGCAGCGCCACGGGATCCGCCGCCGCCAGGGCTTCGCCGAGCTGCAGCAGTTCCTGCTCAGGCACCGCCCCCAGCAGATCCCACACCATCTGGGGCTCGACCGGCGCCGGCAGCAGGCTCAGCTGATCCAGCAGGCTTTCGGCATCCCGCAACCCACCCTGGGCGAGCTGGGCCACCAGGTGCAGGGCCTCGGGCCGGATGGCGATCGACTCTTCAGCGGCGATCCAGGTGAGGTGACGCTCGAGGGCCTCCAGGGGGATGCGGCGGAAGTCGAACCGCTGGCAACGGGACAGGATCGTGGGCAGCACCCGCTGGGGGTCGGTGGTGGCCAGCACAAACACCACCCGCGGCGGCGGCTCCTCAAGGGTCTTGAGCAGGGCGTTGAAGGCCGCGGTCGAGAGCATGTGGCACTCGTCGATCACGTAGACCTTCCAGCGGGCCTGCACCGGGGCGAAGCGGGACCGTTCGATCAGGTCGCGGATGTTGTCGACACCGGTGTTGGAGGCGGCGTCGATCTCGATCACATCGAGGGCGGCACCGGACGCGATGCTGCGGCAGAGCTCACAGGTGCCGCAGGGCTGGGGGGTGGGGCCGTCACCGGCCAGGCAGTTGAGGGAGCGGGCCAGGATGCGGGCGCTGGAGGTCTTGCCCGTGCCCCGGGGGCCACTGAAGAGATAGGCCGGGGCGATGCGATCGCGCTCCAGGGCGCGGCTGAGGGTCGCGGCGATCGCCTCCTGCCCCACGAGCTGGTCGAACCGCTGGGGCCTGTACTTGTGGTGCAGCGGTTCGTAGGCCATGGGCCGAGGCTACTCAGGGGCACCCGGGGCATCGGCACCGGCCTCCGGATCAGCCTGACCGAGCAGCCGCTGCAACCGCGCCTCCAGATCCTCGACCGCCTCAAGCTGCTCGGCCAGGGCCTGGGCCGCCAGCCGATGGGGACGCCGCTCCTCCAGGGCCCGCCGGGCCAGGCTCTCCTGGCCCTCCCGCACCGCCTCGCCGGCGGCGCTCCACCAGCCTTCGGTCTGCTGCAGTTCCCGCTCCAGACGGGCCTGCAGACGCTGGCGCAGCTGTTCAAGCTCGGCCAGGGAGCGGCGGGCCAGGGCCAGTCCCTGGTCCATCGAGCCGGGGCCCAGCCCCTGCTGCAACAGGATCCGCAGTCCCGCCAGGGCAGCGGCCGGCAGCAACTGGCCCATCGCCAGTGCTCCGAGGGCACCGCTGCCAAGGGCCTGTTCCACCTGGGAACTGCGATGGCGGCCCGTCTTGCACCAGACGGCGAAATGCTCGCAGTTGTTGAACAGCAGGTTGTACTGCTGCTCACCGATGCGGCTCAGGGCCCGGCGGAGGGTGCGGCCCACGCTGTCGGCCCCGGGATGGGGGACCACCGACACCGCCTCACCACGGCTGAACGCCTCGAGGGGGCTGCGCAGGATCTCCTTGCCTTCGAGGTAATGGGCAACGGTGCCGTCGCCCAGGTCGATGCCATGGTGCATGAACAGCCCATGGCGCCTGGGCACCTGGAGATGGTCCGCCGCGGCCATCGGCTCAGGCGGTCTCCTGCTGCTCGTAGCTGTTGGGGTGGGGCACCACCTTGGCCCCGTGGCGGGCCTCGACCATGTCAGGAGTGATCAGGAACTTGCGCACGTCGCTGCGGGCGGGCAGGTCGTACATCAGATCGAGCATCAGCTCCTCGACGATGCCGCGGAGGGCCCGGGCGCCGGTCCGGCGACGGTGGGCCTCGCGGGCGATGGCCCGCACGGCATCGGGGTGGAACTCGAGCCGCACGCTGTCCATCGACAGCAGGGTCTGGAACTGCTTGACGAGGGCATCCCGGGGTTCCGTGAGAATCGCCTGAAGGGCGTCCTCATCGAGGGGCTCGAGCACGGCGCTGACAGGCAGGCGACCGATGAACTCGGGAATCAGGCCGTACCGGACCAGGTCATCGGGCTCCAGATGGCGAAGCACCTGGGCAGCCTCCTGGTCGCGGCTGCGGCCGGGGGCACGGTTGCGCCCATCGGCGGAGACGAAGCCGATGGCGTTGCGGCCCATCCGGCGCTGCACCACATCCTCCAGGCCCACGAAGGCCCCACCACAGATGAACAGGATCTGGCTGGTGTCGATCTGAATGCAGTCCTGGTAGGGGTGCTTGCGTCCCCCCTGGGGGGGCACGTTGGCCACCGTTCCCTCCAGCATCTTCAGCAGGGCCTGCTGCACCCCCTCCCCGGAGACATCACGGGTGATCGAGGGGTTCTCGCTCTTGCGGGCGATCTTGTCGATCTCGTCGATGTAGATGATGCCGCGCTGGGCCTGCTCCACGTCGAGGTCGGCCTTCTGCAGCAGGCGCAAGAGGATGTTCTCGACGTCTTCGCCGACGTAGCCGGCCTCGGTGAGGGTGGTGGCATCGGCGACGGCGAAGGGCACCTCCAGCAGCTCGGCCAGGGTCTGGGCCAGCAGGGTCTTGCCACAGCCGGTGGGGCCGATCAGCAGGATGTTGGACTTGTGCAGGCGGGTGCCGTTGCGGTCGCTCTCGCCCTTGCCGTCCCCCTGCCAGGCCAGACGCTTGTAGTGGTTGTAGACGGCCACCGACAGAACCTTCTTGGCCTGGTCCTGACCCACGACCTGCTGGTCGAGGAACTGCTTGATCTCGTGGGGGCGCGGAATGCTCGCCAGGGTGGGCGCAGGCTTGGACGCCTTCTTGGCAGGGGTCTTGCGGCCGGCCTCGGCTGCCGCACCCCGGTGGGCGGGTCCATGGCCCTCCACGAGCTCCTCATCGAGGATCTCGTTGCAGAGGTCGATGCACTCGTCGCAGATGTAGACGCCAGGACCCGCGATGAGCTTGCGCACCTGCTCCTGGGACTTGCCACAGAAGGAACATTTCAGGTGGGCGTCAAATTTGGCCATCGCAGACGGTCAGAGTGCCTCAACTCACAGGATCGGGCCCTGACGGCCCTTCGTCACCCCCCCTGAGGACGGTCGGTCAAAGTCTCAGTCACGCACGACCCGATCGATCAGCCCGTAGGCCACCGCCTCATCCGGAGAGAGAAAGTAGTCCCTGTCTGTGTCCTCGGCGACCTTGGCCAGATCCTGGCCGGTGTGCTGGGCCAGCAGACCGTTGAGCGTGTCCTTCAAATACAGAATTTCTTTCGCCTGGATCTCGATGTCCACGGCCTGTCCCTGGGCGCCGCCCAGGGGCTGGTGGATCATGATCCGGGCGTTGGGCAGGGCCAGACGCTTTCCCCGGGCACCGCCCGCGAGCAGGAAGGCCCCCATGCTGGCTGCCAGCCCATAGCAGATCGTGACCACATCGGGCTGCACCTGCTGCATCGTGTCGTAGATCGCCAGACCGGCCGTCACCGAGCCTCCGGGGGAGTTCAGATAGATCTGGATGTCCTTCTCCGGGTCCTCGGCCTCAAGAAACAGCAACTGGGCCACCACCGCATCGGCGACGGCATCGTTGATGCCGGTGCCCAGAAAGATGATGCGTTCCCGCAGCAGGCGCGAATAGATGTCGAAGGCCCGCTCCCCGCGCCCCGACTGCTCCACCACGGTGGGCACCAGGGTGTTCTGCCAGTGGCTGTGGATCGGGTGGGGGTGAAGAGCGTCGATCACGGGCCGTGGACGGATGGCGCCAATCTATGGGCCAGGTCAGTCTGCCGAAGGCGACTCGGCCTCGGTGGCCTTCGCCTTCGGTTTCGCCTTGGCCCGCGGTTTGGCCTTGGGGGTCTCTGCCGACGCGTCATCCGCTGCCGACCCGGCGGCGGGTTCGCCCACGGTGCTGTGCTCCTCAAGCCAGAGGAACAGCTGATCCTGCAGCAGATCCTCCTCGACGGCCTGGCGCAGGCGCTGGGGGTCGATGCGGCTGCTGTCGCTCAGGCCTGCCCGCACCTCGTTGAGCTTGGCGTCGAGGGCATCGGCGCCGACGCTGATCTCCTCGGCGCGGGCCAGGGCCTGCAGGGCAAGGCTGCGCCGCAGGCGTGAGGTGGCCTCCTCCCGGGAGCCGCTGGCCAGGTTGCGGACCACCTCGGGGGTGAAGAGCTTCTTGACGTCGAGGCCCTGCTGGGCCATCTCGGCCGCCGTCTCCTGCAGCAGCGCGTTGATCTCCTGCCGGATCAGGGTCTCGGGCAGCTCGACCTCGAGCTGCTCGACCAGGGCCTTCAGCAGGGCCTCGCGGCGGTTGCTGCGGGTGCGGCGCTCGGCCTCGTCCCGCAGGCGCTGCTCCAGCTGGGTGCGGAGATCGGCCATGGTGGCGCTGTCGCTGGCCCGCTGGGCGAAGGCGTCATCCAGATCGGGCAGCTCCCGGGCCTTGAGATCCCGCAGGGTGATGCTGAAGGATGCATCGCGACCGCGGCAGTCCTCCTGGGGATAGGTGTCGGGGAATCGGCAGGTGACCTGGCGGGTCTCTCCCACCGTCTGACCGATGATCCCCTCCACGAATCCGGGGATCATGCGTCCCTCCTCGAGGTCGACCTCAAGCCCCTCCCCCTGGCCGCCCTCGATCGCCTCACCGCTGTCGGTGAAGGTGCCGCTGAAGTCGATGACCGCCACATCACCGGTGGCGGCGGCACGATCCTCCACAGGCACCAGGGTGGCGAGCTGGCGACGGGAGTCGTTCAACAGCTCGTCGACCCGGGCCGGATCGAAGGCCACAGCCTCGGCCTCGACGGCCAGGCCCCGGGTCATGCGCAGGCTGGGGGTGGGCGCCACGTCGAGCTCGAGGGTCAGCACCAGCTCCTCACCGGGCTGGAAACGATCCAGCAGGGCCTCGAACCCATCACTGATCTCGGGCTGGCCGAGGGCGGCCACGTTCTCCTGGGCCAGGGCATCGCGGCAGGCGCTCTCAACCAGTTCCTCGAGGGCCGTCGCCCGCACCCGCACGGGACCGAGCTGCTGCAGCAGCACCGCCCGGGGCACCCGTCCCTTGCGGAAGCCCGGCAGCCGCACCGACCGGCTGAGCCGCTCCAGGGCCGCGTCGTAGCTGGCCTGGCTGCGCCCCCCCGGCACCCCGACCTCCAGCGCCAGGCGACTGCCGGGACGGGGGGACGTCTTGACCGAAAGGGCGGTGGCCATGGACCGGCGGAACCAGAGACAAGCCCCCCACACTAAACAGGCGGGTCAGGGGTCCCTTTCATCTCAGCGGCACGTATTGTGTGTGGGTCGCAAGACGAAAGAGCCATAGTTCGCCGATTTCACTCCGTTCCCCGTTCCATCTCCCCGTTCACTTGACCCCCGCCCCGACGGCCCAGCCCCCCAGCGTCGCCATCCTCGGTGCCACCGGTGCGGTGGGCCATGAGCTGCTGGCTCTGCTCGAGGAGCGGCACTTTCCCCTGCGGGAGCTCCGCCTGCTGGCCTCCCCCCGGTCTGCCGGAGCGCACCTTCCCTGGCGAGGGGGCTCCCTGCCCGTGGAACCGGTGGGTCCCACCTCCTTCGACGGGGTGGATCTCGTGCTGGCGTCCGCCGGTGGATCGGTGTCGCGCCAGTGGGCCCCCCTGGCCATCGAGCGGGGGGCGACGGTCATCGACAACTCCAGCGCTTTCCGCCTCGACCCGACCGTTCCGCTGGTGGTGCCCGAAGTCAACGGCGAGGCCGCCTTCGGGCACAGGGGACTGATCGCCAATCCCAACTGCACCACCATTCTTCTGACCCTGGTGCTGGCCCCCCTGGCGGCCCGGCGCCCCCTGCGCCGGGTCGTCGTCAGCACCTACCAGTCGGCCAGTGGTGCCGGGGCCAGGGCCATGGAGGAACTGCAGCAGCTCAGCCGCACCGTGCTCGACGGGGGCGAACCCGTCAGCCAGGTGCTGCCGCACTCCCTCGCCTTCAATCTGTTCCTGCACAACTCGCCGCTGCAGCCCAGCGGCTATTGCGAGGAAGAGCTGAAGATGCTCAATGAGACGCGCAAGATCATGAACTGTCCAGATCTGCGCCTCACCGCCACCTGTGTGCGGGTGCCGGTGCTGCGGGCCCATTCCGAAGCGGTGAACCTCGAGTTCGCCGAGCCCTTCCCTGTTGCGGAAGCCCGGGATCTGCTGCGCGCGGCCCCTGGGGTGGAACTGATGGAAGACTTCGACGCCAACCGTTTCCCGATGCCGACCGACGTGACGGGGCGTGATCCGGTGGCCGTGGGGCGGATCCGCCAGGATCTGAGCGAACCCAACGGCCTGGAGCTCTGGCTCTGCGGTGATCAGATCCGCAAGGGTGCGGCGCTCAACGCCATCCAGATCGCCGAACTGCTGCAACGGGGGAGCCAGCCATGACGCTGACCAGCCCCGCCCCCTTCGGCCGCGTCGTCACGGCGATGGTCACCCCCTTCGGACCCGATGGTGCCGTTGATCTGGCCCTGGCCGGACGGCTGGCCACCCACCTGGTGGACAACGGCTCCGAAAGCCTGGTGATCTGCGGCACCACCGGTGAATCCCCCACCCTGTCGTGGGATGAGCAGCACGACCTGCTGCGGGCCGTGCGCCAGGCGGTGGGGGGTCGGGCCCGGGTGATCGCCGGCACGGGCAGCAACAGCACGGCGGAAGCCGTGGAGGCCACCCGGGAGGCCGCCGAACTCGGGGCTGATGGCGCCCTGGTGGTGGTGCCGTACTACAACCGTCCTCCGCAGGAAGGGCTGGAGGCGCACTTCCGGGCCGTGGCCGCCGCCGCCCCCGAGCTGCCGCTGATGCTTTACAACATTCCGGGTCGCACGGGCTGCAGCCTGGCTCCGGAGACCACGGCACGGCTGATGGACCTGCCAAGCGTGGTGGCCTACAAGGCCGCCAGCGGCAGCACCGACGAGGTGAGTGCCCTGAGGACCATCTGCGGTTCTCAGCTGGCGATCTACAGCGGAGACGATGCCCTCACCCTGCCGATGCTGGCGGTGGGCGCCGTCGGTGTGGTGAGTGTCGCCAGCCACCTCGCCGGCCCTGACATCCATCGCATGGTGCACAGCTACCTGGCCGGAGACCATGCCCTGGCCCTCAGTCTGCACGAACGGCTGCTGCCGTTGATGCGGGGGCTGTTCTGCACCAGCAATCCGATTCCCGTGAAGGCTGCCCTCGAACTGGAAGGCTGGCCCGTCGGTGACCCCCGCCCACCCCTGGTCAGCGCCAGCAGCACCGTGCGCGCCACCCTGGCCTCCCTCCTCGCCGACCTGCGTCCCACCTGACGTCCTTCACGTCCCCGGTCCCGCCCGGTCCCCTTGCGTTTCCTCCCCTACCCATGTCGTCCACCAACGGTTCCAAGTCTCAGCAACCCACCCTGCGCGTGATCCCGCTGGGGGGCCTGCACGAAATCGGCAAGAACACCTGCGTCTTCGAATACGGCGATGATCTGATGCTCGTTGATGCGGGCCTGGCGTTTCCCAGCGATGGCATGCATGGCGTCAATGTCGTGCTGCCCGACACCAGCTTCCTGCGCGAAAATCAGAAGCGCATCCGCGCCATGATCGTGACCCATGGTCACGAAGATCACATCGGCGGGATCTCGCACCACCTCAAGCATTTCAACATCCCGATCATCTACGGACCTCGCCTTGCCCTGTCCTTGCTCGAAGGCAAGATG
This sequence comes from uncultured cyanobacterium, assembly GCA_903871775.1. Lineage (GTDB taxonomy): Bacteria > Cyanobacteriota > Cyanobacteriia > PCC-6307 > Cyanobiaceae > CAIQIA01. The sequence goes on from CAIQIA010000011.1 coordinate 37,340, forward strand.
GGCGAAGCCGGGGTGGCTGACCGCACCACATTGCAGACCGTGAGCCCACGGGACGTGGTCAAGGTCGGCCAGCATTTCAAAGTCGAGTTCATCCGCAACACCCACTCAATCGCCGACAGCTTCAGCCTGGCGATCACCACCCCCGTGGGCGTGGTGATCTTCACGGGCGATTTCAAGTTCGACCACACCCCCGTCGACGGGGAAGTGTTCGACATTCAGCGGATGTCGCACTACGGAGAGCAGGGTGTTCTCTGCCTGTTCAGCGATTCGACCAACGCTGAACTGCCCGGCTTCACCCCTTCTGAGCGGGCCGTCTTCCCCAACCTCGACCGTCACATCGCCGGGGCCGAGGGTCGGGTGATCGTCACCACCTTCGCCAGCTCCGTGCATCGGGTATCGATGGTGCTCGAGCTGGCGCTCAAGCACGGCCGCAAGGTGGGCCTGCTGGGCCGCTCGATGCTCAATGTCATCGCCAAGGCCCGGGAACTGGGCTATATGCGCTGTCCCGATGACCTGTTCGTACCGATCAAGCAGATCCGCGACCTGCCCGATCGTGAAGTGCTGCTGCTGATGACCGGCAGCCAGGGGGAACCGCTGGCCGCCCTCAGCCGCATCTCCCGCGGCGAGCATCCCCAGGTCCAGGTCAAGGGGAGCGACACGATCATCTTCTCTGCCAGCCCGATCCCCGGGAACACCATTTCGGTGGTCAACACCATCGACCGGCTGATGATGCTGGGCGCCAAAGTCGTCTACGGCAAGGGCGAAGGCATTCACGTGTCAGGCCATGGCAGCCAGGAAGATCAGAAGCTGATGCTGGCGCTCACCCGTCCGCGCTTCTTCGTGCCGGTGCATGGTGAGCACAGGATGCTGGTGGCCCACTCACGCACCGCCCAGTCCATGGGCGTTCCGGCCGATCACATCCTGATCATCGACAACGGCGATGTGGTCGAGCTCGGCACCGACTCGATCCGCAAGGGCGACCCCGTCAAGGCCGGCATCGAACTGCTCGACAACTCCCGCAACGGCATCGTCGATGTGCGGGTGCTCAAGGAGCGCCAGCAGTTGGCCGAAGACGGGGTGGTGACGCTGCTGGCGGCCATCAGCCTCGATGGCGCGATGGTCGCTCCGCCGCGGGTGAACCTGCGGGGGGTGGTCACCACCGCTGACCCCCGCAAGATGTCGCACTGGGCCGAGCGCGAGATCGGCTGGGTGCTCGAGAACCGCTGGAACAGCCTCTGCCGGGGCAACGGCTCCAGCGCCGATGTCGACTGGGTCGGCGTCCAGCGCGAGATCGAAGTGGGACTGCAGCGGCGCCTGCGCCGGGAACTGCAGGTGGAACCGCTGATCATCTGCCTTGTGCAGGCGGCTCCTGCCGGCACCCCGGCGGTGCGCAGCCGTCAGGAGCGCCCCCATGACCGCGGCACCGCCAGCGCCAATGGCAACGGCAACGGGGGCGACAGTTCCCGCCAGCGCCGCCGCCGCCCCAGCGCCGCCGTCGGCTGAGGCGTCTCAGCCCCTCAGGTCCACCACGAGCCAGCCGGCCTGCAACGCGATCTCCCCGGCGTCAGGGGGGGCGTCCAGCGGCTGGGGCGGCGGGGTGATCGCGGGCGTCAGCACCAGCTCAGGGGCTTCCCCCGGGGCCGGCTCCAGCAGGGGCTCCTCCGCCAGCCAGGGGGTCGCCGGCAGGCGCTCGCTGGTGTCATCGTCCCCTGGCGGCAGCACAGGAATGACCGACGTCTCGACCGCCACCGGGGGACTGGGGCCGGTGGCGCCGCACTGGCGCAGGCCTTCCTCCGCCAGCTCGCAGTAGGGCTCCTCGCCGGCGGCCCGGGCGATCACCTGGCGGTAGACCTCGCAGGCGCGGGCGTCGTCCTGCAGGCCGAAGGACAGGATGTACGCCTGCAGCAGCAGCGCCCGCAGGTCACCCGGCTCCTGGCGCAGGTGGGACGTCACCGCCTCCAGGGCCTCCGGAAAGCGGCGTTCGCGGTACGCGGTCTCCGCTGCGCTGTACGTCATCGTCGTCACCACGCCTCAGCACCAGCTTGCGGGCCTCCCGCCGCAGGTGCCAGCCACCCGGGAGGGGCAGCCTGCGGGGTGACGACGGCGCCCGCAGCTGCCGCAGCAGCTCCGCCAGCACCGCCGCACCCACGGCCTGCCCGCTGCGATCCTGCAGCCAGCGGTGCAGCAGCCGCCCCGCCAGGGGGGCCGGCAGATGGGCCCAGCGGTCGGCATCAAGGCCATCCCCCTCCTCCAGGCTCGTGAGGGCCAGCGCCTCCAGGGCCGCCTCGCTCGCCTCCAGATCCTCAAGCATCTGGGCAAGACCGGCGATCCGGCCGGCGGCCCCCGGGCGGATGGCCTCCAGCAGCGGCAGCGCCTCGAGGCGCAGGCGGTTGCGGCTGAAGCGCCTGTCCTCGTTGGACGGGTCGCACCAGACCGGCAGCTCCAGCTCCCGGCAGCAGGCCAGGGTCTCGCCGCGCTGCATCCCCAGCAGGGGCCGCACCAGGGTCAGCCCGGGGGCCAGGGGGCGGCAGGCCCGCAGGCTGGCCAGCCCCCGCAGACCACTGCCCCGGATCAGATGAAACAACAGGGTCTCCGCCCGGTCACTGGCGGTGTGGCCGGTGACGATGCGGCCGCACCCCAGCTGCCGGGCTTCCTGCTCCAGGCAGCCGTAGCGCCAGCGACGGGCGGCGGCCTCGCCCCGCGGAGGCTCATCCGCCCGCACGATCCGGCAGGGCAGCCCCAGCCCGTCAGAGTGGGCGGCCACACCCGCGGCGACCCCGGCCGAGCCGGGGTGCCAGCCGTGATCGGCGTGCAGCACCGCCAGCGGCCAGTGGTGCAGGGCGGCCAGGTCGTGCAGCAGGGCCAGCAGCGCCAGGGAGTCCTGCCCCCCCGACACCGCCAGCAGCAGCGGCGCACCCGGGGGCAGCAGGGTCGGCCTGTCGCAGAGATGGCGATGGAGCCGGTGGTGCCAGCGGCTCCAGGGGCGGCGGAGGCCGGATGGGACAATCGGTTTCAAGCGTCTTTCCGCGGCATGTCCCCTCTCGCCAGCCTGCCAAGCCACCTGCAGCGTGCCCTCGTCGAGCGGCGGCTGTTCAAGCTGATCGCCGGGCTGGCCAACTTTGACGCCGCCAGCGTCGATCGGGTCGCGCGGGCGGGCGCGGCCGGCGGTGCCGATCTGCTCGACATCGCCTGTGATCCAGACCTGGTGCGGCTGGCAGCGGCCTCCGGTCTGCCGGTGGCCGTGTCGGCCGTGGACCCAGAGCTCTTCCCCGCCGCCGTCGCCGCGGGCGCCGTGCTGGTGGAGATCGGCAACTACGACAGCTTCTATCCCCTGGGGCGCACCTTCGAGGCCGACGAGGTGCTTGCCCTGACCCGCCGCAGCCGCAGCCTGCTGCCCGGCGTGCCCCTGTCGGTGACCGTGCCCCATCGGCTGCCCCTCGACCAGCAGGAACGGCTGGCGCTGGACCTGGTGGCCGTCGGCGCCGACCTGATCCAGACCGAAGGCGGCTGCAGCGCCAGGCCCGTGAGCGCCGGTGTGCTGGGCCTGATCGAGAAGGCCGCCCCCACCCTGGCGGCCGCCCATGCCATCAGCCGTGCCGTCGCCGTGCCGGTGCTCTGCGCCTCGGGTCTGTCGGCCGTCACCGTTCCCCTGGCCCGGGCCGCTGGGGCCAGCGGCATCGGCGTCGGCTCCGCCGTCAACCGCCTCAACGATGAGCTGGCCATGGTGGCCGTGGTGCGCAGCCTGCGGGAGGCCCTCGACGCGGCCGTGATGGCGGCGGTCTGAGGCCATTCAGAAGACCAGGCGGAGGGGCCAGCGGCAATCGTGAACCCTTCCGGAAAGGACGGAAGGCCCCCGGACGGATCTCACTACTGTCCGGGGGCGAACATCTGAGATCTCCATGGGTGGTTTTGTCTGGCTGATCCAGTGGCCGATCCGAGCCCTGATCCTGCTGCTCATCTCGTATCTGCCCCTGGGCGTCGAGATGGAGAGTTTCCAGGTGGCCCTGCTGTCTGCGGTGGTCATCGGCCTCCTCGGCACCCTGCTGGTGCTGCCGCTCAAGGCCCTCTTCGCCCTGCCCTGGGCCCTCACCAGCCTCGGCGGCCTGATCCAGCCGGTGAGCGTTCTCTACAACTGGATCATCACGGTCCTGCTGTTCGCCCTGGCGGCCTGGCTGATCCAGGGCTTCCGCCTCAAGAACGGCATCCTCAGCGCGATCCTCGGCGCCCTGGCCTACAGCATCCTCAGCACCATCGTGCTGCGCCTGCTCGGCCTGGATGTGAGCTACACCCGCGCCATGGAGGGCATTGTCGGGGCGCCGGTGGCCTGACCACCTGTCCTGCCTGATGTCCGTCCGATCTGACTAAAGTCGGCGTTCCTTTCTGGTGCGCCGGCGTGACCTTCGCGCTCGAAGCCCCCTACAGCCCCAGCGGCGACCAGCCCACGGCCATTGCCGGACTGGTGGCGGGCGTTGAAGGGGGCAAGCGGTATCAGACCCTGCTGGGCGCCACGGGCACCGGCAAGACCTTCACGATCGCCAACGTGATCGCGAAGACGGGCAGGCCCACCCTGATGCTGGCCCACAACAAGACCCTGGCGGCACAGTTGTGCAATGAACTGCGCCAGTTCTTTCCCCACAACGCCGTCGAATATTTCATCTCGTACTACGACTACTACCAGCCCGAGGCCTATGTGCCGGTCTCGGACACCTACATCGCCAAGACCGCCTCGATCAACGAAGAGATCGACATGCTGCGGCATTCGGCCACCCGCTCGCTGTTCGAGCGCCGCGATGTGATCGTGGTGGCCTCGATCAGTTGCATCTACGGCCTCGGCATCCCGTCTGAATACCTCAAGGCGGCGGTGCCCTTCCGGGTGGGCGACGGGCTCGACCTGCGCCGCTCCCTGCGGGAACTGGTCAACAACCAGTACACGCGCAACGACACCGAGATCAGCCGCGGACGCTTCCGCGTCAAGGGCGACGTGCTCGAGATCGGGCCGGCCTATGAAGACCGGCTGGTGCGGATCGAGCTGTTCGGCGATGAGGTCGAGGCCATCCGCTATGTCGACCCCACCACCGGCGAAATTCTGCAGAGCCTCGAGGCGATCAACATCTACCCCGCCAAGCACTTCGTGACCCCGAAGGAACGGCTCGAGAGCGCCATCGCTGCCATCCGTGCCGAACTGCGGGAACGGCTGGATCAGCTGCAGCTTGAAGGCCGCCTGCTGGAGGCCCAGCGGCTCGAACAGCGCACCACCTATGACCTTGAGATGCTGCAGCAGGTGGGCTACTGCAACGGCGTCGAGAACTATGCCCGCCATCTGGCCGGACGGGAGGCGGGCACACCCCCGGAATGCCTGATCGACTATTTCCCGGAAGACTGGCTGCTGGTGATCGACGAGAGCCACGTCACCTGTTCGCAGCTGCAGGCCATGTACAACGGCGACCGCTCACGCAAGCAGGTGCTGATCGACCACGGCTTCCGCCTGCCCAGTGCCGCCGACAACCGGCCGCTGAAGGCCGACGAGTTCTGGACCAAGGCCCGCCAGACGATCTTCGTCAGCGCCACTCCCGGGGACTGGGAGCTGGGCCGCAGCGACGGCGACGTGGTCGAGCAGGTGATCCGCCCCACGGGCGTCCTCGATCCGATCGTCGAGGTGCGCCCCACCCAGGGGCAGGTGGATGATCTGCTGGGGGAAATCCGCCTGCGGGCCGAACGGTCGGAGCGGGTGCTGGTGACGACCCTCACCAAGCGCATGGCCGAGGATCTGACCGATTACCTGGCCGAGAACGGCGTGCGGGTGCGGTACCTCCATTCGGAGGTGCACTCGATCGAACGGATCGAGATCATCCAGGACCTGCGCCGCGGCGAGTACGACGTGCTGGTGGGGGTCAACCTGCTGCGGGAGGGCCTCGACCTGCCGGAGGTGTCGCTCGTGGCCATCCTCGACGCCGACAAGGAAGGCTTCCTGCGGGCGGAACGGTCGTTGATCCAGACGATCGGCAGGGCCGCCCGGCACGTCGAGGGGGTGGCGCTGCTCTACGCCGACACCCTCACCGACTCGATGGCCAAGGCCATCGGCGAGACCGAACGGCGCCGGGCGATCCAGGAGGCCTACAACGAGCGCCACGGCATCACCCCCCGGGCGGCGGGCAGCAAGTCGATGCACAACCCGATCCTGGCCTTCCTGGAACTGTCGCGGAAACTCAACGACGAGCAGCTCGAGGAGGCCGTTGAGGAGGCCCAGCAGGACGCCGTTCCCCTTGAGGCCCTGCCCGAGCTGATCAGCCAGCTGGAGGACCGCATGAAGGAGGCCGCAGCCCGACTCGACTTCGAGCAGGCCGCGAACCTGCGCGACCGCATCCGGCAGCTGCGCCAGAAACTCGTCGGTCAGCCCTGAGGGGCTTCGGTGCCTTCGGCCCGGTGGCGCTGCTGGCCCCCCAGGCCGAAGGCCCCATGGACCGCCCGCAGGGCCGGGATGCCATCGGCTTCGGCGACGACGCAGCTGATGCGGATCTCGCTGGTGGCGATCATCTCGATGTTCACGCCGCCGTCGGCCAGGGCCCGGAACATGCGGGCCGCCGTGCCTGCGGTGGCGGGCATGCCGGCCCCCACGGCGCTGACCCGGGCGATGGCGGGTCCTTCGGAGAGCACCGCCTCACCCCAGTGCTGCAACAGGGGCTGCAAGGCCGCCCGGGCCCGCTCCCGGTCGGCCCGGGGCAGGGTGAAGGCGATGTCTCGGCAGGGGCCCGCGGCGGTCTGGCGCCGCCGCTCCGACTGGACGATGGTGTCGAGGCTGAGGCCGGCGTCGGCCAGCACACGGCAGAGCTGGGCCGCCGAACCCGGCCGGTCGGGCACGTTGGTGACCGTCAGCTGGGCCTGGCCGTTGTCGAGGGCCACCCCCCGCACCTCGGGCTCCCCCACCCCGCCGGGGGCAGGGTTGTGGTGCAGCTGGTGTTCCTCGAGTTCAAAGGTCTGGGCGGCGGTGCGCAGGGCCTTGTCGCCCTGGTCCCCCTGGATCAGGCAGCTGACCCTGACCTCACTGGTGGCGATCATCCGCAGCGAGATGCCCACCCGTCCAAGGCTGTCGAACAGCCGGGCGGCCACCCCCGGGCGGCCGAGGATGCCGGCCCCCGCAATGCTGAGCTTGGCCAGCCCCGCCTCGGCCCGCAGTTCACCGGCGTCGCCGAGCAGGGCGCGGCAGACGGCTTCGGCCCGGGGCAGATCGGCGGCATCCAGGGTGAAGGCGATGTCGTTGCTGTTGCCCTCGTGGGTGGCCTGCACGATCAGATCGACGCTCAGCCCCTCGCTCGAGAGGGCCTCGAAGAGACGGGCGGCCATGCCCGGATGGTCAGGCACATGGGCCAGGGCCAGCACCGCCTGGTGCTCGAGCAGCTCGGCGCCGTCCACGGGTTTGCCCAGCTCAAGGCCCTCGCGGCCGACCCGGCGGCCGCTGCGGCTGAACAGGCGGGTGCCCGCACCAGCGGTCCAGCTGGAGCGCACCACCAGCGGCACGGCGTAGTTGCGGGCGATCTCGACGGCCCGGGGGTGCAGCACCGCGGCACCGAGGCTGGCGAGCTCGAGCATCTCGTCACACGAGACCTGCTCCATCAGCTGGGCATCGGGCACCTTGCGGGGATCGGTGGTCAGCACCCCGGGCACATCGGTGTAGATCTCGCAGGCCTCGGCGCCCAGGGCCGCCGCCAGGGCGACCGCCGAGGTGTCGGAACCGCCGCGGCCGAGGGTCGTGATCTCGGGGGTGCCGCCACTACCGGCCGAGGTGCCCTGGAAGCCGGCCACCACCACCACCTGGCCTTCCTGCAACCGTCGCTGCAGCCGCTCGGTGCGCACTTCAAGAATGCGGGCCCGGCCATGGGTCGATTCGGTGACGATCCCCACCTGGGGGCCGGTCATCGACACCGCCGGCACCCCCTCGGCCTGCAGGGCCATCGCGAGCAGGGCGATGGAGACCTGTTCGCCGGTGGCCAGCAGCATGTCGAGTTCCCGCTGGGGCGGCTCGGGGCTGATGGCCAGCGCCTGGGCCATGAGCTCGTCGGTGCTGTGGCCCATGGCCGACACCACCACCACCACGTCGTGACCATCAGCGCGGGTGTCGGCCACCCGCCGGGCCACGGCGCGGATGCGCTCGACACTGCCGACGGAGGTGCCGCCGTACTTCTGAACCAGCAGCGCCATCAACCCGGAACCTGCCAGCCGTGAATTATCGACCCTCCGCCGCCAGGGGCAGCAGGCCGTCGCGGAAGGCATCCGCCGGCCTGGTGCCCAGCTTGAGCAGGCGCTCGACCTCGAGCATCCCCTCGAGCATGGGGAGCAGCACATCGGGGCCCCGGCCCCGCAGCTGCCGCCGCAGCACGTAGATGCGCTTGGGGTTGCCGATGCCGGCGGCCTTGGCGATCACCGCCACGTCCTGCTCGCCCTGCCGGTCGAGCAGGCTCACCCAGAGCCAGCCGCGCAGCTGGCCGACGAGGGCAGCGACGATGCGCAGGGCGGGCTCGTTGGCGGCCAGCAGGTCATCGAGCTGCTGCAGCGCCAGCCCCAGCTGCCCGTCCAGCAGCGACTCGCCCACCTGCAGGCTGGTGTGGCTGTGGCCCTGCACCAGGGCCGCCACGGCCCCACGGCGGATGGGGCCACCGTCGGCATGCAGGTCGAGCTTCTCGAGTTCCATCGCCAGGCGGGCGCTGTCGCTGCCCACGGCATCGGCGAGGGCATCGGCGGCACCGGGCTCGAGCCGCAGGCCCCGGTCGGCCGCCATGCGTTCCACCAGCTGGCGCTGGCCGGCCCCATCCCAGACCGTGGGCAGCACGAAGCTGCGTTCGTCGGCGACGGCCCGCAGGGCCTTGGTGGTGCGCAGGCGGGCATCGGGCTTGCCGCTGCTGCTCAGCACCAGATGGCAGCTCTCGGGCACCAGGGCCAGATCCGCCTCGACCCGGTCGGCCAGATCGGCGGGGCAGCGTTCGGCGAAGGGGCTGGCCTGCAGCAGCACCAGCCGGGCCCCACCGCCCAGGGGTGGCGTGCGGGCTTCGGCCAGGGCCTGCAGGGCCTGGTCAGGGTCGCGACCGTCGAGCCGGCTGAGGTTGAGGCTCTGCCAGGCCGGATCGACCACCTGGCCGATCAGCGCCTCGATCGCCCGCTCGCGGGCGGCCTCGTCATCCCCCCAGTAGAGATGGACTGGCACGGCCTGACCCGATGGACCATCCGATCTTCACGGAAAGCGTGCGACGGATCCAGGGGTGGCTGGGGGACAGCGGGCTGCCGGCGGCGGAACATGACGTGCTGGTGCGGGTTGTGCACAGCGGTGGTGATCCAGGCCTGGCCCCGCTGCTGCGCTTTGCCCCGGGCGCCTGCCAGGCCGGCCTCGAGGCCCTGGCCGCCGGTGCGGTGATCCTCACGGACACGGCCATGGCGGCCGCGGCGGTGGCACCGATGGCGCGGCGCTGCTTCGGCAACCCCGTGGCCAGCGTGCTCGACTGGGCCCCGCCCCGGGCCGCGACGGGGGACACCCGCAGCGCCGCGGGCATGGCGGCAGCCCTGGCGGTGCACCCCCACGCCCTGGTGCTGGTCGGCAGCGCCCCCACGGCCCTGGAGCGGCTGCTGAACCTCACCGCGGCGGGGCACTGCCGGCCGGCCCTGGTGGTGGGCATGCCCGTGGGGTTCGTGGGGGTGGCCGAAAGCAAGCGGCGGCTGGCGGCCAGCGGCCTGCCCCAGATCCGGCTGGAGGGCAGCCGCGGCGGCGCAGGCCTGGCGGCGGCGGCGGTCAATGCCCTGCTGCGACGGGCCTGGCTCGACCGGCTTCAGGCCGACGGCGGCTGACCCGCCTCGATGCGTTGCAGCACCTCCCGCGCCCGGTGCACCACGGAGGACGGCACCCCGGCCAGCCGGGCCACCTCGATGCCGTAACTGCGGCTGGCCCCACCGGGGATGACGCGATGCAGGAACCGCAGCCCGTCGGGATGCTCCTCGACCAGCACCTGGGCATTGGCGACGTTGGCCAGCTCGGCCGCCAGGGCATTGAGCTCGTGGTAGTGGGTGGCGAACACCGTGCGGGCCTGCAGCACCTGCGCCAGGTGTTCGGCCACCGCCCAGGCGATCGAGAGACCATCGAAGGTGGCCGTCCCCCGGCCGATCTCATCCAGCAGCACCAGCGAACGGTCGCTGGCGTGGCGCAGGATGTTGGCGGTTTCGGCCATCTCGACCAGAAAGGTCGACTGGCCGCTGGCCAGGTCATCGACGGCGCCCACCCGCGTGAACACCCGATCGGCCAGACCGATGCAGGCGCTGCGGGCCGGCACCCAGCTGCCCATCTGCGCCAGCAGCTGCAGCACGCCGATCTGGCGCAGGTAGCAGCTCTTGCCGCTGGCGTTGGGGCCGGTGAGCACGATCAGATCCGGGGCGGCCGGCGAACCCAGGGCCACATCGTTGGCGACGAAGGGCGCCTCCACCAGCAGCTGCTCGACCACCGGATGGCGACCGTCGCTCACCTCGAACCGGCGGCTGCGCTCCAGCTGCGGGCGGCAGTAGCCCTGGGTGGCGGCCAGTTCAGCCAGGCCGCAGAGAGCATCGAGGGCCGCCACCCCCCGGGCCGCCGCACGGATCGGGGCGGCCTGCTCGCCCACGGCCGTCCGCAGGGCCGCGAACAGGTCGTATTCCCGCTGATGGCTGCGGCTGCGCAGCTGCAGGATGCGCCCCTCCCGCTCCTTGAGCTCGGGGGTGACGAAGCGCTCTTCGTTGCTGAGGGTCTGGCGGCGGATCCAGTGGTCGGGCACCCGGGCCGCCCGCGCCCGGCTGACGCTGAGGAAGTAGCCGAAGCTGCGGTGGAACTGCAGGCGCAGGTTGGCATTGCCACTGGCCTGCCGTTCGCGACGTTCGACCTCGGCCAGCCAGTTCTGCTGTTCATCCAGCCGGTTGCGCAGGTCGTCGAGTTCGTCATCGACCCCGTCGTGGATCAGCCCCCCCTCGAGCAGGGTCGACGGGGGCTGGTCCACCAGGCGATGGCGGATCGTCGCCGCCAGGGCCTCCAGGTTGCGATCGGGGTCGGCCAGGGGGGCCAGGGGGCCCCGGGCGGCCTGGGCCAGCAGCTCCGCCAGGGCGGGCAGCCGCTCGAGCCCGTCGGCGATGGCATTGAGATCACGGGCGGCGGCACTGCCGGCGGCGCAGCGGCCCGCCAGGCGCTCCAGATCCCCCATGGGCCGCAGCAGGCGCCGGATGGCCTGCCGCAGGGGGCGCCTGTCCACGAACAGGCCGATGGCGTCCTGCCGCTCCTCGATGGCCGCAAGGTCGAGCAGGGGCGCCTCCAGCCAGCGCCGCAGGCAGCGGGCCCCCATCGCCGTGAGGCTGCGGTCGATGGCCCAGAGCAATGAGCCGGCGAACTGCCCATCGCGCTGGGTGGCGGTGAGTTCGAGGTTGCGGCGGGTCTGGGGATCGACGGCGAGGGCGTCGACGCCGGCCCGCAGCAGCGGCCGCTCGAGGGGCACGGTGTGGCCCGGCTGGCTGGCATCGAGGTAGGCCACAAGTCCCCCGGCCGCCCGCAGGGCCAGGGGGCAGGCCGCCAGACCGAGGCCGTCGAGGGTGGCCAGGCCGAAGCGCTGACGCAGGCAGCGCTCGGCAGCCCCCCGCTCGAAGCCGGTGCGCCCCGGCCGGGTGCAGCTGAGGCGCTCGGGCAGCCACTCCGGCAGGGGGCCATCCCCGGGCAGCAGCAGTTCGGCCGCCTCAAGCTGCTGCAGCTCCTGACGCAGGGCATCGGGATCGTGGCCCTCGAGCAGCCGGAACTCACCGGTGGAGACATCGGCCACCGCGAGCCCCCATGCGCCGTCAGCCCCCGCGACGGCGGCCGCCAGCCAGTTGTTGGCACGGGCCGGCAGCAATCCCTCCTCGAGCACCGTGCCCGGGGTCAGCACCCGGGTCACCGCCCGCTGGAGCAGGGCACCGGCCTTGGACGGAACGGTCTCGATCTGATCGCACAGGGCGACCGCATGGCCCCCGCGCACCAACTCGGAGCAGTAGCGCTCGGCGGCATGGTGGGGGATGCCCGCCATCGGCACCCGGCCGACCGTGCGCCCGCCGTCCTTGCCCGTGAGGGTCAGCTCCAGGGTGCGCGACACCAGCAAAGCGTCTTCGAAGAAGCACTCGAAGAAGTCGCCCAGGCGGTAGAGCAGCACCCGCTCGGGATGGGCGGCCTTGAGTTCGACGTAATGGCGCAGCATCGGCGTGAGGGCCTCGAGCGGCACCAGGTCGTGGCGATGCCAGCGGGGAAGGTCTTCGTCGGGGTCGCCGGCGGCGGTCGCGTCGGCTTCTGCCACGTCGTCGGCCAACGACAGCCGGGTTGCAGGCCGGCCCGGGTGGAGGCGCCGCCGCCGTGGTGGCCCATCGGGATCGGCGGCTCCGGGGGCAGCGCCATCGGCAGCATCAACGTCACCTTCCGGCGCCTTCGAAACCAGGTCCGGAAACAGGCTCCCCTGCACACCAGGGTCCGGCGGCGGGGACGGGGAGGGAGCGCCGGCGGGCACTGGCTTGAGCAGAAGGCGGGGCGATGGTAGGCAGGCCTGCCGGCAGCCCAGCCGCAGGCCGTTGGCCACAAGCTGTGAAGCAGGGCCGCAGGGGACCGGCGCCGCATGGAAGAATGCGGCCTGCCAGTTGCCGACGATCGCGCTCCGCCATGCAGATCCTCAACACCCTCACCGTCCTGGCCCTGGTGGTGGCGTCGTTCGTGCTGATCGTGGCCGTTCCCGTGCTGTACGCCAGCAATGAGGACAGCGGCCGCTCCAACCGCCTGATCCTGGTGGGGGGGCTGGTCTGGGTGGCCCTCGTGCTGGTCAACTGGGGCATGAGCCTTTTCGTGGTCTGAACCCTTGACCGTCTTCGAAGGACGCTTCACCGACACGGCCGGTCTGCGGATCGGCGTTGTGGTGGCGCGATTCAATGACCTGGTGACCGGCCGGCTGCTCAGCGGCTGCCTCGACTGCCTGAGCCGCCATGGCATCGACGTGGGCCCCCAGAGCCCGCAGCTCGATGTGGCCTGGGTGCCAGGCAGCTTCGAGATTCCCCTCGTGGCCCAGCAGCTGGCCCGCAGCGGCCGCTACGACGTGCTGGTGACCCTGGGTGCCGTGATCCGGGGCGACACCCCCCACTTTGATGTGGTGGTGTCAGAGGTGAGCAAGGGGGTGGCCGCCGTCAGCCGCGACGTCGGGGTGCCGGTGATCTTCGGCGTGCTCACCACCGACACCATGCAGCAGGCCCTCGAACGGGCCGGCATCAAGAGCAACCTGGGCTGGAGCTACGGGCTGCAGGCCCTCGAGATGGGCAGCCTGATGGGGGCACTGGCGTCCGCGGGTGGGCACTGAAGGGGCCACAGTCCAACGCGGACGGCTGATGCAGCTGACCCGGGAATGGCCCCCGGGCTACGGCGGCGTGGAGCGCATGGTCCATGCGGTGGCCGAGGGTTGGCAAGAGCTGGGGGCCGCCAGCGTCAGCGTCAGCCTCCGCGGTCCGGCAAAGCACGTGGATGAGGATCCGCTGCCCGTGGCCTACGAGCGTCACCGTGTCGTGACCTGGGCCTGGGGCGATCTGCTGCTGCCGTTGCCCTGCCGTTCCCTGGTGCAGCTGCTGTGGTCATCCGACCCGTTGCTGGTGCATCTGCCCTGTCCCACGGTGCTGCTGCTGGCGGTGCTGGCACGGTTGCTGCGGCCCCGGCGTCGGATTGCAGCCCTCTGGCACGCCTTTCTGGACGCCGACGGATCGCGTTGGACAGGGACGCTGCTCGTCATCTACCAGAGGATGGCACTCGCCTGGATCCGCCGGGGTCCGAAGCCCGTGATCAGCACCTCAGAGCCCTTGTGCAAAGAGCTGGGGGAGACAGGGGTGCGGGCCGAGGTGCTGGCGCTTTTGCCGTGCTGCCTGGAACCCAGGTCGGAGGCGATGGCGACGGCGGCCTGGGAGAAACGCCTGCAGGCCGGCCTCAGCCCGAGTCGCCATGGGCGGGTGATCTTCATCGGCCGGCTGGAGAGCTACAAGCGCGTGGACTGGCTGATGGAGGCCTGCCGGCAGGTCGGCATCGGTCAGCTGGACGTCGTCGGGGAAGGAAGCCAGCGTCGACGGCTGGAGTGGCTGGCTGACCAACAGACAACAGGCGGTGGCGATCCGCCGGCGATCCGCTTTCACGGCAGGCTGCAGGAATCAGACAAATTTGCACTTCTGGCCCAGGCAGATCTGCTGGTGTTGCCCTCGGCGTCGTGCCATGAGGCCTTCGGCATCGTTCAGCTGGAAGCCATGGCCTGTGGTGTTCCCGCCCTGAGTTTCGATCGCCAGCGCTCAGGAATGGCGTGGGTCAACAACCTCCGGGAGGGCAGCACCGTGCCCCCGAGGCGATGGGAGGATCTGGGAGCCGCGATTCAGACCGTCCTGAATCCGGATGGGTATGCCAGCCGCTGTGAAGGCTGCCGTCAACGGTTCAACAGGGTGTTCTCCCGTACAGTCTGGCGGCAGCGCCTGCAGAAGCTCGACCTGTGACGGTGCTGACGAACCTGCTGTCCTACATCCCCGGAGCGTCAGGGTTCAGCAGCTACATCCGTCGTGTCCTCCCAGGGATTCCAGGGCCACGCCTGCTGATTGATCCAGAGACCAACAACTGCCGCTGCCAGCTGGAGAACGACCTTCCCCAGACTGCACCCACGGGCAGGCGGCTCAGGCTGCTGCAGCGGCTGTCGCTGGCCCAACACGGCGTGGATCCCCGCAGGGCTGTGGACGAAGCCCTGCGAACAGGGCTGCTGCACGACCTCCCCGATGTGGTGTACAGCCCCTTCTGTGATGCCCTGCTCGGATGGAAAGGGGCCCCACAGGTCATCACGTGCCATGACCTCACACCGCTGTACATCTCCAACAGTCGCAAGGCGACGTGGCGCTATCGCCTGTGGACGCCGAGACACCTGAAATGCGCAACGCGCATCATCGCCATCAGTCAGTTTGTGGCCGATCAGCTGGTCTCCCATGGCGTTCGCGCCAACCAGGTAGACATTGTTCTTAATGGCATAGCTGTCGAGCGTTCTGCAGTTGGTACGGCCACCAGCGAAGACATTGTGATCCTGGCCCGCCATGATCGAAACAAGAACGTCGCCGGAGCCATCGAAGCGCTGAACCATCTGCAGACAACGGGGTCAGCCTGGCGAGGCCGCATGATCGTGGTCGGACGCCATGGGCGCCAAACTGATGATCTGCGTCGGAGACAGCAGCTGTTGCCAAGGCCAGACGCATTGGTGATGGTGAATCATCTCAGCCATGACGATCTGATTGAGCTGATCCGTGGGGCATGGCTACTGGCATCGTTCAGCCGAATGGAGGGATTTGATTACCCGATCATGGAGGCCAAGGCCGAGGGGATCCCAACCTTGGTGAGCGCGATTCCTGTGCATCGCGAACTGCACCATGGGAGCTCGCTGTTCTTTCAGCTCGATGATGGTGGACAAAGCTTCGCTGAAGCAGTGGAACGGCTGCGCGTGGAGCAATCCCTATGGGGTGAACTGGGAGCCGCAGGCAGAAGCCTGGCTGTTAAGCTTTCACTCGAACGTCAGCAGGCTCAGATCCGGGAGGCCATCGACGCATGCAGACAGTCGTAGAATCTGACGATGTGTGGCTGCGGATCCCCGTCTGGACGACGGAAACCAGAAGCCTCAAAAACGTCCTCTTGAGATCCGTGACAGGTGGCGCCTTGCGTCGGTCTTCGACGGGGGCCGAAGTTGAGGCCCTGCGAGGTGTGACCTGTCGAATCTGCAGCGGCGAGCGCGTGGCGTTGATTGGCCACAATGGTGCAGGCAAGTCAACATTTCTCAAGCTGGTATCAGGCATCTACACAGCCACCTCCGGTCGGCTGAAAGCCTATGCGACAGTTCACCCGATGATTCAGAAGAGTTTCATCACGAGTCCAGAGCTCAGTGGTGTTCAGGCCGTGAAAGCGCATTACCTGCTGGTCAGAGGCAACCTCAAAGGCTTTCGACCCTTTCTTGAGGAGGTCGTCAGTTTTTCGGGTCTCGGTGATTTCATTCATCTCCCTGTCAAGGGCTACAGCGAAGGAATGGCTGCACGTTTGTTGTTTTCCGTCCTCACAGGGTTTCAGCACGAATGCCTGGCCCTGGATGAAGGGTTTGGAGCTGGAGACAGCCAGTTCCAGGGTCGAGCACAGGAACGCATGCGAGAGTTCATTGACGGCGCTGGAACCCTGATCATGGCCTCGCATTCAGACGAGCTGCTCAGGCAGTTCTGCCAACGGGGACTGGTCTTTGACCAGGGACGCATCGTCTGCGATGCCGACCTGGGTACTGCACTGGACTTTTACCATGAACACCGTGCGTGACACGATTCGGGATGCCTGGAAGTCGCGTCGTGTCTGGTGGTTCACCGCCACCGCACGAACGAGGGCACGCTTCGCCAGAACGATGCTCGGCAGTTTCTGGCTTGGGTTCTCCAATCTTCTGTCAATTGGGACCTTGGCTGCCGTCTATGGAACTGTTTTCAAGGTTTCAGACTTCAGACATTATGTCGTTTACCTTGGCATCAGCCTGGTGATCTGGAACTCGCTTTCAGCCAGCATCAGCTCTGCCCCAAACCTGCTGGAGCACAACACCAACCACCTCAAGAACACAAACCTCAATCCGTTTTTTTACGTACTTGAGGAATGGTCCTTTCACCTGCAGACATTTTTCCAGTCATTCTTTCTTGTCATCCTTGTTTTGTCCTTTGTGAAGGGTCAGATTGTCATTAATCTGCTCACCCTCGGGTGGCTGCCCCTCTTTAATCTGCTCGTGTTCATGCTATGGCTGCCAATGGTGGTTTGCCTTCTGGGCGCTCGCTACAGGGATCTTTATCAGTTGGTACCTATTGTTCTGCAGCTTGTTTTCCTGCTCTCACCAATTCTTTACTACAGAGAGAGCCTTGGCCGCTTTGGATGGTCGGCAGACTGGAATCCAATTTATCAGATAATCGGTCCAATGAGAGAAGCCATGATGCATGGACACCTCGAGCTTCATAAAGTCTTGGCAATGCTTTTTGTCAATCTTGTCGGAATGGTGGTCGCCTTAAAACTGCTGCAACGTGAGCGACCATACCTGCCATTCTTGATTTAAAGAGTGGACGGCCTGGTCCTTTGCCTTCTATTTAAAATATCATTATGAGATTATTGTTATTGAAGAGATGAGCCTCGACAGAGGCAAGCCTTTGCATGATAGGCTTATTCAGCTTTACGGCAACCAATGGATGACGCGTTTTGGTCAGAGGCGGCTGCAGCAATCAACGCACTGCCACGGCTGAGGAGAGTCGTCGGCCCCAAAGGGCTTGAGAATAAGATCAGCAATGCTTCCTATTGTAATTACGATCAATATGAAGGGGCATGGAGACCGGACTGCTGGATCTTGCATCGAGGATTGGCAGATGAATGGCCAGAACACATCCGCCGGAAACTAAAGAATAAGCAGTTTGCAATTATCTGGTCTAACGATGTCTTTTCAATAGTCAAGACGAGACTTTTTGGATGGCCCTCAACCAAGTCACAAGATGCAGATGACAACCAAGTACGTCACTTGCATGAAGTCATTGCGAAGATCTCCTTGGTCAAAGCAGCCAATCACAGGAGCGGGGGGAAGACGTCGTTAACGTTTGCACCCATACACGATCAACGCTATGCGCTTGACAGCCTGATTCGCCGACTTTTGGACGTGAAAGGGTGGGAATCAGCTGATTCGCCAAATACCTCGGCAACGGGAGAGTTGGCGAGAGATCTGCAAATCATGAAAGCCAACATCAAGGCCTTGGCATGGCAAGTTGAAAGGCTTGAGTCGCCGCCCAGTCTTGAATGGACTCCCCTCAAAGAGGCCGTGAAAGTCAATACAAGTCCTGTTCAGCCGACCTGTCGACTGTGCAGTTCCCAAGACATTTATTCGCCATGGCACAGGCAACTGTCGGCATCATTGCGCTCGAGTAACTATAAGCTTCGAAAGATATGGGAGTGGACGTATACTATTCAAGTGCTTTACGATCAGGGATTTCTTCAACAGGGATCATCAGGGCTTGGGTTTGGATGCGGCACTGAGCCACTGGCCAGCTGTTTTGCCAATTTTGTTGATGAGCTACTGATTACTGATGCGCCGCCTCACATCATTGAAGGAAAGGGATGGTCAGATACAAATCAGCATACCGCCAACCTTGAGCAGGCAAAGCATGAATTGCTCGCAACGCGTGAGTCAATGGACAGGACAATGAAATTTGAATTCGCTGATATGAATAATATTTCACGTGACTATTTTGATCGATTCAGCTTTGTCTGGTCGTCTTGTGCCTTGGAGCATCTTGGATCAAAGCAGCTTGGCCTGACCTTCATTGTCCAGTCAGCTCAGTGCCTCAAGCCGGGGGGGTTGGCTGTACATACAACTGAATTCGACTTGTCTGGCGAATCTACAATCGATCACTGGGAAACAGTTTTGTTTAACGCAGATGATTTCCAGATAACACTGAAAAGCATGCTGGATGGCCTGAACAACGATGGCAGTGGTCGACGATTTGAGCTCTGCCCGTTTGATTTACAACGAGGAACTGCATTTTTGGATGGCTATGTCGACATTCCCCCTTACAGCTATCACAAAGGGCTTAATGATTCCTTCCAGCCTGTTTCGCCACCGAAAGACACCTCTATTTATCCGTACCCACAGGTCAACCTTTCTGTAGACGGCTTCCCATGCACATCTATAGCCATTCTGGTGAGGCGGGTTGCTTGACGCGTTCTTTATCCTGTACCTCGCATTACCTTCAGATGGACATACGTGCGGCCCAATCTACTCCACAGGCCGGCGGAACTGGCGAACTCAGTTTTGCGTACATTAATTGCAAGCTGGCTGCAGGAAACTGCGCCGCAGGTTCCAACTCACTGACAACCAATGCCTGTCATCCTTAACACCTCTGAGCTATTTCGCTACCAAGGAAGCGGAATCAAGTCTTTCACCCAGTCACTTTTACGTTCCACCCATGATTTGACACCCTTTGAGTTCCTTTTGGAGTCCAAAAGGAAAGAACGCGACAGCATTCTTGCCCACACCAACCTTTTTCATGTGCATCGTGGCAGCGCCGGGAGGGCAGAAGTCTTTAAACGCGAAATCAAACAGTCTTTCAGTCACTATATCCCTGGCAGGTCAGAATACAAAGCACCAATTATTAGCCGGCTAGATCCCTTGTATTCATTGGCCCTTTCGCGGATACCAGTAGACGCCAAGGAAGATAAAACAAGTAGTTTTTCTTTTCGTTCAAGCCAACATCTCTACAGCAATTCCCAGGTTGAGTTCGTCCGAACAGGGCAATGTTCAGAGGTTTCTTTCCCGGATCTGACAAGCCGGCAAGCCAATCAGTTTGTCTTCCATAATCCATTGCCATTTCCCTTGGTGGCTGCGGACATACCCATGATCGTGACGGTGCATGACTTGATTCCCCTGTCTCACTCAGAATTATGTCTGGATGATCCTGGACGGTTCTATGAACTTCTCAGCATTCAGACCGAGAAAGCAGCTGCAGTGCATGCCATCAGCCATACAACCGGCGACTTATTAATAAAGGTATTTGGAAATCGCGTGCGCTCCAAGCTCAAGGTCGTTCAACAAGCATTGGTGATGCCAGCCTGCTCAGAAGAGCAGGAGGAAGAACTCGTCAAAGCCAAGCTTCATTTGTTTGATGCTTTCCACCGCAACGCCGAGGGCCACTCACTCCTGCAACTGGGGACACTCGAACCGAAAAAAAACCACATCACAACCCTGGAAGTTCATCGCCTCCTTCGCCGTAAGTTCCCTGGTCTCAAACTGCTGATCATCGGCAAGGCCGGCTGGCTCTGCGAAGATCTGCTCGACACCCTCTCATCCCGCAGCGGGGAAGGGGTCGAATGGCTGCGGTCGGCACCCCGATCCAGCGTACGGTGGCATCTCAACAACAGCCTCGCCCTGATGTTTCCCTCCCTTGTTGAAGGCTGGGGGCTTCCTCCCATTGAGGCCATGGCCCTCGGGACGCCGGCGGTCTGCTCCAGCATTCCAGCCTGTCAGGAGGCCTGCGGAGACGGCGCCGCTGGGATGGCCGATCCCCATGACGTGGCAGCGTTCGCCGAACTCCTCACCGAGCTCCTGACCGACCGGGAGCGCTATGCCACGGCTGTCCGGGCAGGCCTGCGCCAGGCCCGTCTCTACAGCGAGGCCCGGTTCCGGAACGAACTCAGGGACCTCTACAGCAGCGTGCTGTCGGGGGGGGGAATTGACCAAGAGCCCCCCTGTGGTGCATGATGACTGAATGCCCGGAGGCGGGCTGAACGCGGATGTAGCTCAGTGGTAGAGCATCTCCTTGCCAAGGAGAGGGTCGAGAGTTCGAATCTCTTCATCCGCTTGAATGCTTTTTGAGCAGCAGATTCTGGCTGGTGACCAGCCGAAAGCCCAGTTGCTGGTAAAAGCCACTGCTCTGGGTGGTCATCAGGTAGATGCGTTCAACCTGACGCAGCGGCCCGGACCGCAGCAGCTGGTCCACCAACTGCCGGCCGATGCCCAGGCCCTGCTGGTCGGTGGCGACCACCACATCCCAGAGCGTGGCCCGGAACACGCCATCGCTGGTGGCCCGGCCGAAACCCACCAACCGCCCGCCCTGCCAGGCGGTGACCACCACGGAGCTGGCGGCAAGCATGGTGCGCAGCTGAGCCGGCTGCCGACCCGATGCCCAGAAGCTGTGCTGATCGAACAGGTTCTGGAGCTGGCGCAGGGCGCCCACGGGCCGTAGCCCTGGCCCGAGACCGAACCAGCGCAGGCCCCGACAGCCAGGCGCATGGATCAGAACGACGGTGCTCTGCGAGGCACCCACAACAGCAGACCAGGGGATGACCCTCCATCGTCCTACAAGGACGGGAGGGCAGCCACCGGCAAGATCGCTTGCAGTAACTTGGGCATTCCGTCCATCGCGCTCCATGCTCAAGCTCCTGCTGGGGGATCCCAATGCGCGCAAGCTGAAGCGTTACCAGCCCCTGGTCTCGGACATCAACCTGCTGGAAGAGGACATGGCGCCTCTGACGGATGATGAACTGCGGGGACGGACCGCCGGCTTCCGTGAACAGCTGGACAACGCCGGCTCAGCCACCCGTCAGCGGCAGCTTCTTGATGAGCTGCTCCCCGAGGCGTTCGCCGTTGTGCGCGAGGCTGCCCGGCGGGTCCTGGGCATGCGGCACTTCGACGTGCAGCTCATCGGCGGCATGGTGCTGCACGACGGGCAGATCGCCGAAATGAAGACCGGTGAAGGCAAGACCCTGGTGGCCACCCTGCCTTCGTATCTCAATGCGCTCACCGGCAGGGGTGTGCATGTCGTCACGGTCAATGATTATCTGGCCCGCCGTGATGCGGAATGGATGGGGCAGGTGCATCGCTTCCTGGGGCTCAGCGTCGGCCTGATCCAGCAGGACATGAGCCCTGCCGAACGACGCCGAAACTACGCCTGTGATGTCACCTATGCCACCAATAGTGAGCTGGGATTTGACTACCTCAGGGACAACATGGCCACCGACATTTCAGAGGTCGTCCAACGGGAGTTTCACTACTGTGTCATTGACGAAGTGGACTCCATCCTCGTGGATGAGGCCCGTACCCCTCTGATCATCTCAGGCCAGGTGGAACGGCCCCAGGAGAAGTATCAGCAGGCTGCTCGCCTGGCCCAGCAGCTTGTCCGCGCCGCCGAGATGGGCAAAGACGGCATTGACCCCGAAGGCGACTATGAAGTCGACGAGAAACAGCGCAATGTCATTCTCACTGACGAAGGATACGCCAAGGCTGAAAGTCTGCTGGGGGTGTCCGACCTGTTTGATGCTGCCGACCCCTGGGCTCACTTTGTCAACAACGCCCTCAAGGCCAAGGAGCTGTTCATCAAGGATGTCAACTACATCGTTCGCAACGACGACGTCGTCATCGTGGACGAGTTCACCGGTCGGGTGATGCCCGGTCGTCGCTGGAGCGATGGTCTGCACCAGGCCGTTGAAGCCAAGGAAGCGTTGCCGATTCAGCCCGAAACTCAGACGCTTGCCAGCATCACCTACCAGAACTTCTTTCTGCTGTATCCCCGCCTGGCTGGCATGACGGGTACCGCCAAAACCGAGGAGGTGGAATTCGAGAAAACCTACAAGCTCGAAGTCACCGTGGTGCCGACCAACCGCATCCGTTCGCGCAGGGATCTCCCCGATCAGGTCTACAAGACCGAAACCGCCAAATGGCGTGCCGTTGCCATGGAAACGGCTGATGTGCACAGCCAGGGTCGCCCCGTGCTGGTGGGAACGACCAGTGTCGAGAAGAGTGAACTGCTTTCGGCGCTGTTGCAGGAGCAGGGCATCCCCCACAACCTGCTGAATGCCAAGCCGGAGAATGTGGAGCGGGAGGCGGAAATCGTGGCCCAGGCCGGCCGTGCCGGTGCCGTGACAATCGCCACCAACATGGCTGGTCGCGGCACCGACATCATCCTGGGGGGCAACACCGACTACATGGCCCGGTTGAAGGTGCGGGAGGTGCTGCTGCCACGGCTGGTCCGTCCCGAAGAAGGTCATCGTCCACCGGTGCCCCTGCAGCGGGAGGCCAGTGCGGGGTTCTCGGCGACCGCCACCCCGGTGCGCCCCCCCAGCGAAGCGCGGGCGATCGGGGCGCTCTTTCCCTGCGAGCTCTCGGGCGACACGGACGCGGCCCTGGCTCAGGTGGCCCGCACCCTTGTGCAGCTCTGGGGAGACCGCAGCCTGACCGTGCTCGATCTTGAAGATCGCATCACCAGTGCTGCCGAGAAAGCCCCATCCGAAGACGAGGGGATCCTGGCGCTGCGCCAGGTGATTTCCAGAATCCGTGCCGATTACGATGCTGTCATCGCCGCGGAGCAATCCGGGGTGCGGGAGGCTGGCGGGCTGCATGTGATCGGCACCGAACGGCATGAATCCCGACGGGTTGACAATCAGCTGCGTGGCCGGGCTGGTCGCCAGGGGGATCCCGGCAGCACCCGCTTCTTCCTGTCCCTGGAAGACAATCTGCTCAGGATCTTTGGCGGCGATCGGGTCGCCGGCCTGATGAATGCTTTCCGGGTCGAAGAAGACATGCCGATCGAGTCAGGCATGCTGACCCGATCCCTGGAGGGCGCCCAGAAAAAAGTGGAAACGTATTACTACGACATCCGCAAACAGGTTTTTGAGTACGACGAGGTGATGAACAACCAGCGCCGGGCCGTCTATGCCGAACGGCGTCGGGTGCTGGAGGGGCGCGACCTGAAGCGTCAGGTGCTGGGCTATGGCGAGCGAACCATGGACGACATCGTTGATGCCTACGTCAATCCTGAACTGCCACCCGAGGAATGGGACCTCAGCCGTCTGACGGCAAAAGTGAAGGAGTTTGTGAACCTGCTCGCCGATCTGCAGCCCGAGCAACTCCAGGGCTTGACGATGGAGGAACTCAAGGCCTTTCTCCACGAACAGCTCCGGATCGCCTATGACCTCAAGGAAGTGGCCATCGAACAGATGCGCCCTGGACTGATGCGGGAGGCCGAGCGCTTTTTCATCCTGCAGCAGATCGACACCCTCTGGCGCGAACATCTGCAGAGCATGGACGCCTTGCGGGAATCAGTTGGTCTTCGTGGCTATGGCCAGAAAGACCCGCTGATTGAGTACAAGAACGAAGGCTACGACATGTTCCTCGAAATGATGACCCAGGTTCGCCGCAACGTCATCTACTCCATGTTCATGTTTGAGCCTCAGCCCCCCCGCGCGTGATGGCAGCCAGCCAGGCCAGACGTCTGATCCTCGCCGTCGGCATGCACCGCAGCGGCACCTCGCTGCTCGGTTCTCTGCTCGGGGGACTGGGGGTGAGCCTGCCAGGACAGCTCATCCCGGCCGATGAGGCCAACCCTGAGGGCTACCACGAATGGGACCGGATCGTGGACCTGCAGGAACGGCTGCTGGTGGAGCTGGACCGCTGGTGGCCCTCCGAAGAAGGCCTGCGCCCTCTGCCGGAGGGCTGGCTGGAGCATCCCGCCACCCTGCGCACCCGCCGGGAGCTCGTGGAGCTGCTCTCCAGCCATCTGCAGGGGAGCGGCCCCTGGGCGGTGAAAGATCCCCGTACGAGCCTGCTGCTTCCCCTCTGGCGCTCGGTGGCAGCCGAGCTGGACCTGAACCTGCAGCTTGTGCTGGCCCTGCGCCATCCGGCGGAGGTGGCGGCCTCGCTGATCCACCGTGACGGGCCGATCGTGGGAACGGATCTGCACCGGGCCATCGGTCTCTGGCTGCGCCACACCAATGCGGTGCTGACCGACGGCCGTGGTCTTCCGCTCGCCGTGGTCGACTACGGCGACTGGTTCCGCGACGGCAGCGGTCAGCTGGAACGGCTCGTCCAGGCGCTTGACCTTGCTGGGGCCGGGCCCGAGCGGCAGCGGGAGGTGCTCGAACGGGTGCGCCCGGAGCACCGCCGCCATCGGCAGGGGTCCGCCGGCCTGGAGCTGGAGCCGTCGGTGAAACAGATCTACAGGGACTGGCGACGGGCGGCCAGGGGCTCCCGCTGGCGTGCCCGCCGGACAGCGGCTCCGCCCAACCTGCGACGCGACTGTCGTCTTTCGGTCGCCGAACTCACGGCGGTACCGGAGACCTGGCCACACCTGGTGGAGACCTGGTCGGCCTGGCCGGCGCCAGCCGATCCCGGGCCTGTGACGCTGGCCCCCAAAGCCGTGGTGGCGACAGGAGGTCTCAGCAGTTTCGAATGGAGCCTCCACAGCTGGTTGCAGCGGTTACCGCTGGCAGGCCTGGCCGCGGCAGGTCCTGATCCCGACGACCAGCACCCCCATCGGGTCTCGCTGATCAGCCCACAGGCATCGGAGCCGCAACCCTTTGCGGTGGAACGGCTGGCCATCAATCTCGAGCTGCCGTCGGCCGCCGGGGTGGATCAGTGGCTCGTGCACCTGCGCCACCAACAGCTGGTCTGGGATCCCCATCCCGGCAGGGTGCGACTGCTGCGCCGACTCGGGATCAACGCTTACCTCCTCGACGCCGAAGCCAGCGCCAACGGGTGGCTGGAGCCCCGGGAGGCCCCAGACGATCTGCAGCAGCAGGCGAGCCTGTTGCTGGGCCTGCCGCCGGTCCGGGCACTTCAGGACCTGTGCATCGCGACCATGGTCCTGGGTGATGGAGGTCCCCGCTGGCATGGCCCACTGCCCCGCAGCGTCGGCAGCATTCCGGGCTTCGAATGCCTGGAACGGCCGACGGTGCAGCATGCCCGCGCCGCCGCAGCCTGGCTGCAGGCCGTCCAGAAGGCCGGGATTCAGCTCGTCTGGCTGGGAGCCCAGGAACGGTTCTGGCCCCAGCAGGGCTGGACCGCCTTGGAGCGCCATCCGGGACTGCTGCCGCCACAGCGTTTCCTCGGAGCAGTGGGCCCCGACCGCATCCAGGAGGAGCTCGCGTGGCGCAGCAGCGGACGGCCGGAACCTGCCCAGCCGGTCACCCCCCAACCCTCCTGGGATGTGCTGGCCGACTGGGATGACCCCAAGGGGGCGCCGCCCTCGGTAGCGGTCTGCATCAGCCTCCACAACTACGCCGACAGGATCTGCACGGCGCTGGAGAGTGTGCAGCGGCAACAGCAGCCGTCGATCGAGCTGATCGTGGTCGACGACGCCTCGGATGATGACGGGGTCCGTCGGGTGCACGACTGGCTGCACACCCATGGCCCAAGCTTCCGCCGGGCACGGCTGTTGCGCCATCACCGCAACAGCGGCCTGGCAGCAACCCGCAACACGGCGTTTTCACTGACCCAGGCCCCCTGGAGCTTCGTGCTCGACGCGGACAACCGGCTTGAGCCCGAAGCCCTCAGCGCCTCCCTGGCCGTGGCCCGCCACGGCGGGAACGACCTTGCAGTCGTGCATGGGCT
The DNA here is from genome assembly GCA_903871775.1 of uncultured cyanobacterium. Taxonomy (GTDB): domain Bacteria; phylum Cyanobacteriota; class Cyanobacteriia; order PCC-6307; family Cyanobiaceae; genus CAIQIA01. The sequence continues at coordinate 63,277 of CAIQIA010000011.1, forward strand.
GCTGGCGATCTGGGACGAGGGGAGCAACACCTCGGCAGGTCTGCTGGGGGGAGGCAGGCCATGGCAGCCCGAAGCCCTGAAACCCGCCAACCAGATCGATGCGATGGCCTTGATCCGTCGCGCCGCGTGGCAGCAGGTCGGCGGATACACCCACATCCCAGGAGGCTGGGAGGATTACGACTTCTGGTGCTGCCTGATTGATGCCGGTTACCGGGGCCTGGTGTGTCCCCGGGTGCTGGCCACCTATGTGCGTCACGGCGGCTCGATGATCCATCGCTCGACCGACCAGCAGCTGCGACCCATCTCCCGGCTGCTGCAGTGCCGCCACCCCTGGCTGCAACTGCCCTATGCCGGACCCGAGGCCTGAGCCACGAGCCGGGCTGCGGTGACATCGGTCGTCATCGACAGATTCCCCTGAGGTGGAAGCTGGGACCCCATGGCCCCACGGATCAGAAGGCTCACGTCACGACAGAACGCGCTGCTCAATTGTGAGCGACAGTCGCGATGACGGGCCAGGCGTTCGCGCCGACGCACGGATTCCGGCAACGAGATGGCCTGCTCACGCAGGGCGACAAGCCTCATCGCAGCTGCCAATTGCGAACTGTCGAGATTGTCACAGAGCCAGACATAGTCACGGAAATCATGCAGAGCCTGAATCTCTCGATGGGACGCAGAAGGACTGGCGAGAACGACCAGGCCAAGGCAGGCCGCATCAAGGACTGGGATGCCAAATCCCTCAACGAGCGAAGGACTGACGAGGGCCATGGCATTCAGAAACAACTCCCGGCGCAGGGCTTCATCGACAAAATCCGCCAGAACCACGCCCGAATCGGGCTGAGCAACGCGCCTGATCTCGTCGCTGTAGGCATCGCGCTTGAGAGCACCGGCCACACAGAATGGAATGCCAAGCTGATGCAGACCCGATTCACGATAAGCCCGCAAGGCAAACAGAAGATTCTTCCTAGGCTCCAAGGATGAGTTGAAGAGCAGGTAGCGGTAAGGCTGCAGGGCAACCACGTCCTTCTGACCATTGACCACAGCCAGAGCGCGCCCATGGGGGGGCTCATCCAGACCCAGGGTGAAATCGCGAAAGTGCAGCGAAGGCGGTTGAGCAACCACAGCCTCAAGAGAATCGGCTCCCGCACGAATGGAGCAACGAAATTTCATGGCTGTACTGGCCGACATGAACAGTCGAGCCGTATCTGCACAACGCTCCAGACGACGAAGGAACACAGCTTGCTGATCACTGGTCTGAACAAACTCGAGTGGTATGACGTCATGGACAGTCTGAAGCGTGAAATGGACACCACGAGCCACGATGTTCAGAGGACATGTGCTGATGAATCCATTAAAACCATGCAGATCAATCACGAGAGGTCGCCCCTGACGCCTGCCTGCCAATCGCATCGAATGGACATAAATGTCAGGGGCACTGATCAGACCATGGACCCATTGCAGATAATCGAGTCGGTCATGCTGAAGATAGGGATTATCCACCAGATCATGCACCGTCAGGCGCATCTGCTCAGCACAGGAGACATGCCGTTTCGGAAACAACTGACGGAAGAGTTCCCGCTCCGTGTCCCAGCGGTGCAGCGCCCCCGTCCCCAGGGGCAGACGACTGATCAGACGCCTCCGCAAAGAAGGCGGGGGCGCAGGCGGACGACCGCAGAGCAGGGCGTCCAGCACCCTGGCGGCCTGCAAAAGGGAACGGGTGGGCCCAGCCTGTCGACGGAGAGCCGCCTCCCGCAGCTCGGCAGAGAACTCGGTCAGCAGCCAGACCTCCGCGCCTGCCGCGTGGAGCGCCCTCAGCAGGGCCTTGCTGTAGACAGCGATGCCACGATGCTCGCGCTGCTCAAGGTCGATGGCGCTCACCACCAGCTTCAGGCCCAGAAGGGACTGGGGCTGGGCCGCAACCTCTGCCAGCCCATCAAGCGAGGTGTTGACCATGGGCATTAATGATAACTTTAAGAAAGGATTATCGCATCTGGGCGCGACGCAGGACCCTTCCCTCAGGCAGGCCTGAGCTCCATCAAGAGCTGTTGCAAGGCGGTGATCGTCCGGGACTGGCTCTGGCTGTGGGAGCGCAGTTCTTCCAACTCCAGCCTGGCACGGGCCAGCTGAAACTCCAGCTCCGCCTGGGCGGTCGGGGCAGCGAGAAGAAGCCGGCGCAGATAATCGCTCTCCTCAGCCAGCGCCGACCACTCAACGCTCCAATCGCGCGGACCGGCGTCAGCCAGGAATGCCCGATGCAGCTCCCGAAGCCTCTCTTGATCCTCGGGGCAGGCCTGCTGACCCGCCACTTCGGACCGGGTCGCTTCGCCAGCATGCACACCGCTGGCGTCGGGAGAGTACCAGATCACGCGTCCCTGCGAACGCAATCGCAGGCAGAGTGCAACATCCTCACCACAGACGCGAAAAGACTCATCAAGGCCATCGGGCCAGAAATCCTGGCGGCGGATGGCCAGCAGAGCGCCCGTGACCGCGGGCACAGGCCCAGCCTTCAGGGCAGGGCCGCTATCGACGGGCAGCTGAGTCAGCCGATGGTAAGCCGTATGCCTGGGATCAAAGGCGATGCCCATATGCGACAGACGGCCGTCGGACGAGCGCAGGCGACCGCCGACGGCACCGACGGACGGATCGGCCAGGGCCTGGAGCGCCGCATCCAGTGCGCCGGAATCCAGGACGAGGTCGTCGTTCAACAGCACCAGTGCATCGCCCGTTGCTCGCCTGGCCAGGCCATTGACGTTGGTAGCGAAGTGATAAGGGAGCTGACTGATCAGATGCAGCACAAAGCGCTGACCAGCGACGATCCCTCCCTGCTCCGCCTGGGTTCCATTCCAGGAGCAGAACACCTCCAACCCGTTGTCGGGGCCGTTGTATGCGCCCTCCAGCGAGGAGAGCAGGCGGTTCAGTCGATGGGGCGTCTTTGAGACCACCAGCACGGAGACCGTCATGGCCGCGACCCGGGGCTCGTTCACCCTAAACAGCAGCGTTTCGTTGCTGCTCTGTCCAGACGGCTTCCAGGTGGCGGCACTGCCAGTAACGCTGGCTGACCGAGTGCAACGCGTCGGTCAGGCCGCGCAGGAGCTCTGGTGCAGCGCCACCCAGCTGATGCTGCAGCTCTGCAAGGAACAGTCCACGGCTGTCCAGCACCCGCGGGGTGAGCAGGGTCAGCAGCAGGGCCGCCCGCAGCATGTCCTCCTCCTGGGGCGGTGTCAGCCCATTGCTGAAACGGCGCTGGGGGTCCGTCCGGAGCGGACGGGCGTGCCGCATGCGGGCACCGAGGTAAACCCCCGGGCGAAAGTCCGGGAACAGTTCCCCCAGCAGGGGCAGCAGGTAAGCATCCCAGCCGAAACCGCTGCGAAACGGGGCCAGCACCGCCAGCAGCCCCCGGTCGATCTCCCGCTGGGCGATGACCGGGCCCATCACTTCGACGAAGGGCAGGTCGGCCCAGCAAGCAACCGGGACAGAACGGTCCGTGCTGTCCACCGAGGGATTCTCCGCCGAGGGTGCCTCCGCCCTCAGCACATCCCAGATGGCATGGCTGTCGTGGGTCAGCTGCAGCTGGAAGATGCTGCAGCTGCGCGCCAGGGCCTCCCGGGCGCCGGCCACCAGGTCGCTGACCCGCAGCTCGAGATCGTCATCCAGGAACGCCACATAATCGACAGGAGGCCGGACACGGTTGTCCTCGGCCAGCAGATGCATCATCTGGCCCTTGCATTCGCTGGCGCAGGCCACCCGGCCGGCAAGACGATCCGCGGCTGTGATCGCGGCCGGATCGGCGTATTCAGCCTCGATGATGTCGACCCGGTGCTCTCGCTCGGGGTCAAGGGTGTCACGGTCATCGACCAGCCCATGCACTCCCCGGCTGCAGGCCACGTAAATGCGCAGCCTGGGGGCGACGCCGCCTGCTCCGCGTTGGGCCAGGCCCGGGCCGTCGGGGCAGGGGCCTGGGGTGGTGATCAGCTCCTGATGGAGCTGACGGTCACCGACCAGACGCCGGATCAACGCAGGTAGGTCAGCCACGGCCGCACCTCAGATGCCAGCACCCTCGAGAAACTCCATGATCTCGCGGTCGCGCAGGCTCTGGGCCTCCCCGGCGGGGTGACTTGCCCCCTCGCGACGCCGGTCGAGCTCGTTCTCGAGGGCATCGATGCGTTCCATCAGGTTGCGGATCACCTGGGCCTCGGCATCGGGCAGCGCCGAGTGGGCCAGGGGATCGATGCGCACACCCGACTGATGGATCACCCGGCCGGGGACACCCACGACGGTGCAGTCGGGCCCGACGTCGCGGAGCAGCACGGAGCCGGCGCCGATGCGGGTGTTGGCTCCCACCACGATTGCCCCGAGGACCTTGGCTCCGGCGCCGACGATCACGTTCTCGCCGAGGGTGGGGTGGCGCCTGCCCGACTGCTTGCCGGTGCCGCCGAGGGTCACCCCCTGGAACAGCAGACAGCGATCGCCCACCACAGCGGTTTCGCCGATCACCACACCCATGCCGTGGTCGATGAAGACACCGCTGCCGATCTGCGCACCGGGATGGATCTCGACCCCCGTGAACAGACGGCCCAGCTGCGAGAGCAGGCGGGGCAGCAGCGGCAAGCGCAGGCGCCAGAGACGATGGCTCAGACGATGCAGGCAGAGCGCATGCAGGCCTGGGTAGCAGCAGATGATTTCGGCAAGACCGCGGGCGGCGGGGTCCCGTTCGCGGATGATCGCCACATCCGCCGCCAGATCACGCAGCAGCCCCATCGCCCGTCCCGTCGAGGCCGATTTCCTTGCGCAGCATGTCGATGGTGGTGGTGCCCAGGTAGCTCTGGGCGCAGTGCACCTGGGGCAGACGCATGAGCTGGGAGCGGTTCTGCCGCAACGTCTGTTCGACCAACGGCAGGCTCGGACGATCGCAGAGCACATGGCTGGCGGCGCGACAGAGGGCCAGCAGGCGGCTGCCCACATCCGGGGCGGCCGTCATCACCAGCAGCTCCTGCCCCCGCATCGAATGCAGGATCACCTCGGCGGCCCGCAGGATGCCGGGGCTGATGCTGACCAGGCCGACACAGCTGCCGGCGCGCAGTTCCTTGAGCAGGCTGAGCTCCTGGCGGAAGTCGTTGAGATCCACGGCCACCGCCCGAACCCCATGGTGCTTCGCCAGCTCCTCGACGGGCTGGAGGAAGTAGCGGCTGGTGACCACGGTGCCGTTGTTGGAGGTCTCGAGCACCGCCTCCAGCTCCTCGAGGGGCACGACTTCAACGGGCACATCGAGGCTCGGGGTGAGCTCCTCGGCGATCAGCAGCGACGCACCGAGATCCTCCTGGGGGGTGCTGACCAGCACCCGGGCACCACAGCGCAGGCGCCAGTCGATCTCGCGCGTGAGCAGCTCCCGGGCCTGCTGCAGACTGCAACCGGCATTCAGCAGGCCATCAATGCTGCGGCGCACCTCCTGATCGATGTCGGGCCTCAGGCGGGCCCGCGGCCCCAGGGGCTGACGCACATCACGGGGCTTCTGCTGGTCGCGCACGTAGATGCCCGAGCCCGCCATGGCCTCCACGACGCCGTCGTTCTCGAGCTGCCGGTAGACCTTGCTGATGGTGTTGCGATGCAGTCCCGTCTGCATGGCGAGCTGACGGGTGCTGGGCAGCCGATGACCGGGCGGGAAATGGCGGGCGGCGATGGCGAAGCAGATCTGGTTGTAGAGCTGCGTCGACGCCGGAATGTCGCTCTCCTGTTGGATGTGGAAGCGCACGGGGTGGTGTGACAGCAGCTCGACCGGGTCACGCTACTGGCACATGGGACAGGTGACAATTGCCCAGCTGTCCCGCATGCAGCGGCCATGACCGAACCCCCGACCTCCGCCGGCAGCTGGACGACGGTGACCGGGTCAGCCGTGCCCCTGCGCTGCTGGTGGATGCCCGGTCCGCCGCAGCCCCGGGCGGTGGTGCTGCTGCTGCCTGAGGTGTTCGGCATCAACGGCTGGCTGCGGTCGGTGGCCACCCGCCTGGTGGCGGAGGAGGACGTGGCGGTGCTGGTGCTGCCCCTGTTCGCCCGCACGGCCCCCGAGCTGGACCTGGGCTACGACGCGGCGGCCCTGGGCCTGGGCCGTGAGCACCGCGATCAGGTGACCGTGGCGGGATTCCTGCAGGATGCGGCGGCGGCGATCGGCTGGCTGCGGCGGCAACCCGGCTGCGACGCGGTGCCGCTGCTGCTGGTGGGCTTCTGCTTCGGCGGCCATATGGCCTGGCATGGGGCCACCCTGCCGGAGGTGACCGCCACCCTGGCGTTCTACGGCGCCCGCGTGGCCGGCTTCCGCCCCGGTGGGGGGGAACCGACCGTGGCCGTGGCCGCCGGCATTCCCGGTCGGTTCTGGAGTGTCGTCGGCTGTGATGATCCGCTCATGCCCGAGGAGGAGCGGCTGGCGATCCGCGGGGCCCTGGACGCCGCGGACCCGGCTGGACAACGCCACAGGGCCGTGGAACTTCCCGGGGCCGGCCATGGCTTTCTGTGCGATCAGCGGGATGACCACCGACCGGCCGCCGCCGCAGCGGGCTGGGCCCTGCTGCACGACCTGCTCAGGCTGGCGGCCCCTCCGCCGGCTGGGGAACCCTGAGCGGGACCGGCCTGGGAGGACGGGTGCCCGTGCCCGTCTCGACCCTCTCCCTGGCCTCCTTGCTGTCCTTGCTCAGGGGGGCGCGGCGGGGACCGAGGAACATGATCATGTTGCGGCCCTCGCGCTTGGGCTCCTGCTGCAGCTCGGCAGTTTCCTCCAGATCCTTCGCCATGCGCATCAGCAGCTGCTCGGCGAGGGCGGTGTGCTGGATCTCCCGTCCGCGGAAGATGACCGTGCACTTGACCTTGTCGCCGGCCTTGAGGAAACGGACAGCCTGACCGATGCGCACCTGGTAGTCGTGCTCATCGATCTTGTACCGCATCTTCACCTCCTTGACCTCGGTCTGGTGAGACTTCTTGCGGGCTTCCTTGGCCTTCTTCTCCTGCTCGAACTTGAACTTGCCGTAGTCCATGATCCGGCAGACCGGCGGATCAGCCTTCTCGCTGACCAGCACCAGGTCGAGCTCGCGTTCGCGGGCCACCTCGAGGGCCGCTTCGCGGGTGATCACCCCGAGCTGACTGCCGTCTGCATCCACCACCCGCAGGTTGGGGTAGTTGATCCGATCATTGATGTTCGGAAGTTCTCGGACAGGGGCGCGACGGTCGAAGCGGGGACGGGGTGGGGCCATTCAGCAGGGGCGGCGGCTCGATCGGACAGGTGGTTGACCCTTAACAGTACCCGGCGATGGACCGGACTGCCGCCAGGGCCGGTGCGAGGGGGGCGTCGGGATCGAGCCAGAGGGGCCGATGCCGATGGCGGAACCAGGTGCGCTGGCGTCGGGCGAACTGCCAGGTGCGTCGGTTGATCGCTTCCTGGGCAGCGTCATGGTCCAGCCGTCCGTCGACGAAGGCCAGGGCCTCGGCATAACCGATGGTGCGCAGCAGCGGCAGATCCGCCCCGAACCGCTGACGCAGCCCCTCGGCTTCCTCCGCCAGCCCCGCCCGCACCATGGCGGCGGTGCGGGTGGCGATGCGCTCGCGCAGATCGGGGGGATCAAGCCCCAGTTCGAGCACGGGCCCCGGCGGGGGGCGGCGACCCTGCTGCTGCGAGGGGGGGCGACCGCTGCCGTAGAGCACCTCCAGGGCCCGCACGGTGCGGACGGTATCGGCAGGATGCAGGCGGGCGGCCGCCTCGGGATCAGCGGACCGGAGCAGCCCCCAGCGCACCAGGGGATCGAGAGCCTCCAGCTGGAGGCGCAGCTCGGGCTGGGGGGGCACCGCTGGGGGCAGCAGACCATGGCCCAGGGCCTGCTGGTACAGACCGCTGCCGCCCACCAGCAGCGCCAGCCCCGCGGCGCGGCGTTCGGCCTCGATCAGGGGCCCGGCCAGGGCACAGAAGCTGTGCAGGGTGAGGGGGCGGTCGGGTGGGGTCAGGTCGATCAGTTCGTGGGGAATGCCCCGCCGTTCCTCGGGGGTCGGCTTCGCGGTGCCGATGTCCATGCCCACATAGATCTGCCGCGAATCGACCGACAGCACCCGGCAGCCGAGGCGCTCGGCCAGGGCGACCCCGAGGGCGGTCTTGCCGCCGGCGGTGGGACCCAGCAGCAGCACCAGCGGCATGGCTTGGGATGGCATGGGTCCAGGGCGGCCCACCATCCAGGATGCACCCCCCTGCCGGATCGCCGCTGAGAGGGGCCTGCAAGGGGCCCTGGCAGGCGGTGGTAGACTGAGGGTCAGCGGAAGGGGTCCGCCGGCCCGAATCTCCCCCCTTCGGCCTTTCCGGCGGCCCATCACTTCATGAGCGACGCGTCCAGCTCCCCATCCCCGGTGCAGTCGGCCTACGGCGCCGAGCAGATCCAGGTGCTGGAGGGTCTCGAACCCGTCCGCAAGCGGCCGGGCATGTACATCGGCACCACGGGGCCGCGGGGGCTGCACCATCTCGTGTATGAGGTGGTCGACAACTCTGTCGATGAGGCCCTGGCGGGTCACTGCAACGAGATTCTGGTGGTGCTCCAGGCCGATGGCTCGGCCTCGATCAGCGACAACGGTCGCGGCATTCCCACCGACATCCACCCGCGCACCGGCAAGTCGGCCCTGGAGACCGTGCTGACGGTGCTGCACGCGGGCGGCAAGTTCGGCGGCGGCGGCTACAAGGTCTCCGGTGGCCTCCACGGTGTCGGCGTCTCCGTGGTCAATGCCCTGAGCGCCTGGGTCGAGGTGACGGTGCACCGCGACGGACAGGTGCACCGCCAGCGGTTCGAACGGGGCCAGCCGATCGGCTCCCTGCGCTCGAGTGCAGACGACAGCGGTCGTCGGGGCACCCAGGTGGTGTTTCTCCCCGACCTTGAGATCTTCAGTGGCGGCATCGAGTTTGACTTCGCCACCCTGGCCGCACGCCTGCGCGAACTGGCTTACCTCAACGGCGGCGTGCGCATCGTCTTCCGGGATGAGCGCGGCGAGACGGCCCACGAAGAGATCTATCACTACGAAGGCGGCATCCGTGAATACGTCGCCTACATGAACAAGGAGAAGGATTCCCTTCACCCTGACATCATCCATGTCAATGCCGAAAAAGATGGCGTGCAGGTCGAAGCCGCCCTGCAGTGGTGCGTGGATGCCTATTCAGACACCATCCTCGGGTTTGCGAACAACATCCGCACCATTGATGGCGGCACGCACATCGAGGGTCTCAAGACCGTCCTGACCCGCAGCCTTAACACCTTCGCCCGCAAGCGTGGCAAGCGCAAGGAAGCCGATGGCAATCTGGCCGGCGAGAACATCCGCGAAGGGCTGACGGCCGTGCTCTCGGTCAAGGTGCCGGATCCCGAGTTTGAAGGCCAGACGAAGACCAAGCTCGGCAACACCGAGGTGCGCGGCATCGTCGACAGCGTCGTCGGCGAAGCGCTCAACACCTACCTCGAGTTTCACCCCCAGGTCATCGACCTGATCCTTGAAAAAGCGATCCAGGCCTTCAATGCCGCCGAAGCGGCCCGCCGAGCCCGCGAACTGGTGCGACGCAAATCAGTCCTCGAAAGCTCGACGCTGCCCGGCAAGCTGGCTGATTGCAGCTCCCGCGATCCGGCGGAATCCGAGATCTACATTGTCGAGGGCGATTCCGCGGGAGGTTCGGCCAAGCAAGGGCGCGATCGGCGCAACCAAGCCATTCTCCCCCTGCGGGGAAAGATTCTGAACATTGAAAAGACCGACGACGCCAAGATCTACAAGAACAGCGAGATTCAGGCCTTGATCACCGCCCTTGGACTGGGCATCAAAGGTGAAGAATTTGAGGCCAAGAACCTGCGATACCACCGCATCGTGATCATGACCGATGCCGACGTGGATGGCGCCCACATCCGCACCCTGCTGCTCACGTTCTTCTACCGCTATCAACGAGCTCTGGTGGAAGGTGGCTACATCTACATCGCCTGTCCACCGCTGTACAAAGTGGAACGGGGCAAGAACCACACCTATTGCTACAACGAGCACGATCTGCGCAAGACCCTCGACGGCTACGGCGAAAAAGCCAATGTCACCATCCAGCGGTTCAAGGGTCTGGGCGAGATGATGCCCAAGCAGCTCTGGGAGACCACCATGGATCCAACCACCCGCACGATGAAGCAGGTGGAGATCGAGGACGCCGCCGAAGCCGACCGCATCTTCACGATCCTGATGGGCGACAAGGTGGCGCCGCGACGGGAATTCATTGAGACCCACAGCGCCGAACTGGACCTGGCGGAGCTCGACATCTGATGCCCTGGCGCTGGGCCTGGCTGCTGGGACTGGCGCTGATGGCGCCGGTGGGCCTTCCGGCAGGGGGGGGAGACCCGTCCCGACCCGGCCTGCGTCGGCGCAACGCCGGTGAGCCCCTGCTGGCCGCCGGTCCCCGCCGGCTGCAGACCAGCCCCGACCTGCAGGCCCCGGTGCTGGCCGTCATCGAGAGCGGCCAGCCCCTGCGGGTCCTGGAGATCTGGCGGGACGATGCCGGTCGCCGCTGGCGGAGGGTCAGCGGCGGCCGGCATCGCGGCTGGCTGGCTGGCTGAGGCGCCTCAGGCCGCCAGAGCCGCCTCGAGGGCAGCCACCAGGGTCGGATCGGTGGGGGCGACCCCGCTCTTGAAACGGGCCAGCACGGTGCCGTCGCGGCCTACGAGGAACTTCTCGAAGTTCCAGGCGATGGGGGTGCCGGGCTCGGCCTGGGTCAGGGTGTCGAAGGGGGCCTGGCTGGCGGTCACCTTCGCCATCACGGGGAAGCTGACGCCATAGGTGGCGCTGCAGAAGGCCTGAACCTCCTCGACGGTGCCGGGCTCCTGGGCGCCGAAGTCGTTGCAGGGGAACGCCAGGATCTGCAGACCGCGGTCGGCGTAGCGCTCCTGCAGCTCCTGCAGGCCGGCGTACTGGGGGGTGTAGCCGCAGCGGCTGGCGACATTGACGATCAGCAGCACCGAGCCGGCGGCGCTCGTCAGATCGAAGGCCGTGCCATCGGCACGCTGGACGGTGACACCGGACACAGAGGGGGCCATGGGGCAGGGAGGGCGGCAGCAGGCGGGAACCTAGCCCGCCCATACACTCGTCGGGCGTTGCGACCGCAGGGCATGGCGGAGATCCGGACAGCCATTCCCGAGCTCACCCAATACCTGGGTCGTCTGCTGACGGCCGGCAACTACGACGCCGTCAAGCAACTGCTGGAGCCGGAGCAGCCGGTGGATGCCGCCGATGCCATCAGCAACCTGCCGACGCTGCAGCAGGCGATCGCCTTTCGCCTGCTGCCCAAGGACGAGGCGATCGAGGTCTACGAATACCTCGAGCCGGATGTGCAGCAGTCGCTGCTGGAACGCCTGCGCTCCAGCGAGGTGCTGGAGCTGGTGGAGGAGATGTCGCCCGATGACCGGGTGCGGCTGTTCGACGAGCTGCCGGCGAAGGTGGTGAGCAACCTGCTGCAGCAGCTCAGCCCGGCCGAGCGGCGCGTCACCGCCCAGCTGCTGGGTTACGAGAGCGGCACCGCCGGTCGTCTGATGACGACCGAGGTCATCGATCTCAAGGAGTTCCACACGGCGGCCCAGGCCCTGACCATCGTGCGTCGCCGGGCCCGCACCACCGAGACCGTCTACAGCCTGTATGTGACTGACGGTGCCCGGCGCCTCACCGGCATCCTGTCGCTGCGGGATCTGGTGACGGCGGACCCCGATGATCTGATCGGGTCGGTGATGACGCGGGAGGTGGTGAGCGTCACCACCGACACCGATCAGGAGGAGGTGGCGCGGCTGATCAAGCGCTACGACTTTCTGGCACTGCCTGTGGTGGACCGGGAGGAGCGACTGGTGGGGATCGTCACCGTCGACGACGTCATCGACGTGATCGAGCAGGAGGCGACGCGCGACCTGTACGCGGCGGGCGCCCTTCAGGCCGGCGATGAGGACGACTACTTCCGCAGCAACCTCTTTGAGGTGGCCCGGCGACGGGTGCTGTGGCTGCTGGTGCTGCTGATCACCAACACCGGCACATCGGCGGTGATCGCGTCGCAGCAGGGGGTGCTGCACCGGGTGGTGCAGCTGGCGGCCTTCATCCCGCTGCTGATCGGCACGGGCGGCAACGTGGGAGCCCAGAGCTCAACGGTGGTGATCCGGGGCCTCAGCACCGACCGGCTGCAGGCCCTCGGCCCCTGGCGGACCGTGGCCCGGGAGGCCCTGGCCGGGTTGCTGCTCGGGCTGTTGCTGGCGGCGGTGGTGGTCCCGTGGTCCTGGAAGCTCAGCGGCACCCCCCTGGTGGCGGTGGCGGCCGGGGTCTCGATGATCGCCATCGCCAGCCTGGCGGCGACCGCCGGCGCCTCGCTGCCGCTGCTGTTCAATCGCCTGGGGCTGGACCCGGCCCTGATGTCGGCACCCTTCATCACCACCATGGTGGATGTGGCCGGGGTCTTCATTTACCTGCAGACCGCCGACTGGCTGCTGACCCGCATGGCCGGTTGACCGACCGGCCCGGCAGGTGTCACACAGGCCTGGCCCGGGTCGCGCCCGAAACGCTTCTTAAGGGTATTGTTCATATATCTACACGGAACGGTCGTGCTCGCTGCCGCCCCCTCCCCCGACCAGCGTCCGCCGGTGGACGGTGACCTGGTCAGGTCCTATCTCCGCGACATCGGCCGGGTTCCCCTGCTCAGCCACGAACAAGAGATCACCCTCGGCCGGCAGGTGCAGGAACTCGTGCGCCTCGAGGAAGCCGAGGAGGAGTTCCGCGTGCGGAACGGTCGGCCCGCTACCACGGCCGAGCTCGCCGCTGCGGTCGACATGGCCCCCAGCGTTCTGCGCCGCCGGCTCGCCAGCGGTCGCCGGGCCAAGGAGCGGATGGTCGCGGCGAACCTGCGCCTGGTGGTGAGCGTCGCCAAGAAGTACACCCGCCGCAACATGGAACTGCTGGATCTGATCCAGGAGGGAACCATCGGCCTGGTGCGCGGTGTCGAGAAGTTCGACCCCACCCGTGGTTACAAGTTCTCGACCTACGCCTACTGGTGGATCCGCCAAGGCATCACCCGCGCGATCGCCGAAAAGAGCCGGGCCATCCGCCTGCCGATTCACATCACCGAGACCCTCAACAAACTCAAGAAGGGCCAGCGCGAACTCTCCCAGGACCTGGGCCGCACCCCGACCGTCACCGAGCTCGCCCTGCACGTTGATCTGCCGGAGGATGAGGTCAAGGACCTGCTCGCCCGCGCACGGCAGCCGGTGAGCCTCGAAATGCGGGTCGGTGACGGTGAGGACACCGAACTGCTCGATCTGCTGCAGACCGACGGCCCGCTCCCCGGTGACGTTCTCGACGGCGAGTGCCTGCGGGGTGACATGCGGGCGCTGCTCGACCAGCTGCCCCTGCTGCAGGGCCAGGTGCTCAAGATGCGCTACGGCATCGATGTCGAAGAACCGATGAGCCTCACCGGCATCGGCCGGGTGCTGGGCATGAGCCGCGACCGCGTGCGCAACCTCGAACGTGACGGCCTGGCAGCCCTGCGGCGCCTGAGCGAAACCGTGGTGGCCTACGTCGCCGGCTGACGGCCGGCGACCGTGAGGCTCAGGAGCGTCGCCAGCAGCACCAGGGCGGCACCGGCTGCCGTGTTGACGCCGATGGGTTCGGCAAACCACAGCCATCCCCACACGGCCGCCATCGGCACCTGCACGTAGCTGATGGCCGTGGCCCTGGCCGCCGGCAGCCGCACCAGGGCGCCCGTCAACCCCAGCTGACCCAGCTGGGTGAACACCCCCACCCCCACCAGCCAGAGCAGCTGCGACGGCTGGGGCCACACCGGCTGCAGCAGCAGCGGCGGCAGAGCCAGGGGAAGCGAGACGAGGGGAAACCAGAAGATGATCACCAGCGGGTGTTCGCGACCCGCCAGGGTTCTCACCGACACATAGGCCAGGGCCGTGAACAGGGCACCGGTGACGGCGGCCAGCACCCCAAGAGGTGCCAACGGGGGCAGCGCCCCCGCAGAACCGACGGGATGGACCAGCAGGGCGACCCCCGCCCAGCCCAGCAGCATCGCCAGCCCCAGCCGCCGGCCGAAGCGCTCGCCGAGGGTGCCCCAGGCCAGGGCCGCCGTGAAGGTGGGATAGAGGTACTGCAGCACCGTGGCCGCTGCCAGCGGCAGCCAGGCCAGGCCGCCGTAAACGCCGAACAGGGCCACCGTTCCCAGCAGACCCCGCAGGGCCAGCAGCCCCCGATGGCGGCCCCAGGGGGTGAGGCCGGCGCGGTGCAGCATCCAGCCGCTGAGCAGCAGGCTGATCACCGCCCGGCCGAACACCACCTCGGCCACGGGCAGGCGGCCACCGAGGTGCTTGACGCAGACACCCATGAGGCTGAAGCTCAGGGCGCTGAGCACCATGCTGAGGGAGGCTGGCAGGGAGCCCATCCGGTCCTATGGAGCTGCTCAGTCTCTTCCCGCGCACGATCCTGAAGGGTCGCCTCGATCCCCAGCTGCTGCGGCAGCTGCAAGCAACCGCCCGCAGCGTGCGCGATGACCCGCAGGCCACGGCGGATGCCTCGACCCGGCTGGCGGGACAGCTCACCCTGCAACGGCAGCTGGGGCCGGGCTTCGCGGGCATCGATGCCCTCTGCGCAGGCACCCTGCTGCCGGCCTGCGAGCGCTGGATCCGCCACGTGATCGATCAGCAGCCCCCCCAGGGCCGCGGGCCCTGGACCCCGGGGCGCTACGGCCTGCAGATGATCGACATCTGGCTCAACGTGCAGCAGGCCGGCGATTACAACCCCACCCACACCCACGGCGGCAGCTTCTCGGGGGTGGTGTTTCTGCAGGTGCCGCCGCAGATCCGCGCCGACAGCTTCGACGGCCAGCTCTGCTTCCACGGCCCGGAGGACTGGCACATCCAGAGCTTCCGCACCGGCATGGCCCACTACGTGCTGCCGGTTCCCGGCGACTACTGGGTGTTTCCCGCCTGGCAGCCCCATTCGGTGGCGCCGTTCCGGGGGGAGGGCGAACGCTGGTCCCTGGCCTTCAACGTGCAGGCCGTGCCGACCCCGCCGGCCCGCAACGTCTCGCTCTCCTCCGGCCGGCCGCGGCCGGGGGGGTTCTGACGCCGTGGCCCACCGGCGCGAGCAGCTGCTGGCCTGGTGGGAACGGGCAGGCCGCCGCGACCCCGACCAGAAGCCGTGGATGGTGCTGCCGGATGGCCGCTGGCCCGCACCCGGCGCACAGCTCGATCCCTACGGGGTCTGGGTCGCCGAGGTCATGCTGCAGCAGACCCAGCTGGCGGTGATGCTGCCCTACTGGCGGCGCTGGATGGCGCGCTGGCCCGACCGGGATGCCCTCACCAAAGCCGATGGCCACGATCTGCTGCTGGTCTGGCAGGGACTGGGGTATTACGCCCGGGCCCGACGACTGCACCAGGGCGCCCGACAGCTGGCCTCCGCTGACTGGCCCCGGGACCCCCAGGGGTGGCTGGCCCTGCCGGGGGTGGGCCGCAGCACCGCCGGCAGCATCCTCTCGTCGGCCTTTGATCTGCCCTGGCCGATCCTCGACGGCAACGTCCGTCGGGTGCTGGCGCGGCTGGTGGCCTGGCCCGCTCCGCCCGCCAGGGAACCCGGTCCGTTCTGGCAGCTGAGCACCGATCTGCTGGACCGCCGGCGCCCCCGGGATGTCAACCAGGCCCTGATGGATCTGGGAGCCACGGTCTGCACCCCCCGCAGACCCCGCTGCGACAGCTGTCCATGGCACGACACCTGCGCGGCCTACGCTGCCGGCGACCCGGTCCGCTTCCCCGTGAAGGATGTCCCCCGCCCCTCGCCCCTGCAGGTGATCGGCGTCGGCATCGTGCTGAACGAGGCCGGCGAGGTGCTCATCGACCAGCGGCTGGACGAGGGGCTGCTGGGGGGCCTGTGGGAATTCCCCGGTGGCAAGCAGGAGCCCGATGAGCCGATCACGGCCACCATCGCCCGCGAACTGCAGGAGGAACTGGGGATCGTGGTGGAGGTGGGGGAGGCGCTGATCAGCCTCGACCACGCCTACAGCCATCGGCGCCTGCGGCTCGTGGTGCACCTCTGCCGCTGGCTCGACGGCGAGCCGCGCCCCCTGGCGAGCCAGCAGGTGCGCTGGGTGGCACCGGAGCGGCTGGGTGAGTTTCCCTTCCCGGCCGCCAACACCCGCATCATCGCTGCCCTGCACGAGCGCCTGGGTCTGTCGGCCGCCTGATCGGGGGCTTGGCGTCAGAAGGGCTCCAGCTCCCGGATCCTGCCGCGATCATCATCGAGGGCGCGGTCGGTGCTCCAACGGATGTTGGTGCCCAGCTGCTGCCAGGTCACCAGGGTCCCGTCGGGCCGGATGCCGACGAGCCGGGTGGTGAACCCCATGCGGGCCCCCGGCGGCAGGAAGCTGCGCGGCACCCCCGGACGATCCCGGAACCGCAGACTGCGGCTGTCGGTGTGGCGCTGCAGCTCGGCGCCGTCGGCAAAGAACGGGATCGCCTCGTCGGGGCAGTCGGGCTGGCCGGGGGCCGCGCAGGTGACGATCTCAAGGCTGCTGCCGTCTCGACCATTGGTGATGCGGTAGTGCCGGCTGGCACTGGGGATCGGATCGAAGAGCGGCAGCCCCAGCGGCAGCCCTGACGGATCACAGGTCACCTGCCACGACGCCGGCAGGGAGGTGATCTGCTGCAGCCAGTTGAACCGCACGACCCCCAGCCGGCGGGCGGCCTCAGCCAGGGTGAGGCCACCGCCGGGGCTGAAACGACCCTCGACGCTGTCTCCATCGGCCCCCACCCGCACGCTGACGCGACCCCGCAGGATCACGGCCTGGTCCGATGTCAGCTGGGCGGGCCCGAGGGACAGCAGCAGCCGGGCCCGGGGATCGGGGCCCCAGCGGCAGAGGTCCTGTTCGATGGTGGCGCCACGGGCCGGCGGCAGAAGCGATCCGACCAGCGCCAGCACCACGGCCAGGGTGGACCCGATGCACTGGACGGCGGTACGGAACGTCAGGGGCATGCCCACGGCCGACGGGGGGGGCCGGTGCCGGAAACTGCCGCCATCCTGAACGCAGATGCCGGGGTCCGCATGACCGCAGTGGTCTGCCTTGGGGAAGCGCTGATCGACAGGCTGGAGCCCTGGGGCAACCAACCCGGGCAAGACTGTCTCGGAGGGGCTCCCGCCAACGTGGCCTGCGCCCTGAGCCGGCTGGGCACGCCGGCGGCGCTGATCAGCCGCCTCGGAGACGACCCGGCCGGCGAAGCCCTGGTGCGCTGCTGCGCCGGCCGGGGGGTCGAGCTGGGGGGGCTGCAGCGGGATCCGATCCGCCCCACCCGCATCGTGCTGGTGACCCGGGATGCCCAGGGGGATCGCTGCTTCGGGGGCTTCAGCGGTGACCGGGGGGAGGGATTCGCCGACCAGGCCCTCGAGGCCGGGGCCCTGCCGACCGACCTGCTGGCCCGGAGCCGCTGGTTGCTGATCGGCAGCATCCCGCTGGCAAGCCCCGCCTCGGCCGCGGCCCTGCAGCGGGCGGTGGCCCTGCAGCAGGCCCATGGCGGCCAGGTGGTGCTGGATGTGAACTGGCGGCCCAGCTTCTGGCCCGTGGATGCCGACGCGGCCCGGGAACGTCTGGGACCGCTGCTGCGGCAGGTGCAGTTGCTCAAGCTGGCGGCCGAGGAGGCGACCTGGCTGTTCGGCAGCACCGACCCGCAGCAGGTGGCCCAGGGCCTGCCCCAGCACCCGGGTGTGGTGATCACTGAGGGCGGCCAGGGGGTCCGCTGGTGGCTGACCGGCAGTTCCGGCCGGCGGCCGGCGCCGGTGGTGCCGGTGATCGACACCACCGGCGCCGGGGATGCCTTTCTGGCCGGCCTCCTCCATGGGCTGCTACAGGGGGCACCCGTGGAGCAGGCGATGGCCTTCGCCTGCGCCTGCGGCTCGATCGTCTGCACCGGCGCCGGCGCCATCGAGCCCCAGCCCGATGCCGCCGACGTGCAGCGGTTCCTCACAGATGGCACCCTGCCGGCGATGATCCCGGCGCCCCATGCCTGAACCCAGCGGCTACCACGACCGCGTCAACCCTGATCTGCTCTGGCGCATCCCGGTGACGGCCCGCACGGTGCTGGAGGTGGGCTGCGGCAGTGGCGCCCTGGGTGTGGCCTTCAAAAGCCGCCAGCCGGCCGTCACCTGGGTGGGCATCGAAGCGGAGCCCAGCGCCGCCGCCCGGGCCCGGGGGCGCCTCGACCATGTGCTGAGCGCTGACGTGGAAGATCCAGCCCTGACCCTGCCGGCCCTCCCCCCCCTCGACTGCCTGATCCACGGGGATGTGCTGGAGCACCTGCGGGATCCCTGGGCCTGCCTGCAGCGCCAGGCGGCCTGGCTGGCGGACGACGGCATCCTGCTGGCCTGCATCCCGAACGTGCAGCACTGGTCGGTGCTGCAGCAGCTGTTCCAGGGCCGCTGGCCCCGACTGGACGAAGGGCTCTTCGACCGCACGCACCTGCGCTGGTTCACCCGCCAGAGCATCGTCGAGCTGGTGGAGGGTTGTGGGCTGGTCCTGCACGATCTGCAGCCGCGGATCTTCCGGCCGGAACAGGCCGCCGCCTTCGTGCAGCAGCTGGAGCCGGCCCTGGCGGGCCTCGGCCTCGACCGCCAGGCGCTGCTCGAGGGGGTGTCACCGCTCCAGTACGTGGTGCGGGCAGGCCGGCGGCCGGCGCCCCCCCTGCAGCTGGATGCCCTCAGCCTGCGGCCGCAGGTGGGGATGGTCGATGTGCGCATCAGCCAGCCCCTGCGGGCCCTGGCCAGCCGGCCGGGGGTGACGGCCCGCGTCAGTGCCGGTTCCATGGCCCTGCTGCCGGCCGAACCGCTGACGCCAAGGGTGCTGATCTGGCAGCGGCCGAGCCTGACCACCGGGCCAGACACCCTGCAGCGCCTGCGGATGCTGCTGCGCAACGGCTATGTGATCGTCTGCGAGTACGACGACGATCCGGACCACTGGCCGGCGATCGCCGCCAACGGTCACCTGACATTCCGGGGGGTTCATGCCGTGCAGGTGAGCACGGAACCGCTGGCCACCGTGATCCGCCCCCACAACGCTGAACTGGCGGTCTTCGGCAACACCGTCGAGAGCCTGCCGCCTGGCCGGGATCCTCTGACGCCGGGGCAGCCCCTGCGCCTGTTCTTCGGGGCCCTGAACCGCGAAGCCGACTGGGCCCCCTGGATCGACACCCTCAACGACGTCTTCGCCGCCGCGCCGGAGGCCTGGATCGTCGAGGTGGTGCACGACCGCGGCTTCCATGACGCCCTGCTGCTGCCGCGACGCAGCTTCACGCCCACCTGCGACTACGCCACCTACCGCCAGGTGATGGCCCGCTGCGACATCGCCTTTCTGCCCCTGGGCGACACCCGCTTCAACCGGATGAAATCAGACCTCAAGGCGGTGGAGGCGGCAGCCCATGGGCTGGCGATCGTGGCCAGCCCCACGGTCTATGGCGACAGCCTGGAGGAGGGCGTGACGGGGCGCCTGTTCCGCAATGCCGACCAGCTGCGGCAGGTGCTGCACGGGTGGCGGCAGGCCCCGGAGCAGGTCAGGGCCTTCGGGGCCAGGGGCCGTGCCTGGGTGGCCCGCGAACGGCTGACCGCCCAGCAGGTGCCCCAGCGGGAGGCGTGGTATCGGTCGCTCTGGGACCGGCGGGAGGACCTCACCCGTCAGCTGCTGCAGCGGGTCCCGGCGCTGCGGGATCCGGGTTGAACCCCAGGGGGGACGGCGATTGCAGCCAGAGGTGGCGGCCCTCCCCGGCGGGCTCGAGGCGGAGGCGCCAGGCGTCGCAGGGGGGCCAGCAGAGGCGTTCGGGCCATTCGACCGCCAGCAGCCATCCCAGCTCACGAGCCACCTCCTCCTCCTGGGCGAACAGCTCATCGGCGGCCCCACCCCCGGGCAGGCGGTAAAGATCGAGATGCACCAGCCCGGGGTAGTGCTGGGCGAGGGCGAACGTGGGACTGGTCACCGGCTCACGGACGCCGAGGGCCTCGGCCAGCCCCTGCACCAGGCAGGTCTTGCCGGCACCGAGGGGGCCGCTGAGCAGCAGGAGGGCGGCCGGTGGCAGCAGGGCGGCGAGCTGGTGACCGAACGCCCGGGTCTCCGCCGCCGTGGCCAGGACGATCGGCGGCTCCTGCTCTGCCACAGCCTCCACCCCCGGATCCGGACCCGGCACGATAGAGTCTCGGCACGGGAGCCCGAAGCCTCGGCGACTCCGCAATCTTTCTGATCCTTCGCCGACTCCGAAACGGAGCGCTCGCTTCATGGTGGCCACACCCGACACCCTTTCCCTGGCCGGCCTGCAGGCCACCAGCACCTACGTGATCGCCGACATCGGCCAGGCCGACTTCGGCCGCAAGGAGATCGCGATCGCCGAAACCGAGATGCCCGGCCTGATGGCCCTGCGCGAGAAGTTCGGTGCGCAGCAGCCCCTCAAGGGCGCCCGCATCTGCGGTTCGCTGCACATGACGATCCAGACCGCGGTGCTGATCGAGACCCTGGTCGCCCTCGGCGCCGAAGTGCGCTGGGCCTCGTGCAACATCTTCTCGACCCAGGACCACGCCGCTGCCGCCATCGCCGCAGCCGGGATCCCCGTGTTCGCCTACAAGGGCGAAACCCTCGACGAGTACTGGGCCTTCACCCACCGGATCATGGAGTGGTCCGACGGCGGCACGCCGAACATGATCCTTGATGACGGCGGTGATGCCACCGGCCTGATCGTCCTCGGCACCAAGGCCGAGAAGGATCTCTCGGTGCTCGACAACCCGGGCAGCGAAGAAGAGGTGGCGCTGTTCAAGAGCATCCGCCAGCGCCTGGCCGAACAACCCGGCTGGTATTCGCGCATTTACGCCAACATCCAGGGGGTGACCGAGGAGACCACCACCGGCGTGGCCCGTCTGTATCAGATGCAGAAAGCCGGCGAACTGCCCTTCCCCGCCATCAACGTCAACGATTCGGTCACCAAGAGCAAGTTCGACAACCTCTACGGCTGCCGCGAGTCGCTGGTCGACAGCATCAAGCGTGCCACCGACGTGATGGTCGCCGGCAAGCAGGCCCTCGTGCTGGGCTACGGCGACGTGGGCAAGGGCTCAGCCCAGTCCCTGCGTGGCCTCGGCGCCACGGTGATGATCGCCGAGATCGACCCCATCTGCGCCCTGCAGGCCGCCATGGAGGGTTATCGGGTCGTGCGGATCGAAGACGTGATCGATCAGATCGACATCTTCGTCACCGCCACCGGCAATTTCCAGGTGATCCGCCATGAGCACCTGCTGCGCATGAAGGACCAGGCCATCGTCTGCAACATCGGTCACTTCGACAACGAGATCGATGTGGCGTCCCTGAAGCAGTACACCTGGGAGAACATCAAGCCCCAGGTGGATCACATCCTGCTGCCGAGCGGCAACCGGATCATCCTGCTGGCCGAGGGTCGCCTCGTGAACCTGGGTTGCGCCACCGGCCACCCCAGCTTCGTGATGAGCAACTCGTTCACCAACCAGACCCTCGCCCAGATCGAGCTGTTCACCAAGGGTGACCAGTACGGCAAGGAGGTCTACGTGCTGCCCAAGCACCTGGACGAGATGGTGGCTCGCCTGCACCTCGAGAAGATCGGCGCCCGTCTGACCGAACTCAGCCCCGAGCAGGCCGCCTACATCAACGTGCCGGTTGAAGGTCCCTACAAGCTGGACCACTACCGCTACTGATCGGACGCCATCCCCTGGGATCCCGCGACGCGGGATCCCGCCCCGTGCCCGGCCCCCGGCCGGGCTTTTTTGTGCCCGCGGTTCAGGCGGCCGGTGGCCATCGCCGTGAAAAACTCACCGGCACCAGCCCGATCCGCCGATGCTCAGTCAGCTCAATGCCGTGGTGGAGCAGTGGGTGGCCCAGTGGGGCTACCTGGGCATCTTCGCCGCCATGGTGCTGGAGAACGTGGTGCCA
Organism: uncultured cyanobacterium; assembly: GCA_903871775.1. Classification (GTDB taxonomy): domain Bacteria; phylum Cyanobacteriota; class Cyanobacteriia; order PCC-6307; family Cyanobiaceae; genus CAIQIA01. Next base: position 85,250 of record CAIQIA010000011.1, read on the forward strand.
CCGATTCCGTCGGAGGTGATCATGCCCCTGGCCGGTTTCTATGTGGGCCAGGGGCAGCTGAATTTCTTCGGCGTCGTTCTGGCCGGCCTGCTGGGCACCGTCGTGGGGGCCCTGCCCTGGTACGGCATCGGCCGACTGGTGAACGAACGGCGCCTGGGCCAGTGGATCGAACGCCACGGTCGCTGGCTGGGGGTGACGGCCGCCGACCTGGAGCAGTCCAGAGGCTGGTTCCAGCGCCACGGGGCGGCGGTGGTCTTCTGGGGACGGCTGATCCCGGCGATCCGCACCCTGATCTCGGTGCCCGCCGGCATCGAACTGATGCCGTTCGGGCCCTTCCTCTTCTGGACGACGGCCGGCAGCCTGGTCTGGAACCTGGCCCTCACCACCGCCGGCTGGCTGCTGGGCAGCCAGTGGCAGCGGGTGCTGGCCACGATCAAACCCGTGGAGGGCTGGGTCAACAAGCTGCTGGCCCTGCTGGTGATCGGTGTGCTGGTGTGGCTGGGCCGCCGGGTGCTGCGCCGCCGCGGCCGCGCCTGACTCAGAACGGCACTTCGTCGTCGCCGAGGCCACCGCCGTCACCGCCCATGGCACCGGCGGACTGTTCGGTGTCGCGGCGGGAACCCAAGAGCTCGAGCCGTTCGACCCGCACCACGGGCTTTGAGCGTTCCTCACCGCTGGAACGGTCGGTCCAGCGGTCGAGCTTGAGGGAGCCGATGATGCCCAGCAGCGATCCCTTGCGGACGTAGTCGGCCGCCACCTGGGCCTGCTTGCCCCAGATCTCGAGGTTGAACCAGTCGGGCTCGTCGTCGCGGCTGCGGCGGTTCACCGCCAGGGTGAGGTTGGCGACGACGCTGCCGGATTCGAAGTAGCGGACTTCGGGGTCGCGGCCGGCACGGCCGACCAGGGTCACGGAATTGACGCCCATGGGGTCTCCTAGGAAAACGACGGTGGAACGGTGGATCAATGATGCGCCAGGCGAACCCGGCACCCACCCTCTGAAGTTCCACAGATCCGGGCGGTTGTCACAGGCCGGCCCGGTGCATCCCCCTATGATCCATCGGCTTGCCCTCTCGTCTCGATCGGGCCCACTCCTGCATCGGAAGCTCTGTGTTCCTGCGACGTTTTCAGCTCTCCCGCGACATCGGGATCGATCTGGGCACCGCCAACACCCTGATCTACGTCTCCGGGCGGGGCATCGTGCTCCAGGAGCCGTCGGTGGTGGCCATCGACCTGGACAAGGGCACCCCCATGGCCGTCGGGGAGGAGGCCAAGCTCATGCTGGGCCGCACCCCCGGCAACATCCGCGCCGTCCGTCCCCTGCGGGATGGGGTGATCGCCGACTTCGACGCGGCGGAGCAGATGATCAAGTACTTCATCCAGAAGGGCAATGAAGGCCGCGGCATGGTGGCCCCCCGCCTGGTGATCGGCATCCCCAGCGGCGTGACCGGTGTCGAACGCCGGGCCGTGCGGGAGGCCGGCCTCGGGGGAGCCCGGGAAGTGCATCTGGTGGACGAACCGGTGGCAGCGGCCATCGGAGCCGGCCTGCCCGTCACCGAGCCGGTGGGCTCGATGATCGTCGACATCGGGGGCGGCACCACCGAAGTGGCGGTGCTCAGCCTGCAGGGCACCGTCATCTCGGAATCGGTGCGGGTCGCCGGCGACGAACTGAGCGATGCCATCGGCAATTACCTGAAGAAGGTCCACAACCTGGTGGTGGGTGAACGGACGGCCGAGGAGATCAAGATCCGCATCGGCTCGGCGTTCCCTGACGACGCCTTCGACCAGACCACCATCGACGTGCGTGGTCTGCACCTGCTGTCTGGCCTGCCGCGGACCATCAGCGTCCGCGCCGGTGACGTGCGCGAAGCCATGGTCGAACCCCTCAACGTCATCGTCGAGGCGGTCAAGCGCACCCTCGAGCGCACGCCCCCCGAACTCGCGGCCGACATCGTCGACCGGGGCATCATGCTGGCCGGCGGCGGTGCCCTCGTGCGGGGCATCAGCGATCTGATCAGCCACGAGACCGGCATCCTCACCCACGTGGCCGAGGATCCGCTGCTGTGCGTCGTCAACGGCTGCGGTCAGGTGCTTGAAGACTTCAAGCGCCTCGGCCGGGTGCTCGACGCCGGCGACTACCACCGCTCGACCACCTGACGCCATGGTGCTGGGTCGGCAGTTCGCGCGGCTGGCCGATCGCCGCATCCTGCTGGCCTACTGGCCCTGGCTGCTCGTGCTGATCGGTCTGGTGCTGGTCCGGGTCTCGAAAGGGGCCCCGATCGTCGATCTCTATGCCCTGCTCAGCCGTCCGTTCTGGCCTGGCACCGCCCAGTCCGAATGGGTGCGGCAGGCCCAGAGGGTCGAGGATCAGCAACGCATCGCCCAGCTGGAGCTTCAGCTGGAGCAGCTGCACCAGGGTGCGGCGCGGCCGGCCGAGGGGGCGGTCGGCCGCGCCGCTGGCATCCGCGCCGCCGTCATCAGCCGCCGCAGCGAGGGCTGGTGGCAGCAGCTCGAGCTGGGTGCCGGCAGCCTGCAGGGGCTGCGGCCTGGGGCCGCGGTGACCGGCCCCGGACCGGCGGCCCTGGTCGGCAGGGTCGTCAGCGTGACACCCACCACCGCACGGGTGGCCCTGCTCACCGATCCCGCCAGCCGTGTGGGCGTCGAGCTGCGCGGCAACGGCAGCCAGGGGCTGCTCAGGGGCATGGGCACCAGCCGACCCCAGCTGCAGTTCCTCGACAAGGATGTGGAGGTGCAGCCCGGGGATGTGGTTGTGACCTCCAGCGCCAGTTCCCTGTTCCCCCCGGGGCTGATCGTGGGGGTGATCCAGAGCGTTGATCAGCAGGCCGTGCCCGCCCCCCAGGCCCTGGTGCAGCTGGTGGCCCCGGTCCAGGCCCTCGACTGGGTGCAGGTGCGCTGATGGTCGATCTGCCCCTGGGGCGGCCGGCGATGGTGCTGGTCAGCGGCAGCCTGGCCCTGCTGCTCAGCCTGGCGTGCCCCTGGTGGCTGCAGCTCGATGGGCTGCCCCCCAACTGGCTCGTGCTGTGGCTGCTGCCCTGGGCCGTGGTGGAAGGTTCCCTGGCCGGCGCCCTGGCGGGCCTGGTGCTCGGCAGCCTGCACGACAGCCTGCAGACGTCGGGCCTGACGGCCGTGCCGGCCCTGGTGCTGCTGGGGCTGTGGTGGGGACGCTTCGATTCGGCCCGTCGCCCCCTCGAACGCAGCACGACCCTCGGACTGCTGGCCATCCTGGGCAGCCTCGGCGTCAACCTCGGCTATGCCCTGCAGCTGCAGGGTGGCGGCCCGCTGCCGGTGCTGCACATCACCCTGGCCCAGTCGCTGCTCACCGGTCTGCTGGCGCCGCCGGTCTGTTCCCTGTTCGTCCTGATCTGGCGCCGCCGCAGCACCCGCCATGCCCGCTGAACGCCGCCACCACCGCCGCCGGCGTCTGGCCGCTCTGCTGACGCTGCTGCTGCCCCTCGGACTGCTGGGGGGCTGCGGCCGGGGCCCCCGGCCCGGCGAGATCAACCTCTGGACGATCCAGCTGTCACCGAAGTTCGATCCCGTCATCCGGCCGATGCTGGCCGACTGGGAGCGGCGCCATCCCGGACGACGGGTGGTCTGGACCGACCTGCCGTTCGGATCGGTGGAACGCAAGCTGCTGGCGGCCGTTTATGCCGGTCGCAGCCCGGATGTGGTGAATCTCAACCCCATCTTCGCCGCCAACCTGGCCAGCAAGGGTGGACTGCTGCCTCTGGAGGACAGGCTGGGGCCGGCCGCCGCCGACTACCTGCCCCAGGTGCTCGAGGCGGGACGGCAGGAGGGGCGTCTTTATGCGCTGCCCTGGTACCTGACGAGCCGCATCACCCTCGCCAACCGTCGGCTGCTGCAGCAGGCGGGTCTGGAACGCCCGCCGCTGCACTGGCAGGAGGTTCCCGGGTACGCCGAGACGGTGCGCCGCCGCACGGGCCGCTACGCCCTCTTCGTGACCGCAGCCCCGGATGGGTCGGCCGAACTGCTGGAGTCGCTGGTGCAGATGGGGGTGACCCTCACCGATGCCCGCCACCGGGCCCGGTTCAACTCACCGGAGGGGGAACGGGCCTTTGCCTTCTGGACCGACCTGTACCGCCGGGGGCTGCTGCCGCGGGAGGTGGTGAGCCAGGGGTTCCAGCGGGCCATCGAGCTCTACCAGAGCGGTGAGCTGGCCCAGGTGGCCAGCGGCGCCGAGTTCCTCGGCACCATCGCCACCAATGCACCCCAGGTGGCTGCCGCCACCGCCCCCTACCCGCCCCTGACCGGCAGCGACGGCGTGGCCAACGTCGCCGCGATGAACCTGGCGGTGACCCGCCAGAGCCGGCACCCCGCGGAGGCCGTCGACCTGGCCCTCTTCATCACGAACCCCGGCAATCAGCTGCGGTTCGCCCGGGCGGCCCGGGTGCTGCCATCGTCGCGGGCGGCCCTGACCGAGCTGGAACAGGAGCTGGATCGCCAGGCCAGCGGCGATCTGGTGCAGCGGGCCCGCTGGCTGAGCGCCCGCACCCTTCGGCGGGCCCGGGTGCTGGTGCCGGCGGATCCGGGCATCAAACGGCTGCAATCGATTCTCTACGGGCGTCTGCAGCAGGCGATGCTCGGCGAAATGAGCAGCGGCGACGCCCTCAGGGCCGCCGAGCAGGAATGGAACGCCTACGCCGCCGCCCGCTGGCCCTGAGACATGAAGAGACCATGAAGCCTTCCTGTAGCCGCGACCCTGACCCGCTGTCCAGGGAGGGCACGGGGTAGGGTTGCACTTCGTCACGAAGTGAGCCCATGCCTTCGGCGGACGTGCCTCCGGCGCCGCAACCCACGATTCTGGTGGTCGACGACGAGCCGGCGGTGCGGCGGGTGCTCTCGATGCGCCTGCAGCTCGGAGGCTTCCGGGTCGTCTGCGCCGAAGACGGCGAAGAAGCCCTCAGCGCATTCCATCGTGAACAGCCCGACCTGGTCGTGCTCGATGTGATGCTGCCCAAGCTCGACGGCTTCGCCGTCTGCCGGCGGCTGCGGGCCGAATCGGCGGTGCCGATCGTGTTTCTCTCCGCCCTCGACGCCATCGCCGAAAAGGTGGCCGGGCTCGACCTGGGGGCCGACGACTACCTGTCGAAGCCCTTCAGCCCCAAGGAGCTGGAGGCCCGCATCCAGCGCATCCTGCGCCGGGTGGGCCGGGGCGGAGTCGCCAGCCCCGATGTGCGCGACACCGCCTCAGGTCTGGGGGTGCTGCGGATCGGGGATCTGGTGGTCGACACCAACCGGCGGCAGGTGAGCCGCGGCGGCGATCGCATCGCCCTCACCTACACCGAGTTCAGCCTGCTCGAACTGCTGTTCCGGGAACCGGGGCGGGTCGTGCCCCGGGCCGAGATCCTCGAGCAGCTGTGGGGCTATCCGCCGCGCCGGGCCGCAGACCTGCGGGTGGTCGACGTGTATGTGGCCCGCCTGCGCGGCAAGCTTGAGCCCGACCCCCGCAACCCCGAGTTGATCCTCACCGTGCGCGGCACCGGCTATGCCTCCCAGCGGGTGGGCGACCTCAGCCTCGTCGCCGGCGCCTGACGTGTCCGATCTGCGTGAGACCCGCCTGACCAAGGCCGGCACCCTGGCGAGCCTCGGCCAGGGCCCCTACGCCCTGCGCTTCGATCCCACCCACCGGGCGGCCGAACTGCAGGCCGACCACAGCGACCTGCCCAAAGGTGCCGAGAGGGACCTGCCGGTTCGCATCGCCGGACGGGTGATGACCCGACGGGTGATGGGCAAGCTCGCCTTCTTCACCCTGGCCGACGAATCGGGCACGATTCAGCTCTACCTTGAGCGCGCCGCCCTCGGGGAGAGCTTCGAGCAGCTCACCGATCTGGTGGACGCCGGTGATCTGATCGGTGTGGCCGGCAGCCTGCGCCGCACCGACCGGGGCGAGCTGTCGGTGCGGGTGGCCAGCTGGTGGATGCTCAGCAAGGCCCTGCGGCCCCTGCCGGACAAGTGGCATGGCCTCAGCGACGTCGAGACGCGCTACCGGCAGCGTTACCTCGACCTGATCGTGACCCCCCGCAGCCGGGACACCTTCCGGCGCCGCGCCCTGACGGTGCGGGCCATCCGACGCTGGCTCGAGGACCGGGGATTCCTGGAGATCGAGACCCCGGTGCTGCAGGCCGAGGCCGGTGGTGCCGACGCCCGCCCCTTCATCACCCACCACAACACCCTCGACCTGCCGCTCTACCTGCGGATCGCCACCGAACTGCACCTCAAACGTCTGGTGGTGGGGGGCTTCGAGCGGGTCTTCGAACTGGGACGCATCTTCCGCAACGAAGGGATCAGCACCCGCCACAACCCCGAATTCACATCGGTGGAGGTGTACCAGGCCTATGCCGACTACCACGACATGCTGGCCCTCACGGAACAGCTGATCGCCGCGGTGACCGCCGAAGTGTGCGGAGGCACCGCCCTCACCTACCAGGGGGTCGCCATCGACCTGACGCCCCCCTGGCGGCGGGCCACCATGCACGAGCTGGTGCTGGAGGCCACGGGCCTCGACTTCGAGGGCTTCGCCGACCGTGGGGCGGCGGCGGCGGCCATGGCGGCGGCAGGGCTGGAGGTGCCGGCGACCGCCGACACCGTAGGACGGTTGCTCAATGAGGCCTTCGAACAGCGGGTCGAAGCGGGGCTGATCCAGCCCACCTTCGTGCTCGACTACCCCCTCGAGATCTCCCCCCTGGCCCGACCGCACCGCAGCCGTCCGGGCCTGGTGGAACGCTTCGAGCTGTTCATCGCCGGCCGCGAGACCGCCAACGCCTTCAGTGAGCTCATCGATCCGGTGGACCAGCGGCAACGGCTGGAAGAGCAGCAGTGCCGCCGCCTGGCCGGGGATCTTGAGGCCCAGGGGGTCGACGAGGACTTCCTGCAGGCCCTGGAGGTGGGCATGCCACCGACCGGCGGCCTGGGCATCGGCATCGACCGGCTGGTGATGCTGCTCACCGACAGCGCCAGCATTCGCGACGTGATCGCCTTCCCCTTGCTGAGGCCGGAGGGTCACGGTGGATAATGGCCGTAACGATCAGAATTCCCGACCCATGAGCGGCGAGCGTGTCGGTTTCCGTTTCACCCACGCCGATGCGGTGGTGAAGCGCAACCCCCAGGGGCGCTCCCGCCGGGGTTGGGTCATGGAACCCGTGGAACAGACCACCAGCCGTGGCACGAAGATGCCGGCTTATCGCATCCGCTGGCGGGACAGCGAGCGACCCGAGATCGTGCTGCAGCACATGCTGATCGCCGATCCTGACCCCACCCCTCCCCCCGAAGGGGTGAGCCTGGTGCCCCCGGCTCCCAAGCCCTGAGGCCTCAGGCCTGGCCCCGCCAGCGGTAGACCACCAGGCCGATCCATTCCCGCAGCACCGACGTCGACAGGGCAAGGGAGCCCGCGTCGGGAATCAGGTCCATCAGCACACTGCCCACCGTCATGGCGCCGCTGCCGGCGGCGGGTTCGAGCAGGAAGTCGGTGGCCACCGGCAGCACCCGCACGGCGGGCGCCTGGCGCCCGAGGGTGTGGCGAAAGGTGGCCGTCGCCCGCGGCAGGTGCAGGGCGCTGGTCACCAGCAGCACCGACCGCCAGCGATGCCGGCGGGCCAGGCTCGCGAACTGTTCCGCCTCCTCGGCGGTGGTGCGGGGGGTGTCGAGGCTGAGGATGGCGGCAGGGGCCACCCCCAGCTCTTCAGCCAGCCGGCGGGCATTGACGGCCTCCGGCGGACGGGGGTCAGCCGCGGTGAAGCTCACCCGGCCACCGCTGACCACCAGCAGCGGTGCCCGTTGCTGACGCAGCAACCGCACCCCCCCCAGCAGCCGGTCCCCCGACTCGTTGACCTCGACCCCCAGGCGCGGGCGTCCGCCGGGCCGCAGCCCGCCGCCGAGCACCAGCACGGCATCGGCGCGGGGGAGCGGCTCCGGGGTGAGGGCCACCGCCTGGTCCTCCAGGCTGCGCACCAGCGGCCGGCTCACCAGCGGCAGCGACGGCAGGGCGAGGACGACCAGGCCCACGGTCGCCAGCGATGGAGACCAGCGGCGCCGGCGGCCGACCAGGGCCAGCAGCTGCAGCAGCAGCGAGACCCCGAGGGGGTAAAGCAGCGACGGCAGCAGCTTGGAGAGCAGAAACCCCATGGGAGGGGCCTCAGCGGGCCTGGCGGCGCCGCAGCTCCTGCAGCTCCTGGTCGGCCTCGAAGGCGGCCCAGTCCTGCTCGAGCTGATCCCCGACCGCGGCGGGGGCCGGCTCCGGAGGCGCCTCGCAACGGTTGAGTTCGGCGCGCAGGCGGGCATCCTCCTCCCCGAGGGCCGCCAGGGCCTGCCAGGCCTCCCGCCCCTGGCCCATCAGCCGTCCGAGATGCTCTTCGGCCCGATCCGCCAGGTCCGTGACCGCAGCGCTGCGGGCCCGGTCGACCCGTTCCCGCCACTGGCGGATCTCGCCGGAGAGGCTGAGCAGCCGCTGCCGCTCGCGATCGGCGGCGGCTGCGATCTCGAGCAGCCGTCGCTGGCGCCGGCGCTGGGCCTCGGCCTCCTCCTCCCGTTCGAGCAGCTCCCGCTGGCTGGGGTGATCATCGAGAAACACCTCCAGCTGCCGCTCCAGTTCGCGGCTGAGATCGTCGAACCAGGAGGCACTCATGGGGCCTGCTCGCCGGGGGCCCGGGTGATCAGCGGGGCCTCGATCTCCTCCTGCAGTGGGGTGATGGCCCCGTCCCGGGAACGCAGCAGAAGCTGGGTGAGCCGTGCGACACCGCCTTCCCCCAGATCATCGGTGCCGATGGCGTCGAAAGCACGGCGGTAGAGCGTCTCGAGTTCGCCGATCAACGACTCGCGCACCCGCCGCACCAGCGCCCGCTGTTCCTCACGCCCCATGCCGTGCCGCCCTCAGTCTGCCGATGCGCTGCAGTCTGGCGCCGCTGCGAGCGGTTGCAGCCGGTGCACGCTGAAGCCGTCAGCGTCATCGCACCGGCGATCGAGGCCCTGCCAACCCGCCCGGGCCGCCAGCTCAAGGAACGCCGCGGGGGCGTATTTGTAGCTGTATTCGGTGATCAGCGGCTCACCGTCGCTGAAGACCACCTCCAGGTCAGCCAGCCGCAGCCGCTGGCGGCCGATGCTGACCAGGGCCATGGCCACCCGGGAACGGTCGGCCTCCCAGGTGGCGCGGTAACGGAAGCCATCAGGATCAACCTCGGCGCCCAGCTCCCGCCGCAGGCGGTGGAGCACGTTGAGCTCAAAGGCCGCCGTCACCCCGGCACGGTCGTCGTAGGCCGCCTCAATGGCGGCGGGGTCGCGGGGCTGGTCGATGCCGATCAGCAGCTGCCCCCGGCTCCCCAGGAGGGGCCGCAGGCCGGCCAGGAAACGGCAGGCCTCGGCCGGGTCGAAATTGCCGAGGGAGCTGCCGGGGAAGAACCCCAGCCGCGGCCGGTCCCGCCAGTCGGCCGGCAGGGGCAGGTCGGGCAGGGTGCCGTAATCGGCGCAGAGCCCCAGCATCGGCACCGCTGGATGGGCCGCCTGGAGGCGGCGCCCGACCGCCTGCAACGCCGAGGCGCTGATGTCGACCGCCAGGTAGGCGGGGGCGGCGAGGGCCTCGAGCAGGGGGCTGACCTTCTCGACGCTGCCGGCCCCGAACTCGACCACCAGGGTGCCGGCGGGGCAGCCGGCGCAGAGGGGGCCGGCATGGTGGCGCAGCAGCGCCAGCTCGGTGGCGGTGAGGGTGTACTCGGGCTGGCGGCAGATCTCGGCGAACAACTCCGAGCCGCGGCGGTCGTACAGCAGCCAGGCCGGCAGCTGCCGCGGCTGCTGGGCAAGGCCCCCACGGACGGCGGCCAGCACATCGGGGGCCGGCGGATGGCGGTCGATGACCGTCAGGGGCGCCGCCGACACCGGGCCGATCCGCATCCCGGTGTCCATGTCAGCCATCGCTCGCCAGGCGCAGGCCGCCCACCAGCCAGCGGCAGGCCGGACCGAAGAAGTTCCGGTAGGTGCCCCGGGCGTGACCGTCGGGGGTGAACACACTGCTGCCCCGCAAGACCATCTGGGAACTCATGAACTTGCCGTTGTACTCACCCACGGCACCGGCGACGGGCAGAAACCCTGGGTACGGCCGGTACGACGAGGCGGTCCACTGCCAGACAGACCCGAAGGCCTGGCCGAGGTCGGGGCGGCAGCGCAGGGCCTCCTCCCATTCCGCCTCGCTGGGCAACCGGGCACCGGCCCAGCGGGCGAAGGCATCGGCCTCGTACCAGCTGAGATGACAGACCGGCGCCTCGGCCCGACGGGGTTGAAGACCGCGCAGACCGAAGGCCATGCCACCGGGATGCCAGTGCAGCGGTGCCGTCCAGCCCTGGTGCTGCACCAGGGCCCAGCCGTCGGCCATCCAGAACTCGGGCCGGCGGTACCCGCCATCGGCGATGAAGGCCTCCATCTCGGCGTTGGTGACCAGCCGGTCGGCCAGGCGATAGGGATCAAGCCAGACCCGGTGCCGCGGGCCCTCGTTGTCGAAGGCGAACCCGGCTCCAGGGGCCGCCCCGGCAACGGCGCCGTCGTGGCCGATCTCGACCAGCCCCCCGGGCAGGTCATACCAGCCCGCGGGCCCTTCCACCCCGGGCGGTTCGGGGGCATCGGGGCTGTACGCCGGCAGGAGCGGGTTGCGGCTGAAGCCGTCGAGCAGATCCATCAGCAGCAGCTCCTGGTGCTGCTGCTCGTGCTGCAGGCCCAGCTCGATCAGGGCGGCGACGGCGGGGGCAGGGCCGCCGGCGAGCAGCTCCTCAAGGGCGTCATCGACCCGATGGCGCCAGGCGATGATCTCCCGCAGGGGCGGACGGCTGAGCAGGCCCCGCTGGGGCCGGGGATGGCGGCTGCCCACGGCCTCGTAATAGCTGTTGAACAGGTGCTGCCAGATCTCGGGGGCCGGCGTCCAGCCCGGCCGGTGGGGCTGCAGCACGAACGTGTCGAAGAACCAGGTGGTGTGGGCCAGATGCCACTTGGGAGGGCTGGCATCGGCCATGCCCTGGAGCACGAGGTCCTCGGGTTCGAGGGGGGCGATCAGGGCCTCGCTGTGGCTGCGGATCCGTCGCAGACGATCGACGGACGCAGACGATGGGGCCATCCCTCGACGGTGGGGTGACGGGACCCTAGCCTGCCTGGGCAGGAATGGCAGATGATGGGTATCACACGGGGGTTCGTGGGAGCCGTGGGTCACACCCCACTGATCCGTCTGGACCATCTGAGTGAGCTGACCGGCTGCGAGATCCTCGGCAAGGCCGAATTCATGAATCCCGGAGGTTCGGTCAAGGACCGGGCCGCCCTCGGCATCCTCCAGGCCGCCGAGGCCTCGGGTGCCCTGCAGCCGGGGGGCACGGTGGTCGAAGGCACCGCCGGCAACACCGGCATCGGCCTCGCCCACCTCTGCAACGCCCGCGGCTACCGCTGCGTGATCGTGATCCCCGACACCCAGTCGGCCGAAAAGATCGGACTGCTGCGCAGCCTCGGCGCCGAGGTGCGCACAGTGCCCGCCGTGCCCTACCGGGACCCCGAGAACTACGTCCATCTGTCGGGCCGCATCGCCGCCGGCATCCCCGGCGCGATCTGGGCGAACCAGTTCGACAACCTGGCCAACCGTCAGGCCCACCACGACACGACCGGTCCGGAGATCTGGGAGCAGTGCGCCGGTCAGCTGGACGCCTGGGTGGCCGCGACCGGCACCGGCGGCACCTACGCGGGGGTGGCGATGTACCTCAAGACGTGCTCGCGCACGATCCGCTGTGTGCTCGCCGACCCCCACGGCAGTGCCCTTTTCAGCTGGGCCACCGGTGGCGGCCTCAGCAGCGAGGGGTCCTCGATCACCGAGGGCATCGGCAACAGCCGGGTGACCGCCAACCTTGAGGGGGCCCCCATCGACGATGCCGTTCGGGTCGATGACCAGACCGCGATCGATGTGCTCTACGACCTGCTCTGGTACGAGGGCCTGTTCATGGGCGGCTCGGTGGGGATCAACGTGGCTGCGGCGGTCGAGACCGCCCGGCGGCTGGGGCCGGGGCATCGCATCGTCACCGTGCTCTGCGACGGAGGTGACCGTTACCGCTCGCGGTTGTGGGACCGCAGCTGGCTCGAAAGCCGTGAGCTGCGGCAGCCGGTCCGCAGCGATCGGCCTAGCGTCGCCTGAGCCGAGGCAAGATCCCACGCGTGGCCGCCGACGACGTCACACCAGGTCATCTGCTGGCGGAGCGCTACCGCCTCGATGAGCGCCTCAGCCAGGCCGCGGGGTCAGCCCTCTGGCGCGGCACCGACACCCTGGCCGGTGACCTGCCCGTGGCGCTTCGGGTCTGGTGGGACCTGGGCGGGGAGGAGCAGGCCGAGCTGCGGCGGGGGCTGGAGCGGCTGCAGGCCGTGTATCACCCTCAGATTCCACGGCTCGGGGCCGTGCTCAGTGACAACGGCCGGCTCTGGCAGGTGCGGGAATGGGTCGGAGGCCGCAGCTACCGCGACCTGCTGCAGGCCCGGCGCGAGCGGCAGCTGGTGTTCGGCGCCGGCGAGGTGCTGCTGCTGCTGCGCCAGCTGCTGCCCGCCCTGGCGGCACTGCATGGCCAGGATCTGGTCCACGGCGACATCACCCCGGCCAACCTGCTGCGGCGCGACCGCGATGGCCTGCCGGTGCTGATCGACTTCGGCCAGCCGGCCCCCCAGGGGCGCGAACCGCTGGCGAGCGGCACCGCCGGGTATGCACCGCCCGAGCAGCTGCGGGACCCGCCGCAGCCCTGGATGGATCTGCACGGGCTTGGGGTCACGGCCCTGGTGCTGCTCAGCGGCGATGAACCGCAGGATCTGCTCGACCCGGTGACCATGGACTGGCTCTGGCCCGCCGCCCTGGACACGGAGCCCGGCCTGCGGGCCGTGATCGAACGGCTGCTGCAGCGGGAGCCGGGTCAGCGCTACCGCAGTGCCGCCCAGCCCCTTGACGATCTGGGCCGGCTGCCCGTGCCCGACAGCACCGGTCCCGTGAGCCGCTCGGACCGCACCGAGGTGCTGATCCCCCCGCCCCCCCCGCCGGAGCCAGAAGCGGTGGCGGCGCCGAAACCCGAGCCCAGGCCCGAACCTGAACCCGAGCCCGAGCCCGAGCCGCCACCGAAACCGTCAGCGCCACGGGCGGCGGCGCCCGCAACCCTGCGGGTCGTGCCGCGGCACCAGCGCCAGCAGCAGCGGGAGGAAGCGGCGGAGGGCCGGTTCTGGCCGGTGGTCCTGGCGCTGCTGCTGACGGGTCTGGTCGGGTCGGCGGTGGGCTGGCTGCTGCTGGGACGGGGTCGCGTCGGCCCCGCCGACACGGGACTGCCCGGAGGCGGCGTCAGCCTGCCGCCGGCGGAGGTGGACCAGCGCCAGCAGCTGGTCAACCGGCTCGCGGCCCTGCAGGTGAACCGCGACTGGTTCCTCACCCTCGTCAACCGCAGCCTCGCCTCCCAGTTCCCGGAACGGGGGGGACGCCCCCCGAGCGACAGCCTTGAAGACGCCCCCGTCCGCAAGGTCTGGAACGACATCGCCCAGGACTGGCTCGTGCGGGTGGAACAACTGCCGGTGAGCCTGCGGGAACGGCTGGGCAGCTTCCGCAGCGAGGACTGGGACCAGCGCCGCGGCCTGCTGAGCCGGCAGGGCCTGAGCGAGGCGGTGCTCGACCAGCTCGTGGGAGCCAGCACCCGCAGCCTGCTGCCGGCGGGCCTGGCCAACGGCCAGCCCCAGGAGCCCTACCGGCAGATCTGGATCGCAGCGGCCCTGCGGGCCCTCGACGGCCTGCGGGTCGAGAGCCTCGAACCCGTCACCGGTCTGGCCCGCACCGCCAGCGCCTCCCTGGAGGGGAACCGGGCCCAGGTGTTCGCCATCCGGGTGCCGGCCGACCACAAGCTGGTGCTGGGCCTGAGCGGTTCACCGCTGATGCAGATGACGGTCTTCGCGGCCGACGGGCAGGTTCTCGACGGGGCGGGCCCCCTGCGGGTGGTGAGCCTCGAGAAGGTCACCAGTTCCCCCGTCCAGGTGCTGGTGCGCAACGACGGTCCCACGGCCGGCCTGCTCAGCCTGTCGGCCCGGGTGGATCCCCCGGCACCGGCGGCACCCCGTCCGACCCAGCCCGAGGCGGCGCCAGGTGTGCCGGCCACCCCCACTCCGGCAGCCCAGCCCCCGGCAGGGGAGCCCACGATCCCCGCCCCGCCGGCTTCACCGCCAGCGACCCCGGCCCCGACCCCACCCACGGCACCGCCCCCGACGGCCCCGGCGACACCCGAGAGCTCAGAGCCGCTTCAACGCTGACCGCAGGTCCTTCTCGTCCTGGCGGCGGCGTTCCTCCTGGCGCTTGTCGTGCAGCTTGCGTCCGCGGGCGAGGCCGATGGTGAGCTTGATCATCGACCCCTTCAGATGGAGATCGAGGGGGATCAGGGTGAGGCCCTTCTGCTCGAGCTGACCCCGCAGCCGGTCGATCTCGCGCCGGTGGGCCAGCAGGGTGCGCACCCGCAGGGGGTCGTGGTTGTAATAGCCGCTGGCCTGCTCGTGGGGGGCGATGTGCACGTTGTGCAGCTGCAGCTGCCCGTCGCGCACGAGGCAGAAGCCGTCCCGCAGGTTGGCCTTGCCGGCGCGGATGGCCTTGACCTCGGTGCCCACGAGGGCCACCCCCGTCTCGAGGGTTTCCAGGATGTCGTACTGATGCCGGGCCAGGCGGTTGTCGGCCAGCAGCCGGCGGGCCTGCAGCCGTTCCTTCGCCTTCGCGGTGCCCTTCGCTCCTCCCTTCGCCGCCACCCGCCGCCACCGCACGTTTGCCCATCATCCCCAAGGCCCGTAGCCTCTGGCCCATGGCCATCCAGTCGTCCTCGGATCCGGGTCACCGGCGCCCCGCCGCCGCCGGCGCCGTCAGGCTGGTGGGGGCCGAACCTCTGCCGGCGGAACGGGACGGCGGCCGCGACGAGGGCCTGCGGCCCCGGCGGCTGGCGGACTACGTGGGCCAGCCGGAACTGAAGCAGGTGCTGGGGCTGGCCCTGGCGGCCTGCCGCCAGCGGGGCGAGGCCCTGGACCATGTGCTGCTCTACGGCCCCCCCGGCCTGGGCAAGACGACCATGGCCCTGGTGCTGGCCGAGGAGCTGGGGGTGCGCTGCCGCATCACCAGTGCCCCCGCCCTGGAGCGGCCCCGCGACATCGTCGGCCTGCTGATGGGCCTCGACGCCCGCGACGTGCTGTTCATCGACGAGATCCACCGGCTCAACCGGGTGGCCGAGGAGCTGCTCTACCCGGCGATGGAGGACGGGCGGCTGGACCTGACCGTCGGCACCGGCAGCACGGCCCGCAGCCGCAGCCTCGATCTGCCGCCCTTCACCCTGGTGGGGGCCACCACCCGCGCCGGCTCCCTCAGTTCTCCCCTGCGGGACCGCTTCGGCCTGATCCAGCGGCTGGAGTTCTACGCCCAGGATGACCTCGAGGCGATCGTGCAACGCACCGCCGCCCTGCTGACGGTGACGCTGGATGCGGAGGCCGCCGGCGAGGTGGCCCGCCGCTGCCGCGGCACCCCCCGCATCGCCAATCGCCTGCTGCGGCGCGTGCGCGACTTCGCGGCCGTGCATGGCCATGAACGGGTCGACCGCACCATCGCCACCGCCGCCCTCGACCTGCACCGCGTCGACGACCGGGGCCTCGATGCCGCCGACCGCCGGCTGCTGCAGCTGCTGATCGACAGCCACGGCGGTGGCCCCGCCGGTCTCGATACCCTGGCGGCGGCCCTGGGGGAAGACCCCGACACCCTGGAGAGCGTCGTGGAACCCTTTCTGCTGCAGCTGGGTTTTCTGCAGCGCACCCCCCGGGGCCGGGTGGCCACCGACGCCGCCCGCCGCCATCTGCAGGCGGAGGCGGCATGAATGCGCTGCTGGGCCTCGGCCTTGCCCTGCTGCTGACCCTGCCGCTGCCGCAGGCCTTCCAGCAGGCCCTCGACGCCAGCCAGGCCGGGCGGATGGCCGAGGCCCTGCCCCTCTGGAACGCCGTCATCGCCGACGCCCCCCAGGAGGCGGCCGCCTGGAGCAACCGGGGCAATGTGCGATTGGCCCTGGGGGACCCGCTGGGGGCCATCGCCGACCAGACCCGCGCCCTGGAACTGGACCCCGACGCCGGCGATGCCCACCTCAACCGCGGCACCGCCGAGGAGGCCCTGGGCCGCTGGGATGAGGCCAGCGCCGATTACGAGGCCGTGCTGCGGCTGCAGCCCGACGATGCCTCTGCCCTCTACAACCTCGGCAATGTGGCTGGCAGCCGCGGCGACTGGCCCCGGGCCCGGGGCCAGTTCCTGGCCGCGGCCGAAGCCCGTCCCGGATTCGCGATGGCCCGCTCGTCGGCGGCCCTGGCGGCCCTGCAGCTGCAACAGCGGGACCAGGCTGAACTGGAACTGCGGCGGCTGATCCGCCGTCACCCCCTGTTCGCCGACGCCCGGGCCGGCCTCACGGCGCTGCTGTGGCAGAAGGGGGCCAGCGGCGAGGCCGAGAGCCACTGGGCCGCCGCCAGCGGCCTCGACAGCCGCTACCGCGACCTCACCTGGCTGCGGGACGTGCGACGCTGGCCCCCCCGGGCCGTGGAGGCCCTCGGTCAGTTCCTGACCCTCACCCCGGCCTGAGGCCGCCGCCCATGCCCCCCGTCCCTGACCTGGAGGCGCTGCTGGAGCTGCGCCGTCACCTGCACGCCCACCCCGAGCTGAGCGGCGCCGAGCACCGCACGGCGGCCCTGGTGGCCGGTGAACTGCGGCAGCTGGGCTGGAGGGTGCGCGAGGGGGTGGGACGCACGGGGCTGGTGGCCGAGCTGGGCCGCGACGACGGCCCCTGCGTGGGCCTGCGGGTCGACATGGATGCCCTGCCGGTGGAAGAACAGACCGGCCTGCCCTACGCCTCCCTCGAACCGGGGCTGATGCATGCCTGCGGCCACGACATCCACACCAGCGTCGGGGTGGGGGTGGCCATGGCCCTGGCGGCGGACGCCGATGCACTGCCCGGCCGGGTGCGGCTGCTGTTCCAGCCGGCGGAGGAGACGGCCGAGGGGGCCCGCTGGATGGTGGAGGCCGGAGCCCTCGAGGGGATCGACGCCCTCTATGGGCTGCACGTGTTTCCCAGCATCGCCGTGGGCAGCATCGGCCTGCGCCATGGCGCCCTGACCGCAGCGGCGGCCGAACTGGAGGTGGAGGTGCTCGGCGAGGGGGGCCATGGGGCCCGGCCGCACCAGTCGGTGGATGCGATCTGGATCGCCGCCCGGCTGGTGAGCGGTCTGCAGGAAGCCATCAGCCGCCGGCTGGATGCCCTGCAACCGGTGGTGCTGAGCTTCGGCCGGATCGAGGGCGGCCGGGCCTTCAACGTGATCGCCGACCGGGTCACCCTGCTGGGCACCCTGCGCTGCCTCGACCACGAGCTCTACCGAGACCTGCCGGCCTGGGTCGAGACCACCGCCCGCGACATCTGCCGGGCCTACGGCGGCGAGGCACGGGTGCGGTTCCGCTCGATCGCCCCTCCGGTGCGCAACGACGCCGCCCTCACGGCCCTGCTCGAGGAGGTGGCCGTGGAACAGCTGGGGCGCGACCGGGTGCTGCTGCTCGACCACCCCAGTCTGGGGGCCGAGGATTTTGCCCATTACCTCGAGCAGGTGCCGGGCTGCATGCTGCGGCTGGGGGTGGCCGGCCCGGCCGGCTGTGCACCGCTCCACAACGGCGGGTTCGACCCCGACGAAGGCTGCCTGCCGGTGGCGGTGGGGGTGCTGGCCGGGGTGCTGCGGCGCTGGTTGGGCCAGCGGTGCCGGCCGTGAACAGTCGCCTGCTGGTGGCCCTGGCCACCCCCCTGCTGCTGCTGCTGGCCCTGGGGGGGCTGCTGCAGCGCCAGGGCGTCGAGCGGCTGCAGGCGCTCCCGACGCTGCTGATCGGATCGGGCCTGCTGGTGGCCTCGGCGGAGGGCTACCGTCGGCGACGGCACCGCCTGTTGCGGGCCCTGCGCGATCCCAGCGAGCTGCCCCCCCCATGAGCGACAGCGACCCCGCCGCCGACCTCGACGGCCTCCGGCAGGCCATCGCCAGCGGCGATCCCGCCGCCCGCCTGCGGGCGATGGGGTGCCTGAGGCCGTACCCGGCGGAAGACTGCGAACCCCTGCTGCTGGCCTGCCTGGAGGACACGACCGTGCTGGTGCGGTCGATGGCCTGCTCGGGGCTCGGCTACAAGCCCACCGCCGCCGGCACCCGGGCCCTGCGGCGGATGCTGGACGACGAACCCGACCCGAACGTGCGCGCCGAGGCCGCCAATGCCCTGGCCCGCCACGGGGGGGAGCAGGCCTCGGAACCCCTGCTGGCCCTCTACCGCCGCGACGCCCACTGGCTGGTGCGGCGCAGCATCGTCGCCGCCCTCGCCGACGAACGGGACGTGCCTGCCGGGGTGCTGGCCGAGCTGGCCGACCTGGCCCTGGTCGATGACGACGTGCACCTGCAGCTGGGCGGTGTGGAACTGCTGAACCGGCTGCGCCACGACCCCGACCGCGGAGCGGCGGCCAGGGCCCGCCTGGCCGACCTGCGCGGCAGCGACGACCATCGCCTGGCGGCGGCGGCCCTGGAATCTCTCCTGCCGCAGGACCCTTGCTAGGTTTTCAAGGTCACTAGGGGTGCCGCCGGCCGATGGCCGGAGGCTGAGATCACACCCTCCGAACCTGGCCGGTGCTCACCGGAACGGGGAAGTGCAGGTCGTGCGGCGGCGCCCCTTCCCCCTGTGGAGCCCCGCCATGCGCAGCGCCTGGATCGAACAACGCAAAGGTCAGGCCAACGTGTCGCAGATGCACTACGCCCGCCAGGGGGTGGTGACCGAAGAGATGGCCCATGTGGCCCGACGGGAGAATCTGCCTGAATCGCTGGTGCGGGAAGAGGTGGCCCGGGGTCGGATGATCATTCCGGCCAACATCAACCACCCCAACCTGGAGCCGATGGCGATCGGCATCGCCTCCCGCTGCAAGGTGAACGCCAACATCGGCGCGTCTCCCAATGCCTCCGATGTGGCCCAGGAGGTGGAGAAACTGCAGCTGGCGGTGAAATACGGCGCCGACACGGTCATGGACCTGTCGACCGGCGGGGTCAACCTCGATGAGGTCCGCACCGCGATCATCCAGGCCTCACCGGTGCCGATCGGCACGGTGCCCGTGTACCAGGCCCTGGAGAGCGTGCACGGCCGCATCGAGTCGCTCGATGAGGACGACTTTCTGCACGTGATCGAGAAGCACTGCCAGCAGGGGGTCGACTACCAGACCATCCATGCCGGTCTGCTGATCGAGCACCTGCCGCTGGTGAAGGGCCGCCTCACCGGCATCGTCAGCCGCGGCGGCGGCATCCTGGCCCAGTGGATGCTCCATCACCACCGCCAGAACCCCCTGTACACGCGCTTTGAAGACATCTGCGAGATCTTCAAGCGCTACGACTGCAGCTTCTCCCTGGGCGATTCCCTGCGACCGGGCTGTCAGCACGACGCCTCCGATGCCGCCCAGCTGGCCGAACTGAAGACGCTGGGCCAGCTGACCCGCCGGGCGTGGGAACACGACGTGCAGGTGATGGTCGAGGGTCCGGGCCACGTGCCGATGGACCAGATCGAATTCAACGTGCGCAAGCAGATGGAGGAGTGCTCCGAAGCGCCGTTCTATGTGCTCGGGCCCCTCGTGACCGACATCGCACCAGGTTACGACCACATCACCAGCGCCATCGGCGCCGCCCTGGCCGGCTGGCACGGCACGGCGATGCTCTGCTACGTGACCCCCAAGGAACACCTGGGGCTGCCCAATGCAAACGATGTGCGCGAAGGGCTGATCGCCTACAAGATCGCTGCCCATGCCGCCGACATCGCCCGTCACCGCCCCGGGGCCCGGGACCGCGACGATGAACTGAGCCGGGCCCGTTATGCCTTCGACTGGAACCGGCAGTTCGAACTGTCCCTCGACCCTGAACGGGCCCGCGAATACCACGACGAAACCCTGCCGGCAGACATCTACAAGCAGGCGGAGTTCTGCTCGATGTGCGGACCCAAGCACTGCCCGATGCAGACCAAGATCACCGACAAGGATCTCGAGGGTCTCGAGCAGGTGCTGGCTGAGCAGAAGGTCGGGGAGACCACGGCGGTCTGAACCGGAGGCCCCAGCAGAAAGGCCCCACCGCTCGGTGGGGCCTGGGGGTCGGGATGGCTCCCGACGGGTCGGTCAGTCGCTTCAGCCGGCGAGCAGGGCGTTGGCCTTGGCCACCACGTTGTCGACGGTGAAGCCGAACTTCTCCATGCAGGTGCCACCGGGGGCCGAGGCACCGAAGCGATCCATCGTCACCGTGTCGCCATCGAGGCCCACGAAGCGATGCCAGCCGAAGGACTCGGCGGCTTCGACCAGCAGGCGGCGGCGGACAGCCGAGGGCAGCACCTCCTCCTGGTAGCTGGCGGCCTGCTCCACGAACAGCTCGACGCAGGGCATGCTCACGACCCGCACCCGGCGGCCGGCAGCGGTCAGCTGACGGGCAGCCTGCACGCAGAGGTCGAGTTCGGTGCCGGTGCCGATCAGGATCAGCTCAGGGGTACCGTCGCAGTCTTCGAGGATGTAGCCGCCGAAGGCGACCTTGTCGATCGACGAGTTGGCCTGGTTGGCCATCGCCTGGCGGCTCAGGGCCAGCACCGAGGGACGGTGCCGGTTGTTCACGGCCACCTTGTAGGCACCACTGGTCTCGTTGCCGTCGCCAGGACGGAACACCAGCATGTTGGGCATGGCCCGCAGCGACGGGATCGTTTCGATCGGCTGGTGGGTGGGGCCGTCTTCGCCGACGCCGATGGAGTCGTGGGTGAGGACGTAGATGACGCCCAGTTCACTGAGGGCGCTGAGGCGCATGGAACCGCGCATGTAGTCGGCGAAGACCAGGAAGGTGCCGCCGTAGGGCACCAGGCCACTGCCGTGGTAGGCGAGGCCGTTGAGGATGGCGGCCATGGCGTGCTCACGCACACCGAAATGCAGGTAGCGGTTGGCTTCGGCCCCCTTCTGGAAGCCCTTCTCCCCCTTGATGTCGGTCAGGTTGGAGTGGGTCAGGTCGGCGGAACCGCCGATCAGCTCAGGGAGATGCGGCGCGATGGCATTGAGGCAGTTCTGGGAGTGCTGGCGGGTGGCCAGACCCTTGTCATCGGCGGTGTAGCTGGGCAGATCCCGATCCCAGCCCTCGGGCAGCTCACCCCGCAGCATGCGCTCGAACAGGGCCGCCTCGCTGGGGAACTGGCTGCGGTACTCGGCCAGGGTGGCCGTCCAGGCAGCCTCGGCGGCGGCACCGCGCTCCAGGGCCTGACGCCAGTGGTCATAAGCCTCCTGGGGCACCTCGAAGGGGCCGTACTCCCAGCCCAGGGCCTGACGGGTGAGCTGGGCCTCCTCTTCTCCGAGGGGGGCGCCGTGCACACCGGCGGTGTTGCTCTTGTTGGGGGAGCCGTAGCCGATGGTGGTGGTGACCTTGATCAGCGACGGGCGATCGGTGACGGCCTTGGCGGCCTCGATGGCGCGCACGATGGCGCCCACGTCGTTGTTGCCGTCGGCCACGTGCTGCACGTGCCAGCCGTAGGCCTCGTAACGCTTGAGCACGTCTTCGGTGAACGACACGGAGGTGTCGCCATCGATGGTGATGTGGTTGTCGTCGTACAGGGCGATCAGCTTGCCCAGGCCCAGGTGGCCGGCCAGGGAGCAGGCCTCGGAGGCCACACCTTCCTGGTTGCAGCCATCACCCATGATCACGTAGGTGTAATGGTCGACCAGGGTGCAGCCGGGGCGGTTGAACTTGGCCGCCAGGTGGGCCTCGGCGATGGCGAGACCGACGGCGTTGGCGATGCCGGCCCCCAGGGGACCGGTGGTGACTTCAACGCCGGCGGTCTCGAAGGTCTCGGGGTGGCCGGGGGTGCGGGATCCCCACTGGCGGAACTGCTTGATGTCCTCGATGGTCACCGAGTCGTAACCGGTCAGGTGCAGCAGGGCGTACAGCAGCATGCAGCCATGGCCGGCCGACAGCACGAAGCGATCGCGGTTGAACCACTTCGGATTGCTGGGGTTGTGCCTGAGCACCTTGTCCCAGAGGGCGTAGGCCATGGGGGCGCAGCCCATGGGCAGACCGGGGTGGCCGCTCTTGGACTTGTTGACGGCATCCACGGCCAGGAAGCGGATGCTGTTGACGCAGAGCGTCTCGACGGAGGCGGGGGCGGCGACCATGGCAGGAACTGGGCAGGGGGGAGAGGGGAGGGGGGTCAGATGAACTGACGGAAGGCCAGGCAGACGTTGTGGCCCCCGAAACCGAAGGAGTTGGAGAGCACACACCCGATTGTCTGCTGTCGGGCCTCATTGGGCACGACATCCAGATCACAGGCCGGGTCCGGCGTGGCGTAGTTGATCGTGGGCGGCACCACGCCGTGGCGGATGGCCAGCACGGCGGCCACCGCCTCGATGCCACCGCTGCCACCGAGCAGGTGACCGGTCATCGACTTGGTCGAACTCACCGGAATCCGATGGGCCCGTTCGCCGAGGGCGGTCTTGATGGCCGCCGTCTCGTTGCTGTCGTTGGCCGGGGTGCTGGTGCCGTGGGCATTGATGTAATCCACGTCTTCCGGGGCGATCCGGGCATCGCGCAGGGCCAGGCTGATGGCCCTGGCTCCACCCAGGCCCCCCGGTGTCGGGGCCGTGATGTGGTGGGCGTCGCAGGTGGTGCCGTAACCGATGATCTCGGCCAGGATCTCGGCTCCACGGGCCAGGGCACTCTCGAGGCTTTCGAGCACGAGAAGGCCGGCACCCTCGCCGATGACGAACCCATCGCGGTCGGCATCGAAGGGACGGCTGGCTCCGGCCGGGTCGTCGTTGCGGAACGACAGTGCCTTGGCGCTGGCGAATCCGGCGACCCCCATGGGGGTGATGGCCGATTCGGCGCCACCGCAGACCATGGCGTCGGCATGGCCGAGCTGAATCAGACGGAAGGCATCACCGATGGCATTGGAGCCCGCCGCGCAGGCGGTGGCCACGGCGGAACTGGGTCCCTGGGCCCCGAGGGCGATGGCCGCCAGGCCGGTGGCCATGTTGGGGATCATCATCGGCACGGTGAACGGGCTGACCCGTCCGGGACCGCGGCTGTGGAGCACCTCGGCCTGGGTCTCCATCGTGAGCAGACCGCCCACGCCGGATCCGATGATCACCCCGACCCGCTCGCGGTTGGCGTCGTCGATGACCAGGCCGCTGTGGGCCAGGGCCTCCTTGGCGGCAACGACACCGAACTGGCTGAACCGGTCCCAGCGACGGGCCTCCTTGCCATCCAGGTGCTCGCCGGGATCGAAGCCCTTGACCTCGGCCGCGAACCGGCAGCTGTGGGCTGAGGCATCGAACAGGGTGATGGGGGCACCACCGCTGACGCCCTGGCAGAGCCCGGCCCAGTAAGCGGCGACGGTGTTGCCGATGGGGGTGATGGCCCCCAGACCCGTGATCACCACCCGGTGGGATGACTCAACCATTGCAGAACTCGACCGTGACGATGGGGCGGCAGGGGTGCAGGGGACTCAGGCGGCTTTTTCGTTGATGTAGTTCACCGCGTCGCCCACGGTGAGGATGGTCTCGGCAGCCTCGTCGGGGATCTCGATGCCGAAGGCCTCCTCAAGCGCCATGACGAGCTCGACGGTGTCGAGGGAGTCGGCGCCGAGGTCGTTCTGGAAATTGGATTCCGCCTTCACTTCGGCGGCATCGACGCTGAGCTGCTCCGCGACGATCTCGCGGACTTTCTCGAAGGTCGCTTCCTGGGACATGGGCTCTGGTCCTGGCGTCGGGCATCCTACGGGCTGGCCTGATGACCGTTAACAACGATGACGGCCGGGCCCGCCGCCGGGTGACGTGGGGGCGGCACGGGTACCTTGACCTCACGGCGTTTGCTTCCGGCCCGGGCATGTCCCATTCCGTCAAGATCTACGACACCTGCATCGGCTGCACCCAGTGCGTGCGGGCCTGCCCCCTCGATGTGCTCGAGATGGTTCCCTGGGACGGCTGCAAGGCCGGCCAGATCGCTTCGTCCCCCCGCACCGAAGACTGCGTGGGCTGCAAGCGCTGCGAAACCGCCTGCCCCACCGACTTCCTCAGCATCCGGGTGTACCTGGGCGACGAGACCACCCGCAGCATGGGCCTGGCCTACTGAAAATCCCTGACCACATCGGTATCGTCGTGTCAGGCAGCCCGGCTTCCGCCGGGCTTTTTTTTCGCTGGATTTCAGGACATGTGCGGCATCGTGGCGGTGATCGGGACCCGGGACGCCGCTCCCCTGCTGCTGGAGGGGCTGCGTCAGCTGGAGTACAGGGGCTACGACTCCGCCGGGGTCGCCACGGTGCAGGCAGGCGCGCTGACGATCCGCCGGGCCGAAGGGAAGCTGGTCAACCTCACGACCCGCGTCGAAGCTGAGGGAGCTCCGGGCCACTGCGGCATCGGCCACACCCGCTGGGCCACCCACGGCAAACCGGAGGAGCGCAACGCCCACCCCCACAGCGACGGCCGCGGCGAGGTGGCCGTGGTCCAGAACGGCATCATCGAGAACCATCGCAGCCTGCGGGACGAGCTGCAGGCGACCGGGGTGCGGTTCCTCTCCGAGACCGACACGGAGGTGATTCCTCACCTGATCAGCCGCGAGCTGGATCGCCGCACCGCAGCGGGCGAGGCGCCCTCCGGTGCGACGCTGCTGGCCGCCGTGCAGGCGGTGCTCCCCCGGCTCGAGGGCGCCTACGCCCTGGCCGTGCTCTGGGGCCGGGTGAGCGATGCCCTGGTGGTGGCCAGGCGGCAGGCGCCGCTGATCATCGGCTTCGGCGAAGGTGAATTTCTCTGCGCCAGCGACACCCCGGCCCTGGCCGGGGTGACCCGCACGATCCTGCCGCTCGAGGACGGAGAGGTGGCCCTGCTCGGCCCCCTGGGCATCGAGCTCTACGACGGCGAGGGCCGTCGCTGCCAGCGCAGCCCCCAGCAGCTGCAGGGCACCGACCACGTGGCGGACAAGCGCAGCTTCCGTCACTTCATGCTCAAGGAGATCCACGAGCAGCCCGAGACGGTGGCCCGCTGGCTGGGGCGCCATCTGCCCGAGGCCGCCGGCCCCGGCGGCCCCGTGGTGGCCCTGCCGATCGAGGAGGGGCTGCTGCAGGACGTGCAGCGCATCCAGGTGCTGGCCTGCGGCACGAGCCGCCATGCCGCCCTGGTGGGCGCCCATCTGCTGGAGCAGCTGGCCGGGGTGCCCACGGGGGTGGCCTACGCGAGCGAGTACCGCTACGCACCGCCACCGCTGACGGCCCACACCCTCACCATCGGTGTGACCCAGTCCGGCGAGACCGCCGACACCCTGGCGGCGCTGGCGATGGAACAGCGGCGCCGCGCCGACCACGGAGACCCGGCCTACCGGGCCCGGCTGCTGGGGATCACCAACCGACCCGAAAGCAGCCTGGGACGGCTGGTGCCCCAGCTGATCGACATCCAGGCCGGGGTCGAGGTGGGCGTGGCGGCGACCAAGACCTTCATGGGGCAGCTGCTGGCCTTCTACGGGCTCGCCCTGCGGCTGGCAGAACTGCGGGGCAGCCGCACCCCGGAAGAGCTGCACCGTCTGGCCGCAGCCCTGCGGGGCCTGCCGGGCCAGCTGCGCGACCTGATCGAAGACCATGACCGGCGCTGTGCTGAGCTGGCCCACCAGTTCGCCGACACCCAGGACGTGATCTACCTGGGACGAGGCATCAACTACCCGATCGCCCTGGAGGGCGCCCTCAAGCTCAAGGAGATCAGCTACATCCACGCCGAGGGTTACCCGGCGGGTGAGATGAAGCACGGCCCGATCGCCCTGCTGGACGCCCGTGTGCCCGTGGTGAGCGTCGCCATGCCGGGCACCGTCTTCGACAAGGTGCTCTCGAACGCCCAGGAGGCCAAGGCCCGCGATGCCCGGCTGATCGGTGTCGCCCCCACGGGACCAGACACCGATCTGTTCGACGTGCTGCTGCCGGTGCCACCGGTCGAAGAACTGTTGTCTCCGCTGCTGACGGTGGTGCCGATGCAGCTGCTGAGCTATCACATCGCTGCCCATCGCGGGCTGGATGTGGATCAGCCGCGCAACCTCGCCAAGAGCGTCACCGTCGAGTGAGCGGTCACGACACGGCGGCGGTCGCCTCGCTGCGGCCGTAGTTGTCCTGGAAGCGGACAATGTCGTCCTCGCCGAGATAAGGACCGCTCTGCACCTCGATCAGTTCGACCGGAATCTTGCCCGGATTCGACAGGCGGTGACGCGAACCCAGGGGGATGTAGGTGCTCTGGTTCTCCCCCAGCAGGATGGATTCACCGTCTTTCTCGACGACGGCAGTGCCCCGCACCACCACCCAGTGTTCGGCCCGGTGGTGGTGCATCTGCAGGGACAGGCAGGCACCGGGCTTGACCTCGATGCGCTTGACCTGCCAGCGCTCCCCTTCGACCACCCCGTCGTAGTGGCCCCAGGGGCGGTAGATGCGCCGGTGGGCCTCGCCTTCGGGGGCGCGGTCGCTCTGGAGGCGGTTGACGATGCGCTTCACATCCTGGGCACGGTCACGGTGGGCCACAAGCACCGCGTCATCGGTCTCGACGACCACCAGGTCCTCGACGCCGAGACCCACCACCAGCCGATGCTCACTGCGGAGGTAGCAGTTGCGGCTGCCCTCGCTGATCACCCGTCCCCGCAGCACGTTGCCGTCACCGTCCTGATCGGCCGTCTCCCAGAGGGAACCCCAGCTGCCGACATCGCTCCAGCCCGCATGCAGGGGCACGACACTGCCGAGGGCGGTGCGTTCCATCACCGCCACATCGATGGACACGCTCGGGCAGCCGGCGAACGACTCGCGCTCGAGGCGCAGAAAATCGAGGTCGGCGGTCTCGTGGCTGAAGGATGCCCGGCAACCGCTCACCACATCGGGGGCCAGGCGCTCCAGTTCGGCCAGCACCGCACTGGCACGGAACAGGAACATGCCGCTGTTCCAGGTGAAGCGACCCGAGGCCAGGAAGGACTCGGCCGTGGCCCGGTCGGGCTTCTCGACGAACCGGGCGATGGGCACCACAGCCTCGCCGGCCCCCAGGGCAGCCTCGGCCTCGATGTAGCCGTATCCCGTCTCGGGGGCGGTGGGCACGATGCCGAAGGTGATCAGCCGACCGGCCTCGGCGGCGGGTCGGGCGGCCTCAACCGCCGTGCGGAAGGCCACGGCGTCACGGATGACATGGTCGGCCGCCAGCACCAGGAGCAGGGGGTCGTCGCCGCGGGCGGTGGCCTGCAGGGCCGCGACGGCGATGGCAGGGGCCGTGTTGCGGCCGATGGGCTCGAGCAGGATGCCGGCGGGATCGACCCCGATCTGGCGCATCTGCTCGGCGACGATGAAGCGATGGTCCTCATTGCAGACCAGCAGCGGCGGCTGCAGGGCAACGAGACCGTTGAGCCGCTGCTGGGTCTGCTGCAGCAGGGTCTGCTCACCGGCGAGGGCCCAGTACTGCTTGGGGTAGCTGGCGCGGGAGAGGGGCCAGAGGCGTGTGCCGGTGCCACCGCAGAGGATGACGGGCACCAGAGCGGTCGACGGCATGACGGGCTCTGTCGGCGGGAAGTGGGGTGATGGTACCGGGACGGTCGTGCGGGCCACCGTCGCCAGGGCTGCCTAAGGTGCGGCCAGGGCCATGGATGCGGCACGTGGAACGGGGGGTGAGCGCTCGCATGGCCGCGACCCTGAACGGCCGCCAGTTGCCGCTGGGCAGCGCCTCCCTGCGCAGCCGCCGCCTGTCGAGCAGGCCCGGTGATCTGCCGGGACCGCTCTATGTCCATGGGGGCGTGGCCCCCACCACCGTCTCGGCGGTGGTCTTCAGACCCGAGGGCCTGGAGCATCGCCACGACCTCGACCGCACCGCCCTGGAGCTGCTGCTGCAGGAGAACCTGCCCGTCTGGCTGAGGCTCAAGGGGCTCGGGGACCGGGGGCTGGTGGAGGAGGTGCTCACCCGGGTGGAGGTGCCCGAACCGCTGCAGCGGGCCCTGGTCGAGACCCCCCAGCGCTGCCGGGTGGACGCCCTGGGCAGCGCCCTGTTGATCGTGATGCACCGGCTGGCGGGCAGCAGTGCCAACCGCATGATCAGCGAACAGGTGGGCCTGGTGCTGCTGAACCGTGTGCTGGTGTCGGTCGAGGAGGTGCCCCGGCCCGTGGCCTTCCCGGAGCTGACCCACTGGCTGGAGCAGCTGCAACCGCCGCCGAGCGCCGCCGACCTCGACGACATCCTGTTCTTTCTGGTCGACGAGGTGCTCGACGAGGTGCTGCCGCTGCTGGAAGACATGGCGGAACAGCTCGATGAGCTGGAAGACAGCTCCCTGCGCCGACCGAGCCCGAAGGTGCTGCGGCGGGCCTACGAGGTGCGCACGGGCCTGCGGCAGGTGCGCAGCCTGATCTGGCCCCTGCGCAACCAGCTGTTCGTGCTCATCCGCCAGAGCCAGCGGGTGCTGGACAAGGGCGCCGTGCGCGGGTTCCGCGAAGTGAACAGCCACGTGGAGGTGCTGTTCGAGACCGCCGAGCTGCTGCGCCACCAATGCGATGGCGTCACCGGCACCTACATGGCCAGCATCAGCAACCGGATGAACCAGGTGATGAAGATGCTCACCATCGTTCAGAGCATCTTCGTGCCGCTCACCTTCATCGCCGGGGTCTACGGGATGAACTTCAACCCCGAGACCTCGCCATGGAACATGCCTGAACTGAACTGGCGCTACGGCTACCTCGGCTGCCTGCTGGTGATGGTGGTGGTGGCCTCGATCCAGATCACCCTGCTGTGGCGCCGGGGCTGGTTCCAGGACTGGACAGGCACCCGCTAAAGATCCAGCAGGCCCGCCGGCGGGGTGAGCAGCAGCCAGCCCGCGGCCAGCTCGATGCGGGGCACGATCGGTTCGACGAAGGGCACCAGGCAGCGACGGCCATCGGCCACCAGCTCGATCTCGAGCAGGTCGTTGCCGCCGTGGTGCAGATCGCGCACGTGGGCGATGGCCGCTCCTTCCGCCTCGAGCCGCACCTCGAGGCCCTGCAGGTCGAGCACATGAAATTCGCCCTCCAGCAGGGGCGGGCGATCATCGGCGGCCACCAGCAGCTCGTGGCGCACCAGGTCTTCGGCCTGGCTGCGATCGTCGACGCCCTCCAGGCGCAACACGAACAGGTCGCGACCCGGCAGGGGGCGGCCCTGCAGCAGCTGCACGGGCCGGGGCGTGGCGCCGAGGTCGCCCCGGGGACGCAGCCAGCGGGGGCCGGCCTCGGTCAGCCGGGACGGAAAGTCGGTGGCGGGCAGCACCCGCAGCTCACCGCGGAGCCCCTGGGCGGCCACCACCTCCCCCACCACCAGAAACGCATCAGCCATACAGAGCAGCAGTGACGGTCGCTAACCTCATCAGACCATCCGACCCCAACCGGGGACCGACCGCCATGATCCTGCCTGGCAGCACCGTGCGTGTGGTCGATGCCCGTTCGATCTATAATGGTTACCTGGGATTAGTGCAGCGCCTCAGCGGCCGCCGGGCCGCGGTGCTGTTCGAGGGCGGCAACTGGGACAAGCTGGTGACCCTGCCCCTGAGCCAGCTCAGTGAGGTTCAGGGCTGAGGCGCTGCAGGGCCGAGCGGGCCGCCGCCTGCTCCGCCAGCCGCCGGGAGGGGCCCCAGCCCTCCCCGAGCGCTTCACCGGCCACGGTGACCGCACTGTGGAAGCGCCGCTGGCTGCCATGGGTCCGCTCCCGTTCCTCGGTGCAATAGGTGGGTAAACGACCGTCCTGGCGCTGGCTCCACTCCTGAAGGGCCGACTTCCAGTTGTGCAGGCTGGGGTCGGCCAGCAGAGCGGCGCTGTCTGACCACCAGGGAGCATCCAGCCAGGAGCGGACGGGCTGCAGGGACCCCCCCGAGGCTTCATACAGAGCCCCGACCAGAGCTTCGCAGCACTCAGCCCTGACGGTGCGACGGCCGGCCAGGTCACCACTGGCCTGGGGCCCCTGAAGGATCAGGGCATCCAGGTCCAGGGAGGCAGCGTGGTCGGCCAGCCAGCGGTCGCTGACGAGCTGGGCCCGCAGGGCCGAACGCTGGCCCATCGCCAGGTGGGGCAAGCGCTCCTCAAGAAAGTCAGCGCAGGCGAGGCGCAGCACCGCATCACCGAGAAACTCCAGCCGCTCATGGTTCCAGGCCAGCCCGGCACTGGTGTGGGTGAGGGCCTCATGCAGGGGCCGCAGGTCGATCGCCCCCTCCTCGGATGGTGCGGCCACCCCCAGCCGTTGCAGCAGCTGAGCGAGGGAGCGGCTGCGGTCGGCATCAGGCTGGGGGCAGACCATGACCGTGGAGAGAGGGAGGAAAGCAGGACATAAGCCGGGTTCTGTTCTCCGGCCGGCGAGGCCGACCGGGGGCGATCATCTGTCTGGGACCGCCGTTGCCGACGGCCTCGAGCGGCGCAGAAGACGGAACCGGTGAATGGTCACCCCTGGTTCCTGGGCCTTGCTCCCGGCCGGGGTTTACCGAGCCAGCGCCTCTCGACGCTGCTGGTGCGCTCTTACCGCACCTTTGCACCCTTGCCTGTGCCTGGATGATCCAGGCCATCGGCGGTGTGTTTCTGTGGCACTATCCTCACGGTCACCCGCACTGGGCGTTACCCAGCAAGCCTGACCATTGGGGAGCCCGGACTTTCCTCAGCCGACACCGGATGGTGGCGACTGCGATCACCTCGCCTGCTTTCCAGGTTTCAAGCTACAGGAAGGCGCTGGCGAAGCCGTCGACGCAACCGCAGGGCACCTGCGGCGAGGGTGCCCACACCCAGGACGGGCAAGGGGGCGGGCACAGCTGCCACATTATCTCGGGTGAGTTCACCGCCCGAAATCAGGGCACGGGTTTCGAGAATCTGCCCCCCGGGAAGGCCATTGACGGTGGTGTTGGAGGGAGCCGGAACCGTGGCGCTGTTGTTGTTGAAGAGGAATGAGGAGGCGATGACGTCGTCCTGAACCGTGGAGCCGGCTGGAATCGTGTATCGAAGATAGAAGGGGGAGCCCAGAGGCCCCGGACCTGGAACAGACACGATCGGCGTGTAGTTGTAACCAGGAAGGGAGCCAGTACCAGAGCCGGATACGAACGAGGACTGAAACGTGGTGAATGAAGCCGGGTCAACACTTCGAGACCAACCTAGGTTGGTGAGAGTTACAGGAGCCCCAGGGGCAGCGCCACCGGAAGCTGAATTAAATAAACCGAACTGAAAATACTGAGCCCCGGCACGAGGCGGCGTAACAGAACCATTCAGCTTTGCGTCATCGTACTTAAGAATAACAGTATTATCAATATTATAATCGAATTCAGGGCAACTATTGGAGTAAATGGCTAGATTTTGAACCGGGTTGCCAATACAGGCCCTAGCGGGCTGAATCAGACTTACAACCAAACCAGCGCTGCCGACAATTCCAACACTCAATCCCCCCGCAGCGAATCGACGAGAAACAGTTTTAAGAGCAATGAGAAAATCAGTCACGGTCAACATCTCAAAGACCATGAGTAGCAATTACTTAGCTCCTGAAGCAGTCTTCAGGCGACGGCGGAACCTTGAGGCTGTTCCAAGAGCCATAAAGACTCCAACAGCTGGAAGTGGCCCAGGAACATTTTCACGGGAGGTGTGATCCCTGTTAAGGTCGACGAAGGACGTGAGGGAAGAACCAGTCAACAGACCGTTGGCATCAACTGCGCCATTATTATTTGCAAGAAACTTGACCTCAAAAGTCTCATTCAAGGCAACTCCAGCGGGAATCGTATAGCGCACATAAAATGGATTTCCGAGAGGATCAGACCCACTGGCAGCCAGAATATCTGTTACCCCAGTAGCAACCGCCGTAGCCCCAACAGCGAGACTGGGCTGGAATGACGAAAAGGGACCACCAGGAAGTCGCGACCATTCAAAATTGCTAACAGTGTATGATCCACCAAGAACAGTATTCATAACGATTTGAAAATATCTGGCACCAGCGCGAAGGGGAGCAACACTATTGTTAAGCTTCGGATCGCTCAATCTGATTGTGGCTTGCGACGCAGAGGTGCTTCCGCTGTAAAAAGTGGTGCAATTGTTGCCATCCACAGCCAGACTGCCCGATACACAGAATGCTTGTGCCGACTGAGGGAGTGAGGCGACTCCAACGATGGCGAACGTCGTGCCGAGGGCCCAGCGACCGATGGAGGGAAGCACTGCTTGAAAGACAGGTGGTCCCACCTTAGCCGAAAACCAACCGGCAGGGAAAATTCACGTGAGTCCCTGAGGACTCAGTCCTTGCGCTCCTTGCGTTCGGTCCTCTCGTCCTCGTCGTCGAAATAGGCGGCATAAGGGTTCGCCTCGGGTCGGGGCCGCGGGGGGCGCTGGGGCCGCGGCCGAGCCGGGCGGCCGATATCGGCGGCATCAGGCTCGGGATGGTCCTCGGCAGACCAACGGGGATCGAACCCCTGAACCGAAGGCCGCGTGGGCCGCGGCGGGGTGAAGGCCCGCCGCAGGGCCCACCGCACCCTGGCCAGTGGGGACAGGGCCGGAACCCTGTCCCCTTCTCCGTCCTGGGCGTGGTCTTCCTGGCTCCAGCGGTAATCGAACTGACGCGGATCCACCCGTCCGGCGCCACCCTTGGTGCCCCCCTGCCGCCAGACACTCCAGCGCTGACGCAGCCCCATCCCCAGAGAGCTGAGCATCAGAAAGGCAAGGCCATAGCAGAAGGCCATGGCCGAGCCCACCAGGCTGCGGTTGATGGCTTCTGACTGGCGAGGCCCCCGCTCCTGCAGCTGCCGCTGCCGCAGCGCCCTGATCTGTGGGGCGATCTGGGCATGCATCTGCTGCTGAACCTGCTCGAAGGGGGCGGCCAGCTGATCACGGATGGGAGGAGCTCCGGGCAGATCACGCAGCGCTTCCACCAGTTCGGCCTCATTGCGGGCAGCCATGATCGAACGGTCGCCCTGCTGCAGGATCGACAGTTCCAGCCTGCCCTGGGCGGCGATGTCGGCCAGCCGCTGCAGCTCGAGCCACGTCTGCAGGGGGATCAGCAGGAGGAAGCCCAGGGCCACCGGCAGACAGAGCTGCCGCACCCGTCGCGCCCTTCGCCCAATCGCCGCCTGGCCTGGGTCGAGCACCTCCCCCAGTTGGACAAGGATCACCCCCGTCAGAGCGAAGGCTCCTGAACCGATCAGGGCACCCACCACGCCGCGGCCCCAGGCCGGATCGATGATCCGCACCGGCAGCAGTTGGCCGAGGGCGTTGGCCAGGTAGATGCCCAGAAGGGCGAATCCACAGATCTCGAAAACCACCGCCTGCTCTGGGGCCATCAGTGGCTGAGCGGGCGTGGCCGGAGCGGGCGGTGTCGGAGTGACCGTTGGGGGCGTCGATCTGTCAGGTGGCGTGGGCATCGACGCAACGTCCTCAGATATGACCTTACGGGAGGCGGCCCCTGGAGAGGCCTCCATCTAGGCTGAAACTGCTGGGGCTGTAGCTCAGCCGGATAGAGCGACGGTTTCCTAAACCGTAGGTCGTGGGTTCGAGTCCCGCCAGCCCCGTCCACCTCCAGGGCTGGTGCCCTGGGCACCAGCGGGCACCGCCGCTAGCGTTGCGCCATCCTCCATGGATGTCATGACGCAGCTCCACGATCTGCGCCTGCGCCTGCTGGTTCAGCAGGAGAGCGAGCGCATCGCCTGCAGTCAGCCCACCGAGCTGGATCTTTCAGTCGTGCAGGCCCGCAGCCTCTGCTGGCTGGCCCTGCTGGCCGAGGCCCATGAGGAGCAGGCCAGTGACGCCGAACGCCGTGGCGACGTCGAGCAGGCCATGGGCTGGTTCGCCGACGCCATGCGCCTGCGCGACGTGATCCAGGTGGTGAGCTCGATCGAGATCCCGCTGCCGGCGACCGCCCTCCAGGACGACGATGACGACGACACACCCCTCGCCGCCTGATGGCATGATGGGACGTGGTGTACCGGGGAGCCGCGGTGCCAGACGAGCCCTGCCAATGCCCTGACTGTCAGCGCTTCTACCGGGAGCATGACCGTCTGATCCGAGAAAATCCCAGTCTTCGTCAGCAGCAGGAACTGAACTGGGCAGCCCTCCAGGCCTTCCGGACCCTGGCTGGCCGGGTGCTGGAGGAGTTGCAGAAGAGTCAGGAGTCGGGTGCATCCCCCGCGCCCCTGGCCGCTGCAGGGTCTGCTGCCGCCCCTGCGGGCGACGACGAGGCCCTGCAGCAGGCTTTGGGCGACCTGGAGAACATCAATGCGCACCTCTTCTCGATCGAGGTTCTGATGGAGAGGATCTTCGACGTGAGGGTGCCGGAGGCCGTGGAACAGAAGTTCCGCGAGTTCGCTGGTGAACTCGCCCCCGACCCCCTCAACGCCGACCGGTTGCGCCTCAACCGGCTGCTGCACCAGACGCCGGATCTGCCGCAGGGCTGATCGGTCCCTGCGACAGCACGGGTGCCGGTTCGGCCTTCCAGATGTCACGGCAGTACTCACGAATCGAACGATCCGACGAGAAATACCCCATCCGTGCCGTGTTGAGCACCGACATCCGGTTCCAGCGGTGGCGATCGGCCCAGGCCTCGCTGACCGCATCCTGCACCCTCACGTAATCCTCGAAATCGGCGAACACGAAGAAGGGATCGTGGCCGCGCAGATTGTCGAGCAGTGGACGGAACAGCTCGGTGTCTCCATTGCTGAAGTGACCCTGCTCCACCAGATCAAGGGTGTCGCTGAGCAGTGGCAGGTTCTGCAGCCATTCCCAGGGGCGGTAGCCGCTGCGGCGCAGCTCCTCGATCTCGGGGGTGGTGCGTCCGAACAGGAAGAAGTTCTCAGCACCCACGTGCTCACGGATCTCGACGTTCGCGCCGTCGAGGGTGCCGATGGTGAGGGCACCGTTCATGGCGAACTTCATGTTGCCGGTGCCCGAGGCCTCCATGCCCGCCGTGGAGATCTGTTCTGAGAGGTCAGACGCCGGGTAGACGCGCTGGCCGAGCTTGACGGTGTAGTCAGGCAGGAAGACCACGCGCAGGCGACCGTCCATGTCGGGGTCAGAGTTGACGGTCTCGGCGATGGCATTGATGAAGCGGATGATCAGCTTCGCCATGTAGTAGCCCGGCGCCGCCTTGCCGCCGAAGATCACCGTGCGGGGAGCGAGATTGTCGCCGGTGCCGTTCTTGATGCGCAGGTACTGGGCCACCACCTGCAGGGCATTGAGATGCTGGCGCTTGTATTCGTGAATCCGCTTCACCTGCACGTCGAACATCGAACCCGGATCCACCAGCACGCCGGTGTGGCGGTGGATGTAGGCCGCCAGCTGCCGCTTGACCCCCAGGCGCGTGGTCTGCCAACGGTCCAGGAAGGCGTTGTCAGCGGCGAAGGGCTCAAGCCGCCGCAGCTCGTCGAGGTCATGCAACCAGCGGTCACCGATGCTGTCGTCAAGCAGGCCCCGCAGCTGGGGATTGCTCAGGGCCAGCCAGCGCCGGGGGGTGACGCCGTTGGTGACATTGGTGAACTTCTCTGGCCAGAGGCGGGCGAACTCAGGCATCAGCTGGCTCTTGACCAGATCGCTGTGCAGCCGCGCCACGCCGTTGACGTGATGGGAGCCGACGGTGGCGAGGTGGGCCATGCGCACGGCCTTGGCACCCTCCTCATCAATGATCGACAGGCGGCGCAGGATGCCGTCGTCACCGGGATGGCGCAGCCGCAGCTGCTGCAGAAAACGGCGGTTGATCTCATAGATCAGCTCCAGATGCCGGGGCAGCAGGCTGGCGAACAGGGGCAGGCCCCACTTCTCCAGGGCCTCCGGCAGAAGCGTGTGGTTGGTATAGGCCAGGGAGCGGCTGGTGAGATCCCAGGCCACATCCCATTCGAGGTTGTGGTCATCGATCAGCAGCCGCATCAGCTCAGCGACGGCGATCGAGGGATGGGTGTCATTCAGCTGAACAGCCCAGTGCTCGGGGAAGGCCGTGATCGGCAGACCCCGCTGGCGCAGATTGCGCAGCATGTCCTGGAGGCTGCAGCTGACGAAGAAGTGCTGCTGCTTGAGGCGCAGACGCCGGCCTTCGTCGGTGCCGTCGTTGGGATACAGCACCTTCGACAGGGTCTCGGATCCCACCTTCTCTTCGACGGCACCGTAGTAATCGCCGATGTTGAAGGCGTAGAAATCAAACGATTCGGTGGCCGTGGCCCGCCAGAGCCGCAGCCGGTCGCAGGTGTTGACCCGGTAGCCCAGCACCGGCACGTCGTGGGGGATGCCCAGGGCATGCTCGGCGGGGATCCAGCGGGAGCGGTAACGCCCGTCGGAATCGGTGTAGCTCTCGGTGCGACCGCCGAAGCCCACGAACACCGCCTCGTCCTGGTGGGTGAGTTCCCAGGGCCAGCCGCCCTTGAGCCACTTGTCGGTGATCTCGACCTGCCAGCCGTCACGGATGAGCTGGTCGAAGATGCCGAATTCGTAGCGGATGCCATAGCCAACCGCCGGCACTTCGAGGCTGGCCAGGGATTCGAGGTAGCAGGCGGCCAGGCGGCCGAGACCACCGTTGCCCAGGCCCGGCTCCTCCTCGACCTCGAGCACATCATCCAGATCGGCGCCGCCGAACCGGTGGATGGCCTGTCGGGAGGCCTCCTCAATGCCCAGCATCACCAGGTTGTTGCCCAGCTGGGGGCCGATCAGGAACTCGGCGGAGAGGTAGGCGACCGTCTTGGTGGGTTGCTGCCGCTGGGCTTCCTGCCCGGTCAGGTAGCGGTTCATCAGCCGGTCGCGCACGGCATGGCTGAGGGCCAGGTAAAGGTCGTGGCGGCTGGCGGTGTCGGCCAGCTTGCCCAGGGTGAAGAAGAGATGCTCGGTGATGCCGGCGGCAAGGTCATCGGCGCTGAGGCCCACCCGCTCGGGGTCGGCGTAGCGGCTCGGCGTCGGACTCTGGATGTCCGCTGAAGGGTCGGTCATGGGACGGGACGGCAGGGCGGGCTCAGCCGGACCGTAGCGATCCCGTCCCGTGGAACCATTAAGGACACCCCAAAGCTTCCACGTGCCCGATCTGCCCCTGATGGTCACCGGTCACGCAGCCGGCGAAGCCGCCAACCTGCTGGTGGCGGGCCGGTTTCTGCTCATCTTTCTCACGGCGCGGCTGTTTGCCGAGGGCATGGTGCGGTGGCGGCTGCCGACGATCCTGGGGGAACTGCTGGCGGGGGTGCTGCTGGGCGTCTCGGGCCTGCGGCTGGTGGTCCCGCCGGAGAGCGGCGTGCCCCTCTCGCCCTGGCTGGTGACCCAGCTCGGCTTCCTCAGTGACCTTGCCCCTGACCAGGTGCTCGCCGTGGCCGACGAGAGCTTCCCGGCGCTGCAGGTGGTGGCCAGCCTGGGCCTCTACGCCCTGCTGTTCGTGACGGGGCTCGAGAGCGATCTCGACGAGCTGATCGCCGTGGGTGGCCAGGCGGTGAGTGTGGCCTGCACGGGGGTGGTGCTGCCCTTTCTGCTCGGCACGGGGGGGCTGATGCTGCTGTTTCACGTCGATCCGGTGCCGGCGGTGTTCGCCGGTGCGTCGATGACGGCCACGAGCATCGGCATCACCGCCAGCGTCTTCGCCGAACTGGGGATGCTGCGCCGGCGGGAAGGGCTGATCGTCATCGGTGCCGCCGTGCTCGACGACATCCTCGGCATCGTCATCCTGGCGGTGGTGGTGGCCTTCGCCGGCGACGGCAGCCTCACCCCCGGACCGATCCTGCAGCTGGTGGCCGCCGCCCTGGTCTTCGTGCTGGCCGCCATCGCCCTCAGCCGTCGCATCGGTCCTGCCTTCGACAGGCTGATCGACGTGCTGAAAGCCCCGGGGGAGCTGGTGGTCGCCGCCTTCGTGGTGCTCTTCGTGGCCTGCTTCACCGCCACCGCCATCGGCCTCGAGGCGGCGCTGGGGGCCTTCGCTGCCGGCCTGATCCTCAGCAACTCGAGCCGCCGCGAGGCCATCCGCGACGCGGTCACGCCGGTGGTGTCGCTGTTCGCGACCGTCTTCTTCGTGCTCATCGGCACCGCGATGGACCTGTCGGTGCTCGATCCCACCGACCCCACCAACCGCAGCGGACTGCTGGTGGCCCTGTTCCTGCTGCTGGCAGCCATCGTGGGCAAGCTGGCCTCCGGCTGGAGCTTCGTGAGCCGCGAACCCACCGACCGGTTGCTGGTTGGGGTGGGGATGCTCCCGCGGGGGGAGGTCGGTCTGATCTTTCTCGGCCTGGGCACCGCCGCCGGGCTGCTGTCACCGGCCCTGGAGGCCGCCATCCTGCTGATGGTGATCGGCACCACTTTTCTGGCGCCGCTGCTGCTGCGGCTGCTGGCCAGTCCGTCGATGGCAGGGGCTCAGCCGTCGCCGCTGCGCTGAGCCAGCCCGAAGAACAGGCTGGCCACCCCCGTGATCAGCCCCATGCTGCCGGCCCAGCTGGGGGACAGGGCCCAGCTCAGCAACAGCTGGATCACCACACCGACCCCGAAGGCCAGCAACAGGCTGCTGACCAGGAGCAAGGCCTGCTGCTGGTCGTCGCTGAGACCCGCCTGGGCCAGTTCGGCCTCCAGCCGCTCGAGGGGCAGGCTGAGCGGCAGCACCAGGGCCAGGGCCCAGAGGGCGCTGCCCCCCACCAGGGTGGTCCAGTCCGGCTGGGGCAGGGGCACAGGCACAGCAAGACACGGCCGGGAGGCCTGCATCCTTAGCATCCCGATTCCATCGCCGGAGCCATGGCCGAAACCTCCGTGACCATGCCCTGGCACTTCCGTGACCATGCCGTCCATGCGGTGCAGGCCGGCGCCGGCGGTCCGGGGCCGGCCCTGCTGCTCGTCCATGGCTTCGGAGCCAGCACCGACCACTGGCGCCACAACATTCCGGTGCTGGCCCGCAGCCATGAGGTGCACGCCCTCGATCTGCTGGGCTTCGGCCGCAGCGCCAAGCCGGCGGGCCTGCCCTACGGCGGTGCCCTCTGGCGTGACCAGCTCTGCGCCTACGTGGCCGAACGCATCGGCAGGCCCACGGTGCTGGTGGGCAATTCCCTCGGCGGTTACGCCGCCCTGGCCGCCGGTGCCGCCCTGGGGAGCGGCTGCGCCGGGGTGGTGCTGCTGAATGCCGCCGGCCCCTTCCGGGAGGAGCAGCAGCCCGCGACAGAGAGCTGGGGCGCCATCGCCCGCCGCACGGTGGGCACTGCCCTGCTGCGCAGCCCCGTGCTGCAGCGGCTGCTGTTCGAAAACCTGCGGCGGCCGTCCACCATCCGCCGCACCCTCGAGCAGGTCTATGTGGACCGGCGCAACGTCGATGACGCATTGGTGGAGGCCATCCGCCGCCCCTCCCTCGATCCCGGCGCCTTCGGGGTGTTCCGCACCGTGTTCGACATTCCCAGCGGCGAACCCCTCGACGGCCTGTTCGAGCAGCTGCAGGCGCCGCTGTTTCTGCTGTGGGGCCGCAGGGATCCTTGGATCGACGCCGAAAACCGGATGCGGCGCTTCCGGGCCAAGGTTCCGCCCGGCACCCACGACGTGGTGCTCGAGGCCGGCCACTGCCCCCACGACGAGGTGCCCGACCAGGTGAACCGCGAACTGCTCGACTGGCTGGCGGCGCGCCCAGGCGACTGACGTCCGCAGGTTCCCCGGGATACCGTCGGCGGGCCCCGGCATCCCGGCCATGTCCCTGCAGCCCTGCAGCAGTCCGTACCCGCACTGGCTGTTCGAAGATCCCGCCAGCGGCGATGCGCTCCAGCTGGTGCCCGAACGGGGCGGGCTGCTGACGGGCTGGCGTTGCGGCGGCCAGGACGTGCTGTACCTCGACGTGGAGCGGTTCCTGGATCCGGCCCTCTCGATCCGGGGCGGCGCACCGGTGCTCTTCCCGATCTGCGGCCCCCTGCCCGACGACCGGCTGCCCCTGGCCAACGGCCGCAGCGCCACCCTGAAACAACACGGCTTCGCCCGCACCCTCCCCTGGACCCTGGAGGCCCTGGCGGAGGGTGACGGGGTGGCCCTCGTGCTGCAGGACACCCCGGCCACCCTGGCCGACTTCCCCTTCCCCTTCGTGCTGCGGCTGGAGTATCGCCTGGCTCCCCAGACGCTGCAGATCACCACCACGGTCGAGAACCGCGGCACCCAGCCCCTGCCGTTCAGCTTCGGCCTGCATCCGTACCTGGCGGTGTCAGGGCTGGAGGGGCTCAGCTTCGACGGACTGCCGGACCGCTGCCTCGATCACCGCCAGATGGCTGAAACCGACACAGCCGGACAGCTGGCGCAGCTGACCACCGGCATCGACCTGCTGGTGCGCCCCGAAGGCGCCGTGAGCCTCTGCGACCCCGCCGCCGGCCGCCGGATCACGATGGAACTGGAGGCGCCCTGGAAC
Organism: uncultured cyanobacterium; assembly: GCA_903871775.1. Taxonomy (GTDB): domain Bacteria; phylum Cyanobacteriota; class Cyanobacteriia; order PCC-6307; family Cyanobiaceae; genus CAIQIA01. The sequence continues at coordinate 125,656 of CAIQIA010000011.1, forward strand.
CTGGCGGTGCTCTGGACCGATCCGCCGCGGCCGATGGTGTGCGTTGAACCCTGGACGGGACCGCGCGGCAGCCTGGTGAGCGGTGACGGGCGGCTCGAGGTGGAGCCCGGCGAACGCCGCAGCCTGCAGTGCCGCTACACCGTGGCGCCGCTGGCGGGCTGAACCCCGGGCAATCGCCCCGGAGAGAGCTGCCCCAGCGGATCGAACTGCCGCTTCACGGCCTCGATCAGGGGCCGTGAGGCGGCGTCGTGCCAGGCGGGCAGATGGCAGCCCGGGGGGGCCTGCAGGATCGTGAGCAGCCCCCCCCGGCGCTGGCAGGCGTCCCTCAGCGCCGCCACCGCCACCTCATCGCCAGCGGTGACGGGCGCCTCGGCCAGCCCCAGGCCGCTGGCGGCCCCAAGCTGCAGCGTCCAGGGCCGGGCCGCCGGATCGCCCAGCAGGTCAGGGGCCTGGACGGGCGGCACAGCCGGCCGCAGCAGCCAGCGGCCCGCCGGGACCGGCCCTGCGGCGTCGCCGGGGTCTGCCGCAGGGCCCATGGGCGTCAGCGTGAGGTCCGCCGGCAGGAGCTGGCGCAGCACCTCCTCCTGGCTGGCCAGGGCCATGGCATCGAGGCTCACCAGGCCGATCAGCAGCTGCGGCGCCCCGGCGGCGGGCTGCTGCCAGTCGAGCAGCTCGAGGCTGAGGGGACTCTCGAGCAGCAGCCGTTGGCGCAGCACGGCGAGGGAGGCCGGGGGGCCCTCAGCCCGCAGGCGCCGCCGCTGGCGGGGCCGCGGCTGGGTGCGCAGGGTCACGGCCGTGATCAGGCCCAGGCTGCCCCAGCTGCCGCAGAACAGACGCATCAGGTCGTAGCCGGCCACGTTCTTGACCACCCGGCCGCCGGCCCGGGCGGCGCTGCCGTCGGCCGCGATCAGTTCGATGCCGATCAACTGGTCCCGCAGGCCCATGTAGCGATGGCGCAGGCGGCCGCTGAGGCCGCGGGCGACGATGCCACCGATGCTGCCCTCGCCGGCCAGGGGCGGATCGACGGGCAACCACTGGTCGGCCTCCGCCAGGGCCTGCTGCAGGGCCGCAAAGGACAGGCCGGCCTCGACGGTGACGGTGAAATCGCCGACCGCATGGTCACGGATGCGGTCGAGGCGGGCGGTGCTGACGGTGGCACAGGGCCGCTGCAGCGGCGGTCCCCAGTGGAGGTGCTGCCCCAGGCCGGCGGGTTGCCACGGGGTGGCCTCGGCGTGCAGCCCACGGACCAGCTCCTCCAGCTCCTGGGGCTGGGGCGTTAGGAGTGGTCCCTGATCCGGCATGCCCGGCAATGGCGCTGCGGCCCACCCTCGCATTCGACCGCCGGCTGGTGGTCTTCGATGACGATCCCACCGGATCCCAGACGGTGTGGGGTTGCCCCCTGCTGCTGCGCTGGGACCCCGCCAGCCTGCGGCAGGCGCTCGAGCATCCCTCACCGCTGCTGTTTCTGATCACCAACAGCCGCGCCCTCGGCCCCGAGGAGGCGCGCACGCGGCTGGAGGCCATCAGCGACGCCCTGGCGCTGGTGCTGGCCGAACGGCAGCAGGCGGGACGCCCCCTGCAGGTGCAGCTGATCAGCCGTGGCGACTCGACCCTGCGGGGCCACTGCCCGCTGGAGCTGGAGGTGCTGCAGCGGCGTTTCGGGCCCTTCGAGGCCACTTTCGTGGTGCCGGCCTTCCTACAGGGGGGGCGCACCACCGAAGGGGGGGTGCACCGCCTGCATGGCCAGCCGGTGCATGAAACGGCCTTCGCCCGTGACGGGCTGTTCGGCTATCGCAGCAGCCATCTGCCCAGCTGGCTGGAGGAGCGCAGCGGCGGCCGGCTGCGGGCGGCCTCGGTGCCGGTGCTGGGGCTGGCGCTGCTCGAGGCGGCCTGGGCCGAACCCATGGGGGCCGGCGCCGCCGCCCTGGACGCCTGGCTGGCCACCCTGCCGCCCGGCGGCCTGGTGGCGGTGGATGCCACCCGGGCGGAGCAGCTGCGGGCCTTCGTCGCTGCCCTTGGGCGCCTGCCCGGACGGCGGTGGCTGTTCCAGTGCGCCGCCAGCCTGATCGACGCCCTGGCGGACCTGGGTCCCCAGCCGCTGGCAGCGGCCGGCCTGGCGGCCCTGCGGCGCCGGGGCGCCGATGGGGAGCCGCTGCCCGGGCTGGTGCTGGTGGGATCCCATGTGCCCCTGGCCGACCGGCAGCTGGCGCATCTGCTGGACCAGCCCGGCTGCGACGGGGTCGAAGTGCCGGTGGACCGGCTGCAGGACGCCCCCGACGACCTGGAGGCCGCCCTGGTCCGCAGCCTCGACCGCGGCCGGACACCGGTGCTCTACAGCAGCCGTGGCGAACGGCTGCCCGGCCAGGGGGAAGCCCGCCGCTCCCTCGGACAGACCCTGGCGGGCCTGATGGCCCGTCTGGCGGGTCGGCTGGCCCCGCGGCTGGGGTATGTGATCAGCAAGGGCGGCATCACCAGCCACACCCTGCTGGCTGATGGCCTCGACCTGGCCTGGGTGGCCCTGCAGGGGCAGCTGAGCCCGGGGCTGTCGCTGGTGCTGGTGCCCGACGAACCACGGCTGCGGGCCGCAGGGATCGCCGGACTGCCGGTGCTCACGGTTCCCGGCAACCTCGGTGATGCCTCCACCCTCACGGACAGCTGGCGACGTCTGCAGGAGGGTTGAGGGGAGGCTCGTCGGCAGCGTTCGCAAGGGCGGCGAAGCGCTCGGCCAGCTCGGCACCGATGCGGTCCACCGGAGCCGCGAGGGCCAGCCAGCGCTCGGCCACGGCGCGGCCATGGTTCCAGACGCGGTCGTCGTCGTCGTAGACCCAGTAGTCGTGACGGCGGGCATCAAAGGGGGCGGCAGCCTCGAGGGCCAGGGCCGCCTCGGCCTGGGGACGCAGGCGCTCGAGCCAGTCTTCGATGAGCGCGCGGCGCCCCTCGAGCAGCCGCCGGCGCAGGCTGAGGCCAGTGGTCACCCGGGGCAGGCAGAGCCGTGTCTCGGGCTCGGCTGAGGCATTCAGGAAGAGCACCTGATGCTGCAGACCGAAGAAGAACAGCCGCAGGGCCAGGGCCGGCAGGCTCTGCAGCGAGACATCCCGGCGCAGGGGATCCGGGCGCCCCAGGCCGTAGAAGTGGCTGCGGCCCTGGGGATAGTGCAGATCACAGGCGAAGTATGAGATCTGCGAGAAGGGCAGGTTGAGCAGGGCCCAGTAGCCGGCGTTGAAGGCCATCGTCGAGCCGCAGTGCAGGATGCCGCCGAAGTGCTGCAGGGCCGGGGAGTAATGGGGGCTGCTGCGGCCGATGACAGCGGTGTGGGGATGGCGCTGGGCGGGGGGCAGATCGTCGGCGTACAGCGAGAAATCGACCCTGCTGCTGGCCCGGTGGGCATTGTTGAGGGCGATGACGATGGTGTCATCAGCCAGCAGTGGCCCCACGCTGGGGGCCGCCGGGCCGCTGCCGAGGATGACCGCGTTCTTGACGAGTTCGGGGCCGAGGCGATCGCGGGTGACGGCCTCGTAGCCAGGGCAGCGGAACAGCTGCGGAACAGCCATGGGGACGGGGGGACCGGGACCGGCTGGCCGCTGAAGTGTAGGTAGCGCTACCGAAGGGCGGCTGACCGATCGAGCAGTTCGAGGGGATGCAGCACCGGGATGGGGCGGGGGGCGTCGGCGAGGTGGCGACGCAGCTGCAGGGTGCAGCCGATGTTGGCACTCGCGGCCAGGTCGGCCCCGGTGCCCGTCAGGTCGTCGGCCTTGAGCCGGCCGAGGGCCGCGGCCTCCTCGGGCTGCACCAGGTTGTAGATGCCGGCACTGCCGCAGCAGACCCCCGCCTCGGTGGCCTCCCGCAGCTGCACGTGGGGAATGGCCTGCAGCAGCTGCCGCGGCTGCCGCTGGATGCCCTGGCCGTGGATCATGTGGCAGGCATCGTGGTAGGCGACCACGAGCGGCCGTTCCGGACGGCTGGGGCTGCCGTCCGGCAGGGGCAGGGGCCGCAGGGCGGCGCGGAAGTCGTCCGCCAGCCCCAGCTGGTCCAGGAACTCGTGCACATCGAGCACCGGGGCAGGCAGACCCGCATCCCCGGCGGGCAGCAGCGTGGCGTAGTGCTTGAGGGTGTGGCCGCATCCCGAAGCCGCCACCAGCACGGCATCGAGGGGGCCATGGCGCTCGGCGATGGCGCGGAACCGGGCCGCCAGATCAGCGGCCAGGGCCCCGGTGCCGGCCAGATCCCCCTGGTGGTGGGTGACGGCACCGCAGCAGCCCTGCCCCTCGGGCAGCACGACCTCGATGCCGTTGGCCTGCAGCACCCGCAGGGTGGCGGCATTGACCGCCGGGTCGAAGACCCTCTGCACACAGCCCAGCACCAGCCCCACCCGGGCCCGGCGGGGTCCGCGGGCCGGCATCACCCCGCTGGGGTCGGGGCCGAAGGCGCCCGCCGGCAGGGCCGGCAGCAGGGCTTCCATGGCCTGCAGCTCGGGCCCCAGCCGGGCCGCCCAGCCCTGCCGCCGCAACCAGCCCTGCAGGGCAGAACCGGCATAGGGCGCCAGGGGGGTCAGCAGGGCCCGCAACCGGCGGGGGTAGGGCAGCAGGGTCAGCAGCAGGCGCCTCAGGGCCCGCTGGGCCGGGCTGCGCAGCTCGGGAGCATTGAGCTGGGACCGCACGGCCTCGATCAGCTGGTCATAGCGCACGCTGGCGGGGCAGGCCGTGACGCAGGCGAAGCAGCCGAGGCAGCTGTCGAAGTGGGAGGCCACCGTGGCATCGAGGGTCAGCTCGCCGGCCTCGATGGCCTTGAGGGTATGGATGCGCCCCCGGGGCGAATCCATCTCGGTGCCCAGCACCCGCCAGCTGGCGCAGGTGGGCAGGCAGAAGCCGCAGTGGACGCAGGGGTCGGCGGGGTTCCCGGGGGCCATGCCAGGGGTTGTCATGCGTCGAAGTGGCGCACGACGGCCTCGGCGAAACCCGAGCAGGTGATGGGCTCGACCGGAGGCTCCATCAGACGGGCCAGGTCATAGGTGACCTCTCCGGCGGCGATGGCGCCGCTGATACCGCGGGTGATCAGATCGGCGGCCTCCTGCCAGCCCATGAACTCGAGCATCATCACGCCGCTGAGAATCACCGAACCCGGGTTGATGCGGTCGAGGCCGGCGTGCTTCGGGGCGGTGCCATGGGTGGCCTCAAAGATGGCCGCACTGTCGCCGATGTTGGCCCCAGGAGCCATGCCCAGACCGCCCACCACCGCCGCCGCCGCGTCGGAGATGTAGTCACCGTTCAGGTTGAGCGTCGCCAGAACCGAATAATCCTGGGGACGGGTCTGGATCTGCTGGAAGATGCTGTCGGCGATCCGGTCGTCGACGAGCACCATCTCCTTCCAGCGGCCGTTGCCGTGGCTCTCGCCGATGGCCGCCAGCACAGCGCTCACCTCGGCATCCACGGCCGCCCGCTTCTCGGGGGTGAGGTTGTCGTAACCGGGCTCGATCTGGCGGGCGTTATCGGCGATCGACAGGCCGGGCTGGCGGGCGAGGTTGTCGAGGATCCAGCTCTCGCGTTCGGTGACGCACACATCACGGAATTCGGTGGTGGCCAGTTCGTAGCCCCAGTCACGGAAGGCACCTTCCGTGAACTTCATGATGTTGCCCTTGTGAACGAGCGTGACGTGGCGACGCTTGCCTTCCAGGCGCAGGGCGTGCTGGATGGCCCGGCGGATGTGGCGCTGGGTACCGAACTTGCTGACCGGTTTGATGCCGATGCCCGAGCCCTCGCGGATGCGCTTGCGCCCCAGCTTCGGACTGGCGGGAATGACGACATCGTTGATGTGCCGCAGCAGCTCCTGGCCGACGGGATCTTCGGCATCCCATTCGATGCCCATGTAGATGTCCTCGGTGTTCTCCCGGTAGACGATCACGTCCAGGTCCTGGGGCCGGCGGTGGGGGCTGGGCGTGCCGGCGTAGTAGCGGCAGGGGCGCACGCAGCAGTACAGGTCAAAGATCTGCCGCAGGGCCACGTTCAGCGAACGGATGCCGCCACCGACGGGAGTGGTGAGGGGCCCCTTGATCGCCACCCCGTAGGTCTCGATGGCCGTGAGGGTGTCCTGGGGCAGGTACTGGTAAGTGCCGTAGAGCTCGCAGGCCTCATCGCCGGCATAGACCTTGAACCACTCGATGCGGCGGGCGCCGCCGTAGGCGCGGGCGACGGCGGCATCCAGCACCCGCTGGGTGGCGGGCCAGATGTCGACGCCGGTGCCGTCCCCGCGGATGAAGGGAATGATCGGGTCCGGGGGCACCACGGGCTGGCCGTTCTCGAACCGGATGGGGGTGCCCCCTGTCGGAGGCGTGAGCTTTTCGTAACTGGCCATGGCGTGCACAAGCCGCAGGGTCTCGGCAAGGTGAGCCTAGTTTTCGGACCTGTCGGGTGATGAATGCGGCAGAACAGGCCCGCAGCATCGAACTGGCCGCCGCCATCGCCACGGCCGTGGGGCTCTTCCGCCAGCACTTCCCCGACGCCAGGCCGAACCTGGCCCCCTGGCGCGATGACGACCAGACCCGTCGCTTCGCCGAGGGCACCTCGGTCGACATCGCCTTCCACCTGCCCGGCTGGAGCCCGCGCTGGCAGTGCCGCAGCGTGCTGGTGCAACTGCGGCTGGCGGAACCGCTGCACCCCCGGCTGGTGGGGGTGCTGATCAGCGGCCTCACCTTTCAGGGGGAACAGTGGCGGCTGGCGACGGTGGGGTCATGGGCGGTGACGGGCCGGCGGCCGCCGGTCGAGGCGATCGCGGCCGAGCTGCAAAAGTTCTGCCGGGAACTGCTGGCGGGCCTGGAGTGCCGCGTCAACGACCCGGCCGCGTAACCGTTCGCAACCCTGAAGCTGGGGATCGGGAGAAGCGGCATAGGGTGGCCGTTCCCGTTCCTTGTCAAGAGGATCCATGGCCGTGGCCCTCGCCTCCCAGCTCCGCGAAGGGACCCAGAAGTCCCACACGATGGCTGAGAACACCGGCTTCGTGAGCTGCTTCCTGAAGGGAGTGGTCGACAAGCTCAGCTATCGCACCCTGGTGGCCGACCTGTACTTCGTGTATGCGGCCATGGAGAAGGCAGTCGATCAGCACCGCAGCAACCCCGTGCTGGCCCCCATCGCCTTCGAGCAGCTGAACCGCCGCGGGGCCCTCGAGCGCGATCTGGCCTATTACTTCGGGGCCGACTGGCGCCAGCAGATCCGCCAGACCCCCGCCTGCGCCGCCTATGTGGCCCGCATCGAAGAGCTGAGCGCCACGGCCCCCGAGCTGCTGGTGGGTCACCACTACACCCGCTATCTCGGGGACCTGTCGGGGGGCCAGATTCTCAGCACCATCGCCAGCCGCGCGATGAACCTGACCGATGGCCAGGGCCTCGCGTTCTACCGGTTCGAAGCGATCGACGACGAGAAGGCCTTCAAGACGACCTACCGGGCCGCCCTCGACGCCCTGCCGGTGGACCAGGCCATGGCCGACCGGATCGTGGCCGAGGCGAATGAGGCCTTCCACCTCAACATGCTGATGTTCCAGGAGCTCGAGGGCAACCTGGTGGCCGCCATCGGCAAGGTGCTGTTCGGCTTCCTGACCCGCCGCCAGCGCCAGGGCAGCACCGAGGCCGTGGCGGCCGCCTGAGGTCCGTGACCGAGCGGCCCCTGCGGTTCCTCGTCCCGGGCACGGGTCTGCGGTTCCGCAGCGGTGGCCTGGCCGTGGAGCTGCAGAGCGCCCGCCTCTGTGAGGGCCTCGCCCCACGGGTGAAGGTGGTCACCTACCGGGTGCGGGAGACGGGGCGTCCGTTTCTCGATGATCTGCTGCAGCAGGAGCCGCCACCGGGTGATGCCCTCTGGGTGGTGAGCTGGGGCTTTGACGTGCCGCGGCTGCTGCGGCGGCTGCGGGGCCGACCCGTGCTGTATCACGCCCACAGCAGCGGCTATGGCTTTGACCTGCCGCCGGGGGTGCCGGTGCTGGCGGTGAGCCGCAACACCCTCGGCCACTGGGGGGACCGGGCCCCGCGCCAGCCCCTCGAACTGGTGCCCAATGCCCTGGATCCGGCGTTTCTGACCCCGGCCCCCCCCGAGCCCGCCGGCGGCCGCCCCGTGCAGGTGCTGCTGCAGACGCGCAAGAGCAGCCATTACCTGCGGCGACAGCTGGTGCCGGCCCTGCGGCGGCAAGGGGTGGCGGTGGAGGAGGTGGGGGGCTGGGTGCCCGATCTGGCGGCCCTGTTCCGCCGCAGCCGGGTGGTGCTCTACGACTCGGCCGATTACTGGCGCTCGGTGGGGGTGAGCGAAGGCTTCGGGCTGCCGCCCCTCGAGGCCCTGGCCTGCGGCTGCGTGGTGTTCAGCAGCCTCAACCACGCCCTGGCCGACAGCCTCGACCCCGGGGTGGTGGGCTGGCAGATCGGCGCCGGCACCCTGGAGGGCGACGTGCAGCAGATCGCCGCCGCCGTCGAACGGCCGGCGGCCTTCCTCCCCGATCCCGACGCCCTGGGCCAGCTGCTGGCCCGCCACAGCGAGGCGGCCGTGCGCGAGCGCTGGCGGATGGCCCTGGGGCGGGTGAACGCCCACTGGGACCGGATGGCGGCAGGGGCACGGCCGCTGCAGGCCCCCGGCACCGGCTCCCTACGCTGGGGCCGGCGCTGGAGCCGGATCCAGCGACGGTTCCGCCTGGGTCGGGCGCCATAGGGTGCCTGCGTGAATGCCTCCCCCGCCGCCTGGCCGTTCCCGCTGGAATGGCTCCGCCGCCGCAGCAGCACCACCGACCAGCTGCTCGAGCTGATCGGGGCCCTGCCGGCCCGGCGACGGCGGGCCCTGTGGCGGCTGATCCCGCTGTCGGTGGTGCCGGGTCTGCTCGACCTGACCCTGGTGGCCCTCGGCACAAGGCTGATCGGTGCCCTGGTGGGCACCCGGCTGGAGGACCAGCTGCCGGGGGTGCATGTCTTCGGCGGCAGCCCCCTGAGCCAGACCCTGTGGCTGATCGGCCTGTTCGTGGTCTGCGCCTGGCTGGCGTCCATGAGCAAGATCGGCCTGCAGTTCGTGCAGCAGCGGCTGACGGCCCAGATCTGGCGCGACCTGTCGGATCAGATCCACGAGCGGGTGCTGCGCCAGTCGTACGCCTATCACCTCACCCGCAGCACCGCCGAACTGACGACGCTGATCCTCACCAACATCCGCCAGGCGGCCAACGGGGTGATCAACCCGCTGCTGCGGATGTTCAGCGCCTCGGTGTCGATCCTGCTGCTGTCGGTCGGCATCCTCTGGATCGGCCGCCTGTCGGCCTGCGTGCTGCTGGTGACGGTGGTGCTGGCCTACCTGGGCCTCTCGACCCTGGTGACGCCCTACCTGCGGCTGGCGCGGCAGCAGGGCCTGCGGCTCGATGTGCGCTCGACCCATCTGCTGCTCGAGTCGCTCTCGTCGGTGCGCGACATCCAGCTCACGGGCACCGAACCGCACTTTCAGCGGGCCTTCGCCGAGACCGGCGAACGGGCCCGGCGTTACACCTGGATGGCGGGGCTGCTGCCGGTGGTGCCCCGGCTGCTGATCGAACCCCTGGGCATTTCGCTCATTTTCGTGATCGGCGCGGTGCCGCCCCTGCTGCACGGGGATCCCTCCCGGGTGATGGGGATCCTGCCCTTCCTGGCGGCCCTGGCGATCGCGGCCCAGCGGCTGACGCCACCACTGCAGGATCTCTTCCATGCCCTGACCGAACTGCGCGGCGGGCTGCCGCAGATCAGCCACACCGTGGCGCTGCTGCAGCTCCCCTGCGAGCGGCTCACCCTGGGTTCAGCGGGGGTGCCGAGCCCCGCCGGGGTGTTCCCCCAGCATTCGATCCGCCTGCATGGGGTCTGGTATCGCTACCCCAGCGGCGACGACTGGGTGCTGCGCGGGGTGAACCTGACGATCCCGGTGGGGGCCCGCATCGCCCTGGTGGGCAGCACGGGCAGCGGCAAGAGCACCACCGCCCAGTTGCTGCTGGCCCTGCTCAACCCCGACCAGGGGCACCTCGAACTCGACGGTCGCCCCGTGACCCCCGAAGAGGTGCCGGCCTGGCAGGCCAACTGCGCCCAGGTGCCGCAGTCGATCCAGCTGCTCGACGCCAGCATCCGCGCCAACGTGGCCTTCGGCATTGACGAAGAGCGGATCGATGACGACCGCATCTGGGAGGCCCTGGCCGCAGCCCAGCTCGACGACTTCATCGCCGATCTGCCCTATGGCCTGCTGACGCCCGTGGGGGAGAACGGCCATCAGCTGTCGGGGGGGCAGCGGCAGCGGCTGGCCCTGGCGCGGGCCTTCTACCGCAATGCCCGCTTCCTGGTGCTCGACGAAGCCACCAGCGCCCTCGACAACCGCACCGAGCATGAGGTGATCAACGCGCTGGAAGTGATCGGGCGCCGCTGCACGACCGTGGTGATTGCCCATCGGCTGAGTACGATCGCTCGCTGTGATCGGATCTTCGAATTCGAAGACGGCGTGATCAAAGCCCACGGCAGTTTCGAAGAACTGCAGGAGCGCTCCGCAAGCTTCCACGACCTCGCCAGCCTCGACCGGCTCACCCCCTCTCCATGACCTCCTCCCCCCGCCGCCCGGTCGCCGAGGCCTTCGCCGCGGTGCTGCGCCAGGAGGCCGATGCCATCGCCGCCACCGCCGCCCGCCTCGACGCCGATGCCATCGAACGGGTGCTGAACCTGCTGTGCCAGTGCAGCGAACGGGGGGGCAAGCTGGTGGTGACCGGCGTGGGCAAGAGCGGCATCGTCGCCCGCAAGATCGCCGCCACCTTCACCTCGGTGGGCCTGATGGCCCTGTACCTCAACCCCCTCGATGCCCTGCACGGAGACCTGGGGGTGGTGGGGGCCGACGACCTGGTGCTGCTGCTGTCGAACAGCGGCGAAAGCGGCGAACTGCTGCAGATGCTCCCCCATCTGCGGCGGCGGGGCAGCCGCTGCGTGGCCCTCACCGGCCGGCCCGACTCGACCCTGGCCCGGGCCTGCGATGCCGTGCTCGACGGCTCGGTGGACCGGGAGGTGTGCCCGCTCAACCTGGCGCCCACCGCCAGCACGGCGGTGGCGATGGCCATCGGCGATGCCCTCGCCGCCCTGTGGATGCAGCTGGAGGGGGTGTCGGCCGAAGACTTCGCCGTCAACCATCCCGCCGGTTCCCTCGGCCGGCAGCTCACCCTGACGGTGGCCGACCTGATGGTGCCCCGCAGCGACTGGCCGCCGCTGGCGCCGACCGATGACCTGGTGGCCGTGGTGGAACGGCTGACCCTGACCCCGGTGGGGGCCACCTGGGTGGAGGACCCGGCGCGGCCGGGACGCTTGCTGGGGCTGATCACCGAAGGGGACCTGCGGCGGGCCCTGCGCAGCCATGCCGCCGCCGACTGGGCCGGCATGCGGGCCGCCGATCTGATGACCGCCCAGCCGGTGACGGTGACGCCGGAACTGCGGGCGGTGACGGCCCTGGAGCGGATGGAACGGGACCCGCAACGGCCGCTCTCAGTGCTGCCGGTGCAGCAGGCCGATGGCACCCTGGCGGGTCTGCTGCGCCTGCACGATCTGGTGCGGGCCGGCCTCGACAGCCAGGCCCAGCCGACGCCGGCGCCCATCCCCCTGACCCTCACCCTGCCCCGCTCCGCCGCCGCATGACCGCTCCGCTGACCCTGATCGCCGGCCCCTGCGTGCTCGAAAGCCGCGAACTGGCCCTCGAGATCGCCGGCAGCCTGGCCGCCATCTGCCGGCGGATGGGGATCGACTACGTGTTCAAGGCCAGTTTCGACAAGGCCAACCGCAGCTCGGGCCGTTCCTTCCGCGGGCCGGGACTGGAGGAGGGCCTGGCGATCCTGGCCGACGTGCGCGAACGGGTGGGGGTGCCGGTGCTGACCGACATCCATGAGAGCCACCAGGCGGCAGCCGCGGCCGAGGTGGTCGACGTGCTGCAGATTCCGGCGTTTCTGTGCCGCCAGACCGACCTGCTGCTGGCGGCGGCGGCGGCGGTGGCCGGCAGCGACCGGATCGTGAACATCAAGAAAGGCCAGTTTCTGGCGCCATGGGACATGGCCCAGGTGGTGGCCAAGCTGCGGGCCGCCGGGCTCGACGATCCCCGGCGGCTGTGGCTCACCGAACGGGGCAGCAGCTTCGGGTACAACACCCTGGTGGTCGACTACCGCAGCCTGCCGCAGCTGCAGGCCCTGGGCTGCCCGGTGATCTTCGACGCCACCCACTCGGTGCAGCAGCCCGGTGGCCAGGGCAGCAGCAGCGGCGGCCAGCGGGAGTTCGTGGCGCCCCTGGCCCGGGCGGCGGTGGCGGTGGGGGTGGACGGGCTGTTCATGGAGACCCATCCCGACCCCGACCGGGCCCCCAGCGACGGGCCCAACATGGTGCCGCTGCACCGGATGGAGGCGCTGCTGGAGCAGCTGCTGGCCCTGCGGACGGTGCTCACGGCCACCGGGCCCGCCCCGAGCACATGGTGAGGCTGCAGCGCCGACTGGCGGCGGTGGAGCTGCTGGTGCTCGATGTGGACGGCGTGCTCACCGATGGCGGGCTGCTGATGACCCCGGCAGGGGAGGTGCTGCGCCGCTACGACGTGCGGGACGGCCTGGGGCTGCGGCTGCTGGCCGGCGCCGGCCTGCGGCTGGCGTTTCTGAGCGGTGCGGCCGGCGGGGCGATCGAGGCACGGGCCCGGCAGCTGGGCATCGACCACTGCCTGACGGCCATCCGCGACAAGCGCGCCGCCCTGGCCAACCTCCAGACCACCCTGAGGGTGACCGCCGCGGCCACGGCGGTGGTGGGCGATGACCTCAACGATCTGGCGATGCGGCCCCTGGCCGGCCTGCTGGTGGCCCCGGCCGATGCCGTCGCCCCCCTGAGGCGCCAGGCCGATCTGGTGCTGCGCCGGCGGGGCGGCCACGGCGCCGTGCGCGAACTGGCGGAACGGATCCTGCAGGCCCGGGGCGCCTGGCAAGCCCTGGCCCGCGACGGCTGGCGCGACCGGAACGACTGAAGCAGGGCCGCTGGCCTGCGCTCACGGCCCGTCCCAGTGGGGGCTGTGCTCGAGCACGGCGCGGCAGAACACCAGCAGTTCTTCGGGGGTCATGTCGTGCTTGGCGTCGTTGGTGCGCCAGGCGCAGATCACCACATCGGGTTCCGGGCGGTTGGAGCGGTGGTCGATGGTCGGAAGCATCGCGAACTGCTTCTTGTGCTCAGCGCTGGCGGCCGCCCCCTCGCGGCTGTCGTAGGTGCCGATCAGGGCCCAGTCGAGGGGCTCCCCTGTCCAGTGGTCGCGCCCGCCGCAGGCGAGCACCGCCTGATGGATCGCCAGGCGGTAGTGCTGCACATTGCCGCTGCCACCACGCTTCTGATCCCGCTTGCAGAGGGTGACGGCCTTGCGCTGCACCCAACCGGGATAGAGGTGCCTGGCAGACGCAGGAAACCAGTCGGGGGCCGGGGTGTCCATGCAGGGGCAACGGTCATGACCCCAGCATCGCCGTCAGCCCGCTGGGCCGCAGCGGCGCCGGGCCTCCGCCAGCTGGGCGGCGGTGTCGACCGAAAAGGCATCCTCCGCGGTCTCGAGGCAGCCGATCGCCACATCGGCCTCGAGCAGCCGCAGCTGCTCGAGTTTCTCGGCCCGCTCAAGAACTGACGGGGGCAGCGACGGCCAGCGGCGCAGCACCGCGAGCCGGTAGGCGTAGAGGCCCACATGGCCCCAGTAGGGGCCGGCCCGGTGCCAGTCGTCCGGCGGCAGGTCACGCACATGGGGCAGCGCGCTGCGCGAGAACAGCAGCGCCCGGCCGCTGTGGCTGCGCACCACCTTCACCACCGCCGGGTCGTGCAGCCGCCCGGGCGGCAGCGGGTAGACGGGGGTGAGCACCGGCGGATCGGCGGCACCGCTGGCCAGGGCCGCCGCCGCCAGCCCGTCGATCAGCTGCGGATCCAGAAACGGCTGGTCCCCCTGCACATTGACGACCCAGCCGCAACCCGGCACCAGCGCCTCGAGGGCCGGCAGGGCTGCCGCCAGACGGTCACTGCCGCTGGCGCAGTCGCTCGGCGTCATCAGCACCGGCACCCGCTCCGCCAGGCCCCAGGCCGCCACCGCCGCCCGCAGCTCGTCGCTGTCGGTGCACAGCGCCACGGCGGCGGGCCGGCGGGCCTGCAGGCACTGCTCCAGCACCCGCCGCAGCAGCGGCCGGCCGCCCACATCGGCCAGCAGCTTGCGGGGCAGGCGGCTGGAGGCCAGCCGGGCCGGCACGGCAACGATCACCGCCATCAGTCGTAGAGCCTCTGGCAGGCGTCGCGGGCGGCGAACCATTCGGCCGCCAGGGGGCCGCCGGCGCTGCGCTGCTCGCGGAACCAGGGGCCCCCAAGGGTCCAGTGCAGCAGCTGGGCCGCCGGATCCGGCGGCTGCACCTCCACCAGGTGGTTCCAGATGCTGGGCAGGGCGCCGATGCGGTCGTCGGGCCCCAGCCAGGCGAACCGGTGCAGATGCAGGCCGCTGGCGGTGTTCACCAGCTCGGGGGTGAGGGCGCGGCAGCGGGGGGTGTTGAACAGCATCAGCGAGCTCCAGTTCTTGCGGGCATAGGCGCTCTGCGGTTCCCCCAGGAACTTGACCGTCTCGCGGGGCACATGGTGGTGCTGCACGCACATCAGCGCGCAGCCGTCGTCGCGCAGGTCCCAGAGGGCGGCGATGTCGCCGCGGCAGAGCATGTCGCAATCGAGGAACAGGGCCCAGCCCTCGTAACCGCAGAGGTGCGGCACCAGAAAACGGGTGAACGAAAAATCAGAGCTCTGCAGCGGATCCCGGGGCCGCCGGTGCAGCCCCTGGCGTTCGAGCTGGGGCGTCAGCAGGGGCGTGATCGCCAGCGGCGCACTGCTGTGCTGGACCAGCGAATCGATCAGCACATTGGCGGCGGCCCGCTCGCGGTGGTCGACACCGATGAACAGGCGCAGGGGCAGGGACATCGGGTCGCAGGGGAGCGGTCGCATCCTGCCGCGGCCCGCTGCCTAGTCTGCGCCCATGACCAGTTCGAGCAGCAGCACCGGCTTTCTGGCCGGCCTCAACGAGGCCCAGTCGCGGGCGGTGGGCCACCATTGCGGTCCGCTGCTGGTGGTGGCCGGCGCCGGCAGCGGCAAGACCCGGGCCCTCACCCACCGCATCGCCCACCTGCTGGGGCAGCACGGCGTCGACCCGGCGGAACTGCTGGCGGTGACCTTCACCAACAAGGCCGCCCGCGAGATGAAGGAGCGGCTCGAGCTGCTGCTGGCCCAGCGCCTGGCCCAGGCCCAGTTCGGCCAGCCCATGGCCACCCTGCCCGAGGGGGAGCAGCGGCAGCTGCGCAGCCGCATCCACCGGGAGGTGACCCGCGACCTCTGGATCGGCACCTTTCACGCCCTCTTCGCGCGGCTGCTGCGCTTCGACATCGACAAGTACACCGACCCCGAAGGCCACGCCTGGACCCGGCAGTTCAGCATCTACGACGAAGGCGACGCCCAGAGCCTGGTCAAGGAGATCGTCACCCAGGAGCTGCAGCTCGATCCCAAGCGCTTTGAACCCAAGAAGCTGCGCTGGGCCATCAGCAACGCCAAGAACCAGGGCTGGCTGCCCCACGACCTGGAGCAGCAGGAGGTGGGCCAGGGCCAGCGGGGCAAGCTGCTGGTGGAGACCTACCGCCGCTACCGCCGGGCCCTGGCCGCCAACAACGCCCTCGATTTCGACGACCTGCTGCTGCTGCCGGTGCAGCTGCTGCGCCAGAACGACCAGGTGCGCGGCTACTGGCACCGGCGCTTCAGGCATCTGCTGGTGGACGAATACCAGGACACGAACCGCACCCAGTACGAGCTGCTCAAACTGCTGGTGACCGACGGCCAGGACCCCGCCGGCTTCAGCGACTGGCAGAACCGCTCGGTGTTCGTGGTCGGTGATGCCGACCAGAGCATCTACAGCTTCCGGGCGGCCGATTTCACGATCCTGATGGGGTTCCAGTCGGACTTCGGCGACGGCGCCCCCGATGACGCCACCCGCACGATGGTGAAGTTGGAGGAGAACTATCGCTCCACCGCCACGATCCTGGAGGCGGCCAATGCCCTGATCGCCCGCAACCGCGAGCGCATCGACAAGGTGCTGCGCCCCACCCGCGGCGCCGGCGAACCGATCCGTCTCACCCGCTGCGATGACGAGGTGGCCGAGGCCGAAGCCGTGGTGCAGCGCATGCGCGAGCTGCAGGCGGGCCACCCCGACCTGCGCTGGGGTGACATGGCGGTGCTGTACCGCACCAACGCCCAGTCGCGGGCCATTGAGGAAGCCCTGGTGCGCTGGCGGGTGCCCTACACGGTGGTGGGTGGCCTGCGCTTCTACGACCGGCGCGAGATCAAGGATGTGCTGGCCTACCTGCGGCTGCTGCTCAACCCCGCCGATTCGGTGAGCCTGCTGCGGGTGATGAACGTGCCCCGCCGCGGCATCGGCAAGACCACCATCCAGCGCCTCAGCGATGCGGCGGTGCAGCTGGGGGTGCCCCTCTGGGAGGTGGTGAACGACGCCGAGGCGGTGCGGAGCCTGGCCGGCCGTTCGGCCCGGGGGCTGCTGGGCTTCACCGAACTGCTGCGCGACCTGGGGGAGCGTGCCGCCACGGCACCCCCTTCCGAGCTGGTGCAGCTGGTGCTCGAACGCAGCGGCTACCTCGCCGAACTGATCGCCGAAGCCACCGACGAAGCCGAGGAGCGCCGCCGCAACCTGCAGGAGCTGGTCAACGCCGCCCTGCAGTACCAGGAGGAGAACGAGGAGGGCGACCTGGAGGGCTTCCTGGCCTCGGCGGCCCTGGCCAGCGATGCCGACGACAAGGACCTGGCGGCCGAACGGGTGGTGCTGATGACCCTCCACGCCAGCAAGGGCCTCGAGTTTCCGGTGGTGTTCCTGGTGGGGCTCGAGCAGGGTCTGTTCCCCAGCTACCGCAGCCTCGAGGATCCGGCCGCCCTCGAGGAGGAGCGGCGCCTCTGCTATGTGGGCGTGACGCGGGCCAAGGAGCGACTGTTTCTCTCCCACGCCAGCGAGCGGCGCCTCTGGGGGGGGATGCGCGAACCGGCGATCCCGTCGGCGTTCCTGGCGGAACTGCCCGAGGAGCTGATCCAGGGCGACGTGCCCCGCAGCGGCGGAGCGGCCCTGCGGCGGGAGCAGCGGCTCGACCGCCTCACCCGCGTCGACCGCGAGCCGGCGGCGGCCCCGCCGGCCGCCACCCGCCGCAGCGGCCACAGCTGGAGCGTCGGTGACCGGCTGCGGCACGATCGCTTCGGCGAAGGGCGCGTCACCCACCTGTTCGGCAGCGGCGAGAAGATCTCCCTGGCCGTCAGGTTCGAGGGGATGGCGCCGAAGATCCTGGATCCACGGCTGGCGCCGATCCAGCCGTTGCCGTGAGGGCCGCCACCAGGGTGGCGGTGGCCACCTGCAGCAGCGGCCAGTGGAGCAGCGCCACGTCGAAGCAGCCCTGCAGCAGCGTGTAGACCAGTGCCCCCTGGCCCAGGCGGCGGGTCAGATCGCTGGCACCACCGCCGCGCCAGAGCCGCCAGAACAGCAGCGCCAGCAGCCCCATCGCCAGCAGCCCCAGCAGGCCGGTGTTGCCCCACAGCTGCAGGAAGAGGTTGTGGGCATGGCTGAGGGGGCTGCCGTGGATCGGCTGCTGGCAGAAGGCCCCGGGCCGGTGGAACCCCACCCCCCACAGCAACCGGTTGTCACCACTGAAGGGCAGACCGGCCCAGCAGCCATAGCCCTGCACACGACCGCTGTCGGAGGTCCAGTCGATGCCGATGCCGGGATGGCCCAGCAGGTTCTTGAGCCCCAGGGCCGCCGCACCGGCGATGGCGGCCAGCAGCAGCGGCCGCAGCAGCGGCTGACCCCGGCGGGCCCGTTCGGCCAGCAGCACCGCCAGGCCGGCCAGCAGCGAGGCCACCAGGCAGGCCCGCGAGCCCGTGCGCCACATGCCCCAGAGGCCCACCAGCATCAGGACCGCCCCCGGCCAGCGCTGGCGCAGGGGCCCGGGCAGGGCCGAGGTCCAGGCGGCGGCGGCCACGGTGAGCAGGCCCAGCAGGTAGGCCCCCTGGTTCACCCCCGCCAGGGGATTGGGCGTCCAGGGGCGGGGGCCGGCGAACAACGCCACGGCCAGGGGCGGCAGCAGCCAGGGCAGCAGCCGCTGCCAGCGGGCCACCGTCAGGCCGGTGGAGGCCACGAAGGACAGGGCCAGCAGCAGCAGATCCTCGGCCGAGACCGGATGGGGCATCTCGCCCCGCACCCACGGCCGCACCAGGGCCAGCAGCAGCGCCGCCAGGGGCCAGTGGCGCCATCGGTCGCCGGCCGGCCCGTCAAGCAGCTGCAGCACCAGCCAGGCCAGCACCGCCCCCGTGCTCCAGGCCGGCGGCAGGGGCAACAGATACAGCACCCCCGCCAGGGCCAGCAGCGGATCCCGCAGCAGCTCGGAACGGTTCAGCACGGTGACACCCCCCCGGAGCCCAGCAGCCAGGTGGCGTAGCGATGGTCGGCGAAGCTGGCGGCATGGTCGCGGGCCGCCGCCGCCAGCTGCCCCAGGGCGGCATCGGGCCAGTACCGGCGGTCCAGCAGGGCCGCCAGCAGATCAACCTGCCCGCGGGTGACGGGCTGGCCGGGATCCCCCAGGTCAAAGCCGTTCACCCCCGGCAGCAGTTGCTCGTCCCAGCCGCCGGTGCGGTTGCGCAACAGGATCTGTCCGAGGGCCATCGCCTCCAGGGCCGCCAGGGAGAAGGTCTCCTCGCGGGAGCAGCTTACGGCGATGTTGCTGCGGGCCATCGCCGCCTGGGCCTGGGCCCGGGGCAGCAACGGCTCCCAGTGGAACGCCTCCCCCAGCAATCGCCGACCCCGCTCCTGCACCGCCCGGGCGGCCGGACCCTCCTCGAGGCCGATGCACTGCAGCCGCAGGGGCCGGGGGTCGGCGGCCGGCGGCCGGGCCAGCACCGCCTCGACCAGGTCGAGCAGCCACATCTGCCCCTTGTTGCCCTGCTGCACCTGGCCCGTCAGCTGCAGCCGCAGCTCGCGGTGGTCGGGCAGCGGGCCCTGCAGCAGCTGCGGCTCGGCGAGCCGGTGGGGCTGCACCGCCAGACCGGGGGCACCGTCGTGCTCGAGCCAGGCGCGGTAATGGCTGAGGCAATGGCGGGAGGGCACCCGCAGCTGCAGCTCACCGCTGCTGAGCAGCAGCCGCAGGTCAGCCCGCAGGGCGCCATCGAGCCAGGCGCCGGGGTGGAGCTCGTGGGCGAACCAGTCGAGGCGGGGCAGGCGCCCCTCGAGGCACCAGCCCAGGGCGGCGGCGGTGACCGGCGGCGGCAGGGCCAGGCTGTTGAGCAGCAGCCGCTCGCCCCGCCGCGGCCGCGGCGGGCGCCGGTCACGGTCGAGCACCCGCAGGCGCAGGCCGCGGCCGCGCAGGCGACGGGTGAGGCTCGGATGGCGGCGGTCGTGGGCACCGCCCCAGCCCCGCAGCCGCAGCTGCGGCCCCAGGCCTGCCGCCTGCAGCTCGGCCGCGATGGTCTCGAGCACCAGCGGCGCCCCGGATTCACTGAATTCGTGGGCGTAGAGCCAGAATCGAGCGGCCATCCCACGGTGTGGCGCTTGGACACGCTACGGGAGGCCCGAGACCGCGCCGCCGCTGCGCCCCTGCGGACGCTGCAGCAGCTGGCCAGCGCCGCCGGCTGGCGCCTGGCCCTGGTGGGCGGCGCCGTGCGCGACGGCCACCTCGACCGACCCGGCACCGGCCCCGACATCGACCTGCTGCTGGAGGGGCCGGCCCCCGAGCTGGCGAGACGGCTGCTGGCGGCCGACCCGACCGCGACCCACGACCTGCGGCTGCATGGGGCCTACGGGACCGTCTCGCTGGCCTGGGGCGAGCTGCGGATCGACATCGCCAGCGCCCGGCGCGAGACCTACACCTGCCCCGGCGCCCATCCGACGGTGACCCTGGGGGTGCCCCTGGAGGCCGACCTGGCCCGCCGCGACTTCAGCGTCAACGCCATGGCCCGGCTGCTGCCCGACGGGCCCCTGCTCGATCCCTTCGATGGCCGCAACGACCTGGCGGCCGGGCGGCTGCGGTTTCTGCACGGCGCCAGCGTCAGCGACGACCCGACGCGGGTGCTGCGGGCCGCCCGCTACGGCGCCCGCCTGGGGCTGCGGCTGGAAGGCGACGACCTGGGGCAGGTGCAGCGGACCCTGGCCGCCTGGCCGTGGGCGGCCACCCCGACACCACCGGCCCTGGGCAGCCGCCTGCGGATGGAACTGGACCTGCTGCTGAACCAGGAACCCTGGCGGCAGGCCCTGGCGCTGCTGCAGGCCTGGGGGGCCCTGGGGCTGATCGATCCGGAGCTGCAGCACGACCGCAGCTGGCCGCAGCGGCTGGCCTGGGCCGAGCGCTGGGATCTGCCGCTGCTGCCGGCGCTGCTGGCGCCGCTGGCGGCACCGGAGGCGACGGCGGCGCGGCTCGACCTGCCGCTGCAGCAGGCCCGGGCCCTGGCGGCGGCGGCGCAGCTGCGGCGATGGCTGGCGACAGACCCCCGGCCGGTGGATGCCGTGGCCTGGGACGAACGGCTGGCGCCGGTGGGCGCCGACGCGGTGGCACTGGCACTGCTGGCCACGGGCCGGCGGGGGCGGCGACCGCTGCTGCGCTGGCTGCTGCGCTGGCAGCGGCTGGCCAGCCCCGTGGGCGCCCGGGAGCTGCTGGCCCGCGGGGTGCCGGCGGGCCCGGCCCTGGGGCAGGAGCTGCGGCGGCTGCGGCAGGAGCGGCTGCGGCAGGAACGCTGCTGACCGCCCTGGCTACCATCCGCGCACCCTCACAGACCCTGCACGCCCATGGAGAGCCAGACGACGGTGACGGTGCTGAAGTTCAGCTCGGAAGACTGCGGCACCTGCCATCGCATGAGCCACTACGACGCCCGCGTGGCCGAGGAGCTGGGGCTGGCGTTCGTGAGCGTGATGCTGCAGGACACCGACACCTACCGCCGGTATCGCAAGGTGCTGCTGGCCCAGTACCCCAACAAAGAAGGGATGGGCTGGCCCACCTATCTGCTGGTGGAGGATCCGGAGGGCGACTTCCGCATCCACGGGGAGCTGCGGGGCGGCATGCCCAAGGGGGATTTCCGCGACCGGCTCAGCGCGCTGATTCCGGCGGGCTGACCCACTGGCGCTCGACGGCCTCGATGGCCGGCGGCAGCGACCGCTGCAGGGCGGGCAGCTGCCAGATCCGCCCCGACAGCAGGCCATCAAGGTCCGCCAGGGCCGTGAGCACCGGATCGGGGCTGCGGCGGCCGGCGGCCTCGGCCACGGCCGCCCCCTGCCACGGCCGGCCGGCGGCGGTGAGCACCACGGCCCGGTAGGCGGCCGGCCAGGGGCTGGCGGGTTCGAGGGCCTCGAGGCGGGCGAACCAGTGGTCGGCCTGCAGCGGCCGGTTCTGCAGGGTCGCGAGCAGGGCCAGGCTCCACAGGGCCCGGCGATCATCAGGACTGCGTGCGAGGGTGCGCAGGGCCTGCTGCCGCACCCGCTCCTGGTAGAGGCGGTGGCCGTCGAGCTGGTGCTCGCGGCCGACGGCATCCGACACGGGCCCCAGGCCGGCGGGCCCGCGGGCCAGGCCGGCCGCCAGATCAGGAAAGACCACGGCGAAATCGGGGGGCGGTGGTGCCTCGGCCCGGCGCTCCCAGAGTTCCAGGGAGCCCCCCTCGGGCCGGGGCCAGCGCTGGCGCAGCCGGAAGACGCCGCTGCTGCGCACCGCCGCCGAGAGGGTGGCCGCCCGGCGGCTGACGGACCCCTGGTCCCCCTGGGCGAGCAGCACCAGCCGCGCCTGGGCCAGCACGGCGGCCGTGTCACCGCTGCCGCTGCCCAGCTGCCGCCCCACCAGGGCGCCACCGCCGCGGCGGCCGTAGTAGCTGATGTTGTGCTGGTTGAGCTGCGGTGTGCTGGGCACCACGATCAACGTGCGCGGGGTGGCCGGTGTGCCGTTCTGCACCGCCGCCACCACGGCCTCGAGGGGCTGGGCGGTGGCCGGCAACCGGTCGACCAGCCGTTCGGACGCCGTGGCGATGCCGGCCCCGGCCAGCCCCAGCGCCGCCAGCAGCGGGCCCCAGGGGCGGGGGATCCCCCGGGCCAGCGCCGCCCAGCCCTGGGCCAGCACCAGGGCCAGCATGGGCAGCAGCGGCGCCAGGTAGCGGGGGTCCTTGTTGGGGCTGAGGGTGGTGAGCAGCCAGGCGGCCGCCAGGCAGCCGAGCAGCCAGGCCTGGTCGAACCCGGGCCGGCGCCAGCCCCCGCGCCGCAGGGCCAGCAGCCCACCGACGAGGGCCCCGGCCGGCAGCCACCAGCCGATCAGCTGCGGCAGACGCCGCGGATACCAGAGCCAGCCGGCCAGGCTGCCGGCCCCGGGATCCCCTTCCCGGGCGGCCGATTCAAGCGTGGCCCGGTCGGTGCCCGACACGGTCGTGATCAGGTTGTGGCCCAGCCAGGGGGCCACCAGGGCCAGCACGAGGGCCAGGGCCGCCAGCACCTGCAGGCGCCGGCCCGGTCGGGCCAGGCCCGTGGCGGCCGCCCACAGCAGCGGCCCGAGCAGCAGCAGCAGCACGCTCTGCTTGGTCAGCACAGCGGCGGCCAGGGCCAGGGCCGCCCCCAGGGCCTGGCCCCAGCGACCGCCGGCGGGCCCGGGCCGGGCCCAGCGCCCCAGCAGCCAGAGTGCCGCGGTGCCGGTGGCCGCCACCGGAATCTCGAGCACATAGTCCACCCGCTGGGCAGCCAGGGACGGCAGCAGCACCGTGACCAGGGCCGCCAGCAACCCGAGGCCCGCCCCGCCCAGCTGTCGACCCCAAAGGGCGACCACCAGCAGCAGCAGGCCATGCCAGAGGCTCAGGCTCCAGGCGGCCTGGTCGGGGGCATCACCGGCCACGGCCATCACGGTGCCGTTGACCAGGGAGGCGAGGGGCGGAATCTTGGGAGACAGGTCGAGCAGGGCCTGCCAGCCCCGCCAGCCGCCGCCGGGCAGCAGGCCGAGGGCGCGGCCGTGGTCGAGGGCGCTGTTGAGGTAATCGGCCTGGTCCCACGAGGGCAGGCGCCCATCGCCCGCCAGCCCGGCCCGGTCGGCGCCGGTGGCCAGCAGCCACAGCAGCGCCAGCCCGCCCCAGAACCACCAGCGCCGGGGCATGGTCATGGCTGCAGCCGCGCCAGGAAGGCCCCATCCAGGGCCTGCTTCCAGAGGCCCAGCAGCCGCGAGGGCCCCAGGGGCTGGCCGCCGCAACCCGGGGCCGGCAGCAGCCAGGCCCGGCCCCGGCCATCCCCCAGCAGCTGCACCGCCCGCCCGGGGGGCCTCCAGGGCCGCAGGGGTTGCCCCGCCAGCCGCCGCCGCAGGTTGTGGTGCAGCCGCGGCGCCGCCTTCACCGCCCAGACCCCGGCCGGCGGCCGTTCAGCCCCGCGCACCAGGGCGGCATCCCCGACGGCGAAGACCTGGGGCCAACCCGCCACGGTGAGGTCGGGCTCGACCGCCAGGCGGCCGCCGGCCGCCTGAGAGAGACCACTGGAGGCCAGCCACGCCGGCAGGCGGGCCCCGGTGCAGGCCAGGGCGAGGGCGGTGCCGGCCGCCGCCGGACCCTGCACCAGGGCGATGCCGGCGCTGGCCAGGGGGGCGGCAAAGGCCTGCCACAGGCCGGAGCCACGGGGATGCAGGCTGACGCGACAGCCTCGGACCACCAGGGCGAAGGCCACCTCGACGGCGCTGGCGCCGCCCCCGAAGACGGCCACCGCTGCACCGGGGGCGAGGCCCTCGAGGGCGGCCAGCACCGGCGCGGCCGGGCGGATGGGCAGCAGCGGCGCGCCACCGGTCAGCGCCGGGGGCGGCAGGGGCACCTCGGCGCCGACGTCGAGGCTGAGCAGGTCGTAGGTCCGGGGGCCGAGGGGCGGGGCCAGCTGCAGCCGCCGGCCGCGGGGGTCGAGGCCGCGGATCTCGGCCGGCACGAAGGCCACCCCGGCGGCGGCACAGAGCGAGGCCAGGGGCAGGCTGGCCGCGGCGAGGCTGCAGCGGCCCGCCAGGCAGGCCGGCAGGCGGCCCGAATAGGGGGTCAGCGCCGCCCGGCTCACCAGGGTGATGCGGGCGGCGGGCCGGCCGCCGGGCCGCCGGGCCCAGCGCCGCAGCAGCAGGGCATGGGTGTGGCCACCACCCGCCAGCAGCAGCTCCGTCACCGGTAGCCGCTGGGGTTGGCCTGCTGCCAGGCCCAGCCGTCACGGCAGATGTCCTCAAGGCTGCGGCTGGTGCGCCAGCCCAGCCGTTCGGCCGCCAGGGAGGGGTCGGCCACCGTCTCGGCGGCATCACCGGGGCGGCGGTCAACAAGGCGGTACGGCACCGATCGGCCGCTGGCGATCTCGAAGGCGCGCACCACATCGAGCACCGAGTGGCCGCGGCCGCTGCCGAGGTTGAGGGTGAGCAGCTGCGGCGGCTCGCGCAGCAGGGTGTCGAGGGCGGCCCGGTGCCCCTCGGCCAGGTCCATCACGTGGATGTAGTCGCGCATGCCGGTGCCGTCGTGGGTGGGCCAGTCGCTGCCGAACACCTGCAGCTCGGGCCGGCGGCCGACCGCCACCTGGCTCACGAAGGGGAACAGGTTGTTGGGGATCCCCTCGGGGTCTTCGCCGATGCGGCCGCTGGGGTGGGCCCCCACCGGGTTGAAGTAACGCAGGCTGGCCACCCGCCAGTCGGCGCCGGTCTCGCAGAGATCGGCCAGCATCCGCTCGACGGCGGCCTTGCTGTGGCCGTAGGGATTGATCGGCCGCACCGCATCGGTCTCGACGATCGGGGTGCGCTCGGGCATGCCGTAGAGGGTGGCGCTGCTGCTGAAGACGATCGTGCGGCAGCCGGCCCGGTCCATGGCCTCGAGCAGCAGCCGGCTGCCGTTGACATTCACATCCCAGTACAGAAGCGGATGGCGCACCGACTCGCCCACGGCCTTGAGGCCGGCGAAATGGATGACGGCATCGATCGCGCCGCCGCGGCTGTAGAGGCCCCCGCCGAAGGCCCGCTCCAGGGTGGCCGGATCCCCGAGGCTGCCCGCCACCAGGTCGAGGGAACGGCCGCTCAGCTCCTGCACCCGCTCGAGGGCCTTGGGGGAACTGTTGCGGAAGTCGTCGAGCACCACCACCTCATGGCCGGCCTCGAGCAGCACGAGGGCGGTGTGGCTGCCGATGAAGCCGGCACCTCCGGTGAGCAGCAGCCGGGCCATGGGGGAGGGTCAGAGCGCCGCCATTCTGGGGCCAGGCCCGGGCCGCCAGGCAGGATGGCCGCGATCGCGGAAGGGCAGGGGGCGTGGTGGAGCAGCTGCAGAGCCTGCGGGGCATGGTGGACCTGCTGCCGGCGGCCACAGCCCGCTGGCAGGCCCTCGAAACCACGGCCCGCGACCACTTCCGCCGGGCGGGGGTGCACGAGATCCGCACACCCCTGCTCGAGGCCACCGAGCTGTTCGCCCGCGGCATCGGCGAAGCCACCGATGTGGTGGGCAAGGAGATGTATTCGTTCGTCGACCGGGGCGACCGCCCCTGCACCCTGCGGCCCGAAGGCACCGCCGGCGTGGTGCGGGCGGCGCTGCAGCACGGGCTGCTGAGCCAGGGGCCCCAGCGGCTCTGGTACGGCGGGCCGATGTTCCGCTACGAACGGCCCCAGGGGGGCCGCCAGCGCCAGTTCCATCAGATCGGCCTCGAGTTTCTCGGCTTCGCCGATCCCCGCAGCGACGTCGAGGCGATCGCCATCGCCTGGGATCTGCTGGCCGCACTGGGCCTGGGGGACCTGACCCTCGAGATCAACAGCCTTGGCACTCCGGATGACCGGCGCCGCTACCGGGAGCGGCTGGTGGCCTGGCTCGAGCAGCACCACGACGCCCTTGACGGCGATTCGCAGCAGCGGCTGACCACCAACCCCCTGCGCATCCTCGACAGCAAGAACCCCGACACCCAGCGCCTGCTGATCGAGGCGCCGCAGCTGATCGACAGCCTGGAAGACAGCAGCCGCGACCGCTTCGAGCAGGTGCTGGCGGGGCTGGCGGAGCTCGCGATCCCGACCGTGCGCAACCCGCGGCTGGTGCGGGGCCTCGACTACTACGGTCACACCGCCTTCGAGATCACCAGCGGCGCCCTCGGGGCCCAGGCGACCGTCTGCGGCGGCGGCCGCTACGACGGGTTGGTGGAGCAGCTGGGTGGGCCGGCCACCGCCTGCATCGGCTGGGCCCTGGGGCTGGAACGGCTGCTGATCCTGCAGGAACGCAGCGGGACCACGGCGGCGGCGCCGCCCCCCGACGTCTACCTGGTGAACCAGGGGGATGGGGCCGGGGCGCTGGCCCTGCGGCTGGCGCGGCAGCTCCGGCAGGCGGGGCTGGCGGTGGAGCTGGACCTGAGCGGTGCCGGCTTCGGCAAGCAGCTCAAGCGGGCCGACCGCAGCGGTGCCCGCTGGGCGGTGCTGCTGGGGGACCGGGAGGCGGCCGCAGGACTGGCGCAGCTCAAGGATCTGCAGGGGGACGGGGGCGAGGGGCCGGCGACGGTGCCGCTGGCGGACCTGGCGGCACGGCTGCTCCCGGCCGGTGGCTGAGGGGTCCCCACCGCTGCTGCTGGTGGCCGACACGGCCGCTCCCGAAGCCCTCGGCAGCAAGCTGCTGGCGGCGGCCCGGCAGCTGGGGCTCAACCCGCCGGTGGCCTACAGCTCCCCGGCCCCCCACTGGTCGCCGTCGATGCGGCGGCGGCGGGGCAAGGTCTTCTACCGGCTGGCCGACCGGCGCAGCTGGGAATGGTGGGGCTTCCAGAGGCAGCTGCTGGCCCTGGTCGAGGCGACGGCGCCGCGGCTGGTGCTGGTGACCGGCATCCTGCCGCTGCAGACCGCGGTGTTCTCGGCGGTGCAGGCCCGCGGTGGGCGGGTGGTGAACCTGCTCACCGACGACCCCTGGAACCCGATCCACCGGCGGCGTTGCTTTCTGGCCAACCTGCGGCACTACGACCACATCTTCAGCACCAAGGAGGCCCTGGGGGCGCGGCTGGAGGCCGCCGGCTGCCCATCGACCAGCTGGCTGCCCTTCGCCCATCACCCCCCCCTGCACCGGCCGCCGCAGCCGGTGACGGCGGCCGACCGCGGGCGCTGGGGCTGCGACCTGGTGTTCGTGGGCACCGGTGCGGGCGAGCGTCTGCCGTGGCTGGCGGCGGCCGCCGCGGCGGCCGGCGGCGGTGCCGACTGCCGGCTGCATGGCAACGACTGGCGGGGCCTGGCCACCCCGGGCTGGCGCCAGGGGCCCGAGGTGCTGGGGGACGACTACTGCCGCGCCGTCTACCACGCCCGGGTGGTGCTGGGGCTGCTGCGGCAGGCGAACGGCGACACCTGCACCGACCGGTCGTTCGAGATCGGCGCCATCGGCGGCTGCGGCCTCTATCACGACAGCCCCGTGCACCGGGCCCTGCTGCCCGGCTACCCCGACGTGGGCTTCTTCCGCGATCCCGCCGAACTGGAGCGGCACACGCGGGTGCTGCTGGGGGACGGGGCCCTGCGCCAGCGGCTGCGGGAGCTGGGGGCCCAGAGCCTGCGGCAGCACCGCCACAGCTACACCGCCCGCCTGGAGGCGATCCTGGCCTGGGCCGATAGCCTCCCCCGATGACCGAGGCCATGGAGACCAAGGCCATGGAGACCGAGGCCATCACCATCGTGCTGCCGGTGTACGGCCGCCCGGCCCTGCTGGCCCAGGCGCTGGCGTCGGTGCTGGCCCAGAGCGACCCCGGCTGGCGGCTGCTGATCGCCGACGACCACTCACCCGAGGAGACCGCGGCGTGGCTGCAGGCCTGGCGCTCGGGCCCGGCGGCAGACCGGCCGGTGACCCACCGGCGCCACGACCGCAACCGGGGCCTGTTCGCCAACCTCAACGCCGCCCTGGCCGAAGTCAGCACCCCCTGGGTGCTGCTGCTCTGCAGCGATGACCTGCTCGAGGCCAACGCCGTGGCCGACCTGCGGCGGCGGCGGCAGGAGCAGCCGACGGCGGAGCTGGTGCTGTCGACCTTCGACTCGATCGCTGCCGACGGCAGCCCACGGCCGCAGGAATCGGCCCACTACCACGACCTGGTCAGCCGCCACACCGCCCTGCTGCCGCCCGAACGGTTCGTGCCGCAGCTGCTGCGGCTGGGCAGCCTCAACGGCAACCTCACCGGCATGGCCTTCACCGTCGCCCTATGGCGGCGGGTGGGACCGTTCCGGGAGGACTGGCGCCACGCCGCCGACTGGGAGTGGCTGGCCCGGGCCGCCGCCGCGGGGCCGGTGCTGCTCAACCGCACCCCCATCGCCGCGGTGCGCACCCACGGGGCCCAGCTGTCGGATGCCAACCGCCGCAGCGGCCATGAACTGCCCGAGGTGGCGGCGGTGGTGGCGGGCCTGCGGCGCCATCGGCTGCTGGCGGCCGAACCGCGGCGGCACCGCTGGGCCGCACGGTTGATGCAGTTCCAGCTGTGGAACCTGGGCAAGCGGCTGCTGGCGGGGGACCGGCAGGGCGTGGGTCGCGACCTGGCGGCGATCGACCGGGCCGCCGGGTTGGCCCGCACGGCGCTGGTGCTGCTGGCCTGGCTGCCGGAACGCTGGCGCCGCTACCGCCGCGGTGGATCGGCCAGGCTCACCAGCGTCAGCCCCAGCACGCTCAGCAGTTCGTAGTGGCCCACCCCCAGCGGCAGGCTGGTCCAGAGGATCGCCAGCGCCAGCAGGGCCACCACCACGCCGTCGGTGCTGCCGCGCCGGCCCCAGCGCCAGGCCGCCAGCAGCAGCGCCAGCAGCCACAGCAGGGCCAGGCCGTGGCCCACGAAGCCGGCGGAGCGCAGGGCATCGAGGGGCAGGTTGTGCCACCACTGGTCGTGCACCGTGAGGCCAGGCGGCACCGTGGCCAGGCCGCGGCGGTCGCCGCTGGCATAGGCCTGCAGCAGGCGGGCGAAGCCCACCCGGTGGGTCTCGGCCCGGCCGGCGGTGAACAGGTCACCGAAGCGCTGCAGCAGGGTCGAGCGGGCCAGGGCCACCAGGACGGCCGTGAGGGGCAGCACCGCCGGCAGCAGCTGGCGGGGATGGCGCCGCACCTGCTGCCACCAGGCCAGCAGCGGCGCCCGCTGCTCCCAGGCCAGGGACAGCAGCACCACCGCCACCACCAGCAGGGCCGACCGGTTGCGGGCCTGCACGGCATAGCCGAGGGCCAGAGCGAAGGCCGGCGGCAGCCAGCGGCGGTCGAGGCGCAGCAGCAGCAGCAACACGCCGCAGGCCACATAGCCGGGTTCGGTGCTGCCGGCGTCGAGCCGGCCGCTGAAGACGTTGAACAGCCGCCCGTAGCTGCCCTGGAACGGCTGGGTGAGCAGCGAGCCGACCAGGGTGGCGCCGCTGTAAAGGGCAAGCCCGGCGGCCAGGCCCCGCAGCAGATCACGCCCCCGGCCGAGGGGATCGCTGCGCAGCAGCACCGGCGCGAACAACATCCACACAAGGGCCTTGCCCACCTCGGGCAGGGTCAGTCCTGACAGGGAACCGGGCACTTCGGGGTCGGGGAAGGCCCAGTAGAGCAGCATCAGAATGCCGATGCCGATCACCACGGCATCGCGCCCGTCAGGGCCACCGGCCCGCAGCTGCCGCCGGTCGCGCAGCTGCAGCAGGGTCCAGCCCCCCATCCCCAGCACGGTCCATTCGTTGAAGCCGCCGGCCCCGATCAGCAGTCCCCAGACGGCCGACAGCGGCAGCCGGGAGGAAGCGTCGGGGCTGGCAGAGGTCACGCGACTGTCCCTGGCGGTGCAGCTGGGCAGCCGGGCCCTGGGGTTCGTGGCGAACCTACTGCTCGTGCGCTGGTTCAGTCCAGAACTGGTGGGGGCCTTCGCGCTGGTGACCGGCACCGCCCAGGTGCTCTCGACCCTGGCCCGCCTGGGCACCGACTACAGCTTTCAGGTCGAGAACGGCCGCCTGGCAGCCACGGCACGACCAGCGCTGCAGCGCACGTTTCTGGGCTTCAACCTGCTCACCAGCCTGCTGGCCTCGGCCCTGGCCCTGCCAGGCCTGCGCCAGGCCCTGGGCGCCGCCGCCGGTGGGGTGCCCCTGGGGCTGGTGCTCCTGGCCTACCTGGTGATCGAGTCGTATGTCGATGTGCTGTGGGAGCCGGTGCTGGCCGAGCGGCGCTACCGGCGGGTGTTTCTGCGCCATCTGCAGGTGGCGGCCTGGCGCGGCGGGCTGACCCTCTCCCTGGGGGTGTGGCTGGGCTGGCCGGGGCTGCTGCTGGGGCTGCTGCTGGCCTCGACGCTCAACGGGGCGGCGGCCCTGCGGGCGCTGGCGGCGGCAGCCGGCGGCGCCCGACCGCCCCTGCGGCTTGACCTGCTGCGGCTGCTGCTGCGGGAGGGCCTGCCGGTCTATGGCGTGCCCCTGGCCCAGCAGCTGGTGTTCTGGCTGCTGCTGCTGCAGCTGGGGGCCCATGGCGGCCTGGCGCGGGTGGGCCTGGTCAAGGTGGCGCAGCTGGTGGTGCAGGTGGTGGGGCTGCTGCCCGGGGCACTGGCGCCGATCCTGCGGGTCGAATGCGCCCGTGACGACGAGGGTCGCCGGCCGGCGCTGCAGCGTAGCCTGGCCCTGGTGATGGCCTCGGGGCTGCTGGTGTTCGCCGGCTGGTGCCTGGTGGACACCGGGCTGCTGCCGCTGCTGTTCGGCCCGGCCTACGCCGCAGCCCGCCAGCCGGCGCGGGCGCTGGTGCTGGCGGCGGTGTGCAGCGGCACCAGCCAGCTGTTCCTGCAGCAGGCCCTGCGGGGGGCCGAACTGCGGCTGGTGAGCGCCCTGCAGGTGCTGCCTGTGCTGCTGCTGGCCCCCCTGGGCTGGGCCTGGCTGCTGCCGAGGCAGGGGGCGGCGGGTTTTGCGCTGCTGCAGCTGCTGACGGCCCTGCTGACCCTGGTGGCCCTGAGCCTGCAGGACCGCCGCAGCCTGCTGCGGGCGCGGGCCCTGCTGCTGCCCTGGCTGGGGCTGGTGCTGGCGCTGCCATTGCTGATGGCGGACCCCGGGCCGACGGCGGCGGTGCTGCTGCCCCTGGCCAGCGGCGGCCTGGCGGCGGTGGCCCTGGCGCGGGGGCGATGGGGGGGGCGGGGGCAATGACCACCGACCGGCCCCTGCGGCTGCTGTTTCTCACCGATGACCGGGAGGACTACCTGGCCGATGGGGTGCTGCACGGCCTGCGCAGCCTCGACGGGGTCACCGTGGTCGACGTGCCGCGCAAGGAATGTCTGTACGTGGGCGGCCGCCGCTGCCGGGTGGCGCCGGACCTGGGGGTGCGGGGCGGTGGCTTCACCCTCTACGGGCTGCTGCAGGAACCGGCCGGTGGCATCGACCGCAGCCAGATCTGGCGACGGCTCGAGGCGGGCTGGTTCGATGCGGTGGTGGTGGGCAACGTCTGGCGCCAGTGGGGGCAGCTGCTGCAATGGCAGGCGTTGCTGGCCGCCACCCCGCTGCTGCTGCTCGATGGCGATGACGACGAGCGGCTGTACCCGAGCAGCGGCACCCGCTACCGGCAGTTCGGAGTGATGAGCGGCCTGCGGCGGCTGCTGGCGGCCCCGTCCTGCCATTACTTCAAACGCGAACTGACGGGCCGCAGCCGCCTCTGGGGCCGGCGGCTGCAGCTGCACCCCCTGGCCTTCGCCGTGCCGGAGGAGGTGATCGTGGCGGCGGTGCCGGCCAAGACCCGGCGGTTCCCGGCCCATGTGGTCGATGGCGAACTGCAGGCGCTGATCGGCGGCAGCACCGGCTACGCCTTTGCCGACGAGGCCGCCTACCGGGCCGACCTGGGGGCCGCCCGCTTCGGGATCACGGGCCGGCGGGCGGGCTGGGACTGCCTGCGCCACTACGAGATCGCCGCCAGCGGCACGGTGCTCTGCGTGCGTGACCTCGACCGCAAGCCGCCCCGCTGCGCCCCCCATGGGCTGGTGGACGGCGACAACTGCCTCGGCTACACCAGCGCCACCGGCCTGCTGCAGCGCCTCGAGGCCCTCGATCCGGCGGAGGAACGGCGGTTGCAGCAGGCCGCCCTCGACTGGGTGCGGGGCCAGACCACCCGCCGCCGCGCCGCCGAGCTGCTGACGGCCGCGGGGCTGGGCTAACCGCTGTCGTGGCGGCGCAGCACGTAGTGGGGCCGCTGCTTCACCTCGAGGTAGATGCGGCCGACGTATTCGCCGATCAGCCCCATGCCGACCATCTGCATGCCCCCCAGAAAGGTGAGGATCGCCACGATCGAGGCGTAGCCGGGCACATCGATGCCACCCATCAGCGCCCGCAGCACGATCACGACGGTGTAGCTGACCGACAGCAGCGCCACGGCCGTGCCCAGGTAGGTCCAGATGCGCAGCGGTGCCGTCGAGAAGCTGAACAGGCCGTCGAGGGCATAGTTCCAGAGCTTCCAGAACCCGAAGGCGCTGCGGCCGGCCTCGCGGGCGGGCCGGTCGTAGGGCAGGTCGATCTGGCTGAAGCCGGCCCAGGCCACGAAGCCCTTGCTGAAACGCACCCGTTCGCGGCACGACAGGATCGCATCGATCACCGTCCGGTCGATGAGGCGGAAGTCGCTGGCATCGAGACGGATGTCGAGATGGCTGGTGGCGCGGAACACCCGGTAGAACCAGTGGGCGGTGAGCCGTTTGGCCCAGCCGTCCCCCCGGCGCTGGCGCCGCACCCCGTTCACCACCTGGTGGCCCTCACGCCAGCGGGCCACCATCGCCGGGATCAGCTCGGGGGGATCCTGCAGGTCGGCATCGAGCAGCACCGCCGCGGCACCGGTGGCATGGTCGAGGCCCGCCAGCAGGGCCGCCTCCTTGCCAAAGTTGCGCGACAGCTCGAGCAGCTGCCAGCGCCCCAGGGCCGCCAGGGCCGGCGCCTGCTGCCGCAGGGCCTCGGCGGTGCCGTCGCGGCTGCCGTCATCGACCAGCACCACCTCCAGCGCCAGGTCGGCGGGCAGCTGCCGGCGGAGCTGGCCCAGGGCCTGCAGCAGCGGCCCGAGGCTGTCGCGCTCGTTGAAGCAGGGAATCACGAGGGACAGGGCCATGGCCGGAGGGGGCAGGGGAATCAGGGGGCCCAGCGGGTGCGCCAGAGGGTGAGCTCGCCGAGGCGGCCGATGGCGGTGCTGCCGGTGGCCTCGGCCAGGCGGCGCCGCTGCTCCAGCCTCGGTGCCCGCCAGCCCCCGTAACCGGGGATCGCCACCTCGACGGCGTTGAGGGGCAGCCGTTCGAGCATGTAAGGGAGCTGCAGGGCATTGATGCGGTCGGCCTCGGCCTGCACCCAGGCCCGTCGCCCCTGCGGGGTGGCCTGGCGCCAGTCCCACTTCTCGCGGAAATCACCGCCGGCGACGGTCTGGTTGGGGTACGTGGCGGCAAGGGCATTGGCCAGCTCCTGCACATCGACCACACCGGCAATCCCGCGACGCAGGTCGGCGCCGGTGAAGCAGCGGCGATCGGCCGGCCGGGACCCAGGCAGGGCCTCGGCCCGCAGCACCCGCACCCCCGCCGGTGCCGGGGTGGTGGCCCCGAGGCAGAGCACGGTGGGGACGGGGTCGGCCAGCAGCAGGCGGCTGTCGTACAGGGTGTTGCGTTCGAACCGGCGCTGCACCCAGCCGTAGCTGAGCCAGACGGCCATGAGCCACCCCAGCAGCACCGCCCCGGGCAGCCAGCGCCGCGACGGCGGCAGGGGCAGGTCGACGGCGCTGAGCAGCAGGCCGGCGGGCAGCAGAAACAGGCGATGGGTGAGGCCGCGACCGAGGCTGAGGCCCACCAGGGCGCTGGCCAGCAGCAGCAGCAGGGCCGTGGCGTGGCGCAGGCGCTGGTCGCCGGGCCGGCCCAGGCGGCGGACGCTCCAGGCCAGGGCCAGCCAGAAGGCCGGCACCAGGGGCAGCAGCAGCAGCACCCCGGCCTGGCGCTGGCTGATGGCTTCGAGGGGGTTGATCTGCAGCGGCAGCAGCAGCAGCCGTGGGGCCGCCGCCTGGCTGCTGGCCTGGGACTGCAGCACGGCGGCATAGGTGTGGAAGATGCGGGGGTAGAGACCGCCGGGAACCGCCGCCAGCTGGTTCAGCAGCAGGGCCGTGGCGGCGGCCGCCGCCAGCGGCGGCAGCAGGGCCGCCAGTCGTGGCAAGGGACGGCGGCCGATCAGCACGGCCGCCATCCACAGGACGCTGAGCAGCAGGCCGGGGCCACTGTTGTTGAGCTTGAGGGTGAGGGCGGTGCTGAAGCAGCAACCCGTCAGCAGCCCCAGCCCGTTGGACCAGCGCCCGCGGGCGAGGGCCAGGGCCAGGGCCGGCGCCAGGGCGACGCTGAAGCTGAGGTGGTCACCAATCCAGCCCCCCAGCGGCGGCTTGAACCAGAGGCCGGTGGCCAGGGCCGCCAGCCAGCCCAGGCGACGGTCGGCACCGAGGCGCCGGAACAGGGTCCACACCACCAGGGTGGTGGCGACGTTGAGCAGCACCCCCACCAGGGTGATGGCAGCCTCGGGCTGGCCAAGGAGCCCTCCGAGCCGGCCCAGCAGCAGGTCCATGCCGGGCCAGACGTTCATCCACGGACCGCCCCGCTCGATCACGAAGCGGGCGCCGTAGAGGGCATAGCTGACGTCCCAGTTAGGGAACAGCCGCCGGCCGAGCAGTTCGACCGCCACCGCCCAGAGGGCCAGCAGCCAGGGTGCGGGGCCCATGGCCGTTGTGATGCAGGGTCGTGGCATTGTCAGGCGCCGCTTTGGCAGGGTCACAGCTGCGACAGATCGACCACCGTGCAGCCAGGGCTGGTGACGACGGGTCGGGGTGCCGGCAGCAGTGCCTGGCAACGGCCCGGCGGAGCAGCGGCGGGATCGCTGAACTGCAGCCCGAGGCTGCGCAGCAAAGCGCGGGCGGCACCGGGGTTGTCGAGGCCCGACCCGAGCACATCAAAACCCCGCGGCTGCAGCCCCGGCGGCCGTGCCGCAGGCCTGAGGGCACCGGTGATCAGCAGGGGTTGGCCAGGGGAGTGGTGGGGGGAGGCCTCGATGGTCTGGGCGAGGCGCTGGGCCACCGCCATGTCAAAGACCGCCAGGCGATGGGTGTCGAATGCCCAGCTGTTGTCGACGACAACGAAGGCGGCGATGGTGATGGCGTAGAGCCCCGCCAGGCCCATGCTCAGACGGGGCTGCTGCCGTCCCTGGCGGAGGGCCAGGATGCAGAGGGCGGCGAACACCAGCACCACGGGATAGATGTGGCGATAGCCGGTGCCCAGCAGCGAGCCGGCGACGGGCAGATCGGTGGTCCAGACCGCCACCGCGGCGGCGGCGAGGGGAACGAGCCGGGGCCGGCCCCGGCGGCACAGCACCAGGGCGGCGGCGGCGACGACACAGACGCCCGTGATCGGGGGCAACAGCGCATGGCCGGGCGCCAGGAGATGCTTGTAATGACCGGCGATGTCCTTGAGCTGACGGAGAAAACCCAGGGGGGTTTCGGGTCCACCCATGGCGGCATAGCGGGTGTTGTAGCCGGCCTGGAGCCACCAGCGCATCAGCTCGGCCGTGATGCCGTACAGCAGCACGCCAGGCCCAGCGAGCCACAGCAGACGGGAGAGGGTCTGCAACAGCCGCGCGCCAAAGACCACCGACAACATGGCCACCACCACCAGCAGATTGAGGCTGGTCTGGTACAACGACAGGGCCGCAGCAAGCAGCAGGGGTGCACACCAGAACGGCCAGCCTGACCGGCGTGACACCAGCAGCCAGGCGCAGGTGGTCAGCAGATACGCCAGCGGAATACTGAATTTTCCAGTTTCGAACCCGAAGACATTGACGAGAAAGGGAAACGTGGTGATCCAGGCCAGAAGCAGCAGCGATTCAGCACGATTCAGCTGCCACAGGCTGCCCAGCAGGCGCCCCATGCCCCAGAGGCAGAACAACCCCAGCAGCAGTTGCAGCTGCGGCTGAAAACCACGAAAGACGTGGCAGTACAGCAGGTCCATCAACGGACGGCCCAGCTGGGCCCAGAGGGTGGTGCACTGGCCCAGTTCGAGCACCTGCTGATGATTATCCGGTGACCAGGTGACGGACACAAAGGCACCAGACCAGGCCAGGATCATCACGATCCAGCTGACGGTATCGACCCAGGTCCAGGCAAACCGCCAAGGGGTGATGTGGGGCTGCTGACTCAGGCGATGGGCTGGCGAATGGGAGCGATTTTATCCTCCTGCTCTGGCAGGCTGCTGTGCAATGCCCACCGGCCACCGATGGATACCCCTGCTCCCGACTGGATTCCCCTCGCCGCAAAGCACACGTATCCCGGCTGGGTGCAGCGCAAGGCCGTGACCCTGTGCAAGCGCGACCAGAAACGTGGCGGCAACGGCAACGTGCAGCAGTACCGACTGGCGATTCATCAGGCCGTGGTGGCGTGCCATGGGCATGACCACTGGACCGGTGAGTGGCTCGACTGGACGCTGATCGGCACCTATGACAACCGCGAAGCAGCAGCCGGGGGAGGGGAGCACCTCCAACCTCCCGGAACCGGACTTCGTGATCTGCGCCTGGCGCACCAATGACGCCAAGCACGACATGAGCCCGCAGGAACTGCTGGCGTTCTGCCGAGCCGTGATCCGTCACAGCCTGACCTGGGAGGAGGGGGAGGCGGAACAGCATCCGTGATGGCTGGCCTAGTGGGTCCCGACAGGGCCGTCAGCAACCTGGCGTGGTTATCACCACCGTGGCGCCGTAGCGCCCCAGCTGGCGATCTGCCGTGAGCAGCAGCATCGGCTCCAGCCGGCTCTGGGCCACCAGCAACCGGTCAAAGGGGTCCTGATGAACCCCATCGCTCTCGAGCGCCGCCACCGCCAGCAGGTGGGCATTGCTGATGGGGAGCCAGCGAAACCCCTGCAACGGCACCTGCCGCTCAACCTCGGAGAGGTTCACCTGCAGACGGCCGGTCGAGACCTTGAACGCCATCTCCCACAGCGAGGCCTGGCTCACCGCCACCTCTGCCCCAGGCTCCATCACCATCCCCTGCACCGCCGCCGGCAGCCGTGGATCACCGCTGAGCCACCACAGCACCAGATGGGTATCAAGCAGCCAGCGCGTCACCGCAACGCCTCGCACACGCCGTCGAGGGGCGCGTCAAAGTCATCGGTCAGCTCGATCTGACCGCGCATCGCCCCGGGCGGCGCCACCATCTGAATGGGAGCCCGCCAGGCCACAAGACGGGCAATCGGCACCCCAGAGCGGGCGATCACCACCTCTTCCCCCCGTTCCACCTCCTGCAGCAGCTGCGAGAGATGGGTCTTGGCCTGGTGCACGTTCACCAACCTCATGGCCGCACCCCCCGCTCCAGGTTCCGTGACCCCATTCGCGATGACTCCGTTCGCGATGACTCCATCCCGGATACCTCCATTGCTGATGACTCCTTCCCTGTTGATCCCATCCCCAGTGACCAGTGACCAGTGACCAGTGACCAGTGACCAGTGACCAGTGACCAGTGACCAGTGACCAGTGACCAGTGACCAGTGACCAGTGACCAGTGACCAGTGACCAGTGACCAGTGACCCCATTTTAAACGACTAAGTCTTAGTCTAGTCACCCAGCTGATGGCTTCCAGTGGTGCCGCCACCCCGCCCCATCCCCGATGCTGGAGCCACTCCAGCGCCGGCGCCATGCGGGTCGTTCATGTGCTGCCCGTCTGGGAGCCGGCCTGGCAGTACGGCGGCCCCATCCACAGCGTCGGCCGCCTCTGCGACGGGCTCGCCGCCAGCGGTGTGACGGTCGAGGTGCTCACCACCACCGCCGGCCTGCCCGACTGGCCCTCCGGGCGCACGGGCATGCCGCTGACGATCCGCGGGGTGTCAGTCACTTATTACCCGGTGGATCGCCACGGGCCCGGCCCTATCCGCTCCCGCGCCCTGGAGGCGGCCCTGCCCCAGCGCCTCGCGGCGATCGACCTGCTGCACCTCAGCGCCATCTGGCAGGCCCTGGGCCCACCGGTGCAGCGGGCGGCCCTGGCCGCCGGGGTGCCGGTGGTGCACAGCCTGCGCGGCGCCCTCGGCCCCTACAGCCTGCGCCGCGGCCCCTGGAAAAAACTGCCCTACCTCTGGCTGGTGGAACGGCCCCTGCTGCTGCGGGCCCGCGCCTTGCACGTCACCTCGCTGCAGGAGGAACGGGAGCTGGATGCCCCCTGGCTGGGGCTTGATCGCCGCTGCCGGCCCCCACTGGTGCGGCTGCCCAACCCCCTGGCCCTGCCCGCCCCGCAGCCCGACCCCGACCCCGCCGGCTGGCGCCACCGCCACGGCATCAGCGCCGACAGCCCCCTGCTGCTGGTCTGCGGGCGCCTGCACCACAAAAAGGGCCTTGACCTGCTGCCGCCGGTGCTGCAGGGGCTGACCCGGCGGCCCTGGACCCTGCTGCTGGTGGGTCCCGATGAAGACGGCAGTGGCGCCCGGCTGCAGCGCCGGCTCAAACGGGCAGGGCTGGCGCAACGGCTGCGGCGGCTGCCGCTGCAGGATGGGGCCGACCTGCCGGCCCTGTTCCGCGCCGCCGACCTGCTGCTGATGCCCAGCCGCCACGAGAACTTCGGCAATGTGGCCATCGAGGCCCTGGCCTGCGGCTGTCCGGTGCTGCTGAGCCCCGCCGTCGGTGCCGCGGCCGACCTGGCGGCGGTGCTAGCCGACCAGCCCTGGGGGGCGGTGCTGCCCCGCCGGCCCGACGCCTGGCGGGCCTGGCTCGACCCCTGGCTGGCGGCCCCGCCCCGCCGCCCCGACCCCGCCGCCCTGGCCGCCTGGACCGGCCAGGAGGCCGTCGCCCGCGCCTGGTGCCGGGCCTACGCCGACCTGCTGCAGCGGCCATGAGGCCGCGCATCGCCGGGGTGGTGCTCACCCTCAACGAAGCCCGAGACCTGCCGCGGGCCCTCGCCTCCCTGGCCTGGTGCGACGAATGGCTGGTGGTCGATTCGGGCAGCAGCGACGGCACCTGCGCCGTGGCCGCCGCCGCCGGCGCCCGGGTGCTGACCCACCGGCCCGACGGGCGCTTTCTGATCAGCGACCAGCGCAACTGGGCCCTCGACCACGGCGATCTGCAGAGCGACTGGGTGCTGTTCCTCGATGCCGACGAAACCCTGCCCGCCGCCTGCGTCGCCGCCATCCGCACAGCCATCGCCGACCCCGACGCCGCCGACGGCTATGAGCTGACGCCGCGCTACTGGTTTCTGGGCCGCTGGCTGCGGCGCACCCAGGGGTATCCCAACTGGCATCCGCGGCTGCTGCGCCGCGGCCGGCTGCGCTTCGAAGGGGGCGTCTGGGAGGCCTTCGCCCCCGGCGCCCCCATCGGCCGCCTGGCGGAGCCCTACGACCACTTCGCCTTCAGCAAGGGGCTCGACGACTGGATCGAGCGCC
This sequence comes from uncultured cyanobacterium, assembly GCA_903871775.1. GTDB lineage: Bacteria > Cyanobacteriota > Cyanobacteriia > PCC-6307 > Cyanobiaceae > CAIQIA01. The sequence continues at coordinate 165,015 of CAIQIA010000011.1, forward strand.
ACCGGCGCTATGCCGACTGGGATGCGGCCACCATCACCGCCTACCTCGACAGCCGCGACCCCGAGGCCCTGGGCACCCGCCGCTGGCGGCGGCTGCGGCGCCTGGCGGCCCGCCTCTGGCCCCTGCGGCCCGCCCTGCGCTTCACCCAGAAGTACGTGCTGCAGCTGGGGTTCCTCGAGGGCTGGCAGGCGTTGTTGTTCTGCCTGCTGATGGCCAGCTACGACCTGTTCACCGTGGTCAAGGTGATCGAGGGTCGGCGGCGGGCCAGCGGCCGGCCCCTCTGATCCCTCCGCCGGCGGGGGCAACCCGTGGTGCAATGAAGCCCGGATCCATCGGAGGGACGCGAGGGTTGGAGCGCGGATCGGCACCACCACCACCGCCATCCGCAGGGGCGCCGCTGCTGCTGATCAGCGAGCACTTCGCCCCCTCCACCGGCGCCACCGCCCAGCTGATGACCGACCTGGCCCACGGCCTGGTGGCCCGCGGTCGGCGCGTCACGGTGCTCACCGCCACCGGCGACGGGGATGCCAGCGCCGACCCCGTCCCGGCGGGTCTGCGGGTGGTGCGCCTGCACCGGCGCCGCACGGGGCCGCGCCACGGGGTGCTGGCCAAGGCCCTGGGGGGCCTGCTGTTCCTGGCGGGCAGCCTGGTCTGGGGCCTGCGCCACGGCCGCCGCGGCCAGCGGGTGCTGATCGCCTCCAACCCGCCCTTCATCGGCCTGCTGGGGCCGCTGCTACAGCTGCGGGGCCTGGGCTACGTGTTCGTGTTCCAGGACCTCTTCCCCCGGTCGGCGGTGCTGAGCGGTGTGCTGCCGGCCGCCGGACCGCTCACCAGCCTCTGGCGCCGGCTGATGGCCTGGGTGGTGCATCGCAGCAGCCGCACCGTGGTGCTCAGCGAAGCGATGGCCGACCGGCTGCGGCGCGACTTCGGCCCGGGCCTGCCCCTCAGCCTCATCCCCAACTGGGCCGTCGAGGCGGCGCTGCCCCTGCCCCGCGACGCCAACCCCTTCGCCCGCGAGCTCGGCCTCGACGGGCTGTTCACGGTGCAGTACTCGGGCAACTTCGGCCGCCTGCACGACCTGCTCACCCTGCTTGAAGCGGCGCGGCTGCTGGTCGACGAGCCGATCCGCTTTCTGTTCATCGGCGGTGGGGCCAAGGGCGACCAGATCCGCGCCTACCGCGAGGGGCTGGGGATGGGCAACCTGCTGCAGCTGCCCTACCAGCCGCGGGAACGGCTGCCCGAAAGCCTCGGCGCCTGCGACCTGGCCGCCATCGGCCTGATCCCCGGTGCCGAAGACACCGTGGCGCCGTGCAAGTTCTACGGAATTCTGGCCAGTGCCCGGCCCGTGCTGCTGATCGCCCGCCGCCGCTGCGACCTGGCCCGGCTCGTGATCGAGCAGGACTGCGGCCTGGTGGTGGAACCCGGCGAAGCCGCCGAGCTGGCCGCCGCCCTGCGGCAGCTGCAACGCGACCCTGGACGGGTGGCGGCCATGGGCCGCCGCAGCCGTGCGCTGTACGACCAGCGCTTCGGGCGCGAGCGGTCGATCGAGGCCTACGCCGCCCTGCTGCCATGACGGTGCTGCTGATCGGCTACGACCTGCGCCGCCGCGGCGGCATCGAACGGCTGGGCCACGACCTGCGGGCCGCCCTCGAGGCCAGCGGCCAGCCCGTGCAGGTGCTCGACACCCGCCGCCTCGGCCCCGGCCCCATCGGCCGGGGTCTGGGCCGGGCCCTGTTTCTGCTGCGCCTGGCCTGGGCCAGCCGCCGCTGCCGGCTGCTGCTGAGCCTGCACGCCGGCCTGCTGCGGTCGGTGGAACCGCTGCTGCCCCGGCGGCTGCCGCGGCTGGCCTGGCTGCACGGGGTTGAGGTCTGGGGCAGCGCCCTGCCGCCGCTGGCCGCCGGCCTGCGCCGCTGCCGGGGCCTCGCCGCCAGCAGCGGCTACACCCGCCAGCGGCTGCTCGAACAGCCGGGCCCCTGGCCGCCGGTGCGGGTCATTCACCCGCCGGCCGCCCTCTGGCCCGACGACGCCCCACCGGCGCCCCTGCCGCCGGGCCTGCGGCTGCTGACGGTGGCCCGCCTGGCGGCCAGCGAGCGCTACAAGGGCCACGACCTGCTGATCGACGCCCTCGCGGGCCTCGGCGACGGCGACTGGCACTGGCAGGTGGTGGGCGACGGCGACGACCGGCCGCGGCTGCAGCAGCGGGTGCTGGCGGCGGGCCTGGGCGACCGGGTCAGCTTCAGCGGTGCCATCGCTGACGACGCCCTGCGGCAGGCCTACCAACGCTGCAACCTGCTGGCGATGCCGAGCGTCTGCCAGGAGCGGCCCGACGGCCGCTGGACCGGCGAAGGCTTCGGCATCGCCTACCTCGAGGCGGCGGTGGCCGGCCGGGCCGCCCTGGCCTGCAGCCAGGGGGGCCAGACCGACCTGGTGCAGCACGGCCTCACCGGCTGGCTGGTGGAGCCCACCGCCGCCGCCGTGGCGGCGGCCCTGCACGAGGCCCTCGCCGACCCCGGCAGCCTCGCCCGCCGCGGTGCCGCCGCCCGACGGCGGGCGCTGCAGCACTTCGACCGCGACCGCTTCGCGATGGCGGTGGCCGCCTGGCTGCAGGAGCAGGGCTGATGTGCGGCCTCTTCGGCCAGCTGGGACACCCCCTCGATGACGGGGCCACGGCGGCGGTGCTGGCGGCCCTGGCCGGCCGCGGCCCCGACGGCCACGGCGTCTGGCGCGAACCCCGGGCCGCTGGGCTGACGCTGCTGCACACCCGGCTGGCGATCCAGGACCTGAGCCCCCTGGGCCAGCAGCCCATGGCCAGCACCGACGGCCGCCTGCAGATCGTGTTCAACGGTGAGATCTACAACCAGCACGCCCTGCGCCGCTCCCTCGAAGCCCAGGGCAGCGTCTTTCGCTCGGGCAGCGACACCGAGGTGCTGCTGGAGGGCTACCGCCACTGGGGTGACGACCTCTGGCGGCGGCTCAACGGCATCTTCGCCCTCGCCCTCTGGGAGGGGGCAACCCGGACCCTGACCCTGGCCCGCGACGCCTGCGGCGTCAAACCGCTGCTGTGGCAGCGGCGCCCGGACGGCGGTGTGGCCTTCGGCTCTGAGCTCAGCGCCTTCGAGGCCGCCGGCCTGGCGTCCCGTGACCGCCTCTGCCGCCGGGGGCTGCAGAGCTACGCCCTGTGGGGCTCGGTGGCGGCCCCCCACACCCTGCTGGAGGGGGTCGAGGTGTTTCCGGCCGGGCGCTGGGCCCGCTGGCACGACGGCCGCTGGAGCGGTGGTGCGATCACCCCCGACGCCGACGGCAACCGGCCCCTGGCCGACCTGCTGAGCCAGGCGGTGGCGCTGCAGAGCATCGGCGACCGGCCGGTGGGGGTGTTTCTCAGCGGCGGGCTCGATTCGGGCCTGCTGGCGGCCCTGCTGGCGCGGCAGCAACCGGGCTGCGTGCGCAGCCTGGCCATCGGCTTCCGCGACCTGCCCGGCGCCGTCGACGAAGCCGATGCCGCCGCCGCCACCGCGGCCCACCTGGGGCTCGACCACATGGGGGTGCGAATCGGTCCCGCCGAGCTGCGCGCTGCCCTCGACCCCTTCCTCGACGCCATCGACCAGCCCAGCATCGACGGCTTCAACGGCTTCCTGGTGGCCCAGGCGGCCCGGGCCGCCGGCATGGTGGTGGCCTTCTCTGGGCTGGGGGCCGACGAACTGTTCGCCGGCTATCCGCACATGGCCTGGCCCGACGAGGGGCGGCGGCTGGCCTGCCGCCGCATCCCCGCCAGCGGCCTGCCCCCCTGGCGCAAGGCGGCGCTGCTCGAGGCGCGGCGGCGGCGCTCCGGCGGCGATGGTCCGGCCCGGCTCGAACTGGGCGGCTACCTGCAGGACACCCTGCTGCGGGATGCCGATGCCGTGACCATGGCCCAGGGCCTTGAGCTGCGGGTGCCGTTCCTCGATCCCCACCTGCAGGCCCATGCCCTGGCCTGCCCCCTGGCGGACCTGCTGGCCGACGGCACCAAGACGCCCCTGCGGCGCCTGGCGGCCGAGCTGCTGCCGGCGGCGGTGCTGCAAGCCCCCAAGCGGGGCTTCAACCTGCCGCTGGCCCCCTGGCTGCTGGGCGATCCCCGCTTCGCCCCCGGCCCCCTGGCGCTGCGGCTGGCCCCGCTGGGCATCCCGCCGGGGGCGGTGCTGCGCAGCTGGCTGCTGATGCGTGCCACCCCCCGCCGCTGGGCGCCCTACTGGCGCTGGTGGCTGCTCGATGCCTGGCGCCGGGGCAACGCCCGCACCGCCGCCGCCACCGCCGCCGCCAGGGCCTCGGGCCTGGGCAGGTCAGCGGCAGGCGGGCCGGCCTGAGCCGGCCGCTCGAGGGCCGCGGCCAGGGCGGCGGCGCTGCCGCTGGTGAACACCCGGTGGGGTGGCGCCGTGAGCAGATCACGGGCACAGCCGACGTGGTCGCTGGCCACCACCCGCAGGCCGAACTGCAGGGCCTCGTTGACCACCAGCCCCCAGGTCTCCCCCTCGACCGACGGGAACACCAGGGTGTCGGCAACGGCGTACCAGCGGCCCAGTTCGGTCTGGTTCTGGAACCCAGGCCAATGGCAGCGGCCCGGCAGCAGGGCCGCCATCGCCCGCTGATAGTCGGCCCGCAGGGGTCCATCACCGACGGCGATCAGCCACAGCTGCTCCCGCCGGCGGGGGGCCAGGCGGGCGACGGCAGCGGCCAGCAGCAGCGGCGCCTTGACCGGCGTCATCTTGCCCATCGTCAGCAGCACCTCGGCGCCTTCGGGAATGCCGAGCTGGGCACGCAGCTGCCCCCGCCGGGGCCCCCAGTGGCGCCGCTGCCCCTCGAAGAAGCCGTGGTCAACGGCGAAGGGCACCTTGCGCCGCCGCCGGGCCGGCACCCCCAGGCGGACGAAGTGGTCGTCGGAATCGCTGCCGATCGGGAACACCCCGGCGAACAGGCCGTAATACGGCCGCAGCAGCCGGTCCTTGAGCCAGCTGCGGGCAGCGCTGCGGCGGAAGGCCCGGTCGGTGCCGTCGGCCCGCAGCAGCAGCGGCAGGCCCGTTGCCGCCAGGCCCAGGCTCGCGGCGGTGATGAACAGCGGGCTGTAGGCGAACACCAGCACGGCATCGGGCCGCCGCCGGCGCAGCTGCCCCACCGCCCGGGCGGCCAGGGCCAGGGCCGGCCCCGGACGGCTCAGGTCGGCCAGGGGCCGTCGCGACAGGAACCGGTGGGCAAACCCCTCGGTGGGGCCGCTGTCCCAGCGAAAGGCGACGCCGAAATCGGGGTCGAGGGAATCGCGCACGCCGTGGTCACAGCCGAACAGCACCTCGGTGTCGAGGTCGGCGTCGGCCGCCAGGGCCTGAAACACCGGCTTGAAGTACTGCACCGGATGGGTCAGCAGCACCGACAGCCGCCGCGGCGCCGTCATCGCCGCCCCAGCCAGGTGAGCGCCACCTGCAGCAGCACCTGCAGGTCAAGCAGCAGCGAATGGTGGCGCAGGTAGTAGAGGTCGCGGGCCAGCTCCCAGTGCAGGGCATCGTCGTCTTCGGGGGGCGGCCCCAGCAGCCGCCCCCAGCCGGTCATGCCGGGCCGCATCCAGCAACGCAGCTCGGCCTCAGGAAAGCGGTCGAGCAGTTCGGCCTGCACCGACACCAGCAGCGGCCGCGGCCCCACGAGGCTCATATCGCCCCGCAGCACGTTCCACAGCTGCGGCAGGGCCGCCAGCCCCAGGCGCTGCAGCCGCCGCTCCAGCTGCGGCCGGGCGACCGGATCGCCGGCCCCCAGCCGCCAGCGCCGGAAGGGCCGGCCGTTGCGGCCGCTGCAGCCGTCGCTGTGGAACCGCAGGGGCTGGCCGGCGAGGGGCAGCAGCGCCAGCCCCAGGGCCACCGGCAGCAGCAGCAGCGCCAGCAGGCCCGTGCCCAGCAGATCCCCGAGGCGCTTGAGGCGGGCGCTGGGACCGGTGCGCGACAGGCCGAAGCCCTCCACCCGCGACGACCAGCGTTCGGGCACCAGCTCCGGCGGCAGGCGCCGCAGGAACAGCTCACACCAGCCGCTCAGCGCCAGCAGCCGCACCCCCTGCGACTGCCACTGCAGCAGCGTCTGGCGGTCGGCGGCCGACGGCACCACGGCACCGCCGATGGCGACCCCGTCGAGCTGCAGCAGCCCCGGCAGACCCGCCGGCAGGGGGGCCAGGCCCGAGGCGGCGCGCCATTCAATGCCGCAGGGCACGGCACAGCCCCGCTGTTCCAGCTCCCGCGCCAGCACATCGCGTTCGACGGGCGCCGCGATCAGCAGCCACTGCTGCTGCGGGCTCCAGAGGTGGGCCAGGTCCTGGCCGAGGCGCAGCAGCTGGCCCATCGCCACCGCCAGCACCAACACCACCGGCAGAAAGCTGCGGCCCATGGTGCTGGCGAAACTGCCGCCGCTGAGGCCGGTGAAGCCCACCGCCAACAGCATCACCCCCGCCGCCGCCAGCAGGTCGTTGCGCAGCTGGCGGCCCAGCTGCAGCTGCCGGCCGCTGAGGTCGGCATAGGTGCCCAGCAGGTAATGCAGCAGCAGCCAGCACAACACCACCAGCAGCGGCCCGCGGCTGGGGCCCGGCCAGGTGCCGTAGCGCCAGTGGTAGTACAGGGCCCAGCTGGCGGCCACCAGCAGACCGTCGGTGAGGGCCAGGCGCAGGGGGCGGCGGCGGTTCATGGCCGGCAGAGGTCGTCGGCCAGCACGGCGGCGGCCAGCCGGTGGCCGTCGGCATTCCAGTGGCCGATGCCGGGCTGCTGCCCCGCGAAGCCGTGCAGCGTCAGGCGCTGGCGGTCGGCCTGGCGCTGCAGTTCGGGGGCGAGGGGCAGGTAGGGCACGTCAAGGGGCGCCAGGATCGCGGCCAGCCGCCGTTCGCGGGCGAAGGGATCGGCCGGGCGTCGCTGATGCACTGGCCACACCTGCTCGGGGCTGCTGAGGCTGGTGACGATCAGCCGGGCGCCGCTGGCCGTCACCTCATCCCGCAGCTGCCGCAGCAGGGCGGCGGTGACGGCCCAGGCCTGCTCCGACGGCTCCGGCACCGGCGGTGGTCCGTCACCGGCAGGGGCCGGGGGGGCCGCGGGGCGGTTCTTGATCGCATTCAGCAGCTGGGCCAGGCGGCTGTGGGCCACCAGCCCGTCGAGCAGCTGCCCTGGCAGGCTGCGGCGGAAGCGGCTGGCGGGCGACTGCAGAAAGCTGTCGTCCTGCTGCAGGCGCCCATCGGCCCCCAGGCGGAACACGGGCCGGTCGTCCCGCGGCTTCGGGGTGTTGTCGTCGAGGTCGTTGCCCAGGAACATGGCCAGCAGCACCACCTGGGGCCGCAGGGGCCGCACCGCCTGGCGCCAGGTGAGCAGCTCCTGGCCCGTGCCGTAGGCGCCGGTGCCGAAGTTCATCACCTCGACGCCGCCCGCGAAGCCGCGGCGCAGGGGGCAGTCGGGGCGCGACTGCAGCCGCCGTTCCAGCCCCTTCCACCAGGTGTCGGCCTGGTTCACCTGAAAGGCCTCGCCGAACGAATCGGCCAGCACCGCCAGCCGCAGGGTGCCGGGCGCGGCGACGGGCGGATGGTCGTCATCGCGGAAGCCGGCCCGGTTGATCCGCACCCAGCCGCGGCCCTCGCGGGTCCACCAGCCCTCGGCCCCCGGCCGGTGGGCGAACCCCCGCACAGGATCAAACCTGTAGAAGGCGGGCCGGGCGATGCCCAGCAGCCGCAGGGCCAGCTCGAGCAGCAGCAGCAGCACCAGGAACACCGCCCCGTTGATCAGCAGCAGCCGCAGCGGCGAGGGGGAAGGCGACGTCAAGAGGCCGCCCCCCTCAGAAGAGGGTGTAGATGAACGGCGCCAGGGCCGACCCGTGACTCAGCACCACCAGGGCCCCCAGCAGCACGAGGGTAAGGATCAGGGGCAGCAGCCAGAACTTGCGCCGCTCCATCAGAAAGCCCCAGAGGTCGGCCAGCAGTTCAAGGAAGGCGTCCATGGGGCGATCTCAGTAGGGCTTGGCCATGTGGGCGCCGGGCCGGTCCCGCGAGGGCAAACGGTAGCTGGCGGCGGCCGCCTCGAACCGCCGCCGCAAGGGGTCGCCCCCCCGCCAGCGCAGCAGCAGACCCATGGGCGTCAGCAGGCCGTAGAACACCAGCGCCAGAATGATGCGGTTGTTGATCGCCCCCAGCAGCAGGCCGAAGCGCATCCAGAGCCGTTCGAGGGGCCCCAGGGCCCGGGGGGCCAGCAGGGCCAGGCCCACCAGAACGCTGTTGACGATCCAGAGCCAGACGGGCGCCGGATGGTGGCGCAGCCAGGGGCCCAGCACCCCGAAGATCAGCGTCAGGCCACCGGCCATCACGACACCGAATTCACGCAGCTGGGTGGTGCGGGCCTTGGCCATGGGGCTGGAGACGACGGGGGGTGGGGGACGACGGGGGGAGGCGGACTGGGGGTGGAAATCAGTCGAGGGCGAAGGTGTCCTGCCAGCGGTCATCGGCGATCACCGCCGGCTGGTCGGGCTTGAGCAGCAGGCAGTTGCCGATCACCAGGGCATCCATCTCGGTGCGCATGAAGCAGCGCCAGGCGTCGGCGGCGGTGCAGACGATTGGTTCCCCCCGCACATTGAACGAGGTGTTGACCAGCACCGGGCAACCGCTGACCGCCTCGAAGGCCTCCAACAGGGCGTGGTAGCGGGGGTTGGTGTCGGCGTGCACGGTCTGGATGCGGGCCGAGTAGTCGACGTGGGTGACCGCCGGGATCGCCGAGCGGGGCACGTTGAGCTTGTCGATGCCGAACAGGGCCTCCTCCTCGGCGGTCATGGTCCGCCGGTGCCGGGGCTGCACGTCGGCCACCAGCAGCATGTAGGGGCTGCTGCAGCCGGGCTCGAGCTCGAACCAGTCGGCGGCCCGGTCGGCCAGCACCGAGGGGGCGAAGGGTCGGAAGCTCTCGCGGTACTTGATCTTGAGGTTCATCACGCTCTGCATGCGCGGCGAGCGCGGATCACCCAGGATCGACCGGCCCCCCAGGGCCCGGGGCCCGAACTCCATCGGCCCCTGGCACCAGCCCAGCACCTTGCCGTCGGCCAGCAGCCGCGCCAGCTCGGGCAGCAGCTCCCGGTCGGGCAGCTCCCGCCAGACGGCCCCCTGCTCCTGCAGCAGGGCGCGGGTGTCGGCGGGGTCGAGGTCAGGTCCCAGGTAGCTGCCCCGCTGGCGATCCCGCAGGCCGGTGCCCGCCAGGCTGGGCCGCGGCTGCCCCTCATGGCGGTGCCACACCGCCAGGGCGGCACCGAGGGCGCTGCCCGCATCACCGGCGGCGGGCTGGATCCAGATCTGCCGGAACGGTCCCTCCCGCAGCAGGCGGCCGTTGGCGACGCAGTTGAGCGCCACCCCACCGGCGAGGCAGAGGTTGTCGAGGCCGGTGTCGGCCTGCAGCTGGCGGGCCAGCTGCAGCACCAGGTCTTCGGTGACCACCTGGATCGAGGCGGCCAGGTCCATGTGGCGCTGCTCGAGCGGTGATTCGGGTTTGCGCGGCGGCCCACCGAAGAGCTGGTGAAACGGTTCGGCGGTCATGGTCAGACCGCTGGCGTAGTTGAAGTGGCGCTGGTCAAGGCGGAAGCTGCCATCGGGCTTGATGTCGAGCAGCTGGCTGCGGATCGCCTCGACGTGCAGCGGGCGGCCGTAGGGGGCCAGCCCCATCAGCTTGTACTCGCCCGAATTGACCTTGAAGCCGCAGTAGTAAGTGAAGGCCGAATAGAGCAACCCCAGGGAATGGGGGAAGTCGAGCTGCCAGAGGGGGGTGAGGGCGGGGCCACGGCCGGTCCAGGCCGACCCGCAGGCCCACTCGCCCACCCCGTCGAGACACAGCACGGCGGCCTCGTCAAAGGGCGAGGGGTAGTAGGCGGCGGCGGCGTGGGCCTCGTGGTGTTCGGTGAACAGCAGCGGCGGCAGGGCCCGGCGATGGCAGCCCCCCAGCTCGGCCAGTTCCCGCCGCAGCACGCTCTTGAGGTACAGCTTCTCGCGCAGCCACACGGGCATCGCCTTGAGAAAGGACCGCAGGCCCCGGGGCGCCGTGGCCAGGTAGGTCTCGAGCAGCCGTTCAAAGGTGAGCAGCGGCTTCTCGTAGAAGACGATCCGGTCGATGTCGGTGAGGGCCAGGCCGGCCTCCTGCAGGCACCAGGCGATGGCCTGGGCCGGGAAGGCCGGATCGTGCTTGATCCGCGTGAAGCGCTCCTCCTGGGCCGCGGCGCGGATGGCGCCGTCCACCACCAGAGCGGCCGCGCTGTCGTGGTAGTAGGCCGAGAGGCCGAGGATCTTCATGGCGGTGGAGTCTGGCAGAGGTTGACGGCCTCCCCCCGTACACTGACCTGGTCACATCTGCGAAACGGGTTTGCAGCTGCGACTTCCCTGGCTCAAGGACCGCTGGCTGCTGCTCTCGCTGGCGGGCCTCGACGCCGCCGCCCTGGGCCTGCTCTACAACCTCACCTACTGGTTGCGGCTCGGCACCGTTGAGGGGGTCAACCGGGCCCTTGTGGTGCTGATCGGCCTCTGGCTGGGGGGCTCGTACCTGCTCGGGCGTTACTCCCGCCGCAGCGAAGCCGGCGATGCAGGCCGGGGCGGCCCACCCTGGTTCTCGGCGGCCCTGGTGGCCCTGCTGCTGCTGGCGGTGGTGCTGGCCCACAGCTGGCTGTTCCGGGTGGTGGATGCCCCCACCCGCTTCCGGGGCTTTCTGGCGCCGATGCTGCTCGCCATGGCCCTGGTCTCGACGGGCCTGCAGCAGCTGCTGCGGCGCAGCAACGACCCGGGTCGCCCCTGGCTGCTGGTGGCCACGGCCGACGAACTGGCGGTGCTGCGCCAGGAACTGGCCTGCGAACCCAGCGGCGGCCCACCGGTGTTCCTCTGGGACGCCGAGCTGCTGGCGAACGCCGACCTCACCGCGATGCCGCCGGTGGGAGCCCTGGCCCTGAGCGACCGGCTCAGCCTCGACGACCGGCAGCTGGAGCAGTTTCTGCGCCTGCGCAGCCAGGGGCTGGTGGTGATGAGCCTGGTGAACTGGGCCGAACAGGTGCTGCAGCGGGTACCTCCCGAACTGCTGAGCCGCGAGGCGCTGCTGCGCAGCGAGGGTTTCGCCCTGCTGCCCGGCCGCTTCGGCTGGCGGGTGAAACGGGCCGGTGACCTGATGGTGGCCAGCCTGCTGCTGCTGGCAACCTCACCGCTGATGGCGGTGGCCGGCCTGCTGATCTGGATCGAAGACCGCGGCCCACTGCTCTACAGCCAGCAGCGCAGCGGCCTCTACGGCCAGAGCTACAGGGTGCGCAAGCTCCGCAGCATGCGCACCGATGCCGAACGCCAGGGTGCCCGCTGGGCCAGCCGGGGCGACAGCCGCATCACCCGGGTCGGGCAGTGGCTGCGGCGGCTGCGGCTCGACGAGCTGCCCCAGCTGCTCGCGGTGCTGAGCGGCGAGATGAGCCTGATCGGCCCGCGGCCCGAGCGGCCCGAGCTGGAACACGACCTGGAACGGCAGATTCCCCACTACCGCATCCGCCATTGGCTGCGGCCGGGCCTGAGCGGCTGGGCGCAGGTCTGCTACCCCTACGGCGCCTCGGTGGCCGACAGCCGCATGAAGCTGGCCTACGACCTGTACTACCTGCGCAACGCCAACCTGCTGCTCGACCTGCTGATCCTGTTCAAGACCATCCGGCTGGTGGCAGGGGCCCGGGGGGCCGTGCCCCTTGCCACAGCTGCGGCGATCAGCTCGCCAGATGGTCAAACACCCGCTGGGACCGCGACCGCACTGCCTCCATGGCCCGGCGCTCGAGGGAGCGGGCCCGGTCGCGGGTGATGCCGAGGGAACGGGCCACGGCACTGAGGGACTGGGGAGTATCGGAACCGATGCCGTAACGCAGCCGCAGAAACTGCGATTCCGACTCGGGCAGATCAGCCAGCAGGCCGGCCACGTCGCTTTCGAGGCAGTGGCGGTCGACATGCTGCTGCGGTGCGATGCGCTGGCAGGCGAGCAGATCCTCGAGGCGAGCCCCGTCCTCCTCGGTGAAGGTCATCTGCAGGCTCAGGGGCTGCTGGGCGCGGAACAGCAGCTCCTCGATATCCAGGGGCTTCTGCCCCGTCTCCTGGGCCAGTTCGACGGCGGTGGGGGGACGGCCGTGGGCCTGCAGAAAGGCGTGCTGGGCCCGGCGCAGCCGCCCCAGTCGCTCGTTCACGGCCTCCGGCAGGCGGATGGTGCGCCCCTGGTTCACCAGGGCCCGGCCGATGGCTTCACGGATCCACCAGAAGGCGTAGGTCGAGAAGCGGTAGCCGCGGCTCGGATCAAAACGGTCGACGGCGCGCATCAGGCCGAGGTTGCCCTCCTGCACCAGGTCGGCGAGCTCGAGCTCGCGGTGGGCATAGCGACGGGCGATCGACAGCACCAGCCGCAGGTTCGCCGTCACCATCCGCTCCCGGGCCCGCTCCCCCCGCCGCCGCTGGCGCCGGAGATCGAGCAGCGACAGGCCCGCCTCAGCGGCGATGGCCTCGTCCGACGGGGCCTCACCGCCGGCCCGCAGGCACAGCTCCTGTTCACACTCCTGCAGACGGCGCAGGGCCTGGACCTGGCGGGCCAGGCTGATTTCCTCCTCCTGCCGCAGCAGGGGGATGCGGGCGACGTTGCGGATGTGGGTGGCGATGGCGTCGCAGCTGCCCCGAAGACGCTTCTGTGGCGCGGCCATGGATGGTGGGTGGGTGGCGAAGTCGCGGAAATCTAGGGGACCTGAATGAAAACTGAACGCCTCCGGACCCCATCACCCATGACCCTCTCTTATCGCCGCAATACAGAGCGGCTGATGGCTCAGCTAGAGCTCAGGCTCTGCCTGCTTCGTCTTCATCGTGGGCGAACCGGTTGTAGAGAAAGTCGAGGGCCTGATTGCGCAGTTCGTAATACCGCGGGTCCTCCATGATGTCCTCCCGGTTACGGGGTCGTGGAAAATCGATGGTCAGCACATCGCCGATCCCGGCCGCCGGGCCGTTGGTCATCATCACCAGGCGATCAGCCAGAAACAAGGCCTCGTCAATGTCGTGGGTGATCATCAACACGGTGCATTTCTGGGTGTTCCAGATCTGCAACAGCTCCTGCTGCAGTTCCTCCTTAGTGATCGCATCGAGGGCACCGAAGGGTTCGTCCAGAATCAGCACCTCCGGGCGGATCGCCAGGGCACGGGCGATGGCCACCCGTTGCTTCATGCCACCCGAGATCTGGGTGATCAACTTGTCGGCCGCTTTCTCGAGACCCACCAGCCGCAGATGGTCTTCAACGATGTCACGTTTCTGGCGTTCGGGCAGGGTCGGCTTCACCGACTCGACCGCCAGCAGCACATTGTCGTAGGCACTCATCCAAGGCAGCAGGGCATAGCCCTGAAACACGACCATCCGGTCGGGGCCGGGTTGACGAATGGGCTGCCCCCGCAGCAGCACCTGCCCTGAAGACGGGGTGGCAAACCCAGAGACCATGTTCAGCAGGGTTGATTTGCCACAGCCCGAATGGCCGATGACACAGACAAATTCGCCCTGTTGAACCTCCAGGTTGATGCCGTCGAGCACCGGGTAGGGGCCTGTGGGGGTGGGATAGACCTTGCCGAGATCGGCAAAACGCAGCAGCGGCTCGGTGGTGGCGCTGCTGCCGGTGGTGGTGGCGTTGGTGATGACCATGGCGATGAAAGAGAGGGCAACGGCAAAGGGGGGTGCAGGTCAGCGCCTCATTCACTGAGGGGTCTGGGCACGGAGAGGGAGATCTCAGCGACGCTGAAATCGCGATGCAGCGACACCTGGTTCAGGTAGCCGATGGGGTCGTCGCTGTTGAACGGGCGGCCATCGAACAGGGCGATGCCCTGGCGCTGGTAGCTCACATCGTCGAGGCCCAGTTCGCGCGCTGCGGTGCTGTAGACCGCGACCCCGCAGACCCGCTCAAGAATCTCGACGTAGTTGCGTGGAAACGGGATCTCGGCCCAGCGGGCCAGCTGGGTGAGGATCCAGAGGTGTTCGCTGCGGCTGGGGCGGTTGACCCCAGGGCCGAAGAACAGATGGTGCGGCTGCCAGTCTTCGGCGCGACCCGAGGGGGCATCGACGCCGAAGCGGATCAGGTCGGCCCGCATGCCCAGGTAGCGGCGGTCGCTGAGCAGGTCGCTGAGTTCATCGGCATGGCCGGGGTCCTGGCAGTAGGCGCAGGCCTCCAGCAGCGCCTTGACCAGGGCGATGTGGGTGTTGGGGTAAGCCAGAGCCCAGTCCTCCCGCACCCCGAGCACCTTGCCGGGATGGCCCGACCAGATCTCGAGGTCGCCGACGATGGGGGTGCCGCGGCCCTCGACCTGGGCTCGGCGGTTCCAGGGCTCGCCGACGCAGTAGCCGTCGATGCTGCCGTCCTTGAGGTCGGCCAGCATCTGGGCCGGGGGCAGGGTCTGCAGATGCACATCCCGGTCGGGGTCGATCGCGTGGGCCGCCAGCCAGTAGCGCAGCAGCAGGTTGTGCATCGACGCCGGATGGACGATGCCCAGGGTGTGGGGCTCGCGGTTGTGCTGCAGCAGATAGTCGCGGTACGTCTCGACCGACTCCACACCCTGCTCGGCCAGGCGGGTGGCCAGGGTGACACCGTTGCCGTTGCGGCTCAGGGTCAGGGCCGTGACGATCGGCAGGGGAGGGCCGCCATGGCCGCCGGCGGTCATCCACGTGGGCATGCCCGAGGGCATCAGGGCAGCATCGAGGGTGGCGTCAACGAGTCCGTCGGTCACACCGCGCCAGCTGGTTTCACGCACCAGCTGCACCTCATCGAGACCGTGCTTGGTGAAGAGACCCTTGGCCTCGGCCACCGCCAGCGGCGCACAGGCCGCCAGGGGAAGAAAACCAAGGTCGAGATTCACCTTCTCGAGCCCGTGGCGCGCCAGCACCCGATGGGACTTGGCCTGCCACTGCTTGACACGCTTCTGGCGGTTGAGGAAGTAGATGATTTCGGATCGCAGGCTGTAGTAACTGGGGTGGTGCACCACCTGCAGCCGCTGACGGGGACGGGGGATGTCGACCTCCAGCACACCACCGATGCGGGAACCGGGTCCGTTCGTGAGCATCACGATCCGATCTGACAACAGCACCGCCTCATCAACGTCATGGGTCACCATCACAGCCGTGAGTTCATGCTCGTTGCAGATCTGCATCAGCTTCTCCTGCAGATTGCCGCGGGTGAGGGCATCGAGGGCCCCGAAGGGCTCATCGAGCAGCAGCAGCTTCGGGCGGATGGCGAGGGCGCGGGCAATGGCCACCCGCTGCCGCATGCCACCGGACAGCTGGCCGGGCGCTTTGTCGGCCGCATGGCCAAGGCCGACCATGGCGATGTGCTCATCGACGACGCTGTGGCGTTCAGCAAAGGTGAGCTCGGGCAGCACCTCATCCACGGCCAGGGCGATGTTCTGGCGCACGCTCAGCCAGGGCAGAAGCGAATAGTTCTGGAACACCACCATCTTGTCGGGGCCGGGGCGGCGCACGGTCTCGCCATCGAGAAGCACCGTGCCGTCGGTCGGCAGATCAAGGCCGGCGATCATGTTCAGCAGGGTGCTCTTGCCGCAGCCGGAGTGGCCGATCAGCGAGATGAATTCACCCTTGCGAATCTCGAGGTCGATGCCCTTCAGGGCAAGGTAATGAGCACCCCCACCAAGGGGGAAGGTCTTGGTCACATCCTGAACAGAAACAAGTGACGTCATGGCATCAGAGAGAAGAACGGCAGAGCCACCAGAAAGTGAGCAGCATTGAGGCCATCAGCAGGCAGCGGACCACCAGAAAGCGAACGGCATTGCCAGGCGTGAACAGGTTCTGCTCAAAGGCCGACAGGCGTTCAGACAGCTGCTGAAAGGGTTGCAGGAGATTCGTGGCCATGGCTGATCAGCGGGCGATGCGGGTCTGCAGCCAGGCCATCAGACGGTCAAGCAGCAGACCGATGGCACCGATCCAGATCACACCCAGAACAATGTCGGAGACATAGCCGTTCTGGTTGGCATCCCAGATGAAGAAGCCGATGCCAGGGGTGCCCGGCATGACGATCTCGGCGGCGATGATGGCCAGCCAGGCCAGGCCGATGGAGATGCGCAGGCCGGTGAAGATGTACGGCAGGGCCGACGGGATCAGGATCTTGGTGAAGAAGCGCCGTTGCGACATCTGCAACACCAGGGCGACATTGCGGTAATCCTGGGGAATCTGACGCACCCCCTCAGCGGTGTTGATCAGAATCGGCCAGATCGACGTGATGAAGATCACAAAGATGGCCGCGGGCTGGTTCTGCTGGAAGAGCACAAGAGCAATCGGGACCCAGGCCAGGGGGGCAATCATCCGCAGAAACTGAAACAGCGGATCAAAGGCGCGGTTGAGGTTCTGGCTGAGGCCGACGGCGATGCCGACGCCGATGCCGACGATGGCCGCCAGGCTGTAACCGAGGGCGACGCGGGAGAGGCTGCTCATGGTGTGCAGGAACAGTCCCTTATCAAGGCCACCACGATCAAAGAAGGGATATAGCAGCAGATCGCGGGTGCGCTCCTCGGTCCAGAGGCTGAGGGGCCCCGACAGCTTGGTGAGGCCCAGGCTGGCGCTGAGCTGCCAGAAGAGCAGAAAACCACCGATGCCGAGCAATGGCAGAATGATCGAGCGGCGATTGGCTTTCCACCACTGGCTGAGGCCGGAGGACTGGTGACGGTTGCTGGTCATGATGATGACGTTGATGCTGTCGTTGAAGATGAACAATGGAAAGCCAATCGGCTTGAACCCTGAAGAAAGGATCAGCGCTTGATCTTCAGGCTGTTGAGGTAAGCCTGAGGATTGGCAGGGTCGTAGACGACACCGTCGAAGAAGACTTCGCGGCCACGGCTGGAGCCGGTGGGAATGTCCTTGCTGGGAACGCCCACCTCCTGGGCCGCCTGACGCCAGAGGTCTTCACGGGTGACGCGGTCGTTGATGGCCTGGGCCTGGGCGATGGAATCGACAACGCCGGGATAGAACTTCCAGCGCAGGGACTCCACCAGGAACCAGAGGGTCAGGCTCTTGTAGGGATACGAAATCACCCCACGATCGCTGCTCCAGTAGAGGGGCCCCAGGCCCGGCTGCTTGACGGCCTGATCCTTGCTGCCAAGCAGATACTCCCCGCGCAGGCTCTTCTCCAGCACCGGCACCGGCACGTTGTACCACTTGCGGGAACCGAGAATCCTGGCGGCCTCGGCTTTGTTGGCGGGCTGATCGAGCCAGCGCTGGGCCTCGATCAGACCCTTGAGCAGGGCCACGGCGGCTTTGGGGTTGGCGTCCACCCAGTCCTTGCGGACGGCAAGGTATTCCTCAGGGTGGGCCTTCCAGATCTGCGCCGTGGTGGCCGCCAGATAACCCAACCGGTCATTGGTGATCCGGCTCGGCCAGGGATCACCCGTCGAGAAGGCCTCCATTGTGCCCGTCTTCATGCCCTGAAGCGTCTCCGGGGCCGGCACCGTCAGCAGCTCAACATCGCGGTCAGGGTTGACGCCGCCAGCGGCCAGCCAGTAGCGGATCCAGATGTCCTGATTCGCCCTGGGGAAGGTGTAAGCCGCCCTGAAGCGACGACCTTCCTTCTTCTGAAATGCCGTGAAGAAGCCCGGTGCGCTGGTCTTGAGGTCAGCCGAAAGATTGCCGTCGCGCACACCGTTGGCCGCAGCGATGCCGTTGCCCTGGCTCATCAACATCGCCAGGATCACCATCGGCACCTTCTTGCCATTGGTGAGGGCACCTTCGCTGATCATCTGCGGCATCGGCAGCTGCCACTGGCCCCCGTCGATGCCGCCACCGGCGCTGCCCAGCACGACATTGTCACGGGCCGCCGACCAGCTGGCCTGCTTGCTGAGCTTCACCTCCAGGCCATGGCGGGCGAAGAATCCCTTCTCAACGCCCATCACCAGGGGAGCGGCCTCCAGGATCGGCACGAAGCCGAGGCTGATGGTCTTGGTTTCGAGGCCGGCATCAGCGTTCACCACCGAGATGGGAGCTGAGGATCCGGCGCCTGCACCGGTTCGATCAGGTGGATTGCCGAGGCAGGCCGTCAGCAGCATCAGGGATGCAAGGGAAGCGGAAACGGCGCTGAGACGACGGCGGAACAGCGTCATGGTGCGTGGGCGAGGGGACACAGCGGGTGCAAGAGACCGGCGAAAGATGGTGATCAGACATCGCATTCCTCCCTGCCGCACTGACGTGCAGAACGGCCAGATGGAGTCAGGTGCACAACCTGTGCTGATGACGTCTTTGACTCGTGATGAGCCTGAAGAAGCCTCAGTGCTGCTTGGGTCGATGAACTGTAGGGAGGCGAAAATCAGACCTGGGGAGCGCACAGGGCAACGCTCGTGATCGCCACGATCAGGGCCACTGATCGGCAGGCGCCCTAACGTTCGACGCAGGTCTCTATGTCGACGACGGCATGTTTCAGGGACGGCGCATCGCCCTGGCCAGCCGCCACGGCAAGGAAAGGGCCCTGGCCCGGCCGCTGCAGGCGGGGCTGGGGCTGACCCTGCAGCTGGCGACGGCCTTCGACACCGACACCCTCGGCGCCTTCAGCGGCGAATGCGAACGCCCTGCCGATGCGGCCACCACCTGCCGCCGCAAGGCCGAAGCCGGCATGGCCGAGCTCAACCTTGACCTCGGCATCGCCAGCGAGGGCAGCTTCGGCCCCCACCCCGCCGTGCCGCTGCTGGCGGTGGGTCGCGAATGGCTCACCCTCGTCGATGGCCGCCACGGGCTGGTGGTGAGCGAACAGCTGCTGCACACCGCCACCAACTTCAGCCAGCGCCGGGTCGCCGACCTCGCCGACCTGGACCCCTGGCTGCTGCAGGTGGGCTTTCCCCGCCATGGGCTGATCGTGCGACCCAGCCGCCCGGGCCACGACCGGGGCCCCACCCCGGCCCTGAGCAAGGGCATCATGAGCCGCGACGCCCTGGCGCTGGCCATCGAACGGGCCCTGCCCCATGCCAGTGATGGCCAGGTCCTGGTGGAGACCGACATGCGCGCCCACCTCAACCCCACCCGCATGGCCAGCATCCGGCGGCTGGCCTTCCGGCTCGTGCGGCGGCTGCGCAGCACCTGTCCGGCCTGCGGCACTCCCGGCTGGGGCCTGGTGGACACCGTGGCGGGGTTGCCCTGCGACTGGTGCGGCACCCCCACCGACCTGATCGCCCACGAGCTGCACGGCTGCGTGGCCTGTGACCATCAGCAGCAGCGGCCCCGCCGCGATGGGCTCAGGGAAGCGGATCCTGGGCACTGCCCACGCTGCAACCCGTGAGCTGCCGATCGGGCGGATGCTGCGCCAGCACCTGCCGCAGGTAACGACCGGTGTGGCTGGTGGGATGGGCGGCCACCTCTTCAGGGGTGCCGCAGACGACGATCTCGCCGCCGCGGGTGCCCCCCTCGGGGCCGAGGTCGATGATCCAGTCGGCGCAGCGGATCACATCGAGGTTGTGCTCGATCACCAGGATCGAATTGCCCTTGTCGACCAGCCGCTGCATCACCTCCATCAGCTTGTGCACGTCGTAGAAGCTGAGACCGGTGGTGGGCTCGTCGATCAGGTAGAGGGTCTTGCCGGTGGCCCGCCGCGACAGCTCGCTGGCCAGCTTCACCCGCTGGGCCTCGCCCCCCGAGAGGGTGGGCGCCGGCTGGCCGAGCTTGACGTAGCCCAGACCCACATCCACCAGGGTGCGCAGGCGGTCGGCCGCCTGGGGGATGGCGCTGAAGACCTCGGCGGCCTGCTCGACCGTCATCTCGAGCACATCGGCGATGGTGTGGCCGCGGTACTTCACCTGCAGCGTCTCGCGGTTGTAGCGGGCGCCGCGGCAGACGTCGCACTGCACGTAGACATCCGGCAGGAAGTTCATCTCGATGACATTCACCCCCTGGCCGCTGCAGGCCTCGCAGCGGCCGCCCTTGACGTTGAAGCTGAACTGCCCCACCTGGTACCCCCGGGCCTTGGCCTCGACGGTGGCGGCGAACACCTGCCGGATCGGATCGAAGGCACCGGTGTAGGTGGCGGGGTTGGAGCGGGGGGTGCGGCCGATGGGGCTCTGGTCGATGACGATCACCTTGTCGATCGCCGTGATGCCCTGCAGGTCATCCAGCCCCGCCGGGAAGGGAACCTTCAGGCCCAGGCGATGTTCAAGGGCCGGATGCAGCAGTTCGTTGACGAGGGTGCTCTTGCCGCTGCCGCTCACCCCCGTCACCGCCACCAGCCGCCCGAGGGGAATCTCGACGGTGAGCCCCTGGAGGTTGTTGCGGCTGGCGTTCACCAGCGTCAGGCGGCGGCTGCCGCTGCTGCGCCGCTCGGCCGGGGTGGGGATGGCGCGACGACCGCTGAGGTAGGCGCCGGTGAGGGACTCCTCAGCGGCCATCAGGTCGGCCAGACCCCCTTCGGCGACGATGCGACCCCCGTGGATGCCGGCCCCGGGGCCGATGTCAACGAGGTGATCGGCGGCGCGGATGGTGTCTTCGTCGTGTTCGACCACGATCAGGGTGTTGCCCAGGTCGCGCAGCTTGAGCAGGGTGGCCAGCAGGCGGTCGTTGTCGCGCTGGTGCAGACCGATGCTCGGTTCATCGAGCACGTAGAGCACCCCCGTCAGTCCGGCACCGATCTGGGTGGCGAGGCGGATCCGCTGGGCTTCACCGCCCGAGAGGGTCATGGCCGGCCGGTCGAGGGTGAGGTAATCGAGGCCGACATCGAGCAGAAACCGCAGCCGCAGGCGGATCTCGCGCAGCACCAGATCGGCGATGCGGATCTGGCGTTCGCTCAGCAGGGCTCCGCCCTCGGTGCCGCCCTGGCCCATCAGCGCTTCGATGCGCTCGAGCCCCTCGGACACGCTCACGGCGGTGAGGTCGGTGATGCCGTAGGGGCCGAGGCGCACGGCCAGGGCCTCGGGCCGCAGGCGCTGGCCGGCGCAGTCGGCGCAGGCCACCAGGTCCTGATACTTCTCCAGCTTCTGGCGGGCGGCCTCGCCGCCGGCATCCCGCAGCTGGCGCTCGAGGATGGCGAGCACCCCCTCGAAGGGCCGTTCATACCCACCGGCCTTGCGGTAGCGGCTGTCGGCCTCGATGCGGATCGGCTCGACGGTGCCGAACAGCACGGCCTCCTGCTGGGTGCGGCTGAGCTGGTTCCAGGGGGTCTTGAGCTCGAAGGCGTAGGCCTGGCCGACGCTGTACAGCAACGAGAAGTAATAGCTGTTCTCCTTGTCGCTCCAGGGGGCGATGGCGGCGTAGACCGGCAGGGTCGGGTCAGGCACCACCCGGGCCTCGGTGAAGCGCTTGAGAAAGCCGATGCCATGGCAAGCGGCGCAGGCGCCATAGGGGCTGTTGAACGAGAACAGCCGCGGCGAGAGCTCCTCGATCACGGCCCCGTGTTCGGGGCAGGCGAAGTTCTCGGAATAGAGACGCTCGCGCTCGACCCCCGCCGGCATCTCCTCACCGGCCTTGGGCACCACCTCCACCAGCGCCAGGCCGTCGCCCCGCTTGAGGGTGGTGCGCAACGAATCGGTGAGCCGCTCCTGCACCCCCTCCCGGGCCACCAGCCGGTCGACCACCACCTCGATGTCGTGGGCGTGGTTCTTGTCGAGCTCGATGTTGTCGGCCAGCTCGCGCACCTCGCGGTTGATGCGCACGCGGGCGAACCCCTCGGCCGCCAGGCCGCTGAGCAGCTTGGTGTGGGTGCCTTTCTTGCCCCGCACCACCGGCGCCAGCAGCTGATAGCGGCAACCCTCGGGCAGCTGCAGGATGTGGTCCACCATCTCGTCGATGGTCTGGGGGCGGATGGGCCGCTCGCAGTGGGGGCAGTGGGGCTCGCCGGCACGGCCGAACAGCAGCCGCAGATAGTCCTGGATCTCGGTGACCGTGCCGACGGTCGAGCGGGGGTTGTGGCTGGTCGACTTCTGGTCGATCGAGATGGCCGGCGACAGCCCCTCGATGGCATCGACGTCGGGCTTGTCGACCTGGCCGAGAAACTGGCGGGCGTAGGTCGAGAGGCTCTCGACATAGCGCCGCTGACCCTCGGCGAAGATCGTGTCGAAGGCCAGGGAGCTCTTGCCGCTGCCGCTGACCCCGGTGAACACCACCAGACGGTTGCGGGGGATGGCGAGATCGACGTTGCGCAGGTTGTGCTGGCGGGCGCCGCGGACCATGATCCGCTCGCCGAGGCTGCCGCCGTTCAGTGCCCGCAGGGCCGCGTCCTCAGCGCTGGCGGGCCTCATGCGGGGGTCATCAATGGTGAAGAAGTGTAGGCCGGGCGTCAGGCGACCCGGCGGCCCAGCAAGCTGGCGGCGAACTCCCGCGCCTCGCCGCTGTCGCCGCCGGCGAGTTCCGCCAGCTCGGCCTCGCGGGCGCGGGTGTCCCGCAGGGGGGACACCTGCGAACGGGTGATCCCGTCTTCGACGCTCTTGCTGACGCGGAAATGATGGTCAGCGGCGGCCGCCACCAGGGGCTGGTGGGTGACGCAGAACACCTGGCGGCTGGCGGCCAGGCGCCGCAGCAGCCGGGCCATGGTGCCGCTCACCCGGCCGCTCACGCCGCTGTCGATCTCGTCGAACAGCAGCGTCACGTGGGGATCGGCGGCGGCCAGGCAGGTCTTGAGGGCCAGCAGAAAGCGGCTCATCTCACCGCCGGAGGCCACTTCGGCGAGGGGAGCGAGGGGCTGGCCCGGGTTGGCCGAGAACAGAAAGGCGACGGCATCGGCACCGTCTTCCGACGGATCGCCAGGCTCGACCGCCACGGCGAAGCGGACGTTGGCCAGGCCCATCGGCCGCAGGGCCTCCATCAGCTGCTCTTCGAGGGTGATCGCCGAACGACGGCGCTGGTCGCTCAGCAGGCCCTGGCAGCGGTCACGCTCGGCCCGGGCCTCGGCTTCGGCCTGCTGCAGCCGCGCGAGGCCCGCGGCGGCACCGCCCGGCTCCAGCTCGAGCCGCAGCCGGTCCCTGAGCGCGATCAGCCCGGCCAGGGTGAGCCCATGGCGCCGCTCCAGGGCCCTGAGATTCGCCAGCCGCTCCTGCACCGCCGCCAGGCTGGCCGGATCACTCTCGAGGGCGGCGCCATAGCGCTCGAGCGAGCGCACCAGGGTCTCGAGGCCCGCCTGGGCGTCGAGCAGCTCCTCCAGGCAGGGGGCAAGGCCCCCGTCGAGCTGCGCCATCTGCTGCAGCTCGTGGCCACAGGCGGCGAGGTGATCGAGGGCCGACGGGGCCCCGTCGGCTCCGTCCACCAGCCGCCCGCTGAGCACGGCCAGACCCTCCTGCAGCCGCACCCCGTGGGCGGCGCGGTCCTGCTCACCCTGCAACCGCTCCCGCTCGTGGGGATCCTGCAGATCGGCGGCCTCCAGGTCCTGCAGCAGCTGCTCCTGGCGCTCCCGGTCCCGCTGGCGGTCCTGCTCCTGCTCCCGGGCCTGCTGCAGGGCAGCGGCGGCCTCGCGCCAGCGGCGAAAGGCCCGGCGGGCACCATCGAAGATGGCCAGCCCCTCCTCACCGGCACAGCGGTCGAGCCAGCGGCGCTGCTGGCCCGGCCGGGCCAGCTGCTGGGTCTGGCCCTGAACGGTGAGATCGATCAGCAGCGGCCGAAGGTCCTGCACCTGGGCACGGCCGAGGGCGATGCCGTTGAGCCGGTGGCGGCTGCTGAGGCGCCCGTCCTGCAGGCGCCAGTCACGGCTGAGCAGCAGCTCGTCATCGTCGACCTCCAGCTCCTGGGCCTCGAGCCAGGCGGCGACGGGGGGCGTGAGGCTGAAGCTGGCCTCGATGCGGCCACGGCTGGCGCCGGCCCGCAGCAGCCGGCCCCCCTGGCTCCCCTGGGCGCCGCCGGTGAGGGCATCAAGGGCATCGAGCAGCAGCGACTTGCCGGCACCGGTCTCACCGGTGAAGACGCTGAACCCCTCGGCAAAGCTCAGCTCAAGGCTTTCGGCCAGGGCGATGTTCTCGAGCCGCAGGGCGGTGAGCACGGCAGCTGCCCATGAACATGCCGACCGTAGCGAGTCTGACGGTGATCCCCAAGGGGCGGTCAGCCGGTGAATTCGTTGTTGTAGGCCTCTTCACCATGGGCATTCACATCGAGGCCCTGGCGTTCTTCATCCGGATGCACGCGCAAGGGCTCGACCAGGGCCACCAGCCGCAGCACCACGTAGGTGCCCACCACCACCCACAACGCCGTGAAGGCAGCGGCCTGCAGCTGAAGCCACAGCTGGCCGGGGCCACCGTGGAAAACACCGGTGAGCAGCACCCCCAGCAGGCCGGCGAGGCCATGGACCGGCAGCACGTCGAGGCTGTCGTCGAGATGGAGGCGGCCCTTGAGCTGCAGGGCCTGGCTGCAGGCCAGGGCCGCCAGGGCACCGATGGCCAGGGCGGCCATCGGGGTGACGAAACCGGCGGCCGGGGTGATCGCCACCAGGCCGGCCACCGCCCCGGTGGCGACGCCGACGGCGGTGGGTTTGCCCCGCTGCTGGGTCTCGATCAGCATCCACACCAGGGCGGCGGCGGCCCCGGCGCTGTTGGTGGTGAGGCAGGCCAGGCTGGCCAGCTCGCCGGCCACCAGGCCGCTGCCGCCGTTGAATCCCAGCCAGCCGAACCAGAGCAGGCCGGCCCCCAGCACGATCAACGGCACGTTGTGGGGCGGGGCGATCTGGGCCGGATGGCCGCGCCGGGGACCGACCACGACGGCCGCCACCGCCGCCGCGAGGCCCGAGGCCATCTCGACCGGATAGCCACCGGCGAAATCAAGGGCCCCGAGCCCCCCCGACGTGCCGAGAAATCCACCCGGTGCCCAGACCATGTGGGCCACGGGGATGTAGACGACAAAGCTCCACAGCAGCACGAAGAGCATCCAGGCCCTGAAGGCCATCCGCTCGACCACGGCCCCCGAGATCAGGGCGGGGGTGATGACGGCGAAGGTGAGCTGAAAGAGGGCGACGGCCCCGTGGCTGGGCCCCCCGTCACTGACGGGGGTCGACCAGTTGACCAGGCCCGCCCAGCCGAGGCCGCCGATGAAAGGGGCGAGGGGGCCATGGCCGGGGGAGAAGGCCAGGCTGTAGCCCACCACGACCCAGACCACGCTGACCAGGGCCAGGGAGCCGAAGCTCATCATCAGGGTGTTGAGCACATTGCGACCCCGCACGAAGCCGGCGTAGAAGAACGCCAGCGCCGGTGTCATCAGCAGCACCAGGGCAGCACTGATCAGCACGAAGCCGTTGTTGGCGGTCCCCACCGAGGGCACGGCGGCGGCCACGGGGGCCAGGGTCAGCATCGGCAGGGGCAGGGCAACCCCCAACGTCCCCGCTAACAGGGGCACTTCATGTAGCGATTACTACCAAATCAAGGGTCAATGGTTCCAATCGCTACAGAACGCCAGCCAGGGCCGGCCACGACCCTCCACCCAGGCCACCTACGGTGGTCCCCCTTTCCAGTCCAGCCAGTCCCGCCGCCCTGCCGATGCCGCCAACCACTGCCGAAGCCAGCCTGGCCGCCATGCGCGCCGCCGTGCTCGGTGATGCCGTGCTCGGTGATGCCCCACCTGCTGATGCAGCGGCGGCGGCAGAACCGTCGGGCGACATCGGCGACTTCATCGAAGCCGCGGGGCTGCTGAGCTACGACCCGGCGGCCATCACCCGCATCTATGCCGGCCATCCCCAGCGCCTGCTGCGCCGGCTCTGGCAGACGCTCGTGCCCATCGGGCTCTACCTGCTGGCCGTGGCCAGCGACCGTCTCAGCGGCGCCCTGCGCCAGCCCGAACGGGCCCGGGCCCGGGCCCGCGAATGCGCGGCCCTGCTGGCTGACCTGGGCCCGGCGTTCATCAAGGCCGGCCAGGCCCTCTCGACCCGGCCCGACATCGTGCCGCCGGTGTTGCTCGAAGAACTGGCGCGGCTGCAGGACCAGCTGCCGGCCTTTCCCAGTGATCTGGCCATGGCCTGCATCGAAGAGGACCTGGGGGCAACAGTGGCCGAGCTCTACGGGCAGCTCGATGCCGAACCGATCTCGGCGGCGTCCCTGGGCCAGGTGTACCGGGGCAGCCTTCCTGACGGCCGACCGGTGGCGGTCAAGGTGCAACGACCCGGCCTACGGGAACAGATCACCCTCGACCTCTACATCGTCCGCAACATCGCCGTCTGGCTGATGGCCAACATCGGCCTGATCCGCAGCGATCTGGTGGCCCTGATCGACGAGCTGGGCAAACGGGTCTTCGAAGAGATGGACTATTTCAACGAAGCCTCGAATGCCGAACGCTTCGCGGCCCTCCATGCCCACAACCATCGCATCGCCGTGCCGGCGATCCATCGCTCCCACACCAGCCGGCGGGTGCTGACGATGGAGTGGATCGATGGGGTCAAGCTGACCCGCCTTGACGCGGTCAAGGCCCTTGGGGTCGATCCCGAAGAACTGGTGGAGGTGGGGGTGAACTGCAGCCTGCAGCAGCTGCTTGAGCACGGCTTCTTCCATGCCGACCCCCATCCGGGCAACCTGCTGGCCCTGGCCGACGGACGCCTGGCCTACCTCGACTTCGGCATGATGAGTGAGGTGGCCCGCGAATCGCGCAACGGTCTGATCCGCGCCGTCGTGCACCTGGTCAACCGCGATTTCGACAAGCTCTCCAAAGACTTCGTCACCCTCGGCTTTCTCAGCGAGGAAGTGGACCTGCGGCCGATCGTGCCCGCCTTTGAGACGGTGTTCAGCCAGGCCCTCGAGGCGGGGGTGAGCCGCATGGACTTCAAGGCGGTCACCGATGACCTCTCCGGGGTCATGTATCGCTTCCCCTTCCGGGTTCCGCCGTATTACGCCCTGATCATCCGTTCGTTGATCACGCTCGAAGGCATCGCCCTCAGCGTCGACCGCGATTTCAAGATCCTCGGCGCCGCCTACCCCTATTTCGCCCGGCGACTGCTCGAAGACGACGATCCAGACCTGCGCCGCTCCCTGCGCGAGATGCTCTTCGACGGGGACCATTTCCGCTGGAGCCGGCTCGAGAACCTGGTGCTCAGCGCCGCCAACCAGCAGCAGCTCGACCTCGAACAGCTGCTCGACCAGACCCTCGATTTTCTGTTCTCCCCCGGTGGTGGACTGCTGCGGCAGCAGCTGGTCGATGCCGCCGTCGAACGGGTGGATGCGGCGGGCTGGCGATTGCTGCTGACCCTGGGCCGGCAGCTGCCCCGCCAGCTGCGCCCTCCGGGTCTGCAACGACCCCTGCGTGGGGCCGGCGGCCGTGATCCCCTGCTCGACCTCGAGCCGGTGCGGGAGCTGCTGCGGATCCTGCGGCAGCTGCCGGGGTTCGAGGTGGGCCTGCTCACCCGGCGGCTGCCGAGGCTGCTGCGGGAACCCGACCTGCGTCGGATGGGGCTCGACCTGGCCCGGGGACTGGCCGAACGGGGGGTGGTGCGGCTGGTGCGCGACGTGATGGTCGAACCCGACCTGCGTCGGGAGCTCGATATCGCCCAACCGGCGTAAATTGCCCTGACCTCTGCGGCGCCCCTGGTGCGGACCCCTCTGCGATCGGTCAGCCCGGCCCGTCAGGCCGGCCTGATGCTGGCGGTGACCCTGGCCATGGGCGCCGGCCCGGCCCTGGCCACCGAGAACATCGTCTTTGTGAGCGGCGCCTTCCGCCGCACCATCTACACCCGCGACCTCGAGAGCTTCGTGCGCACCGGCGTGCCCAGCGGCCTGCTGGCCGATGTGCTGCGCTTCGGCAACCAGAACCCGGCCAGTGTCCGCAGCCTGCTCACCACCGAGCTGCCCGTGCCCGTGTCGCTCACCAGCCGCCTGCTCAACACCCGCATCGGTGAAGCGCTGCTCACCAGGGCCACCGCCGTGGTGCACCCCCTGCGGGCCCCCCGGGCCGGCGTGCCGGCCCTGCGGTCGGCCCTGGTGCTGGGGGTCGCCGAAGGGGGCGGTCGGTTGTCGCCCCTCGGGGTGCTGCGGGCCTACCCGGCCGAGGAGATGGCCGTGGATCTGCCCCAGCTGCTCGGACTGCTCAAGAAGGCGTCCTCGATCAGCGATCTGGTGCGGTTCTTCTCCGAAGCGCCCCTCGACGGCCTGCGGGGCAACTGAGGGCCGGACCCGGGCCTAGATTCGCCTTTTTCAGGGCCCGTGCCTGTCCCCGAGACGCTGCGGCGGCTGCTCAAGCCACCGATCACCCAGGCCTGGCCGGGTCTGATCGACAGCTACCGGCCCTGGTTGCCGGTGACGGACCGCACACCGGTGGTGAGCCTCGGCGAAGGCGCGACGCCGCTGGTGCCGGCTCCGGCCCTCGAGCAACGGCTCGGGCGGGGAATCCGGGTGTGGCTCAAGGTCGACGGTCTCAACCCCACCGGCAGCTTCAAGGACCGGGGGATGACCATGGCGGTGAGCAAGGCCAAGGAAGACGGCGCCGAGGCGGTGATCTGCGCCAGCACGGGCAACACCTCGGCCGCCGCCGCCGCCTACGCCCGCCGCGGGGGCATGCGGGCCTATGTGCTCATCCCCGATGGCTACGTGGCCCAGGGCAAGCTCGCCCAGGCCCTTGTCTATGGCGCCGAGGTGCTGGCGGTGAAGGGCAACTTCGACCGGGCTCTGGCGATCGTCCGCGAGGTGGCCGAGCGCTATCCGGTGACCCTGGTCAACTCGCTCAACCCCTACCGGCTCCAGGGGCAGAAGACGGCCGCCTTCGAGATCGTCGACGTGCTCGGTGATGCCCCCGACTGGCTGTGCATTCCCATGGGCAACGCCGGCAACATCACGGCGTACTGGATGGGCTTTCAGGAATACCGGCAGAACGGTCGCAGCCGCGGCCTGCCGCGGATGATGGGCTTCCAGGCCGCCGGTGCGGCGCCGCTGGTGAGCGGCACCACCGTCGAAGACCCCGAAACCGTGGCGACGGCGATCCGCATCGGCAATCCCGCCAACCGGGCGCGGGCGCTGCAGGTGCGGGAGGAGAGCGGTGGTGGTTTCGCCGCCATCAGCGACGAGGCGATCCTCGAGGCCTACCGCTTCCTTGCCTCTCAGGAGGGCGTCTTCTGCGAACCGGCCAGCGCCGCATCGGTGGCGGGCCTGCTCAGCCGGGCCGAAGAGGTGCCGGCTGGAGCCCGGGTGGTGTGCGTGCTCACCGGCAATGGCCTGAAGGACCCCGGCACAGCCCTGGAGAACGGCAGTGCCGGCTTCCACGCCGGGCTGCAGCCCGACCTGGAGACCGTGGCGCGGGTGCTGGGGTTCTGAGGCAACGGCGGCGGCCGGCCGGCGGACTGTCTGGGGAGCACGGGCGGCAAAGCTGCGGAGAACGGGTGGAGAACCGGGCGCCCCCCGATCCCACGGTTCTCCCCAGGCTGCGGAGAATGGGGAGAACGCCGCTATCGTCCCCGATTGGATGAAAACCCTCCTCAGACCTGGGGAGGCAGCTGTCCAGGTCTGACGGGGCTCCTCGATGTTTTCCACCATTTCCCCAGGCTCTACGACCACTGGCTGTTGGTCTTCCTTCTTGAAATCCTTTGAACCTATGGACAGGAAGTGGGGGGTTCGGTGGGCCCGCATTGCGCTTCCGGGGCCGGTGTGGAAGCGTGGTGTGACCTCCGGCGGCCGTGGCGATGAAGGTGGTCTGCAGCCAGTCAGAACTCAGCGCGAGCCTGCAGCTCGTGAGCCGGGCGATCGCCGCTCGCCCGACCCATCCGGTGCTGGCGAACGTGCTCGTGGCGGCCGATGCCGCCGCCGGTCGCCTCAGCCTCACCGGCTTTGACCTCAGCCTCGGCATCCAGACCAGCTTTCCTGCCGCCGTCGAGGCCAGCGGCGCCATCACCTTGCCCGCCCGCCTGCTCGGAGACATCGTCAGCCGCCTTCCCCCCGAGGGCCCCCTCACCCTGGCGGTGGCCGAAGGGGACGAGCAGGCCCACCTCTCGGCCCTCAGCGGCAGCTACCAGGTGCGTGGCCTCACCGCCGAAGACTTCCCCGACCTGCCCCTGGTCCAGTCGGGCCAGACCCTGCAGCTCAGTGGCACGGCCATGGTCGAGGGGCTGCGCCGCACCCTCTTCGCCGCCAGTGGCGATGAGGCCAAGCAGATCCTCACCGGGGTGCACCTGCGCGTCGACGCCGCCGGGCTCGAATTCGCCGCCACCGACGGCCATCGCCTGGCGGTGCTGCGCAATGCCGGTGCCGAGGCGGAATCGACGGCCACGACCGGCGACACCGTTGACAGCTTCGCCGTGACCGTGCCCGCCCGCTCCCTGCGCGAGCTGGAACGGCTGCTGTCGGCCCGCAGCGGCGACCAGCCCCTGAGCCTCTTCTGCGACAGGGGGCAGATCGTCTTCCTCTGGGAGGACCAGGTGCTTACCAGCCGCACCCTGGAGGGCACCTACCCCAACTACGGCCAGCTGGTGCCCGACAGCTTCAGCCGAGCGGTGCGGGTCGAACGCCGGCCCCTCGTGGGGGCCCTCGAGCGCATCGCCGTGCTGGCCGATCAGCAGAGCAGCGTGGTCAAGCTGCGGGTCGAAGGGGCCAGCGCCGGGCGGCTGCAGATCAGCGCCGATGCCCAGGACGTGGGCAGCGGCTCCGAGTCGCTGGCGGCCAGCATCGAGGGTGACCCCTTCGAGATCGCCTTCAACGTGCGTTACCTGCTCGATGGCCTCAAGGTGATGCCCGATGCCGAGGTCGAGCTGCGCTGCAACGCCCCCACCAGCCCGGCGGTGTTCGTCGGCACTGATGCCGTCGAGCGCTTCACGTACCTGGTCATGCCCGTGCAGATCCGCAGCTGACGTTCCGATGCCCGCCTCCCGCCATCTGGCCGTCTCCGAGCTGCTGCGGGCGCGGGTGCAGCACAGCGATGGCGGCGACCGGGGTCTCGGCCATCAGATCTGGATGCATCCCCCCTGCCACCGGGTGCTGGGCTGGAGCTGCCGGCCGGCGACCTTCGGTCCGCGGCGCACCGTCTGGCGCCTCGATCAGCTGCTCAGCCTCAACCCCGGCGAAGCGCTGGTCCGCGGTGAACCGGCCGACACCGACCAGGAGACCCTTGACCTGCTCCCCACGCTGCTGGAGGCCGAGCTGATCGGCCGTGGCGGCCAGCCCCTCGGCCGCCTGATCGATGCCGTCGTCGAACACGCCAGCGGTCGCATCGTCCACTACCTGGTGGCCCGCAGCGACCCGCGGCTGCCGGGCACCAGCCGCTGGCGCCTCGATCCCGATCGCATCCTTGATCAGCGCCCCGGCCAGGTCGAAGCGGCCCTGCAGGGTCTCGACGACCTGCCCCTCGATCGCGCCGGCGTGCGGGAGCAGGTGCTGAGCCGATCCCGCCGCTGGCGCGACGGCCTGCGCGACCGCTTCGGGGGTGACGAGGTCGAGGGCTTCGGGCTCGATGGCGTCGAGGAGCGTCTGCGGGGCTGGGGCGAGCGCCTGCGGGACAGCGGCGAGGATCTCATCGGTCGTCTCCGCGATGACCTCCGCGATGACGACCGTGATGCCGTCCGTGACCGCGATGCCGTCCGTGATGACCAACCCCGGCGTCCCTCATCCCGCCGACCGGCGCGATCGCTGGATGACGACGAGGACCCCTGGATCTGACCCCGGGTCGCGGGGGGCGCATCGGCGAGACTGAACAGTCCCTGGTGCCGTTCGCCATGGCCTCCTCCGCCACCGCCTTCGCCGCGGCCGATCCGGCCATCGCCGCCCAGGTGTCCCGCGAAGGCCTCACCCCTGACGACTACGACGAGATCGTGCGGCGGCTGGGGCGGCACCCCAACCGGGCCGAGCTCGGCATGTTCGGCGTCATGTGGTCCGAACACTGCTGCTATCGCAATTCGAGGCCTCTGCTGCGGGGTTTTCCGACCGAGGGGCCGCGCATCCTCGTGGGTCCGGGGGAGAACGCCGGCGTGGTCGACCTCGGCGACGGCCACCGGCTGGCCTTCAAGATCGAAAGCCACAACCATCCCTCGGCCGTCGAACCCTTCCAGGGGGCGGCCACCGGTGTGGGGGGCATCCTGCGCGACATCTTCACCATGGGCGCCCGTCCCATCGCCCTGCTCAACGCCCTGCGTTTCGGTCCCCTCGACGATCCCCGCAACGTCGGCCTGATGGAGGGTGTGGTGGCGGGCATCGCCCACTACGGCAACTGCGTCGGTGTGCCGACGGTCGCCGGTGAGGTGGCCTTTGACGGCAGCTACGCCGGCAATCCGCTGGTCAATGCCATGGCCCTGGGGCTGATGGAGACCGACGACATCGTCCGTTCGGGGGCCGCCGGGGTGGGTAATCCGGTGGTCTACGTGGGCAGCACCACCGGCCGCGATGGCATGGGCGGGGCCAGCTTCGCCAGTGCCGAGCTCAGCGAGGCGTCGCTGGATGACCGGCCGGCGGTGCAGGTGGGTGACCCCTTTCTCGAGAAGGGGCTGATCGAGGCCTGCCTCGAGGCCTTCCAGAGCGGTGATGTGGTCGCCGCCCAGGACATGGGGGCCGCCGGCCTCACCTGCAGCTGTGCCGAGATGGCCGCCAAGGGCCATGTGGGCATCGAGCTCGACCTCGATCGGGTGCCGGCCCGCGAGACCGGCATGACGGCCTACGAGTACCTGCTCAGTGAATCCCAGGAGCGGATGCTGTTCGTGGTCACGGCCGGCACCGAAGAGGCCCTGATGCAGCGGTTCCGCCGCTGGGGGCTCCAGGCGGCGGTGGTGGGGCGGGTGCTGGCCGAGCCGGTGGTGCGGGTGCTGCACCAGGGGGCCGTGGCGGCCGAGGTGCCGGCCCGGGCCCTGGCGGAGGACACCCCGATCAACCAGCGGTCGCTGCTGGCCGAGCCCCCCGCCGAGGTGCAGGCCCACTGGGCCTGGCAGGAGGCGACTCTGCCCCCCCTGGAGCCGGCGATCGTGCTCGAGCAGCTGCCCCGGCTCCTCGATGACCCCACCATCGCCAGCAAGCGCTGGGTGTGGCGCCAGTACGACCACCAGGTGCAGGCCAACACCGTGGTGCCCCCCGGTGGCGCCGATGCCGCCGTGCTGCGGCTGCGGCCGCAGCAGGGGCCGCTGGCCGTCCAGCCCAGTCGCCTCGGTGTGGCCGCCACCGTCGACTGCCCCAACCGCTGGGTCGCCCTCGATCCCGAGCGGGGGGCGATGGCCGCCGTCGCCGAGGCCGCCCGCAACCTCAGCTGTGTGGGGGCCGAGCCGCTGGCGGTCACCGACAACCTCAACTTCCCGTCCCCCGAGACCCCCACCGGCTACTGGCAGCTGGCGATGGCCTGCCGCGGGCTGGCCGAGGCCTGCCGTGCCCTCGACACCCCCGTCACCGGCGGCAACGTCTCGCTCTACAACGACACCCGCCTGCCTGACGGCACGGTGCAGCCCATCCAGCCCACACCGGTGGTGGGGATGGTGGGCCGCATCGCTGACCTCGACCGTCTCGCCGGCCTGGCCTGGCGCCAGCCGGGGCGGCCGCTGCTGCTGCTGGGCCTGCCCCTCGACACGCCGCCCGGCGATGACCGCCTGGGGCTGGCCGGAAGCAGCTGGCTGCAGGTGTGCCATGGCCTCTGCACCGGCCGGCCGCCGCGCCCCGACCTCGACCTCGAGAAGCGGGTGCAGGCCGCCCTGCGGGCCGCCATCGCCGCCGGTCTGGTGGAGGCCGCCCACGACCTCTCCGACGGTGGTCTGCTGGTGGCCCTGGCCGAGATGGCGATGGCCTCGGCGGCTGGCGTCACCATCCAGCTGCCCCCATCGCCGCTGCCGCTGCAGCGCCTGCTGTTCGCCGAAGGCGGCAGCCGCGTGCTGGTGGCCGCCGCCGGCGACGATCCCGCTCCCCTGCTGGCCCTGCTCGCGGAGCAGGGCTGTCCCGCCCAGGTCCTCGGCAGCAGCAGCGCCGAGGGCAGGCTGCGGCTGCAGCTCGGTGCCGCCGATCCCCTCGACTGGTCGGTGGAGGCCCTGCGGCGGGTCTACGAAGGCGCCCTGCCCCGGCGGCTGGCTGCTGACCCCGATGGGGCACAATGATTAAGCGGTCATGATGAACGAGCCCGTGGTGCCGTCGCACGTCCGCTCCGAGTCTTCGGACGCCCCCGATCGACCGCAGGAAGCCTGCGGGGTGTTCGCCGTGCTGTCGGCATCCGAACCCGTCGCCAGCCTCTGCTATTTCGGCCTCTATGCCCTGCAGCACCGGGGCCAGGAATCGGCGGGAATCGCCGTCTTCGACCGCCAGAAGGTGCGCCTGCACAAGGACATGGGCCTGGTGAGCCAGGTGTTCGACCAGGACGTGCTCGAGCGCCTGCCGGGCACCCAGGCCGTGGGCCACACCCGCTACTCGACCACCGGCAGCTCGCGGGTCTGCAACGCCCAGCCCCTGGTGCTGATGACCCGCCTCGGGCCCTTCGCCCTGGCCCACAACGGCAATCTGGTCAACACCGTCACCCTGCGGGACGAGCTGGCCCAGGAGGGTTTCTGCACCTCCACCAGCACCGACAGCGAACTGATCGCCTTCGCCGTCCAGCGGCAGGTCAACGCCGGCCTCGACTGGGATGCGGCGATCATGGCCGCCGCGGCCCGCTGCCGGGGGGCCTTCAGCCTCGCCATCGGCACCCCCGAGGCCCTCTATGCCCTGCGGGACGACCACGGCCTGCGGCCCCTCGTCTTCGGTCGCCTCGGCGATGATCCCGGTGCCGGCTGGGTCGTGAGCAGCGAAACCTGTGGGCTCGACATCATCGGCGCCGCCCATGTGGATGATGTGGCCGCCGGGGAGCTGGTGCGCTTCCGCGCCGGCGAGGCCGAGCCCCTGCGGCGGCGCTGGGCCGAGGCGACTCCGCATCTGTGCGTCTTCGAGCTCATCTACTTCGCCCGGCCCGACAGCTGCTTTTTCGGTGAATCCCTCTACAGCTACCGCCGTCGCATCGGCCAGCAGCTGGCCCGCGAATCGCCGGTCGAGGCTGATCTGGTGATTGGTGTGCCCGATTCGGGCATTCCCGCCGCCATCGGCTTCTCCCAGATCAGCGGCATTCCCTTCGGCGATGGTCTGATCAAGAACCGCTACGTGGGCCGCACCTTCATTCAGCCCACCCAGGCCATGCGTGAGGCAGGCATCCGCGTCAAGCTCAATCCCCTGCGCGACGTGCTGGAAGGCCAGCGGATCGTCGTCGTTGATGATTCGATCGTGCGGGGTACCACCAGCCGCAAGCTGGTGCAGGCGTTCCGCGAGGCCGGGGCCCGGGAGGTGCACATGCGCATCAGTTCACCACCGGTCACCCACCCCTGCTTCTACGGCATCGACACCGACAGCCAGGACCAGCTGATCGCCGCCCGTCTCGACCAGGCCGCCATCGCCGCCCACCTGGGGGTCGATTCCCTCGGCTACCTCAGCCGCGAGGGCATGGTGACCTGCGCCAGGGCCGAGGCCGGCCAGTTCTGCACCGCCTGCTTCGACGGCAACTACCCGATCCCGGTGGAAGAGGGGCTGAAGTCCAGCAAGCTGATGCTTGAACCGGCCGCGATCAGCGCTGGCGCAGCTCCTGCCGTCGCTGGTCCACCAGCGTAGGGGCCCCCTCCGGCCAGCGGGCCGAATAGCGGTAGAGCTCGGCCAGGGCGGTGTTGTGCTGCTCGCGGGCGGCGGCTTCGGCCTCCAGGGCCTGACGCAGCTTCTCGATCGTCTGCACCAGGGTCGTGGCGTCCTTTCCGCTGCTTCCGTCCAGGGCCCCCCGGGCGGCCCGCAGCTGCTCGCGGGTGCTGTCGAGCAGGATCCGGCTGGTGGTGTAGCTCGCGTGGCTGCTTTCCACCTGTCGCGTCACCGTCAGCCGGTCGAGGGCGGCCTGTTGCAGCGACTGATCCGCCTGGCGCCGCAGGGCCGTCGCCTCGGCGGCGAGGATGCCGCCGTCGAACAGGCGCCAGCTCAGCTGCAGCCCGCCGTCGAGCCGCGTGCTGCCGTTGCCGCCGCTGGTGGTGCTGCTGGGGGCTTCGAGCGACTGCAGGTTGTAGTTCTCGATTTCTGATTTCAGCTGTCCCCGCAGGCCCAGGCTGGGCAGGTAGCGGCTCTGCACCGCCCGTGCCGACCACGACAGGCCGTCTGCGCCGGTCAGGCTGCGGCGGATCTCTTCCCGCAGGGCCAGGGCCTCGGTGATGGTGGTCGACCGGTCCAGGGGCCAGCTGCCGCTGGCCTGCAGGGGTTCGGCGGGCAGGGCGAGATCTCCGGGGGCCAGGCTCAGCAGGTCTGCCAGCTCGGCCGCCGTGCGCACCAGGGCGTCGTGGGTGCGCACCCGCCTCTCGACCAGGGCCAGTTCCTCGGTGCGCAGCTGGTCGTTGCCGCCGGCGGCCTGGGCCAGGGAGCCGGCCAGTTTGTAGAGCCTGCGGTAGGCCTGCTCGAGCTCCTGCAGTCGCTGCAGGGCGTAGTAGCGGGTCTGGATGTCGAGGATCAGGTCGCGGGCGGTGATGTCGAACAGCAGTTCCTGGGCCTGCTGGGCCGCCAGGTTCGATCGCAGCCGTGGGGTGCGGCTGGGGTCGAAGAAGGTCCAGTCGAGGGTGAGGCGCGGCACGCTGTAGGCGCTGCTGCGCAGGTTGTTGGTGAGGCTGATGCCATCCAGGGTGTCGTTGCTGCTGTCGCGTTCGCGGACGCGGCGCCAGCCCACCAGGCCCGGATCGTCGTTGTCGGCCAGCAGGGAGGGCGACCATTCCCGGCGGATGGCGATGCCCTGCCATTGCAGCGCCTGCAGCTGGTCGTAGTCGCGGGCGAGCCGCGGCTGACGCTGCAGCCCCAGCACCACCGCCTCCTGCAGCGTCAGCCGGCGGGCGTTCTGCTCCAGACGATCTCCCAGCCGCTCCAGCCGTTCCTTCAGGATCCTGAGGCCGGCGGCGTCGCCGGGGCCGGCCACCGCCACGGCGGGTTGAAGCAGCAGCAGCAGCCCCACCAGGGCGAAGCGGCCGGCCTTCGCGCGTCTAGCTGCCGGGGCCATCGTCGAGCAGGGGCAGCAGGCGCTGAACGGTTTCACCGGTGGGCAGGTCGAGGGCGATGCCGGCACCACGGCCGTCTTCGACTGCCAGGGTGCCACTGTCGAGCCGCAGGCAGCCGCCCCTGGTCTCGACCGTCAGCAGACCGCCATGGTCGCTGCGCAGATCCACCAGCCGGTCCTGACGATCGCTGAAGCGCAGGCCGATCTCCCCCAGGTCGCCCCGCTGGCAATGGCGCAGGCCCGCCACCGCCAGCCGCTTCAGGCGCCCCAGGGCACTCACCAGCAGCACCGTTCCCTGGGGTGGTGCGGCGGCGGCGCCCACGATCGTTTCTCCCGGCAGCCGGCGCATCAGGGTCGGCCCCTGGGCGCTGCGGCCCATCAGCGGAACGGTGGCGTCGTCGATGGGCAGCCGCAGCAGCCGGCCGGTGCTGCTGGCCACCAGCAGGTCGTCGCCGGGGCGGCAGCACACCACCCGTTCGAGGGCGACGCCGTCCTTGAGCTTCAGCACCGATACGGCCCGCCCCGAGAGGTCGCGGCTCTCGGCCCCGGCCAGGCGTTTGATGCGGCCGTCGCTGCTCAGCAGGGCCAGGCTCAGCTCCTCGTTGGCATCGGCCGGCAGGGGCAGCACATCAATGATCCGTTCGCCTGATCCGTCGACGCTGTCGGGCAGAAAACGTTCGATCGCTCCGGCCTGCTGGGCGGCAAATTCCCAGCGCAGCAGGGCCATCCGGCCGCTGCTGGTGAAGGCCAGCAGCAGCGGCGGTGGCTGCACGGCCAGGATCAGTCGCGCCGCCGCCCCCTGACTGCTCCAGGCCTGGGGGTCCTGCAGATGCAGCCGCCCCAGCACCTGGGGGGTGACGATGCGGAGGATGCCATCGGCCTGCAGCACCAGACGGCTGTCGCCGCCGATGCTGGCCAGGGCCTGCTGGCGCTGGGCCCCGGCCGTCGGCCGCTGGGCGGCTCCCCGCTGGGCGGCCAGTTCATCGCCGCCTTCCACCAGGCGGGTGCGGCGGGGGCTGGCGAACCGTTTCCGCAGGGCCTTGAACTCGCGCACCATCGTGTCGAGCAGGGTGTCGCGGTCATCGAGCAGCTGGCTCAGGCGGGCCTGCTCCTGGCGCAGGTCGTCGAGTTCCTGGCGCAGGCTCTCCTGCTCGAGGCCCGTGAGCCGCCGCAGGGGCATGGCCAGCACGGCATCGGCCTGGCGTTCGCTGAGGTCAAGGTGCACCTGCAGGCTCGCCCGGGCCGTGGCCGCATCTCGGGCCTCGCGGATCATCGTGATCACGGCGTTGAGGTCGTTGAGGGCCTTGATCAGCCCTTCGACCACCTCCAGCCGGTCTTCGGTGCGCTTCAGCAGAAAGCGGGTGCGGCGCACCAGGGTGAGCTCGCGGTAGTCGAGAAAGTGCTGCAGCAGCTGCCGCAGGCTGAGCTGCTGCGGCCGTCCATCCACCAGGGCCAGCAGAATCGCGCCGAAATTGCTCTGCAGGGCGGTGCGCCGCTCAAGTTCCCGGCGCAGGCTTTCGGCATCGGCATCGCGGCGCAGTTCGACCACGACGCGCATCCCTTCGCGGTCGCTTTCATCGCGGATGTCGGCGATGCCGGTGATGCGGCCGTCGTTGACCTGTTCGGCCAGCTTCTCGATCCACGACGATTTGCTCAGCTGGTAGGGCAGTTCGGTGATCACCACGGCGTTGCGGCGGTGGCGCCCCTTGCCCGGCTGCACCTCTTCGAGGTGGCTCACGCCACGCATCGGGATGCTGCCCCGACCCTGCAGGTAGGTGTCGCGCAGGCCGCTGCCGGTGAGCACCACGCCGCCGGTGGGGAAATCGGGCCCGGGCACCAGCTCGAGCAGCTTCTCGTCGGGCAGGTCGGGTCTGCGGATCAGGGCGATCAGGGCATCGACCACCTCGCCGAGGTTGTGGGGCGGGATGCTG
This sequence comes from uncultured cyanobacterium, assembly GCA_903871775.1. Taxonomy (GTDB): domain Bacteria; phylum Cyanobacteriota; class Cyanobacteriia; order PCC-6307; family Cyanobiaceae; genus CAIQIA01. Next base: position 203,808 of record CAIQIA010000011.1, read on the forward strand.
GTGGCCATGCCCACGGCGATGCCGCTGCAACCGTTGAGCAGCAGAAACGGCAGCTGGGCCGGCAGCACCGTCGGTTCCTGCTGCGAGCCGTCGAAGTTGGCGGCGAAATCGACGGTGTCGCTGCCGATCTCCTCCAGCAGACCGAAGTGGGCGATCGGGGCCAGGCGGGTTTCGGTGTACCGCATCGCCGCCGGTGGGTCGTCATCGACCGAGCCGAAGTTGCCGTGGCCGTCGAGCAGGGGTTCGCGGCTCACGAAGGTCTGCACCAGCCGCACCAGCGCCTCGTAGACCGCCTGGTCCCCGTGGGGGTGGTACTTGCCCAGCACGTCGCCCACCACCCGGGCGCATTTGCGGTAAGGCCGGTCGGGCGTCAGCCCGAGTTCGTGCATCGCGAAAAGGATGCGCCGCTGCACCGGCTTGAGGCCGTCCCGCACGTCCGGCAGGGCCCGACCCACGATCACGCTCATGGCGTATTCGAGATACGAGCGCTGCATCTCCTGATGCAGGGCGATCGGAACGATGCGCTCGTCCGCCATCCCGGCCGCTGTCGTTGGAATCGGTGTGCGTCAGCCTACAGATGGTCTTCGGTTCTGACGCCCGGCGGGGTCAGTCGCCGCCGCTGCCCGCCAGCCCCTGGGCCCGGTCCACCGCCGTGCGCAGGCGTTCATCGCGGAACATCGCCTGGGTGTCGCGCCGCAGCCGTTCCCCCCAGAGCTGATCCTTCTGGTACTTGTCGAGGGCGTAGTCGGGTTCCTTGGCCAGGGCCTGCACCGCCATGCCCACGGTCTCGGCGCTGGTGCGTCCCTGGGTGTAGAGGGCGGTGGCGAGGGCGAGGGTGGGTTCGGCGGCCCCGGGGCTGAGTTCCAGGGCCTTGCGCCAGCGGTTCACCGCCTCGTTGCTCTGCCCCAGTTCGTAGAGCACGATCGCCTGGTTGTTGACGGCCTCCCAGAAGTTGCGCCGCAGCCCCGAGGCCTTTTCGAACGATCCCAGGGCCGTGGCCAGATCCCCCAGCTGAATCTGGGCATTGCCGAGGTCGAAGTAGGCCGCGGCGTTGTTGCCGTCGAGGCGCAGGCCCTCACGGATCAGCCGCTGGGCCTCCTCGGCCCTGCCCTTGCGCAGATTGAGGGCCCCCTCGGCGAACCAGACCCCCGGATTGGAGGGGTTGAGCTGCTTGGCCCGGCTCAGGGCGGCGGCGGCGGCATCGGGTTTGTCGCTGCGCAGCTGCGCCTCGGCCAGCACCAGCCAGGCGCGGGGATCGGAGGGCAGCACCTGCACCGCCAGTTCGGCCAGCCGTCGGGCCTCTTCCGCCTGGCCCATCTGTAGCAGCCCGGCGGCTGCGCCGGCGATGCCCAGGCCCGCCTCGGTCAGCTCCTTGCTGCTGGGCACATAGACGTAGGGCACCAGGGCCGAGGCCGGCAGGGGCATCAGACCTGCGGCCGCCGCCAGCAAGGGAAGCAGCCACCGACGCATCGTTCTGTTCCGTAGTGGCTCCGAGCCTAGGGGCTGCGGGTGGCGCTGCCTGCCGCCGCCTGCAGGTTGCGCCGCCACATCCAGGGGCGGATGCGGCGCAGGGCCGAAGCCCGAAGGGCCTCATCCCAGCGCTGGTCATCCCAGCCCAGCAGGGTGCCGCTGTCGCTCGAGAGGATCCAGTCGCGGGGGCGGCAGTCGGGATCGTCGGGGGCCGGCGGCAGCTCCTGGTTCCAGGGGCAGGCCTCCTGGCAGAGGTCGCAGCCCGCCACCCAGCCCTGCAGCTGGGCGCTGATGGCGGCGGGCAGCACCGGGTCGCGGTTCTCGATCGTGTGGTACGCGATGCAGCGGCGGCTGTCGACCACGAATGGTTCGCGGATCGCCCCGGTGGGGCAGGCCGGCAGGCAGCGGCTGCAGCTGCCGCACTGGGGCCGGGCCGGGGTGTCGGCGGGCAGGGGCAGGTCGGTGATCAGCGCCCCCAGCAGCAGCCACGACCCCCGCCGGGGGTGGATCAGGTTGCCGTGCTTGCCGATCCAGCCCAGGCCGGCCTCTTCGGCCCAGGCCTTTTCCATCAGGGGGGCGGCGTCGACGCAGACCCGCCAGCGGCAGTCGGGCCGTCGCTGCTGCAGCCAGCGCCCCAGCCGTCGCAGCCGGCCGTCGATGACGCGGTGGTAGTCGCGGCCCCAGCCGTAACGGGCGATGCGGGGGGCCCGGGGGTCCTGGCGTTCGGGGCGGCTGTAGTCGAGGGCCACGAGCAGCAGGCTGGCGGCGCCGGGCAGCAGGGCCTGCACCTGCCGCCGGCGCGGGTCGTGCATCCAGGCCAGGTCGGCGGCATGGCCGGCCGCCAGCCAGCGTTCCAGGGCTTCGGTGCGCAGCTGCAGCCGCCCACTGCCCGCGGCGCTGGCCAGCCCCGCCAGGGCGAAGCCTGCGGCCAGGGCCTCGGCCTTGAGGTCGGCGGCCAGGTCAGCCAGGCGATCGGCCATCGGACAGGGTCTCCAGACGCCCGTACAGTTGCGCCCACAGGCATTCTCCCGTGAGCTCCTTCTCTCCCTCCCGCCTTCCCACGCTCCTGCGCTGGATGGGTGGCGTGCAGGTGCTGGTGCTGCTGCTGCAGCTGCTGTCGGTGCTCGTGGCCAACGCCTGGGGCGAAGAGGCCTTCCGCCAGCTGCTGGCCGAGACCCTGATCAAGGGATCTCCACTGGCCCTGCTGGGCCTGTTGCTGATGCTCATCGCCGACCGGCTGCACCAGCCCGGCCCCGACCGCACGCCCCTGCGCTGGACGGTGATGGTGGTCTCGGGGCTGCTGGCCCTCGGCCTGCTGTTTGCGGTGCCCGTGTCGGTGGCGGGCAACGGCATCCTCGAGAGCCAGGCCGACCAGGCGGTCACCCAGAAACGCACCGAGCTTGACCGGGCCCGGCAGGAAAGCCGCAATCCGCAGCTGATCGAGGCGCTCACGGGCCAGCTGCGCCAGACGGGTCAGGTGCCCCCCGAGGCCACCGCCGCCCAGGTGCGCCAGCAGGTGCAGCGTTTCATCGATGGGCGCCTGAACCAGCTGCAGCAGCAGCTCAACCAGGCCGAACGGGCCCGCAGCCTCGCCCTGGGGCAGCGGCGTTTCAGCGGCACCGCCGTGGCGCTGGTGATGGCCCTGGCGGCCGCCGCCCTGGCCGCGGCGGCGGTCCTCTGACCGCACCCCGGTCGCTAAGTTGCACAGCAGACCGCGTCCCCCTGGATCTGCCTTGGTGCCGACCCGACCCAGCCCGGAGCCGCCGGTCACCCTGCGCCTCCAGAACGATCTCAAGAACGACCTGATCGCCGGTCTGCTGGTCGTCATTCCCCTGGCGACCACGATCTGGTTGATCACGGTGGTCACCCGCTTCGTCGTCTCGTTTCTGACGTCGGTTCCGAAGCAGTTCAACCCCTTCAACACCCTCAACCCGCTGCTGCAGGAGCTGATCAACCTGTCAGTGGGCCTGCTGGTGCCGCTGCTGGCGATTCTGCTCATCGGCCTGATGGCCCGCAACATCGTGGGTCGCTGGCTGCTTGATTTTGGTGAGGGCACCCTGGCCCGCATTCCCCTGGCGGGCACGATCTACAAGACCCTGAAGCAGATCCTCGAGACGGTGCTGCGCGACAACAGCACCCGTTTTCGGCGGGTGGTGCTGGTCGAATACCCCCGCGAGGGCCTGTTCGCCCTCGGCTTCGTGACCGGGGTGCTGGGGGCGGCGATGCAGGGGGGATTCAGCCAGCCGATGCTGAGCGTGTTCATCCCCACGGCCCCCAACCCCACCACCGGCTGGTACTGCGTGGTGCCCGAGACGGCCGTGCGCGACCTCGACATGAGCGTCGAGGATGCCTTTCGCACCATCATCTCGGCCGGCATCGTGAGTCCAGACGATCGGGAACCGCCGGCCAGCCGCAGCTTCGCCAGCCTGCTGGCCCAGCTGCGGCCGTCGTCTGCCACCGTGCCGCCCAAGGCCTGAACCCATGTCTGATCGTTCCATCGCCAGGGAACTGGCCCTGCTGATCCTGGGTCAGCGCAACGGCCGGGCTGAGCGGGCGCCGGGGGTCGACCAGCTGCTGGCCCAGGCCCTGGGGTCGCTGGCCAGCCATCTGCGCGATGCCCTCGACCGGTCGGCCGAGGATCTGCAGCAGGTGCAGCAGGCCCTGCTCGAGAGCGAACTGGCCGAAGGCGACCTGCCCCGGGTGCGTCAGCACCTCAGCCAGGGCCTTGAGCGTTCTGAGCAGGTGCTCAACCGCCTGTCGGCCAGCCTCGACCTGCCGCGGCTGCTGTCGCTGGCCGACCAGGCCAGCCTGCGCAGCTGGGCCCTCGAACGCAGCCAGGCGGTCATCGATGCCCAGCCCGACCTCGACCGCCGCATCGATGGCGTGATGGAGGGCTGGCGCCTCACCCGGCTGCCCCGCATCGACCAGGACATCCTGCGGCTGGCGGTGGTGGAGATCGAGACCTTCGGCACCCCGGCGGCGGTGGCCTGCAACGAGGCGGTGGAACTGGCCCACCGCTACAGCGATGAGGCCGGACGGCGCATGATCAACGGGGTCCTGCGCCGTTACACGGTCGCCCTCGACCACCCCCTGCAGCCCTGACCGATGGCCGAGTTCGACTGGTTCCAGCGCAGCGCCAGCCCGCCGCCCGAGACGACCGATCCGCAGCAGGACGCCCTGGCCTGGGCGCGGGAGGCCTACGCCCGCCTCAAGGCCCAGCAGCAGGGGGCCGCTGCGCCCGAACCCGACTCGCCATCGGAACCTGCGCCTGAACCCCCGCCAGAGCCCGAACCCGAACCCGAGCCTCAACCCGAACCCGAACAGAACCAGCAACCCACCCCCTCGCTGCTGGAGCAGGCCATGGCCCAGCGCCAGGAGCGGCTGGCGGTGCTCCAGACCCCCGAGGCAGCGGTGGTGGTGGAGGGGCCGACCCCATCCGACGCGAACGGGGATGACCCGAACCTCGGGGCCCTTGACGATGCCTTTCTCTGGTCGGCCGAGGTGCTTGCCGCCCAGGGCCGGTCGGTCGACGACGTGTCGCTGGAAGAGATCGACTGGCTCAGCCGCCTGCGCCGCGGCATGGAGAAGACCCGCCAGGGGTTCGTCACCGGTCTGCTCGAGCGGCTCGGCACCGACCCCCTCAGCGGCGAGACCCTCGACGAGATCGAGTCGCTGCTGCTGCGGGCCGATGTGGGGGTGCAGGCCACCGACCAGCTGCTCGACCGCCTGCGGCGACGCATGAACGAAACGGTGCTCGAAGGGCCCGAAGCCCTCGATCTGCTGCGTTCAGAGCTGCGGCAGCTGCTCGATGCACCTCTGGCCGACGGCCGCAGCCCCCTGCTCGCCCCCCGCCGCGGGGTGCTCAACGTCTGGCTGCTGGTGGGGGTGAACGGGGTGGGCAAGACCACCACCCTGGGCAAGCTGGCCCATCTCGCCGTGCGCAGCGGCTACAGCTGCCTGATCGCGGCAGGCGACACCTTCCGGGCGGCGGCGGTGCAGCAGCTGCAGGTGTGGGCTGATCGCAGCGGTGTGCCGCTGATCGCCAATCCGTCGGCGAATGCCGATCCGGCGGCGGTGGTCTACGACGCCATCGGCGCCGCCCGCTCCCGCGGCAGCGAGCTGCTGCTCGTCGACACCGCCGGCCGTCTGCAGACCAAGAACAACCTGATGGATGAGCTGGCCAAGGTGCGCCGCATCGTCGACCGCCTCGCCCCCGAAGCCTGCGTCGAATCGCTGCTGGTGCTCGATGCCAGCCAGGGCCAGAACGGCCTGCGCCAGGCGATGGCCTTTGCCCCCGCCGCCGGCCTCAGCGGCGTGGTGCTCACCAAGCTCGACGGCAGCGCCCGCGGCGGTGTCGCCCTGGCGGTGGCGGCCGAAGCGGGGCTGCCGATCCGTTTCATCGGTGCCGGCGAGGGTCTGCAGGATCTGCGGCCGTTCAACAGCTTCGAGTTCGTCGAAGCGTTGCTGGCCCGCTGAGCCGCGCCACGGCCGATCGTCGCTACGGTGAGGCCCCTTCCGGCACCACCGATGGGTGCCCAGCCGCCCGCCCAGCACTCCCCGCTGCCGCTCACTCCGGCCGCTTCGCTGCGGCAGCTGATCGACAGCCTCAACCGGGAGCAGCGCCGCACCCAGGAGCTGCTGGCCTCCCTCGGTTTCGCCCTGCGCAGCTTCACCAACCTCAGCCGTTTTCTTGAGCTGGTGCCGCTGCTCACCGCCCGCCTCGTCGATGCCGAGGGGTCGCTGCTGCTGTCGTTCCGCAGCGACGGCAGCCTCTGGCGCGAGCAGCTGCACAGCTCCCCCCCCGACCGCTGTGCGGCCCTGCTGCAGCAGCTGACGCTGCTCAGCGACCAGGACCTCGATCGCCAGGCCGGTGATGAGGCGATGGCGACACGGCTCGACCGGCTGGTGCGGCGCCATCTGGGCGACGTGCAGCTGTTCGGCACGTCGGTGGTGGCCAAGAACCGCCAGCGGGGGCGCCTCTATGTGTTCAGCGCCGATCCGCAGTTCTCGTGGAGCGATGTGCGCCGCCGCCATGTGCAGCTGGTGGCCGACCAGACCGCCGTCGCGATCGAGAACGAACTGCTGCTCGAAGAGATGCGCCGCCATCAGCGGCTCGATCAGCAGGTCAGCATCGGCGGCGAGATCCAGGCGCAGCTGCTGCCCAGCCGCTGCCCGGTGATCGAAGGGGTCGAACTCGCGGCCCGCTGCCGACCGGCCTTCCAGGTGGGTGGCGACTACTACGACTTCATCCCCACCCGGCCCGATGTGAGCGACCGGCGCCGGGAGACGGGCCGCTGGGCCCTGGTGATGGGCGATGTGATGGGCAAGGGCATCCCCGCCGGTCTGCTGATGACCCTGCTGCGGGGCATGCTGCGGGCGGAGGTGATCACCGGCCATTCGCCCGACCGCATCCTGCATGACCTCAACCAGCTGGCCCAGGAAGACCTGGCCCACTCGAACCGGTTCGTGACGCTCTTCTATTCCGACTACGACCCCGTGAGCCGGCGGCTGCGCTTCAGCAATGCCGCCCACAACCCACCGTTGCTGTGGCGGCGCCAGCGCCACAGCGTCGAGCGGCTCGATGCCCCCGGCCTGCTGATCGGCCTGCAGCCCGATGCCGACTACGGCTGCGAGCAGGTGCAGCTTGAGCCCGGCGACGTGCTGCTCTATTACACCGATGGCGTCACCGAGGCCCTCGGTGCCAACGGCGAGCGCTTCGATGAACAGCGGCTGATGGAGACGCTGCAGAGCGTGTCGGGGTCGGGGGCGACGGCCCAGGGGATTCTGGACCGCGTGTTCGAGCGGCTCGACCGCTTCATCGGTCCGGGGCGCCAGCTCGAAGACGACGCCTCGATCGTGGTGCTCAAGGTGCGTGATGAGGTGGTGCTGCCCCCCCTGCCGGAGCCGCCGCCGGCCGCTGCCTAGAGTCCGATGGGCACAGGGCAGCCATGGCGGGTACGGATGGGGTGACCGGCGGCACGGGGGCCGGCTGGAGCGATCGCTTCGAGCAGGGTCTGCACCCGTTCATCGAACGGTTCAACGCCTCCATCGGCTTCGACATCACCCTGCTGCAGGAGGACCTCGACGGATCGGTGGCCCATGCCCGCATGCTCGGCCGCTGCGGGCTGATCAGCAGCGACGAGAGCGCCGCGTTGATCGAGGGCCTCGAGACCATCCGGCGGGAGGCGGCCGCGGGCAGCTTCGTGCCGGGCCTCGACGACGAAGACGTGCACTTCGCCGTCGAGCGGCGGCTGATCGCCCTGCTGGGCCCCCTGGGCAAGAAGCTGCACACGGGCCGCAGCCGCAACGACCAGGTGGGCACCGACCTGCGCCTGTGGCTGCGGCGTCGCATCGACGGGCTCGACGAACGGCTGCAGCGGTTCCAGCGGGCGCTGCTGCACCAGGCCCTCGACCATGCCGAGACCCTGATTCCGGGCTACACCCATCTGCAGCGGGCCCAGCCGCTGCTGCTGGCCCACCATTTGCTGGCCTACGTCGAGATGGCCCAGCGCGACCGCGAGCGGCTGGCTGATGTGCGACGGCGGGTGAACGTGTCGCCCCTGGGGGCGGCGGCCCTGGCCGGCACGCCGTTGCCGATCGACCGGCGGGCCACCGCCGCTGATCTGGGCTTCGAGGGGGTGTACGCCAACAGCCTCGATGCCGTGAGCGACCGCGACTTCACGGTCGAGTTCGCCGCCGCCGCGTCGCTGGTGATGGCCCACCTCAGCCGTCTGGCTGAGGAGGTGATTGTCTGGGCGAGCGAAGAATTCGGCTTTGTGCGCCTCAGCGACCGCTGTGCCACCGGCAGCAGCCTGATGCCGCAGAAGAAGAATCCGGATGTGCCTGAACTCGTGCGGGGCAAGACGGGCCGGGTGTTCGGCCATCTGCAGGGTCTGCTGACGATGATCAAGGGCCTGCCCCTGGCTTACAACAAAGACTTTCAGGAAGACAAGGAAGCGCTGTTCGACTGCGTGCGCACCACCGAAGACTGCCTGGAGGCGATGGCGATCGTGTTCGAGGAAGGGCTGGCGTTCCGCCCTGAGCGCCTGGCGCGGGCGGTGCAGAGCGACTATGCCAATGCCACCGATGTGGCCGACTACCTGGTGGGGCGGGGGGTGCCGTTCCGGGAGGCGTACCAGCTGGTGGGCGGTCTGGTGAAGACCTGCCTGGAGGAGGGGGTGTTGCTGCGGGATCTGCCGCTGGAGCGCTGGCAGGCCCTGCATCCGTCGTTCGAGGCGGACATCCATGCGGCGATCGACCCCCGCCGGGTGGTTGAGGTGCGCACCAGTGAGGGGGGCACGGGCCATCGCCGCGTCAGGGAGCAGCTGGAGCGCTGGAGCGCCCTGTTGCTGTGATCACCGCGACAACTGACGCCACGCAGCTGACGGCCTAGATTGGAGCCTGATCTCCCGATCGCAGGAGATCGTCCCGCGTCCCCATTCAACGGTCCAATCGGTCCCTACGGCCAGTGAGTATTTTCGTCGGCAACCTCCCCTTCCGTGCAGAGAAGGAGGACATCATCGAACTTTTTTCTCCCTACGGAGAAGTGAGCAACTGCTCCCTTCCGCTCGAGCGCGACACCGGTCGCAAGCGTGGCTTCGCCTTTGTCGAACTGGTGGATGATGCCAGTGAGACGGCGGCCATCGACGCCCTCCAGGGTGTCGAGCTGATGGGTCGTCCCCTGCGCATCAACAAGGCCGAACCCCGGGGCGCCGGCGGTGGTGGCGGCTACGGCGGCGGCGGCGGCCAGCGCCGTGGCGGCTACGGCGGTGGCGGTGGCGGCGGTGGTTACGGCGGCGGCGGCGGTGGTGGCGGCTACGGCGCCCCCCGCGGCGGCGGCGACCGGGGCTCAGGCGCCCGGGGCTGGGAAGACCGCAGCTACGGCTCCCGCACCGAAGCGGCCCCCTATCCCGCCGCCGATGCGCCCCGCGACAGCTTCGACGACGGCCGCAGCCGTCGCCGTCGCGGCGAGCGCTCCTCCACCTCGTCGGCTCCGTCGGAAGACTGGGGCGATTACGGCGGCGCCGAGGGCTGATCGCCCTTCGCTGACCACCAGTGGTCAGTGGCCGTGGGCCTCGAGTTGTCGGGCGGCCTGCTCGAACACCTCGGGGCCTGCCCCTGTCGTGCACGCATCGCGGGTGAGCTGCTGGCGCCAGCGCCGCGCACCGGCCACCCCTTCGACGAGGTGGACCAGGTGCCTGGCGATGGCCCAGAGCCTGCCGCCGCCGCGACACCAGGTGTCGCTGTAGTCGAGCAGGCCGCGGATCACCGTCGACGGCCGGATGGTGTCGCCGTCGTCGCCATCGTTGGTGGCTGGTGCGGCACCGAAGACCTCCCGATCGACCGCCGCCCAGCGCAGGGGATGGTGGTAGGCCGCCCGGCCCACCATCACGCCGTCGACACCCACCAGGGCCTCGTGGCAGGCGGCGAGGGTTTCGAGGCCACCGTTCAGCTCGACCGTGAGCTGGGGTCGGTCGCGTTTGAGTGCCTGCACCAGGTCGTAGCGCAGGGGGGGAATGGTGCGGTTCTGGCGGGGATCAAGGCCCTGCAGCCAGGCCTTGCGGGCATGCACCGCAAAACGGACGGCACCGGCGGCGGCGACCGTGTCAACGAAGGCCAGCAGTTCGGCGTAGCTGTCGTGGTCGTCGATGCCGATCCGGTGCTTGACCGTGACCGGCAACGGTGCGGCGGCCGCCATGGCGGCGATGCAACGGGCGACCCGGGCGGGATCGGCCATGAGGCAGGCGCCGAAATTGCCCTGCTGCACCCGCGGGCTGGGGCAGCCCACGTTGAGGTTGATCTCGTCATAGCCCCAGTCGTGGGCGAGGCGGGCGGCCTCGGCCAGCAGCACAGGGTCGTCACCGCCCACCTGCAGCGCCAGCGGATGCTCGGCCGGATCGAAATCCAGCAGCCGGTCGCGGCGGCCGTGGTGCAAGGCCTGGGCCACCACCATTTCGGTGTACAGCAGCGCCCGCCGGCTCACCTGCCGCATGATCATGCGGAAGTGACGGTCGGTGCAGTCCATCATCGGCGCCACACTGAAGCGGTGGGGCGGCGGTGCGCCGTCACGGGCGGTGCTGGTTGCGGTGCTGCTCACCTGTCCATGCTGCCTGTTGCCATGACCGATCCCGGCCGCCGTTCCCTGCTCCGTTCGTTGTTGTCGTTGCCCCTGGCCCTGGCGGCGCCGGGCCGGGCGGCGGCGGCCGAAGCCACCGACCCCGCCTGGCTCCTCAGCCCGGATGAGTGGCGCCGTCGCCTCAGCCCCGAGGCCTACCGGGTGCTGCGGCAGGAGGGCACCGAACGGCCCTTCACCAGCCCACTCAACAACGAAAAGCGCAAGGGCACGTTTCTCTGCGCCGGCTGCCGGCTGCCGTTGTTCGCCAGCAGTAGCAAGTTCGACAGCGGCACCGGCTGGCCCAGCTTCTGGCAGCCGCTGGCTGGTGCGGTGGCGACCAAGGCCGACTACAAGCTGATCCTGCCGCGCACCGAATACCACTGCCGCCGTTGCGGCGGCCACCAGGGCCATGTGTTCGACGACGGGCCGGCCCCCACCGGCAAGCGCTACTGCAACAACGGTGTGGCGCTGGTGTTTGACGCCAGCGCATGAGCAGGCCGGCGGCGTTGGTGGTGGCGGGGGGTGGAGCGGCCGGTTTTCTGGCGGCCATCACCGCGGCTGAGGCCGGTGTGGCGGATGTGCATGTGCTCGAGGCCACGGCCGAACCGCTGACGAAGGTGCGCATCAGCGGCGGCGGTCGCTGCAATGTGACCCATGCCTGCTGGGATCCGCTGACGCTGGTGGGCCATTACCCGCGGGGCAGCCGGGCCCTGCGCGGACCCTTCAGCCGGTTTGCCCCAGGGGATGCCGTCGCCTGGTTCGCCGACCACGGCGTTGAGCTGATCACCGAAGCCGATGGGCGCATGTTTCCGAGCACCCACAGTTCGGCCACGGTGGTGGCTGCATTGCGTACGGCGGCACGGCGGGCGGGGGTGCAGCTGCACAGCCGATGTGCGTTGCGGGGGGTGGTGGCCCCTGCGGGGCCGGCTGAACCGTTCGGATTGCAGTTGCGGGGGGAGGGCAGTGGGGCGGCACCGGTGGCCTGCCGGCGGTTGCTGCTGGCGACCGGTGGCCATCCCAGCGGCCGGGCATTGGCGGCGCAGCTGGGCCATCGGCTGCAGGCGCCGGTGCCGTCGTTGTTCACCGTGCGGCTGCACGAGCCACGGCTGCAGGCCCTGGCGGGGCTGGTGCAGGAGCCGGTGGGGCTTGAGCTGCAGATCGAGGGGGTGGCCCGCCCGTGGCGCCAGCGGGGGCCGCTGCTGCTCACCCACTGGGGTTGCAGCGGGCCGGCATTGCTGCGGCTCACGGCCTTTGCCGCCCGCGATCTGGCGGCGGCGGGTTACCGCGGATGGCTCACGGTCGACTGGACCGGTGGCCTGCCGGCGGCCGAGGTGCAGGAGGGTCTGCGGCACCAGCGGCAACAGCATGGCGGCCGCACCCTGGGTGCCCAGCGGCCTGTACCAGCGTTGAGGCGACGGCTGTGGCTGGCGTTGCTGGATCAGGCCCAGCTGGCGGCCGATCTGTGCTGGGCGGCATTGCCACGGGCGGGGGAGCAACGGTTGCTGCAGGGTCTGCTGGTGAGCAGGTACGCGATCGTGGGGCGTGGGCCCTTCGGTGAAGAATTCGTGACGGCCGGTGGGGTCGATCTGGGCGAGGTGAATCTGGCAACCATGGAAAGCCGCCGGGTGAGCGGCCTGCACCTGGCGGGTGAACTGCTGGATGTGGATGGTGTGACCGGCGGCTTCAACTTTCAGCACTGCTGGACCAGCGGCTGGCTCGCCGGCCAGGCGATCGCGGCGGCATTGGCCGACAGTGGCTCTGGTGATCACGGGTAGCGCTCGGAGGGTTTTATGCGGGTCTGCATAAAAGTCGTCGATTGGATCAAGGATCCCCTGGGTGACCAGTCTGTCTGGGTTTTGGGGCGTTACCACTGGCTGAGCTGGGGATTTATGCTGCCAGTGGTTGTGAGTTGCTTTGGTTCAGCGGATCCGTCCAATCAGCGTTGAACCAAGATTGGGCCATGGCAAAGGGACCTCAGTTCACTCGGTATATCCTTCCCATCCTCCACGTGCTGAGGGAGATGGGAGGATCAGCCACAGCGGCTGAGGTTACTGATGCGGTTATAGAGCGCGAAGACTTGCCGGAGGAGTTGCTTGAGCAGACAAACAAGAATGGCCAGTCCAAAGTCCGAAACCAGATTGCATGGGCGCGGATGTATTTGGTCCATTCAGGACATATTGACTCATCTACGCGGGGCGTCTGGAGGCTAACTGACAAGGGCCAACACGAGGATTTGGCGAAGCTCAATGTCTCTTCGCTGTTTAAGGGTGTTCAAAGTGTATTCAAGGCAAATGCGGAGGATCTCACCCCAGCAAAGCCCTCTGAATCTGTCGAGGAAGCCGAGAGTCGATTTGAAGCTGAGGAGACAGCGCTTCTCCCGGTGATCAAATCACTCAGTCCCGAAGGATTTGAGCGCCTGTGTCAACGGTTATTGCGGGAGTACGGATTCCAGAATGTGCGAGTAACCGGACGCTCCGGTGATGGAGGAATCGACGGCGAAGGGATACTTGAGATTAATCCACTACTCAGCTTCAAAGTCTTATTTCAGTGCAAGCGTTACCAGGGCTCTGTAGGGGCCGCAATGATCAGAGACTTTCGTGGAGCGCTCATCGGTAAGGCTGACAAGGGGATTCTGCTCACAACGGGAAGCTTCACAATGGATGCCAAGCGCGAGGCAGTTAGAGACGGTGCTAATCCAATCGAATTGGTTGACGGTGAAAAGCTTGTCAGGATGTTTGAGCGTCTTGAGCTGGGTGTCAAGCCTAAAGTTGTCTACGAAGTTGACTTGGAGTTCTTCAATGACTTCAAGTGAGCAGGGTCTTTCTAACACGGCCATGCACCTGACCCGCCACCGCAGATTCACCATGCCCACTGAGTATCTTCTCTTATGGCTCTTTGCAGGCAGGTGATGGCCAGCGTTAGCAAGAGCAGGGGGGATGCGCGGAGGTTGCCGCTGTGGCCACAATGTGATCACGTCTGCGGGGTGGGGTGATGGTTCGAGCAAAGCTGGTCAAAATCGGTAACTCGAGAGGGATTCGCCTCGCCAAGCCGTTGCTTGAGGTTGCAGGGTTGGCTGAGGAAGTCGAGATTGAGGCTTCTCCAGGGGTTCTGACCATCAGGCCCTCTGCTCACTCGAGGGCTGGCTGGGCAGAGGCAGCAGCGTCGGTCTAGCCGGAGGGGCTTCTTGATGAGATGAGCGCTACACGGTTTGATGATGAAGAGTGGTCATGGTGACTGAGGAGCGTGTCTCACGAGGTGACATCTTCCTTGTCGCGTTGAATCCCACCCGAGGGTCTGAAATCAGGAAGGCCAGGCCTTGTGTCATTGTGGCGCCGCTCACCACCGGCGGCCATCCATACCCGTTCCGTGTGCGTAGCAAGTTAGATGGCAAAGACGGTTATGTTGTAGCTGACCAGCTCAGGGCCGTAGATAAGGAACGTCTCGTCAGGCGATTGGGGAGCCTGTCGGAGACTACGTTGACTGAGCTGCTGGGTGTTCTTCAGGCGATGTTCGCTGTGTAGAGGCCTTGCTAACACGCCCCTGCACCTGGCCCGCCAGCGCATATTCCTGTTGGCTGTGTTGACACCCCAAGGTCACAACGTCAGAGTCTCCTGCCTGTCAGGTTCATACATCTTCTTGGGGGCAGCTGCATTCCGGCGAGCCATGGCTAGCCTCCGACCGTGGTCTGTCGTGGTGCATCGTCCCCCCGTCATCTGGTGACCATAGGCGGCATCTCTTGGCAAACAACGCGCCAGCAGATTTCAGCTGATCTGATCTGACCCCCCCCTCCTGATGCCCCACTGCCTCCGGCCCACCCTGATCGTCGCCCTGGCTGGACTCACCGTTCAAGCTCCCCTGCTGGCTCGTCCGCTGCAGCCAGCTGCCGACAGCGCGCAGACGCGCCTGGGCACCTTGCAGCTCGAGAACGGCTACCCCAGCAAGGCCACCGCCGCCAGGTTGTACGACGAGCTTGATTTTCAGCGGGCCACCCAGGCTTACCTCTGGGCCCTGCCGGCGGTGGGTTTCAAGGCCCTCTACGACGCCCAGGCCCGCACCTTTGGGGCCCGCAACGGTGATGTGGTGCTCTACCAGACCCTCAAGGACAAGGCGGGGATGCTCACCCCCAACATCACCACCCTCTATGCCTTCAGCTTCTGGGATCTGGCCCGCCAGGGCCCCCTGGTGGTCGAGGTGCCTGAGGGTGCCACCGCTGGAGGTGTGCTCGACATCTGGCAGCAGCCCATCACCGACATGGGCCAGACCGGGCCCGACCAGGGTGCCGGCGGCCGTTACCTGATCCTTCCCCCAGGCAGCCCTGATGTCGATGCGCCCGGCTATCGCATCGTGCGTTCCCCCAGCCACCAGATCTGGTTCGGCACCCGCGGTCTCGATCCCGACAAGGCCGCCGCTGAAGCCACCGTGCGCCGTCATCGCCTCTACAGCTGGAGTCAACGCGACAACCCCCCCGTCACCGCCTACATCCCCGTGGCCGGTCGCGCCTGGCAGTCGGCCCAGCCCAGCACCCTCAGCTACTGGCGCCTGCTCAGTGAGCTGTACGCCAACGAACCAGTCGCCCCCCGCGATCGGATGCTCTTCGGCATGCTGGCGCCCCTCGGCATCAGCCCCGGCCAGCCGTTTCAGCCCGATGCCCGCCAGGCCCGCCTCCTGGGTGATGCCGCCCGGGTCGGTGATCTGATGGCCCGCACCATCGCCTACGACAAGCGCATCCCTGGCGCCACCGTCTACCCCGGCAAGCACTGGGAGTACGCGGTGCTGTTTGACCTTGACCACGAAACCCCAGACCGTCGCCGCGTGCAGCTTGATGAACGCAGCTCCTGGTTTTATGAGGCGATCGGCATGTCGGCTGGCATGCAGGGACGCATCGTGGGCTTCGGGCAGGTCTACCTCGAAGCCTCCAAAGACAAGGCCGGCCGCTGGCTCGACGGTGGCCGTACCTACCGCCTGCGCGTGCCTGCCGCGGCACCGGTGAAGCAGTTCTGGTCCATCACCCTCTACGACAACCTCAGCCGTGGTCCGCTGATCACCGATCAGGGCGCCGCCGACATCAGCTCGCGCAAGCCCGACCTGGTCAGCAACCCTGATGGTTCGGTCGATGTCACCTTCGGGCCGGTGCGACCCGCCGGTGCCAGCAACTGGATCAAGACCACCCCCGGCAAGGGCTGGTTCGCTTATTTCCGCCTCTACGGCCCCACCGAGCCCTACTTCACCAAGGCCTGGCAGCTCAACGACATCGAACCGCTGCAGCTTCAGAAGGTCAGCCCCGGGCTCTCTGCCGATGAGGCCCGCGCCATCGCCAGGGATGCCTGGCTCTATGCCTATGCACCGCTGCAGGGCTATCAGACCCTCTGGAACCAGACCCAGAACAAGGCCTTTCCGGGTTACGTGGGTGGCTTCAACCGCTTCCGCCATTACGCCCGTTCGGCCACCCCAGCCGACAAGGACATCGTCACCCCCAACAACGACACCCCCTATTCCTGGGCCTGGCTTGATCTGCGGGCCGAGCCCATGGTGCTGTCGCTGCCGGAGGTCCCGCCGCCGCGCTACTACGTGAACCAGTGGTTTGACCTTTACACCCACAACTTCGCCTACACAGGGGTCCGTTCCACCGGCCGCCAGGCTGGCACTTACCTCTTTGCCGGCCCCCACTGGACGGGCCCCGTGCCCAGGGGTGTCACGCGGGTGTTCCGCTCCGAGACCGATGTCGTCGGCACCCTCACCCGCACCCAGCTCAACGGTCCTGACGACATTCCGGCGTTGCAGGCGCTCCAGGCGCAATACATCCTCACGCCCCTATCCCGTTTTCTCGGCAACCCCGCTCCGCCCGCTGCGCCGCCCATCGCCTGGCCCGTCTGGGATGCCGGCAAAGCCGAAGGAATCGGCTTCATCAGCTATCTCAATGCGCTGCTGCCGTTCATGCCCACCGTGCCTTCAGAGCGCACGATGATGGCCCGCTTCGCACGCATCGGCATCGGGCCTGGCCTGCCGTTTGATCCCGATCGGCTTGACCCCGCCATCCGTGGCGCCATGGCCGAAGGTGTCGCCAGTGCCGCCGCCGATCTCAAGGCCAGGGCCCTTGCCCAGACCAGCTCCCAGGGGTTCTTCGGCACCCGGGACGAGCTGGGGCCTGACTATCTCACCTTCCGTTCGATGGGGGCCCTGCTGGGCATCTACGGCAACAGTAGCGCCGAGGCCATCTACGCCAGCCAGCAGACCGGACCTGACGGTCAGGTGCTTGATGGCCGCCGCCGCTGGGTGCTGCGCTTTGAGCCCGGCCAGCTGCCGCCGGTCTCTGAGTTCTGGTCGGTGACCATGTACAACCTGCCCGAACGTCTGCTGGTCGATAACCCCATCCAGCGTTACTCGATCGGTGATCGCACCCCCGGCCTGCAGCTGGGTCCCGATGGATCCCTCGAGATCTACATCCAGAACGACAACCCCGGTGCCGACAAAGCCGCCAACTGGTTGCCTGCCCCAGCCGGTCCTTTCTTCTTCGTCGCCCGTCTCTACGCCCCCCAGCCCCCCGCCCTTGATGGCCGCTGGACCCTGCCAAGGCTCATCGAACGGCCCTGAGCAGGGCCCCCAGCCATCACTTGATCTTGTCAAACACGCTGAACATCGGCAGGTACATCGCCATCAGAATCGAGCCCACAATGCCGCCCACCAGCACGATCATCATCGGTTCGAGCATGGCCGTCATCGCCTTCACGGTCGCCGAGATCTCGTCTTCGTAGAAGTCGGCCACCTTCGAGAGCATGCCGTCGAGCTGGCCGGTTTCTTCACCGATGGCCAGCATGCTCATCGCCATGTCGGGAAACACCTGCCGCCGGTTCAGGGCCTGGCTCAACATGCCACCCTCCTGCACCTCATGCTTCGAGGCCTCGACCGCATCCGCCAGGATGCTGTTGCCGACCGTGTCACGCACGATGTCGAGCGTCATCAGAATCGGCACCCCCGCCCGGCTCAATGAACTGAACGTGCGGCAGAACTGGGCCGTTGCTGTTTTCTGGATCAGGTCACCGAACAACGGCACCTTGAGCAATAACGCATCGATCTGCCGCCGCCCGCTGCGGCTTGCATACAGCTGCTGGATGCCCCACACCAGCAGCAGCAGCAGCCCCGCCAGCACCAGCGAGAACGATGACCGCAGCAGACCACTGAGGTCGACCATGAACTGCGTGAACGGCGGCAGGTCGGCCCCCAGTTCCTTGAAGATGCCCGCAAAGGTGGGAATCAGAAAGATCGTCATCCCCAGAAACACCAATATCGCGATCGCGAGCACCGTCAGCGGATACCCCAGCGCCCCACGGATCTGGTTGCGCAGCTTGGCGTTGTCTTCGAGCAGTTTCGCCAGCCGCTTCAGCACCTCCTCCAGCACCCCACCGGCTTCGCCGGCTTCAATCATCGCCACCGTCAGCTGGTCGAACACCTGCGGCCATCGCCGC
The DNA here is from genome assembly GCA_903871775.1 of uncultured cyanobacterium. GTDB lineage: Bacteria > Cyanobacteriota > Cyanobacteriia > PCC-6307 > Cyanobiaceae > CAIQIA01. The sequence continues at coordinate 221,856 of CAIQIA010000011.1, forward strand.
ATCGCCGATCCCAGCGAGGCGCCCTGGTTCACATCCTGCGCCACCCGCGTGATCGCCCGCCGGAACAGCGGCTGCTTCTGCTGCCTTGCCATCAGGTCGAGGCTGCGCACGATCGGCACCCCCGCCCCCACCAGGGCCGCCAGCTTGCTGGCGAACACCGCCTTCTCCTTCACCCCCGGGGCCTGTTCCAGCTGCAGCCGCAATCCCCGCTGCACCTTGTCGATGCGTTCGGCTTCGGCCTTGAGGCTCAACGCCAGAATTCCCCGCTGCCGCAGCAGCCGTTTGGCCGCCTGCAGGTCAGCGGCGGTAAGCCGCAGCTGCTTTTCGCGCCCCTGCCGGTCCCGGTAGGTGGCCAGGTAGCTCGTCATCCGCCGTCACCCAGCAGTCGCACCAGCTCATCGGGTTTGCCCGCCTTGGCCAGGCCCTCCTCCCGCTCGATCTCGCCCGCCTCGATCAGGTTCGCCAGCGCCCGTTCGAGGGTCTGCATGCCGTACTGGCCGCCGGTCTGCAGCTGCGAATAGATCTGCGCCGTCTTGCCCTCGCGGATCAGGTTCGCCAGGGCCGGCGTGTTCACCATGATCTCCTGGGCCATCACCCGCCCGAAGGCCCCCGGCGGAGGGTTGCGGCGCCTGCAGAGGGTCTGGGCGAACACCGCCATCAGGCTGCCGCTCAGCTGCACCCTGATCTGCGTCTGCTGCGACGGCGGAAACACATCGACCATCCGGTCGACCGTCTGGGCTGCCGAACTGGTGTGCAGGGTGCCGAACACCAGGTGCCCCGTCTCGGCTGCTGTGATCGCCAGCTGGATCGTCTCGAGGTCGCGCATCTCTCCCACCAGAATCACGTCGGGGTCTTCCCGCAGGGCTGCCCTGAGGGCATTGGCGAAGCTGCGGGTGTCTTCCCCCAGTTCGCGCTGGTGGATGACGCTGCGGGCCGGGTGGTACACGAACTCGATCGGATCCTCCACCGTGAGGATGTGCTCGGCGCGGGTCTGGTTGATGTGTTCGAGCAACGCCGCCAGGGTCGTGGTTTTGCCAGAACCCGTCGGCCCCGTCACCAGCACCAGCCCCCGCGGCCGTTCGCTGATGTCGCGCACCACCTGCGGCAGCCTCAGCTGCTCCAGGGTGGGGATCGTGCTGCCCAGGGCCCGCAGGCAGGCCGCATACGATCCCTTCTCGCGGTAGACGTTCACCCGGAAGCGGGCGACCCCCCGCAGGCCGTAGGAGCAGTCGAGTTCCCAGTTCTGCTCCAGCTGCTTGCGCTGGTTGTTGTTCAGCAGTGAAAAGATCAGCCGGTTGCAGAGTTCCTCGCTCAGGGCCTCGGGTTCCATGGCCTGCAGCTGACCGCTGAAGCGTCCGTAGGGCGGCAGGCCCGCCGACAGGTGCAGGTCGCTGCCGCCCCGCTGCACCAGCTGCTCCATCAGTTCCTCGATTGCCACGGCCATCGCTCAGCGGTCTCCGACGCCTGCCACCTATGCCTGCAGTGTGCCCCGCGGGGTCAGGCAATAGGGGCAATCGATCCAGTCGTCCCGCAGGCCGGCGCCGCAGCCCCGGCAGGTGCTGGTCGTCAGCTGGCGGGCGCGGATCTCCTGTTCAAGACCCGAATCAGTGAGCAGCACGCGCTCCACCTCCTCAAGACTGGTGGTGCCGTCGCGGGCCAGGCTGAGGCCGTACCCCAGCAGGGTGCGCATGCCGTTCTCGAGGGCCAGACGCCGCAGCTGGTCGGTGCCCAGGCCCCGGCCGATCGCTTCGCTCATCTCCTCGTTGATGCGCATCACCTCGTAGACGCCGATCCGCCCCCGGTAGCCCACCCCGCCGCAGTGGCTGCACGCCGTGCCGGCCTCTGGCGTGCGCTGGAAGGTCAGCGAGGCCGGGTCGCTGGCGCTGAGCCCCAGCCGGGCCAGGTCGGCCGCCGTGGGCACATGCGGCACCCGGCACACCGGGCAGAGCCGCCGCAGCAGCCGCTGGGACAGCACCCCGATCAGGGCGGCGCTGAGCATGAAGGTCTCCACCCCCATCTCGGCCAGCCGCGCGACGGCGCTGGGGGCGTCGTTGCAGTGCAGGGTCGTGAACACCAGATGGCCCGTCAGGGCCGCCTCCAGGGCGGTCTTGGCCGTCTCGAGGTCGCGGGTCTCGCCCACCAGCAGCACATCCGGGTCCTGCCGCATGAACGCCCGCAGGGTCTGGGCAAAGTCGAGCCCCTTGTCGCGGTTCACCTGCGTCTGGGTGATGCCGGGCAGGGTGTACTCGATCGGGTCTTCAACGGTCGAGATGTTCAGCCCCGGGTCGTTCCGTTCTGCCAGCAGCGAATAGAGCGTCGTCGACTTGCCCGACCCCGTGGGCCCTGTCACCAGCAGGATCCCGTAGGGCTTGGAGCCCATGTCGCGGATTTCGGCCAGGGCCAGCGGGTCGGTCACCAGCTGGTCGAGCCCCAGCTGCGTGGCGCTCGAATCGAGCAGCCGCAGCACCACCTTCTCGCCGAAGCGGCTCGGCAGCACACTCACCCTGAAGTCGACGGTCCGCCCCTTCCAGCGCCGACGGATGCGGCCGTCCTGGGGCAGCCGCCGCTCGGCGATGTCGAGGTCGGCCAGGATCTTGAAGCGGCTCGTGAGTGCCGGGATCACCCGGGTCGGCAGCGGTTCGAACGCATTGCGCAGCACCCCGTCGAGCCGCAGCCGCACGTTCAGCCCCTGCTCCTGCGGTTCGATGTGGATGTCGCTGGCACCACTGGCCAGGGCCCGCACCAGAATCCGGTCGGCCAGCTGCACCACCGGCGCGGCCGTGCGGTCTTCGGCGCTGACCTCCAGATCGGGGCCGTCGGCCGCCGGTGGGGGCGCGAAGGTCTCGAAGCTGTCATCCAGCTCGAAGCGTTCCAGGAGCGGCCCCCGGGGTGTCGTCAGCGTCATCATCCGCCCTCCGGACCGGCCTGGTGTCCCATGGCGGGATTTCCTCCCTTGATCCAGGTGCTGCCGCCCCTGCAACATGTTGTGACCCTCAGATGTCCCGCATGACCGGCGCGTCCACGTCCCCCGAGTCCGTCCCCGACGAGATCGGGTCCGCCGGGGAGCCGCCCGAGGCAGCCGCCGAGGCTCCCGAGGGCCAGGAGCACCCCGAGGGTCCTGAAGGCCACGACACCGATGCCGACACCGCTGATGGCGCCCCCGCCGGTGCGGGTGAAGCCCTCGAGCGCCTGCGCGGCGAGCACGAGACCCTGCGCGGCCAGTACATGCGCCTGGCCGCCGATTTCGACAACTTCCGCAAGCGCCAGCAGCGTGACGCCGCCGACCAGCGGCTGCAGATCACCTGCACCGCCCTCCGCGCGATCCTGCCGGTGGTCGACAACTTCGACCGGGCCCGCCAGCAGCTCGATCCCCAGGGGGAAGAGGCCCAGGCGTTGCACCGCAGCTACCAGGGCCTCTACAAGCAGCTGGTGGAAGCCTTCAAGGAGCTGGGGGTGTCGCCGATGCGGGTGCAGGGGGAACCCTTCGACCCCAACCTGCACGAGGCCGTGCTGCGGGAGCCCAGCGACGATTACGCCGAAGATGTGGTGATCGAAGAGCTGCAGCGCGGCTACCAGCTCGAGTCCCTCGTGCTGCGCCATGCCCTCGTCAAGGTGTCCATGGGACCCGGTCCCGCCGCCGACCGTTCTGACCCCGACGCCGACTGATGGCCGATTACTACGACCTGCTGGGTGTCGCCCGCGATGCCGATGCCGAGACCCTCAAGCGGGCCTATCGGCGCCTGGCGCGCCAGTACCACCCGGATGTGAACAAGGATCCGGGTGCCGAAGACCGCTTCAAGGAGATCGGCCGGGCCTACGAGGTGCTGGGTGATCCCAAGACCCGCGCCCGCTACGACCAGTTCGGGGAGGCCGGCGTCTCGGGTGCCGGGGCCGGCGGCATGCCCGACATGGGCGACATGGGCGGCTTCGCCGACCTGTTCGAGACCTTCTTCAGCGGCTTCGGCGGTCAAGCCGGTGCCCGCCAGACCCGGGGCCCCCGCCAGGGTGAAGACCTGCGCTTCGACCTCAACATCAGCTTCCGCGAAGCCGTCTTCGGCGACGAAAAAGAGGTGCAGGTGCGTCACCTCGAGACCTGCAGCACCTGCCGCGGCAGCGGTGCCAAGGCCGGCAGCGGTCCGGTGTCGTGCAGCACCTGCGGCGGTGCCGGCCAGGTGCGGCGCGCCACCCGCACCCCCTTCGGCACCTTCACCCAGGTGGCCCCCTGCCCCAGCTGCGAAGGCCAGGGCCAGGTGATCAGCGATCCCTGCGGCGACTGCGGCGGGCAGGGGGTGCAGCAGGTGCGCAAGAAGCTGCGCATCACCGTTCCCGCCGGTGTCGACTCGGGCACCCGGCTGCGCATCAGCGGCGAAGGCAATGCCGGGCCCCGGGGGGGTCCTGCCGGTGACCTCTACGTGGTGCTGTTCGTGCAGCCCGATCCGAAGCTGCGGCGCGATGGCGTCACGATCCAGTCCGAGATCACCGTCAGCTATCTGCAGGCGATCCTCGGCGACCGCATCAGCATCGACACCGTCGATGGCCCCGAAGAGATCAGCCTGCCCGCCGGCACCCAGCCCGGGGTGGTGCTCACCCTCAAGGACAAGGGCGTGCCGCGGCTGGGCAACCCCGTCGCCCGCGGCCAGCACCAGGTGACCGTGCGGGTGCAGCTGCCCCAGAAGATCGATGCCACCGAACGGCGGCTGCTGGAGGAACTGGCCGAACACTGCCGCCAGCACGGCAAGGGCAAGGGGCTGTTCGGCGGGCTGTTCCAATGACGGCGGCGCCGCCGCCGGACCTGGATCTGCGGGGTACCCCCTGCCCGCTCAACTTCGTGCGCACCCGCCTGGCCCTCGAACGCCTCACCCCCGGGGATCGGCTGGTGGTGTGGCTCGACGCCGGTGAGCCCGACCAGCTGGTGACCGAAGGCATCGCCGCCGCTGGCCATGGGGTCGAACGCCAGGCCCCGGTCGCCGGGGCCGTGCAGCTCACCATCACCCGTGCCTGACCGGCTCCGGGGTCGGGTGATGGCCCTCGAGGCCAACTACTGCCGCGTGCGGCTCGATCCGCACCCCACCGATCCCGATTCAGCCAATCCCGCCTCAGCTGATCCCGGCGCCACCCTGCTCTGCACGCGCCGCTCGCGCCTCGCCCACGGTGGTCAGCAGGTCTGCGTCGGCGACTGGGTCGCGGTCGATGGCATCGACTGGGTTCAGGCCCGCGGTGCCGTGGCCGCCATCGAACCCCGCACCAGCCTGCTGCTGCGCCCCCCCCTGGCCAATGCCGACCGGGTCGTGGTCATGGTCGCCCTGGCCCGGCCCGCCCCCGAGGCCGATGCCCTCAGCCGCTTTCTGCTCGCCGCCGAGGCCACCGGTCTCGAGGTGCTGGTGCTGCTCTCGAAGGCCGATCTGGTGGCCCCCGAGGTGCTGGCCCACTGGCGGCAGCGCCTGCAGGGGTGGGGCTACGAGACCCTCGGCCTCAGCCACGACGACCCCGCCGCCGTCGCCGCCGTGGGTCGCTGGCTCGCCGATGGGGTGTCGGTGCTCTGCGGCCCCAGCGGCGTCGGCAAGAGCAGCCTGCTCAATGCCCTCATCCCCGGCCTCGCCCTGCGCACCGCCGCCGTTTCCGGGCGCCTCGAGCGGGGCCGGCACACCACCCGCCATGTCGAGCTGCACGATCTCGGCGCCGCGGCCCTGCTGGCCGACACGCCGGGGTTCAACCGCCCCGACCTGCCGGGCGATCCCCACCACTGGCCGTTGCTGTTCCCCGAGATCCGCCGCCAGGTGCAGGCCGGGGCGACCTGCCGCTTCCGCGACTGCCGCCACGGCGACGAACCCGGCTGTGCCATCGCCCGCGACTGGGAGCGCTACGGCCAGTACCGCGACGGCCTAGCCGTCCTCAGCCCCCCAGGCCCAGACCGGACAGGTTCAGGCCGCCGGTGAGCTCTTCCATCCGTTCCTTCATCGTGGCGGTGGAGAGGGCATAGGCGTTCTGCAGCGCCTCGAGGGTGGCGGCTTCGGCGGCGGCGGCCCCATCCGCCAGCAGTTCCGGCGCCAGCCGCACCCGCAGGGGCTGCTGGTTGCCCGACAGCCAGACACTGGCCCGCCCGTCGACGCTGCTCCCCTCGATCTCGAGGGCGTCGAGTTCCTCCTGCAGCTTCTGGGCGTCCTGCTGGATCTGCTGGGCCTTGCGGAAGGCCTCGGTGAGCTGACCGAAGTTGGGAAGACCGAAGCCGGCCATCGTGACGGGGCGGAAGCCTGCAGGCTAGGACCCGGTCCCGAAGCGCCCCAGCCGCATCACCTCCGGGTGCAGGCGGATGCCGTGGGCCTCCTCCACCCGGTCCTGAACGTGGTGGATCAGCGCCGCCATGTCGTCGGCCCTGGCGGCACCGGTGTTGACGATGAAGTTGGCGTGCAGGGTCGACACCTCGGCCCCGCCGATGCGGTGCCCCTTGAGGCCCAGGCCTTCGATCAGCCGGCCCGCCTTCTGGGGTTCGGGATTGCGGAAGACACTGCCGCAGCTGGGCAGCTGGTACGGCTGGGTGCTGGTGCGGCTGTGCAGGTTGCTGCTCGTGCGGGCCGACACCGCATCGGGATTCTGACCCGGCTGCAGCTGGAAGCGGGCCGACAGCACCACCAGCGGTTCCTCCTGCAGGCGACTGTGGCGATAGGCAAAGGCCAGATCGCCGTTGCTCAGCACCGCCGTGCGGCCCGTGGCCGGGTCGACCACGGTCACATCCCGCAGGCAGTCGGCGACGCAGCCCCCCTGGGCGCCGGCATTCATCACCACGGCACCGCCCACGGTGCCCGGGATGCCCACCGACCACTCCAGGCCGGCCAGCCCGGCCCGGGCCGCCCGGCGGGCCAGGGTCGGGATGGGTTCACCGGCCTGGGCCTCCACCAGCCCGTCGCCCGGCTCCAGCTGTGCCCCCTGCAATCGGCGGGTGCAGATCACCAGTCCCGGCAGGCCGGCATCACTGATCAGCAGGTTCGATCCGGCGCCGATCAGTTGCAGGGGCAGCCCCCGCCGCCGGGCCTCCGCCACCAGCTCGAGCAGCAGGGCCTGCTGATCGGGTTCGGCGAAGCTCTCGGCCCTGCCGCCCACCCGCCAGGTGGTGTAGTCGCTCAGGGCGACCCCGGCCCGCAGGTCCCGCAGCAGATCCAGAGCCATCAGCGGCCGGCGGGGCTGGTGGTGCGGACCAGCAGATCCCAGAGGCGGTTCACATCACCGGCCCCCATCACCAGCAGCAGATCACCCTCCCGGCTGGTGCGGGCGGTGGCCTCCGCCAGCTCCTCAAGGGTCGCGGTCACCTCGACGCTGCTGTGCAGGTCGTGCAGCCGGGTCGCCAGGGCCTCGCTGCTCACCCCCGCGATCGGTGCCTCGCCGGCGCTGTAGAGCGGCGCCAGCAGGATGCTGTCGGCGCCCGTCAGGGCCTCGGCGAAACGGTCCATGAAGTCGGCGGTGCGGCTGTAGCGATGGGGCTGAAACACCGCCACCACCCGTTGCGGCACCCAGGGCAGGCTGCTGCGGCCGCTCTCGACCATCAGCCGCGCCATCGCCAGGGTGGCTGCCACCTCACTGGGATGGTGGGCGTAGTCGTCGACCACCAGCCGCCCCTCCCATTCCCCGCGGCAGTCGAACCGCCGCCCCGGGGCCTCGAGACCGGCGAGGGCCTCCAGCAGGTCGGAGAAGGGAACCCCCATCAGCCGGCAGGCGGCGATGGCCCCCAGGGCATTGCTGAGGTTGTGGCGTCCGGCCATCGGCAGCTGGAAGCGGCCCATGGGCACCCCCTCCTCGATGTAATCGGCGGTGGTGCCGGCCCCGTCCATGGCCACCGGAATCGCCCGGAACTGGGCGGTGGGTCCGTCGCCCCCCTCGCCATCGCCCCCCTCGCCATCGTCGGGTTCGATGCTCCACCAGTGCTGGGCGCGCATCGTTTCGCGCACCACGGGGCAGTCGCGGTTGGCCAGCACCGAGCGGCAGTTGCCGGCGAAGCGCCGCATCGTCGCCACCAGACTGTCGAGGTCGGGGTAGTGGTCGGTGTGGTCGAGTTCGAGGTTGGTGATCAGACCGAGGCTCGGATGAAACTTCACCAACGAGCCGTCGGATTCGTCGGCTTCGGCCACCAGCAGATCTCCCCGGCCGCTGCGGGCATTGCTGCCGAAGGCCGGCACCACGCCCCCGATGACCGCGGTGGGGTCCCGGTCGACGGCGGTCAGCAGGGTGGCGATCAGGGTGCTGGTGGTGGTCTTGCCGTGGCTGCCGGCCACGGCGATGCTGCGCTGGCCTTCGATCAGCCAGGCCAGCAGTTCCGAGCGGTGGCGGATCTCGAGCCCCGCCCGCCGGGCGGCCTGCAGTTCAGGGTTGCTTTCGGGCACGGCGGTGCTCACCACCACCAGGGGTGCCAGCGACACTCCGCTGCGGATGGCATCGACGGTGGAGGCCGTCTGGTCCTTGAAGATGCGCACCCCCCGCACCCGCAGGGCCTTGCTGATGTCGCCCTCTCTGGGGTCCGAGCCGCTCACGTCAAAGCCCCTGTCAGCCAGGATTCCGGCAAGGGCCGACATGCCGATGCCTCCGACACCGATGAAATGGACCGGCCGCTGAGGGGGCAGGGACAGGGTCGGGGACGGGGACGTCAAGGCCGGTGATCCGCAGCGAAAGGTGGCGTTCGGGGGCAACCTAGAGCCATTCCCGCCACCTGTCCGGAGGCTGAAGCGTCAGGCTGCAGCGGCTTGCCGGTATAGTCAGTCGCCGAAAACTCAGCTGCGGGCAGCCCCACCGAACCCATGACCCTTCGCGTCGCCATCAATGGCTTCGGCCGCATCGGCCGGAACTTCCTCCGCTGCTGGCTGAGCCGTGGGGCGAACACCGGCATCGAGGTGGTGGGTCTCAATGACACGTCTGACCCGCGCACCAACGCGCACCTGCTGCAGTACGACTCGATGCTCGGCAAGATCCGGGATGCCGAGGTCAGCGCCACCGACGACACGATCATCGTCAACGGCAAGCCGATCAAGTGCTTCTCGGACCGCAACCCCCTCAACCTGCCCTGGAAGCAGTGGGGCGTTGATCTGGTGATCGAGGCCACCGGCGTGTTCGTCGATCAGGCCGGCGCCGGCAAGCACATCGAGGCCGGTGCCAAGAAGGTTCTGATCACCGCCCCCGGCAAGGGTGAAGGGGTCGGCACCTTCGTGGTCGGCGTCAACGACGACCAGTACCGCCACGGCGATTTCGACATCATCAGCAACGCCAGCTGCACCACCAACTGCATGGCGCCCCTGATCAAGGTGCTGGATGAGTCCCTGGGCATCGTCAAGGGCACGATGACCACCACCCACAGCTACACGGGTGACCAGCGCATCCTCGATGCCAGCCACCGTGATCTGCGCCGGGCTCGGGCTGCCGCGATCAACATCGTTCCCACCTCCACCGGTGCCGCCAAGGCCGTTGCCCTGGTGTATCCGCCGGTCAAGGGCAAGCTGAACGGCATCGCCCTGCGGGTTCCCACCCCCAACGTGTCGGTGGTCGACATGGTGCTCGAAGTGAGCCGCTCCACCACCAAGGATGAAGTCAACGGTGTTCTCAAGGCCGCCTCTGAAAACGGCATGAAGGGCATCATCAAGTACAGCGACCTGCCCCTCGTCTCCAGCGACCATGCCGGCACCGACGAATCCACCATCGTCGATTCCGATCTGACCCTGGTGATGGGCGACAACATGGTCAAGGTCATCGCCTGGTACGACAACGAGTGGGGCTACAGCCAGCGCGTCGTCGACCTTGCCGAAGTCGTTGCTCGCAACTGGGCCTGAACACACCCGCAACTGCGCCTGAACGCCAGTCAGCCGAAGTGGTGGAATTGCGCCCCTGAGGCCCTGACCGGGTTCTGATCATCCCCCCAGAGCACCTCTCCCCTACGGGAGGGGTGCTCTGCCGTTTGCAGGGCACCGATCAACGTGCATCCCGGCAGCCGTCGGCAGAGGGCCTCGGCCCAGGCGGGCGGCAGGGCCAGCACCAGTTCGAAGTCTTCGCCACCCTCAAGGCACCAGCGCACCGCGGGGTCGAGGCGGGCCAGCTCAGAATCCAGCGGCAGCTGCTGGCGCTCCAGCAGGGCGGTGCAACCGCTGCTGGTGGCGATGGCCGCCACCGACGCCAGCAACCCATCGCTGCTGTCACAGCCCCCCACGCGCCAGGGCTGGGCCGGCGGGCGACAGTCTTCGAGGGCGGCCACGGCGTCGAAGCGGGGCTGCGGCCGCCGGTGGCAGGCCACCGCCCGCGCAGCCAGCCCTGTCCCCGGCAGATCCGCCAGGGCAGGGTCAGGGTCCTGCTGCAGCAGCGCCAGCCCGAGACGGCTCAGGCCGTGGGGGCCGGTGCTCACCAGCCGGTCCCCCGGCCGCCCATCGCCGCGGCGGATCGGCCCCTCCCCCACATGACCCAGGGCGGTCACCGCCAGCAACCGCTGCTCCCCCCGGCAGCAATCTCCCCCCAGCAGGCTGCCTCCATAGCGCCCCAGGGCCTCGGCGAGCCCGTCGTAGACCCCCACCACCCAGGGCCAGGGGGTGGCCCCGGGGGCCACCAGCCCCACCGTCAGCCCCACCACCTCGCGGCAGCCCATGGCCGCCAGATCGGACAGGTTGGCCGCCGCGGCCCGCCAGCCCAGATCGCTGGCGCCCATCGTGCTGTCGCTGAAGTGAACCCCCTCCACCAGCACGTCGGTGTTGACCACCAGCAGGCGGCCGCTGCGTTCCTCCAGCAGGGCCGCGTCGTCGTCGAACTGACCTGCCGGCGCCCAGGCCGCCAGCCGCCGCAGCAACTCGCTTTCCCCCAGATCGGCCAGCCGCTCCTCCATCCGCCTCAGCCGTGGGCCTGCAGGTTCTCGCCCCCCTCCACCACCTTCATGCTGTCGATGCGGTCGTTCACCCCGAGTTCTCGCAGCACATCGAAGCCATCGACCACGTAGCCGAAGGCTGCATAGCGGCCGTCGACGAGGTTGAGGCCCGCCGGCGTGAGCTCGGCTTCGTAGAGGAAGAAGAAGAACTGCGACGAGCCGTCATTCAGGGCCTCGTCGGAATGGGCCCAGCCCATGGTGCCGAGGGTGGCGAAGGGCAGCACCGGTGTCGTCTTGAACAGGCCCATGTCTTCGAAGGTGGTGTCGTAGACCGGCTCGGTGCGTCCAGGAATGCGGATCTCGAGGGGTACAGGCCGCTCCTGGCCCGTGCGGGGGTTCACATACCCGGTGGCCGGACCCTCGGGGTCGCCGGTCTGCAGCACGTAGAAGTCTTCGGCCCGGTTGAACGGCAGGCCGTCGTAGAAGCCCCGCTGCACCAGATCGATGAAGGCGCCGGCGGTCAGCGGGGCGTTGTAGCCGTCGACCACCGCCGTCATCGGGCCCTTGCTGGTGTTGATCGCCACGGTCGCCCGCCCCAGCAGCCGCGGCAGATCGTTGAACTCGGCCGGGATGGTGAAGGGAAAGGTCTGCACGGCCATGGCTTCCACGGCGCCGATGGCCGCCAGGGCCTGGCGGCGGCTGCTGAGGATGGCGTCACGATCCTGGCGATCGGCCGCCTCGCAGAGCTCCTGCAGATGCCCGTCGGCCGTGGTCAGGTCGGCGGCGGCCGCCGCCCGACGGTCTGCCGGCAGGGCCTCGAGGATGGCGTTGCGCCGCCCTTCGAGCCGCTGGCGGCTGCGGTCGCAGCTGCTGCGCAGGGCGCTCCAGCGGCGGGCGCGCAGATCGTCGCTGGTGGCCTCCAGGCCGTGCTGCAGATCGCGCAGCTCGGGCTGGTCCAGGGGCAGGGCATCCCGCAGGATCGCCGCCGGGTCGGTCACGGCGTTGCCGGGGGGCAGGGCGGCCTGGACGGGTGCCCCGAGGCCCAGCCCCAGCAGCAGCACCAGCAGGAGCGTGAGCAGGGAGCCAGGCATGGGGCGCCGGGACGGTAGCGGCGACCACCGTACAATCCGCCCCACGCGTCTCCGCCGGAATGATCTCCAGCAACGACTTCCGCACTGGTACCACGATCGAGATTGATGGCCAGGTCTGGCGGGTGCTGGAGTTCCTGCACGTCAAGCCCGGCAAGGGATCGGCCTTCGTGCGCACCAAGCTCAAGTCGGCCCAGAGCGGCAATGTCATGGAGAAGACGTTCCGCGCCGGTGAGATGCTCCCCTCCGCCCAGCTGGAGAAGGCCACCCTCGAGCACACCTACCGGGAGGGTGACGATTACGTCTTCATGAACATGGCCTCCTACGAGGAGACCCGCCTCACCGCCAAGCAGATCGGTGACGGTTGCAAGTACCTCAAGGAGGGCATGGCGGTCAACGTGGTGAGCTGGAACGACAAGCCCATCGAGGTCGAGCTGCCCAACTCGGTCATCCTCGAGGTCACCCAGACCGACCCCGGCGTCAAGGGCGACACGGCCACCGGCGGCACCAAACCCGCCATCGTCGAGACCGGCGCCCAGGTGATGGTGCCGCTCTTCATCACCATCGGGGAGAAGATCAAGATCGACACCCGCAACGACACCTACCTCGGCCGGGAGGCCTGATCCATGGCTCTTGATCCCCAGGAACTGCGTTCCCTGCTCGAGTTTCTCTCCGGCAGCGACATCCAGGAGCTGAAGCTCGAGGTCGACGATTTCCGCCTTGAGGTGAGGCGCAACCTGCCGCCGGTGGTGTCCCTGCCTGCGGTGCTGCCCCCCACGGTGGCGGCCATGCCCTCCCTGGCGGCCCCGGCCGACGTTCCGGCTGCTCCGGCTGCGCCCCCCCCGGCCGCGGCGGCCAGCCGCAGCGATCTGCTCGAGATCCGCGCCCCGATGGTGGGCACGTTCTACCGGGCCCCCGCCCCCGGCGATCCCCCCTTCGTCGAGATCGGCAGCCGCATCACGCCCGGGCAGCCCATCTGCATCCTTGAGGCCATGAAGCTGATGAACGAGCTCGAGGCCGAGCTGGGGGGTGAGGTGGTCGAGATTCTCGTCGAGAACGGCACCCCCGTGGAATACGACCAAGTGTTGATGCGGCTGCGGCCCGTCTGAGGGTCTTCAGCCCAGGTCGAGGGCCGTCACGATCGCTGCCTCCATGCTGGCCGACCGGGCCAGTCCCCGTCCGGCCAGGTCGAAGGCCGTGCCGTGGTCGGGTGACGTGCGCAGGAACGGCAGGCCCAGGGTCGTGTTGACGGCCTGGTCGAAGGCCAGCAGCTTCACCGGAATCAGCCCCTGGTCGTGGTACATCGCCAGGGTGCCGTCGGGCGCTTCTGCGGCGGCCCCGATCCCATGCCAGGCCCGGGCTGCCTCCAGCCAGCAGGTGTCGGGCGGCAGGGGCCCCAGCAGCCGACGGCCGGGATGCAGGCGCCGCCATTGCTCCAGCAGCGGCGTCAGCCAGCGCTGCTCGTCATCCCCCAGCACCCCGGCCTCGCCGGCATGGGGATTCACCCCCGCGACCGCCAGCCGTGGGTCGGGGCTGAAGCGGGCGCAGAAGGCGTCGAGCTGTGTGAGCCGGCGCTCCACCAGGGCGGGCCCCAGCCGGCTCGGCACGCTGGCGAGGGGAATGTGGGTGGTGGCCAGCAGGGTGTTGAAGCGCCAGCCGCTGTGGGGTGACACCGCCGTGAACAGCATGGCCGCATCGGCGCCATCGCAGAGCTGCGCCAGCCGATCGGTCTGACCCGCCAGCCGATGGCCGGCGGCGTGCCAGTGCTCCTTGGCGATGGGGGCCGTCACCAGGGCCTTGCCCTGGCCGGCCTGCACCGCGGCCACGGCGGCGTCGAGCCAGCGGAACGAGGCATCCCCCGTCAGGGCGCCGGGGTGTCCGGGTTCCACCTCCCCGGCCAGGGGCAGGTCCAGCATCGCCAGGTTGTCGGGATCGGCGAAGTCGCCGTCGATGAGGGGCCGCAGCCGGCGGTGGGTGGCCTGCAGCCAGCGGCGGCAGCCCACCAGCAGCACGTCGATGGGGCCCCGCTGGCGCGTCAGCCGCCCCAGGGCCCGCAGGCAGACCTCAGCTCCGATCCCTGCCGGATCCCCGAGGGCGATCACCAGCCGCGACACGGCAGATCCAGCGCCGAAGCGTCAGGCTACGGCTTCTGACCACTCCACCTCGACACCGGGCAGGCTGCGGAACAGCGTCACCAGGTTGTCGAACGAGTCGCGGCAGCGGTTGTCGCCACTGCCTGCGATCGCCTCGTTGCTGACCACGCACTGCAGCTCACGGCCATCGGCCTGGCGGCGCTCGTCGAGCACCACCACCACCCGCTCGCGCAGGCGCCGGGCTGGCCGGCCGTCCACCAGGCGCATCGAGTCACCCAGTTCGGAGAGGATCTTGAACCCCTCGCCCTCCAGTGCTTGTCTGGCGATGGGAAGCAGCCGATCCTCGGCACCCGTTGACCGCGTGAAGCACTCGTAGCGCGCCATGACAGCAGCAGATCTGGGGCGAGTCAATGGGGACGTGGTTAAGAGACGGTTAAGCCTTGTGCGCCCTGTCTGCCGCCCCGGACATGTCCTGCCCTTGCCGTCTGCGCCGCAATGATCCGCCTGCTGCTCCTGGCGCTGCTGCTGCTCTCCTTCGGCATGGGGCTGCGCCGGGGCTGGCTCGAGATCCGCTGGGACCGCATCGGCCAGGATCTGCAGCGTTCCCTCAGTGGTCAGCCGGCCGAGGGGCAGCCTGGGCAGGAGCCGGCAGCCCCTCCTCCCTGAGGCAGCTCCGCAGCCCCTCCCGGTAGGTGGGGTGCTGCAGCCCATACCCCAGGCCGTCGGTGAGCCGGCGGCTGCTCACCCGCCGGTTGTCCTGCCAGAAGCTGCGGGCCATGGGCCCCATCGTGGCCTCGGCCTCGGCGTACCAGCGGAACGGGGGCAGGGGCACCCCGAGCAGGTGGGCGGCGAAGCCCAGCACCTCGCTGCTCGGCGCCGGCCGCTGGTCGGCCACGTTCAGCAGGGTCGGCCGCTGGTCGGCGGGCAGGGCCAGGCAGTGGAGGATCGCGCCGATGATGTCGTCGACGTGCACCCGGCTGAACACCTGCCCCGGCTTGTGCAACAGCCGCGCCTCCCCCCGGCGGAGGCCGGCCAGGGGGTTTCTGCCGGGTCCGTAGATGCCGGGCAGGCGCAGGATCTGCAGCGGCAGATCGAGGGACCGCCAGGTCTCCTCGCAGCGGATGCGACTGGCGCTGCGCCCGCTGGCGGCGGGCAGGGGGGTCTCCTCATCCACCCAGGCCCCGCCGCTGTCGCCGTAGACCCCTGTGCTCGACAGCACCCCCACCCAGCGCAGCGGCCAGCCGGCCAGCTCCCCGGCCAGCAGCCGCAGGGCCGGGTCGAGGCCGTCGGCGGCCGGTGCCGCCGTCACCAGCAGGTGGGTGGTGTCGGCGAGCCGGTCGGGATCGGGTCGCACCCCCGTGGCGTCATCCAGCACCAGATCGTCGGCGCCGTCGGGCTGGCGGCGGGTCACCCGCACCTGGCCGCCACCGGCCCGCACCCGCCGGGCCAGCCGGCTGCCGCAGTAGCCGCCGCCGACGATCAGCAGCCGGCCCGCGGCCAGTGCGGGCGGCAGGTTGACAGCGGCGCCATCCGTGAGTACAGATGTACTGCTGTCGTCGTTGTCGCCATGACCGTCCGTCCGCTCGTGCTCCACCTGTCCCGGGGTCCCGTGGTGAGCTCCATCCTCGCCACCATGCTCATCTCCTCCGGGTTGCTGGTGCCTGACCAACCCCAGCGGCAGGAGAGCCTCTGTGTCCGCGCCGTGGGGGCTGCGGCCTGCCAGGTCTGGTGAGGGCGGCCTCAGGCCGCCTGCGCCTGCAGGTTCCGATCACCCCGCGGCTGGCGATCACCCCGTGACCGTTCCGGTTCGGTCCCGCCCCGGGTGGCTGCCGGTGTGGCCCACTGCAGCAATCTCACCGCCAGTCGGATGTCGCCATCCATCCAGGCCCTGATCGCCATGGCCCGGCGGGGGTCGTAGAACCGCTGCCGCCTGTACCACTGAAAGGCGTCGGTGTCGCTCTTGTGCCCGTTGCACGAGAGACAGGAGGGGACGCAGTTTTCGGTGACGCTCAGGCCGCCGCGGCTCCGGGGCAGCACATGGTCGATCGATTCGGAGGGCTTCCCGCAGTAAATGCAGGTGTGCGCCGTGTGGTCATGGAGCGATTGTCGCCAGCGTCGGACTCGGAGCTTCGGACAGAGTTCCTCGAGGAACACCGCATCGCTCGCATGCATCCGAAACCCCCGGACTTGCGCCAAGTCTGCGGCTCCTGACCCGGGTGTCAATGTGTCGGTCGCTGCACTCGGGAGCCTTTCCGGCGCCTGGATTCCTCGGGTCCGGATCCGTGGCGTCGGGGGCTTGTGCCGGCCCGTGAATTTCTTAAACTTCCAGCTTGTCCGGGGTCGCCATGGTCTCCGGCCTCAGCCTCACCGACAGCGGCGACGTGCTGCTCCGCTGTCCCTTCGATGCCGTCACCGCAGCGCAGGTGCGGGCCATTCGCCCCCGCGGACGCTGGCACCCCCGTCAGGGGGGCTGGCTCTTTCCCTTCGAGGCATCGCGGCGCCTGGTCGATCAGTTCGGTGCGCGTTTCCACACCGATCCGGCCCTGGTCCAGCGGCTGGCCGATGCCGCCCATCCCCTGCCGCCCCTGCCACCCCATCGGGACCTGGTGGCTGCCGCCGCCCTGGCCGACCCCCTGGCCGATGGCCGCCGGCTGCTCGCCCACCAGCGGGCCGGTGCCCGCTGGCTTCTCGCCCGCCGCGGCGCCCTGCTGGCCGATGAGATGGGGCTCGGCAAGACCCTCACGGCCCTGGCGGCGGCCCGGGCCCTGCTGCGTTGCGGGGCCACCCGCCTGCTGGTGGTGGCCCCCGTCGCGGTCCACCCCCACTGGCGTCGCGAAGCCCTGGCCCTGGGGCTGCAGCCCCAGCTGCTCAGCTGGGCCCGCCTGCCCCGCGATCTGCCCCCCGGTGGCGTCGTGCTGCTGGTGGACGAGGCCCACTGCGCCCAGAACCTCGAGGCCCAGCGGAGTCGCCGCCTGCTGGCCCTCGCCCGCCATCCCCGCATCCGCGCCGTCTGGCTGCTCACCGGCACTCCCCTGCGCAACGGCCGTCCGATCCAGCTGCTGCCCCTGCTCATGGCCATCGGCCATCCCCTGGCCCGGGATCGCCTCGCCTACGAACAGCTGTTCTGCAACGGCCACTGGCGCAGCGTCGGCCACCGCCAGGTCTGGGACTGTCAGGGGGCCAGCCGCCTCCCCGAGCTGGAACGCCTCCTGCGCCCCCAGCTGCTGCATCGCCGCAAGGTCGATTGCCTCGACCTGCCCCCCAAGGGGCGTTGCTTCCATCCTGTCGTGCTGGAGCCCCCTGTGCAGCGCGCCTTCCAGCGGGCCTGCGACCGCCAGGTGCAGGCCTACCGCCGGCGTGCAGCCGCCGGCGAGGTGAAGGCCGACGCGGAGGCCCTGGCCCTGCTCACCGTGCTGCGGCGGCTGGCGGGTCTCTACAAGCTGCCGGCCGCCGTGGCCCTCATCACGGCCCTGCGGGATGCCGGGGAACCGTTGGTGGTCTTCAGCAGCTTCGTCGCCCCCCTGCGGCAGCTGCAGCGCCGCTGCGGCGGCCTGGTGCTCTGCGGGGCGGTGGCGCCCCCCGAGCGGCAGCGCTGCCTCGAGGCCTTCCAGGCCGGCGCCAGCGACCTGCTGCTCTGCACCTACGGCGTGGCGGGGGTGGGCCTCGGGCTGCAGCGGGCCTCGCAGGTGCTGCTGCTCGAACGTCCCTGGACCCCGGGGGATGTGGATCAGGCCGAAGACCGTTGCCATCGCATCGGCAGCCGCCGGCCCGTCACCAGCCACTGGCTGCAGCTCGGCTTCCCCGACGATCTCGTCGATGCCCTTGTGCTCAGCAAGGCCGACCGCATCGAGGTGGTGCTGGGCCGCCGTCGCCGCACCCTGCAGCGCGAGCCCGTGGTCCGGATGCTGCGGCGCCTGCTGCAGTGACCGGCCTCAGAGGCAGCTCTCCAGCCGCACCTGCACCTCGTCCTCTAGATCGTCCTTGACACTGCCCGGCTGCTCCTTCAGCAGCGCCGCCGCCCGGCGGATGTCGGCGCAGGCCGCCGGTGTGTTCTGCAGCAGTGTGTGCAGCAGGAAGCGGTCGTTCAGCGGCCGCGGATCGCGGGGATGGGCCCGCACGACGCTGTTGCAGTACTCCAGGGCCTGGGGCAGGGCGTTGGCCTGGGCCGTGCTGAGGCAGCTGTCGGCCGCCGGCGGCTGGCGCCGGCAGGCCCCCATCAGCACCATCAGCCCCAGCAGCGGTGCGGCGAGCCAGCGTGAGAGCCGGAGGAACACCGGCCAGGTCAGTAGCTGTACCGCCCCTGGATCGGCGTCCCGCCGCCGGGGGCCTGGGTTTCGCCGGCCGCCGGAGCGCTCACTTCATTGCCCTGGTACAGGGACCCCAGGTAGCGGCCGCAGCCGGGGAACTTGTCCTTCTGCGTCACCACCGTCTCGGTGATCAGCACAGCGGCGTGCTCGGGCGATGTCTTGAACAGGCTGCTGCTCTGGCGCTTGATGCGGGCATAGGCCGCATCCCAGCTCACCACGTGGGGGTTGCCGGCCTGGCGCATGAAGCAGTACACCTCCGCGCCCTTCTCACCCACGTCCTGGGTGCTCACCTGCTGGGCCCGCAGCGGAGCCGCCAGGGTGGTCCCCAGGGCCAGCAGCAGGGGAGCCAGCAGCAGTCCGTGGCGTACAGCCATCACGACCTTTCCGACAATGACGCTCCAAGGTATCGACCGTCCTCGGCCTGTCCAGGGGGCGGCTTGAGTCCGGGGGTGGTCCGTGCTGTCATCGCGGCATCGACCGCTCCTTCGCCATGGCCTCCGAGTCGCCGTCCTTCCGCATCAGCCGCAGTGCCGAGGGTCTGGCCGAGACCGTCGCCCTGCTCTCCCAGCGCCTCGTGGCCCTGGAGCAGCGACTGGGGCTGCTGGAACGGCAGGTGCAGAACCAGCTCCTGCCCCAGCCCGAGGAGCTGGCCTCCCTGCGCACCGTCGAGACCCTGCTGGCCGATTGCCGCGCCCTGCTCGAGACCCCGCTCGAGACTTCGCTCGAGATCCCGCCTGCCGACCCCGGCGATCCGGCCTAGGATCAGTACATCCGTACTGGTGCTGTCCCATGGCGTCGGCGTCCGTCCCGCAGGTCGCGGCCGGTTTTCCCAGTCCCGCCGATGATGCCCTCGAGGCGGGGCTCGATCTGCATGCCCAGCTGATCGCCCACCCCAGCAGCACCTTTCTGCTGCGGGTCAACGGTGAGTCGATGCTGGCCGCGGGCATCCACCACGACGATCTGCTGCTGGTCGACCGCAGCCTCGAGCCCCGGCCCGGCCGGGTGGTGGTGGCTGTGCTCGATGGCGCCTTCACCCTCAAGCGTCTCGAGCGCCACCGCGGTCGCCTGCGGCTGCAGGCCGCGCACCCCGACTATCCCCCCCTGGAGATCGAGCACTGCGGTGAGCTGCAGATCTGGGGCGTGGCCACCCATGTGATCCATCCCCTCTGAGGGTCTGCCCATGGCCGCCCCCCTGGCCCTGATCGACTGCAACAACTTCTATGCCTCCTGTGAGCAGGCCTTTGAGCCGTCGCTGCTTGGCCGGCCCCTGGTCGTGCTCTCGAACAACGACGGCTGCATCGTCGCCCGCAGTCGGGAGGCACGCCAGCTGGGGGTCGCCATGGGCGTTCCCTATGCCCAGGTGGCCGACCGCCTGCAGCGTCTCGGTGTGGTGGTGCGCAGTTCCAATTACGCCCTGTATGGCGACATGAGTCAGCGGGTGATGACCCTGCTGGAGGCGCGGGTGCCGCAGCTGGAGGTGTATTCCATCGACGAGGCCTTTGCCCACCTTCCGGCTCTGCCGCCGGCCGACCTGTCGCTCTGGGCTGCCGAGCTGCGGGTCGTGGTGCGTCAGCACCTCGGCCTGCCGATCGCGGTGGGGGTGGCGCCCTCCAAGGTGCTGGCCAAGCTGGCCAACCGCTTCGCCAAGCACGAGCCCGGCCGCGCCGGGGTGTTCAACCTGCTGACCGAACCCACGCCGGACCCCTGGCTGCAGCGGCTGGCCGTGGAGGACGTCTGGGGGGTGGGGCGGCGGCTGGCGCGCTGGTGTCGCCTGCGGGGCATCGCCACGGCCCTGCAGCTGCGGGATGCCCCCCCCGGCCTGCTGCGCCGTGGTCTGGGGGTGGTGGGGCTGCGGCTGCAGGAGGAGCTGCACGGCCGGTCCTGCCTGCCCCTCTGCTCCCAGCCGCCGCCCCGCCAGGAGACCTGCGTCAGCCGCAGCTTCGGCTGCCCCGTGGTCGACCCTGCCAGCCTGCGCCAGGCGGTGGCCACCCATGTGGTGCGGGCAGCCGAGAAGCTGCGTCGCCAGGGTCAGCGGGCGGGCTGTCTCACGGTCTTCGTGCGCACCAGTCCGTTCGCGCCCGGCTTCTATGCCGCCAGTGCCAGCCAGGTGCTGCCCCTGGCGACCCAGGACACGGCCGTGCTGCTGCAGGCGGCCCTGCCCCTGGCCGATCGCCTCTTCCGGCCGGGCCGGCCGCTGCAGAAGGCGGGGGTGCTGCTGCAGGACCTGCGGCCCTGCGAGCGGTTGCAGCAGCATCTGTTCGTGGCCATGACGCCCGAGCAGCAGCAACGGCGCGAGCGGCTCATGGCCCTGGTGGACGGGATGAACGGGCGTTTCGGTGCCGGCACCCTCCAGTGGGCGGTGGCGGCCGATCCGGCGCCCTGGCGGCTGCGGCGCGAGCATCTGTCGCGGCATTTCACCACCCGCGCCACCGACTGGCCCGTGGTGCAGGCCCGCTGACACGGGGTCAGGGCGGCGTTCAGCGAAAAATGCGTGGAAATGCTTACCAGAAAACCCGGTCCACGGACTGGAAAGGGGGGCCGGGGATGGCAAAATGAAAAGAAAGCGAACCATGGGAAGCTCCACGCACCCTCCCCGTCCGTCGCTCAGCGGCACGGTCGCCACCAGCGCCACACCCGCCTGCCAGCACCGCAGCGACGACGAGCGCGACCATCAGATGGAAAAGCTGCAGTTCGCCCTCGCGGTGGCTGTGAGCCGTGGTGATGCCATCCGCATTCAGGATCTTCGCAACCGGATCGCTGAATTCGGCGACGGTGGCGCTGAGCCGGGCACCTGAACCGGGGCTGCAACAGCGCATCTCAACCGAGGCGCCTGACGAATTGGCATCGGCCATGGTTGTGAATCGGGTCGTCGTTTGGCAGGATTGATGCAGAGCAAATTTTGAATCTTCCTGCCAAGGGTTGATCAATGTCACGCGGGTCAGGCATGTCATCAATGATGCAGGTGAAGGCGTCGGTCGCCGAACGGTCAGCAAAGCCATCGCTGCTCCCCAAGGTGTCGCGGGAAGCCTTGCTGCAGGAGGCCGCCCGCTGGGAGGCCGAGGCCCGGGAGGCCGCCGACCGTGGGGCCATCACCGAGGCCGGGCTGCTGATCTTGCGGGGCCTCGACTGTGAGCGGCGGGCCCGGGCGATCGGCCCCCAGGTGCTGGGGGTGATCCGCCGCCGCGATCCGGTGCCGGCCGGGCGATGAGGCCGGCGCCATTGGCGGTGCGCCGACGCCGAGGACTGTTTCTGTCGGTCCTGGCCTGTGGGCTGGGGCTGGTCCCGGCATCACCGGCCCGGGCCATTGAAGAGCTGACCCTGCGGCTTCCGGTGCTCGACCTGTCGCTCTCGGCGCGGGTGTCAGAGCTGCAATCGCCCCAGGCCCTCTGGGCTGGCGACAGTGATCTCGCCCAGCTGAACCGGGCCTTCAGGGGCCGCTATGCCGCCCAGGTCGGGGAGCTGCTGCAGACGCCCCTGCCCCTGCAGCAGGATGCCGACAACCCGATGACGCGGCAGGCGACGCTGCTGCTGCGCAGTCTGGTCGATGTGGATGCGGCCGAACCCGACCTGCTGGCGGCCGATCCGGTGCAGATCGCCCTGGGACGGGTGCAGGCGGCCCGGCAGCCGCTGACCCTGCTCAACCTGCTGCAGGCCCTGCCCGGCCGCCACGTCACCATCCGCCTTGAGCGGGCCCTGCCCTACCTGCGGCGCCTGCAGCGGCAGGAAGGGGAGGCCGACGCGATGATCGCCGGTCGTCCCCCCCTGCCGCCGGCGCCGGTGAGCCTGCTGGCACCCGGTCCGCTGGCGCTGGTCACCGAAGAGCGGCAGCTGCCCGATCCGCAGGGGCAGGAGCCCCTGCCGGTGACGGTGGTGCGTCCCGACGGGGTTGCCCGGCTGCCGACGGTGGTGATCTCGCACGGGCTCTGGGATGCGCCGGAAAGCTTCCTCGGCTGGGCGCGACACCTGGCCTCCCATGGGGCCACCGTGCTGCTGCCTCGCCATCGGGGCAGCGACATCAGCCAGCAGGCCGAGATGCTGGCCGGTGAGGCGCCACCGCCACCGCCGGACGAATTTCTGCGTCGTCCCCGGGAGGTGTCCCTGGTGCTCGATGCCCTCGGTGCCGGTCAGCTGGGTCTGCCGGCCACCACCCCCACCCGTGACGTGGTGTTCATGGGCCACTCGTGGGGCGGCACCACGGCCCTGCAGCTGGCCGGCGCCCGCAGCATCGCCAACCCCCTCTGGCAGGCCTGCAACCGCACCGATGCCCCCCAGCGCAACATCAGCTGGGTGCTGCAGTGCAGTTTCCTGCCGGCTGCCATCCCCGATTCCCTGGCCGATCCCCGCATTGCCCGGGTGGTGGCGGTCAGCCCACCCCAGGGGCTGGTGTTCGCTGCGGGGCTGGATCAGCTGAACGTGCCTGTGCTGCTGGTCAGCGGCACCCGGGACCTGGTGGTGCCCCCCCACCCCGAGGCGCTCAAGCCCTTCCCCGCCTATGGCGGACAGGGGCACCGGCTGGTGCTGGTGCAAGGGGGTACCCACTTCAACCTGCCGGCCACCGCCGCCACCGCGGGGGGGCCCCTGCGGGCGCTGCTGCTGCGCTGGCTGCAGGGGCAGCCGGTCGAGCCGGGGGTTCCCCTCGGGGATCCGTCCGGCCTGCCGCTTCATGTCGTTCCCGTCACAGGAAACGGAAGCCAATCGTCCTGATCCGCGACACAGCGGTCCAGCGCGGGTAAGCAGTGGGGACTCCCATCAGTCGGCCACCTGCGCATGGGTCTGTACCTGCTCCATCTGCATCTGCACGGCCTGATCCGTGGCCATGATCTGGAGCTGGGGCGCGATGCCGACACCGGTGGCCAGACCACCTACGTGCTTGAGCTGGCGAGGGCTCTGGCCGAGCAGCCCCAGGTGGATCGTCTTGAGGTGATCACCCGCTGCATCGAGGATCGCCGCATCAGTCCCGACTACGCCGTGCAGCGCGAGACGCTGCATCCGCGGGCGAGCCTGCTGCGGCTGTCGTTCGGGCCGCGCCGGTACCTGCGCAAGGAGCTGCTGTGGCCCCACCTTGAGGAGCTCGTCGACCGGCTGGTGCTGCACATCACCCGGCAGCAGCGCCGTCCCGACTGGATCCACGCCCATTACGCCGACGCCGGCTGGGTGGGGGCAGAGCTGCAGCGTCGCCTTGGCATCCCGCTGGTGTTCACGGGCCATTCCCTCGGCCGTGAGAAGCGGCGGCGGCTGCTCGATCTGGGACACCATCCCGATCAGCTCAACCAGCATTACGCCATGGACCGACGCATCGCCGCCGAGGAGGACGCCCTGGCGGCCTCCAGCCTCGTGGTGACCAGCACCCGTCAGGAGGCGTCGGTGCAGTATGCCGGCTATCGCCACTTCCACCCCGACCTGCCGGAGGTGATCCCCCCCGGGGTCGACACCACGGCCTTCCATCCCCACCTCGACGCCAGCGAGGACGATCGGGTCACGGCCCTGCTGCAGCCCTTTCTGCGCCAGCCCGAACGGCCGCCGCTGCTTGCCCTCTGCCGGCCCGACCGGCGTAAGAACATCCCGGCGCTGATCGAGGCCTACGGCGCCAGCGAATCCCTGCGCGGCAGCCGCAACCTGGTGCTGATCCTCGGCTGCCGCCACGATCTGCACCAGCTCGAGAAGTCGCAGCGCGAGGAATGGCAGCAGGTGCTCGAGGCCATTGACCGCCACGACCTCTATGGCCTTGTGGCCTACCCGAAGCAGCATCAGCGCAGCCAGGTGCCGGCCGTGTACCGCTGGGCGGCCCGACGGCGGGGACTGTTCGTCAACCCCGCCCTCACCGAACCGTTCGGTCTGACGCTGCTGGAGGCCGCGGCCTGCGGCCTGCCGGTGGTCGCCACCGATGACGGGGGCCCCCGCGACATCCTGGCCCGCTGCCGCAACGGCCTGCTGGCGGCCGTGGCCGAACGGGGACGGCTGGGGCAGGTGCTCGAGCAGGCGGCCGGCCCCACGGCCCCCTGGGACGACTGGCAGCGCCAGGGCCTGGCCGCCGTCGCCGAGGCCTACAGCTGGCAGGCCCATGCCCGTCGCTATCTGCAGGTGGCCGCTGACCTCTGCGGCCAGGGCAGCCGCCCGGCCGACCTCGAGCGGATGCGGCCACGGCTGGCGGCCCCGACACGGTTGCGCAAGGTCTACGCCCGGATCAGCGAGCCGTGACCCTGCCAGAGTGGAGATCGCCGCCGTCGGATCGTGTTCGCCTATGCCACGGCCGGGGATCCGGGGTCATTGCCCTTCGGCCTTGACATGGCCGGCCTGCAGACCGGTGCCCTGGCCTACGCCGGCCTCTCGGGGCTGGTCTTTGTGATCATCTGGGTGGTGGGTTATCTGCGCCGCTGAGCTCATCGAGCACCAGATCGAGCTGCCGTTCCGGCGCCTCTTCGCTCACGAAGCCGTAGGAGCTGAACAGGTCGGGGTCGCTGTGCACGATCCGCTGCACACCCTCGATCCGTTCGACGGCGAAGCCGGCCGCCGCCAGGCGACGCATCAGCTGGGCGGCCTCCTCCAGGCGTGAGGCCATGGCCGCCAGGCTGGCGCAGTCACCGGTCAGTCCCTGTTCCCTCCAGGTGAAGTACGGCATGGCGGCCCCTGCGGCGGTGGGTCCATTGTTGCGCCGGGCCGGTGTTGCGCCGGGCCGGTGGGCGCCCGTCGGTTGGTCAGGGGCGCAGCAGCAGGCCAAGACCCACCAGGGCCAGGCTGGTGGCCCAGAAGCTCACCACCACCCGCAGTTCGCTCCAGCCTCCCAGCTCGAAGTGGTGATGCAGGGGTGCCATCCGGAACAGCCGGCGCCCCTGGCCGTCGGCTCCTTTGGTGGCCTTGAACACCCACACCTGCAGGATCACCGACAGGGACTCGGCCAGCAGCACCCCGCCCATCAGCAGCAGGGGCCAGAGGCTGTCGCTGAGCAGGGCGATGGCACTGAGGGCGGCCCCCATCGCCAGGGAACCGGTGTCACCCATGAAGGCCCGGGCCGGATTGCGGTTGTGCAGCAGAAACCCGAGCCAGGCGCCGGCCAGGGCGGCGCAGAAGCCCGCCAGGGCGGGGTCGCCGCCGTGGCCCCGCAGCTGCAGCTGCAGCCCCAGCCCCAGGAACACGATGGCCCCCACCCCCGAGGCCAGGCCATCGAGGCCGTCGGTGAGGTTGGTGGCGTTGCTTTCAGCCAGGAAGACGAAGAGGCCCAGGGGCCAGATCAGCAGGCCCAGGGGCAGGCTGATGCCGTAGGGCAGGGCTACCGCCGGCCCGAGGCTGCCGTGCCAGGCGCACCAGGCGAGAAAGCCGGCGGCGGCCAGGGCCTGCAGCAGCAGCTTGCCCCGGGGGGTGAGGCCGGTGTTGTGGCGTCTGGTGAGGCTGCGCCAGTCGTCGACGCCACCGATGAGCATGTAGGCCAGGGTCACCAGGGCCACCGGCAGCAGGCGCGGATCGCCGGGGGCCACCAGGCATCCCACCAGCACGCCGCAGGGCACGAGCAGCAGGCCGCCCATGGTCGGTGTGCCCGATTTGGCCTGGTGCGACCGCGGCCCCTCTTCGCGGATCACCTGGCCCATCTTGAGGCGGCGCAGGAACGGGATGCCCACCTGGCCCGCCAGCCAGCTCAGGGCCGCCGCCAGCAGCAACGGCGGTGTGAGCTGCCACTGGTCGAGGCTGCCGTCGCACACCACCGCGAGCAGCAGCAGCAGGCCCACCAGCAGCAGGGCCCAGAAGCGGCCTGACCCGGGAAAGGACGTCGGGGCGTCGGAGGCGGTCGAAGGGGCCACGGGGCGGCGACGGTGCGCCGGGACCCTAGGTCAGCGGCGCTGCGCCGGCCTCAGTCTTCCCAGGCTTCTTCCTGGGTGTCGTCCTGGGCGGCGTAGTCTTCCTTTTCGCCCATGAGTGCCGACAGCTCCTCTTCTTCGACCGTCGAGAGGTCGGCGCTGGCGGTTTCTTCATCCGCCACCAGGCGACCGCTGGCTTCAAGCCAGCTCAGCAGATCAGGCTCCTCCCGCAGGGGCAGCACCGGGGCCGGTTCGCTGCGGTGGTAGCGCGTCAGTGACGGGTTGAAACTGTCCTGGGTGTTCGCAAGGCTGCTCATCTCGAAAACCCCGCTTCGCGCCACAATCCAACACCCTAGGCCATGCCCCCCAAAACCGTGCAACTGCTGATCGCCTGGGGTGGTGCCCTGCTGGGGGCCGCCCTGCTGCGCTGGGCCGGTCGCCACGACCTGATGCCGTCACGCCATCCGGCGGTGGTGCTCTCGTTCGTGCTGGTGCCGGTTCTGATCACGGGCGTGGCGGTTCTGGTGCGCACCGCCGCCCGTCCCGCGGCATCGGACAATCCTCAGGACTGAATCGGTATCAAGGCGCATGGCTCGGGCGAAGAAGGTGGTGCTGGCCTACTCAGGGGGTGTCGACACCAGCGTCTGCATTCCGTACCTGATCAACGAGTGGGGCGTCGAGGAGGTGATCACCTTCGCGGCCGATCTGGGGCAGGGCGACGAACTCGAGCCCATCCGCCTCAAGGCCCTCGCCGCCGGTGCCAGCCAGTCGCTGGTGGGCGACCTTGTGGAACCGTTCATCGAAGGATTCGCCTTCCCGGCCATCCGTGCCAACGCCCTCTATCAGGGGCGCTATCCCCTCTCCACGGCCCTGGCCCGGCCGCTGATTGCCGAACGGCTGGTGGCGATCGCCCGCGAAGTCGGTGCCGACGGGGTGGCCCACGGCTGCACCGGCAAGGGCAACGACCAGGTGCGTTTCGATGTCGCCATCGGCGCCCTGGCCCCCGACCTGACGGTGCTCACCCCCGCCCGTGAATGGGGCATGAGCCGCGAGGAGACGATCGCCTACGGCGAATGCCACGGCATCCCCTCGCCGGTGAGCAAGGGTTCTCCGTATTCCATCGACCTCAACCTGCTGGGGCGGTCGATCGAGGCCGGTCCCCTCGAGGATCCCGATGTCGAGCCGCCGGAAGAGGTCTATGCCCTCACCGTGGCGGTGGACCAGGCCCCGGATGCGCCCGAGACCGTGACCATCGGTTTCGAGCGGGGCAATCCGGTGAGCCTCGATGGGGAACGCCTCGATCCGGTGAGCCTGGTGCGCCGCGCCAATGCCCTGGCGGGCCGCCACGGCTTCGGTCGGCTCGACATGGTCGAGGACCGGGTGGTGGGCATCAAGAGCCGGGAGATCTACGAGACCCCCGGGCTGCTGCTGCTCATCCGTGCCCATCAGGAGCTCGAGAGCCTCACCGTCTCTGCCGACGTGCTGCGCACCAAGCGCCAGCTCGAGATGCAGTGGGCCGATCTGGTGTACCAGGGCCTGTGGTTCGGCGCCCTCAAGGACGCCATCGATGGGTTCATGGACCGCAGCCAGCAGACCGTCAATGGCAGCGTGCGCATGAAGCTGCACAAGGGCAACGCCACGGCGGTGGGCCGCAGCAGCGCCACTGACAGCCTCTACGTGCCCGACATGGCGACCTACGGCGCCGAGGATCGCTTCGATCACCGGGCTGCCGAGGGTTTCATCTACGTCTGGGGCCTTCCCACGCGGCTATCGGCGGCGGTGCGTCGCCGAGGGGGCTGATGCCAGCCTGGGGCGACTGGCCACGGCCGCCGCGCAGCAACCGCAGCGGCGGTGGCACGGCCGGCCCCAGCAGCCGTGCCCGCAGCCATTCGTTCTCTTCCCGCAGCAGGTGTTCGCGTTCGATCAGCGGTTCGAGCCGCTGGCGAAACTTCCGCTCGAACAGGGCGGGCAGCTCCTGCAGCAGCCGCTCCATCTCGGCCAGCCGCTCCAGGCACTGGGCGTGTTCGGCCTCCAGACGGCTGTTGGTGGCCTGGGCTTCCACCTCTTCGAGCCAGTGGGGTAGGGGCTCCTGCTCCTCCATCCACTCCGCCTGCATGACCGTTGCTCCCTTCTGGCGGGACCCTATCGGTCGGATCCCGCCCCAGCAAGGGTGAGCCTCAGTCGTCGTCGCCGCTGGGGACCGAAGCGGCCACCGGTTCCCGCGGTTCCCGTTCGGTGCGGCTCGTGCTGGTCTCGGTGCTGGCCACGGGGGTGGTGCTGCGGCCCAGGGAGGTGTGCTGGCCGTCGTACTTGACCGTGAGGTAGCGGATCACGTCTTCGCTCAGACGCATGGCCCGCTCGAGGGGCGACACCTGCTGGCCGTCGCCGCTGTAGTTCAGCTGCACGTAGATCCCTTCGCGGTGCTTGCCGATGGTGTAAGCCAGGCGGCGCTTGCCCCGCAACTGGCTGTCGATCACCTGGCCGCCCGACTCGATCACCAGATCGCGGTACTTGTTGGCGTGGCTCTCGACTTCCTCCTCGGCAATGTCCGGCCGGAGGATGTACATCGTTTCGTAGTTCGGGGCTGCGCTCATGGGCCTGTGGGGTGAACCCGGACCCTGCGGTCCGGAGGCGTGACGGCCTGGGGCCGATCCACCACCCTACCCTCAGGCCCGCCGCTCAGAGCTGCATGCGCACCGCCTGGGAGATGCCCGGCAGGTCGCCCTCGCGGCCCCTCACGGCTTCGATCACGCCGTAGAGCACCGCCAGCAGCGCCGCCAGAAAGACCGTGTTCGCCAGGGTGCGCACCACCACCGAGTCCCCGAGGGGCCGCAGCAGCACCTGGAATGCCAGGCCGATCACGATCAGCAGGATGTCGAGCAGGATCGCCTGCAGCACGTGGAAGCGCACCAGCTGCGGCACCCGGGCGTTGCGCACGACCGCCAGAAAGAGCACCAGGAACAGGATGAACCCGCCGAAGGGCACTCCCTTCTCGATCAGCACCACCGGCAGGGTCGGCAGCGCCAGCCACTGCAGCGAGGGGATCACCCGGAACAGCGCTGCGCCGAAGCCCACCGCATCGGCCCAGGGCAGCAGGTAGGCAAGGGCGGCCAGGGGCCGCAGCCACGGAGACATCGCAGGTGCTCGACGGCGCCCAGGCTAGGTCGGGCCGTTCAGGGCCTGCTCCACCGCCTGGCGCATCACCGCCACCGGCACATCCGGGCGGCCCGTCCAGAGCCGCAGGGCGGCGGCCCCCTGCTGCACGAGCATCTCGAGCCCGTCAAGGGTGGCCAGCCCCAGGGCCGCGGCCTCCCGCAGCAGCCGGGTGGGCCGGGGGGTGTAGATGAGGTCGGCCACCAGGGCCCCGGCGGGCAGCAGCGCCAGCTCGGCGGGCTCCAGCGGCATCGCAGCGCTCTGGTGGCCCATGCCCACCGGCGTCACGTTCACCACCAGGGCGATGCCGGGCAGCACCGCGTCGAGGGGCGTGTCCCAGCCGATCGCCCGCAGGCGCGGTGCCCAGGGGGTCGCCGCTGCGATCAGCGCCTGCAGCCGCTCTGGATCCCGGCCGCGCACCACCACCTCCCCCAGCCCGAGGGCGGCGGCGGCCCGCAGCACCGCCCGGCCGCTGCCGCCGCTGCCCAGCATCAGGGCCTGCCGACCCGCCAGGGGCCGCTGCCGCAGGGGCTCGAGAAAGCCCTCCCAGTCGGTGTTGGTGCCGATCCAGCCGCCGGCCCCATCGGGCAGCACCGTGTTCACGGCCCCCAGCTGCCGGGCCACCGGTTCCAGCCGCGTCAGCAGCGGCGCGATCCGTTCCTTGTGGGGGATGGTGACGTTGAAGCCGGCGCAGCCCAGGGCGGCCAGCCCCTGCACCGCCTCGGCCAGGCGGTCGGCGTCCACCGGCAGGGCCAGGTAGCGGGCATCGAGGCCCAGGGCCTCCAGGGCGGCGTTGTGCATCACCGGCGAGAGGCTGTGGCGCACGGGGTCCCCCAGCACCGCCAGCAGGCGGGTGTTGCCGCCGATCAGCCGGGCGGTGCCGGCGCTGCTGCTGGGGATCGGGTCCATGGGCCGGCGGGGGCGGGTGGGGGTGGGGTTCGGGAACCACCCCTGGCTTGGACGGGCCCCTGCTGCCGAGGATGCAACAAGTTCAAGGGGTCCCACAAGGAGTTCGCATGGGAAAGGTCGTTGGTATCGATCTCGGCACCACCAACAGCTGCGTTGCGGTGATGGAGGGCGGCAAGCCCACCGTGATCGCCAACGCCGAGGGCTTCCGCACGACGCCGTCGGTGGTGGCCTACACCAAGAACCAGGATCAGCTGGTCGGGCAGATCGCCAAGCGCCAGGCGGTCATGAATCCTGAAAACACCTTCTACTCGGTGAAACGCTTCATCGGCCGCCGGGTCGATGAGGTCAACGAGGAGTCGAAGGAGGTTTCGTACTCCGTCGAGAAGGCCGGCGCCAACGTCAAGGTCAAGTGCCCGGTTCTGAACAAGCAGTTCGCCCCTGAGGAGGTGAGCGCCCAGGTGCTGCGCAAGCTGGCCGACGATGCCGGCAAGTACCTCGGCGAGACCGTCACCCAGGCGGTGATCACGGTGCCCGCCTACTTCAACGACTCCCAGCGGCAGGCCACCAAGGACGCCGGCAAGATCGCCGGCCTCGAGGTGCTGCGCATCATCAACGAGCCCACTGCCGCGGCCCTCGCCTACGGCCTCGACAAGAAGAGCAACGAGCGCATCCTGGTGTTCGACCTGGGTGGCGGCACCTTCGACGTCTCGGTGCTCGAGGTGGGCGACGGTGTGTTCGAGGTGCTGTCGACCTCGGGCGACACCCACCTGGGCGGTGACGACTTCGACAAGGTGATCGTCGATCACCTGGCCGACACCTTCAAGGCCAACGAAGGCATCGATCTGCGCCAGGACAAGCAGGCCCTGCAGCGCCTCACCGAGGCGGCTGAAAAGGCCAAGATCGAACTCTCGAGCGCCAGCCAGGCCGAGATCAACCTGCCGTTCATCACCGCCACGCCCGAGGGGCCCAAGCACCTCGACGTGAGCCTCACCCGCGCCCGTTTCGAGGAGCTGGCCTCGCGGCTGATCGACCGCTGCAAGGTGCCCGTCGAGCAGGCCCTGCGCGACGCCAAGCTCAGCAGCAGCGAGCTCGACGAGGTGGTGATGGTGGGTGGTTCCACCCGCATTCCCGCCATTCTCGATCTGGTGAAGCGGATCACGGGCAAGGACCCGAACCAGACCGTCAACCCCGATGAGGTGGTGGCCGTCGGCGCCGCCATCCAGGGCGGTGTGCTGGCCGGTGAGGTCAAGGACATCCTGCTGCTCGATGTCACGCCCCTCTCCCTGGGGGTCGAGACCCTCGGCGGGGTGATGACCAAGATGATCAACCGCAACACCACGGTTCCCACCAAGAAGACCGAGACCTACTCGACCGCCGTCGACGGCCAGACCAACGTCGAGATCCACGTGCTGCAGGGTGAGCGCGAGATGGCCGGCGACAACAAGTCGCTGGGCACCTTCCGCCTCGACGGCATCCCCCCGGCCCCCCGGGGTGTGCCGCAGATCGAGGTCACCTTCGACATCGACGCCAACGGCATCCTCAGCGTCACCGCCAAGGACAAGGGCAGCGGCAAGGAGCAGAGCATCTCGATCACCGGCGCCTCGACCCTGAGCGAGACCGAAGTGGAGCGGATGGTCAAGGACGCCGAGGCCAACGCCAGCGCCGACAAGGAGAAGCGCGAGCGCATCGACCTCAAGAACCAGTCGGAAACGCTTGTGTATCAGGCCGAGAAGCAGCTGGGCGAACTGGGTGACAAGATCTCCGCCGACGACAAGGCCAAGGTGGAGGGCTTCACCACCCAGCTCAAGGAGGCGGTCGAGAAGGACGACTTCGACACCATGAAGAGCGTCCAGGAGCAGCTGCAGCAGGCGCTCTACAGCGCCGGTGCCTCGGTGTACCAGCAGGCCGGTGCCGCCGGCGGTGCCGAACCCGCCGGCAACGGTGCCGGTGCGGCCTCGGGTGCCGCCCCCAGCGGCGACGACGTCATCGACGCCGAGTTCACCGAGTCGAAGTGACCGACTGGCTGATGCGCTCCTGCGCCCAGGCGGCGCAGGCCGGCGCCAGCAGCACCCCGTTGCGGTAGACCCCCCCCAGCAGCAGCAATCCCGGCTCCGGTTCGCTCAGAACCGGGGCCGGTTGTTGTGTGGGGCGGCTGCGCAGCCCCTGCCACTGGCGCAGCACCGTCGCCTCGGCCAGCCAGGGCGGTGCGGCACCCCCCAGCCGGCGCAGATCGGCGAGGGCCGCGGCGGCGGCCGCCGCGCCCGGCTCAAGGGTGGCCCCCAGCCAGAGGCGCCCGCCGGCCCGGGGCACCAGGTTGATGCCCTGCCAGTTGAGGCTGCCGGGCCAGCCCTCCGCCGAGAGGCCTGCGGGTAGCTGCAGCTCGAGGGCCTGGCCCAGCACCGGCTCCTGGGCCAGGCCGGCTGCCCACGGCTCTGGCAGCAGGGGGCCGCTGCCGAGCCCTGCCGCCAGCAGCACCCAGGGGCCGCGCCGTTCGCCATCGCCAGCCAGCCGCAGCCGCCAGCGGTCGGGCCCGGCGGCGGCCTCAAGGGCCACCGCCCGGTCGGTCAGCCAGGTGCCGCCGGCGGCCAGAAAGGCCTGCCGCAGGCGTTCGAGCACCAGCGGCGGGTCGATCTGGCCGTCGGCGGCCGACTGCAGGGCGCCCCAGATGCCGCCCCCGGGCACCGTCGGGGCGAGGGCCGCCAGCTGCTCGGGTGACCAGCGGCTGAGGGGCAGCCCCAGGTTCTGACGTTCGCTGAGCAGGGCCTGCTGGCGGTCGGCCTCGGCGGCCGAGGCGGCCAGCAGCAGCAGCCCCGGCCGCCAGGGGAGCGCCAGCTCCTGGCGCCAGCTCTGCCAGAGGGCCAGCGACTGCTGCCGAAGCTGCCAGGAACGACCGCGGGCCCGATGGAACACCTGGGCCATGAGCAGCCCCAGGGCAGCGCTGCTGCCGCAGCCCTGGTCCTGGGGCCCGCCGGAACGGGGATCGATCACCGTTACGGCATGGCCGTGGCGCTGCAGGTGCCAGGCCGTGGCCAGACCGATGACGCCCGCCCCCACCACGAGGATGGGAACGGGCGCCGAGGACGGTGGTGGTGGATCAGCCGGCGGCAGGGGCCTCGATCGGCAGCGATTCACCTTCGGCGATGGGCACCAGACCGCTGGGGCCTTCGGCCGCGGCGGCCAGGTTGGCCTCGGCGGCGCTCAGGGCTTCGGCCGGGATCACCTCGAGGTAGGTGCCGAAGGCGCTGGCCACGGCGATGTAGTCCTTGCGCAGGCGGTCGCCGTCTTGGAGGCGGGCGGCCTCATCGAGCTCGGCGAAGGCGTCCTTGAGGCGGTTGGCGCGGGCGTTGGCCTCGGCCCGGTCCGCCGGCAGCAGCCGCTGGTTGATGTACAGCATCTCGCGGCCCACTTCCTGCAGGGGGCCATGGATCAGGTTGCGGGCGAACACCCAGTTGCGGTCGTTCACCAGGGCCGCCAGGTCGCCCAGGCGGGCCTTGGCGGTCAGCAGTCCCTCGGTCTGGCGTTCGATCACGGCCATCGCTTCGGGGTCGATCACCGGCGGTGCCTTGGCCGAGCCGCCGTCGCAGGCCACCAGGCCCAGGGACAGAACGGCGGCGAGCACCGCCAGGGCCAGGCGGCGCAGGGTCTGCTGCCAGGGGGCGAGGGAGGGGGACGACATCGGCGCGATCGACATCGGACGGACGGCCTCGGGGCCAGCGGGGGAACCGCGAGTGTACCGGCGCCGGCTGCGCCCTCAGACAGATTGGGATGCACCGTTGCCTGCCGCCGTGAGCCGGTCGTTTGACCCCCGCCGCACCTACGACGCCGTGGTGGTGGGGAGCGGTGCCACCGGTGCCGTCGCGGCCCAGACCCTGGCCGGCTGCGGTCTGCAGGTGCTGGTGCTCGAGGCCGGCCCTGACCGGCCCGCGGCCGCCGCCGTGGGCGGGGAACCGGGCAACAGCCTGCGGCGCCTGGCCCACCTCAGCGCCGGTCGCCATCCGCGGCAGAGCCAGCACCCGGGCTACTGGAAGAACAACCCCGACCTCTACGTCGACGAGGGGCGTCACCCGTACAGCACCCCCGCCGGCCAGCCGTTCCTGTGGACCCGCGGCCGCCAGGTGGGTGGGCGCAGCCTCAGCTGGGGTGGCATCACCCTGCGGTTGTCGGATCGCGAGTTCGCCGCCGGCTGGCCCCTGCGCCACGCCGACCTCGACCCCCACTACAGCGCCCTCGAGCGGCAGCTGGGGGTGTGGGGCCGCCGGGATGGCCTGCCGTTGCTGCCCGATGGGGTCTATGCCCCGCCGGCACCGTTCACCCCCGGCGAGCGGCTGCTCGAACGGGCCTGCCGCCGCGACCTCGACCTGCCCTTCATCCCGTCGCGGGGTTTTGCCCGCCATCGTCCGGCCAGCGACGGGCCCTGGCCGCGGTTCAGCGCCCAGGGCGGCGCCCTCGGGCGGGCCCTGGCCAGTGGTCGCGTCAGCGTGCGCAGCGGTGCCGTGGCCTGCCGGGTGCTGCTGGCCCCCGCTGGCGACCGGGCCGAGGGTGTGCTGTTCGTCGATGCCGCCAGCGGTGCCCTCGAGCGGGCCCGGGCCCGGCTGGTGGTGCTCTGCGCCTCCACCATCGAGAGCCTGCGGCTGCTGCTGCTCTCGCGGGATGACCGCCAGGCCGGTGGTCTGGTGGATCCCCAGGGGCTGATCGGCCTGGGTCTGATGGACCATGTGTCGATCGCCCGCTTCGTGGCCCTGCCTGATCCGGGGCCGGCGCCGGCGGGCACTGGCCTGTCGGGGGCCGAGAGCACGTTCATTCCCAACACCGGCGAGGGCTACGGCCTCTGGTGCGCCGTGCAGCGCTTCGATCCGCCGGCCGCTTTGCGGCGCCTGCCGGAGGCGGCCCTGGGCTTTCTGATCGGCCACGGCGAGGTGGGCCGCGATCCCGCCAACCGCGTCAGCCTGGACCCTGCCCTCTGCGACGCCTGGGGGGTGCCGGCCCCCCACATCGCCCTGCGCTGGGGGCCGTCCGAGCAGCGGCTGGTGGCGGCGATGCTGGACCGCATCGCGACGGTGGCGGCGGCGGCCGGGGGTCAGGTGCGTCCCCTCGAAGATCTGGTGGCGATGCCGCTGGTCGAACCGTGGGTGCGGGCCAGTGCCGCCGGTTCCCCGGCGCCGGGGCCGCCGGGCTACTACATCCACGAACTGGGCGGCGCCCCGATGGGCGATGACCCCGCCACGTCGGTGCTCGACCGCTGGAACCGCTGCCACACCTGCCCCAACCTGCTGGTGACCGATGGCGCCAGCTGGCCGGGGTCGGGCTGGCAGAGCCCCACCCTCACCTCGATGGCCCTCACCCGCCGGGCCTGCCTGGCGGCGGTGGCTCCAGGGCCCTGAGCTGCCGCAGGATCTCGCCTTCTTCATCGGCAGGCACGACCTCGAGCCGGGCCGGCCCGGCCGGAGCCAGGCCCAGCCCCTGCAGCCGCTGCCGCAGCCAGTCGCGCAGCACCGCATCGTGTTCGCCGATGCCGCCGGTGAGGGCCAGCACATCGAAGCCGCCGAGCAGGGCGATGCCGGCGCCGATGGCCTTGAGCAGCTGGTGCTGGAACACGTCGATGGCCAGCCGGGCGGGGCCGTCGCCGGCCTGGGCCCGTTGCCGCAGCAGGCGCATGTCGCCGGTGTGGTCCGACAGCCCCAGCAGGCCGCTGCGTTGGTGCAGGCCCTCCCGCAGGTCGGCGGTGCTGACGCCCTGCTCGAGCAGTTCGAGCAGCAGGCCGGGGTCGAGGGAGCCGCTGCGGGTGCCCATCACCAGCCCGTCGAGGGGGGTGAAGCCCATGGTGGTGTCGCGGCAGCGGCCGTCGTTGATCACCGCCAGGGAGCAGCCGCCCCCCAGGTGGGCGCTGATCAGCCGGGCGGAGGGGAAGCGGCGGGCGACGGCCCCATGGCTGAGGCCATGGAAGCCGAACCGGTGCAGGCCCCGGGCCCGCCAGTCGGCGGGCAGGGCATAGGTGGCGGCCTCCGGCGGCAGGCTGCGGTGAAAGGCGGTGTCGAAGGCGGCGGCGTGCCAGGCCCCCGGCAGCAGCGGGCGCAGCACCGCCAGGGTGTCGAGGGCGGGGCCGTTGTGCAGCGGCGCCAGCCGCCGCAGGGCCTCGAGGGCTTCGGTGACGCCGGCGTCGAGAACGACGGCGCTGCGGAAGCGGTCGCCCCCATGGACGATGCGGTGCCCCACCGCGGTGATCGGCCCGGCCACGCCGCCGGCTTCGGCCAGCAGCGGGGTCAGGGCCTCGGCCAGCTGTGCCTGGCTCTGGGCCAGGGCCCCACCCCGGTCGCTCCAGTCGATGGCGCCACCCCAGCGGCGGCTGCCCCCGTCGTCGAACAGCACCAGCTTGTGGCTGCTGCTGCCGGCGTTCACCACCAGGGTGGCCACCCGCGGCCTCAGATCGCGAAGCAGGATCCCCGGTCGTGGGGCCAGGTCCAGTCGCTCACGGCCGGATCGTCCATGCCGTGTTCGTAGGCGTAGGCGCGGTTGCGCTGGATCTCGTCCTGCATGCGCTGCTTGAGGTGGGCGGCGCGGGAGCCGAGGGCGGGCACCCGGTCGATCACGTCGATGACGAGGTTGAAGCGATCGATCTGGTTGATCATCGCCAGCTCCAGCGGTGTGTTGATGTTGCCGTTTTCTTTGTATCCGCGCACATGGAAGTTGTTGTGGTTGCGGCGGCGGTAGGTGAGCCGGTGGATGAGCCAGGGATAGCCGTGGAAGTTGAAGATCACCGGCCGATCAACGGTGAAGAGGTCGTCAAAGTCGCGATCACTGAGGCCGTGGGGATGTTCGCCTGCAGGGGTGAGGCTGAAGAGCTTGACCACGTTGATGAAGCGGATCTTGAGCGCCGGCAGCTCCTGCCGCAGGATGGCGATCGCCGCCAGGGCCTCCTTGGTGGGAATGTCGCCAGCCGATGCCATGACCACGTCGGGCTCATCCATCGAGGCGCTGCAGTCGTCATTGCTGGCCCAGGGCCAGATGCTGATGCCGCGGGCCACGTGGCGGCGGGCTTCGTCGAGGCTGAGGTACTGCAGATGCTTCTGCTTGTCGGAGACGATCAGATTGGCGACATCGGTTTCGCGCAGGGCCACTTCGGCCACCGCCAGCAGGCTGTTGGCATCGGCGGGCAGATAGACGCGGGTGACGCTTCCCTTCTTGTTGCCGGCAAGGTCGATGAAGCCCGGGTCCTGGTGGGTGAAGCCGTTGTGGTCCTGCCGCCAGACTGTTGATGAGATCAGGCAGTTCCAGGAGCCGATCGGTGCCCGCCAGGGCACCTCATCGCACACATCCAGCCATTTGCAGTGCTGGTTGAACATCGAGCTGATCACATGGGCGAAGGCTTCGTAGGTGTGGAAGAAGCCGTAGCGCCCGGTGAGCAGATAACCCTCCATCATCCCCACCAGGGTGTGTTCGGAGAGCATCTCGACCACGTGGCCGTCGCTGCTCAGTTCGCTGCCATCGAGATCTTCCGGCAGGAAGGCGGCCATCCACACCTTCTTGGTGGTCTCGTAGACGGCCTGCAGGCGGTTGGAATGGGTTTCGTCGGGTCCGAAGAGCCGGTAGCGGCCGCGGTTGAGCTGGATCAGGTCACGGATCAGCTGGCCCAGGGGGTAAGTGTTCTCGGCCAGGGTCTGGCCCGGCACCGGCACCGGCACCGCCAGGGCATCGACGTCGGGCCAGCGCAGATCAGAGCGCAGCAGGCCGCCGTTGGCGTGCGGGTTGGAGCCCATGCGCCGCCGGCCCTGGGGCGACAGCTGCCGCAGGTCGTCGCGCAGCCGGCCCTCGGCATCGAACAGGGCCTCGGGGTTGTAG
Source organism: uncultured cyanobacterium (assembly GCA_903871775.1). Taxonomy (GTDB): domain Bacteria; phylum Cyanobacteriota; class Cyanobacteriia; order PCC-6307; family Cyanobiaceae; genus CAIQIA01. The sequence continues at coordinate 259,854 of CAIQIA010000011.1, forward strand.
CTGCGCAGCCAGCCCTCCAGCAGCCGCAGTTCTTCAGGGTCGTGGCGCGGGTTGCTGAGGGGCACCTGGTGGGCGCGCCAGAACCCTTCGAGCCGATGGCCGTGCACCTCGGTGGGGCCGGTCCAGCCCTTGGGGGTGCGCATGACGATCATCGGCCAGTGGGGCCGGCTCGCCTCGCCGCTGCTGCGGGCGTGCTGCTGGATCGCCCGGATGGTGGTCACCGCCTGGTCCATGGCCGCCGCCATGGTGTGGTGCAGCACGCGGGGGTCACTGCCTTCGACCAGGATCGGCTCCCAGCCGTAGCCCCGCAGCAGGCTGGTGAGTTCGTCGACCGGGATCCGCGCCAGGATCGTGGGGTTGGCGATCTTGTAGCCGTTGAGGTGCAGCACCGGCAGCACCGCCCCGTCGCGGATGGGGTTGAGGAACTTGTTGATGTGCCAGGCCGTCGCCAGGGGACCGGTCTCGGCCTCGCCATCGCCGACGCAGGCCAGGGCGATCAGGTCGGGGTTGTCGAACACCGCACCGCAGGCGTGCGAGAGCACGTAGCCGAGTTCGCCGCCCTCATGGATCGAGCCGGGGGTCTCGGGGGTGCAGTGGCTGCCGATGTGGCCGGGGAACGAGAACTGCTTGAAGAAGCGCTGCAGCCCCGCCACGTCTTCGCTTTTGTCGGGGTAGACCTCGCTGTAGGAGCCGTCGAGGTACACCGGGCCGAGCATGCCCGGGGCGCCATGGCCTGGCCCCGACAGATAGATCATGTCGAGGTCGTGCTGCCGGATCACCCGGTTGGCATGGGTCCAGAGAAAGCTCTGGCCCGGGCTTGAGCCCCAGTGGCCCAGCAGCCGGTTCTTGATGTGTTCGGGCCGCAGGGGTTCCCGCAGCAGCGGGTTGTCCTGCAGGTAGATCATCCCCACCGCCAGGTAGTTGGCGGCCTGCCACCAGGCCTGCAGCTGCTCGACCTCGTGGTCGCTGAGCGGGGTGCTGGCGGTGGCCGCCATGGGTGCGGAGGTCATGGGGATGCGCTGGGGCTCTGGTCTTGGATGTAGCGGCTGCAGGTTGTATCCGGGTGAAAACAGGTCAGATCACACCGGAGCCGCGGGTCGTGCCGCTGGTGGTGGGATCGAAGGCCGCGGCGATCACCCGCACCAGCCATCGGCCCCTGTCGCAGACCTTCAGGCCGTTGGCGCCCAGTTCCAGCAGACCCTCGTTCGCCAGGGCCTGCAGCTGGGGCCAGGCGTCGGCGAACACCCTCGGCCCATCCACCCCGAGGCTGTCGAAGTCGACCGCGAAGCGGCACATCAGCTCCTGGATCACCCGGCGCCGGAGCTGCAGCAGCGGATCGTCGACCCGAACGCCCCGGTCCACCGCCGGTCGTCCTGCCTCGATCGACCGGCGCCAGGCCCCCAGGGAACGGCTGTTCTGGGTGTAGAGCCGCGGGAAGAGGCTGATCGCCGACACGCCCACCCCCAGCAGGTCCAGGCTCGGCCGGGTGCTGTAGCCCTGAAAGTTCCGGTGCAGCTGGCCGTGGCGGGCTGCCCTGGCGAGGGGGTCGTCGGCCAGGGCGAAGTGGTCCATGCCGATCGCCTCGTAGCCCTCCCCCCGCAGCCGTCGATGGGCCCCTTCCAGCATCGTCAGCCGTTGCTCCCGGGAGGGCAGATCCTCGTGGCGCAGCCGCCGTTGCAGGGGCAGCTGCCGGGGCAGGTAGGCGAAGCTGAACAACGAGATGCGATCGGGCCGCAGCCCTGCCACCTCGCTGATGGTGGCGGCGAACCGCTCGGGTGTCTGCAGGGGCAGACCGCAGATGACGTCGACGTTGACGCTTTCGAACGCGGCCTCCCGCATCCAGGCCATGGCCCGCCGCAGCTGCTCCACGGGCACCACCCGGTTCACCGCGGCCTGCACGGCCGGATCCACGTCCTGCAGACCGAAGCTGATGCGGTTGAAGCCCAGCTGCCGCAACTGCTGCACGGCATCGCGATCGAGCCGCTCTGGATTGACCTCGATCGAGGCCTCCAGGTCGGGGCTGAACCGGAACCGACGGGCGATGGCCTGCCACAGCCGCTGCCGCTCGGCCTGGTTGAGGTAGTTGGGGGTGCCGCCGCCCCAGTGCAGCTGCGCGATGGGCCGGGGGGCGGGCATGGCGTTGACCAGCAGGTCGAGCTCCTGCTCGAGGGTGTCGAGGTAGGGCACCACGGCCTTCGAGCCGGCCTGGGTGGTGATGCGGTTGCAGCCGCAGAACCAGCAGGCGTCGTGGCAGAAAGGCAGGTGCACGTAGAGCGACAGCGGCGCGTCGCTGGGCCTGGCCAGCTCGATCAGCAGGTCATCGCCGGTGACACCCGCGTGGAAGGACTGGGCCGTGGGGTAGCTGGTGTAGCGGGGCACGGGCCGGTCGAGGCGCTGCATCAGCTCCAGGGGCAGGGCCGCCGGGGCCTCGAGGTCGGCCAGGGCCCGCAGCAGGCGTTGGTTCAGCCGGAAGCCGGCGAGGGCCTCATCGAGGAAGGCCGCCTCGGCGTCGGCATCGAGGGGCAACTGCTCGATGCCGTCGTGGAAGCGTTGCTTGAGTTCGTCGATGGGACGGGGGAAGGCCCAGAACTGTGCATCCGGCAGCCCCGCGTTCCGCAGCACCTGCCCCACCCGGACCGCCAGCTGCTGGCCACCGGACAGGTCGCCGCCGTAGCGCACGAAGACATGGGCCAGGAAGCGCTCGGGCGCTTCGCTGGCCAGGCGGGCCAGGTCGCGGAGAATGGCGTCCACGAGCCGGTCGATGGCCTCGAGGGCCGGGTCCCCGGCCAGCAGTGCGCCGAGGGAGGCCTCGTCCTGCAGCAGGGCCTGGCGCCGGGCCAGGTCGGCCCAGGGGATGCCCGCCTCCCGCAGGCCCGGCGGCAGGGCGGCGCCGTGGCTTTCGAGGGCGGTGTAGATGGGCAGCAGCGCCCGCAGCAGGGCGGCGATCTGGCGGGGGCTGGCCTGGCCCTCCAGCAGGGCCCGGGCGAAGGGCAGGCCTTCGGCGTCGCGGTGGGCCGGGCCGATGACCCGGTGCAGGCGTCGCAGGCGGGGGCCCAGGCGGGGGCTGGCGGCGGGGTGGATCGAGAGCGCGGGGGAAGGGAAGGGATGGGCAGGAGCCATGGCGTCGGCGGGCGGCGGGCCAGATGGTGAGTTAATGGTATAACGAAAACGTTGTTTTGTGATTGCAGGATCTGCCATGGATGCTTCGACTCGGGTGTCATTGCTGCTGGCCCCGGCCGGCAGCCTGAGCGGTGATGGTCAGCTGCGGGAGGTCTTTGATGAGCGGCGGCGCCGGGGCGGCCCCACCGATCTCTGGTTTCTGGCCGAGGTGCCAGGCGTCCAGGGGCCGCCGCAGGAGGCCGTGGCCAGCGCTGTACCCCACCTGCTGGTGTGGCTGCAGGTGCGCTTCGGGGGCGAGCTGCAGCATGGGGTGGAGCTGCCGGAGGGGCTGCGACAACCGTTGTCGCCGCAGTTGCCGCCGGCCGCGGCGGCCCCCCTCATCGGCTCGCTTCCATCGGTTGCAGCGCCAGCGCCAGGGCCTGGACAGCCAGCGTCAGCCGCAGCCTGAGGCGGTCCAGGGGGCGCCAGGCCGTGGCCGGTCCGGCGCCCGCAGCCGCCAGCTGGCGGAATGCCGTCACCACCCGGTCCCGCTGGGCCAGGAAGCGGCCGTCGTCGAGGCGGAACACCATCGGGAAGGCCTGACGCGCGCTGCGGTTGGTGGCGGTGATCACGGCGTCATCGAAGCGGCTGGCGTCGATGCCCAGCAGGCCGTAGAAGTCATCGCGCTCGGCCACCGTGAGGCTGTGGGTGAGGAACACCGACCAGAGAAAGAGACGGCTGAGCCAGCGACCGCGCAGACCCTGGGTCAGGGTCGGCCAGCTTTGCAGCAGCACGTTGAAGATGTCGCCGTGGCGGTTTTCGTCCTGACACCAGGCATCAAACCAGTCGAACAGCGGCGCGAAGCCGTGTTCGGGATGTTGCTCGAGGTGGCGCTTGATGAGGATGTAGCGCCAGTAGCCGATCTTTTCGGAGAGAAAGACGCTGTACAGCACCCAGCTGAGGGGAAACCAGGTGATCGGGCGCCGGCCGCTGAGCCTGGGCAGGTCGAGTTCGATGCCTTCGCTCAGGAGGGCTCGGTTGAGAAAGCCGGCGTGGCGGGCCTCGTCGCGGGCCATGAGCTGGAACAGGCGGCTCAGTTCGGGTCGCTGCGCCTGCTGGAGCCGCCGCGACAGCTCCTTGAACAGCAGAAACCCCGAGAATTCGGACACGCACGAGCGCACCAGATAGCTCTCGTAGGCGGCCTTCTCGCGGGGACCGAGGCTGCGCTGCCGCTCAAGGGGGGCCCGGCGGTCGAAGTGGTCGCGGTTGTGGTCGGTCTCCATTTCGGCGAGCAGGGCCTCGAAGCGCTCGCGGGTGCCTTCGAGGCAGGTGGCGGCGGCCTTGTCGATTTCGGTGGTGTAGAAGCGCGGAGTGAGCAGGTCTTCGCGCAGGTGGGCAGCGGTCATGCCAGACGCGGTCATGCCAGTTGGAGGCATCGGCTCAGGTGCGTATAACGGAACTGTTATAGCGCGGAACAGGATCTGCCTGATAGCGGGAACTGTGGAATCGTGATACCGTCGTCTTAAGTTCTTCTCCCCGGCCCCTGCCCAGCCATGGACCCTCGCCTGGAAGCCCTGGCCGAGCACTTCAAGGTCTTCAGCGAGCCCAACCGTCTGGCTGTGCTGGAGGCCCTGCGTTCAGGTCCCCGCAACGTCACCGCCGTGGTCGAGGCCACGGGCCTCAGCCAGGCCCTCGTGTCGAAGCACCTCAAGCTGCTCACCATCGCCGGTGTGGTGCTGCGACGGCCGGAGGGCAGCCTCGTCTTTTATGAGGTGGCCGACCCGGAGGTCTTTCCGCTGCTGGCTGCCGTCGAGCGACAGCTGCACCATGCCCGCCGCCGGCAGCTGGAGGCCCTGCGGCTCGAGCCCTTTGTGGGCGCTCCCTGAGCCATGGATGGCCCCGCTGTCGAAGCCCTGGTGCGGGAGCATGCGGCCGGTCTCCGTCACTTCCCCTGCCGCGATCTGGCCGAGCAGGACCTGACCGGTGTCGACCTCACGGCGGCCGATCTGAGCGGCAGCTGCCTGCGGGCGGCCCGGCTCGGCCATGCCCGTCTCGCGGGCAGCGTGCTGCGGCGGGCTCTGCTGATGCAGGCCCTGCTCTGGGGGGCTGACCTGTCGGGCTGCCGGGCCGAAGACGCTTCCTGGCATGAGGCTGACCTGTCGGGTGCCCGCTTGCAGGGGGCTGTCTTCGCCAGGGGCCGGCTGCATCGCGCGGCCCTGCAGGGGGTGATCGCCCCAGCCAGCGACTGGCGCGCCGCCAGGCTGGTGGAGGCCGATTTCCGGTCGGGCCTCGATCAGCTCACCGACCTGGGCCGGGCCGATTTCCGCGGCGCTGATCTCAGCTTCGCCCTCTGCGGCGGGGTGCTGCTGCCCAGGGCCGACCTGCGCGGGGCCTGCCTGTACCAGACCGTGTTCCGCGGCGCCGACCTGCGGGAGGCCGATCTGCGCGGCTGCGACCTGCGGGATGCCGACCTGCGCGATGCCCAGCTCGCCGGTGCCCGCCTCGAAGGGGCCCGCCTGCCCGCCTAGACCAGCCGCCGGCCCGCTGCCGCCAGCAGCACCGTCACCAGGGCCGCCAGCCAGTGCAGGCCCCCCTCCTGGCGCAGCATCCGCCGCAGCAGCACCACACTGGCCAGGGCCCCGGCCGCCACCGCCAGGGTCTGGCAGAAACCGATCACGTGGGCATCGGCGCTCCAGCCGGGCCAGCCCGGGCCGAAGCTCACCGGCAGCAGCAGCCCGGCCTCGCTCAGCCCCAGGGGCAGGTGGCGGGCCAGCAGCACCCCCCAGAGCAGCGGCAGCAGCCCGTAGAGGCCGTCGCGCCAGCGCTGGGCGCCCAGCAGCGGCCGCAGGGGCAACAGGGCCAGGGCCGGCGCCGCCAGGGCCAGACAGGCCAGGCTGAAGCGGGGCAGGGCCGCCAGGCCCGTGAGGAACGGGGTGAGGTGGTGCAGGCTGACGCCGCCCGCCAGCACAAGCATCAGGCCTGGTTCTCCCCGGGGCACGGTCATCGTGCGCTGCAGATCGGCGGCGGGGGGCCGCAGCCGCAGCTGCACCGACCGGTGGGGGCAGGCCTGGGCACAGGTGAGGCAGAGCACGCAGTTGCGGTTGTCGCTGAGGTGGGCCGGATGGGTGCCGAGGGGGCAGCCGGCCGTGGCCAGGCCTTCGCCGTCGGCCGGCCCTCCCTTGAAGCAGGCGTAGCTGCTGCAGCTGCCGCTGCAGGTGCCGGCCTCGGCCCGCAGCTCAAGGATCGAGAGCTTGGCGAACAGGCCGTTCATGCCCCCCACCGGGCAGAGGTAGCGGCACCAGAAGCGCTTCTCGACCAGCAGCGACCCCACCACCGCCCCGGCGGTGATCAGCAGCAGCAGGGCACTGCTGCGGCGGGCGTGGGTCTCGAGGCCGCCCAGCTCCTCCCACAGCAGGATCGCCGCAAAGCCCGCCGCCAGCAGCGGTGAGGCCCAGTCGTCGCTGCTGCCCCGGGGCCAGCGCGGCAGGGTCCTGCCCAGGGCGATGGCCAGCCGCTGGGCGATCTCGCCCCAGACCATGAACGGGCAGAACGAGCACCAGAGCCGCCCCACCAGGGGAAAGCCGAGCAGGATCAACGGCCACCACCAGGCCCAGAAGAGGTTGAGGGCACCGTTGTGGGCCCGGTCCTGGGGGCCCAGCCACAGCCACAGGTTCACCAGCACGAACAGCCAGCTCACCAGCCCGAAGAGCAGCCCGTTCCAGAGCTGCGGTGCCCGCAGGGTCGTGCGCAGCCAGGGCCGCCAGCGCCAGAGCTCGAACCGCAGGGGCTGATCGCGGCCTTCGGTCCAGAACACATCCTCCGGCAGCAGCCGTGGCCGTTCGCCCCCCCGCTGGTCGCGGGCCTGGCGCAGGGCCCGGGCCACCAGACCGTCGAGTTCGCGCAGGTTGTTGGGAAAGTCGTGGCGCTGCAGCCGCTCGACCACCCCCGGCGCCACCGCCGGCGGCTGCGCCCAGCCCTGGCGGCGGCTCTGCTGCCGCACGTCGTAACGCAACCAGTCGCCCAGGTCCTGGCGCCGCACCCGCAGGGGAGGCACCCGGATCTGGCGGCAGATCCCTTCAAAGGCCGGCAGGGCCTTCTCGCTGGTGAAGATCCAGCGGGCGGGGCCCCCCTGGTCGAGCTGGCGCAGCAGCAGGGCCTGCAGGGCCGGATCGGCCAGGTCGACCTTGTCGATCAGCACCGTGCCCCGACCCAGGTGCGGCAGCAGCGCGAACAGCTCGCCGCCGTCGGGCCGCAGCAGGGCGGCATCGAGGCGGATCATCGGCTGGCGCCGGTCCGGCGAGCCGTAATGGATCAGGGCCGCCAGGTTGTCTTTTTCCAGGCCCGGTTCGCCGTGGATCAGCACCGGCCGCCGGTCGGGATCGCGGGCGGCCTCGCGCACGGCCTCCCGCAGGGCGACGGCATAGCGGCTGCCGCCGACGACCCCCCGGCGGGCCCGCCCCACCAGATGCGGTGCCAGCTGCTGGTCGATCGCGGCCATGGTGCAGCGACGGCGGGGTGCCATCCAGTCTGCGCGGCCCCCACCATGGAGGGGGCACCATCCCCTGGGTCCATGGCCGCCGCGACGGCGATTCTGCAACTGATCTGCCCCGACCGGCCGGGGCTCGTCAGTGAGCTGTCCGGCTGGGTGGCGGCCAACGGCGGCAACATCCGCCATGCCGACCACCACACCGACAGTGGCGCCGGCCTGTTTCTCAGCCGCCTGGAATGGGACCTCGAGCGCTTCGGTCTGCCCCGCGACGCCCTGCCGGCCGCCGCCCGGGCCCTGGCCGAACGGCTCGGCGGCGACGGCCAGCTGCACTTTTCAGACCGGCCCGCCCGGGTGGCGCTGTTCGTGAGCCGCCAGGACCACTGCCTGCTCGATCTGCTCTGGCGCACCCGCGCCGGCGAGCTGCCGATGACGGTGCCGCTGGTGATCGCCAATCACCCGGATCTGCGCCCCATCGCCGAAGACTTCGGCGCCCGCTTCGAACTGGTGCCGGTGACCGCCGCCGGCAAGGCCGAAGCCGAGGCGCGGCAGCTGCAGCTGCTGGCCGAGGAGCGCATCGACCTGGCGGTGCTCGCCAAGTACATGCAGGTGCTGAGCGGCGATTTTCTCGCCCGCTTCAGCCGGGTGATCAACATCCACCATTCGTTCCTGCCGGCCTTCAAGGGGGCGCAGCCCTACCAGCGGGCCTGGGAGCGGGGCGTGAAGCTGATCGGCGCCACGGCCCACTACGTGACCGAAGAGCTCGACGACGGCCCGATCATCGAGCAGGCCACCGTGCGGGTGAGCCACCGCGATGAGGTCGACGACCTGATCCGCAAGGGTCGCGACATGGAACGCCTGGCCCTGGCCCGGGCCCTGCGCCTGCATCTGCGCCATCAGGTGATGGTCTACCGCGGGCGGACAGCGGTGTTTGACTGACCGTTTCCGCTCGGCGGACGGATGCAGGCAGGGGCGAGGCGCGTGCTGCGGTGGCTGCGCCAGGGGCGACCCGCGGAGGCCACCCCGTCGGGCTGGATCGGCTTCCAGCTCGGGGTGCTGCTGCTGGCCTCCAGCCTGTTGTTCGCGGTGCCGCCCCTGTTCTGGGCGCTGCTGCAGGGCAGCCGCCATCGCCGCCGCCCCTGGCTTGAGGACCCCTGCAACCGGCTGCTGCTGGTGGTCGGTGGGCTGATGGTGCTGGGCTCCCTGCGGGCCTACAGCGGCTGGCTGGCCTGGGTGGGGCTGATGAACTGGCTGCCCTTCTTCTGGGGCTTCTGGGGCTTTCAGCCCTACATGGCCAGCCCCCTGGCCCGCCGCCGCATCGGGCTGCTGTTCGTCGCCGGCACCGTGCCGGTGGTGGTGAGCGGCCTGGGGCAGCTGCTGCTGGGCTGGAGCGGCCCCTGGCAGGCCCTCGGGGGTCTGGTGATCTGGCACATGGCGCCGGGCGGCAACCCGGTGGGGCGCCTCTCGGGCCTCTTCGATTACGCCAACATCACCGCCGCCTGGCTGGCCCTCAGCTGGCCGCTGCTGCTGGGCCTGGCCATCGAGCCCGGGCAGCGGGGCTGGCGGCGGCCGGTGCTGCTGCTGCTGGTGCTGGCCCAGCTGGCGGCCCTCTGGCTCACCGATTCGCGCAACGGCTGGGGGGCCGCCGTGCTGGCGGTGCCCTGGGTGCTGGGGCCCGCCCGCTGGCTGTGGCTGCTGCCGCTGCTGCTGCTGGCGTTGCTGCCGGTGGGCCTGGCGGTGCTGCCCGGAGTGCCGGCCCTGCTGCAGGATCCGGCCCGGGCCCTCGTGCCGGCCGCCGTCTGGGAACGCCTGAGCGACCTGGCCTTCAGCCAGCGGCCCCTGGCCTCGACCCGCCTGGGCCAGTGGGCCATCGCCGTGGCGCTGGTGGCCGAACGGCCGTGGCTGGGCTGGGGGGCGGCGGCCTTCAGCCTGGTGTACCCGCAGCGGGCGGGGGTCTGGCATGGCCATCCCCACAACCTGCCCCTCGACCTGGCCATCAGCCATGGCCTGCCGGTGGCTCTGCTGCTGGTGGGGCTGGTGCTGGGGCTGCTGCTGGCGGCCGCCCGCCGGGGCATGGCTGCGGCGGCGGCCCCCACCAGCGAACGGGCCTGGTGGACCGCCGTGCTGCTGCTGGTGGTGCTGCATGCCACCGACCTGCCGTTCTATGACGGTCGCCTGAATGTCGCCGGCTGGCTGCTGCTGGCGGGGTTGCGGGCCAGCCTCAGGCGACCGGGTTGAGGCTGGCCTGGCGGTGGGCGATGAGGGTGGCTTCGGGCAGGGGGCCGTGCAGATGGCTCCAGGGCAGCACCTGTCCCGGCGTCCAGGGAGCGTGCACGATCGCGTCCCAGCTGGGGGGCGGCTCTGCCGCCGGAGGCTCCTCCCGCAATCGGCGCAGGCCCTGCTTCCAGGCGCCGAGGCTGTTCTGCCGCCCCCTGATGGCCACGATCAGCGGCGCCAGGCGCCGGTCACCCCGCGACAGCAGGGCCTGCACCAGGCTCCAGCCGTAGCTTTCGGGCCGCAGCTCGATGCCCTTGGGCTTCAGCCGTTTGCCCAGCCGCTGCAGCCGTGCTTCGGCTTCGGGTCGCACGCCGTCCCACTGGAAGGGCGTGTGGGCCTTGGGCACGAAGGTGCTCACCCCGAGGCTCAGCCGCAGGCCGGGCGTGCGACGCCTGAGGTCGAGCAGCAGCGCCGCCGTGGCTTCGACGTCGTCGTCGGTTTCGGTGGGCAGGCCCACCATTCCGTAGAGCTTGAGGCCGCTGAGGCCGCCGGCGCGGGCCTGGGCGGCAGCCTCGACGATGGCCTCGCCGCTCAGCTTCTTGTTCACCACTTGCCGCAGCCGTTCGCTGCCGCTTTCGATGGCGATGGTGAGCGAGCGGCTGCCGCGGCGGGCCAGGATGCGCGTCAGCTCGGCGGTGACCGTTGCCGCCCGCACCGAACTGACGCTCAGGCGCACGCCGTCGCCGGCCGGACCATCGAGCCACTGCAGCAGCTCGTCGAACTGGGGATGCTGGGTCACCGAGGCCCCCAGCAGCCCGAGGCGATCGGTGACCGCCAGGCCCCGCTGCACCGCCGGGATCAGGCTGTCGGCGAGGGTCGGGGTGCGGAAGGGCAGCGTCAGGTAACTGGCCAGGCAGAAGCGGCACAGCTCGGGGCAGCTGCGCACCACCTCGACCATGTGAATCGAAGGCCAGGCCGCCTCGGGGGTGACCACCGCCGACTGAGTGAGGCTGTTGCCGCGCCAGGTGCGTTTGCGCACCGTGGCCGGCACCTCGCCGTCGATCGGGTCGATGGCGCTGAGCACGCCCCCAGCGTCGTAGGTGGGGCTGTAGAGGGCGGGCACGTAGACGCCCTCAATGCGGGCCAGCTGGCGCAGGCGCTGGGGCCGTGGCTGGCCGCGGCTGGCCACCACCGCATCGAGGAATTCGGGCAGCAGCTCTTCGCCGTCACCCAGCAGCACCACATCGAAGAACGGCGCCAGCGGTTCGGGATTGGCGGTGAGCACCGGGCCGCCGCCGAACACCAGCGGATCGTCGTCGCTGCGTTCGTGGCTCCAGAGGGGAATGCGCTGACCCTCCAGCAGATCGAGCAGCACCGGCCCGTCGAGCTCCCAGCTGAGCGACAGGCCGAACAGCTCGATGCTGCGATGGGGCGGATCGGCCTGATCGGTGAACAGGCGGCGCACATCGATGTCGGGGCGCAGGGCCAGCGTCGCCCAGACCATCTGGAACCCCAGGCTGGTGATGCCGATGCTGTAGGTGCTCGGAAAGGCCAGCACCGCCCGCAGGGCGCCGGGGGCCGGCACCGCCGGTTCAAACAGCAGGGTCTCCTGGTTCAGGGCTGGGGATGGCCGGGCGGAATCTCACCGTATTCAGTCACCCGGTTCAGGCGCCGGGATCTGTGCTACTCAGATCCTGTGTGGTCTTGCCCGATGGCCAACCTCACCCTGGTGATCGATGACGAGCTGCTGCAGCGGGCCAGGCAGGAGGCGCTGCGCTCGAAAACCTCAGTCAATGCACTGGTGCGCGACTTTCTGCGGCAGTACGTGGATGCCCGCAGCCGTCGCCTGGCGGCGCTGGAGCGTTTCGAGGCGGTGGCCAGCGGCTCCGAGAGCTTCAGCCTTGAACCCTGGACACGGGAGTCGTTGCATGAGCGCGGTTGATGCGGGTGTTCATTGACACCAACCTCTGGGTCTATCGCCTGGATCGGCGCGACCCTGACAAGGCCTTAAGGGTGATGGATGCCCATGGGCTGGCCCAGCGGCACCACCTGCAGGTGATCAACCCGCTGACGGCCTGAGGGGATGGCCGGGTCATCCCAGGAACTGGCTGGGTGACCCGGCCCGGGGTCAGGGCATCACTGACCGACGAGGCCCTTGAGGGGGCCCATCAGGCCGGTGATGGCCGAGGTGGCGGCGGCGGCATCGGGCTTGGCGCCGTTGCCGAAGGTGCTGATCACGGTCTTGGCGGCGGTGTCGATGGTGCCCCACTTGTCACCGGCGAGGGGCTGAATCACCGGACCGGCCTTCTCCCAGAGGCCCTGGAAGCCACCCATCGCGGCGGCGGCGCCGGCCAGGTTGCCGGCCTTGACATCGGCCTCGCCTTTCTTGAGCAGGTCGAGCACGGGATTCACGGCCGGGGCGAGGGCAGCCTGGCCGGTGGCGGTGGCAGCGTTCTTGGCGGTGTCGGCGACGGTGCCGGCGGCGTCCTTGGTGGCATTACCCACCGTGCCAGCGGCGTCCTTGGCGGTATCGGCCACCGCACCAGCGGCGTTCTTGGTGGTGTCAACGACAGTGCCAGCGGCATTCTTGGTGGCATCACCCACCGTGCCGGCGGCGTCCTTGGCGGTGTCGGTGGCCGAGCTGCAGGCCGAGAGGGCCAGCACACCGGCGCTGGCCAGGGCCCAGGCACTGCGCTGCAGCCAGGGGGAACGGGTCATGGAGGGGCAGGGACAGACCCCCGGAGGATGGCCATGGGCTGGTGAAGGGCGGGTGAAGGCGACATGGTTCGTAGCGCTTGAAACCATTGGCAGGCTCGGTTGAGATCCATCGCCGGCAGCAGATCAAGGCTGATGTCCATCGGATCGCCGAGCACCACAACGCCCGCCTGTTCTAAGGCGGTGCGCAGCCACTGCTTGTAAACAAGGCGGCCACTGCGGCTCGGTGCCGGCGGCACGGCGACGCTGAACTGGCTTTGAAAGGCCGCCGGATCAGCGGCACACCACACCTCAACGTGGGGATCAGTGCAGCCAATCAAAACCTGGGGATACAGCGAGGAATCAATCGCTGCACGAACATCCCGATCCATCGCCCGCCAGCCTTTGCTGTTGGCATCGATCACGACCAGCTGCGCATCGCCACGCACAAGGGACCCACTGCGCAAGCCGCGCTGCCAGGCTTTCAATTCGCTGATCGCCTTGCCATGACCGCCGCGAGCTGAAATCGGTTTGACCAGGGGCTCCGTCACTGCGAGCAATCGAGCGATGACGCGCACAAGATTGGTGATGAAGACTTCATGGCCGCTGTCTTCGCAGAACAGATCCAGCACGAGGCGCTCAGCCATCGAGCCACCCCCTCACGAGCATCGCCTGCAGGATCTGCTGGTCGTTGCTGCCGGAGAGCGCTTGGTTGATCTCCGTATCAGTGAACAAGGGGCCCTGGGGTTGGAACGGGATGTATGCGGAGCCCTCGGGGGTGCTGATGCAACGCACCAGCCGCACCTGATCGGTGTTCAGTTCACCGTGTTGGATCAGCTGCAGAATCTCTTCGACAACAAGCGGCGAGTGCGTGGTGACGATCACCTGCTGCCGCTTGGACGCATTGGCGAGCAGCCGGGTAACCACATGAATACGACGGGGATGAACGCCGTTTTCCGGTTCTTCAAACGCCACCAGTCCCCGGTTGAAAGGGTTGGCCGCCACGGCACAGAGGGCCAGCAGCCGCAGCGTGCCCTCAGACACCACCCGCGCCGGCAACCAAGTGTCGTTGAGGAGCAGGCTGAGTTCCAGTTCACCGCGCTTTTCGTTGAGCTCCGTGCGCAGATCGGTGATGCCGCTCACGGCAGTGGCGATCACCCGCCGGATGGCCGCAAAGGCCTGCGGATGCTGATGGCTGAGGCGGTGCAGATAGGGCACCAGCCATTCACAACGGCTGCCGATGTCGTCAACATCGCGGGGCGGCTGGGGCAGACGCATCGCCTGCAGAGGATCGAGATAGAGAATCCGCCAAGCACCGATCTCCCGATGCAGCTGATCAAACAGAGGGAAGCGCTCGGAGCCGGTGTACTGGCGATTGGAGACGACCGTATGAGGCAAGCCAATCGGCTCTTCGAAGGGATGGCTCTGGGAACCACGCTTGCGGATCGCCAGCACGTCGTTGGCTTGGCCATCTCTGTCGCGACTGACCTTTTCAAGGCAGGGATTCTTGCTGCGCGGTTTGCGATTGCGGTGCCAGTCCTCCAGGCATTCATCCAGCACGGAGAGCCGGCCGGACTGCGGCTCGATGCCAACCTCCACCTGATAGGAAAGGATGCCAGGTTTTCTGGTGCTGCAAGGTGGTGCAGGCTCCCACATCTCAGCCTCGAGGCGAATCCGAGCCTGTGGCTGCCGCAGCAGGGCTTCCATGCCTCCCGGGGGCAGGCTGAAGGCCTCCAGCGGATAGCCCCGGATGCCTTCCGCGAAGGCTTCGCTGAGCGTGCGCTCCCCCACCAGGCGGGCCAGCAACAGCAATGCCTCCAACAGGTTGCTCTTGCCAGCGGCATTGGGTCCGAACACCACCGTCAGCGGCGCCAGCTCCACCGTGGTGTCGCGCAGCGACTTGAATCCTTGAATGTGGAGGCGTTCAAGCATGGTCAGGCCCTTCCCACGAGCGCCAAGTCTGCCTGCGGATCCACCAACTTCACCTGCAACACGGCCTCCAGCAGCTCCCGGCGCCTCTGCTCGGCCTGGGGGAACTGCTGCAGTTGATCGCCGAGGGCCCAGTTCGATGCCTTGATGCACTGAAAGCTGCCGTTGCGTGGTTCAGGCCAGATCGCCATATTCCTCTAGCAAGGCGATCAGGTTGGCGATGGACCGGGTGTTGGCGGGGGTGGGGGCGAGGAGGTACCGAAACTGAAGCAGATTGCATCGAGCCTGGCGTTGAGCTCGGCGTAGCGCGCGTTCTCTTTCCTCAGCTGCTCGGTTTCGTTCTCGATCTGCTCGCAGTCCTTCTCGATCTGCTCGGTTTCGCTCCTCAGCTCGAAGAGCAGCTTCTCGCGCTCGATCGCTCTGATCTCGAGATCGACGACGGGTCGCCAGTTGAGCATCGCCAACCAACGTCGCCAGCGAGGCAAGGAGGAGAGGTACTCCGATCTGCTGATCGATCGATACGGTTCCGAAGACGGGGAGATCGACATAGGGATAAGAAGTGAACAGCGTGATCAGCGCAATCAACAGGCCGGCGACAACCGTGATCCAGCCCTGAAGGCCTAATCCAGTCACGATAGCCACGACTGCAGGCCATGGACCAGTATAGACGTACTATTGGCTTGGTGTTGCCTCTGCGATTTCGCCCTCCAGCGCCTCCCGCAACACCGCCTCCAGCAGCCCCCGGCGGCTCTGCTCGGCCTGGCTGAGCTGCTGCTCCAGCTGATCGCAAAGGGCCATCAGTTCGTCGACCTTGGCGACCTCAGGATGTCTCACGCCTTGCCTCCATGGGGCAGATGGTCTGGATTCGGGGCAGGTTGAATCGGCTCGAAAGTCTGGGGATCGAAGCAGCCACTCTCGCGAGTGCCGGGAAAGGCATCGATCAGACGGCGACGCATCTCCGGCTCAGCTTGAAACACCTCCATCCAGATGCTGAAGAAGCCTGTGTATTGGGCGAGGCGAAGCACGAGTGCAGCCATCGCAGCATTACCTGGCTGTTCAGCGAGCTTCTGCCTTGCATCCACCGCTGTCATCCAAGCCTCCATCCGCTGTTTGACACGGTCGAGAGCAATCAAGCGGCCGTTGGCATCAACGATCGTTTGGCCTCGGCGGTCCAGACCCACCAGAGCAAGAGTGGCCTTGGCCAGCTGCTGGGCATGAGCATTGAGCTGGGAGGAGACCTGAATCTCGCCACCTGCACTGTAAAGATAGGCGGCGAGAGTGTTGTCACGGTCGGGCAGCAGAACATCAGATAGAGAGACCGGTTTGTCTTTCTTGGTGGAATTGCAATTCACGCAAGCCAGCAGGAAATTCTCCCAGCGACCTTGCAAAGGCTGGTAGGCAGGAAGCCCCTTGGGTTGGATGTGTTCAACTGCAAGCTGGGTAGCGACGTAGCGCTCGCAGTAGCTGCAGTACATGCCCAGTCTGCTCACCAAATCAGGGAGAGCATCACGGTAGTTGCTGAAGTCACCCTGACGGGGTGAGGCATTGCGTCGAATCGGCCTCACGACTCGGAACCCATCCTGGCAACGAGCTCCAGCTCCAGGAGCGCCTGAAAGGCAGGGTTGTCGGCAAATGGCGCAGATGCTTCAGCCAGTTTCTCCTTGAATGCAGCCAGCTTGTCTGCCGATGTGTCGCTGACCTGTTGCAGCTCCTCCAGAAAAGACTTGGCCGTGTCTTTCATCTCGGCATAGCGAGCGCTCACGCTGGTATCAGGCACCCCTTGAATCCCTTCGGCAATGGCTGCGATCGACAGATCGCCGAGCTTCGCCGTGGGCTGACCCTCAAGCATCAGCAGTTCCTCTCCTGAGCGCAGGGATTGGATGAGGAAGGGCGAATGGCTGGTGCAGATGAACTGGAGGCCGGGGAAGGTGGTCCGCAAATCCTCAATCACGTGGCGTTGCCAGGTGGGATGGAGGTGCAGATCGAGTTCATCGATCAACACCACACCTTCCGTTTTTTGAAGCACTTCAGCGCCGAGGTGTGGGTTGAGGGTGGCTGCCTTTTGCGCCAGGTCGCCCACGAGAGCCAGCATCGAGCGCTGACCATCGCTGAGGTTCATGAATGGCTGCTGATCACCATTGGCGAACCGGATCACCACTTCGCCAAGCTTGGCGTCGAACGTCAACGCCTCAGCACCGGGAATGGAGCACGTCAGCGCCTGGCGCACCGCTTGAAAGATGGGGCTTTCGTGGCCGCCCTGCTGAAACGTGAGCCAGGCTTGGCGGGCGATCCACTGGGTCAGCGCGCTGACCGAAAGACGTGGATCGACGCTGGTCTTGTAGCCATCGAGGCGCGACAGTTCCTTGGTCAGCAATCCGGTTGGCGGCTCCTTCACCTGCCCCTGCTCCCTCGGGGTATTCCAGAGACGTCCCGTGCCGTAATACGACACCAGGGGCAGCGATACCGGCTCACCAGCACGGACGCTGCGGGTTGCTCGTTCGGCAACGGTTTTGATGTTGACGGCAGCGGTGCGGGTTGTACGTCCACCGGGGCGGTTGAGGCTGCGCTGCCAGGTGAGAGGTTGATGCATGATGGAACCGCTGGCCTGAATCACACAGGGAAATTGGCCTTCCCAGTTGGTGCCGGCATCTGATGAGAATGCCTGCAGCCGCACTTCTTCAGGCCGGATATGGCGCGTTTCCACACCTGAGACGCCCAGAAACCAACTGCCGATGGCCACCGCCAGCGCATCGAGCAGGGAGGTTTTACCAGTTGCGTTTTCACCCACGATCAAATTGAACTGCGGATGAAACAGCAGTTCTCGGCGCTTGAAGCCCTTGAAGTTTTCCAGCAGCAGGCTGTCGATCCGCATGCTGCAATCGGCCGTGGGGCTTGGTACCAGGATAGGAGCGTCGGTCATGCTGCGGAAGCCCCGGCTGCTGAAGTGAGCATTCTTTCCGGTTCCACCAACGCCTCCCGTAATACCGCCTCCAGCAGCCCCCGGCGGCTCTGCTCGGCCTGGCTGAGCTGCTGCTCCAGCTGATCGCAGAGGGCCATCAGTGCATCGACCTTGGCGACGATGCGGTGTTGTTCGGCGAGGGGTGGGAGTGGGATTGGAGCAACTTCAATGAGACTGATATTCAGAGTTGGTTGCGCCAGTGTCCTTGTGGAATCTTTGAAGAACCCCTGAATCATTTCCGACTGAAGCGCCAGAAGCATGTAAGTGGCAGACACCTCAGGGATCAATTTAAGGCGAGCTACTGCACGTGCAATATTCGCTCCAGACCAGTGCTCAGGTGCAATCCCAATCTTCCCAATGCTTCCAACGACACAGATTAGGATTTCTCCTCCCGTTAATCGTGTGCGACCGTATTTACTGTCGATCTCTTGGGCGATCTTTTTCCCGGGCAATGCTGGATGATCCTTCAGCATGAGATCCTGTGCTCTAACGAACGGTATTCCGTCGGGCACGTCGTCACCTGGGACCAGAACTCCATAGCTTAAAGGCGATGCGGGATCGACGAGTTCCGCCAGGTTGAAAAGATGCCATCCGGTTGGTAGTTCTTGATTTTCGTTTTCCGTAGGAGGAGTCCAGGATGCCTTTCTCCTACTTTTCTTCCGTGGCGTATCTGCTGCTGCCAGCAATGCCCCGGTGATCGTGATAATTGCCGGCTCATCCTCCGGATCCTGCTCCACCAGCTTCCCCCGCACCGCCAGGTTCAGGATCGTCTGGCGAAGCTGCTTGATCTGGGCCGGGGTGGTGGTGAGGCCGGGCAGCACCTGCAGGGCAAAGCGGGCATCACTGCGGAAGGTGTCGGGCTCGTCGCTGGGTTGGTTGAGGCGCTGCAGGCTGGCGGCCACCAGGCGCTCGCGGCACTGCTCGCGCTGCATGCGGGCGGCCTCCAGCTGATCGCAAAGGGCCATCAGTTCGTCGACCTTGGCGACGATGCGGTGTTGTTCGGCGAGGGGTGGGAGGGGGATGAAGCATGTTTTGAGCTTTCCGGCGCTGATACCCCAGTTCCCGACAGTGGTCGCACATTTAGATTCGATCTCAGACCGCAGAAAGTCAGATGCGGATATCCATCGGAGGAAGGCGGGATCCGCGAGCTCCTGAGCCAAGCGAATTCGAATGAGTTTGTCAGGGTAAATGAATCGTCGCCCTAGATAGCCCGTAAAAAGCGAGAGCCTTCCAACGTAGGATTTGTTCCCATTAAATCGGCACGCCAGCAAGTCACCTGGGATGAGCTCGTATTGATCCATCAGGCTTTCGTCAATGCCGCTAATCAGCTTGAACTCCTCTTCTGCTACCAGTCCATCCATCCTCGCTGTTCCGGCGCTGATGCGGAGTATTGGCGTGCCATCCTCGGCGTCATCTGGCTTCCGCGAATAACCATTGCGAGAAGACTCTCTGAGTAGAGAAGCCAAAGGGACATACAGCCAGGTCTCCGGCATCCATTCGCAAGCACTCGAAAAAGTGATAAGGCTTCGATAAGAGGATTCTGATAGTTCCTCCGGATCCTGCTCCACCAGCTTCCCCCGCACCGCCAGGTCGAGGATGAAGCGGCGCAGCCTGGGGATCGCGTCCGGGGCTTCGCTGATTTCCTCGAACAATGCCAGCAGGCGATCGGCGTTCATCGGGCTTGGCTCAACCTTCCACAACCGCAACCGCAACCGCAACCGCGGGCTGCACATGCAGTTGCAGGCCCAGCGCCCGGATCACCTTGAGCACCGTGGCCAGGCTCGGATTGCCATCAGCACTCAGCGCCCGGTAGAGACTCTCACGGCTGAGGCCGGCCTCCCTGGCCACCTGCGTCATCCCTCTGGCCCGCGCAATGTCCCCCAGGGCACGGGCGATGCCGGCCACGTCATCCGGCGCCTCCTCCAGCCAGGCATCGAGATAGGCCGCCATCTCCTCGGGCGTTCTCAGGTGCTCGGCGACGTCATAGGGGGAGAGGCTGTCGGCATAGGGCTGACGGGTGGCTTGTGTGTTGGTCATCGCAGCAACGCCTCCGCCAGGATCGCCTTGAGCTGATCCCGCAGCGCGGCAGCCGTCTGCTCGGCGGTCTGCAGCTCTGCCAGCAGCTTCTCGGGGTCGCCGTGGTCGGCGGCGGCCACGTGGGGGTTCTTGATGTCGAGGTTGTAGTTGCGCTCCTGGATCTGGGCGATCGGCACGCGCCAGGCCTGCTCGGTTTCCACCCTGCCCTCCCGGTTGGGGCCACCCCACCAGGCCACGCAATCGGCGAAATGCTCGGCGCGGATCGGGCGCGTCATCGAATAGGCCTTCTGGCCTTCGGGCACAGGCTGCTCGTAGTACCAGATCTCTTCGGTGGGCGTTCCCTTCTCGAAGAACAGCAGGTTGGTGCCGATGCTGGCGTAGGGCCTGAACACCGAATTGGGCAGCCGCACGACCGTGTGCAGGTTGCACTCAGTCAGCAGCTGCTGCTTCAGCCGCGTCTTCACCCCCTCGCCGAACAACGTGCCATCGGGCAACACCACGCCCGCACGGCCGCCGGGCTTGAGCAGGCGGATGAACAACGCCAGGAACAGATCGGCGGTTTCACGCGTGCGGAACTCAGCCGGGAAGTTGTCCTGGATGCCGTCTTCTTCCACACCACCAAACGGTGGATTGGTGATGATCACGTTCACCTGATCGGCTACACCCCACTCGCGGTAGGGCTTGGCCAAGGTGTTGTCGCGCCTCACGAAGCTGGGATCTTCGATGCCGTGCAGCAGCATGTTGGTAACGCAAAGCATGAACGGCAGCGGCTTTTTCTCGATCAGCCGTAGTGCCGCCTGCATCGCCTGTTCATCGGCCAGTGTTTTCACATAACGTTCCCGCATGTGGCGGATCGAGCAGGTGATGAACCCTCCGGTGCCGCCCGAGGTGTCGAGCAGCGTTTCGCCTGGCCTGGGATCGATGCGATCCACCATGAAGCTGGTCACGCCCCTGGGCGTGTAGTACTCGCCTGCATTGCCGGCGCTCTGCAGATCATTCAGCAGCTGCTCATACACATCGCCAAAATGTTTGCGGTCGGCCAGGTTGTTGAAGTCAATGCCGTGCACCTTGTTGATCACCTGCCGCAGCAACTGGCCCGACTTCATGTAGTTGAAGGCATCGGCGAACACCTCGCGCACCACCTGGCCTCGCTGGGGGTGCGAGCCCCGCAGCGGCATTTCCTTGAGGTAAGGGAACAGCTCCTGGTTGATGAACTCCAGCAGTGCGTCGCCGGTGATGCCCTGCGGATCGGCCGCCCAGCTGCGCCATTGCAGATGCTCAGGCAGCGGTGAGCGGTAGTCATCTTCTGTGAGTTCCAGGGCTTTGTCCTGGTCGTCGATGATCTTGAGAAAGAACAACCAGCACAGCTGCGACAGGCGCTGCGCATCGCCGTCGACGCCCACGTCCTTGCGCATGATGTCCTGGATTGCCTTGACGGCCGTTCGCGCTGATGTCGCCATGGTCAGGCGGCCTCCCGGTAGAGCTCGGCCTGCAGGTCGTGCACGGCCCGCTCGAAGCCTGCCTTGCCGCCGAACCCATCCACCAGTTCGACCACGGTGCCCATCTGGCTGAACGGCGGGATCCGCAGGATCTTCACATTATCGAGATCGTCCACCACGCCCTCCGTTGCGTACTTCTCCAGCAGCGCCTCCAGCACCGCCCGTGCCTGCGGACCGTAGCGGCTGAACACATCCCGGCGCATCCGGGCCGCCCGCTGGGCACGGCTGAGCGGTGGCTGGTCGTAGGCGATGTGGCAGATCAGATCGAAGGGGTCGATCTCGAGGCCCACCTCGTCCTGGAGCGCCTCCAGCAGCAGCCCCTCCTCCGCCAGCTCCTGCAGGATCACCTGCTTGCGTTCTTCCCCCCGCCAACGGCGCAGGAAGCCCTCAAGATCGGTGTACTGCTGGCGCACCAGACGGCGGCTGTAGTCGCGTAGCGACTCGGTGACCAGCTTCCCCTGTTCATCGAGGTATTCCACCCGTTCGGTGAGCACCTGCACCGGCCGGCCTTTGATGTAGTACTTGCGCCGCGTCTCCCCAGGCGGTTCAAACCCCAGCTGAGGATCATCTGGATCGGCCATGAGCACGGTTTCCTCACCCCCGTCTTCAGGGTCAAGCTCATCTGGGTCGGGCGTCTGGAGGCCGTTGTCGACATCTGGAGGGATCGGCGGATCGTTCTCGCCCGGCTCATAGATCTGCACCGGCTCGCCATCAAAGTCGGGATCGGCGAAATGGTTGGTGGCCTGGCGAAAGTCGACCAGGGTGAAGTAGTACTTCTCGCTCTCCGCATGCAGGCGGGTGCCGCGGCCCACGATCTGCTTGAACTCGGTCATTGAACCCACCTCACGATCGAGCACGATCAAGCGGCAGGTCTGCACATCCACGCCGGTCGACAGCAGCCGTGAGGTTGTGACGATCACCGGCATCGGCTCCATCGGATCGATGAAGTTGTCGAGCTGCAACATGCCCTCTTTGTCGTTGCCCGTGATGCGCACCACGTAGTTGGGGTGCTGCTGCACCAGATCCTGGTTCTCGTTGATCAGGGCCTGGCGCATCAGCAGCGCATGCTCGGTGTCCACGCAGAAGACAATGGTGTGCTGAAAGCGGTCGCCGCTGGCCTTGAGGTAGTCGCTGATCCAGCGGGCCACCCGTTTGGTGCGCTCATCAATCACCAGCACACGATCAAAATCCTTCTGGTTGTACTCGCGATCTTCGATCTCTCTACCGTACTGATCCACCTCATCACGTCTGGGGCGGTAGCCCTTCACATCCACGTCGAGATGGACGCGGATCACCTTGTAGGGCGCCAGGAAGCCATCACGGATCCCCTGGCGCAGGGAGTAGCTATAGATCGGTTCGCCGAAGTACTCGATGTTTGACACGTACTTCGTTTCCTTCGGCGTGGCCGTCAGGCCCAGCTGCGCGGCACTGCTGAAATATTCGAGAATCTCGCGCCAGGCCGAATCTTCTGCCGCGCTGCCGCGATGGCACTCGTCCACCACGATCAGATCGAAGAAATCTGGCGTGAACTCGCGAAACAGCTTTTGACGCTCTTCCGGGCCCGTGAGCGCCTGGTACAGGCCCAGATAGATCTCGTACGACGGATCGACGCGTCGTTGCTGATCAAGGGCGATGGTCAGCTCTTCCAGGGACCCATCCGCCTTTTCGATCGTGTTGGAGCGTGTGCTCAGCTTGGCCATCGCCCCGCCGAACGGCCGGAAGTCGTTGGTCATCGTCTGGTTCACCAGCACATTGCGATCGGCCAGGAACAGCACCCGCCTGGCCCGCTTTGCCTTCCACAGGCGCCAGATGATCTGAAACGCCACGAAGGTCTTGCCGGTGCCGGTCGCCATCACCAGCAGCAGCCGTTTCTGCCCCTTGGCGATCGCCTCCACCACCTCCTGGATGGCATTGCGCTGGTAATAGCGCGGTTGCTTGCGGTTGCCGCCGTCGTAGTAGGGCTGCAGGGCCACCCGTTGCTCGTCGTCCGAGAGCCCCTTCCAGCGGCAGTAGCGGCGCCAGAGCTCCTCCGGCCCTGGGAAGGCCTCCAGGCCGAGTTGGCGCTCCTGCTCCTCGCTCAGGCCGGTGCGGTCGTGGAACAGGACGGCGTCGCCGTTGCTGGCGAACACGAAGGGGGTGTGCAGGGCGTCGGCGTAGGCCAGGGCCTGCTGCATGCCATCGCCCACGGCATGGCTGTTGTCCTTTGCCTCGATCACCGCCACCGCCACCTGGCCCACCAGCAGCACGTAGTCGGCCCGTCGCGGCTTGCCGCGGGCCACCAGGCGGCCACGCACCGTGATCCCCCCGGCCGTGAAGCTGTGCTCCCGCAGGATCTGCTCGCGCAACCACCCCGCCTGGAGCAGCGCCGGTGTGATGAACCGGTCGCAGATGTCGGTTTCGCTGAGGCGCTGGCGGGGCATCAGGCCGCAGAGCGGCGGCTCACCTCATTCTGAACGCCTTCGCCCCAGGCGACCTGCGATCAGTTCTTCGGTCCCGACCAATGGGTGAAGGTCGTGAATGGTGCTTGCCTTATCGCGACACCTACTCACTGCCGGGTTGTTGCCATGCGGTCACCGATGACGGATCGCGATGCAGCAGACCCGCGGTTTTCAGACTGCGATAGCGTTTGTGAAACTCACTCCACAGGCCCGGCGCCAGCTGAACACTGGCGATGAAGATGCCATCGCAGACGATCCTGCCTGCGAAGGGGCAGAGACCGGTTTCCACCAGATAGCCCCGTCCGCCAATGATTGCACTGGGCTGCTGGGTCAGACCTGCGGTGCTGTAGGCCTCTGTTCCTTCGAGGTTGAGAAACACGGCGCCGCTTCTGAGGTCTTTCAGGTGAACCCATTCGGCCAGATGCATCTGGCCCAGGGCTTCGACCACCTCGTGATCCACAGGGGTGTCTTGCAGCTGTTCGCGGGCGCGCGCCAGGCAAACCTTCGGATCGGCGGGCACGTCGACACCGCCGACATTCAAGACGGCGAGGGCCACCCGCTCGTAGGTGACCATGAACCGTCTTGCATCTTCTGCTGACAGCAGCATCAATGAGCGCTTGTGCGGATTGCCCTCACACTGCCGCCAGCACCTGCGCCTCTTCGTCGGCGCTCACCACCCGGCCGCTGTCTTCGAAGCCGCTGATCTGATCGAAGTTGAGGTAGCGGTAGAGCTCGGCGCCGTAGGGGTCGATCTTGGCGGCGGCGATCGCCAGGTACTCATCCTTGCTGGGGATGCGGCCCAGCTGGGCGCAGACGGCGGCCAGTTCGGCGCTGCCCAGGTACACCTGGGCACCGTTGCCGAGGCGGTTGTTGAAGTTGCGGGTGCTGGTCGAGAACACGGTGGTGTTGTCGTCGACCCGGGCCTGGTTGCCCATGCACAGCGAACAGCCCGGCATCTCCATGCGTGAACCCGCGGCCTCGAAGATGGCGTAATAGCCCTCCTGCTTCAGCTGCTCTTCGTCCATGCGTGTGGGCGGACACACCCACAGCTTCGCCGCGTTCGGGCCCTGGTCCTTGAGCACGTTGGCGGCGGCGCGGTAATGGCCGATGTTGGTCATGCACGAGCCGATGAACACCTCATCGATCGGCTTGCCGGCTTCGTCGCTGAGCAGCCTGACGTTGTCGGGATCGTTGGGGCAGGCCAGGATCGGTTCGCTGATCTGGTCGAGATCAATCTCGATGACGGCGGCGTATTCGGCGTCGGCATCGGCCTCGAGCAGCTGCGGGTCGGCCAGCCAGGCCTCCATCGCCCGGATGCGCCGGGCCAGGGTGCGGGCATCGCCATAGCCGCGGGCGATCATGTTCCTGAGCAGCGCCACATTGCTGCGCAGGTATTCGCCCACCGTCTCGACACTGAGCTTGATGGTGCTGCCGGCGCAGCTGCGTTCGGCGGTGGCGTCGGTGAGTTCGAAGGCCTGCTCGAGCTTGAGGTCTGGCAGGCCTTCAATTTCCATGATCCGGCCGTTGAAAACGTTTTTCTTGCCTTCTTTGGCCACCGTCAGCAGCCCCTGCTGGATCGCCACATAGGGGATGGCGTTGACCACATCCCGCAGGGTCACCCCCGGCTGCAGCGTGCCCCTGAACTTCACCAGCACCGATTCGGGCATGTCGAGGGGCATGGCGCCGATGGCGGCGGCGAAGGCCACCAGCCCCGAACCGGCGGGGAACGAGATGCCCAGCGGGAAGCGGGTGTGGCTGTCGCCGCCGGTGCCCACCGTGTCGGGCAGCAGCATGCGGTTGAGCCAGCTGTGGATGATGCCGTCGCCTGGCCGCAGGGCGACGCCGCCGCGGCTGGCCATGAAGTCGGGCAGTTCGGCGTGGGTCTTCAGGTCCACCGGCTTGGGATAGGCGGCGGTGTGGCAGAAGCTCTGCATCACCAGGTCGGCGCTGAAGCCCAGGCAGGCCAGTTCCTTCATCTCATCGCGGGTCATCGGCCCCGTGGTGTCCTGGCTGCCGACGGTGGTCATGCGCGGTTCGCAGCTGGTGCCCGGCCGCACCCCCGGCAGGCCGCAGGCACGGCCGACCATCTTCTGGGCCAGCGTGTAGCCCCGGCCGCTGTCGGCCGGAGCCACCGGCCGGATGAACAGATCACTGGGGGCCAGGCCCAGGTGCGCCCGCACCTTGTCGGTGAGCGACCGGCCGATCAGCAGCGGGATGCGGCCGCCGGCCCGCACCTCATCGGCGATGGTGCTGGGCCGCAGCTCGAAGCGGGCGACGACCGTGCCGGCGTCGGGTTCCCCTGCCGCCCGTTCGATCGTGCCGGCATGGGGGCGGATCGTGATCACGTCACCGGTGCTGAGCCCCGACACATCGCATTCGATCGGCAGGGCGCCCGAGTCTTCGGCGGTGTTGAAGAAGATCGGCGCGATCTTGCCCCCCAGGATCACCCCGCCGCCGCGCTTGTTGGGCACATGGGGAATGTCGTTGCCGGTGTGCCACAGCACCGAGTTGATCGCCGACTTGCGCGAACTGCCCGTGCCGACCACATCGCCGACGTAGGCCACCGGGTGCCCCTTGGCCTTGAGGGCGCCGATCGTGGCGAGGCCGCCGGGCAGTCGCGTCTCGAGCATCGCCGTGGCGTGCAGCGGGATGTCGGGGCGGGTGGTGGCGTGGGTGGCGGGCGAGAGGTCGTCGGTGTTGGTCTCGCCTTCGACCTTGAAAACGGTGACGGTGATCTCTGCCGGCAGTTCGGGACGGCTGGTGAACCATTCCGCTGCGGCCCAGCTGTCGACCACCTGCTGCGCCAGGGGATTGGTGGCCGCCAGCTCGATCACATCGTGGTAAGCGTCGTAGACCAGCACCGTGCGGCTGAGACCCTCGGCGGCGGCGCCCGCCACCAGTGGGTCGCTGCTGCCGAGCAGCTCGATGAGGGCGCCGACGTTGTAGCCGCCGATCATCGTGGCCAGCAGCCGCGTGGCCTCCAGCGGGCTCACCAGCGGGCTGCTGGCCTCGCCACGGGCCACCGCCGTCAGCCAGCTGGCCTTCACGTAGGCGGCCTCGTCGACCCCCGGCGGGATGCGCTCGCTGAGCAGCTCGAGCAGCACGGCCTCCTCGCCGGCCGGCGGCTGGGCCAGCAGTTCGGTCAGGGCCTGGGTCTGGGCGGCACTGAGGGGCAGGGCCGGAATCCCCAGGGCTTCGCGCCCGGCGGCAGCGCTGCGGTAGCCGCTCAGCAGATCGGCGGCGGGGATGGCGGCATCGGGCATGGGCCGGCGGGTCGGTCGCTGGGACTCATTGTCGACATCGATGGGATCCCGCTTGGTGGGCATTGCTGCAGAACCGGCGGCGGCCGACCTGCCGCCGGCTTCTAGGCTGGCCTTTGCCATCCCCCTCGCGGCGCGGGCCATGATTCCCACCTCCGATCTGCACGTGGTGGAGACGCGACCGCTGGTGGCGCCGGCGGTGCTGCACACCGACCTGCCCCTGGCGGAGGGGGCGGCCGAGACCGTGCGGGCCGCCCGCCAGCGGATCCAGCACATCCTGCGGGGCGACGATCCGCGGCTGCTGGTGGTGGTGGGCCCCTGCTCGGTGCACGATGTGGCCGCCGCCCAGGAGTACGCCGACCGGCTGCTGCCGATCCGCCGGCGCCTGGCGGACCGGCTGGAGGTGGTGATGCGGGTGTACTTCGAGAAGCCGCGCACCACCGTGGGCTGGAAGGGGATGATCAACGACCCCCACCTCGACGGCAGCTACGACATCAACACCGGCCTGCGCCGGGCCCGGGCCCTGCTGCTGCACCTGGCCGACGCCGGCCTGCCGGCCGCCACCGAACTGCTCGATCCGGTGGTGCCCCAGTACATCGCCGATCTGATCAGCTGGACCGCCATCGGTGCCCGCACCACCGAAAGCCAGACCCACCGCGAGATGGCCTCGGGGCTGTCGATGCCGATCGGCTTCAAGAACGGCACCGACGGCGGCGTCGCCGTCGCCATCAATGCCATGGAGGCCGCCGCGCGTCCCCATCATTTTCTGGGCATCAACCGCCAGGGCCATGCGTCGATCGTCTCGACCACCGGCAATCCCCATGGCCACCTGGTGCTGCGGGGCGGCGGCAGCGGCACCAACTTCCACCCTGAGGCGGTGGCGGCGGCGGCCCGGCAGCTGCAGGCCGCCGATCTGCCCCACCGGGTGATGGTCGACTGCAGCCACGGCAATTCGAACAAGGACTACCGCCGCCAGGGCGAGGCCCTCGAGGCCGTGGCCGAACAGGTGCGGGGCGGTTCGGCTGATGTGCTGGGCGTGATGATCGAGAGCCACCTGGTGGCCGGCAACCAGAAGCTGGGGCCCGACCCCGCCTTGCTCACCTACGGCCAGAGCATCACCGATGCCTGCATCGACTTCGACAGCACCGAAACCCTGCTCGAGACCCTGGCGGCCGCCGTCGCGGCGGGGCGACCGACCCCGGTAGCTGCCGCTACGACACTTTGATCTGGCGGGCGTAATTTCGCGCCAACCGCGGTCGGTGTGATGCCGTTGCTGCTCCAGTTCTTCGGCATCAGTGACCCCCTGCGGTTGTTCGAGCTCGAGCTGCACAGCGACGGCGGGCCGGCTTTCGCCGGCTTCCGGCCGCTGCAGCTCGATGACCTGCTGGGCTGGGGGCACGAGTCGGCCCAGTCGCGGGGCTGGGATCTGGAGCAGGTGCAGCGCACCCTCGTCAACGGCTGGATCGAGCGGGCCGAGGCGATCCTGCAGTGGCAGCGGCAGCTGCGCGACGAACCGGCCGATCGGCGCCTGGTGGCCGGCCTGGGCACCCCCCGCGACTGGCAGCACCGCTGCGAACGGCTCTTCAGGGTCTGAACCTGTTGACGGGAGGGTGTGGCAATCAGGATCAGCCCAGCTGGCCCGCCAGCCAGGCGGTCGCCAGCGGCACCGTGAGGTTGTCGAGCCCACCCCACGAGATCTGCTCGAGGGCCGTGGCGGCCAGGGCCGTGGCCAGCAGCGGCGGCCAGGCCAGGCCGGGCAGGGAGAGCCGCAGCACCAGCATCGCCAGCACCGCCATGGTGAGGGTGCCCAGCAGCGATTTGGTCTGCCCCCAGAGCTGCCAGCGGGGCGACGGCAGCAGCGGGCCGACCAGGCCGGCCATGCCGTCGCCGAGGGCCATCACCAGCACCCCCGCCACCACCAGCTCGGGGTGCTGCCGCCAGAACAGCAGCAGCAGCAGGCTGATCGAGGCGCCGTAGGCGACGGTGCCGAGGCTGCGGCGGCCCACATCCTCGACCGCCGGGATGAGGCGCAGGCGATGGTTGATCGCCGTGAGAACGGTCACCACCAGGGCGGTCGGCAGGGCCTGGGCCAGGGGGACGTGGAGGGCGGCGGCCAGGGGCACCAGACCACCGGCGCCGATGTGCACGAGCTTGCGGCTCGCCTCCCGCTGCTGGGGCCAGCGACGGCGCACCAGCACCGCCAGGGCGAGCACCAGGGCCAGCCAGAGGATCAACAGCAGTGGAGCGGGCACCGGCGGCTCAGGCCGCGTGGTGCTGGCTGGTGATCAGGCGCAGCTTGAGGATTGCCTTGGCCTCCAGCTGCCGCACCCGCTCGCGGGAGACGTTGATCTGCCGGCCGATCTCGGCCAGGGTCAGGGGTTCGGTGCCGTCGAGGCCGAAGCGCAGCCGCAGGATCTTCTGCTCCCGCTCGTTCAGCTGGGTGATCCAGGTGCCCAGGTGTTCCTTCTGGATCGAGCGGTCCATGCCGTTCATCGGCTCGAGGCTGGCCGGGTCGGGGATCAGCTCACCGAGGGTGCTGCGGTCTTCGTCGCCGCGGGCATGGGCGTCGAGGGAGGCGCAGGGGGCGCTCTGGCTGAGCAGATCCTCGAGCTCGTCGGGCTCGATGCCCATGGCATGGGCCAGCTCGAGGCGGTTGGGCTGGCGACCGAAGCGGTGCGACAGCTCGCGGGTGATGCGGCGCAGCTTGGCCAGCTTCTCGCTGATGTGGATCGGCAGGCGGATGGTGCGGGCGGTGTTGTCGATCGCCCGGGTCATCCCCTGGCGGATCCACCAGTAGGCGTAGGTCGAGAACTTGTACCCCATCGCCGGGTCGAACTTGTCGACCGCCCGTTCGAGGCCGATGGTGCCCTCCTGGATCAGGTCGAGCAGTTCGAGGCCCTGGTTCTGATACTTCTTGGCGACGCTGACCACCAGCCGCAGGTTGGCGGCCATCATCCGGTCGCGGGCGCGGCAGCCCATGCGGATCTGCTGGCGCTCGCGGGGGCTGCGGTCGTCGGCGGGGATGGTGATCAGCTGCTTCATCTGCTGGACCTGGTGGGCCAGCTCGATCTCTTCGGCCGGTGTGAGCAGTGGCACACGACCGATCATCGACAGGTACCAGCCGATCGAGTCGCTGCTGAGCCTGCCGCCGGTGCGGCCCGCCGGCCGGGGCGTGGCCTGACCGGAAGGCCGGCCATCGCTCCCGGGGCTGGATTCCTGGGGCGCTGCCATGACCCGCCGTCTCCGCGTTAACAATGCCGCGAAGATAGCACTTGGGCGGCTGCCAAATCGGTGCTAATCCGGAAACTTCGACGAAAAAAACCTGAAACGGTTAAAACGCGGCACCGCTGCAACTTTTTTGCAGTTTCTGCAACCGTTCTGGCGGCCCCCAAGGGCCTCCTGCTCAGGCCGGACGGCCCTGGGGGGCGGTCCAGCCCGTCATCAGCTCCACCTGGCTGTTGCGCTCGCTGTCGCCCGGCTGCCGCTGCACGAACCGGCCATCGGGCTGCATGTCCCAGGCGCCGCGGTTGTCGGCCAGGTAGGTCTGCAGCAGGCCTTCGAGCCGCTCCCGCAGCAGCGGTTCGTCGATCGGCGTGACGGCCTCGACCCGCCGGTCGAGGTTGCGCCCCATCCAGTCGGCGCTGCCGATGTACACCTCGGGGGCGCCGCCGTTGGCAAACCAGAACACCCGCGAATGTTCGAGAAAGCGGCCGATGATGCTGATCACCCGCACGTTCTCGCTGTGGCCCTCAAGACCGGGCCGCAGGCTGCAGATCCCGCGGATGATCAGATCGATCTGCACACCCGCCCGTGCGGCTTCGTAGAGCAGATGGATCAGCCGCGGATCGACCAGGGAGTTCATCTTGGCGATCAGATGGCCGCCGCGCCCCTCGCGGGCGTGGTCGATCTCGCGCTGGATCAGCGCCTCCATGCCGGCCCGCAGGGTGACCGGCGCCACCAGCAGCCGCCGGAAGCTCTGCTGCTTCGAGAAGCCGGTGAGGTAGTTGAACAGTTCGACCAGGTCCTGCCCCAGTTCGGGGCGGGCGCTGAGCAGGCCCAGGTCGGTGTAGAGGCGCGAGGTCTTGGAGTTGTAGTTGCCGGTGCCCACATGCACGTAGTGGCGCAGCTCGTCGCGTTCCCGTCGCAGCACCAGGGTGATCTTGGTGTGGGTCTTGAGGCCGATCACGCCATAGACCACATGCACGCCGGCCTGCTCGAGCTGGCGGGCCCACTGGATGTTGTTCTCTTCGTCGAAGCGGGCCTTGAGCTCCACCAGGGCCATCACCTGCTTGCCGTTCTCGGCGGCGGCGATCAGCGAGCTGATCACCCGTGAATCCTTCGAGACCCGATACAGGGTCATCTTGATCGCCAGCACGTCGGGATCTTCGGCGGCCTGGCTGATGAACTCCTCCACCGAGGCGCTGAACAGGTCGTAGGGGTGGTGCAGCAGCACGTCGCCCCGCCGCAGCACGTCGAAGATGCTCTCGAATTCCTCGGGCTTGAGGGAGCCGTCGTTGAGGCGGCTCTTCTGGGCCCGCTGCAGCGGCGCCGCCACCCGCGCCTGCTGGGGGCTGTCCTTGAGCTGGGGCAGCGGCAGGCCGGTGAGACCGAAGAGGTCATCGAGGCCCAGCGGACCGTTGATGCGGTACAGGTCTTCGGCCTCGACCGCCATGCCGTCCATCAGCAGGTCGATCACGTCCTGGGGCATCTCGTTGGCCACCTCGAGGCGCACCACCTCTCCACCCAGGCGCCGCTTGCGCAGCCCTTCTTCGAGGGCATGGATCAGGTCGTCGGCCTCCAGCTCCCGCAGTTCGAGGTCGGCATCGCGGGTGACCCTGAAGAAGTAGTGCCCCTCGACCGTCATGCCGGGGAACAGCAGGCCCAGGTTGAAGGCCACCACCTGCTCGAGCGGCACCGCCACGAACACCGGTGCCGGGGTGGCCGGCGCCGACAGTTCGAGGGGCAGGCGGATGAACCGGGGCAGGTTCTTCTGCGGCACCTTCACCCGGGCGAACTGCTGCTCACCGGTGTCGGGATCGCGGATCAGGGCCGCGATGTTGAGGCTGAGGTTGCTGATGAACGGGAACGGATGGGCCGGATCCACCGCCAGCGGCGTCAGCACCGGGAAGATCGCACTGCGGAAGTGCTGGCTCAGCCATTCTTTCTGGGCCTCGTTCAGCTGGCTGTGGTCGAGCACGTGCACGCCGTGCTCGGCCAGCCGTGGTTTGAGATGGCTGCGGTAGTGCTGCTGCTGTTCATCCAGCAGCGGCCGCAGCTTCGTCTGGATCGCCTGCAGCTGCTGCAGGGGGGTGAGACCGTCGATGCTCAGGGTCTCGATGCCGGCCTCGACCTGCGATTTGAGCGAGGCCACCCGCACCATGAAGAATTCGTCGAGGTTGTTGCTGAAAATGGCGCTGAACTTGGCCTGCTCCAGCAACGGCGTGCGCGCATCCTGCGCCTGGGCCAGCACCCGCTGGTTGAAGTCGACCCAGGCCAGCTCGCGATTCAGATAAAGCTCAGGAGGGAGAATGGCGGTGGCCATGGGAGGCGACGGAGACCGATCGCCCGGACCATAGGCAGCGCGGGTCAAGGAACCGTTAGCACTCAGGCCAATCACGAGCCCCAGCAGGCCCGCCGC
The DNA here is from genome assembly GCA_903871775.1 of uncultured cyanobacterium. Classification (GTDB taxonomy): domain Bacteria; phylum Cyanobacteriota; class Cyanobacteriia; order PCC-6307; family Cyanobiaceae; genus CAIQIA01. The sequence goes on from CAIQIA010000011.1 coordinate 292,110, forward strand.
CAGCAGAAACGGGCTGGCGATGCCCAGATGCTCGTAGCTCAGGCCCATCAGCACCGGGCCCAGCACACTGCCCAGGCTCTGCAGACCCTGCAGGCTGCCCAGGGCCGCCCCCTGCCCCCCGTCGTCGAGGCGGCGGGAGACCTGGCTGCGCAGGCAGGGGGTGACCAGGCCGGTGCCGGCCGCCAGCAGTGTCACGGCGGTGTAGATCGCCGCTGCGGCCTGGGGAGGCCGGGCCAGGGGGATCAGCAGGCAGCCGGCGATCACCAGCCCCAGCCCCACCAGGGTGAGGCGCCGCTCGCCGAAGCGCTGCACCAGCGGCCCGATCAGGCCCCCCTGCACCACCGTGGCCACGACACCGACGATCAGGAAGGCGGTGGTGGCCGGCCCCGGCCCCCAGCCCAGCCGCTGCTTGAAATACAGCACCAGCACGGCGGTGGCGCCGTTGAAGGCCAGAAAGAACAGAAAGAACCCCAGGCTAAGGCGCCCCACCTGCGGATGGGCGAACACGCCGCGCAGCTGCAGAAACGGCAGCAGCTCGCGTTTGCGCGGCAGCGGCCGGCGCTGGTCTTGCGGATGGGTCTCGGGCAGCAGCAGCAGCACCGCCAGCAGGTTGACCACGGCGATGGCCACCGCCACCCACACCGGCAGGGTCACCCCCCAGCGGCTGAGCACCCCGGCCAGGGCCGGGCCAAGGATGAAGCCCACCCCGAAGGCGACGCCGATCAGGCCGAAGGCCCGCGCCCGCCGTTCCGGTGGGCTGATGTCGGCCAGCACCGCGCCGGCGGTGGCGGCGAAGCCGCCGCTGAAGCCATCGATCAACCGGCCGGCGAACAGCAGCGGCAGGGGCCAGGGGCTGCCCGCGGGCCAGGGCACCGCCAGGGTGGCGCCGAACAACCCCAGCCCCAGCACCGTGCCGGCGACACAGACCGCCAGCACCGGCCGCCGGCCGTGGCGGTCGCTGAGGGCACCGATGAGCGGATTGGCCACGAACTGGGCCAGGGCATAACTGCCCGCCAGCAGCCCCAGCACCGTGCCGCTGCCGGTGTAGCCCGCCAGCAGAAACGGCAGCAGCGGAAACACCAGGCTTTCGCCGATCCGGTCGTTCAGCAGCGTGAGGAACACCGCCAGCAGGGTTGGGGGGCGTCGCATGGCGGCGGGCCGGGGGCCCTGAACCTATCCCTCGCCGTCGGCGGTGCCGTTCCGGCGGGCCGTGGCATGCTCGCGGTGGAACGCGGTGTGCCATGGCCGATGGTCAGCTGACCCACCTCGATGCCGCCGGCCGGGTGCGGATGGTGGAGGTGGGCGACCGGCCCCTCACCGCCCGGGAGGCGGTGGCCGAAGGCTGGCTGCGGCTGCCTCCGGCCCTGCTGCAGCAGCTGCTGGCCGGCGCCGTGTCCAAGGGCGACGTGCTGGCGGTGGCGCGGGTGGCGGCGATCCAGGGGGCCAAGCGCACCGCCGAGCTCATCCCCCTCTGCCATCCCCTGCCCCTGAGCGGTGTCGACGTGGCGATCGAGCCGGCGGAACCCGAGCCCGGCGCCACCGCCCTGCGGGTGACCGTGAGCGCCCGCACCACCGCCGCCACCGGCGTCGAGATGGAGGCGCTCACCGCCGTGCAGGTGGCGCTGCTCACCCTGTACGACATGCTCAAGGCCGTTGAGCCGGCCCTGACCCTCGGCCCGGTGCAGCTGCTGCGCAAGACCGGCGGCCGCCACGGGGACTGGCAGCGGACCCCGTCGCCGACCTCAACCTCAACCGCAACCCCGTCGCCGGAGCCGTTTCCCGCCGAGGGGCTGCCCCTGGCCGAAGCCCGCCGCCGGCTGCTCGAATCCCTGGCGCCACCCGGCGATGGCGATCACGAGCTGGTGCCCCTCGCCGGGGCCGGCGGCCGGGTCACCGCCGCGACGGTGCTGGCGCCGGAGATGGTGCCGGGCTTTGCCGCCGCGATTCTCGATGGCTATGCCGTGGCCGACCGGGAACCGCCGGCCGCCGGAGACGGCTGGACCCTGGTGGGCCGCGCCGCCCCCGGCGCCCCCCATCCCACACCCCTGGGTCCTGGCGAGGCGGTGCGCATCCTCACCGGGGCGCCGTTGCCCGCCGGGGCATGGCGGGTGCTGGCCCAGGAGCGGGTGAGCGCCACCGGCGACCGGGTGGAACTGCGCGAGGCCATGGGGGCCGACCGCTGGGTGCGGGCCGCCGATGAAGAGGTGGCCGCCGGCGCCGAGCTGGTGGCGGCGGGGGTGCGGCTGGGGCCGGCGCGGCTGGCGCGGCTGGCGGGCTGCGGCATCGCTGCAGTGCCGGTGCGGCCGCGGCTGCGGCTGGGGCTGCTGATCACCGGCGATGAACTGGTGCCCCCCGGCCAGCCCCGCGGGGCCGGCCAGATCTGGGAGAGCAACGGCACCCTGCTCGAGCAGCTGCTGCGGGCCCTGGGCCAGGCGCCGGCAGAGCGGCGGCTGGTGGGCGACGATCCGGCGGCCCTGCGCCGGGCCCTGCAGGAGCTGGCGGCAGCCTGTGACGTGGTGGTGAGCACCGGCGGCGTGTCGGCGGGCGACAGCGACTGGATCCGGCCGCTGCTGGCCGAACTGGGCAGCATCGACTTCTGGAAGCTGCATCTGCGGCCCGGACGGCCCTTTGCCTACGGGCAGCTGCGGTCGTCGACGGGCGTTGCGCGGCCGTTCTTCGGGCTGCCGGGCAATCCGGTGGCGGCGGCGATCACCGCCGTGCAGCTGCTGCTGCCGGCCCTCGACCGCCTCGAAGGCACCGAACCGCGGGTCTGGCCGCGGCTGCGGCTGCCCCTGGCGGCGCCGCTGCGGCGGCGGCCCGGCCGGCCCGAACTGGCCCGGGCGGTGCTGGTGTGCGACGGCGACGGCGGGCCCCTGGCCCGGGTCACCGGGGCCCAGGCCTCGTCGCGGCTGGGCTCCCTCGAAGACGCCGACCTGCTGCTGGAGGTGCCCGCTGAGGCCGCCGACCTGCCGGCGGGCACGCGCCTGTGGGCCCAGCTGCTGCGACCGGCCCTGTTCTGAGGCGGGGCGGTGCTGCCGATCGAGCCGCTGCTGCCCGAGTTGCTCACCACCCTGCGGCAGCACGGGCGGCTGGTGCTGCAGGCGCCGCCGGGGGCGGGCAAGACCACCCGCGTGCCCCTGGCCCTGGCGGCCGAACCCCCCTGGAATGCCGGCACCGTGCTGGTGCTCGAGCCGCGGCGGCTGGCGGCGAAGCTGGCGGCCCGCCAGATGGCCCGCAGCCTCGGTGAAGCCGTCGGTGAGACCGTGGGCTACCGGGTGCGGCTCGACAGTTGCGTCGGCCCGCGCACCCGGGTCGAGCTGCTCACCGATGGCCTGTTTCTGAGGCGGCTGCAGGACGATCCGGCCCTCAGCGGCGTCACGGCGGTGCTGTTCGATGAGGTGCACGAACGGGGGGTGGGCAGCGACCTGGCCCTGGCGCTCACCTGGCAGGCCCGCCAGCTGCTGGTGCCCGACCTGGCGCTGGTGCTGATGTCGGCCACCCTCGATGCGGCACCACTGGCGCGGCTGCTCGACGACGCCCCGGTGCTGAGCAGCGACGGCCGCGCCCATCCGGTGCGCACCCATTACGCCGAACGGCCGGCCCCCGACCGGCCGACGGTGGCGGCCATCGCCGACCAGGTGCGGCCGGCCCTGCGGCGGGTGCTGGCCGATGACGACGGCAGCGTGCTCGTGTTTCTGCCCGGCCAGGCCGAGATCCGCCGGCTGGTGGAGCAGCTCGACGACCTGCCCGCCGATGTCGACCTGCTGCCCCTCTACGGCGACCTCGATGCCGCGGGCCAGGAGGCGGCCGTGGCCCCGCCGGCCCCGGGGCGGCGCAAGCTGGTGCTGGCCACGGCCCTGGCCGAGAGCAGCCTCACCCTCGACGGCATTCGCGTGGTGGTCGATGCCGGCTGGAGCCGGGTGGCGCGGTTCGATCCGGTGAGCGGCCTGCAGCGGCTCGAGACCGAGAAGGCCTCCCAGGCCCAGGCCGACCAGCGCCGCGGCCGTGCCGGCCGCCAGGGGCCGGGGGTGTGCCATCGCCTCTGGACCTCCCTCGACCAGCAGCGGCGGCCGGCCCAGCCGACCCCCGAGATGCTCAGCACCGACCCGGCACCCCTGGCCCTCGAACTGGCCCTGTGGGGCGCCGGCGATGGGGAGGGGCTGGCGTTTCTCGACCCGCCGCCGGCGGCGGCCCTGGCCCAGGCCCGGCAGCTGCTGCACGACCTGGGCGCCCTGGACGGCGGCGGCCGCCCCACGGCCCGCGGGCGGCAGCTGGGGCCCCTGGGCCTGCATCCGCGGCTGGGGACGATGGTGCTGGCCGCCGCCGGGCTGCCGCCGCCGCCGCCCTCCCTGGGCCTGCCCCCCTGGGATGCCGCCCGCCGCACGGCCCTGGCCTGCCTGCTGGCGGCGCTGCTGGGGGAACGGGACCCCCTGCGGGGCGACGGCGCCGGGGCTGACATCGCCCTGCGCCTCGAGCGGCTGCAGGGTCGGGGTGGGGCCGGGCTGGCGGTGGTGCGTCAGCTGGCGCAGCAGCTGCGGCGCCAGCGGCGCCTGCCGATGGCGGTGCCGCTGCTGCCCGATGGCTGGCCCGCCTGGACCGGCGTGCTGCTGGCCCTGGCCTACCCCGACCGGCTGGCCATGCCCCGGGATGGCGAGCGGCCGGGGGTGGTGCTGCTGGCCAGCGGTCGCGGGGCCGCCCTCGATCCCGACGATCCGCTGGTGGCCGCCGAAGCCCTGGTGGCGGCCCACCTCGACGGTGACCGCCGCCAGGCCCGCATCCGCCTGGCGGCACCGCTGCCGCGGGAGGCCCTGGCCTGGCTGCAGCCCGAGCGGGTGCAGCAGCGCGACACCCTGGTGTGGGACGACGGCCGCGGCCAGCTGCTGGCCCGTCGCCAGCGGCGGCTGGGGGCGCTGCTGCTCGAGGATCGGCCCCTGGCCCGGCCCGAGCCGGCCCTGCTGCGGGAGGGTCTGCTGGCCCAGCTGCGCCGCGGCGGCCTCGCCCAGCTGGGCTGGTCGGCGGAGGCGCGGCAGCTGCGGGGTCGGCTGGGGTTTCTGCACGGCCTCGATCCCGACGGCTGGCCGGCGGTCGACGAGGCCACCCTGCTGGAGCAGCTGGACCCGTGGCTGGGGCCGCGGCTCGAGGGTCTGGCCAGCCTGGCGGAGCTGCAGCGGCTCGATCTGGAGGCGGCGCTGCTGGACCGGCTCGACTGGCGCCAGCGCAGCCAGCTCGACCTGCTGGCACCCCTGCGCTGGCCCCTGCCCGGCGGCCGTGGTGGCCGCATCGACTACACCGGCGACGAGCCGGTGCTCAGCAGCCGGCTGCAGGACTTCTTCGGGTTGACCGAGGGCCCGCGGCTGGCCGGCGGCCGCCATGCCCTGCTGCTGCATCTGCTGTCGCCGGCGGGGCGGCCGGCGGCCGTGACCCGTGACCTGGCCAGCTTCTGGCGCCAGGGGTACCCGCTGGTGCGAAAAGACCTGCGCGGCCGCTACCCGAAGCACCGCTGGCCCGAGGATCCGCTGGCTGGCTGATCCCCTGGTTGCGTCGGCCGGCCCGACGCTGCGGCAGGCTGTTGCAGTGGTGACGGTGCACCGGGGGGGGAGCGCCATGTCGTTCCTGGTCAGGCTCACGGACGCGATCCGCAGTCGTGATTCGCTGCTGGTGGTGGGGCTCGACCCCAACCCCGAACTGCTCGACAGCTGGCGCCGCGATCATCCGCGCCACAGTTCGCTGCTGTCGGCGGCGCGGCAGTGGATCCGCAGCGTCATCCGTGACACGTCTGACCACGTCTGCGCCTACAAGCCCAGCCTGGGCTTCTACCAGGCCCTCGGGCCCATCGGCCTCGATCTGCTGCGGGAGGTGCGGGAGCTGATCCCCCCCGACCTGCCGCTGCTGGTGGATGCCAAGCACGGTGATCTGAACAGCGCGTCGGTGCTGGCCCACTGGCTGTTCCGCGATCTGGGGGCCGATGCGGTGAGCGTCACCCCCTGGGCCGGCCAGGACGTGGCGGCACCGTTTCTGCTGCATGCCGACCGGGGCGTGGTGGTGGTGGTGCACAGCTCGAGCCCGGCGGCCCGGCGGGTGCAGCACCATCCCGACAGCGACCGCCCGTTGTTTCTGCAGCTGGTGCGCGACTGCCAGCGCTGGGCCACCGCCGACCAGCTGCTGCTGGAGGTGGGCACCGACGACCCCGACCTGCTGGCGCGGGTGCGGGCCGAGGCGCCGGGGCGGTTTCTGCTGCTGCGCAGCCTCTGGTCTGATGCCGTGCCGCTCGAGCAGCTGCTGGCCGCCGGCCTCGGCCCCGCCGGCGACGACCTGCTGCTGCCCCTGCCCCAGGACCGGCTGGTGGCGCCCGACCTGGCCGCCGCCACCCGCGCCCTGCGGGACCGCATCAATGCCGAACGCCAGCGGCTGGCCGACCGGCCCGACCGGGTGCCGTCGGATCGCTGCCCCCTGTGGCTGCCGGCGCCCGCCCCGGGCGACACCGAGGCGCTGATCCTGGCGCTCTTTGACCAGGGCTGCCTGCTGTTCGGCGATTACGTGCAGGCGTCTGGTGAGGTGTTCCCCTATTACCTCGACCTGCGCACGGTGATCTCGAACCCGGGGCTGTTCCAGCGGTTGCTGCACGCCTACGCCCAGGCGATGGAGGGGTTGCCCTTTGACCGCCTCGCCGGCATTCCCTACGGCTCGCTGCCCACCGCCACGGGCCTGAGCCTGCAGCTGCACAAGCCGTTGATCTATCCGCGCAAGGAGACCAAGGCCCACGGCACCCGCCGGCTGATCGAAGGCGACTTCGAGCCCGGCGACCGGGTGCTGGTGGTGGATGACGTGCTGATCTCGGGCGGCAGCATGCTCGACGGTGTCGACAAGCTGCGCCGGTCAGACCTGATGGTCAACGACGTGGTGGTGCTGGTGGACCACGGCAGCGGTGGCCGCCGCCGGCTCGAGGAGCAGGGATTGCGCTGCCATGCGGTGCTCACCTTCGCCGGCATCCGCGAGGTGCTGCAGGGGGCCGGCCGCCTGAGCGGCGAACAGCTGCAGCGGTTGCGCCATGGTGCGGCGGCGGCGCTGCTGGCGGGGGTGGCCCTGGCGGGCCTGCCGCTGCTGGCGGCGCCCGTGCCCCTGCGGCTGGCCCCCGTGCTGCAGCGCGACACCCACGAACGCCGCTGCCCCACGGCCGCCGCCGTGATCGAAACGCTCCAGCCCCAGCGCGAAGCCAGCTACGGCACCGACGGCCAGGCCGACCTGGGGGCCATCGCCAGCGGCTGGCGCCTCGACCGCCGCGATGCCTTCAGCGCCAGCTGGACCGCCCGGGTGCAGCCCGCTTTCGCCAGCTGCCGCGCCGGGGCCGCCAGCGAGGCGGGCCATGTGCAGCTGCGCCTCTGGGACGGCAGCGCCCGCCTCACCCTCGAGATGATCGTGCTGCGGGATCCGAACGGCTACATGCCCCAGATCACCCGCGCCGCCGTGGGCGGTGGTGTGCCGGTGTGGAGCTGGGCCGGGTCTGACTGACGGATGGCCGTCAGCCTGCTGTGAGGGGTGTGTTGCCCTCCACCCAGGTGCCGACGCCGCTGCTCCATTCGCGTTTCCAGAAGGGGGCGTCGTGCTTGAGGGCCTCGAGCAGCTCGTGGCAGCAGCGCTGGGCGGGCCCCCGCCGGTCGGCCAGCACCGCCACCACCACGATGGCGTCACCGCTGAGCACCAGCCCCACCCGGTGCCGCACCATCACCGCCGCCACCCCATGGCGGCGGGCGCTGGCCGTCGCCAGCCGCTGCAGTTGCGCTTCGGTCATGCCCGGGTAGTGCTCGAGCTCGAGGGCATCGAGGGGCTGGCCGTCGCTGGCGGTGCCCCGCACCCGGCCGATGAACAGGCTGGTGGCGGCGGCCGGGTCGCCCCCCAGCTGCTGCTGCCACTGCTCAACCTGCAGGAACGGCCCGAACGGGTCGGGGTGCAGGCTGACGCTCACGCTCATGCTCACGGAGGGATCAGCCACCACTGATCGGCGGCAGAAAGGCCAGTTCGTCGCCATCGGCCAGGGGCGTGGCGGGGTCGGCGAACTGCTGGTTGATCGCCACCCGCACCGTCGCCGGCAGGGCCTCGCCGTCGGGCGGGTCGAGCTGGGGCCACAGGCTTGCGGGGGTGGTGCCGGCGGCGGTGGTGAGTCGCTGTTCGGCCCAGCCCATCGCTTCGCGCAGGCTTGCGAACAGCCGCACCCGCACGGTCAGCCCGGGCGGCGGATCTGATGCGGCCATGGCGCAGCAGCTGCAGATGGCGGCAGTCTGACGGCATCGGACGGCCCCCGCCCATGAGCCTTGCCATTGCCCTGCTGACGGTGTCAGACAGCCGCACCCTCGCCGATGACCATTCCGGTGATGCGCTGCAGCAGCGGCTGCTGGCCGCCGGCCATCGGCTCGAGGCCCGCGCCATCGTTCCCGACGACCGCTACCGCATCCGCGCCGAGGTGAGCCGCTGGATCGCCGATCCGACGGTGCAGGTGGTGATCAGCAGCGGCGGCACCGGCCTTGCCGGCCGCGACGGCACCCCCGAGGCCGTGGCGCCCCTGCTCGACAAGACGATCGACGGCTTCGGCGAACTGTTCCGGGTGCTGTCGTTCGAGACCATCGGCACCAGCAGCCTCCAGAGCCGTTGTCTGGCCGGGGTCGCCAACGGCACGCTGATCTTCGTGCTGCCGGGGTCGCTGGATGCGGTCGAGACCGCGTGGGATCGGCTGATCGGCGCCCAGCTCGACGGCACCACCCGCCCCTGCAACCTGGTGCAGCTGCTGCCGCGGCTACGCGAATCCCCCGACCGTCCGGTGGGCTGACAGCCCCGTGACCCGCTGCAGGGCCGCCAGGGTGTCGGGGCCGGCGAGGCCATCGACCGCGAGCCCCTGCTCGCGCTGGAAGGCCATCACCGCCGCGTCGGTGCGGGGGCCGAAGTGGCCGTCGGCCGGCAGCTCCTGGGGGCTGAGCCTGAGGGCCTGGCCCAGCAGCCCCTGCAGCTGCCCCACCTCGACGCCGAGCATGCCGCGCCGCAGGATGACCGGCCGGCCGAAACCTTCGGCGGGGGAGCGGTCGACGGCGGCGGCGGTGGCCGGACCCCAGAGTCCGTCGACGGCGAGGGGTGCCTCGGGATGGTGCAGGTTCCACAGCTCCTGAAACGCCTGCACCTGCAGGGCCCCCAGGTCGTCGCCGCCGCCGGTGTAGTCGAAGTGCATCGGATCAAAGGCCCCCAGCCAGCGCCAGCCGTGGCGTTCGAGCACCGGTCGCCAGGCTTCGGCGTCGTCGACGTCGATCGCCAGGCCGCTGTTGTGGTTGCTGTGGGGCGGTGGCGCGGCGGCCATCACCCCGCAGAGATGGCGCAGGTACTGCTGATGCAGCAGGTGTTGCTGCATGGGGGTGCGCAGGGCGCTGTTGATGCGCAGCGGCTGGCCCTGTTCGTCGACGGCCCGCACCAGGGCCTCGGCCGCCCGCCGCTGCAGCCAGGGGTTGTTGTGGCGGCCGCCGACGTGGATGAGCGGATGGTCGAGGCGGGTCAGCACGTCGGGCCGCTGCTGCTGCAGCCGTTCGAGCACCTGCTGCGACAACCCCTGGATCAGGCCCGTGTCGCAGGCGCTGACCAGCCCGCCCACCTGCTGGCCCCGGGGCGCAGCCGCCTGCGCTGGCGTGCGCAGCAGCGCCTCGCCGGCCCGCCAGGTGCTGGCGAAGGCCTCGAGGCCATGGCTGCCGCCGTTGACGGCCCGGCGGGCGGCGGCCAGGTCGTCGACGGCGAGGGCGGCGCGGATGCGGGCTTCGTGGGCCTGCAGAAAGGCCGCCAGCAGCCGCGCGGCGGTGCGGGGGTCATTGGCCCGCTCGGGATCGGCCAGCAGATCGACCCCCAGCCGGTTGCCGTAGCGCCGGTAGTTGTCGCGGCCGGTGAGCTGCACGAAGCCGCGGCCGCGGTAGGCGGCGCCATCGCCGGGGCCGCGGTTGCCGAGGTCGTCGCGGTGGTCGTAGAGGGCGTAGGGGGGGCCGTCGGGCGGGGTGTTCCAGGCCGAAACCGCCTCATCGATCGGCACGAAGCCGCCGGTTTCGGCCCGGATCGTCGCCAGGGCCATCAGCACCATCAGCGGATCGTCGAGGCCTTCGTTGGCGAGGGCGTCGAGCACCAGGGGCAGGTGGGCTTCGATCGCCTCGGGCCGGGCCCCCGGGAACAGGGCGGCCACCCGTTCGGGGGTGAACGCCGCCGTGGCGTTGCTGGTGACGGCGCCCATGGCGTGGGGGAGGGGTCCTCCAGGGGTAGCAACCACGGGCCCGTTGCCGCTGCGGCAGGCTTGTGCGGCGGGCCGCGGCTGCAGGCGCCATGACCTTGTCCACCGACGATCCCACCGATAACCCCACCGACGCCCCCCCCGAAGACCAACGCAGTGGCGGCGGCTGGCCCCTGATCGACGGCTGGGCCCGGGCCACGGTGTCGCCCGAAGGGCCGCGGCTGTGGCAGACCCTCATCCACCGCAGCGCCTGCCTCTCGTGCGCCTGGGGCACCGGCGGCCAGAACGGCGGCTTTCGCGATGAGCTGGGGGAACCGCTGCAGCGCTGCCTCAAGAGCGTCGAGGCCATCGCCGCCGAACTGCAGCCCGCCGTTGATCCCGGGGTGTTCGCCGGCCGCAGCCTGGCCGAGCTGCAGCAGCTCGATCCGGCGGCCTGCGACCGCCTCGGCCGCCTCGACCGGCCGCTGATCCGGCGGCAGGGCAGTGACCATTACGTGCCCCTCGGCTGGGATGAGGCGATGGCGCTGCTGGCCGACGCCTGCCGGCGGCCGGCCCCCGAACGGGTGGCGTCGTACAGCTCGGGTCGGTCGTCGAACGAGGCCGCCTGGCTGCTGCAGCTGCTGCTGCGGGCCCTGGGGTCGAACAACCTGGCCGACTGCTCCGACCTCTGCCATGCCCCCTCGACGGTGGGGCTGAACCGTGTCTTCGGCAGCGGCACCTCGATGGTCAACCTCGAGGGTCTGCGCCAGGCCGATGGGGTGGTGCTGCTGGGGTCGAACGCCCCCGCCAACCATCCGCGGCTGATGAACGAACTGATCCGCCTGCGGGAACGGGGCGGCACGGTGATCGTGATCAACCCGGTGCTCGAGGCCGGTCTGCTGCGGTTCGGCTCGCCGGCGTTTCCGATCCGGGGGTTGCTGGGGGGCGGCAGCCCCGTCGCCACGTTGTTTCTGCAGCCGATCCCGGGGTCGGATGTGGCGGTGCTGCTGGGGATCCAGAAGGCCTTGCGCGAGGCCGATGCCATCGCCTGGGACGTGGTGCGTGACCACAGCGACGGCTGGGAGGCGCTGATCGCCCAGATCGATGCCACCCCCTGGGCGGCGATCACCGCCTGCTGCGGCCTCAGCCGCGAGGAGCTCGAGCACACCGCCGGCCGCCTGGCCGCCTGCCGGGCGGTGGTGTTCGCCTGGGCGATGGGCATCACCCACCACGCCAACGGCACGGCCAACGTGCAGGCGATCGCCAACACCGCCGTGCTCAGCGGCCATGTGGGCCGGCCGGGGGCGGGCACGATGCCGATCCGCGGCCATTCGAACGTGCAGGGCTTCGGCTCGATGGGGGTGACGGTGCGCCTGCGGGAGCCGATGCGGCTGGCCCTCGAGCAGCTGCTGGGCCGGCCCCTCAGCCGGGTGCAGGGCTACGACACCCGCGCCCTGATCGATGCCGCCGACAGCGGTGCCATCGACAGCCTGCTCTGCCTGGGCGGCAACCTCTACGGCGCCAACCCCGACAGCGGCCAGGCCCGCCGGGCCCTCGGCCAGATCGACACGGTGGTGTACCTGGCGACCAAGCCCAACACCGGCCATTTCCATGGGCTGGGGGCCCGCCAGACGCTGCTGCTGCCGGTGTTCAACCGCTTCGAGACCCCCCACCGCACCACCGTCGAATCGGGCAACAACTGGGTGCGGCTCAACGAACCCGGCCAGACGCACCTGCGCAGCGGCCAGTTGCGCAGCGAGGTGACGCTGCTGGCCGACCTGGCCCATCGTCTCTTCGGCGATGATCCGATCGAGTGGCAACGGCTCCAGGAACCGGAGTATGTGCGCCAGCTGATCGCCCGCACCGTGCCGGGCTACGGGCCCATCGCCGATATCGACGCCACCCGCCGCGAATTCGAAGTGGAGGGCCGGGTGTTCGCCGCACCGCGCTTCGCCACCGCCAGTGGCCGCGCCCGGCTGGCGGTGACGCCGCTGCCGCAGCTGACCCTGCCCGCTGCCGACCATTTCGGCGGCCTGGCGCCGGGGGAACGGGGCCTGGTGCTGAGCCTGATCACCGCCCGCAGCTACGGCCAGCACAACACCGTCGTCTATAAGCCCGGCGACAGCTACCGCGGCATGGCCCACCGCCAGACGATTCTGATGAATCCCGGTGACCTGGCCGCCAGCGGCCTGCGGGCCCACCAGCGGGTGACGGTGCAGGGGGAGGCCGGCCGCCTCGACGGCATCGAGATCATCCCCGGCTCGATCCGCACCGGCGCCGCGCTGATGTTCTATCCCGAGGCCAACGTGCTGATGCGACCGCTCAAGGACCCCGAGAGCGGCACGCCGGCCTTCAAGCGGGTGCCGGTGCTGGTGCGGGGCTGAGGGCTGGGTTCAGGCCGCCTGCAGTTCGGGCTCCCGGTAGGGGATGAAGTTGGCTTTGCGGGTGCCGCAGATCGGACACACCCAGCTGTCGGGGATCGCCTCGAAGGGGGTGCCGGCGGCGATGCCCGATTCGGGATCACCCACAGCCGGGTCGTAGATAATCGAACACACCCTGCAGATCCACTTGCCGACGACCGGTGTGGCCGCCTCGCCGGCCGTGCCTTGGCCCTGCAAAGCCTCCAGCGCCACGCCGTAACGCTCGGCGTGGTGCCGTTCGATCGGTTCCAGAAAGCCGAAGTTGCTGGCGGCGCGGCGGAAGACAGCGGCATGGTCGCGGGACTCGGCCGCCTGGCCGTCGAATTCAGCGGCGGCGGCGCCGTCGCGGTCGGCCCGGGCCTGGGCGGCGAAGTCGGGATACATCGTGGTGTACTCGTAGGTTTCGCCTTCGATCGCCAGCTCCAGGCAGCGGGCCAGGATCGTGTGCTTCTGCTCGTCGCTCAGCGCTGCCGGATCGCCCACCACCAGCTCTGGATGCAGCAGTCGGAAGTGGGCGAAAGCGTGCTCGGTTTCCTGGTTGGCCGTGTCGCGGAACAGGCGGGCCAGATCGGCATTGCCCAGCTGCTTGGCCACCTCGGCGAAGAACAGGTATTTGCGGTTGGCCATGCTCTCCCCGCCGATGTCGAGGTTCACCCCCCCAGATAGGCCATCTCGGCGTGGGCCGGTGCCGCTGCAGACGACTCTGGGTTGCCGTCGGCCCAGGCCTGCTGGCGTTCTTCGCTCCAGCGGTCGCGGCGCTGGCGCCAGTGGCCGGCGATCGCCGTGCGCAGGGCCTCGGCCGGGGTGTCGGGCTGCAGCCAGGGGCGCAGGTCAAGGCCGCTGCCGGGGGTGGCGAACAGGCAGGTGTAGGCGATGCCGTCGGCGGTGACCCGCAGGCGGTTGCAGTCGCCGCAGAACGGTGCGCTCACCGAGGCCACCACCGCCAGCCGGCCGCCGCCGTCGGTGTAGCGCCAGCGCGCCGCCGTGCCGTGGGGGCTGCGGCCCAGGGGCTGCAGCGGCCACTGCCGCCCGATGCGGTCGACCATCTCGGCGGCGCTGAGCACCGCTGCGGGGTGCCAGCCGTTGCGGTTGCCCACGTCCATGAATTCGATCAGCCGCAGCTCGATGCCCCGTTCGCGGGCCAGGGCCGCCAGGGGCAGCAGCTGGTCGTCGTTGCGATCCCGCTGGATCACGGCATTGAGCTTGAGCGCCCCCCGGGCCGGATCGAAGCCGGCGGCCCGGGCATGGTCGAGCGCCGCCAGCACCCGCTGCAGCAGCGCTTCGCCCGCCGGCGGGCCGCCCGTCAGCCCCGCCATGGCTGCCACGCTGGCGCCGCTGGTGCCGTCGAGGCTGAGGGTGAGGCGGTCGAGGCCGGCGGCCCGCAGGCTCCGGGCCCGGTCGATCGTGAGCAGGGCGCCGTTGCTGGTGAGGGCCACCTCCTGCAGGCCAGCGGGGGATCGCAGGTCGGCGACGGCGGCGATCAGATCTTCGACACCGCTGTGCAGCAGCGGTTCGCCGCCGGTGAGCCGCAGGCTGCCCACCCCCAGGGCCACCGCCGCCGCCACCACCTGCCGCCGTTGCGCCAGGCTGAGCAGCCCCGGCGGTTCGTGGCCATCGGGCAGGCAGTAGGGGCAGGCCAGGTTGCAGCGGGCCGTGAGCGACAGGCGCAGCACCCCCAGCGGCCGGTCGAGGCGGTCGCGGGGGGGCGGTGGGTCGAGCTCGTCGGGGTGGTTGATGTTGCGCAGGGCCGGGGCCGGCAGCACCAGCGGTTGCCAGCGTTCACCCGCCAGCCAGCGTTGCAGGCTGCGGTCGCCGCCCGCCAGATGCGCCGCCAGCCGCCGGGCGCGGTCGGCGCTGGCCGGGTAGAGGCCCAGCAGCGGCTGCAGCCGTTCGCCGTCGTGGGCCAGGTGGATCGTGTCGGGGTCGAGGTCGGGCTCGGGGTCGCCCTCGGCGATGGCCACCAGGGCCCGCAGGCTGGCGTCGTCGAGGTGGGGCATGTCGACGGGGCAGAGCAGCAGCCGCTCGCCCGGATGCAGGGCCATCAGCCGCGCCAGCGCCCGCAGCGGACCCTCGTGGGGCGGCGGTTCGGCCCATGGCGTCACGGCAGGGCCGTAGGCCGCCGCCCGCCGCAGATGGTCGGGGTGGCCGCTGCACAACGTCACCGGCGCGCCGAGGCTGACCAGCCGCCGCAGGCTGTGGTCGAGCCAGGTGCCGCCGTCGGGGTGGGGCAGCAGGGCCTTGTCGCGGCCCATGCGCCGGCTGGCACCACCGCTGAGCAGGCAGGCGCGCAGGGGCCTGGGGTCGGTGCTGCCGTCGGGCTCAGGGAGGGCCAAACAGCACCTCCCAGTCGCGGGCCATGTCGACCACCAGCCAGCCCTGCTGCGGAGCCTGGCGAAGAGCCTCCTCCAGCCGCCCGCTGCTGGTCGAGTGGGCGTCGTAGGCGTATTCGCGGGTGCCGTCGGTGTGGTGCACGATCAGGCCCAGCGCCGGCCGCCCGGCGTTCATGGTGGTGTACTGCAGCATGGCCAGGTCACCGTCGGAATTGCCGAAGGCCGCCAGCGGGCGCCGGCCGATGAAGGCATGGATCCCGGCGGGTTTGCCGGCACCGTCGTTGACCCGCAGCTGCTCGAGGGTCTTGACCAGCACCGGCCGGCCATCCCGCAGCTCGAAGCGCGTCACGGTCGTGGTGCCCACCACCTGCTGGGGCGGGATGCCGTAGACCCGCTCGCTCCACACCCGCAGAAAGTCGGCACCACCGCCCGAGACGATCCAGGTGCTGAAGCCATGGCGTCGCAGCAGGTCGAGCAGTTCGAGCATCGGCCGGTAGGCCAGCTGGTCGTAGGGGCGGTCGTAGCGGGGATGGCGGGCGGTGGCCAGCCAGCGCTGCACTGCCGCGTTGAAGTCGGTGGTGGTCATGCCGGCATGGGTGCGGGCCAGCAGCTGCTGCAGGTTGTCGCGATCGCGGCCCGCCTGCAGCAGCCGGCGCCGCTCGGGTGCCGGCAGCTGATCCAGGGCAAAGGCCAGCTGGAACGGCAGTGGATGTTCAGGCCAGAGGGTGCCGTCGTTGTCGAAGACGGCGATGCGATCGGCCTCTGGCACCCAGTCGGGCGAGGCCGGATCGGTGACCCGCTGCAACCAGCTCAGCAGCGCCTGGCGCACGGGCCCTTCGCGCCACGACGGCAGCGGTTCGGCGGCCTGGGGCCGGTCGGGCCGCAGGGGCAGAAAGATGCGGTTGCCATTGCCGGTGTGGGTGAGCACCCGGTTGCCCTGGGGGAAGAGTTCGAGGCGCCACAGGCCCCCCCGCCGGTCGCGGTACAGGGCATCGGCCTGGCCCTCCAACCCGGGCAGGCGGGTGTAGGTCATCGCCTGGCCGTCGCGCCATTCCACCTGCAGCGCCTCACCCCGGTGCATCTCGCGGCAGGCGATCGGTCGGTCGTTGAAGGCGCAGGGCTTCCAGGGTTCCCCCGTCAGCTGGGCCGTGAGCAGCAACGCAGCGCCGGTGGCGGCAGCACTGGCGAGGGTGGCGAAGCCCATGGGGCCCGGGTCGGCTTGATCGGATTGTGGCCCTACCCCGCCGTGGCCGGTGCCCCCCGATGGGAGCCCCGTCCCATGCCCTCTGATTCACCCAGCTCCGCCCTTTCCACCTCCGAGTTGCCGATCCAGGAGGCCACCCTGGATCTGATCCGTTGGTTCATCCCGATCTTGCACCGCCCGCCCCGCCCAGGCAGCCACGGTGGTGGATTGAAGGGAGAAACGAACGATGTTGTTTGCTGTTACGGGTTTGCTCTTGCCGAGCAGGCTTCAGTCACCCTCCTCATCCCCCGTCGAAACCATTTCAGCCCCCTGAGCGGCACCGGGCGGGCGCTGGAAGTGGTGTCACCCATCCACGCACCGTGGTGGAATCAGGGCAGGGCCAGCCGCTCCAGCGCGGCAAACCGCTCGAAATCACGATCGAAACTCACCAGACGCCAGCCATTGGCCATGGCCAGGGCGGCCAGATGAGCATCTGTGCACAGTCGCACCGGTAGTTCACCCTGGCGCAGCAGCTGGTGGAACACCTCCCAGCCGTCGTGCTCGGGGTGGGCCAGCGCCACGCCGGGCTGTTGGCACAGCGCATCCAGAAGGGCAGATGCTTCCGCCGTGGTGCGCACGGCCTTGCCCATCAGCTTCGGCTGGCACACCAGGCGCACCAGCCCCAGGGCCGTCGTCGTGCAGAACAGCACCTGTTCCGCCGCCTGCTGCTCCCACCAGCGAACAGCGTGCTGATGGTGGATGTGGGCAGGCCAGGTCAATGCCAGCCAGACATTCAGATCCGGCAGGTCGGCCGTGGGACTCATGGCTCGAGCAGCTCAAACAGGGCGGCATTGCTGAGCTGGTGGCTCTCGATGGCCAGCGCTCCGTCCAGTTGAGGCAGCGTGGCTGCCGAACGCTTCTGCTCGGCGCGGGTGGGCGCGGCGCTGAGGCCCTGTTCCACGTAGCTGCGCAGCAGCTGCTTGAGGGTGACCCGTTCACTGACCGCGCGGGCTTTCAACCTTGCGAACAGGGAATCCGGCAACTCCAGGGTGGTGCGCATGCCTTGGACCAGCCAATGTGCGCATCTTAGTGCGCATATTGACTGGTCCCTGGCTCGAGCCGATATCGCCCTCCATCTGCGCCACGACCGCCGCCGCCGGCAGAGCCTGCATCTGATCGGCAGCTGAGGGTGGCGTCTCCTGACGTCACCCAATGGGCGGGCTCCCGCTGGATGCCGCCTGAACCAACGCACGGGCCGTTTTTACACCCTGCCCAGCGAAGCCCAGTGGGACTACGCCAGCCAAGCGGGCACGACCACGCCGGTGGGCATGTTTCCCGCGAATGCCTGGGGTCTGCACAACATGCATGGCAATGTGTGGGGATGGTGTCTTGATCATTGGCACGAGAGCTATGAGAGAGCCCCCATCGATGGCAGTGCCTGGCAGAAGCCCAACGCCAGTGGTGAAGCGCGAAGGCTGCTGCCCGCCGCTGAGAAGGCAGGACCGCAGGGGAAGAAAGCTGCCGTTGCCGGTGTGGGTGAGCCCGATTGCCCTGGGGAAACAGCTCAAGGCGCCAGAGGCCCCCCAGCCCGTCGCGCCACTCCACCTGCAGTTGATCGCCCCGATGCCGCTCTCGGCAGTCGATGGTGGTGTCGTTGAAGGCGCAGGGCTTCCAGGGTTCGCCCGTCAGTTGGGCCGTGAGCACCGGGGCGGCGGCGAGGGCGGCCCTCAGGCTGTCGCCCCATCGGACAGCAGGTCGTGCCGGTGCGCTCGCAGGATCGGTAGCGATGCTGACCTTCTGCGCCCCCCGGGCTCCATAAGGTCGCCGCTGCTGTTTTGTCCCCCATGGCCTTGTCTTCGCTGGCCTCCACCCTGCTGGCCGCCAAGCAGCGGCTGGGTTTCAGCTTTGCTGATCTTGGGGAACGGCTCGGCCGTGATGAGGTGTGGGTGGCGGCCCTGATCTACGGCCAGGCCACGGCCACCGGCGAGCAGGCCATGACCCTGCTGCAGACCCTGGAGCTCGACCCTGCCCTGGCCACGGGGCTCACCACCTACCCGGTCAAGGGGGCCCTGGATCCGGTCATTCCCACCGATCCGCTGCTCTATCGCTTCTACGAGATCCTGCAGGTGTACGGTCTGCCGCTCAAGGATGTGATCCAGGAAAAATTCGGCGATGGCATCATGTCAGCCATCGACTTCACCCTGCACGTCGACAAGGTCGAAGACCCGAAAGGTGACCGCGTCAAGGTGACGATGAACGGCAAGTTTCTGCCCTACAAGGCTTGGTGATGAACTGGTTGTAGAACTCATTCTTCAGCTGCCAGGCCAGTTCGGCCTGCTCGATGGCGCATCGCAGGCCGATTTCATCGCTGATCAGGCTCGCTATGTGGCGGGCCAGTTCCTGGGCATGGGTAAGGCCCCCCAAGATGTGCTCCTGTCCGATGTCGCACTGGCGCCGATCGTGGATCATGTGGTAGTAATAAAACTCTGAGCGCGGCTTCTTTTCGGCGCTTTCTTGTCCGATTTTTTCTGATAGCCTTGGCCACAGACATTCATACTCCACAGACACCAGAACTTCAGCCCAGAAGCGCAAGAAACTGATCAATGCAAGATCACTGTGGACGAGGCCAAGGCACAGCGTCATCTGTTCCATGCTCTGACGTCGGATCTTCTCCGTCGCTGTAGATTCGCTGGTCAGCAGAATCTGTTCACGGCTGGCTCCAAGATGCTGCAGGTCGCGAAACAGCAGTTCCCGGTGAGATGCCAGCGGTTGGCCTCGGCTGTTGCGAGGGTATTCTTCATGAAGTATCCGCCTCACCGTGTCTTTGATGGAGTGATCCTGAAGGGCATCAATTGCGTGTTCGTAGATATTGATGATCGACAGCGAAAGAAACCGCCTTTGGATTAGAATTGTTAACAAATCATCCCAGGGCAGGGTGGTGAGGCTGCTTATCAGTGGGTGCGCCCTGAAGCTGCTGACAAGAGCGCGTTCTTTGGCATTGAGTTGATCAAGCATGCTCGTCAGTCCGTGAACAGAATTCTCAGGTTGTTGCGCCAGTTCGCCTCGGGGTCGGGGACGAACGGTCGAGCAACAGTCCACATCAATTCAAAATCCTGGAGCAGGGTGCCAGCAACCAGTGCATTGCTCGCTTGCAGATCCAGTTCAAGTTGAAAGGTGTGAATGGCCAGCGCCCCATGCAGAAATGGAGCAGCCAGCAGCGTGTGACCTGCCTGGTAGAGCGCGAGGGAGGGCAAGGTGTCATAGAGCCTGATCTGAAGGTTTGCAGCGTGTTGATGGCCGCGGATCGTGGCTTCCAGGGTCTCTAGGTTGGCGATCACGCTGCCCTGGATGCCAAAGTCGTCTGCCATGTGCTCGGACGCATACCGCTTGAGCACAGCTTCCCTCAGGCCCGCGGCCTGTGAGTAGGGCCAGGCCAGGAGAATGCGGATCCGTGCGCCTCGCTGCAGGCAGCGGATCAGCTGCGACTTGTATCGCTCCAGATTGGGGGCGAAGGTCTGCAGGATGGACACGTTCTTGTCGCCATCATCATCTGTGGCAATCAGCTCCTCAAGGGCTGAGGTAAAGCGATCATCGGGAAAGGCTGGGTGGATTTCCCGAAGACCCAGCGCAACGAAGCGCTGCTCACTCTGCAGAAAGCGCTGATGCAGGCACCGATGCAGCTGAGGCAGCTTGTGGCCTCGCCCAGTGATCCTGAATTTTCGGTAGATGGTTCGTAGCCGCTGGGTAAGGGCTTCTTCCTCTATCGGACCATGGAGGTTCTGATAGGTCTCGAGCAGGTCCTGCTTTGTCTGCCCAGGCGCTTGTCGCAGGCACAGAATCACGTCCAGCTCATGGGGTGTCAAGGCATGGTCGTGGTGCTCTCCGATGGCTTGCAGAAACGTTGTCCAGCTCATATGGGCTCTTGCATGGGCCTCTGGCCGAAGAGGCCTGTAACGCGAACTCTATCGCGGATATCTCTCGATGGGTGTTATTTGCAGTGTCTTCCATCTTCTTCCATCTGGCCTTAATTGACATGACTGATCGACGACGGTCACTGTTGATGGAGCATCACCAGTCGTACCCATGTCAGACGATCAGCGGCAGCTCTACCAACGTCTTCAGATGTATGAGCTGCATGACCCAGAACATGAGATCGGCTTTGTTGATCACCTGATGCGCAACAATGGCTGGAGCCATGGTTTTGCTCTGCGGGCAATTGAGGAGTACAAGAGGTTTGTCTTCCTGGCGATGGTGGCTGACCATCCGGTCACGCCTTCGGATCAGATTGACCAGGTCTGGCATCTTCATCTGCTCTACAGCGATGCCTACTGGAATGACTTTTGCCCGCGGGTTCTGGGTCGGCCGTTGCATCACAACCCCACCCGTGGTGGACCTGATCAACGCCAGCACTTCCAGAGGCTTTATCGCGCCACCATTGCCAGCTACCGCAGACACTTTGGAGATCCGCCCGTGGATCTCTGGCCGCCTGTTGATATACGCTTCGGGCGGGATTTGCAGATGCAGCGTCGCCGTACCCGCCCCCCTGCTTGGTCATGGTTCCGGTTTCGTGGCTGGCCCGCGCTGCTGATCCTTGTGCTGATGCTGTTGGGTGCTGCCGCCGTGAGGGCGCAGGATGCCTCGGAAGGGGGGAGCGGTGATGGCTATGGGCCTGTTTACTTCATTGTTTTTGTCTGTGTGGTCGTGGCGACATCCCTGCTGACTCGACAGTTCCTGCGGCCCTTGCTGCGCCGGCCTGCTCGGAAGGGCGTGCTGCCACATCTGAGCAATCATGAGCTTGCCTGTCTTGCCGGTGGTGCCGAGCGGGTTCTGTTGCTGACCCTGGCTGAACTGGTGAGACAGGGGTTGATCATCCCCGTGGTAGCCAGTCGTTCCCTGGTTCTGCTGCGTGATCGCATCGGCCCCTTGCAGGGTCTTGCCTTGGAGATGGTTACCCTGCATCGGGGTTTGACACGACAGAGTCATTCAGCGGTTAATTATGCTGATCTGATGAACGTACGTCGCTATCGGCTCGAGCCGTTGATGCGGTCTTTGCAGCAGCGGCAACTGATCCTGGCTTTTTTTCAGCGACATCTGACCGGCTTTCGCTGGTTGTCGCTTTCCTTCGGGGTCTGTATGTATCTAGGGCCAGTGCTCCTGTTTTCAGCGGTGCCGAGCCTGGTGGGCTTTTACTCTCATCACCCTCATCAAGACTTCATCGATCTTGTGTCTTTAGCTTTTGTGCTGGGTTTTCATGCCGGCTTGTGGACGCCCAGTCGCCGCACCCTCTTGGGCGACGTTGTTCTCCAGCATGAAGAGGCAGCCGGTCACCATGGGGATGTGTTGCGGCGCATCGCCGTGATCGGTCCCACTGCCCTCACAGAGGGACGACTTGACAGCCTGAGGCTGCTGATTGAGGGGGTTCGGAGTGACAACGCTTCGTCGTGTGGCTGCGGCTGTTGACCCTGCTTCAAAGCACGATCTGGACGTCGGCGGCGGTGACCAGCGCCGCCACCCCCAGTGGCAGCTGGGCGAAAGGGATCGAGGCCTTCTTTCCGCTGCCGTCGCTGTCGTAGGCCAGCACGCCGGTGCTGGTGTTGAGCAGGATCATGTCGTTGGCGTCGGCGCCATTGATGACCCCCGGCCCCGCCAGGAACCGGTCGGCGGCCAGGGTGGAACCGACGGTGCCACTGCCGGGGAACAGGGAGGCCTTGAGCAGGAGGCGATCGATCCCAGGCTCGAAGTCGGTGATCACATCGCGGTTGGTGGTGCCGTTGAGGGCTGTATCGAAGACGAACAGGTCGGCACCGGCACCACCGGTGAGGCTGTCGTTGCCCAGCCGGCCCTGGAGGCGGTCGGCGAAGGCGGTGCCGATGATCACATTGTTGCCGTCGTTGCCGCTGAGCACCAGGGCATTGGCCACCGCAGCGGCGTTCACCCCTGCGCTCCCCTTGCCCGTGGTCACCGCCGCCGTGGCGCTGCCGGTGCCCAGCACCACCTGCTCGAGGCCGGTGTCGCCGGCGAACAGGGTGAGAAGACCAGCATCGGCGGTGAATCGCAGCTCGTCGACACCGTTGATGCCGCCATCGCTGATCTCGGCTCCCGGATGATCACCCGCGACGGCCACCAGGTAGACGTCGCCGCCTTCACCGCCCACCAGCAGATCAAGGCCACCGCTGCCGTTGAGCACATTGCGGGCCCCGTTGCCCGTGATGGTGTTGGCCAGGCCGTTGCCGCTGCCGTTGATGGCGGCGGTGCCCGTGAGCAGCAGCTCTTCAACGTTCGCTGGCAGGGTGAAGCTCACCGAGCTCTGCACCCGGTCGACTCCTCCGCCGACTCCTTCGATGATTCCATCGCCGATGTTGTCGACGCTGTAAAAGTCGTCTCCGCCCCGGCCCTGCAGGTCGTCGGCGCCGGCACCACCGAGCAGCGAGTCGTTGAAATTGCTGCCCAGCAGCTGGTTGCGGCCGCCGTTGCCCACCAGGGTCAGCCCATTGGGGGCAGCGCTGGCATCGATGTTGAGGCTGGAGGTGCCGCTGCTGTTGGCGACGGCCGCGGTGCCGGTGCCGATCACCGCCCGCTCGAGCCCCACCTCGCCGGCGAAGATGGTGAGGGTGCCGGTCTTGCCGGGGTCGGCGAAGCGGATCTCGTCGACACCACTGGTGCCGAGGTCGCGCACCTCGGCGCTGGCGTGATCCTTGGCCAGCTCGATCAGGTACAGGTCGCTGCCGTCACCCCCCTGCAGGTCGTCGCTGCCGTCGCCACCGATCAGCAGGTCGTTGCCGGTGTAGCCGATCAGGCTGTCGTTGCCGAGGCCGCCCCGCAGGCTGTCGTTGAGGGCGTTGCCGGTCAGCAGGTCGTTGCCGATGGTGCCGGTGGCATTGACCACCACCGGCTGGCCCACGGCGGCGGTGGCACCGCTCACGACGGTTTCGAGCTGGCCATAGCCATCGGTGTAGCTCACCGCCACCGAGAGGGTCTTGCCGAGGTCGGCGGCGGCGATCATGTAGCTGGCCCCCGTCGCCCCGGGGATCGCCACCCCATTGGCGCGCCATGCGTAGCTGAAGACCCCGAGGCCATCGGCGTCGCTGAGGGTCGGCACCGCCAGCAGCGGGATGCCCACACTGGCCGGCCCCACGATCGCCACGCTCCCCACTGGTGCGTCGTTCACGTTGAGGATTGGATCGGTCGGGGCGCTCGACACGCGCTCCACCGTGCCGAACCCGTCGGTGAAGACCGCCACGGCGCGGATGCGCCGGCCCACATGCGACTGGTTGAGCAGCACCCCGGCCTTGCCGTTACCCAGGCCCGACAACAGCACATCGTCGGCGTACCAGTCGTAGCTGGGGGACGTGACCCCGTCGGGATCGACCAGCACGGCGCTGGCGCTGATCAGCTCGCCCTGGCTGGGGGTTGTCCCCGTGGGGCCGGTGATGGTCACGGTGCCGCCGGCGGGGTCGTTGATGTTGGCCACCGGTGCGGTGGGCAGGCTCTCGCTGGATTCGGCGTACTTCAGCCCGTCGAGGTAGCTGATGCGGGCGCGGATCACCTGGCCCACCTGGCCCTGGCCCGGGGTGAACGAGAAGCCGTAGGCACCGGCGATCGGCACGCCGTCGGCGCTCCAGCTCACGGTGAGCGGACCGAGGCCGTCGGCATCGGCGAGGGTGTGGCTGATGGTGAGCGGGGTGCCCTGCACCGCTGCGGCCGGGCTGCCGCCCGCTCCGATCACCACCGAACCGCTGCCGGGGCTGTTGGGCGGCTTGACCACGATCAGCTGCTGGCCGCCGATCGAGAGGCCATGGCCGTCGTTGACCGTGTAGCTCAGCTCCACGGAACCCACGAAGCCGGGGTCGGGGATGAACAGCCAGCTGCCATCGGCCTGGGCTGCGATCTGGCCGCCGCCGCTGGCCGTCAGACCGCTGATGCTCAGGGGGTCGAGGTCGTCGTCGCTGAAGCCCTGCAGCAGCGGAGCGGCGCCGATGGCGTAGGGCACGTCGCGCACCGCCGATGGCAGGGTGGCGGTGGCATAGCCGATCGGGGCCACGTTCTGATCGATCGTGAGCGCCGCGATCGAGGGGGCCACCACGCCCTGGTGCACGTTGAGGAAATCGAGCCAGATGGCGTTCATGCCCTCCCAGGTGCCGCCGCTCGCCTCCGACCCCATGGAGCTGGTGCTGTAGATGATGTCGGCCACCAGGGCCGGCACCCCCACCGATGGCATGGGGATGCCGAGCAGGTAGGCCACATCGGCCGCCAGCCCCAGGTCGAGGGTCCGGCCCTCCCCGGCGGCCTGGAGGATGCCCAGGGCCATGGTGCCGCCGGTGTCGTCGTTGGCGGCCGAACCGATGATGCCCAGCTGCAGGCTCACGGCCTCCACCAGCAGGGCCAGGGGGTCGGCCGCGGTGGCCGGGGTCTGCAGCACCTGCAGGGCGTTGAAGGTGTGCAGCTTCAGGCCAGCGGGCAGGCCCAGCACGGTGGCGAGGGTTAGGCCGGCCTGGGCCGGGGTGAGGCCCAGGTCGATCAGCCGCGTGAGCACGGTGGTGAGGGGAGTCACCACGCCGGCACCGGCCGGGGCCTGCAGCTGCATCAGGTTGAGGATGCCGTCGCCGGTCTCGAGCTCCTGGATCGTCTTGGCGGCGCTCAGGGGCTGGCTGAGGGCCCCCTTGCCGTCGGTGTACTGGGCGCGGGCGCGCACATGGCCGCCCGCTTCGTTGGCGGTGACGGTGTAGGTGGCGCCGGTGGCGCCGCTGATCGTCTGCCAGCTGGCGCTGCCCTTCGCCTGTGCCTCCCAGCTCCAGCTGATGGCACCGCTGATGCCGTCGGCATCGCTCAGCTCGGCGGTGAGCACCTCCGCGTAGGCGCCGATGCCGGTCACCACCAGCACTCCGGGGGAGTTGACCACCGGCGGCGGTGGGGGTGGCACGGCCGGGCCCGCCGTGGAGCCGCCAAGGCTGATCACCCCGTCGTCGAAGCTGATGGCTTCGATGCCCAGCAGCTGATCGACGCTGCCATCGGCCAGCGACTGCACGCTGCAACCGCCGCTGATCGAATCGACGCTGATCGTGTAGCCGCTGCTGGAGCCCGTGTACACGGCGGTGTCGTAGCCGGCACCACCGATCAGGCTGTCGTTGCCGATGCCACCCTTGAGGTAGTCGTCGCCGCTGCCGCCGTCGATGGTGTCGTTGCCGCTGCCACCGTCGATGAGGTCGCTGCCCCCGCCGGAGAAGCAGTGGTCGTCACCCCCGAGCAGATCGAACGATTCGCCGCTGAGCCCACCGGAGACGTAGTCGCTGCTGTCGGTGCAGGGGGTGGTGGGCCGTGTCACCAGGCCCTGGCCCGGCGTGGTGCCGGCCCTGAGGCCGGCGATGAACAGCCCGCTGTCGTAGATGTGGTCGCCGGTGTCGGCGACGGCGATCTTGATCGTGTTGAGGGCGCCGCCGCCGTGGATCGGCGCCACGATGCGCAGCACCCGGCTGACACCGTCGTATTCGATCGGCAGCACGCTGCCGGCGTTGTTCTGGAAGTACCCCGCCGCCAGGTTGGGCGAGATCACCGTGAGCGGGCGGTAGGGGTTCTGTTCGAACAGGGCATGGTTCACCCCGTTCACCATCACGATGGCGGTGTCGACGAACAGATCCACCCACTCGGGGTATTCATCCGAACCGAACACGAGATCGAAGCTGATCGACGTGGCCGTGGGATCGGTGATGCGGAAGTCGAACGACAGGGCGCTGGCGTCGTACGACGTGGTGTGAAAGACCGTGTTGACGACTGCATTGATGTCGGCGTCACCGTTCTGCCAGCCGCTGATGCCGGCGTTGCTCTGGCCGAACCAGCCGATGCTGTTGCTGGTGCCGGGGGTGGTGCCCGAGGTGAGCAGCAGGCCTGCGCCGATCCCCAGGGGCGCCAGGCTGCCGTCGTAGAGGCTGAAGGCCGACGCCGCCGAAGCCTTGACGTGAACGCTGCCGGCCTCGACGGCCACCCCACCGTCCGGATCGACCAGGGCTGCCACCAGCTGGTCGGGATTGAGGCCGGCGGTGGGCAGGAAGGGGCCTGGCATGGCTGAGCGGAGCGGGCTCCACCTTCAAAATTCTCAGAATCAGCCTAGGTGCGGTGCACTGCCCGGCACACCCCACGGATTCCGTAACAACGGTCACCGGGACCCTTGCCGGTGCCTTGGTCGAATGGGCGCGCCATCGATGCAGTGATCTGTGGGCCCTGCCCCCACCGCCGCCCGCGCCCAGTGCCCCTACTGCGGTGTCGGCTGCGGCCTCGAGCTGCGGCCGCCGGCGGCCTCGGCCGCCGAGCCCGTCTGGGTGGCCCGGGGCGACCGGCACCATCCGTCCTCCCTCGGGCAGGTGTGTGTGAAAGGAGCCACGGTCGGCGCCACGCTCCACGGCGGTCGCCTCACCACCCCCCTCTGGCGGGCCGACCGCCGCGAGCCCCTGCGGCCGGTGTCGTGGGACGAGGCCATGGAGCGGCTGGTGGACGGCATCCGCAGCACCCTGGCCAGCCGTGGCTCCGATGGGCTGGCGATGTACGGCTCGGGCCAGTTTCTGAGCGAGGACTACTACCTGGCCCAGAAGCTGTTCAAGGGCTTCCTGGGCTGCAACCACTTCGACGCCAACTCACGGCTGTGCATGAGTGCGGCGGTGAGCGGTTATTCCCACAGCCTCGGCGCCGATGGTCCGCCCTGCTGCTACGACGACCTTGACCTGGCCGATGTGGTGGTGCTGATCGGCACCAACACCGCCGAGTGCCATCCGGTGCTGTGGCAGCGGCTGCTCAAGCGCCGTCGCCGCGACCCCGGCGCCTGCCGCCTGATCGTCATCGATCCGCGCCGCACCGCCACCGCCGCCGCCGCCGACCTGCACCTGGCCCTCCAGCCCGGCACTGACCTGGCTCTGCTGCTGGGCCTCGGCCACCAGCTGCTGCGCCACGGCGCCGTCGACCGCGCCTTCGTCGCGGCCCACACCCACGGCGCCGAGGCCTGGACGGCCCTGGCGGAGGAATGGTCCGTGGCCCGCAGTGCCGCCGTCTGCGGTGTCGCCGAAGCCGACCTGCTGGCCGCCGCCGCCGCCTGGGCCCAGGGCCAGCGGGTGCTGAGCGCCTGGTCGATGGGGGTGAACCAGTCGTCCGAGGGCAGCGCCACCGTCAGCGGCATCATCAACCTGCATCTGCTCACGGGCCAGATCGGCCGCCCCGGCGCCGGGCCCTTTTCGCTCACCGGCCAGCCCAATGCCATGGGCGGCCGTGAGGCCGGCGGCCTGGCCCAGCTGCTGCCGGGTTACCGCGCCATCGCCGAACCGCAGCACCGGGCCGAGCTCGAGGCCCACTGGGGCCTGGCCCCCGGGGCGATCGACCCGAAGCCGGGCCGCAGCGTCTGGGAGCAGGTGCTGGCGATGGAGCGGGGCGAGCTGGGCCTCTGGTGGGTGGCGGCTACCAATCCGCTGGTGAGCCTGCCCTGGCTCGACCGGGTGCGGCAGGCGGTCGAGCGCTGCCCGCTGGTGGTGCTCAGCGAGGCCTACGCCGGCACCGAAACCGAAGCCGTGGCCCACCTGGTGCTGCCGGCGGCCCAGTGGAGCGAGAAGACGGGGGTGATGACCAATTCCGAACGGCGGGTGACCCTCTGCCCGGCCTTCCGGACGCCGCCGGGGGAGGCGCGGGCCGACTGGGCGATCCTGGCCGACCTGGGCCGGCGGCTGGGCTTCACCGACGCCTTCGCCTATTCCGAAGGTCCGGCGGGCGCCGCCGCCATCCATGCCGAGTTCGTGGCGATCACCGCCGGCCGCCCCTGCGACATGACGGGCCTGAGCCATGGCCTGCTGGCCGCCCATGGGCCGCAGCAGTGGCCGTTCCCCGCCGGCACCGCCCCGGGGGGCGGGAGCGCCCGCCTCTACACCGACCACCGCTTCGCCACCCCCGACGGCCGCGCCCGCTTCTGGGCCGACGCCCCCGGCGGCGCCGCCGAACCCCCCTGCGACGACTACCCCCTGGTGCTGACGGTGGGCCGTTATCTGGGCCACTGGCACACCATGACCCGCACCGGCCGGGTCGAGCGCTTGCGCCACGAGCACCCCGAGGCCCTGCTGGAGGTGCACCCGGGCGATGCCATCGCCGCCGGGTTGTGCGACGGCGGCTGGGCGCAGGTGTGTTCGCGGCGGGCGACGATCACGGCGCGGGTGCTGATCACCGACGGCATCCGCCCGGGCACCGTGTTTCTGCCGATGCACTGGGGGGCGTCACAACCCAACCCCTGCGAAGCCAACCGGCTGATGCACGACCTCTGCTGCCCCCGCTCTCGCCAGCCTGAGCTCAAGGGCGCCGCCGTGCGGCTGGCGCCCACGCTGCGCTGAGCGTCACTTGCCGACGCTGGCCCCCTGGATCATGTCCGCATCGGCGGGCGCCAGGGAGAGGTAGCGCGCCGGCACCGCGGGATCGTTCGACACGCAGAGGTTGTAGTAGAGGTCTTCGGCCTGTCCGTATTGGTCCTTGTAGACGTTCTGCCAGGCGTAGCCGTCTCCGGTGACGTTGAACGTCTTGTTGCTGCAGTTCATGGTCATCCAGGTGGCCCGTACCGCTTCGCCGTCTGATTTGAGTGCGCGGTTGAACAGCCCCAGGGTGACGATGTTGGCGGCGGTCGAGACGACGGGGATGTTGCGGGCGAATTCTTTGGCCGAGTCAGAGCCTGGCTTGATCATGCGCTTTACACGGATGATGAATCCGTCTTCGACCCGTCGGGCCGACTGCAGGTTGATGCCCGTGTTCTGGTAAGTGCCGTTCCAGTCGCCATACGACTTGGCCTCGGTGGTGCCGGTGGTGAGGGTCGCTCGTCCGGCGCTGCCGCCCCCTTCGGCGCCCTCGGCCATGGCCGCCCCCTGGTGCCCCAGGGCCAGGCCGAGGCTCAGGGCGAGCAGCAATTTACGGGTGGCCATGCGTCAGCGATCCATGATGATTAAATCTTCCCGAACTTAATTGGCGGGACGGCTGGCGGGGGTTCGCGGGGGGACGGTGGGGCGTCCGGCGGAGCGGAAATTATTGATCAGCAAACGTTAATTCGTCCTCCGCTGGAGCCCTTAAGATTCTCTTCAACGATTCGATAAGGCCCCACACCTATGGGCGGATTCCCTTTCGAGTCGCAGAACACTTTTCTGCGCTGTGAACCCCTGCGGTCGGGGCTGCCCTTCGCCGTGGCCGGCCTGCCCTGGGACGGCGGCGTGACCAACCGCCCCGGCGCCCGTCTGGCCCCCCGCAGCATCCGCCAGGCGAGCCACATGCTCTGCGATGGCATCCATCCCTACTTTCAGATCGGCCTCGACGGCCAGCTGGGGGATGCGGGTGATCTGCCCCTGCCCAGCACCTGCCTCGAGGCGGTGCAGGAGGCCCTGCCCGACCTGCTGCAACCCCTGCTGGCCGGCCATCACATGGTCTGGCTCGGCGGCGACCATTCGCTCACCCTGCCCCTGCTGCGGGCCTACCGCACCGCCCTCGGCCGCCCCCTGGCGGTGCTGCACTTCGACGCCCACCCCGACACCTGGAGCGACCACTTCGGTGAGCCCAGCGGCCACGGCACCTGGGTGCACGAGGCGATGCAGGAAGGGCTGGTGCTGCCCGAGGTGTTCACCCAGATCGGCATCCGCTCCTCCGGCCACCGGCTGGCCAGCGACTACGTGCACGACCGCGGCGGCCGCAGCTTCAGCGCCCGCGATCTGCGCGGCCTCGAGAACGAGAGCCAGCTGGAGCCGCTGCTCACCAGCGTGCGCGAACGCTGGGCGGCCGCCGGGCAGCCCCCCCTGTACCTCAGCCTCGACATCGACTGCCTCGATCCGGCCTTCGCCCCCGGCACCGGCACCCCCGAACCCGGTGGCCTCAGCAGCAACCAGGTGCTCACCATCCTCGAGGCCCTCGCCGATCTGCCCTTCGTGGGGATGGACTGCATGGAGGTGTCGCCGCCTTACGACCATGCCGAACTCACCAGCATGGCCGCCGCCCACTTCGTCTGGACCTACCTCTGCGGTCAGGTGAGCCGTCGGGCGAGCCGCCGGGCCCAGGCCCTGGTCCACGACATGGTCAGCGGCCGGCCGCGACGGCCTCCGCTGCCGCCGGCGCATCGCTGACCGCCAGCACCATCTGCGGCGAGCGGCCGATCCGCCGGGACCATTGATGGCAGGGCTGTTCGATGCAGCGGTGGAACAGGGTGGCGGCCGCCACGATGAGCAGCACCACCAGGACGTCGAAGGCCACGTGCAGCGGCAGCTGCTCCAGTAGTGGCCCCTGACGCAGCCGCAGCAGCAGGTAGCAACCGATGGGCACGTGCAGCAGGTACACCGAGTACGAGATCTGGCCCAGGTGGGTGAGCATCGCCCCGACGCGGCTGGCCGCCAGGCCCTGCCCCAGGCCCCGCCCGCCCAGCAGCAGCAGCACAACCGTCGCGAGGGCCGCCACGGTGGCCATCAGCGCTTCGGGGCCCACATAGCTGCCGCCGGCCATGGCCTGGTTCTGGCCCACGGCCGCTCCGGCCACGGCCAGCAGGGCCGCCAGCCCTGCCGGCAGAGTCGCCAGCCGCCCCTGGCTCCATTGCTGACCGAACCAGCCCAGGGCGAAATGGGGGAACCACGGCAGCCAGAAGAGGGGGGTGGCGATCAGCCGCTGGCCCGTGAGGTTGACGACCAGGCTCAGCCCCAGCAGCAGCAGCAGCAGGCCCATCCCCGCCCGACGGCCCTGGCGCTGCTTCAGGATCAGCACGAGGCCCGTGAGCACATAGAACCCGAACTCCACGGGCAGTGACCAGTAGCTCCAGTTGATGGTCTTGACGGTGGTGACGGGTTTGGTGGCCAGCAGCAGAGTCGCGACCACGCTGCCGGGGCTTGAAGGCAGCGGTGTGATGTCGTTGTGACCCGTGGTCAGCTTGATGATCAGCAGGGCGGCAAGGGTCACCCCCACCGAGGCCAGGTAAGGGGGGTGCAATCGCAGCAGCCGCGCCAGCAGGAAGCGTCCCGCGCCCTGGCAGCGCTCACTCAGGCCGGCCATGCACCAGCCGCTGATGGCGAAGAACACCGGCACCCCCAGCCAGCCCCCCTGGCACACCCAGGTGTAGGCGTCGTTCACGTCGCCCTTGACCACGTTCAGGTGAAAGAACACCACGGCCAGCGACGCCAGCCCGCGCAGCCAGTCCATCACCGGCAGATGGGCGACCGGACGCTGGGGCAGACGGGCTGCGGGCAACAGGACCACCTCGTCGGCTCTCGAAGACGATGATTCTTCCGGATTCCGACGGCTCAATCGTTGCCGAAGAGCCGGTCCAGGGCCTGGTTGCGCAGCTGGCCGTAGCGGGGATCGTGCAGCAGGGCGTCGCGGTTGCGGGGCCGGGAGAAAGGCACCGTCAGCACCGTGTCGATCGTGGCCCGTGGGCCGTTGCTGAGAATCACCACCCGGTCGGCCAGAAACAGAGCTTCGTCGATGTCGTGGGTGATCATCAGCACCGTGCAGCGCTGGCGCCGCCAGAGGGCGAGCAGCTCCTCCTGCAGGTCTTCCTTGGTGATCGGATCGAGGGCGCCGAAGGGTTCATCGAGGATCAGCACCGGTGGCTGGATCGCCATGGCGCGGGCGATCGCCACCCGCTGGCGCATGCCCCCCGACAGCTCGCCGGGCAGCTGCTGGGTGGCCTCCCCCAGGCCCACGGTCTCGAGCATCGCCCGCGCTTCTTCGGCCAGCACCGCCTTGGCGGTGTCGCGGCGGGTGGACCGCAGCCCCAGCAGCACGTTCTGCAGGGCCGTCTTCCAGGGCAGCAGGGCGTAGTTCTGGAACACCACCATCCGGTCGGGTCCAGGCCCCGTCACCGGTTCGCCCTCCACCAGCACCTGCCCCGCCGAGGGTGTCTCGAAGCCCGAGAGCATGTTCAGCAGGGTTGACTTGCCGCAGCCCGAATGGCCGATCAGGCAGACGAATTCGCCGGCGGCCACGTCGAGGTCGATGTCGCGCAGCACCTCCACCGGGGCGGAGCTGCCGGGGTAGGTCTTGGCGATCGCCTCGAACCGCACACGGCGGCCGGTCGGGATGAGAACGGGGTCAGGCATGGGGGGCCAGGGGGCGGGGGGCCAGGGAATAGGGCAGGCGGGCGGCATAGCCCGCCGGGTCATCCACGTCGAAGCGGTCGCCATCGGTGAAGGTCACCACCCGCTGGGTCGGTTCCTGGTCGCGGATGCCGGCCCGCTCGCAGGCCTCGAGGAACAGCCGTCGGCCGTAGACCCGCTCCAGCAGTTCGTCCTGGTGGTCGGGCAGGGGGGCCAGACCCCAGCGGGCCAGCTGGGTGAGCACCCACAGCCCTTCGGCGGGGTCGGGCCAGCAGGCCTGGCCCAGGAAATAGCGGTTGAAGCGCAGCAGCCCGGTGGCCTGGCTGAGCTCACCCCCGGCGGCCGGGTCACTCAGTCCTTCGTGCAGCGGTTCCCGCAGCTGCGGCCCGAAGCCCTCGGGGGCGGTGAGCACCTCGAGCAGCAATGGCCGTCGGCTCGGGTCGTCGCAGATGGCGGCGGCCCGCAGCAGTGCCGTGGTCAGTGCCACCGCCGCCTGGGGCTGGCCATCGACCCAGTCCTCGCGCAGGGCCAGCACCTTCTCGACGTGGTTCGGCCAGACGGCGGCGTCGGTGAGCACCGCCGTGCCGCTGCCCCGGTGCTGGGCGATGCAGGCCCGCAGCTTGCCGGCGGCGAAGCCGTCGATCAGGCCCCCTTCCATCGCCGCCTGCAACCCCAGGGGGCTGCGGCGCTGCCACTGCAGCCCCTGGGGGTCGATGCCGTTGGCGGCCAGCCAGTGGCGCAGCAGCAGCTCGGCCATCGACAACCGGTCGGGCACCCCCAGCCGCAGGGTCTGTCCCTGCTGCAGGGCGGCCAGCAGATCGGCGCCGCTCCCCAGGCCCAGGTCGCGGTTGAGCACCAGGGCATTGCCGTTGCGGCTGAGGGTCTGGGTCACGACCATCGGCAGCGGCGTGCTGCCCGCCACCCCCAAGCCCGCGGCCATCGCCAGGGGCTGGGCGGCGCTCAGGGCCGCCCCGTCGAGCCGCTGCAGCCGCAGCAGGTCGTCGATCTCCTCCCAGCTCTGGCAGCGCAGCAGCTGCACGTCCACCCCTTCGGCGGCGAACAGGCCCTGCTGCCGGGCCACCAGCAATGGCGCGGCATCGAGGCCGGGCAGGTAGCCCAGCCGCACCACCGGCACCGGCGCCGCCGGGGCCGCGATCGCGGTGGCGGGCCGGCGACGCACCACCCGCTTCTGGTCGTGGAGAAATTCGAGCAGCGTGTTGCGCAGCCCGTAGTAATCGGGGTGCTGCAGCACCCCCTTGCGGCAGCGGGGCCGCTCGAACGGCACCGCCACGATCCGCCCCACATGGGCCCGGGGGCCGTTGGTGAGCAGCACCACCCGGTCGCTCAGCAGCAGGGCCTCGTCGACGTCGTGGGTCACCATCACGGTGGTGATGCCCGCCTCCTGGCAGAGGCGCATCAGCTGCTCCTGCAGATGCCCGCGGGTGAGGGCATCGAGGGCCCCGAAGGGCTCATCGAGCAGCAGCAGCTTCGGCTGCAGCGCCAGGGCCCGGGCGATCGCCACCCGCTGGCGCATCCCCCCCGACAGCTCTCCGGGCAGCCGTTCGGCCACCGCCTCGAGGTTGACCATCTTCAGGGCCGCCGCCGTGCGCTCGGCCCGTTCGGCGGCGCTGAGGTCGCGCTTGACCTCCCGCAGGGCCAGCGACACGTTGCCCCGCACGCTGCGCCAGGGCAGCAGCGAATAGTTCTGAAACACCACCATCCGGTCGGGGCCGGGTTCGGTGACCTGCCGCCCCTCGAGGATCACGCCCCCGCGGCTGGGCTGGGTCAGGCCGGCGAGGATGTTCAGCAGGGTCGACTTGCCGCAGCCCGAGTGGCCCACAAGCGAGACGAATTCGCCGCGGTCGATGCTGAGGTTGATCGTGCTCAGGGCCTGCAGCACCGAGCCATCGGGTCTGGTGAAGCTCTGCTCCACCGAATCGAGTTGCAGAAAGGCGCTCATCGTGATGTCCTCAGCGCCTCGGACCGCCGACCCGTTCGCCGATCCAGGCCACGAGTCGGTCAAGCAGCAGGCCCACCAGGCCCACGTACAGAATCGCCAGCAGGATCTGGCTGGTGCTCGAGTCGCCGCCGGCGTTGTAGGCGTCCCAGATGAAGAAGCCGATGCCGCCGTCGGCCTTGAGCATTTCGGCCGCCACGATCGCCAGCCAGGCCAGGCCGATGGCGATGCGCAATCCTGTGAACACATAGGGGGCCGTCGCCGGCACGACGATGTCCCACAGGAAGCTGCGCTTGCGCAGGCGCAGCACCCGGGCCACGTTCCGGTAGTCCTGGGGGATCTCGCGGATGCCGGTGGCGGTGTTGATCACGATCGGCCAGACCGCGGTGATGAAGATCACGAAGATGGCCGCCGCATCGGCCTGCTGAAAGAGCAGCAGCGAGATCGGCAGCCAGGCCAGGGGCGGCACCGTGCGCAGCACCTGGATCATCGGATCGAAGCCCTGGCGCACGAAGCGGTTGAGCCCCAGGGCCAGGCCGGCGGCGATGCCCACCACCGCCGCCAGGCTGTAGCCCACCGCCACCCGCTGCAGCGAGATCAGGATCTGCCAGCCCAGCCCCTTGGCGGTGCCCCCGTCGTCATAAAAGGGCCTGGAGATGTAGGGATCCCAGGTCTGGCTGATCACCTGCAGGGGCCCTGGGAAATCGCTGTGGCCGGCGGTCACGAGCAGCTGCCAGAGCAGCAGCACGGCGCCGATGCAGATCAGCGGGGCCTTGAGGGGCCGCACCAGGGGATGGCGCAGCCAGTGGCGGGTGGGGGCTAAGGCGGTGGTCATGGTACGTGCGCAGAGAAGCCTTGATGGTGGGGGAGGGAGGCCGAAGACCCCCCTCCGCTGGTCTTCACTTGAGGGCCTTGATCTTGAGGCTGTTGAGGTAACCCTGAGGATTGTTCGGATCGAACTTCACACCATCGAAGAAGGTCTCCACCCCGCGGGAATCGGAGGCCGGGCCGTTGCCGAAGCCGTTGGCCTTGGCCGCCGCCCGCCACAGATCGGCACGATTCACCTGGTTGACGAGGGCCTTGATGTTGGTGCCCTTGGGCAGATAGCCCCAGCGGATGTCTTCGGTCACGAACCAGGTGTCGTGGCTCTTGTAAGGGAAGGAGGCGTTGTTGCCCCAGAACTTCATCTTGTACGGGCTGTTGGTCACCTTGCGGCCATCACCGTAGTCGACGGTTCCCTGCAGGCGGGGCAGAAGATCGTCGACGGTGGCCTTCACGTACTTGTCTTCAGCGAGAATGGTGGCCAGCTC
This sequence comes from uncultured cyanobacterium, assembly GCA_903871775.1. Taxonomy (GTDB): domain Bacteria; phylum Cyanobacteriota; class Cyanobacteriia; order PCC-6307; family Cyanobiaceae; genus CAIQIA01. The sequence continues at coordinate 327,605 of CAIQIA010000011.1, forward strand.
CTTGGTGTTGGCCGGATCATCGGCCCACTTCTGGGCTTGCTGCACGGCCATCAGCAGCCGCAGGGCCGCGTTCGGATTCTTCTTCACCCAGTCGGCCCGCATGGAGAAGGCTTTTTCGGGATGCTCCTTCCAGATCTCACCGGTCTGGGTGATCGTGTAACCCAGCTTCTTGTTCACCAGCCGCTCGTTCCACGGTTCACCCACGCAGAACACATCCATGGTGCCGCTCTGCATGTTGGCCACCATCTGCGGCGGCGGAACCACCACCAGGTCGGCTTCCTTGTTGGGGTCGACACCATTGGCGGCCAGCCAGTAGCGCATCCAGAGGTCGTGGGTGCCGCCCGGGAAGGTGACGGCGGCCTTGAACTTGTCGCCGCTCTTGTTCTTCTTCTCGACCGTGGCCTCGAGGTTGGCCGCCTTGACCTTCAGTTTTTCATCCAGAAATTCCTTGGAGCCCGAGATGGCCTGCCCCTGGGTGTTGAGCCTTGCCAGAATCACCATCGGCACCGGCTGCTTGCTCTTGCTGATGGCACCGGTGGTCAGCAGGTAGGGCATCGGCGAGAGGATGTGGGCGCCATCGATGCCGCCCTTGGCGCCACCCAGCTCGAGGTTGTCGCGGGTCACGGCCCACGAGGTCTGCTTCTTGAGCTCGACGCCGGTCATGCCCTGCTTGGCGAAGAACCCTTTTTCCTTGGCGATGATCAGCGGCGCAGCATCGGTCAGGGCAATGAAGCCCAGGTCGACGTCGGTGGTTTCGGGTTTGCCCGGTGCCGCCAGGGCCACCAGGGGCGACAGCAGCAGCGACGCCGAGAGGGCAGCCGCAGAGGTGACGGCGGTTCGCAGCACGAACCGGCGGGACAGCGCACGCATGGGGGGGAAGATCAGGAACGCCCGGTGTCGAAAAGCAGCACCCGGGGATGGTTGACGGCGCAACAGCTGACCGCCGGTTCAAGAACACCACGCAGCCGCGCCCCGGCCTGTGGCGACCGTTACCGAATCGGCCCCTGATCCGCGAGGCCGAACTCGGCCAGGGCCCGGGCCAGGTTGTGGCGACCGTGGCCCGGCAGCGACAGCTTCAGGAGCGCGAAGCGCTGCAGTTCATCCAGGCTGGCCCAGGCGCCCTCGTCCACGGCAAGGCCCAGCTCGGCGGTGGCGGCGGCCACCACCGGCGGCAGCGGCCCGCTGCCCTGCCAGGGCTCCCCGTGGGCGGGGGGCAGGGGGGTCGTTTCCTCCGCGAGGGCCTCGATCAGCGCCGCCAGGCCGGCGCCATCGTCGGGCCAGTGCAGCAGGGCGCGCCGCCGCGCCTCGCCCCAGCCCAGCCAGGTCTGCAGCCGCAGCTTGCGGCCGCAGAGGTCCAGCTTGCGCCGCACGGCCATGGGGATGCAGCGCAGGTCGCCGCCGAAGTCGCTCTCGAAGGCGAACAGGCGGTTGTGCAGGCCGGTGTCAGCCATCGCAGGCCCTCCGCAGCCGGCCCAGCCGCTGCAGCAGCTCCCCCCCGGCGATCAGGGCATCGGCCCGGCGCAGTCCGGCGGCCGCATCCTCCGCCTGGCCGCAGAGCCACAGCTGCACCCCCAGGTTCCAGCGCAAGGCCGGCGCCAGGGGGCCGTCGCCGCCGAGGGCCGCGAGGGCGGCGACGGTCCAGGCGTCGAGGCCCTCCCACGGGGCGTCGAGGGTGGGCAGGCCGTGGTCGCGGGGATGCAGGATCAGCCGTTCGGTCTGGCCCCGGCGCCGCCGACCCACGATCGCGGCCCGGGCCAGGGGCAGGTCGGTGGACCCTTCCAGCCCCTTGACGGTGATCACATCGTTTTCTCCGGCGAGATCGAGGGCCGCCCAGGCGCGGGCCTCGGTGGGGGGATGCACGAAGCCGCTCACCAGCAGGTGCTCCCCCCGGTGGGGGGTCCAGAGCAGTTCGAGGCTGGCCACCGGCGGCCGCTTGCCGATGGCGTCGCGCACGGGCAGCAGCCGTTGGGCTGCCGGAAAGTGGCGGGGCTGATGGCACAGGGCCAGGCCTTCGGCCGTCAGCAGCGCCTGCATCGCCGCCAGGTCGCAGCGGTCGAGGGGCAACCCCAGGGCCCGCCACAGTTCCGCCAGGGTGATGCCGTACTTGACCGGCATCGGCTCGCCGCCGCTCAGCACCACGCAGTCGCCGGCCGCCAGCAGGCCCAGGGTCACCAGCGGCAGCAGCGGCGCCGTGCGGCTGCGGCCGTCGTAGGGCACCCCGAAGCAGAGGGCGCGGCGGCCGGGGGTGGTGAGCCCGGGGCCGTGGCGGCGGTAACTGGCCAGCATGCCCGCCAGCTCCTGGGGTTCGGGCCGGCGGATGCGGTGGGCGATCAGAAAGGCCCCCAGCTGGGCGTCCGACGCCTCCCCCAGCAGCATCGCGTCCATGGCCTCCTCGGCTTCGGCCAGGGTGAGCCCGCTGCTGGTGTGCTCGCCACTGCCGACCTTGCCCAGCAGTTCGCGGAAGCGGCGCTGGGCGGCGGTCAGCTGGGTGCCACGGGCGGTGGCCTGGGTCATCCGCAGGGCGATGGGTGCAGGTCCCATTCAAGACGGGGGGCTGCAGGGCCGCCCGTTCGGTAGCGATGCTGACAGGCGGGTGCGGCGGCGGCCCTGAAAGTGGTGCGACGCGAGTCCCCGGGATCGCTGCGACCCGGTCGCAATCCAGTTCCTGCCATCCGGGTTTTGTCGTCGTCTCAACGTCTTTCCCCCGCCTTCTGACCATGACGTCCACCGCCAGCCGCCTGAGCAAGGTGGAGCAGGCCAAGGCCGACCGCTGTGGCCTCGAACTGGCCCCCGAGCTGGCCGACCTCGCCAGCCGCGGCTGGGAGCAGCTCGACGAGGCCGACCTGACCATCCGGCTCAAATGGCTCGGCATCTTCTTCCGACCGGTGACGCCGGGGCGGTTCATGGTGCGCCTGCGGCTGCCCAACGGTGTGCTGCAGGCCCGCCAGCTGGCCCTGCTGGCCGACACCGTCGACCGCTGCGGCGCCGAGGGCAGCGCCGACCTCACCACTCGCCAGAACATCCAGCTGCGGGGGTTGCTGCTGGATGACATGGCGCCGCTGCTGCGGGACCTGGAGGCGGTGGGTCTCACCAGCCACCGCTCGGGCCACGACAATCCCCGCAACATCACGGGCCACCCCCTGGCCGGCATCGATCCCGATGAGCTGATCGACACCCGGCCCCTGGCCGATGCCATCCAGGCCGCCGTGCTGGCGGCCGACGACATCGACAACCTGCCCCGCAAGTTCAACATCGCCGTCGGGGGGGCCTCCGACAGCTTTCTGCTGCACAACGATCTCGCCTTTCTGCCGGCCGAACGGGACGGCGTGCTGGGCTTTGCGGTGCAGGTGGGGGGCTTCTTCTCGGGCCAGCGCAACGAACTGGCCGTGCCCCTGGGTCTCTGGCTCGCCCCCGCCGCCCTGCCGGCCTTCAGCCTGGCGGTGCTGCGGGTCTTCCACGCCGAAGGCGACCGCGGCAACCGCGGCAAGGCCCGGCTGATGTATGTGATCGACCGCCTCGGCCTGGCCGGCTTCCGCGAGGCGGTGCTGCAGCGGTTCGACGGCGAGGCCCATCCGTTCGACGGCGACCATCTGGTGACCCGCGAGCCTCGCCCGCTGCTGGGGATTCATCCCCAGCGCCAGCCCGGCCTGCACTGGGTGGGGCTGCATGTGCCCCTGGGCCGCCTCGATGCCGAGGGCATGGCGGGTCTGGCACGGCTGGCCACCACCTACGGCAATGGTGAACTGCGGCTCACCGAGAACCAGAACGTGCTGCTGGTGGGTGTGCCGGCCGACCGCCTCGAGGCCCTTCAGGCCGAACCGCTGCTGCAGCGCTACGCGCCAGACCCGGGGCCGCTGCTGGCCGAGGCGGTGAGCTGCACCGGCAGCGCCTACTGCGGCTTCGCCCTGATCCCCACCAAGACCACCGCGGCCACGGTGCTCGAGGGGTTGCAGCAGCGGCTCGAGCTGCCCCATCCCGTGCGCACCCACTGGACCGGTTGCCCCAACTCGTGCGGCCAGGCCCAGCTGGGGGCCATTGGTCTGATGGGGGCCAAGGCCCGCCACGAGGGGGCGATGGTGCCGGCGGCGAAGCTGATGGTGGGTGGTGCCACCGGGGGCGCCCCTGCCCTGGCGGAGGTGCGCCACAAGGGCATCCCGCTGCAGCAGCTGCCCGATGCCCTCGAGCAGCTGCTGGTGGACGAGTTCGGGGCCCGGCGGCGGCCCGGGGCAGGATCGGTGTGACCCTCGCGTCTGGGTGTGTGGAGCCCGGTCTGTACCGCGCCCTGCGGGGCACCGACCGCTGGCAGGCCCTGCAACAGCTGCGGCGCGGGGGGCTGGACCGTCCCCTCGACTGGCTCGAAGCCCTGGCCGACCCCGAGGGGGGCTGCGACGGCCCCCTGCTGAGGTTGATCGCCGAGACGGTCGACGCCGATGGCCCCGGGGCGTCGACCCTGCTGGCCTGGGTGCTGGCGGCTCCGTCCGCCGACTGGGCTGAGCCCCTGGCGGCCCTCACCCCCCTGCTGGTGCGGCGGCGGTCGGCCCTGGCGGCGGGTCTGCGGCGGGCCCTCGGCCGTGGCGGCGATGCCCTGCTGCTGCCGCTGCTGGGCAGCCAGCGCGAGCCCATCGATGCCGCGTTGCTGATCGATCGTGCCCGCCGGCCGGGTCCGGCCGATGAGCGGCGCGCGGCCCTCGAGGGCCTGGCCCGGGGCTTTTCGGCCTGGCCGCCGCGGCCCCTGCGGGCGCTGTTGCTGGAGCTGGCCCACGACCTCGACCCGCTCCTGGCGGCCGGGGCCGTTGACCTGCTCGATCGCCTGCCCTGGCCCCTGCTCGGCCTCGACCGTCTCGACGGGGCCCGCCTCGAACCAAGCGTGGCGGCCCGGCTGGCCCGGCGGCGGGCCGGCCGCCGCCCGTCCGATCTGCTGCTGCTGGCCCACGGCCGCGCCGGTGGCGTGGCCCCCGCCGAGCTCACCTCGCTGGTCGATGAGCTGGCCCGCCGCCGGGGCGGACGGGTGGTGCTGCAGCTGCTCACCGCCGCCGACGGCGCCGCGGCCCCGGCCGCCAGCGGCGAGCCGGCGCCCATCACCCTGGTGCCGCTGTTTTTGCTGCCCGGCGAGCATGTGCGCCACGACGTGGCCGCCGTCGCCGCCGCCTGGCGTCACCGGGGCTGGCCCCTGCGGCGGTTGCCGTTCCTGGGGGCCTGGCCCGCCTGGCAGCAGGCCCTGGCCCAGGCCCTGGCCGAACGGCGGGCGATGGGCCACGACCCCCTGCTGCTGCACCATCCCCTCAGCGGACCCCTGGCCCATCGCCATGGCGCGGCCCTGACGCGCCGCCTGGGGGTGCCCTGCCGGGCCTGGGACGGGGCCGATGCCGATGGGGCGGCTGCTTACATGGAGGGTCAGCCGTCCCCGGTGCCCGTGCCCCTGGCCCTGGCGACGAACCGCCTCACCGAGGCCCTGGCCGCCTCCCCCCTGCTGCTGCAGCCCCGCTTCCGCAGCCTGCTGCTGGAGCAGCTTCTGCGTCTCCCCTGATCTCCCCTTCGTTTTCTCGCACCGCATGAGCAGCGGCATCGTCTATCTGGTCGGGGCCGGCCCCGGCGATCCCGACCTGCTCACCCTGCGGGCCCATCGGCTGCTGCAGCGCTGTGATGCCCTGGTGCACGACGCCCTGGTGCCCCTCGAACTGCTCGAGCTGCTGCCCGAGGGCTGTGCCGTGCATCCCGTCGGCAAGCGCCGGGGTCACCATTCGGTGCCCCAGCCCAGCACCAACGAGCTGCTGGTCGAGCTGGCGGGCCGCCATCGCTGCATCGTGCGCCTCAAGGGGGGGGATCCGTTCCTCTTCGGCCGCGGCGGCGAAGAAGCGGCCTACCTGGCCAGCCATGGCATCGCCGTTGAGGTGGTGCCCGGCGTCACCGCCGGCATCGCCGCCCCGGCCTATGCCGGCATCCCCGTGACCCATCGGCGGGCCGGTTCGTCGGTGACCTTCGTCACCGGCCATGAAGAGATCGACAAGGATCGGGCCGGGGTCGACTGGCGTGGCCTGGCCCGCAGCAGCGATGGGCTGGTGATCTACATGGGCCTGCATAACCTGCGCCGCATCGCCGAAGAACTGCTGGCGGGGGGGCTGGCGGCTGAGACCCCTGCGGCCGTGATCCAGCAGGGCAGCGTCAGCGGTCAGCGGCTGCTGATTGCCCCCCTCGCCGAGCTGGCCGACGCGGCCGACGCCCAGCAGATCAGCGCCCCGGCCATCGTGGTTGTGGGTCAGGTGGTGGCCGAACGGGTCGAAGCCTGTGCGCCGCTGCCGGCACCGGTCACGATGCCGCAGCCTCTGGGCTGAGGGGCGGCAGCTGCCGGGCGGCGGCATAGACCATGTCGCCGCCGAGGATGGTGCCGTCGTAGCCCTCGATCTGCACGCAGTCGGGCTGGGGTTTCCACCAGCCATCGCGCAGGCCGGGATGGTCGGGGGCGGTCTCCTGCAGGCCGTCGAGCACCGCCTGGGTGAGCAGGATCGGGCTCGATTCTGCGGCGGTGGTGTTGATCAGCGTCCGTTCAAACCGCTGAAAGTGGCTGTTGCGGTGCTTGAGGTAGCAGGAGCTGGTGCTTTCGAGATCATCGAGGAAGTCTTCGTAGCTGCGCTCCCGCCACTTCCACTGGGTCGTGCCGGTGGTGACGTGGTGGCTGCCTTCCCGCACGCCCGCCTGCGACTGGCTGTGGCTGCGCTGGGCGGCCGCCGCCAGCCGTGCCGCCCGCCGCATGGGGCTGCCGAGCCAGATCAGGCTGTGCAGGCCTTCGCCGCCACCGTCGCCGCTGGCGGGCCGGGGATGGCAACGGCTGGCGACCACCGCTCCGTGGTCGATGCCGATGCCGGCGACCAGCGGCAGGCCGGGCAGGTGGCGCGCCAGCAGGCAGCGGCAGAGGCTGTGCAGCAGGATCGCCGTGTCGGTGGCCTTCTGGAAGCAGCCTGACCGGTCGAACAGCACCGAGAGGCCGTCGTCGCTGAGGGTGCGCAGATGGCCGCCGTGCTGGCGGGCGCCGGCCGTCAGCACCTGCATCACCGCCCCATGCACCTGCGGATAGCGGTCGGGTCCGAGCTGCTCCTCAAGGGTGTCGATGTCATGCAGGGTGAGATGCAGCACACAGGTCTGCAGCGTCTTGGCGTACTTGCGCCCCTCGTCGAGCTGGGCGTGGGTGATGTCTGGATCGTTGATCAACGGCACATAGGCCGTGTCGAAGCAGCGCAGCTGGAACCCCTCGGCCAGGATCGCGCTCACCTGGCGGTCGAGCAGAGCCAGGATGTGGGAGAGAGCCATGGGGGCCGGGGGGGACGGTATCGGGCCGGGGCATCGTCAACCTGCGCCGCACCTTACTGCGCGGCAGGCCGGCGGCAGATCTGCTTCTGGACAGAAAAAAGGCGGTGCCGTCGACACCGCCCGCCTGTCCCATGCCCCAACCTTTTCAGGTCGGACCGCCATGATGCGCACAGCACCGTTGCGGCATGGTGGCTGATGACACCATTTCGCTGAGCCGTGTGGGACCCGTCACCGCGGGGCGGATCAGCGACTGAACTCCTGGATTCGGTAGCGGATGCGGCGATGGATGCCGGCGTCCCACGGCCTAATGGTTAACCCTTCACCAGCCCCCGCCACGGTCTGCCATGGCCACCGCCCCGATGTTCGAGCTCATTCCCTACGAGCGGTTCCGCGACACACCCGCGGTCCGGTTCTTCGACATCACCGTTCCCACCTCCAATGCCCGCGATCTGGTGATCCACCAGGGGCCGGCGGTCAGCCCCCCCGACGCCGATGACGGCAGCTGGCAGTTCTATCTGCATCCCCGCCAGGAGGACAACCTGCTGGCCCTGCACGGCGGCCGCACCTTCTACCTGGTGAATCTGGGCTGGAACTACCCCTTCCACATCGTCCGGCTCGAGACCGGCGGCGACATCCTGCGCATTCCGCCGGGCACCTTCCACCGCTCGATCTCGGATCCCGACGGCTCGGTGGTGCTTAACCAGGCCGTGCGCGATCCGCAGACCAACGTGGTGCGCGAGTTCCGGGTGTACAACAGCGGCCGCATTCCCCGCCTCTTCGCCGTCACCAGCCGCACTGCCCCGCTGCCTAAGCTGCACGGTTGCTGCTGGTGAGTTCCTCGGCGTCGATGCACCATTCGAGGGTGCTGGTGACCCCGCCGGGACCGTGGAAGGTGCCGCTCACCGCCGCCGTGAGTTCGGGATTCGAGGAGCTGGCCAGGGGGACGTAGCGGTCATCGACCGGCCCCTTGCCGCTGGGGTCGAAGCCCCGCCAGCCGGCCCCGGGGAGATACACCTCGGCCCAGGCGTGCAGGTCATAGCGCTGGGGTCGGGGTTCGACCAGGTGGTATCCGCTCACGAAGCGGGCGGGCAGGCCGATGCAGCGGCAGCATTCGATCAGCAGCACCGCCAGGTCGCGGCACGACCCCACCCGCTCCCGCAGGGTGCGACCGGCGGGCCAGGGGGGGCCATGGTGGCGTTGGGTGTAATTGACCCGTTCCTGGATCATCTCGACCAGTTGCTGCAGAAAGGTGAGGCCCTGGTGGTCGCTGCCGATGAGCGCCTCCTGGGCCAGGGCCACCGCCGCCGGGTCGTGCTGCCCGTTGGGCAGCCAGCCCTGCAGGTTGCTGAGCAGGTCGGCATTGAGTCGGCCGATCGGGTAAGGCAGCCGTGGTGGCTGGTCTTCGAGGCAGAGCTGCAACAGCGGCGGTGGGCGGGTGATCACCTCCGATTCCGCCACGATCTCGAAGCGGTCGGTGCTGCCGACGAAGCGGGCCCTGAGGATCTGGTCGCCTCCGGCGGCCAGCAGGTCGTACTGATGGCAGGGTTCCGGGTTGAAGTGCAGCCTGTGGCTGACCAGCGTCTGAAAGCCGATGGTGCGCGGCATCAGGCAGAAGCGATGGGCACCCAGCTGAACCGGTTTGTCGTAGGTGTAGACGAACCGGTGACTCAGGCGGACGTGCATGACGGCGCAGCAAAATAACGGGCTTCGAGCTGCCCATGCAGTTGGTTGAGCTGGATCTGCAGATCGTCGATCACCTCGTGCAGGCCACTGTTGATCACATCGTCAACACGGGCGTAGTTCCAGTGGGCGCGCAGGGGACCCAGCAGGTGGCTGACCCCGTTGTGCCCCTTGTGCAGCGGTTGCTGCTCGATCTCCTCAAGCGATGTTGCCAGGCCATTGAGGCAATAGCGCACCGACCGCGGAAAATCGGGGTCGAGCAGCAGGAACCCGGCGACGCCGCTGGGGGTGATCGGTTGCTGCGTGTGCTGCCGGTACATCTGATAGGCACTGGCGCAGCGCAGCAGGGCGATCCACTGCAGCTCATCGATGGCGCCGCCCACCGCTTCGGCCGAGGGCAGCAGCAGGAAGTACTTCACATCGAGGATGCGGGCGGTCTTGTCGGCTCGCTCCAGCAGGCGGCCGAGGTTGGCGAACTGCCAGCTCAGGTCGCGGCGCATGGTCGAATCCGCGATTCCGTACAGCTGCTGGCAGCCGCGGCGCACCTGCTGCAGCTGCTCCGGCAGGGCCTCCTGCCAGAAGGGCTCCCCCGGCTGCAGGTCGAGGTAGAGGGCATTGAGATCTTCGAAGAACTCGTTGGGGATCACCTCCCGGATCTGCCGTGCGTTCTCGCGGGCGATGGCGATGCAGTTGCGGATCGCATTGGGGTTGTCTTTCTGCGCCAGCAGGAACTGCACCACCTGCTGGGGTTGCCCCTCGGGATGCAGGCTTTCGAAGAGGCTGCGGTCGGCGCAGGCATCGATGAGCGGCAGCCACACCGAGGGGGCGTCGTTGGCCATGTCGAGGGCCACCGACTGGCTCACCTCAAGAAAGCGGGCCAGGTTCTCGGCCCGCTCCACGTACCGGAAGATCCAGTACAGCTGTTCGGCTACGCGGCTGAGCATGAGACCACCCAGGTGTCCTTGCTGCCCCCACCCTGGGACGAGTTCACCACCAGGGACCCGCGCTTGAGGGCCACGCGGGTGAGGCCCCCGGGGGTGACCCAGGTGTCGCGACCCCGCAGGATGTAGGGCCGCAGGTCCACATGGCACGGGTACAGCTCCCCATTGCTCAGGGAAGGGACCGTCGACAGTTCGAGGGTGGGCTGGGCGATGTAATTGCGGGGATTGGCCTCGATCAGCCCGCGGAAGGTCTCGATCTGCGCGGCATCGGCCTGGGGACCGATCAGCATGCCGTAGCCACCGGCTTCAGACACCGCCTTGACCACCAGCTCCGGCAGGTGCTCGAGCACGTAGCGACGGTCGTCATCGCGGGCGCAGAGGTAGGTGGCCACGTTCGGGATGATCGCCTCCTCACCGAGGTAGTACCTGATCATCTCAGGCACATAGGCGTAGATCAGCTTGTCATCGGCCACGCCGGTGCCCGGGGCGTTGGCGATGGCCACCTCGCCCTGGGCGAAGCAGCGCATCAGCCCCTTCACCCCCAGCATCGAATCGCGGCGGAAGCAGTCGGGGTCGATGAAATCGTCATCGATGCGGCGGTAGATCACATCGACCCGCTCGAGGCCCATGGTGCTGCGCATCCAGACCTTGCCGCCTTCGCAGACCAGGTCAGAGCCTTCAACCAGCTGGATGCCCATCAGCCGGGCCAGGTAGCTGTGCTCGAAGTAGGCGCTGTTGTAGACCCCGGGGGTGAGCAGCACCACCCGCGGCGACGAGGTCCAGGGGGCCATCTCCTGCAGGGTCTGCAGCAGCTGGGAGGCGTAGTCGTCGATCGGGGTGACCCGCTGGCTGTGGAACAGGTCTCCGAAGAGCTGCTTCATCACCCGCCGGTTCTCAAGGAAGTACGCCACGCCCGACGGGCAGCGCAGGTTGTCTTCCAGCACCCGCCAGGTCCCTTCGCCGTCGCGGATCAGGTCGAGCCCCGAGATGTGGCACCAGCGGTTGAGCGGTGGCACCTGCCCGAGCATCTGCGGCCGCCAGCCCTGGCTGCTGAGCACGTCCTCCCTGGGGATGACGCCATCCTTCAGGATCATCTGATCGCCATAGACGTCGGCCAGGAAGCGGTCGATGGCCTCGAGCCGCTGCACGAGGCCGGCATCGAGGCGCTGCCACTCGTCGTGGTCGATCAGCCGCGGCAGCGGGTCGAAGGGCAGGATGCGCTCGCTGGCCTCGGCCTCGCCGTTGTAGAGGCGGAAGGTGGCACCGAGGCGCTTGAGCAGCTGTTCAGCGGCCCGGTGGTTGTGGTTGAGCCGGTGCAGACCCAGGGCCCCCAGCTGGTCCATCAGCGCCCCCATGGCCCGGCGCGGGGTGTGGCTGGGACTCATGTATTCGTCAAAGCCCGCACTGGGGGCGTAGGACTCGAACATGGGCCGCATACCGCTGCTGCGCGCATGGTCCTCAATCGAGGGGGCGCCTGAGTGTGACGTTGGTTACAGAATGCGAGCCTGGCCCCGTAGCCCCTGATCTCTGTAGTAACGGCTACCCAAAGCGCCCCGCTCGCCCGGCATGATCCCATCATTCTCACTGGTATCGCAATGGCAGACGACGGAGTTGGCGGGGCGGCGCCGGCCGTTCGGTTCCACGGCATCCGGGTGCGTCATCGTCAGCCCACCGGCGCCTTCGATGGTCATCTGGTCTGTTACCAGCAGCTGCAGCAGGACCAGGGCCAGGGGGAAGGCCCCACCACCGCCCCGCAGTTGACCCGGCTGTCGCTGATCGAGGAGATCACCTGGCTCTGAAGCGGTGGTCGCGCAGGCAGTAGCGGCAGCCCCCCATCGTCTCGAGGTGCCGTTCGGGCGTGATCACGATCTCGGCCACCGGATGCTCCCGGCAGCGGATGCGGATCGGCGAACGGAAACTGCGATAGACGATGCCGCTGTAGTCGTAGCGATCCCCGAACCGGGAGCGGGCCCGGGTGAGAAAGGTGGCGACATCGATGCGGCTGCCCATGGCGGTGGTGGGGTCCCCAGGCCGTCAGAGCAGCTGGTAGAGCTGGGCCATGGGCAGCACTGTGGCTGGTTCGCAGGTCAGCAGGGTGTCGTCGGCGAACACTTCGTAGGTTTCGGGATCCACGGCGATGCGCGGTCGTGCCGTGTTCAGGCGCATGGCTTCCTTGCCGATGCCACGGGTGTTGACCACCGGCACGCACGGTCGCCGCAGCCCCAGGCGCCGGGGCAGGTCGGCATCGAGGGCGGCCTGGGAGATGAAGGTGAGGCAGCTGGGGGCCAGGGCGGCGCCGAAGGCGGCGAACATCGGCCGGCCATGGACCGGTCCCGGTGTCGGAATCGAGGCGTTGGCATCGCCCATCTGCGCCCAGGCGATGCTGCCGGCCTTGAGCACCAGCTGCGGCCGCACCCCGAAGAACCCGGGCTTCCAGAGCACCAGGTCGGCGAGCTTGCCCACCTCGATCGAGCCCACCTGGCCATCGATGCCGTGGGCGATCGCCGGGTTGATGGTGACCTTGGCGATGTAGCGCTTGAGGCGGTGGTTGTCGTTGCGCCCGCCCGCCGCCGCATCTTCGGCGAGGGGGCCCCGCTGCAGCTTCATCTTGTGGGCCGTCTGGAAGGTGCGGGTGATCACCTCGCCCACCCGGCCCATCGCCTGGGAATCACTGGCGATGATGCTGAAGGCGCCCAGGTCGTGGAGGATGTCTTCGGCGGCGATGGTCTCGCGGCGGATGCGGGATTCGGCGAAGGCCACATCTTCGGGAATCGCCGCATCCAGGTGGTGGCACACCATCAGCATGTCGAGGTGTTCCTCGAGGGTGTTGCGGGTGTAGGGACGGGTCGGGTTGGTCGACGAGGGCAGCACGTTGGCCTCGCCGCAGATGCGGATGATGTCGGGGGCATGGCCGCCGCCGGCCCCTTCGGTGTGGAAGGTGTGAATGGTGCGGCCGGCGATCGCCCGGATCGTGTCCTCCACGAATCCGGCCTCGTTGAGGGTGTCGGTGTGGATGCACACCTGCACATCGAACCGGTCGGCCACCGACAGGCAGGCGTCGATGGCGGCCGGGGTGGTGCCCCAGTCTTCGTGCAGCTTGAGGCCGCAGGCACCGGCCACGATCTGCTCCTCCAGGGCGGCGGCGGTGCTGGCGTTGCCCTTGCCGAAGAAGCCGAGGTTCACCGGCAGGCCCTCGGCGGCCTGCAGCATCCGCGCCAGATGGAAGGCGCCGGGGGTGCAGGTGGTGGCGTTGGTGCCGGTGGCGGGGCCGGTGCCGCCCCCCAGCAGGGTGGTGGTGCCGGCGGCCAGGGCGGTCTCGACCTGCTGCGGACAGATGAAGTGGATGTGGGTGTCGATGACACCGGCGGTGAGGATGTGGCCCTCGCCGGCGATGGCCTCGGTGCCGGGGCCGATCACCACCGTCACGTCGTCGCTGATGTCAGGGTTGCCGGCCTTGCCGATGGCGCAGATGCGTCCGTCGCGCAGGCCCACGTCGGCCTTGACGATGCCCCACCAGTCGAGGATGAGTGCATTGGTGATCACGGTGTCGACGGCGCCCTCGGCCCGGGAGGTCTGCCCCTGGCCCATGCCATCGCGGATCACCTTGCCGCCGCCGAACTTCACCTCATCGCCGTAGCGGGTGAAGTCTTTCTCGACTTCAAGAATCAGGTCGGTGTCGGCGAGGCGCAGGCGGTCACCGGTGGTGGGGCCATAGGTCTCGGCGTAGGCCCGTCGGTCCATCGGGTAGGCCATCAGTGCACCTCCGCAGGGGTGGCGCCGCCGTCGCTGCCGCCGTCGAGGGACCCGTTGACCTGCCCCTGGAAGCCCACCACCCGGCGGGCACCGACGAAGGGCACCAGCCGCACCTCACGGGCATCGCCGGGCTCGAAGCGGATGGCGGTCCCGGCAGGAATGTCGAGGCGCTGGCCCCGGGCGGCGGCCCGATCGAACACCAACGCCCCATTGGCCTCCATGAAGTGGAAGTGGGAACCCACCTGCACGGGGCGGTCGCCGCTGTTGGCAACGTGCACCACCGTTACCGGCAGGCCGGCATTGAGCGTGATCGTGCCGGGCTCGGGCAGCAGTTCGCCGGGGATGGGGGGGGGCATGGCGACAACGGTGCTCTTGACCAGTGACTCTGCCAAAGCAAGGCGGAGTGGTGCTGTTCGGATCGAACGCCGGACGGGACCCCAGCCGAGTCGCATCGAGATCCTGAGAGACGCTCAACAAAAAGCAAGGCAAAGGCCGGTGAATGAATCTTTTCTTAAGTTAAACTTGGCGCTGCCTGGCATTCTTCTTGGAACTGCCTTGGCATTCGGTCTTTTTCTCTGCGCCGATGGCCTTCAGCGAGCGTGTTGCCTTGCGGACCCGTCAGGGGTTGGCCGCCCTTTGGCTGGTCATCATCCTGTCGCTGTTCCACGACCCCTTCACGCCGGCACTGACCGTGCCGGATTCACCGCTGCCGTTGTTCGCCACCAGGACCGGGGCCTGCGTCACCGTGCAACATCACTGTGTCAGCGAGGGTGTTCACGCCCTCGGCACAACCCTGTACTGGGGCGTCCTGCTGCCGCTGCTCATCGCCGTCATCTTCCTGTTCGGCCATGAGTTCTGGCGACGGGTCTGTCCGCTGTCCTTCTTTTCTCAGTTCGCCCGTAGTCTCGGCATGGTGCGCCGCCGCAGGCCCTGGCAATCCACCGGATCAGTATCGGCGGCGCGGCCGACAAAAGTACGCCCCGACTCATTTCTGGCGCGTCACCATCTTCAGCTTCAGTTCGGTCTCTTTTACCTCGCTCTCTGTGCTCGAATCCTGTTCGTGAACTCCAGCAGGCTGGCCTTGGCGGTTTTTCTGCTCAGCTTCATTGCCGGTGCCGTGCTGGTGGGGTTTCTTTACGACGGCAAGACCTGGTGTCAATATTTCTGCCCGGTGGCGCCGGCCGAAGAGTTCTTCACCGGCCCCCGCGGCCTCTTCGCCAGTCAGGCCCACCAGCCTCGTGATCCTTCCCTGAGGATCAGCCAGTCAATGTGCCGCACCCTGGCCAGCGACATCGCCCCTGAAAAAAGCGCCTGTGTGGCCTGCAAGGCCAATTGTATCGACATCGATGCCGAGAAGACCTACTGGGCCAGTCTGATGGAACCCCGCCGCCAGCAGCTCACCTATGGCTACGCCGGTCTGGTGATCGGTTATTTCTTCTATTACTACCTTTACTCCGGCAACTGGCACTACTACCTGTCGGGAATCTGGACGTACGAACCCCACGCCCTGTCGCGGGCCTTCGCGCCGGGTCTTTACCTGGGGGGCGTGGCCCTTGGCCTTCCCAAGCTGCTGGCGGTTCCCCTGGTGCTTGGAGGGGTGGCGCTCCTCGTCTACAAGGGAGGTCAGACGGTGGAGGTGCTGCTCTGCCGCTGGCTGCAGCGTCGTGGCACCCCTCTGGAGCCCGAGGTGCTGCGCCATCGCTGCTTCACCCTGACCACCTTTCTGATCTTCAACCTGTTCTTCGTTTTCGCCGGCTACAACGTTCGTCAACACCTGCCCCAGCCGTTGCCCACCTATCTGCCGGTGGCCCTCGGCGTGCTGAGTGCCTTCTGGCTGCAGCGCACTTGGCACCGCAGTGCCGCCACCTACACCCAGGAGGTGAAGTCCCAGAAGGGCAGCCGTCGTCCCGGCGCAGCCTTTGATCTGGTGGTGGAGCGCACGGCTGCAGGGTTTTCCGTGGCCACAGACAAGGGTTCTGCTGATGCCTCGAGCCCTGTGGGCAACCTCGACGAGCTGATGCACACCCTCAGGACGTCCATCGAGACGCACCTCAGCCCTCGACGGCCGGAACCCTGAGCTGTCAGCGGATCGGCTGGTGCAGGGTCACGAGCTTGGTGCCGTCGGGGAAGGTGGCTTCGATCTGCACCTCGTCCACCAGCTCTGCCACGCCCTCCATCACCTGATCCCGGCCCAGCCAGGTGCTGCCCTCTTCCATCAGCTCGGCGACCGTGCGGCCATCGCGGGCCCCTTCGAGCACCAGAAAGCTGAGCCAGGCCACCGTTTCGGGGTGGTTGAGCTTCAGACCACGCTGCAATCGCCGCTCGGCGAGCAGCGCAGCGGTGACGATCAGCAGCTTGTCCTTCTCCTGGGGCGAGAGGTGCATGGCCGGCGGGCATCCCGCTCCACTCAAGCAGCCCCGCCACGGCCCGGTCCACACTGGAGCCTGCGCCCAGGGGGCCCCGGTGCCGGTGCAGGTCCGACTGCTGCTGGATCTGCTGCCGGCCCTGGCGCTGGGACTGTTGCTGCAGCGCCGCTGGCCGCAGCTGGCCGAACGGCTGGCGCCACCGCTGGTGCAGGGCGGGGTGCCCCTGGGCATCGCCGGCCTGCTGCTGCGGGCGGGCCTGCAGCCCCGCTTCGCCGGGGCCGGCCTGCTGGCCCTGGTGGCCTGCGGCGGTCTGCTGCTGCTGCTGCAAACCCAGCCGAGCCTGGGGCGGTTGCTGCCCGTCGGCAGCCTGCGGCTCGGCGCCGTGATGGGCAACACGGCCTACGTGGGTCTGCCGGTCGCCCTGGCGCTGCTGCCCCCCGAAGCCCTCGGTTACACCATCGCCTTCGACCTGGCCGGCACGGTGCTGTGCTGGACCGGCGGGCCGCTGGTGATTGCCGGCAGCCCGTTGCCCGGCGCCTGGTGGACGCTGCTCAGCAATCCGGCCGTGCACGGGGTGCTGCTGGCTCTGCTGCTCGGCTTCAGCCCCTGGGCCGCTCCGGCGGGGCAGCTGCTGTGGTGGCCGGCGCGGCTGCTGGTGCTGCTGGGGCTGGTGCTGCTGGGGGCGCGGCTGGGGGCCCTGCTGCGGACGGACGGCGGCCGCCGGGTGCCGCCGGGCCCGCTGCTGCTGGCGCTGCTGCTCAAGCTGCTGCTGCTGCCGTTGCTGCTGTGGTTGCTCTGCCGGCGCCTGGCCCTGGATCCCCTGGTGCTGCAGGCGGTGGTGCTGCAGGGCGCCACCCCACCGGCCCTGTCGGTGTTGCTGCAGGCCGAGAGGGCCGCTCAGGGGGCCGAGGCCGCCTCGGCCCTGGTGCTGCTGGGCACCCTGTTGTCGTTGGTCAGCCTGCCGGTGTGGGGCTGGCTGCTCACGGTTGCCGCTCGGGGTGCCACTTGATGTTGCAGCCGATCGAGGGGGTCTGCCCGGCGGCCACCGGTTCACCCGCCAGCACCGCGGCCACGGCGGCCCGCAGGTCGCGGCCGTCGAGGGGCTGGTCGTTGCCGGGGCGGCTGCCGTCGAGCTGGCCCCGGTAGACCAGCCGCTGGTCGCCGTCGAACAGGTACAGGTCGGGGGTGCAGGCGGCGCCGAAGGCCCGGGCCACGGTCTGGTCAGCGTCGTGCAGATACGGAAAGGTCCAGCCGCCGGCGGCGGCCTGGGCCCGCATGCCCTCCGGACCGTCCTGGGGATGGGTCAGCACACTGTTGCTGGCGATGGCGATGATCGCCACGCGATCGGCCAGGTCGACCCCCAGCCGCGACAGCTCGGGTTCGATGTGCTTCACGAAGGGGCAGTGGGCGCAGATGAACAGCACCAGCACGGGCCGACCGGCCAGGGCGTCGGCCTGCAGCGGGCCGCCGCAGACGGGGGTGAGGCCGGCCTGCATCGCCCCCAGGGGCAGGGGCGTGCCGAGGGGCAGCATCGTCGAGGCGGTGAGGGCCATGGCGCCAGGCTAGGCAGCCCACGGCCGCAGCCGCCCCCTGCAGCACCTAGGCTGCACCAGTGCCGGACGGGTTCGCCCTTTCTGCCTGTCCCGCCGCTGCCTTCCGTCTGACCCTCACCGCTGCACCGGCTGCACCGCGCCGGGCCGACTTCGAACTCAGACCCTTTCTGGCTCGGTACGATCGCACCGCGGCCTGGCAGGTGGCCAACACCCTCGTGCCGTTCGCGCTGCTCTGGGTGGTGAACCTCTGGTGCCTGGATCACCGGCCGTGGCTGCTGCCGCCCTTGCTGTTGCTGCAGGTGCTGCTGTTGGCACGCTGCTTCTCGCTGATGCATGACTGCGGGCACGGCTCCCTGTTCCGCAGCCGCCGGGTCAACCGTTCGGTCGGGTTCCTGTTCGGCATCGTCGCCGGCATCCCGCAGCTGCCCTGGTCCCGCGGGCATGCCTTTCACCATCGCCACAATGGCGACTGGCAGAAGTACCAGGGCCCGTCGGCCCTGATCAGCACCGACGCCTTCGCCGACCTCAGCCCCGCCCGCCAGCGCCTGTACCGCTGGTTGCGCCATCCGCTGATGCTGTTTCCCGGCGGCTTTTTCTATCTGGTGATCAAACCCCGGCTGGCCTTGCTGCTGGGCCTGGTGGACCTGGCTGTCGCCACGATCCAGCGCCGACCCCACCGCAGCCGCCACTGGCACAGCCCCGCCGAAGGCCGGGATCTGGCCCTGAACAACGTCGCCGTGCTGGCCTTCTGGCTGCTGATGGGCTCGCTGGTGGGTGCCGGCCGCTTCTGGATCCTCTACACCCCGCTGATGACCGCTGCCGCGGCCCTGTTCATCTGCGTGTTCTTCGTGCAGCACAACTTCCCCGATGCCTACGCCCACCGCACCGACGGCTGGAGCCCCATGGCCGGGGTGCTCGAGGGCACCAGCGACCTCGACCTGCCCCCGTTGCTGCACTGGTTCACCGCCGACATCGGTTGCCATGCCATGCACCACCTCTGCGATGCGATTCCCAACTACCGCCTGCGGGAGGCCCAGGCCCGCAACGCCCACCTGCTGACGGGGGTGCGGCGCCTGGGGCTGGCCGATATCGCCGGCTGCTTCGACTACATCCTCTGGGATCCGGCCGCGGGCCGGCTGACCACCATCGCCGCTCAGCCGCCGGCCTGACGCCACACCAGCGGCTCGGCCTGACGCCAGTAGCGCGAGAAGCGGCGCAGGTCAGGGGCGAAGGGCCCACTGTGGGGCAGCTCGACGAAGGGCTCGGGCTCCAGCACCTGCACCGGCAGCGTCGCCGCCAGCTCCCGGGCGATGGCCTGCGCCCGCCCATCCACCGCCCGGCTGGTGACGATGCCGTCGGCCCCGGCCGCCGCCGCCGCCGCCAGCAGGGTGGGCACCTCGTCCCCCTCCAGCACCGTCACGGGCAGCTCGGCCAGGCAGTCGTGCACGAACCGCCGGCGACCCTCCGCCAGGGGGACCCCGCCCCCCGTGCCCGGCGGCTCGGCGCTGGCCACGAACACCGCCAGGGCTTCGGGGTGGGCCTGCAGGGCGGGGTTGGCGGGCCCCAGGGCCTCGGCGTGCACCCACAGCAGCGGCCGCTGCGGCACTGCGGCCACGGTGCTTTCGGTGCTGCCGGCGCTGGCGGTGCTGCCGCGGCGTCCGGCTGCCGCTGCTGGCTCCCGGGGATCGTTGGTTGTGAACAGGCGCTCCTGCAGCTGCTCGTAGCTGGCCGCGAAGGGGCAGCCCCGGTGCTGGCGCGGGCAGCCGTCGCAATGGCGGCCAGCGCCGTAGCGCTCGAGGTTGCCGCGGTTGAAGATGTAGGGCTTCTGGCTGAAGCTGCTGGCCACCCACTGCCAGCTGAGGTTGTTGCTGGCCGGATCGCCGTCGAGCAGGTGCTGCAGAAACCAGCGGGCCCCGGCCTGCCAGCGCACCCGCCGCCAGTGCACCACATAGGCCGCCAGCCACATGCGCGCATGGTTGTGCAGCCAGCCCGTCTCTTGCAGCTCGCCGGCGAAGGCATCGATGCAGGCCAGGCCCGTGGCGGCCGCCGCCAGATCGGCCGGCAGCTCAGGGGCGTAGGTGGACGGGTCGTGGCCGGTGCGGAGGGGTTCGCGGTCGTGCCAGATGCCTTCGCCCAGCTGGCGTCCCAGCCGCTGCCAGTAGTCGCGCCAGCCCAGTTCGGCGATCAGCCGTTCCCCGGTCCGCCGCCGCTGGGAGGCCGTCTCGAGGGGCGCGAGGCGGGCGAACACCGCATCCCGCACCTCGGCCAGGGTGAGCACCCCATGGCGGATGTAGGGCGACAGGCGTGTCACCGCCCCGTCGAGGTGGTTGCGGCTGGCGCCGTAGCGGGCCGGGTCGATGGCGGCCAGCCGCTGCTCGGCGGCCCGACGGCCCCCAGGAAAGGTCGTCATGGCTCCTCCTGCAGCGGCCATTCCCGCAGGGGTTCCGGGGCCGCCAGCCCCCGCAGCATCCGGGTGCGGGCCCACAGGCGCCGAAACCAGCGGCGGGCCTCCTGGCTTGAGGGGCCCCGGTAACGGGCGATCAGCCCCTGCTCCAGGGCCCCCACGGCCCCCTGGCCCTGCAGGCCGGCGGCGTCGCGGCGGCCCTCGGCCAGCAGGGCCTGCAGGGCCTCCGCCGGCAGCGGCGCCGGGGCCGCCCACACCAGGGTCGCGACCACCGGCTGCCCCGCCAGCCCGTGCTCGTCGTCGAGGCTGTCGCCATCGAGCTGCAGCCGTTCCACCAGCTCCAGCCGTCCGCCCCGGCGCAGCTCGAGCCGGTTGCGCCAGCAGCCGTCGCCCAGGGTTTCGCCCCGGGCCGTGCGGCCCAGCCGCACCACGTCGATGCCAAGCCACGAGGCATCGGCCGCCAGCTGCAGCCGCTGCACCTGCTCCAGCAAGCCACCGGCGAAGACCACGGTCTCCTGGGGCAGCCATTCCAGATCGGCCCCCGGCCCCAGCCGCACATCCAGCTCCAGCCGGGCCCAGCGCCCCTGGGGCTGCAATCGCGAGCGGCCGCGGCTGCCATAGACCTTCTGGGCCGCCACCGAGGTCAGCAGGGCCCGGCTGCCGGCCTCCAGCTCCGCGGCGATCGTCAGCCCATCGCCCCCCACCAGCCCGCCGGCGGTGTGCAGCAGGGGCAAACCACAGCGGCCATCGGCGCCGCGCTGGCTGCGCTGCAAGCGCAGGGGTGCCGTGGCGCCCCCCTGCAGGGTCGTGGCGCCGGCCCCGTCGCGACGGAACCGCAGCCGTGCCGTGGCGCTCCAGCCCTCCATGGCCCCATGCTGCAGCAGCGCGCCATCGTGGACCGCATGGATGACCCCCAGCCCCTGCTGCTGAGCCACCGGTGGCCCGCCCCGGCCGCTGCCCACCTGCCCGAGCTGGCCCTCACCGCCGCCGAACGGCGGCAGCTGCGGGGCCGGCGCCACACCCGCTGCGGCCGCCCGCTGCTGCTGCAGCTGCCCCGCGGCGAGGCCCTGCGGCCCGGCGATGGCCTCGCCGCCGCGCCGGCGGGGCCAGCCCTGGTGCGGGTGGTGGCCGCCGAGGAGGAGCTGCTGCAGCTGCAGTCCGACGACCCCCTGGCCCTGCTGCAGGCGGCTTACCACCTGGGCAACCGCCATGTGGCCCTGCAGATTTTTGCCGGTGAACTGCGGCTGCTGGCCGATCCGGTGCTGGAGCGGCTGCTGCGCGACCGGGGCCTGGCCCCGGTGCTGCTGCGGGCACCGTTCGCCCCCGAGGCCGGTGCCTACGACGACCCCGGCGCCGGCCACCACCATGGGCCGGAACACCACGATCACCATGGGCACTGACGCCATGGGCACAGAACGCCTGCGCCTGCTGCAGCTGGCCAGTCCGGCCCTGCCAGTGGGGGGCTTCTCGTATTCCGAGGGGCTCGAGGTGCTGATCCAGGGCGGCCGCCTGCGGGGGGCCGATGACCTCGAGGCCTGGCTGCGGGCCGAGCTCTGGCGGGGGCTGCTGCCCCTCGAGGCGGCGGCCCTGCGGCCCCTGGCTGAGGCCCTCGACCGCTGGCGCCAGCAGCCGGATCCGGCGGCCGAAGACGCGGTGCGCGATCTCGACGACTGGCTGCTGCTGCAGCGCGAGGCGGCGGAGCTGCGGGCCCAGCAGCGGCAGATGGGGCGCTCGCTGCTGCAGCTGCTGGCCGGCCTCGGCTGGCCCCTTCCGGGTGGCGGCCTCGACCTGGCCTGGCCGGCGGCCTGGGCCTGGGCCGGCCTCTGCGGCGGGCTGACGCCCCTGGCCCGCGTCGAGGGGTACCTGTCCAGCTGGCTGGCCAATCAGCTCAGCGCTGCCGTGCGCCTGCTGCCCCTGGGGCCGAGCGAGGCCCAGCGGCTGCAGTGGCAGCTGGCGCCGCTGCTGGCCGAGCGCGCCGAGGCGCTGCTGGCCGCTGACCCCCACGACCTGTGGAGCGGCGGCATCGGCGCCGGTCTGGCCCAGCTGGGCCATGGCGGCCTTTACTCGCGCCTGTTCCGCAGCTGAGCCTCAGGCCAGATGCAGGGCGGGCAGCAGCCGCGCGAGGGCACCGGGATGGAGGCCCAGGCGCCAGCTGAAGCCCGCCACCTCGAGGCCCACCACCACCACCAGGCTGCGGAAGATCCACTGGGTGGCCTGGGGACCGAGGGCCAGCCGGGCGGCGATCCAGGCGCCGGCCATGCTCGAGAGGGCCAGGGGCAGGGCCCAGAGCCAGTCGATCGAGCCCCGCAGACCGAACACCGCCAGGGCGACGAGGCTGGAACTGAGCCGCACGAAACACTTGAGGATGTTGGCGGTCTTGAGGGGCAGCTTGCCCGCCAGCACCAGCACCAGCAGGGTCATCACCCCCGACCCCAGCGAGATGAAGCCGGCCCACAGCCCGGTGAGGGCCATCAGCAGATGGAAGACCGGTCCCAGACGCAGGGTCTCGAGGTCCACCGACCGGTCTTCGAGCAGCCGACCGGGCTGGGTGATGAGCGTGGCCAGCACGAACAGCAGCGACACCGCCACCGCCAGGGTGATCCAGGCGTCACTGACGGCGGTGGCGGCCAGGGACCCCAGCGTTGCCCCCAGCACCATCGGCGCCGTCGCCCGCAGGGTGAGCCCCCAGGGAATGGCGCCGGCCTGCTGGAACCGCCAGGTGGCGGTGGCCAGCCCGGCCACGGCCGCCAGCCGGTTGGTGCCATTGGCCACCGCCGGTTCGAGGCCCATGGCGATCATGCCGGGCAGGGTCACCGTGGCGCCGCTGGCGGCGATGGTGTTGATGAAGCCGCCTGCGAGGCCGCAGCCGATCAGCAGCAGCAGGATCCAGGGGTCGATGGGGACCGCACGGCGGATGCTCCCACGCTAGACAGTGGATCCCACGCACACAGGGGCAGCAGCATGAGCCGACTGCGGGTGGGGGTGGCGGGGCCGGTGGGGTCGGGCAAGACCGCCCTGGTGGAGGTGCTCTGCCGGCGGCTGCGCGACCACCTGGATCTGGCCGTCGTCACCAACGACATCTACACCCAGGAAGACGCCCAGTTCCTCACCCGCGTCGGCGCCCTGCCCCCCGAGCGCATCCGCGGGGTCGAGACCGGCGGCTGCCCCCACACCGCCATCCGTGAGGACTGCTCGATCAACCGGGCGGCGGTCGAAGACCTCGAAAGCCGCTTCCCGGACCTCGACCTGGTGTTCGTCGAGAGCGGCGGCGACAACCTGGCCGCCAGCTTCAGCCCCGAGCTGGTCGATCTCTGCATCTACGTGATCGACGTCGCCGCCGGCGACAAGATCCCGCGCAAGGGGGGGCCCGGCATCACCCGCTCCGATCTGCTGGTGATCAACAAGATCGACCTGGCGCCGCTGGTGGGGGCCAGCCTCGAGGTGATGGAGCGCGACACCCGGCGGCAGCGGGGGGATCGCCCCTGGTGCTTCACCGACCTGCGTGCCGGCACCGGCCTGGCGACGGTCGAGCGGTTCCTGCTCGATCAGCTTCCGCCGGCCTGATCCCGAAGCCCGTCAGCACCCTCTGCTGTCAGTCGCCGTTGCTACAGGCCGTGGTTCCGATCCCCCATACCTTCCCGGGACCGCGTCCTGCGGCCACACCCTGAAGGTCCCCCATGGCGAACGCCCCTTCCCAACCGCTCTTCCGTGTGCTGTCCGGAGCAGCGGCCTTGGCCACCACCCTGTCCCTCGTCGCCTGCGGCGGCGGTGGCGGCGAAACCGGCGGAGCCGGCGGTGGTTTTGACGGCGAGGTGAAGGTCGGCATCCTGCATTCCCGCAGCGGCACCATGGCCATCTCCGAGAACACGGTGGCCGAGGCCGAGCTGATGGCCATCGACGAGATCAACAAGGCCGGCGGCGTCACCGTTGACGGCAAGAAGCTGAAGATCGTTCCGGTCGAAGAAGACGGAGCCTCCGACTGGCCCACCTTCGCCGAGAAGTCGAAGAAACTGATCGATCAGGACAAGGTGGCCGTGGTCTTCGGCGGCTGGACCTCCGCCAGCCGCAAGGCGATGCTGCCGGTGTATGAAGCCAAGGATCACTTCCTCTTCTATCCGATCCAGTACGAGGGCCAGGAGTGTTCGAAGAACATCTTCTACACCGGTGCCACCCCCAACCAGCAGGCCGAGCCTGCCGTGGAGTGGCTGCTGAAGAACAAAGGCAAGGACTTCTTCCTGGTGGGCTCGGATTACGTCTATCCGCGGACGGCCAACACCATCATCAAGGAGCAGCTCAAGGCCCAGGGCGGCAAGCTGGTGGGTGAAGACTACCTGCCCCTCGGCAACACCGAGGTGGCTCCGATCATCGCCAAGATCAAGCAGGCTCTGCCCAAGGGCGGCGTGATCGTCAACACCCTCAACGGGGACAGCAACGTTGCCTTCTTCAAGCAGATGAAGGCCGCTGGCATCACCCCGGCGAATGGCTACGCGATCATGAGCTTCTCGATCGCTGAAGAAGAGATCGCCGCCATCGGCCCCGAGTACCTCGAGGGCACCTACGCCGCCTGGAACTTCTTCCAGAGCCTCGACACCCCCGCCTCCAAGAAGTTCACGGCCGACTTCAAGGCCAAGTACGGCGATAAGCGGGTCACCAATGACCCCGCCGAAGCCGCCTACAACATGGTCTATCTCTGGAAGGCCGGTGCCGAGAAGGCCAACAGTGTTGACGACAACAAGGTGCGTGAAGCCCTGATCGGCGTCAGCTTCGATGCCCCCGAGGGCAAGGTGACCGTGCAGCCCAACCACCACATCGAGAAGCTTGTGCTGATCGGTGAGGTGCAGAAGGACGGCATGTTCAAGATCCTCGAGAACAAGGGCTTCGTGAAGCCCGTGGCCTGGAACCAGTTCGTGCCCGAAACCAAGGGTTACACCTGCGACTGGACCCAGAAGCGTCCTGACGCCGGCAAGTTCAAGATGTGATCCACGGCCGGGCCGGCCACCGGGGGGGGAGTGCTCTCCCCCCTTTTTCTGTTTCTGACCCGTGCGCCGTCCTGGCTTTTTCCTGCCCAGTCACCGTCCGCAAAAGCGGACTCCATAACCCACCGTCCGCGGAGGCGGACCGCATGACTCTTTTTCTGGACACCCTCTTCAACGGCCTGGCCATCGGCTCGGTGCTGATGCTGGCCGCCCTCGGTCTCGCCGTTGTCTTCGGCCTCATGGGCGTCATCAACATGGCCCATGGGGAGCTGATGATGGTGGGCGCCTACACCACCTATGTGGTGCAGAACCTGCTCAAGGACGGCCCCCTTGAAGCGCTCTTCCCCGTCTACATCCTCCTGGCCATTCCCTGCGCCTTCCTGGTCAGCGGCCTGGCAGGCCTGCTGCTCGAGAAGACAGTCATCCGCCGCCTTTATGGCCGCCCCCTGGAAACCCTGCTGGCCACCTGGGGCGTGAGCCTGATCCTGCAGCAGTTCGTGCGATCGGTCTCCAGCGCCTTCATCATCGGCCTGCTGCTGGCGGTGGCGGTGGGTCTGCTGGCCCCTCGCTTCACGCCGGCCGTCTGGTGGCGCCAGACCTGGACCCCGCTGCTGCGGGCCGGCAGCTGGGTGGTGGCGGTGGCCGCCGGCGTCATCGTCGGCAGCGGCCTCGGGGCGGTGCGGGCGCTGCACCAGCCCTGGTTCAGTGCCCGCAACATCGATGTCACCGCCCCCCAGTGGCTGCGGGGCTCCATCGATCTGGCGGGGGTCACCATGCCCAGCGCCCGCCTGTTCATCCTCGCCCTCACCGCCCTGGCGCTGGTGGCGGTCAACTGGTTCCTGCAGAAGAGCGCCTGGGGCATCCGCATCCGTGCCGTGACCCAGAACCGTTCGATGAGCAGCTGCCTCGGCATTCCCACCGAGACCGTGGATGCCCTCACCTTCTTCGTCGGTTCGGGGCTGGCGGGCATCGCCGGCGTCGCCGTCACCCTGCTCGGCTCGGTGGGACCGAACCTCGGCGGCAACTACATCGTGCTCGCCTTCATGGTCGTGGTGCTCGGCGGTCTGGGCAAACTCTGGGGCACCGTGGTCGCGGCCTTCCTGCTGGGCATCGTTGATTACGTGATCGGCTCCGGATCACTGCTGCTGATCTGGCCGACGATGCCGGCGGCACTCAATTCCACCATCACCTTCTTCGCCACCACCTCGATGGCGAAGGTGCTGGTCTTCATCCTCATCATGGTGTTTCTGCAATTCCGTCCCGCGGGTCTGTTCCCGCAGAAGGGCCGCATGGTGGAGGCCTGAGGCATGTTGCCGTCTTCCAGCGACTCTTCCACCGCATCGTTTGCCGGCCGATCCCTGCGGCGCTGGGCCCCGTGGGTGCTGATCGTCGCCGCCAGCCTCATTCTGCCGGCCGTGCTGCCCCCCTTCAGGCTCAACCTCCTCGGCCGCTTCCTCTCCCTTGGCATTGTCGCCCTGGGTGTTGATCTGATCTGGGGTTACACCGGCCTGCTCAGCCTGGGGCAGGGCATCTTCTTTGCCCTCGGTGGCTATGCCATCGGCATGCATCTCTCGCTCAATTCGCTTGAGCCCGGGCAGTTGCCTGAATTCTTCGGGCTCTATGGCGTCAAGGAGCTGCCGGCCTTCTGGCAGCCCTTTGCCTCGCCGGTCTTCACCCTGATCGCCCTTTGGACCATCCCGGCCCTCGTCGCCGGGCTGCTGGGTTATCTGGTGTTCCGCAATCGCATCAAGGGGGTTTATTTCTCGATCCTCACCCAGGCGGCGCTGCTGGTGTTCTTCAACTTCTTCAACGGCCAGCAGCGGCTGATCAACGGCACCAACGGCCTCAAGACCGACACGGCCCGCCTCTTCGGCGAGCTGGTGGGATCAGATGCCATGCAGCGCAACCTCTTCTGGCTCACGGTGCTGCTGGTGGTGGCGGCCTGGCTGCTCTGTCGCTGGCTCACCCGGGGCCGCTTCGGTGATGCCCTGGTGGCGATCCGCGATGACGAGCCCCGCATGCGCTTCACCGGTTACAACCCCACGGCCTACAAGACCCTGGTGTTCACCGTCGCCGGTGCCCTTGCCGGCATCAGTGGAGCGCTCTACACCGTGCAGTCGGGCATCGTCAGCCCCCAGTACATGGCTGTGCCGTTCTCGATCGAGATGGTGATCTGGGTGGCGGTGGGTGGTCGCGGCACCCTCATCGGTGCGGTGCTGGGTGCCGTGCTGATCAATTACGCCAAGAGCCTGATCAGCGAGCAGCTGCCGGAGACCTGGTTGTTCGTGCAGGGGGCCCTGTTTTTGCTGGTGGTGACGGGTCTTCCCGACGGTCTGGTGGGCTGGTGGCGCCAGGGTGGCCTGCAGCAGCTGCTGGCGATGCTGGGCCGGGCGCCGCGGGCCAGCACCTATCCCGGCCTCGATCTCGATCCTGCGGTGCAGGCCGAGAAGTCGAGCTTCCTGTCCCAGCGTCCTGGAGGTGAGCCATGACCGCCCTGCTTGAACTGCGGGGTGTGACCGTCAGCTTTGATGGTTTCCGTGCCCTCAACGATCTCAACCTCAGCCTCCAGCCCGGTGAGCTGCGGGCGGTGATCGGTCCCAACGGTGCCGGCAAGACCACCTTTCTCGATGTCATCACCGGCAAGGTGCGTCCCACCGCCGGCGAGGTGATCTTCCGCGGCCGTTCGCTGGTGGGCATCAGTGAACACCGCATCGCCCGCCTCGGCATCGGCCGCAAGTTCCAGACCCCGCGGGTGTACGAGAACCTCAGCGTGCGGCGCAACCTCGAGCTGGCGGTGAGCCGCCGCTCACCCTTTGCGCTGCTGTTCGGCCGACTGGACGGCTCGGCCCAGGACCGGGTGCAGCACCTGCTGCGGGTGGTGGGGCTCGACCCCCAGGCCCAGCAGCTGGCTGGTGGCCTGGCCCACGGCCAGAAGCAATGGCTCGAGATTGCGATGCTGCTGGCCCAGGATCCCGACCTGCTGCTGGTGGACGAACCCGTCGCCGGCCTGTCGGACGAAGAGACCGACCGCACCGGTCAGCTGCTGCGCAGCCTCGCCGGTGATCACACCGTGATCGTGATCGAGCACGACATGGACTTCATCCGCAATCTCGACAGCCCCGTCACCGTGCTGCATGAGGGCCATGTGCTCTGCGAGGGCAGCATGGATTCGGTGCAGAAGGATCCGCGGGTGATCGAGGTGTACCTCGGCGTCGACGACGACCACCAGAGCCAGCCATGACCATGACGCCCATCGACGACCAGGAGCTTCTCGCCGTTCGTGGCCTGAACGTCTACTACGGCGAAAGTCACATCCTCCGGGATGTGGACATCAGCGTCAGGCCAGGCCAGATGGCCTGCCTGATCGGCCTCAACGGTGTCGGCAAGACGACGCTGCTCAAGACGATCATCGGTCTGCTGCGCCAGCGCAGCGGCAGCATCCACCTTGATGGCCACGATCTGTCGGCCCAGCCCCCCCATGAGCGGGCCCGGGGGGGCATCGGCTACGTGCCCCAGGGTCGCGAGATCATCCCGCAGCTGACGGTGCGCGAGAACCTGCTGCTGGGTCTTGAGGCCCGCGAGGGCGGCATCCGCCGCCATCGTCACATCGACCCGCTGGTCTTCGAGCTGTTCCCGATCCTCGAGCGTTTCCTCAACCGCCGCGGCGGCGATCTGTCGGGGGGTCAGCAGCAGCAGCTGGCGATCGCCCGGGCGCTGCTGGGGCAACCCCGCCTGCTGCTGCTCGACGAACCCACCGAAGGCATCCAGCCGTCGGTGGTGCTCGACATTCAGCGGGCCGTCGCCCGCATCCTGCGGGAGACCGGCATCGGGGTGCTGCTGGTGGAGCACCATGCCAGCTTCGTGCGCCAGTCAGACTGGTACTACGCCATGCAGAAGGGGGGAGTGGTGGCCAGTGGGGCCACCACGCAACTCAGCCAGGAAACCCTGCACCGGTTCCTGAGCGTCTGACCTTCAGGCCGGCACCGCCAGCCGGTCCAGCTCCTGGGGCTGGTCCTGGAGCTGCTCCTGCCCCTCGCTGGTCAGCTCGCTGACCGGCAGGGTCTCGAGCAGTTCAGGGCCTCCCAGGCCATGGGTCCAGATCTCGATCTCGGCGTCGGTGGGGGCGCTGAAACTGAGAATCTCGAAGGGGAACACCACTCGCTCGAGATAGAACTGCTGAGCCCCGAAGCAGCGCACGATCACCATGCGGTCCTGGCTGTTGCGGTAAGTGCAGGGAGAGGGGGCCATCGAAGGGCAGCGGAGGACAACGGGGTAAAGCCATGAAGCCACGGGGGCGCCAGGGCGTTGGTCGCGAAGGTCACGAAATCACGATCGGTGCTGGAACTTTCTTTTTTCTTTCGGTAAGGCTGCGCCATCCGTCAGGGGCCGGCGGCCAGCAGCCGCTCGAACAGCTCCCGGGCCTCGTCGCTGCCGTCGGGCTGCAGCGGCCGGCAGTCGAGGCTGTTGAGCAGCAGGGCCGGCCTGTCGCCGGGCAGCGCGGGTGGCAGCACGGCTTCTCGCACCAGCCCCAGGGCGAGCCCACGGCCACGCATGATGCCGGGCAGGCAGCCGCTGGACAGGGGGGGCGTCAGCCAGCCGCCGGCCGGGTCGGCCAGCAGCAGGTTGGCGCTGCTGCCGCAGCAGAGGCTGCCGTCGCTGCTCTGCAGCAGGGCGTCGTCGGCACCGCGCTGGCGGGCTTCGAGCCGCGCCAGCACGGATTGGGTGTAGGCCAGGGTCTTGCAGGCCCCCAGGGGATCGCCGGCCTGCCGTCGCAGCTGGTGGCTCACCACCACCCGCAGGGGGCGGTGGGCAGGGCGGTGGGGATGCAGGCCGAACCAGAAGCGTCCGGTGCAGGGGGTCGGCCGGTCGAGTCCGCGGCCGCCGCCGCCGGCACTCCAGTTGAGGCGCACGGCTCCGGCCCGCAGGCCGCTGCGGTCCACCGCCTCCGCGACCAGGGGCCGCAGCCGCTGGGCGTCTGGTGGGGGCGGCAGCTGCAGCAGCCGGGCCCCGGCCTGCCAGCGCAGCAGATGCTCGTCGAGGGCGCGGGGGGCGCCGTCGCGCAGCAGCAGCGTCTCGAACACACCGTCCCCCAGGCTGAGCCCCCGGTCATCGAGGGGCAGGCGGAGGGCGCCGGGGGCCCCCCACTGCCCCTCGACCCAGGCGATGGCGCCAGGCATGTCGTTGTGTTCCATCGGGTCGTGATCCATGGCGTCAGGCCAGGGCCTCCAGGATCGGCTGCACCTTCCAGCCCAGTTCGGCCGCCTCCAGGGCCGGGTTTGAATCGGCGACGATGCCGCCACCGCCATGCAGGCGCAGGCGCCGGCCCCGCTGCAGCACACTGCGGATGAGGATGCTGCTGTCGAAGCTGCCGTCGGCCCCCAGGCGGAACAGCGAGCCGCAGTAGGGCCCGCGGGGCACCGGTTCGAGGGAGGCCAGCCGCTGGCAGGCCCGCACCTTGGGGGCACCGCTGATCGACCCCCCCGGCCAGCAGGCCCGCAACAGATCCACCACCCCCAGCCCCGATCGCAGCCGGCCGGTCACCACCGAGGTGAGGTGGTGCACCTGGGCATAGCTTTCCAGCCCCAGCAGCTGCGTCACCTCGATCGACCCGGGTCGACAGACGCGGCCCAGGTCGTTGCGCAGCAGGTCGACGATCATCACGTTCTCGGCCCGGTCCTTGGGGTCGCAGACCAGCTCGGCGGCGCTGGCGGCGTCGGTGGCGGCGTCGCGATGGCGCGGCCGGGTGCCCTTGATCGGCCGGGTCTCGATGGCACCGTCGGGCTGCAGCCTCAGGAACCGCTCCGGTGAGGCCGACAGCACCGCTTCCCCCTCCGGCCCCAGGGCCAGGCCGGCGAACGGGGCCGGGCAGTGGCGCCGCAGGCAGCCGTAGAGGGCCAGCGGATCGGCCGGTGCGGGCAGCAGGGCCTCGCAGCAGGCGGTGAGGTTGGCCTGGAACAGATCACCGGCGGCGATCCATTCCTGCAGGGTGCGCACGTGGTCGGCGTAGCGCTCCGCTGGGGTGTGCCAGTGCCAGCGGTCGATCGCCAGGCCCGGCCACGGCGGGTCGGCCGGCGGGTCGATCGGTAGCTGCGCGATGCGGGCGGCCAGCCGCCGCAGCCGGTCGCCGTCGTGGCCTTCGAGCCACAGCTGCCGTTCTGAGCGGCGGAAGCGCAGCAGCGGATCGTGGCGCACGGCCCAGAGCACCGCCATGTCGCTGGAGGGCCAGTGGTCACCGGGTTCGACCCAGGCGCCGGCTTCGTAGCCCAGCCAGCCCAGCCAGTGCCCCCCCACCGCCGCCGCCCGGCCCACCGCCTGCTCGAGGGCCGCGAAGGGATCGCGGGCGCCGGCGTCCTGGGGCCGGCCCCGGCAGCAGAGCACCTCCAGCGGCGCCACCCCCAGCACGCCGCCGTCGCCGAGGGGGCTGTCGTCGCCTTCGAGCAGCACCAGCCCCTCGCGGCCCTGGTCGTCGGCCAGGGCCAGGGCCAGGGACCAGGGATCCCGCCAGGCCAGGGGAAGCCGTTCCATGTCAGGCCGGACCGGCACCGGCCAGGTCGGCGCGGCCGGCGGCGACCAGGGCCCCGTCGCGGATGCGGCAGCTGTCGCAGACCCCGCAGGGGCGCGCGCCGCCGCCATAGCAGCTCCACGTCTCGCCGATCGGCACCCCCAGCCGCAGGGCCTCGCGCACGATCTGCACCTTGTCCCAGGCCACCAGCGGTGCCCACAGCTGTGTTCCGCGGCCTTCGCGACCGCTGCGGCTGGCCAGGTCGGCGAGGGTCTGGAAGGCATCGAGGTAATCGGGTCGGCAGTCGGGATAGCCCGAGTAGTCGACGGCGTTCACCCCCAGCACGAGCCGGCCGGCCCCGCGGGCCTCCGCCAGGCTCAGGCCCAGGGCGATGAAGACCGTGTTGCGGCCGGGCACATAGGTGCTGGGAATCACACCGGGCTGCACGCCATCGGCGGGCAGGTCGAGGTCAGGGTCGGTGAGGGAGGAGCCGCCCCAGGCCGCCAGGTTCACCGCGATCACATGGTGTTCAATCAGGCCAAGGGCGCTGGCCAGCCGCCCGGCGGCCGCCAGTTCGCGCCGGTGGCGCTGGCCGTAGTCGAATGACAGGCCGATCACCCGGTGACCGGCTTCGATCGCCAGGGCCGCCGCCGTGGCCGAATCAAGCCCACCGGAGAGCAGGGCGACGGCCAGCGGCTCAGTGCGGCGCAGGTCTTCCACGCAGACCGTTGGGGCTGCCGGTCACTCTGGCCGATGGCGGTGGCCGCCGCTGGCACCAGGATGCAGGCAGTCCCCTGGGGTCGCTGCATGGGCCAACCCACCGCCACCACCACAGCCACCATTGCCGTTCTGCTGGCCGCTGCCCTGCCGGCGTCCGCCGTGCCCTACCTCGATCTGACGCCGTATCCGCCGGCACCGGCCGGTCAGCAGCGCTGGGTGTTCCAGCTCAATCCGCTGCTGCGGCCCTCCCCCGACCCGGCCATCAGCGGCAATCCCGCCGACTGGCGGGTGCAGCTGATCGTCGGCCGTGAGATCGAGGTCGACTGCAACACCCAGCACTTCGGCGGGCAGCTGCGGCGCGACAGTGTGCCGGGCTGGGGCTATCCGGTGGTGCGGCTCGACAAGGTCGGTCCGCTGATCGCGACCCGTCGGGCCTGCCCCGATCAGGCTCCTGAACGGCGTTTCGTCGGCCTTGGCGGTGAGCCGTTCCTGCTGCCTTACAACGTGAGCCTGCCCGTGGTGGTCTACGTGCCGGAGGGTTTCCAGGTGCGTTGGCGCCTCTGGAAGGCCGAAAGCGAGAGCCGCGAGGCCGCGGTGCGCTGAGGGCGTCAAGGGGTCACCGCTCAGGCCAGCGAGCGGATCAGCCCTTCACTCCAGGTGCTCAGGCTGCCGCCGGTGAGCTGCAGCTCCTGGCTCGCGTCGGCGCTGAACCCCACGGTCAGCAGATTGCTGCCGATGCCTGTCAGCACCCGGATGCCATCGGCGAGCACCAACCGGTCCTCGCTGCTGAAATCGAGCAGCAGGTCGCGACCCGAGAGCTGATCGCGGGTGATCAGCAGCTGATCGGCACCGGCACCGAGGGCGACCCGGTCGTTGCCACTGCCGCTGCGCACCACGTCGTCACCGGCCCTGGCATCGATGAGGTCGTCGCCGGCACCGGCACGGATGAAATCGCTGCCGGCCGAACCGATGATCGTGTCGTTGCCGCCGCGGGTGTGGATGTAGTTGTCGATGTCGCCGGGCAGGCAGTCTCTGCCTGCCTGCTCGATGGTTTCGCTGGACCCGTCAGCAGCCTCCACATGCTGGGAACGGTCAACACGGCTGAGGTCCGGTCCTGAGCCCATGCCCAGCATCACCACATCCGAAGATTCCGATCGGCTGGGGAAGTCGGCACTGAAGCCGCCATCGTTCATCCGGCAGGTGAAGGTCCCGTTCTGCGGCAGGCGGGACTGTTCCACCAGCTGGCCGGGAAGCGCATCAAGATCATCGGCCGACACGCTGGCCGGGGCCTCGTAACCCCAGCGGAACCGGGCCGAATCGAGGGTCAGACCGATGGCGCCGGATCCCTGCACAACGGCCACCAGATCATCGCCGCTGCCGATGCCAGGCTGGCCGTCGCGATCGGCGTAGATGCAGGTGGCATCAGAGAGACCGACGCTGCAGGATTGCAGCTCGTAATCCCCCTGTTCGCCGGCCAGGGCGATGAAATCGTTGTCGCCAAAATCCTGGATGGCCGCATAGCCCAGGCCACTGGCTGTTCCAAAATCCAGGTAGTAATCTTTCAGGCCGCTGCCGAGCACAAAGGTGTCGGCGCCGGGAGCGCCGATGAGCACATCGGTCTCTCCCTGCCCCGGGAGGGGAGCTTCGGGATCCACGCCGATCAGGCTGTCATCGCCGAGGCCGCCGATCAGCACATCGGTACCCCCACGGCCGATCAGCACATCGTCGTCGTCGCTGCCCATCAGAATGTCGTTGGCGGCTCCGCCCACAGCATCAATGGCTTCAGGATCGATGAACCACTGGAAGGTGGTGGCATCCATCAGGTCGAGGCTGCGGGCCGCCGGGCCCTGCACCACGCTGATCAGGTCGTCGTAGTCACTGATGCCCGATTTGCCATCACGATTGTAGTAGATGCAGGTGGCAGCTGACAGGCCGACGGTCGATTCGACAAGCACATAATTGCCCATCTGATCGCACTCAAGCACGATCTGATCACCCTTTTCAAAGTCCTGGATGGCGGCGTAGCTGTCTGTGTCCCGGCCAACAACGTCTTTGTAGTAAATGCCGTGCTGGCCCCCGAGCACAAGGCGATCCAGCCCCGGTCCGCCAATCAGCACATCAATTTCACCACGCCCGGGCAGAGGCATTTCGGTGTGCACTCCCGAAATCACGTCATCACCCGCCCCGCCGATGACCACATCGCTGCCCATGCAGCCCGACAGCACGTCACTGGCGTCGGTGCCGATGACGATGTCGTTGGATGGCAGGCCCACCGAGATGGCCACGCCTTCGGGAATCTTCCAGACGAATGTGGCGGCATCCATGAGATCCAGGCTGCCCGCCGCCGGGCCTGAGATCTCGGCGATCAGGTCGCCGGCATCGCTGCTGCGATGTTCGCCGACATAGAAGATGCAGAAGCCGCCGTTGGCGCCCCCGTGGTGGTTGCCGGGGATGAGCTGATAGTCACCCAGCTCATCACAGTCGAGCTGAATGCGATCACCGGCCTGAAAATCGGTGATGACGGCGTAGCCGTCGGTTGCATCAAGACTGACCACGAACGTCCTTGCGGCCGCGTCCTGGGAGACCGGGGGTTCGTAGGACGTGCGGGTGGCCCCGTCAGCCAGCGGCTTGGTGGTGTGGCTATGGACAGCCATGGTAGGAGTTGACTTAGAGTAAGCTGAAATCAGCTTAGCTCGTTCTGCGCTTTTCAGCGCAGCCCCAGCCACTTGTGGGTCTGCAGGCTCAGGCGCCAGGTTGGGTGGCCCGTCACATGGCCGATGGCCAGACGCATCCCCTCCGGTTCTCCCCAGGCCGGCTGCAGCATCAGTGTTGCCCGCCTGGGGACCTGCCGAGCCATCGCCTCGGCGAAGGCCAGGTCGTCGGCCGAGGCGACCACCACCTTGAGCTCATGGCAGGCCGCCAGCAGTGCCGGCAGGGGTGGTCGGTGGGGCTTGGGGGAGAGGGTGATCCAGTCGAAACGGCCACTGAGGGCGGCCACACCGCTGGTCTCGAGGTGCAGGGGCAGCCCGGCCCCGGCGAGGGCCGTGCACAGGTTCCCCAGGTCCTGCTGCAGCGGTTCGCCGCCGGTGACGACCACGAAGGCCGCCCCGGCGGCCCGGGCGGCGGCGGCCTCGGCGGCCAGGTCTTCGGGGGTGCGCCGGGGATGGGCGTCGGCGGGCCACGACACCTTGGTGTCGCACCAGGGGCAGCCCACGTCGCAGCCCGCCAGACGGATGAAGAAGGCGCTGCGGCCGCTGTGCAGGCCTTCACCCTGCAGCGAATGGAACGTCTCGACGACCGGCAGCGCCGTGGTCATGCCCGCTGGCGGGCCGCTTCGATCAGGCCGCGGAACAGCGGGTGGGGGCGGCCGGGTCGCGACAGGAATTCGGGGTGGAATTGGCAGGCCACAAAGAACGGATGGTCGTGCAGCTCGATCAGTTCCACCAGCCGGCCATCGGGCGACACGCCGCTGATCGCGTAGCCCGACTCGAGGAACAGGCTGCGGTAGGCGTTGTTGAACTCGTAGCGATGCCGGTGGCGTTCGTACACCACTTCTTCGCCGTAGAGATCATGGGCCCGGCTGCCGGCGGTCAGCCGGCACGGGTAGACCCCCAGCCGCATGGTGCCGCCGAGGTCGACCACGTCCTGTTGTTCGGGCAGCAGGTGAATCACCGGATGGTGGGCCGCCGGTTCGAGTTCGGCGCTGGTGGCCCCCACCAGGCCGGCGATGTTGCGTGCCCACTCGATCACCGCCGTCTGCATCCCCAGGCAGAGCCCCAGGAACGGCACCCGTCGTTCGCGGGCCCAGCGGATCGCCGCCACCTTGCCGTCGACGCCGCGGTTGCCGAAGCCCCCCGGCACCACCACCGCATCCATGCCCGCCAGCAGGGCATCGGCCCCCTGCTCTTCGAGGCTTTCGGCCCCCACCCAGTGCAGGTCGAGGCTGCAGCCCGCTTCGAGGCAGGCATGGCGCAGGGCCTCGACCACCGACAGGTAGGCGTCGTTGAGGGCCACGTACTTGCCCACAAGGGCCACCTTCACCGATGGGTTGGGGCTGCGCAGGCGTTGCACCAGCTCTTCCCAGCGGGCCATGTCGCTGTCGTGGTCTTCGAGGGCCAGCACATCGAGCACCTGACGGCTGAGGCCCTCCCGCTCCAGCTCGATCGGCACGGCGTAGATGCTGTCGGCATCGCGGGCGGGGATGACAGCGTCGGACGGCACCCCACAGAAGCCCGAGATCTTCTCGCGCAGCTCCAGGCTGATGGGCCGGTCGCAGCGGCAGACGAGCACGTCGGGCTGGATGCCGATCGACCGCAGCTCTTTCACCGAGTGCTGGGTGGGCTTGGTCTTCATCTCCCCCGAGGTGCCGATGAACGGCAGCAGGGTCACGTGCACGTAGGCCAGGTCGTGGCGGCCCACGTCCTTGCGGAATTCGCGGATCGCCTCAAGAAACGGCAGGGATTCGATGTCGCCGATGGTGCCGCCGATCTCGGTGATCACCACATCGGCGTGGCTGTTGGCCGCCACCCGGTGGATGCGTTCGCGGATCTCGCCGGTGATGTGGGGGATCACCTGCACGGTGCCGCCGTTGTAATCACCCCGCCGTTCCTTGTTGATCACCGCCTGGTAGATGGAGCCGGTGGTGACGCTGTTCAGCCGCGTCATCGGCGTGTCGGTGAAGCGTTCGTAGTGGCCCAGGTCAAGGTCGGTCTCGGCACCGTCGTCGGTGACGAACACCTCCCCGTGCTGGTACGGGCTCATGGTGCCCGGATCCACGTTCAGGTAAGGGTCGAGCTTGAGGATCGAGACGCTGTACCCGCGGGATTTGAGCAGCCGCCCCAGGCTGGCCGCCACGATCCCCTTGCCGATGCTCGAGACGACGCCGCCGGTGACGAAGACGAACTTGGCCATGGGCTCCGCTGGCGACCCCCCAATCTACCGAGACCCTCCAGGGGGGGGCCTCAGGATTCGAGCAGGCTGCGCAGCATCCAGGCGGTCTTCTCGTGGACCAGCAGGCGGGCGTTGATCAGGTCAGCGCTGGGGCCGTCCTTGGCGTCTTCGGCCAGGGGCAGGATCGCCCGGGCCGTGCGCACCAGCGCCTCATGCCCCTGCACCAGTTCGGCCACCATCGCCAGGGCCGCCGGCACCTGGGCGCTCTCGGGGATGCTGGAGAGCTCGGCGATGCGGCGGTAGCCGAAGGGGGCCGGATGGCCGAGGGCGCGGATGCGTTCGGCGATCTCGTCGAGGGCGGTCCAGAGTTCGGTGTACTGCTCCATGAACATCAGGTGCAGGGTGTTGAACATCGGCCCGGTCACGTTCCAGTGGAAGCCGTGGGTCTTGGCGTACAGCACCGTGCTGTCGGCCAGCAGCCGGCCCAGGGCTTCGGCGATGCCGGCGCGCTGGTCGGCGGGGATGCCGATGTCGATCACAGGGACGGTGCTGGTCATGGTGGCGCGATCCTGGCGATGGGGAGGGGACTGCCCGCAGGCTAGGAACGGCGGTGGCCGACGACCGTCCCCGGGCGACGGGCGTCAGTCCAGATCCTCGAGGTAGTCGCGCACGCGGCTGCGCCGCTCGGGCAGCCGCAGCTTGTGCAGCGCCCGCGATTCGATCTGCCGCACCCGTTCCCGCGAGAGGTCGAGGCAGCGGCCGATCTCGGCCAGGGTCTGGGGGGTGTCGTCGTCGAGGCCGTAGCGCAGGCGGATGACGCTGGCCTCCCGGCCGCTCAGTTCCGCCAGCAGCTCCTCCAGGTCGTCGTGCAGCTTTTCGCGGGTGAGCCGCTGCTCCGGTGTCGGCAGGCCGTCCTCCAGCAGATCCCCCAGTTCGGTGTCCTGGTCGTGGCCCACCCGCGTGTCCAGCGACACCGAGCGCGGCACCCGCATCAGCGTCTGCCGCACCACCTCCTCGCTCAGCCCCAGCTCCCTGGCCAGGTCCTGCAGGGTGGCGGTGCGGCCGAGGCGGCCGGCGATCTCACGCTGGGCCTTCTTGATCCGGTTCAGCTTCTCGGTCACGTGCACCGGCAGGCGGATCGTTCGGCTCTGGGTCGCGATCGCCCGGGTGATGCCCTGGCGGATCCACCAGTAGGCGTAGGTGCTGAAGCGGAAGCCGCGGGTGGGGTCGTACTTCTCGACGCCCCGCTCGAGGCCGAGGGTGCCCTCCTGCACCAGATCGAGCAGCTCCATGCCGCGGTTCTGGTACTTCTTGGCCACGGCCACCACCAGCCGCAGGTTGGCCTGGATCATCCGTTCCTTGGCCCGCCGGCCCCGGTGCAGCTGCTGCTGCAGCTCGGTGGCCGTCACCCCCAGCTGTTCGGCCCAGGCGGCCGTGCCCTGCTGCAGGGTGTGGCGCAGGGCCGCCACATCCAGGTCGGCGGCGGCGGCCCACTGGCTCTGGTTCGGCTGATGGCCCAGGCGGCTGGTCTCCCGCTGCCGCGCCTCTTCGAGCGCTTCGAGCGCAGCGATGGCCGGGTTCGCTTCGGCCAGCTGCCGCCGCTCCTGCAGCAGCGCCTCACGCCGCTGCACCAGCCGGGCCAGGGTCAGCTCCTCCTCATGGGTGAGCAGGTCGACCCGGCCGATGTCCTGCAGGTACAGGCGCACCAGATCAGCCGAGGAGCGGCGCTGCTGTGGGGCCGGCGGCTGGGACAACGGCATGGGACTGCACCAGTCTCAGCCTGGACTCCGGCGCCATCCAGGCGATCTTTTGTCTGGTTGTCTTCGCTATCGCGGCTCAGGCTCCTCCCAGGTGCTGGCCACATGCAGCTCGTCGAGCTGGCGGGGGCTGACGCCGGCCGGCGCCTGGGTCAGCAGGCAGCGGGCCTGCTGGGTCTTGGGGAAGGCGATGGTGTCGCGGATCGACTCCTCCCCCGCCAGCAGCATCACCATCCGGTCGAGGCCGAAGGCGATGCCGCCGTGGGGTGGGGCCCCCAGGTCGAGGGCTTCCATCAGGAAGCCGAACTGGGCCTCGGCCTCCTCGAGGGGCAGGCCGATGGTCTGCAGCACCTGCCGCTGCAGGGCCGAATCGTGGATGCGCAGGGAGCCGCCGCCGAGTTCGAGGCCGTTGAGCACCAGGTCATAGGCCTGGGCGCGGGCCGTGGGCAGCCGTTCGGCCCAGGCGGCCGGATCATCGCCCAGGTCATCGCGGTTGGGGGCGCAGAACGGATGGTGCAGAGCCTCGAGCCGGTTCTCGTCGGCGTTGAACTCGAACATCGGAAAGTCGACCACCCAGAGGAAGTTCCAGGTGCTGTTCTCGCGGTCAGACGGCACCAGGCCGAGGTCGCGCGCCAGAAACTGGCGCACCCGGTCGAGGGCCTTGTTGACCGTGGCGGTGTCGCCCGCACCGAAGAGCAGCAGGGTGCCGGGCTGGGCGCCGGTGCGGGCCAGCAATTCGGCCTTCTTTTCTGCGCTCAGGTTGTCCTTGATCGCACCGATGGTGTCGATCTCGCCCCCCTCGCGCACGCGGATGAAGGCGAGGCCACCGGCACCGGCTTTCTGCGCCTCGCTGAACACATCACCGCCAGGTTTGATGCGCACGTTGCTGATGGCGTCGTTGCCGCCGGGCACGGCGATCACCTTGACGCTGCCGCCGGCGGCCACGGCCCCGCTGAACACCTTGAAGCCCATGTCGGCCACCAGGTCGCTGACGTTGACCAGCTCGAGCCCGTAGCGGGTGTCGGGCCGGTCGGTGCCGTAGCGCTCCATCGCCTCGTGCCAGGTGAGGCGGGGGAAGGGCCGCGGCAGCTCGACACCTCTGACGGCCTTCCAGATCGTGGCGATCAGGTCTTCGTTGAGCGCCAGGATCTGCTCCTGGTCGAGGAAGCTCATCTCCATGTCCAGCTGGGTGAACTCCGGCTGGCGATCGGCCCGCAGGTCTTCATCGCGGAAACAGCGGGCGATCTGGTAGTAGCGCTCGATGCCGCCCACCATCAGCAGCTGCTTGAACAGCTGTGGCGACTGGGGCAGGGCGAACCATTCCCCGCCACACACGCGCGAGGGCACCAGGTAGTCGCGGGCGCCTTCGGGGGTCGAGCGGGTGAGCACGGGGGTCTCGACCTCGAGGAAGCCCTCGCCTTCAAGGCAGTTGCGGATCGCCCGCACGGTGCTGTGGCGCAGCTGCAGGTTGCGGGCCATGCGGGCCCGGCGCAGGTCGAGGTAGCGATGGCGCAGCCGCAGCTCTTCGCGGGTGTTCTCCTCGTCGTGCACCGACACCGGAAAGGGCAGGGTGCCCCTGACCTCATTGAGCACCACCAGCCCGCCGGCCAGCACCTCGACGGCCCCCGTCGCCAGGCGATCGTTCACCGATTCGGCGGGCCGCGGCCGCACGCGGCCGCTCACCTGCAGCACCGTTTCGTTGCGCAGGTGCTCGGCCACCGCGAAGGCCTCGGCCCGGTCGGGATCGACCGTGATCTGCACCGTGCCGCTGCGGTCGCGCAGGTCGATGAAGATGACGCCGCCGTGGTCGCGCCGGCGGTCCACCCAACCGCACAGCTGCACGTCGTGGCCGGCATGGTCGGCGCGCAGGTCGCCGCACCCGTGGCTGCGCATGGTGAACCGCTTCTGAATGGCGGATTTTCCCACGGCGCCGCCTGGGGCTCGAGGCACCGACGATGGACCCGATGCCGCCACCCCTGCTGCCATGAACCGACGGCCCCTGCTGCTGGCTGCCGCCCTTGCCTGCGTCGGCGGTGCCGCGGCCCTGGCCGCCCCCGCTGCGGCCCAGGCCGAGGAGGGAGGGGGCGATCCCGCCGACCTCGAGACCCGGCTGCAGGTGTGCACCCCCGGTGATGCTCTCAGCTGGTTGCAGCAGGGCAACGACCGTTTCGTGCAGGCCTGGGCCGCCGCCCGCGCCGCCGTTGACCCGGCCCAGCGGATGCAGCGGCTCGCCCGCCTCTGGCAGAACAACTGCCAGATCGATCCGCTGGCGCTGGCGGAAGGCCAGCGGCCCTTCGCCGCCGTGCTTGCCTGCGCCGATTCGCGGGTCGACCCCGGCTGGTTGTTCGCCTGCGGGTCGGGTGAGCTGTTCCAGGTGCGCAGCGCCGGCAACACCGCCTTCGCCGAAGCGGTGGCATCGCTCGACTATGCGGTGGGGCTGCTGACGATCCCCCTGGTGGTGGTGCTGGGCCACAGCGACTGCGGCGCCGTCAAGGCGGCCCTGGGCCACGAGCTGCTCACGCCGTCGTTGGAGGAGCTGCTGGCGCCGATCCGGGCCGGGCTGCCCGCCGGTGACGACCTCACCCTGGCGGTGCAGGCCAACGTGCGCCGGGTCGCCGGGGATCTGAGCCGCCGCAGTGACCTGCTGGCGGCGGCCGTCGCCGCCGGCCGTCTGCAGATCGTCGGCGCCTATGCCGACATCGCCAGCGGCCGGGTGACCCTGCTCTGAATCCGACGCCTCAGGCGCGGCGGTAGAAGGGCCGCCGCACCACCGTCGCAGGTTCCTGGCGGCCGCGGATCTCGACCGCCACGGTGCTGCCGAGGCGGGCGAGGGCCGTGGGCACGTAGGCCAGGGCGATGGGGCGCTCGAGGGTGGGCGACCAGCCCCCGCTGGTCACCTCGCCCACCACGGCGCCGTCGTGCAGCACCGGATAGCCGTGGCGGGCGATGGCGCGACCCTCCAGCTGCAGCCCCACCAGCCTGCGGCTGACGCCAGCGGCGGTCTGCCCTTCGAGCACCTCGCGGCCGATGAAGTCATGGGGCATCTCGAGGTGCACCAGCCAGCCCAGGCTGGCCTCGAGGGGGCTGGTGGCGGCATCCATGTCGCTGCCGTACAGGTGCATCGCCGCATCCAGCCGCAGGCTGTCGCGGGCCCCCAGGCCGCAGGGGGCAACGCCCTCGATCAGCAGCCGCTGCCAGAGGGCAATGCCCGCCTCGCGGGCCAGCAGCAGTTCGAAGCCGTCTTCGCCGGTGTAACCGGTGCGGGCGGCGAACACCGGCGCCCCGTCGATCGTGAGGTCGCGATGGCCGAAGCGCGGCAGCCCCGCCAGGCTCTCGCCGCAGAGGCGTTCGAGCAGGGCCGGCGCCTCGGGGCCCTGGAGGGCCAGCAGCACCCCATCGCCCTTGCGGTCGTCGATGGTGATGCCCTGGGGTTCGAGCTGCTGCCGCAGCCAGGCGGTGTCGGCCTCGGCGCAGGCGGCGTTGATCACGGTCACCACCTCGGCGGTGCCATCGATCACGCCCCGGTCGTAGATGATCAGGTCGTCGCGGATGCCGCCGGCGTCGTTGAGCAGCACCGTGTATTGGGCCTCGCCGGGGCCGATGCGCTGCAGGTCGCTGGGCACCAGGCCCTGCAGAACACCCTTGACGTCGTCGCCCCGCAGCCGCAGCACCCCCATGTGGGAGATGTCGAACATGCCGACCCGTTCACGCACGGCCCGGTGTTCGGCGATCACGCCGGCGAACTGCACCGGCATTTCCCAGCCGGCGAAGGGCACCAGGCGGCCGCCGGCGTCGCGGCAGGCCTCATGCAGGGGGGTGCGGCGCATGGAAGGCGGGCAGCTCGCGGGATCCTATGGGGATTCGGAACCCAACCGGAGATGCGGGACCCAACCGGAGATTCGGAACACAACGGGTAGGGAATCGATCGAGAACCTGCTGATTCGGTGCTCCACCCTTGGCCCCGTCGCCGGCGCTCCCTACGTTGGGCGCCACCCCGCGGCCTCCGCCATGGC
The DNA here is from genome assembly GCA_903871775.1 of uncultured cyanobacterium. GTDB lineage: Bacteria > Cyanobacteriota > Cyanobacteriia > PCC-6307 > Cyanobiaceae > CAIQIA01. The sequence goes on from CAIQIA010000011.1 coordinate 370,465, forward strand.
CCTGCGACCCAGCTGTCGCTCGTGTCGCCACTGCCAGCCCGCCGGTTCCCTCGCCTGGTGCCGGTTGCGGCGGCTGGCGCTGCATCCTGACCTCACCGCCGACCTGAGCTGCCACCACTGGACGGCCAGCGCCCCGCGGCTGCCGCAGCTGCCCGACGACGGCACCACCGCTGAACCCCCCGAGGGGTCCCAGCTGCCGCTCATGGGCCTGGGGCTGCCGCGAGGCTGAGGATCAGGCTGCGCACCACCTTGGCCGCCAGCACGCTGCTCACGTCGCTGGGATCAAGGGCGGGGGCGAGCTCGACCACATCGGCCGCCACCAGCCGCTGCCCCCGCAGGGCCTCCACGACCCGGGCGAAATCGCTCCAGACGTAGCCGCCGGGCTCGGGGGTGCCGGTGCCCGGCAGCACCGACGGGTCGAACCAGTCGAGGTCGACTGTGAGGTAGATGGGGCGGCCGGCGAGGGCGGCGAGGGAAGCCGGCAGCTGCTCCAGCTGCAGCAACCGCTGCTCGCGGCGCAGTTCGCTGAATTCGTCGCGGGTGCCGCTGCGGATCGCGAGCTGCAGCAGGGTGCCGCTGGGCAGCACCTCGAGGCAGCGGCGCATGGCGCAGGCATGGCTGTGGCGGCTGCCCAGCCAGCTGTCGCGCAGGTCGGCGTGGGCATCGAGCTGCAGCAGCACCAGGTCGGGATGGCGGGCCGCCACCGCCGCCACGGCACCGCTGCTGATCGAGTGTTCACCGCCGAGCATCAGCGGCCGCAGCTGCAGGTCAAGCACCGCGTCGGTGGCGTGGCGCACCGCCTCGACCACGGGTTCGGGGGCGCCGTGGGGGCAGTCGACCGCCCCCAGATCGGCGTAGGCCACATCGGCCAGGTCGCGGTCGAGCTGCGGGTCGTAGGTCTCGAGCCCTTCGCTCACCGCCCGGATGGCGGCGGGCCCGAAGCGGGTGCCAGGCCTGAAGGAGGTGGTGCCGTCGTAGGCGACGCCGAACAGGCCGACGCTGCAGCCGGCGGGGTCGCGGCGGGCACCCATGAACACACCGCCGTCATCGAGAAAACCACCGCCATGGTCCACCGGAGCGTGGGAGCCCATCGGTCAGTCCTCCAGATCGCGTTCGATGGCGGCCGGCACCGCCTCGAAGCCGCCGTGCTGCCAGCGGGGGCTCCAGATCTCGCAGCCGGCAGCCACGGCGGCGGCCCGTTCGGGACGGGGCTGGCGGTAGCGGGGACCATCGACGGCGGCGAAGGTCCAGCTCCACCAGCCGCTGGGATACATCGGCACCCAGCCGTAGAGCGGATCGGCGTGGCCGAACACCTGGCGCAGCAGCCGCACGGTGTCGAGGTGCACCTGCCGAAAGGCTTCGGGCGATTCGCTCTGGGTGGCGAAGACACCGCCGGGCCGCAGGATGCGGCGGCAGTGCTCGAAGAAGGTGCGGTTGAACAGGCCTTCGGCGGGGCCGGCGGGGTCGGATCCGTCGACCAGCACCACGTCGTAGCTGGCGTCGGCCGCGGCGGCGACCCAGGCGATGCCGTCACCGACCGTGAGCTGCAGCCGCGGATCGCTCCAGGCGCTGCCGCCGATGGACGGCAGGTGTTCGCGGCAGAGCTCGACCACCCGCCCGTCGATCTCGACCATGTCGAGGTGCTGCACCTCACCATGGCGCAGGCATTCGCGGGCGGTGCCGCCGTCGCCACCGCCGACCACCAGCACCCGCTCGAGCCGTTCGGCGCTGCAGAGGGCCGGATGCACCAGCGATTCGTGGTAGTGCCGCTCCTGCCGTTCGGCGGTCATCCAGCAGCCATCGAGCAGCAGCCCCTTGCCGTAGCGGTCGCTGTCGATCAGGGTGATGCGCTGGAACGGGCTCGTCTCTTCGAGCAGCACCCGGCCGGCCAGGCCATAGCGCATGCCGTCGTGGTCTTCGTTGATCCAGCCGTCGGTGGTGGTCATCCCGGATGCTCCGCAGGCCCTTCGGGGGGCATGGGGTCAGCATGGAGGTCGGTGGTGGCGGCCTGTTTAAGGGCCCGTTTCGCCTCCTGCCAGTGGCCTTCGAGTTCGGCGATCGAGCGGCCCGCCAGGTCGCCGTCGAGGGCGGCCTCGACCCGGGCGAACCGCTGCAGAAAGCGGCGGTTGGTGCCCGCCAGACCCTCCTCAGGGCTGAGGTCACACCAGCGGGCCACATTCACCAGGGTGAACAGCACATCCCCCAGTTCGGTCTCGGCGTGGGCCCGGTCACCGCTGGCAACGGCCTCCTTGAGTTCATCGAGCTCTTCGTGCACCTTGGCCCAGACGCCAGCGAGGTCGTCCCATTCGAAGCCGGCCCCGGCGGCCCGGCGCGAGATGGCCATGGCTCCGGCGAGGGCCGGCTGACCCCGCACCTCGGCCGCCAGCCGGTCGCTCAACGGGCTGGCCGAAGCGGAGCGATCTTCACCCCTGGCGGCCCGTTCCTCGGCCTTGATCGCCTCCCAGCTGCGGGCCGGTTCGTGGGGGGCGAAGACATGCGGATGGCGCCGCACCAGCTTGGCGTTGATCGTTTCGGCGACGGCCGCCAGGTCGAAGGCGCCGCGGTCGCTGGCCAGCTGGGCGTGCAGCACCACCTGCAGCAGCAGGTCGCCCAGTTCGTCGCAGAGGTGATCGTCGTCGCCCTGGCGGATGGCATCGGCCACCTCATGGGCTTCTTCGAGCACATGGGGGATGAGGCTCGCGTGGGTCTGGGCCAGGTCCCAGGGGCAGCCGCCGTCGGGGTCCCGCAGGCGGGCCACCACCGCGGCGAGGGCCGCCAGGGCCGTGGTGGCCCGGGGGTCGGGGGGCAGGTCGGTCACCGGTCGGACGGGCAGCGGCACAATGGAATCACGCCCGGTTAGCTCAGGGGTAGAGCGCCTGCTTTACACGCAGGATGTCGCTGGTTCGAAACCGGCACCGGGCATCGCCAGAAACCAAGCGGGATCTAGGGTCTGAGCCAGTCTGGGCCTGGATTCTCGCGGTCGGGCGATTCGGCCCCAAGTGGCCCAGAACGGCCTAAAACCGCCAAGGTCCACCTAGATTTCACGCAGATTTTCACGCGGCGTGAAACCGTGGCCCTTTCCCGCCCGCAGTGGCTGGCCGACCTGTCCCGCAGCTTCAGGCGGCACCGGCAAGGCCGGCCCGGCTGGACCATCGAGGTGAACCGCGACCGGCTGCGGGTGGTCTCAGACGAGCTCCCGGTCAGGCCGGGCGAAGCGCATGGATCCGGTCCGAAGCGCCGCGCCGTGTCCCTGGCCACCCCGCCTGGCCCGTCGACCTCGACGGCCGCACTCGTTGAGGCGTGCAACCTGTATGACCTGGTGCTGGCCGGCACCTGGCGCTGGCCAGACCCCGATGGTGTGCCCGCGGTTGGGGAGCGCGATCGACTGAGCCCTGCAGCCCTGCAGCGGCTGGTTGCGCGGCTGGAGACGGCGCTCGTGGGCGAGGTGATCGCCAGCGACACCTGGGCGCGCACCTATGCCCCCTATCTGGGCCGTCTGATCGCCATGGCCGGCAAAGATGCCTGGAGCGAAGACCGCGACCTGCTGGTGGCGGCCCTGCAGCAGTGGCGGCCCGGTACACGGTCCCGGCAGATGGCCTTCGAGCGGTTTCGAAGGCTGTGGAAAGAGGCCGGCTGGCCGTGGCCCTCGGACCTACAGCCCATGCGCGGAGGCGGCAAAGCCGCCGCAGATCCCGAGGGCGTGCGGTCGTTCAGCGACGCAGAAATCGCAGAATTGCGAGCGCGCATTATGCGCAGCAGGCTCACCCCCGGCGACCTGCTGGCGTGGGATCTGTTGGTGGTGTTCGGACTGCGCCCTGCCGAGTTCAAGGGTCTGCAGCTTGCTCAACAGGGTCAGGGAATCGCCGCCGTGGTGAGCCGGATCAAGCGGTGTGGCCGTGGGAGCACGGGCGCTCGAACCGTGCCAGCGGTGCCGCCCGCAGGCTGGCCAGCCGACTGCTACGACCTGATGAACCGCTGGGAGCGGCATGGCTTGCCGGCAGGAATGGTCGGAGCGCGATCACCGGGCCAGGTGCTCAACCAACAACTTGCCCGCTTGCGGAAGCAATCTCCTATCTCGGTCGAGATCCCCGAGGGATTGACGCCCTACGGCCTGCGGCATGGATACGCGCTGCGGCTGGGCGTGGAGCTGCGGCTATCAGTCAGGGAAGCCAGCCAGGTGATGGGGCACAGCCCGGCTGTGCATCTCACCGTGTACGGCCGCAGGCTCGACACCCCCAAGCTGCTCAGCAAGGTGCAAGCCCTGGTCGCCAATCGGTAGACAGCCGCGGAAGTGTCTGTGGAAAGCTCTTGGGATCTTTTGCCCTGGTAATGAGCCGCGTCTCAGGGAATCCAGTGAGGTGGTGCCGTCTCGGGCGGTTTCGTGTTTTTTCCACAAGCGCCAGGAGTGTCCCCTACCACCCCCTGTGGCAAATAATCATCCCGGTGTCATCAACTGACACCGGGCGATGGGCTTCGACACAACAACAGAGGCGGCGGTTGCGGCTTTGGGTATCAGTGCCACGACGCTGCGGCGACTCCGGCAAGCAGGAATCCTGCGACCCGGCCGCGACTTCGCCGCCCATGGTCTCGGCACCAAGCGCCCGAACCTTCGCTGGTCGGTTGAGCAGGTGCAGAAGACGTTGGCTGATCGCAGCCGGCGGGTGTTGCGATGACAACGCCTTCGGCCGGTGGTGACTGGAGGCGGGATCTGCTCCCCCGCCTGAGGGGTCTGCCGTTGCTGCCGATCGGCGCGGGCCCCGACGGGAAGGCCCCGATCAATCCGAAGACCGGCGGCGCCATGGCGGGATGGCAGAGGGCCGCCTGGACGCCGGAGGGGATCGCTGCGACTGACCCCGCGATCGTCACGGCCGTAGGGATGCGCTGCGGTCCTGACGCCGGCCGGGTGGTGTGTTTCGACCTCGATGGTCAGACCGCGATCGACGCGGCAGTCGCGGCCGGCTGCGATTGGTCGAAGACCTGGGTCATCACTCGACCGACTGCCCCCGACCGCACGAAGGTCGCCTTTCAAATGCCCGAGGGGATGGAGCCGCCGGCAGCGGGGAAGGTGGTTCGACCGACTGCTGTGGGGGAGCAGAAACGGGAGCAGGCCGAGTGTTTCTACGGCGTGGGCCAGGTGGTCGTGGCTGGCCTGCATCGCCCATCAGGGGCGCTCCTGGAGTGGCAGGAAGGCCCTGAATCCATCCAGCCGCTACCTGCCGCATGGCTGGCCTTCTGGCGATGGATCACGGAGTACAAGTCCCGATCGGTGTCTGATCGGGTGACCCGTGGCCCACGCAGCTACAGCGGCGCATCCCGCACCTGGCGCAACAGCAGCCAGCGGCAGCCGTGCCCGATGTGCGGCCGCGACCACTCCGGCGCCTGCAGCATCCATCAGGACGGCGACGCGGTCTGGTGCTTCCACGGCGTGAAAAGGTCGGCGCCGGACTGCAGCAAGAAGGGCGAGGAAGTCACCGGCAACGATGGCCGCACCTGGGGTTACGTCCGCACCGAGATTCACGAATGTTTCGGTGATCGCAGCCTCTTTGTGCTGGACAAGCCAAAGCCGGAGCGCCCCACGCCGACCCCTCCGATGGGCGGTGAGCCGTTCATCCCCGACGACGCGCCAGCGAGTGCCTCGAACCCGCCGCAGCAGCCACGCAGCGCCACCGCCCCCCGCTCATGGAAGGAACGGAACCTCAAAGCCCTCACCCATAGCCGCCGCATGGAGTGTTTCAGCCGGTGCGTCTTCATCCAGGCGACACAGGAGCGGAACCAGTTCCGGCGGCGGGTGCGGCTGCTCAAGGCGGCAAAGGATCTGCAGCTTGAGAAGTTCATCAAAGCCGCTGAGATCGCCCCGCTGATCCTCGAAGCGAAGGATCGCGGCGCCGGGAGGACCTTCACCCCTCTCACCGCGGCCGAGCGGTTGGCGATGGTGCGGCCGGAGGTGCGCTGGGTACTCCCTGGCCTGATCCCTGAGCGGGATCTGACCATCATCGGCGGCCGGCCGAAGGTCGGGAAGTCGCGCCTATCCATGGCGATCGCCGCGGCCGTCCTGACGGGTGTGCCGATGCTCGACCTTCCGGCGCCCGACCCATCGGATCGCAGCGTCGTCGTCATCAGCGATGACCAATCCGACGCCGATACGGCCACGATGCTGGAGGCGCAGAACCTATGGGATCACCCTCGACTGATCTGGTCGTCGCACTTCCGGTTGGCGGAACATGACCTCGACCAGCTCCTGAATCTCCTGGGGGATCATCCCGGTGCGCTGGTCGTCATCGACAGCCTGCGATCGGTCGGCCGGTCACTCACGGCCGGGGAGCACGACCCCGAGATCGCAGCGGTGCTCTACGACCTGAAAGACGCTGTGACCGCAGCCGGCGGCTCCCTGCTGCTGATCCATCACTGCAACAAGCAAGCGGATTTGGCCGGCACGGAGGCCCTGAGTGGCCACAACGCCATCGCAGGAGCAGCCAACACCGTCCTCACCCTGCACTACCTCACCGATGCGAAGGGGGCGCTTGTGAAGGGGATCCCGGAGCGGCGGCTATTCAGTGAAGGAAGGTCTGGCCCTGGGTTCGATCTGGTCATCGCCCCCTACGGCTCCGGGTTCCGGCGGGAGATGGGCCACGACCAGTGGCAACAGCAGACACGGGAAGCGGAGCGGCAGCAGCGCCAGGACGACAAGCAGGAGCGGCAGCAGCAGAACATCAGCGGCACGGCGAAGGCCGCCCTCAATGCGCTCACGGCGGCGGGGGACTGGATGACAGCCAGAGCGGTGTGCGACGCCCTGGAGGTGCCCTGGGGGGATCGGGGGAGAGGGGGAGAGGCGCGGAAGGTGAAGGACGCCCTTCAGCGGCTGGTCGATGTCGGGCTCGCAGAGAAGGGAGACCAGGGGCGCGAGACCACCTACAGGCAGACCCTCACGCGTAGGAACACCCTAGAAACCACCGTGACAAAGGTGACAAGCAGTCATACCAATGGATCTGGCCCTGTCACGGACACCGTGACAACCGTGACAAGCAGTCATACCAATGGATCTGGGGTCCGTGACATCGGCCGCGACAGCGCCCCCCCTCAACCGGCGCCCCCTCCTAATGCGAAGGCGAAATCCCGAGAACCCTTGCAGCGCAGCGTTGTCACGGATGTCACGGTGCCTGTCACGGACCCCGTGACAAGCGAAACCCCTTGCGGCGCAGCGTTGTCACCCTTGTCACGGTTGTCACGGTGCCCCGGAGACCCCCCGGAGGAATCAGTTCAGGGGGCATTGCCGGTCGTATCTGCCGCCATGGACATGCCCGACGATGACGACGGCGACCCCCACTGGGGGGCGCGGCCAGTCGCCGGTCAGGAGGTGGCGTGATGGGCTACGGAAAGGAACCCCGATGGGGGCGCGGCTACCACCCCAGCGAATCGCAGATCGCCGCCATGGACCCCAGCCTCTGGTGGCATCCCCTCGCCTGGGCAGAGGAGCGGGAGCTGCTCGCCACCGAGGTGGCGGTTCGATGGCTCGACCCCAACGGTCGGCACCTGCCCTGGCTGCGGGAGCGGTTCATGTCCTCAGACGTATGCATCCGTCGCGGCCCCAGGCCCCGCTGGGTGCGCGCCATCACGGTAAATCGTCGCGGCCGCGCCATCCGCACCTTCACCGCCATGGATGACGACCTGGAGGCCTACAGCCGGCTCATGGAGCAGGGGCGCGGCACCTGCCCATGGGAGGCAGTCGATCCCCTCACGATCGCTCCCGCCCAGCCGGCGATAGCTGCTCACCCTGGGTTGCTGGTGCAGAGCGATGCCCTGGGTCCTGGCTCTGGGGGGATCTGAGGGTGTGTTCGAACGTCGGTTGCAACCTTGATTCAGGGTTGCGGGATGGTTGCAGCTGGCTCCGGGTCCTGGTTCGGGGGGAGGGGATGCGAGGTCTTTTCGAGCCCCGGTCTTCGCCTAGCGGGAGTCCTGAAAAACGGTTAACAACGGAATCCCCACGGCACACCGACCCCCTGCCCCCGTTGAGCTGTTAAGCCGGAGGGCCGATGTAAACCTGTAACCGTGAAGTTACAGCCGCCCTCAGGCGCTGACGCTGCTGTTTGTGCGGTGTGGATCCCACGGCCCGACGACGAGATGCCCTTGGGCCTCCAGTTCTGCCAGCTCTAGGTTCAGGTCGAGCAGGTTCGTCAGGACGTCATCCTTTGCGTTCCATCCGTAAGCGGACAGCACCAGAGCATCCAGTCCGTCATGGAGCTGCCTCAGCTTGCTGGCCGGTTCGTCAAAGTAGCGGTTGTACATCTCGGTGATCCCCTTCTGCTTCTCCACCATCCAGGCATTGCGGTAGTCGTTGAGTTCGATCATCTGCTGGCGGATCGCATCTGCCTGTTCAGCTGTCACCAGCTGGGGGAAGGGGAAGGTTTCAAAGCAGGTAGTAGGAGTATAGCGGATCCGATCTTCCAGGGTTGACTTTTGAGCATTGAGCCAAATTCGGTGAACACTGGAGGTAATAAGACCTAGCACATAAAAGTCTGCGCACGCTATAACAGTGGTTGAGTTGTTGGCAAGCGATCCGTGCTCAAGACAAAGAGGAATCACCCACTTTGAATGGCAGGGAATGGCAAATGCGCCGTTAGCTTCTTTGATGGCTCGCCTCATGGCCTGCCTGGATCTCCAATGAAGCCACCATGTAACATGCAAATCTTTGTTTTTGCTAGACAGCCTCTCTGGTCGCACATAAGCCTTGACATGCTCGAAAGGAAGAGCATACTTCTCGGCCTCTTCTATTGATTTGTTGTCGAAGTCAATAATGCAAGTTCTTCCATGTCCAAGTATGTTTCTAGTTAGTCCCCCTGCCGTGGTAAGCGGCTTTAGGACTTCAGTGTTCCTGGCATCCATGCCAATCCACTCTGACGCAAGCACTTTTGGCACTTCGAAACCCTTGCCCGTAGGCTGTGCACCAATAAAAGATACGCAACCATTTGCGAGCAACTTTGCTGATTGAGAGGCGTCAACTCCTCTGTCAAGTCGGGAATTTATTTCATTGACTTCGGCGCCGTCTAGGCGAGGGCTAAGTGGCCTTTGCTTGCCCCAATTAACAATGCTTACATAGACATTCGCTTGACCCGACCATGGCTGAGAGGATGTAGCGTCAAAAATGTATCCTCCGTGGTCAAGAATATAATCGAGGGATGCCTTCCTGTTGTAGCCTCTTCTGATCATGTTTGTGCCAACGAGCCCTGCCCTCCCTGATCCCCCCAGCGCATCATGGGCAAGCCTGAACCAGTAGCAACAAATATCTCCAAAGTTTTGTTGTCCTGGAAAAGCCATGTATAGCCTCTCGACGTAGTCACTGCCTAGTCCTTCTCGCAAGCGTTTCCCCCCCAGGAACGGCGGATTGCCGATGATCGCATCAGCCTCTGGCCAGGGGGTGAACAATGCATCAGCCTGCACGATGTTCTTGTCGAGGTTGTCCAACGGCAGCTGCCGCTCTTTGAGACTCAGCCGGTCATGGGCCACCTTCCGGGCAATCATCACCGTCACCCTCGCCAACTCAACAGCGAAAGGATCGGTGTCGATGCCAAAGAACTGATCTGCGTTCACGTAGGCAAGGACGGCCTGATCTTTGAGATAGTCTGATCGCCGCCGATCCTGCATCTTGGCCAAGACTGCAGCTTCGATGTCCTTGAGTCCGTTGTAGGCCATGTAAAGGAAGTTCCCGCTTCCGCAGGCTGGGTCCAGCACCCTGTAGCTGCGCAGGTCAAGCAGGAGCTGCTGCAGCTCGTCGATGGTCTTGGCAGCCTCAATCCGGGCCTCCCACGGTTCGATAATCGTGGGGCGCACCACCTTGAGGATGTCTGCTTCGCTGGTGAAGTGCTGGCCTAGGGCATGGCGCCTTGCGTCATCACTGCTGGCCTCAAAGATGTTGCCGAAGATGCTGGGCCGCACCAGCCGCCAATCCTCGCGGGCGCTGTCGCTCAACTGCCCAAGCTGCTCTGGGCTGAGCTCGATCTTGGGGATCTCGGAGAACAGGCCACCATTGAAGTAGGGGGTGCCCTTGAAGCGGCCGCCGCTTGTCACCCCTGGCGTGTTCATCTCGGTGAACAGCCCGCTGAGCACGTCGAAGGTGCTTTCGTTCTTCTCGCGGCAGGTCTCCAACGCCAGAGAAAACAAGCGGTTGGGCAGCATCTCGCGGTCTTCCGCGAACATGCACAACACGCACTGCAGCACGAAGCGCTGGGCCTGCTGGGCGGTGAACTGCCCGGACTTGGCCGCCTGCTGCTTGAGCTCGTGGAACAGGTGGCCCATGGCCTGCGCCTGCTTCTCGGTGACGGAGACCTGGTTGTTCCTGAACAGCGACTGGAGGGGCTGCTTGCTGAGGAAGGCCAGCCCTGGCCAACGTTCTGGAAGCTGGGCGGTCTGGAGCTGCTCGACAGGCTCATCCACCTGGATGTTGAAGTCGTAGACCCAGAACTGGTCGAAGTTGCAGAGGATCGCGTAGGTCGGCTTCGGCGCCAGGTTGAACCAGTAACGCTGCAGCTGGGGGAAGTGCGAGCCCAGGGCCTCGCCGCGCTGCTTCATCTCGATCAGCACCTTGCCGGGGATCAGGGCATCTGCGTAGCCCATGCCGCCGCCGGCCCCGCCCTTGGGGATTTTGTGCTCAAAGCTCACACCGGCTTCTGTGGCGTCCTCCCACCCCCAGGCGGTGAGCAACTTCTGCACGAAGGTCTGGGCCTCCTGCTTCTCGTTGCCGCCGCACCCCGCAACCCACTGGGCGAAGGCATGGAGCGCTTGCTGGTCTGCCATGGGACTGCGCATCCAGATGTTGATGCTCTCACCCCGCCCCTCCACCCCCGCAGCAGCCTCCGGCTGATTCTCAACAACGGCCGCGGCCGGCTCGACCCTGAGTCTCGGTTCTGCTGCCTACTGCGGCGCAGCTGATCTGCGAGAAGTTGCGCCTTTTGCGGATAAGGCGCATACTGGTGGCATCGCCAGCCGACCCCGCCATGGCCGCCGCCCCTCGCCGTTCCGCTGATCGCGCTCTGCTCCGGGACCGCCCGGCCCGCAGCACCGCCACCAAGCGCGCCGCTGTCCTGACTGCCGATCAGATCGACGCCATGCTGGCCGCGGCCGGCCCTCGGGATGCCGCCCTGGTGGCCCTGATGACGGTGGGTGCCATGCGCGTCGGGGAGGCGACCCTGCTGACCTGGGGTGACGTGGAAGGGTGCACGGTGGAGATCCTCGGCGGTACCACCAAGACCGGCCACGGCCGGAGCTTCACCCTGCCTGAAGCTGCTTGCCGCCATCTATTGGCGTGGCGGGAGGTGTGCCCGACCACGAAGCGCGGCTGGGTCTTCCCTGGCATCGCCGGCCAGCCCCTCAGCATCCGCGGCGCCCAGACCGCCATCAGCAAGCTGGCCGCCGCCTGTGGCCTGGCCGGCGTGAGTTCGCACTCGTTCCGCCGGTCGGCCCTCACCGCTGCCCATCAGGCCGGTCTGAGTCTGCGGGAGGTGGCTGAGATCAGTGGGCACCGGAGCCTGGCAGCCCTGGAGAAGTACCTAGATCAGGACGCTGCTCGTGAGAAGGCCGATGCCGCCCGTGGGCTGTTGATCCGGTGAGGAGGCGGGTAGTTTCACGCACTTTTCACGCGCTGACAACCCAAGAGCCTCAAAACCCATTGCACCGCAAGGCGTCCTGGCTGCTTGACCTGCTTTACACGCAGGATGTCGCTGGTTCGAAACCGGCACCGGGCATCGGTCCGAATACGGCACTGTCTAAGGTGCGGCGCATCTGCGTCAACGGTCGTTTCCCTCCCCACCGCCGCCTGCCTGCCCGCCCGTTCAGGCACCCACCCCAGCAAGGCCGAACTGCTGTCGTGTCTGCCGCCTGACCTGCTCGAACACGATCCCCGCAAGGCCTGGACAAGTCTGGGCTGGTCGGTCGGCCTGTCGGTGCTGGCCTTTGGCCTCGGCACCCAGATCCCCCTGTCCCCGGCCGCGGCCCCCCTCTGGCTGATGTACGCGGTGGTCACCGGCACCGTGGCCGGTGGCTGCTGGGTGATCGCCCACGAATGCGGCCATCACGCCTTCCATCCCAACCGTCGTGTCGAGGCGCTGGTGGGGTTTGTGCTGCACAGCCTGCTGCTGGTGCCGTACTTCACCTGGCAGCGCAGCCATGCCGTGCACCACGCCCACTGCAACCACCTCGAAGGCGGTGAAACCCATGTGCCGCCACGGGTCGACTCAAGGGCGGGTCGGCTGATGCTGGCGATCAAACAGCGGCTGGGCAGCACGGCTTCCGGCGTTCTGGCACTGGTGAACCATCTGCTGCTCGGCTGGCCCCTGTATCTGCTCTTCGGCGTGGCGGGCGGCTCTGACTACGGTGCGCCCACCTCCCACTTCTGGCATGGGGCACCGTTCCGCAATGGTCGCCGGCCCCTGTTCCCCGATGGGTTCCGCGGATCGATGCAGCGCTCGAACCTTGGCCTGCTGGCGATGCTGCTGCTGCTGGGGCTGGCCGCCATCCAATGGTCGCCGGCGCGGGTGTTGTGCGTGTACGGCCTGCCCTACCTGGTGATCAATGCCTGGCTGGTGGCCTACACGTGGCTCCAGCACACCGATGTCGACATTCCCCACTTCAGCAACAGCGACTGGACCTGGGCCAAAGGGGCTTTGCAGACGGTCGATCGCCCCTACGGACCGCTGCTCAACTTTCTTCACCACGGCATCGGTTCAACCCATGTCTGCCACCACATCAACCCCAGCATTCCCCACTACAACGCCTGGCGCGGCACAGTGCTGCTGCGTGAACGGTTCCCTGATCTGGTGCGCCATGACGCCACACCGATCCATCAGGCGTTGTGGCGGATTGCAACCCGTTGCTCGGTGGTGCGTCAGCTGAGCCCAGGGGGCGGTTTTTTCTACCAGGGATAGGGCTGCACAATCAGGGCAACACCCGTTCTGACAGCTGCCGCAGCCGTCGGTCAGCCGTGATCAGGGAGGCCGCCTCGCGTCGGGCAAGGGCCAGGTAGAGGCAGTCATGGGCGGGGTGGTCGAAATGACAGGCCAGAGCCAGCGCTTCGGCGTGCAGATGGCGGTCTGCTACCACCTCATCCACCAGTTCGCGCACAAGTGTGTTGGTGACTTCGGTGAGCATCAGTTCTGGCGCCATCACCAGCGGCGCTTTGGCGAGGATCGGGCGGGGTCCAGGGGGTCGCAGTGGGATCGGCACAGATCAGGCGGATGACGGCTGAAGCGTCGAGTACGCAGGTCTGGGCCATCAGCGAGCGCGATCGGCGCGAATCAGGGCCTCCGGGCTCTCGTCTTCTGACTGGTCAAGCTGCAGGGGTTCCTGTTGGGCGATGCGCTGCAGCACCTGCAGGCGCCGTTGTCGGGGATCACCACCGGCGATGGCCTCAAGAGGGCTCCGGCAGATCCCGGATCTGTAGCGATGGCACGGCCGGCAGGCATCTGCCAAGAACAGACACATTGTGCATGCACTCCGCATGCGGCCTTTTCGGGGGCGCTTTGGCATGGGTTCATTCACTTGGTGCTGCCCCATAGGTGCCATGACGACCTCCGTCAACCATGAAAAAACCCCCGCCGAGGCGGGGGTTCGTGCAATCCCTGATTGTGCCGTGATCTGTAGATCAGGCAGGGTCAGGATCCTCAGCCGATGGCGGGAGCGGTCAGAGCCACGGGGGTGGACTCGGCAGCAGCCAGGTCGAGGGGGAAGTTGTGAGCATTGCGCTCGTGCATCACTTCCATGCCCAGGCCAGCACGGTTCAGGATGTCGGCCCAGGTGTTCAGCACGCGGCCCTGGGAATCCAGGATCGACTGGTTGAAGTTGAAGCCGTTCAGGTTGAAGGCCATCGTGCTCACGCCCAGGGCAGTGAACCAGATGCCCACGACCGGCCAGGCAGCCAGGAAGAAGTGGAGGCTGCGGCTGTTGTTGAAGCTGGCGTATTGGAAGATCAGGCGACCGAAGTAACCGTGGGCAGCCACGATGTTGTAG
>CAIQIA010000012.1 GCA_903871775.1 uncultured cyanobacterium
ACATTCAGCGGTCAGGGTTCATAGTGGATATCTGGAGCTGAGCAATCAGCCTCCAGGCAGTCATCCCCTGACTGCTCCTGTTCACCCTCCGGAAAGGGTCACAGGACCTCCTGAGTTACACCACTTCAAGGGGCGCAACCGCCCAGGCGATGTCAATCCGTGAATCCGTCCCCTGGGCCGCCTTTCGCCCTGGCCAGCCCCAGGCGAGCCAGCACCCTGGCCTGCGCCGCCGGCATCTGGCCTGGGCTGTAGGCCGCCGGTCGGTCGGGGGGCACCAGATCGCGCAGGGCCTCCCACACATACGGACTGCCGTAGACCGCCAGGCCCCCCAGCCGGTCGTGGGCCACCAGCTGACGCACCAGCCCGGGCCATTCGGCCGCGGCCGCCGCTGAGCCCCGGAACGGGTTGCCGCGCACGAACAGCTGCAGCAGCACCGGACCCTCCGGCAGCCGCTCCGGATCCAGCGGCAGGGTCTGGCCGTCCACCAGCACCGTGCGCAGGCCCGCCCGCTGGGGCTCCACCAGGGCCGGGGCGGTCAGGGGCAGAAAGGCACTGCTCAGGGCGTTGTCGATGCGCAGCAGATTCACCCCCGCTCCCCGCCAGGGGCGCGGGGCACCCCGGCTCTGCAGCGACAGGTCCAGCAGATGGTCCGCCAGGTCGCGGCTCGGCGGGTCCAGCAGAGCGTCGAGGGCCTCCTCCACCGTTGCCGGGGCCGGGCGGCAGCGGGCCAGGGCCCGCCGTCGCCGCTCCAGGCTGCGCTCCAGCCGTTCCGGGGGCCAGCGCCCGTCGGCATCGCCCCGTTCCAGGGCCTCCAGGGCCGCGTCCACGTCCCCGGGCATGAGCAGCAGGTCGGCGCCGGCTTCAAAGGCCAGCGCCGCCGCTTCGCCGGGGCCATGGTGGGCGGCGATGGCCTCCATCACCAGGGCGTCGGTGACCACCAGCCCGTCGAAGCCCAGCTCCTGCCGCAGCAGCCCCGACAGCACCGCCGCCGAGAGGGTGGCCGGCCGTTCGGCATCCAGGGCCGGCAGCTGCAGGTGGGCCGTCATGACGCTGGCCACGCCGGCGGCGATCGCCGCCCGGAAGGGAGGCAGCTCCACCGCCTCCAGCCGTGCCCGGTCATGGCCCAGCACCGGCAGGGCCAGGTGCGAATCGTCCTGGGTGTCCCCATGGCCCGGGAAATGTTTGGCGCAACCGAGCACCCCCTCGGCCTGCAGGCCTTCGACGAAGGCGGCCGTGAGCGCCGCCGCGGCCGGCGGGTCCTGGCCCCAGGCCCGCACATTGATCACTGGATTGGCGGGGTTGTTGTTGACGTCGCACACCGGCGCCAGCACCCAGTTCAGCCCCAGCAGCCGCGCTTCATGGCCCGTGCAGCGGCCGTAGGCCCTGGCCAGCTCTGCGGCCCGGGCCGGCTCCCGATGCCAGAGGCCATCGAGGGCCAGCGGTGGCACCAGCCAGCTGGCCCCCTCGAATCGCTGGCCCACGCCTTCTTCCACATCGGCGCAGAGCAGCAGCGGCTGGGGGGCCCAGCGCTGCAGCTGCCGGCAGCGAAGGGCAAGGTCGGCGGCGCTGCCGCCCAGCAGGATCACCCCACCGATCCCCTCCTGCTCGAGCCAGCGGCGCAGGTCGGCGTTGGTGGCTTCCCAGCGGGGATACCGGCGCTGACCATCGGCGGCGAAGCCGCTGGCGCGCACCACGATCAGTTCGGCGAACTGCCGGCGCCGGCTCACGGTTCCCCGTCGCTGTCGTCGTCGCTCGCGTTGTCGCTCGCGTCGCTGCCGGGCGGAATCGGGCCCCGCCGCTCCCGTTCCTGCTCCAGGTTGCTGAGCAGCGACAGCACCGCCACCCCCTCGGCCAGCCCCCGGTCCTGGTCGATCACCAGGTCGGGGGTGCGGCGCAGATTGAGCCGTCGTCCCAGCTCCCCCCGCAGCCAGGGGGTGGCCGACCGCAGGCCGGCCATCACCTGCCGCTGGTCGGCATCGCTGCCGAAGATGCTCACCAGCACCTTGCAGTGCTGCAGGTCACCGGCGACATCCACATGGGTGACGCTGACCATGCCCTGGCCGATCCGTTCGTCCCGCAGGCCGTTCACCAGCAGGTCGGCCATCTCCCGCCGGATGAGGGCGGCCACCCGTTCCACCCGTCGTCCCTGCGCCATCGCTAGGTCAGCGGTTCCGGAGTCACCATCGCATGCAGCACCAGCCCGAGGGTGAGCAGCCCGCTCACGGCGGCCCCGGCCAGGGCCACCGCCGTGACGGGGTTGCGCGTGCGGGCCAGGAGCGGCTCGAACACCGACCCCATGACGCCGAGGCCGAAGGCGATCAGATACCGCGGGTAGCGCGTCACATTGATGAAGAAGTCGCGCATCGGCTGACGGCATCGGACGGTGGCTGCTGGCTACTCTGCCGCCAGCAGCGCCGCCGCGATCCTCCGATGGAACTCTTTCAGTTCCGCCATTCCGCCTTCTGCGAGAAGGTGCGTCTGATCCTGGCGGCCAAGGGTCAGCCCTACGACGTGCGGGAGGTGACTCCCGGCATCGGCCAGCTGGAGCTCTTCCGCCTCTCGGGGCAGCGGCAGGTGCCGGTGCTGCTCGACGGCGGCGAGACCATCGCCGACTCCACCGCCATCGCCCTGCATCTCGAACGCCGCTTTCCGGACCCGCCTCTGCTGCCCGCCGACCCCGCCGAGCGGGCCCAGGTGCGTCTCCTCGAAGACTGGGCCGACACCGCCCTGGCCGGCGGTGCCCGCCTCGCCCTGCTGCAGGCCGCGGCCGAAGACGGCGCCCTGCGGTCGGCCCTGCTGCCCGTGGCCACCCCTGATCCCCTGCGCCAGATCTTTGGCGCCGTTCCGTCTGACCTGTTCAGCGGCCTCACCCCGCTGCTGCGGCCCGAGCGGCTGCAGCTGATTCAGGCCCTCGAGCAGCTCGTGGCCCTGCTGGCGGTGCGTCCTTATCTGGTGGGCGAACGGCCGACCCTGGCCGACCTGGCGGTGGCGGCCCAGCTGTACCTGCTGCGTTTCCCGGCCGTCGCCGGCCTCGACCTCGCCGCCCGCGGTGTGACCGGCATCGCCGACCAGCCGGCCTTCGAGCCGCTGTTCCGCTGGCGCGATGAGCTCTACCGCACCGTCGGGCGCCGGGTGGAGGGTCCCGCGGCCGAACCCGTCACGATCACCGTCGACTGAGCCCTGACGGTCAGCGGTTCAGCGGAAACGCACCTCCAGCCGTCGACCATCGACCCGGGCACCGCACGGTTCCAGCGGCTGCAGCACGGCCGGCAGGGCCAGCAGTCGCCGCTGGCCGCCCACCTGCAGCTGCAGGTGCCGGCCGATCCGCCGCAGCTGCAGCCGCTCCTTGCGCAGGCCCGGCAGCAGCAGGGCCAGCACCGTTTCGTCGCCGTCCTGGCGCAGCAGCCGCATCGGTTCCCCGTCCCAGGGCCGCGCCAGCCACTCCGGCAGACCCTGCCCGCCGCCCACATGCACCAGGGCCGGGGCCAGCCGGTCAGCCCATGACGCCTCCAGCCCGGGGTCAGGGGAGCCCTGGAACCACAGGCGGCTCAGCTGCACCCCCGCCAGGTGGAAGCCGGCGATGCGCTGGTCAAGCAACGGGTCACCGGCCAGCTCCGCTGCCTGGACCAGCTGCAGTTCGCAGCGGTCCGGATCCTCCAGCCGCCGTTCCAGATCCACCAGCTGCTGCCGCAGGTCCGCCGGCAGCCGCAGGCCATCGGCCGCCGGCAGCCGCAGGTCGAGCAGCGATTCCAGGCCGGCGATCGTCTGGCGCAGGCCCCCGAGCCGGCCCAGCAGGGGGTCGTAGAGGCGCTCGAGCAGCTCAGGCGCCGAACTCAGGCCCGAGAGCAGCCGCCGGGCAGGGGCGGTGGCCGGCAGCAGCACCACCAGCCGCCGGGCCCGGCAGCGGCTGATCCGATCGTTCAGCTCCAGGGCCAGCAGCACCTCCTCCAGCCCGGGAAGCAGCGGCAGCCGGTCGGCCGCCCGGGGGAACTCGAGCAGGTCCAGCCAGGGACCGAGCCCGGGCAGAAGGGTCTGCCAGCGCTGGTCGAGGGCCGCCAGCAGATCGAACCGGCCTGCCTCTGTCAGCAGCTCTTCGCCGGAGGCATCGAGCAGCTCGTCCTCCGGTCCCACTTGGGCGAGGGCCAGCCGCCGTCGCGCCTGGGGGTCATCCCCGCTGATCAGCAGCAGTCGCATCCGTCAGGCCCCGTGTGTTTCCACTCTGGGGGAGGGGAACCAGATCCAGGGTGAAGCTGTGGCTGCTGCCGGCGGCCACCCGCAGCCCGGCGTCCGGCGGGGGATACACCGCCTGGCGCTGCAGGCCGCGGATGCTCCCGTCGTTCTGGAGCGCATAACGACTCAGGGTCTCCACCCGGCTCAGCCGCGGCGGCTGCCCCGGCCGGTGCAGCACCTGCAGGCTGAGCTCATCGGCCAGGAACAGGTCAGGGGCCGGCGTCGTGCTCTTCCGGCCGATCACCCGGCTGTCGAGCAGGCCGTCATCCGCCAGACGTGCCAGCTGGCGGTTGGGATCGGCGGGGTCGTCCTGCACGGCCCGCAGCCGTTCCCCCAGCACGGCCCGGCCGACGGCGTAGGCATTGGCCGCCCGCTCCCCGACCACGGCGCCATCGGCACGGGGGCGAAAGCGGACCGTGTAACGGGTCCCCTCGCTGTCCTGCACCTGCCAGGCCCCCGCGAACCAGTCGGGGTAGACCAGATCGCCCCCCCGGGGCCGCGCCAGCGGGGCCGGCAGGCGCCAGTCGGGCCACAGCCCCAGCCGCCCCACCAGGGGGTCGTCGGCCGCAGCCGCCGTCCCGGGCCAGGCCAGAAGCAGCGCCACAATGGCGATCACCAGTGCACGTGCCATGTCGGATCCCCTGCTCAGGGAACTCGATCATTACGTGGTGCTGGAGCCCGCGGCGGCCGAACGCATCCTCGATGCGGCCGCCACCGAGCAGTGGCTCAGGGGCTGGTTGCAGCGGCTGCCGGCACCGCCGGCCGATCTGGCCGACCTTCCAGACGACGGCAGCCGCGCCCGTCGGCTGCTCGACACCGCCTGTGAGCTTGAGCTCGAACCGGGGGTGAGCCTGCAGTGGTTCGCCGTCAGGCTCGAGCCGCCGGCTCGTCCCTGATCCCCTTCGATCCTGGTTCCCGCAGCACCCCCGGCAGGGCCTCCAGCACCCGTTCGGCGATGGTCGTCGCCTCCCCGTCGCCGGCCGGGATGCACAGGTCGGCCTGGCTGTAGAGGGGGTGCCGCTGCCCCAGCAGCTCCTGCAGCCGGGCGGCGGGATCGGCGTCGGCCAGCAGCGGCCGCGGGGTCGGGTCGGCCCGCAGGCGATCCAGCAGGGTGGCGGCGGGCACGTCGAGCCACACCACCACCCCTTGGCGCAGCTCGCCCCAGTTGGCCGGGGTGGTGACCACACCGCCGCCGGTGGCCACCACCAGCGAATGCCAGCCGGCCACCTGCAGCAGCACCTGCCGCTCCAGCCGCCGGAAACCCGCCTCCCCCTCGGCGGCGAAGATGGCGGGGATCGGCTGACCGGCCGCAGCGGTGATGACGCGGTCGAGGTCGACGAAGCGATAGCCCAGCCGGTCGGCCAGGGCCGGCCCCACGTGGCTCTTGCCGCAGCCCATCATCCCCACCAGGTAGACGTTGAGGCCCCGGAGCCGCTCGGCGAGCGCGACCGGACGATCCTTAGGATGCATGGGTCTGACGACCTCCCGTGGCAGCGACCGCAACCCCGCATGCTGCCATGGCCCACGGCCAGGGACGCCCCTGCGTCATCACCCGCCGGGCCTGCTTCAGCGCCAGTCATCGCTACTGGTTGCCGGAGCTGTCGGAGCAGCTCAACATCGACCGCTTCGGGGCCTGCAGCCGGGCCCCGGGCCATGGCCACAACTATGAGCTGATCGTGGCGATGGCCGGGGTCCTCGATGGCGACGGGATGGTGCTCAACCTGTCGGACGTCAAGCACGCCATCCGTGAGCAGGTCACGGCCCCCCTCGATTTCTCCCATCTCAACGGGGTGTGGCCCGCCTTCGATGTGGACCGCCCCGAGGGGGCCCTGCCCACCACCGAGTGGCTGCTGCACACCATCTGGGGCCGCCTGGCCCCCCACCTGCCGCTGCGCAGCCTGCGGCTTTACGAGCAACCCACCCTCTGGGCCGATTACCTCGGCAACGCCATGGAAGCCTTCCTGACCATCCGCCGCCATTTCGCCGCTGCCCACCGGCTGGCCCGTCCTGAGCTGAGCCAGGCCGAGAACGAGGCCATCTACGGCAAGTGCGCCCGTCCCCATGGCCATGGCCACAACTACCTGCTCGATGTCACCGTGCGCGGCACGATCGAGCCCCGCACCGGCATGGTCTGTGATCTGGCGGCGCTGGAGCGGGCGGTGGAGGAGCTGGTGGTCGAACCCTTCGACCACACCTTCCTCAACAAGGATGTGCCGTTCTTCGCCGAGTGCGTGCCCACGGCCGAGAACATCGCCCTGCACATCGCTGACCGTCTGCAGGCCCCCGTGGCGGCCCTGGGGGCGAATCTGCACAAGATCCGCCTGCAGGAGAGCCCCAACAACGCCGCAGAGGTCTACGCCGAGCCGGCGCTGGTGTGACGATCCGGCTGGTGCTGGCCGTCAGCCTCGACGGACGGCTGGCGCCACCCCAGGGCGGGCCGGCCCGCTTCGGCGGGGCCGGCGACCGTCGCGCCCTCGAGGAGGCCCTCGCCTGGGCCGATGGCTGCCTCATGGGCGCCGGCAGCCTGCGGGCCCACCACAGCAGCTGCCTGATCCACGGGGCCGATCTGCTGGCCCAGCGGGTGGCCGCCGGTCGCTGCCCCCAGCCGCCGGTGCTGCTGTTGAGCCGCCAGTGCCCGCCCCCAGACCTCGAGCCCCACTGGCCCTTCTGGCGTCAGCCCTTCGCCCGCTGGCTGCTGACCCCTGCCGCCAGGGCCCCCACCCCCGGCTTTGACCGGGTGCTGCCCCTGCCCCCCTGGCCCCAGCTGGCCCCCGGGCTGGCGGCCCAGGGCCTGGAACGGCTGGTGCTGCTGGGCGGCGCCGACCTGGCCGGGGCGATGCTGGCGGCCGCGGTGGTCGACGAGCTGCAGCTCACCGTCTGTCCGTTGCTGCTGGGGGGGCGTCACACCTGGTTGCCGCCGCAGCTGACCGATCTGCCGGGGCGCTGGGAGCCGGTCGACCAGCGCTCCCTGGGCGGTGGCGAACTGCTGCTGCACTACCGCCGCAGCGGGTAGCGGCCCGTCAGCGCACCGGAAAGGCCTGATCCCACCCCGGCCGGGCCGAGTCCAGCAAGCGACCGACGCAGGTGGTGGCCAGGCTGAGGCTGGCGGGCCCCAGCCGGCCGCTGAGGGCCTCCCCCGCCACCTGGGGCAGGTTGCCGTTGCGCTCGATTTCCTGCACCACGCAGACGCTCGCGGGCCGCGCGATGTCGTCGCAGAGGCGCGACAGGGCCGACAGGCCCCCTTCGGCCTTGCCCAGGGCCTTCTGGCATTCGCGGGCCATCTGGGCCTCCACCTGGGGGCGGATCAGCCCCAGCAGCCCGGCCTGGGCCTGACCGGTCAGGGGGGCCAGCAGCGGCAACTGGGCCAGCACAAGGGACAAAGGCAGCATCCCGGCGGTCATGGTGTCGCTCCACGCCCACCGAGCATGCCCCAGGCGCGGCCCTGCGGTGCCGCTGCTTAGGTTTTGCAGCACCTTCGCCCGTTCACCGTGGGAGCCCCGCTCGAGGCCCGCTGGCATCGGTCCCTGAACGAGTTTCCGGAGGCTGCCTTCGACCGTCTCACCGCGCCCCACGCCCTGCCCTTCTACCGCTGGCACTGGCTCGAAGCCCTCGAGAGCTCGGGCAGCATCGTGCCTGACCAGGGCTGGCAGCCCTGCCATCTCGGGCTCTGGCGTGGGGAGGAGCTGCTGGCCGTGGCGCCCCTCTACCTCAAGGGTCACAGCTACGGCGAGTTCGTCTTCGACCAGGCCTTCGCCGATCTGGCCGGTCGTATGGGGCTGCGCTACTACCCCAAGCTGCTCGGCATGAGCCCGGTCAGCCCGGTGCTGGGGTATCGCTTCTTCATCGACCCGACCCTCGATGCCGCCGCCATCACCCAGGCCCTGATGGAGCAGATCGATGGCTTCTGCCGCCGCAACGGGGTGCTCAGCTGCAACTTTCTGTATGCCGATCCCGCCTGGCGACCCCTGGCCGAGGCAGCCGGCTGTGCCGTCTGGCTCAACCAGCAGAGCCTCTGGACCAATCCGGGCCATGGCGGTTTCGACGATTACCTCGCCCTGTTCAATGCCAACCAGCGCCGCAACATCCGTCGCGAGCGCCAGTCGGTGCTGCAGGCGGGCCTGCAGGTGACCCCCCTGGCCGGCGAGGCCATCCCCCAGGCGCTGCTGCCGCGCATGCACCGGTTCTACGAAGACCATTGCCGACGCTGGGGGTTCTGGGGCAGCAAGTACCTCACCGAGGCCTTCTTCGATCAGGCGGCCACCCATCTGCGGCAGTATCTCGTGCTGTTCAGCGCCCATCCCGCGGGGGGCGATCCGGCTCAGCCCCTGGCCATGAGCCTCTGCGTGCGCGAGGGCCAGCGCCTCTGGGGGCGTTACTGGGGCTCCGACCTGGAGCAGGAGAACCTGCATTTCGAGGTGTGCTATTACAGCCCCATCGACTGGGCGATCCGTGAGGGCATCGTCAGCTTCGATCCGGGGGCCGGGGGCCGCCACAAGCGGCGCCGGGGCTTCGTGGCCCGGCCCCATGCGAGCCTGCACCGCTGGTATGACCGGCGTTTCGATGCCGTGGTGCGCGACTGGCTGCCCCGGGCCAATGCCGCCCTTCAGGATGAGATCGCGGCTGCCAATGCCGACCTGCCCTTCGCCGGTGGGCAGGTTCCCCTGATGCTCCCGGACCCATGCGTCTGACACCCGACCAACGCCGCAGCCTCGATGACGGCCTCTCCTCCCGCAGCATCGCGCTGGATCCCGCCGGCTATGTCCTGATCCGCATCGATTCCGAGGCCGGTGAACTGGTCGTTGAGCACTACGGCAACGCCATCAACGACCAGGGACTGGCCACCGATCCCGACACCGGCGAGGTGCTGGCCTGCCGCGGCGGCGGCCCCCGCCAGCCCCTGGCCGTCTACCGCGGGGCCACCGCCAAGGTCGTGGGCATTGCCCTCACCGAGGGGCCGGGCCCCTGTCCCATCAGCCGGCTCGATCACGCCCTGTACATCGGCCGCGAACTGCAGCGGGCCGAGCATTGCCTGGTCACCGGTGAGGTCTACATCCAGGACTGAGGCGGTAGCCAGCCCCTGGCCAGGCTGCCCTCGGCCGGATCAGCCGACGGCCTGAAGATCGGCGGTGGCGGCAGGGGCCTCGGGGGGGAGGGAGGCCAGCTGGTCGGCGATTTCGCGGGTGACGATGCTGCGGTATTCCATGAAGTGCTCGTTGTGGGCGAGCACAACCAGGAACTGCTCCAGGTTCTTCGGATTGCAGCGGGCGATGCTGAGCAGCGAGCGCCAGAACCGCCAGCGGGTGTCGCGTTTGATGCCCTGCCGCCAGATCACGATCGCCAGGGCCCGCAGGTCGGTCACCGTGGGCAGGGAGGGCCGGTCCGACCGGCGCGGATCGTGGAAGGCGTGCCAGCGCGGGATGCCGAGCTTGCGGTAGTAATGGGTCACCCGATCGATGTAGGCGTTCGGCTCGTAGAGCGCACAGAATGCCTCCACGTATTCGTTGGCGATCTGACGAATCGGCCGGGTCGGCTCGAAGTTGAGCAGGTTCGTCTGGTTGACGCCGCGGGCGTCGGCTTTTTCCTGAATCAACCGGCCTTCCTTCTCCAGGCGGTGCCAGAGGCCGGTGTTGGGAAGGGCCTGCAACATGCCCATCATCGCGGCGGGAATGCCGGTGCGGGTCACGAAGCGCACGATGCGGTCGCCGGCGCCGGCGGTCTCGCCATCGAAGCCGATGATGAAACCCGCCATCACCCGGATGCCATTGGCGGTGATGCGATCGACGGCCTCCTCGAGGGAGCTGCGGGTGTTCTGGTGCTTGCCGGCCACCGACAGGCTGGCTTCGTCGGGGGTCTCGATCCCGAGGAACACCGCCTCGAACCGGCATTCCGACATCATCTGCATCAGCTCGTCGTCGGAGGCAAGGTCCACCGAAGCCTCGGTGGCGAAGCTGAACGGATAGCCCCGCTCGCTCAGCCAGTCCCTGAGGGCAGGCAGCAGCAGCTTGGCGTTGCGCTTGTTGCCGATGAAGTTGTCATCCACCAGAAAGATTGATCGGCGCCAGCCCAGTTCATAGAGGCGGTTCAGTTCGGCCAGCAGCTGTTCCGGAGTCTTGGTGCGCGGCTTGCGGCCGTAGAGCACGATGATGTCGCAGAATTCGCACTGGAACGGGCAGCCCCGGGAGAACTGCACGCTCATCGAGTCGTAGGCATCGAAGTCGAGCAGATCGAACCGCGGCACCGGCGTGGACGTCACGTCGGGCTTCTCGCCGTTGGCGCTGAAACGGCCGCTGCGGTCCCCCCGCTCGATGGCCTCCACGAACTGGGGCAGGGTGATCTCACCCTCATCGAGCACCTTGAAATCAGCCAGCTCCAGCTCGGGAGCATCCGGCGTCGAACTGGCGAAGGGGCCCCCCACGGCCACCGGCAGGCCCCGGCGCTTGGCTTCGGCGATCTGCACGGCCATGTCGGCCTTCTGCACGATCATCCCCGAGATCACCACCAGCTCGGCCCACTCCCACTCCTCGGTGGTCACGTCGCGGACGTTGCGGTCGACCAGCTTCATCTCCCAGTGCTGGGGGAGCAGGGCCGCCACGGTGACGAGGCCGAGGGGGGGCAGGAGCACCTTGCGGTTCACCAGCTCCAGGATCTTCTCGTAACTCCAGAAGGTCGGCGGGAACAGGGGATACAGGAAGAGCGTGCGCATGCCCAGGGCTCGGTGGCGTGGACGCCGGGTCGTGGCACCTTAGTCGGTTCACGCCGAGGTCGTTCTCCACCCGGGACGGTGCTGCCTCTGCTGTAATGGCCCTGCAGCCGTTCTTTTCGCGCCATGGGCATCGCTCTGTACTTCGGTCTCGTGGGCGGAGCCCTGGCCACCGCCGTTGTTCTGTCCACCGTGCTGCGCACGATCCGCCTGATCTGATCCCCCTCAGGCCGCCGGGGGCAATCGCCGGCCGCTGCGCCGCAGCAGCTCCATTGCCGCCAGGGTTCCCCCGGCGGCCCCCAGGAGTGTGAACGTGGCGGCCAGGCCGATCCGCAGGCTCAGGCCTGCGGCCAGAAGCCCGCTCAGGCCACCGCCGCCAAGAAAGGCGATCTGCCCCAGTCCGGCCATGCGACCCCGCAGCACCTGCGGCGATGCCACCTGGGTCACCAGGTTGCACCCGGCGAGCAGCACGGCGGTTCCGGCCCCGATCAGGTAGGCCATGGCCAGGCCCCAGCCCTGCCCTCTCCCCAGCCCCATGCCCATCTGGGCCAGGGCGGTGAGCAGGGCACTGGTTCCCAGCAGCAGTCCGGGCCGTCGGCTCAGCGGGCGGCTCCAGCGCTGCAGCACCACGCCGCCGCTGATGCTGCCCGCGGCGATCACGCTGGTGAGCAGTCCCAGGTCAGAGGCCCGGGGTCCCACCACGGTGCGGGCCACCAGGGGGGCCAGGCCCGGATGGAAGAAGCCCACCAGACAGAACAGGCCCGTGAAGGCGAGCACGTGCCTCAGATCGGCCCCGCACAAGCGCCAGGCCGCCCCGAGGCTGGTGCCATGGCCCGGTCGGCTGCGCTCCTCCCGGGTTCTGTCGGGGCGCAGCAGCAGCAGCACCGCCAGGATCGGCAGCAGGTAGCTGAGGGCATCGAGCAGCAGGGCCAGCCCCGGACCCGCCAGGGTCACCAGCCAGCCCCCCACCGGCGGGCCAATGAGCTTGCCGATGTTGAAGACGAGGGAGAAGCTCGTGAGATAGCTCCCCAGCTCAGCACCGTTCTCGACCAGCAGAGCGCAGTACTTGTTGCGGGCCGTGAGTTCGTAGGCACTGGCCACGCCCACCACCAGGGTGCTCAGCAGCAGCAGAACCGCCTGGGCGGTGCCACGGCTCAGGGGCATGGCTGCAGCCCCCACCAGGGCGCCGGCGAACAGCCCCCACTGGGCCCGGATGAGCACGGGTTCGCATCCCTCCCGGTCGGTCACCACCCCCGCCGGGCCGCTGACCACCAGGGTCGGCAGCGACAGCAGGGCGAAGTGCAGGGCCAGCAGCAGCGGATTGTTGGTGCCGTCCATCAGCACCCAGGCCTTGGCGGTCAGGCCTGCGAACGACCCCATCGTGCTGAGTCCGGAGACCAGCAGGAACAGCTGACGCTGACGTCGCATCAACCCTGGCGGGCGGCCCCCACCATGGCCTCCACCCCCACCACCTCGCCCTCGAGGTCATAGACGTCGGCACCGGTGATCCGCACCGGCACCAGGGTGCCCGGGGTTCCTGTGCGACCGTCGGTGGCGGGGCGCACCCGCACCTCGCCATCGACATCGGGGGCGAAACGGGCGCAGCGGCCGATCAGTTCGCCGCTGCCCGGATGCTCCTGCTCGATCAGCACATCCACGATCCGCCCCACCCAGGCGGCATTGCGTTCGGCGCTGATGGGCTGCTGGGCCTCCATCAGCCGGCCGCGCCGCTCCTCGGCCACGGCCGCCGGCACCGGGTCAGGGAGCGTGGCGGCCTCGGTCCCCTCCTCGGGGGAGAAGGCGAACACACCCACGTGGTCGAACCGCTGCTGCTGCACGAAGTCCAGCAGGTGCTCGAAGTGGTGCTCCTGTTCCCCCGGAAAACCGGTGATGAAGGTGGTGCGCAGCACCGCATCGGGCAAGGCGTCGCGGATCCGTTGCAGCAGCTCGCCGGTCAGACCCTGCTGCCAGGGTCTGTTCATGGCCCGCAGCACCTCCGGATGGCTGTGCTGCAGGGGAAGATCGAGGTACGGAAGCACGTTGGGCACCTCACGGAAGGCCGCCAGCACCTCCGGGGTCAGCCCGGTGGGATAGGCGTAGTGGACCCTGATCCAGGGAATCTCGACCTCGCCCAGGGCCCGCAGCAGGTCCGCGAGCAGCGGGCGGCCCTCCAGGTCGAGGCCGTAATTGGTGGTGATCTGGCTGATCAGGATCAGTTCCTGGACGCCTTCGGCCGCCAGCTGCCGGGCCTCGGCCACGATCGAGGCGATGGAACGGGAGCGCTGGCGCCCCCGCAGGGTGGGAATGATGCAGAAGGCGCAGCGGTAGTCGCAGCCCTCGGCCACCTTCAGATAGGCCACCGCCTCCGGGGTGGTGCGGTGGCGGGGCAGATGTTCGTCGGCGACGAAGCTGGGCACGGCGCTCACGCGGTTCACCCGTTCGCCGGCCTCGACCCTCTGCAGCACCTCGACGATGTGCTGGTAATCGCCGGTGCCCACGATGGCGCAGGCTTCGGGCAGGGCCTCCAGCAGCTCCTCCTGGAAATGCTGGGCCAGGCAGCCGGCGATCACCAGCTGCTTGCCCTGCTCGGCCAGGGCCACCAGGGTGCGCACCGACTCCTGGCGGGCGTCCTGGATGAACGAGCAGGTGTTGACGACCACGACGCTGGCGGCGCTTTCATCAGCTGTGACGCCGTAGCCGGCCTGGGCCAGCAGCCCGAGCATGTGCTCGGTGTCGACGCGGTTCTTCTCACAGCCCAGATGGGCGAAGGCCACGGTGGGCCGGTCACTGGGCCGGTCATGGGGCCGTGCACTGGGCCTGGCGTCGGTGCTTCTGGAAGCCATGGCAGCATCGGGCCACTCCTCACCATAGATGTCGCCGTGGCTGCATCTGACGCCGTGGCCGCTGCGCCCCCTCCGGAGCCCTGGCGGGCCCTCTTCAGGCCCCACCGGCCGGCCCTGATCGGCGTGCTGCATCTGCCGCCCCTGCCGGGCAGCCCGGGCTGGGCGGGGTCCTTCGCCGCCGTGCGCGACCGGGCCCTGGCCGACGCCGAGGCCTTCCTCGACGGCGGGGCCGACGGTCTGATCGTCGAGAACTTCGGCGACAGGCCTTTCCATGCCACGGCCGTGCCACCCGAGACGACGGCGGCCATGGCCGTGGTGGCCGCCGCCGTGGCCGCGGCGGCCGGGGAGGTGCCGCTGGGCATCAACGTGTTGCGCAACGACGGTCTGGCGGCCCTGGCGGTGGCCGCGGCCGTCGGCGCCGCCTTCGTGCGGGTGAACGTGCTGGCCGGGGCGATGGTCACCGACCAGGGGCTGATCGAGGGCTGTGCCGCCGCCCTGCTGCGCCGCCGCCGCCTGCTGGCGGCCGAGGGGGTGGCGGTCTTCGCCGATGTGATGGTCAAGCACGCCCATCCCCTGGCCCCCCAGCCCATCGGTGAGGCCGTGGAGGACACACTCCAGCGGGCCGGAGCCGCGGCGGTGATCGTCAGCGGCGTCGCCACCGGGGCCCCTGCGTCCCTCGAAGATCTGCGGGCGGCCCGGGCGGCGGCGGCGGGGGCGCCGGTGCTGGTCGGCAGTGGCTGCACCCCGGCCCTCGCCCCAGGCATGGCCCCATGGGTCGATGGGGTGATCGTGGCCAGCGCCCTCAAGCAGGACGGCGTGCTCGATCGGCCCGTCGACAGACAGCGGGTGCGGGAGCTGCGCCGGGCCCTGGATGGCGGGGAAGCGCGAAAGCCGGTGCCAGACTGCGGCCAGGTTCTCCCCGCACCGTGACCGTCAGCCGTCTGCGCCAGCGCCCTGAGCCGTTTCTGCAGCGCTGGGCCCGTCCCCTGCTGGGGGCCCTGGCCACGGTCGGCGCCATCGACACGGGGGCCGTCACCCTCAAGCGCTGGGGGCTGCTGGGGGCGCTCACCTGTCCCGGTGGCGCCGACGGCTGCGACAAGGTGCTCAACAGCCCCTGGGGAACGGTGCTCGGGCAGCCCCTGGCCCTCTTCGGCTTCCTGGCCTATCTGACGATGGCCCTGCTGGCCCTCCTGCCCCTGCTGCCTGCCCTGCAGACGTGGTTGCAGGAGCAGGACTCCCGCGGTGGCGGCCTCGCCGCCCGCCGGGGCGGCCGCGCCCCCGATCTGTTCTGGCAGCTGGGCACCCTCCTGGCCCTGGTGATGGCCGTCTTCAGCCTCGTGCTGCTCGGCCTGATGGCGTTCCGCATCCATGCCGTCTGCGCCTTCTGTGTGCTGTCGGCGGTGCTGTGCCTGGGGCTGCTGCTGCTCCACTGGCTTGGCCGCGACTGGGTCGACCGGGGGCAGCTGATCTTCCGCACGGTTGTGGTCGGTTTTCTGGTGGCCTTGCTGGGGGTGGCCTGGGCGGCGTCGGTCGACCGTCCGGCGGCCGTGGCCGAGGCCGGCCGACCGCCGGCGATCGTGCGCACCAGTTCGCCCGCCAGCATCGCCCTGGCTGAACACCTCACGAGCGGCGGCGCCAGGGTGTTCACCGCCTGGTGGTGCCCCCACTGCCACGAGCAGAAGGAGGTGTTCGGCCGTCAGGCCACGGCGAAGCTGACGGTCATCGAGTGCGCCCCCGATGGGGTCGGGGCCCAGGTGGAGCTCTGCAAGAGCCGCCGCATCGAAGGCTTCCCCACCTGGGAGATCAACGGCAAGCTCAGCAGCGGGGTGAAGCCCCTCAATCAGCTGGCCGACCTGAGCGGTTACAAGGGCCCCCGCAGCTTCTGACCCACCGGTCCGCTGTGGATGGCCCGTGCGCGCTGCTGCAGGGTGTGGCGCTGCCAGAACAGCTGGCTGGCCGGTGCATCGACGCGGTGGTGCCCGCCGCGGCTTTCCTGGCGGAAGGCGGCCGCCTCCAGCAGCAGCAGGGCGACCCTTCCCAGGCTGCGGCGGCCCCAGGCAGCCTCCAGCCAGCGCTGTTGTGGCGCCTCCACCGGCCGCCAGCGATCCGGAGTGGTGGCCAGCACCGGGGCCAGCAGACCGTCGAGGGCCAGCTCCTGCCGCCGGCGGTTCTCGTGGGCCAGGGCCCGGCGCAGGGGGCCGCCGTCGCGGGCCACCCCCGCCACCCGCCAGCAGAGCTGACGCAGGCGTTCCCCATCGCGCTCGAGGTCGTCGGCCGCCGCCGGCCCGATCGCCAGATCCAGGGGCGCCCCCGCCGCGGCGGGGGTGCCGTCGTGGTCTGAGGCGGGGAGCAGCCCCTGCAACTGCCGGGCCATCACCAGGCATTCCATGAGCGAATTGCTCGCCAGGCGGTTGGCGCCGTGGACACCGCTGCTGGCCACCTCGCCGATGGCGTAGAGCCCCGGCAGATCGGTCAGGGCCCGCAGGTCCGTCCGCACGCCACCCATCCAGTAATGGGCTGCCGGCGAGATCGGCAGGGGCTGCTCGAGGGGTTCGAGGCCCAGGCTGCGGCAGCGGTCAAGGATGGCCGGAAACTGCCGTTGCAGCCGGGCGGCGCCCACCGGCCGCAGGTCGAGCCAGAGGCGGTCGACCCCCTGGGAGAGCATGGTCAGGCGCAGGGCCCGGCTGAGGCGATCCCGGGCCATCAGCTCGCCGCCCCTGGGCAGAACAGGGTCCCCCGATGCGTCCAGCAGCCGGGCGCCCTCCCCCCTCAGGGCCTCCGACAGGAGAAAGTGGGGCGCCCCGGCGAGCATCAGCGCCGTGGGGTGGAACTGCACGAACTCCATGTCGCGCAGGGTTGCCCCTGCCTCCCACGCCATCACGAGGCCGTCGCCGCGGGCCCCGGGCGGGTTGGTGCTGTGGCTGAAGAGGGCGCCGCTGCCGCCCGTGGCCAGCACCACGGCCCCCGCCCGCAGCCAGCCCAGCCGGCCGGCGTGCAGCAGCTGCACCCCCCGGCAGCGCCCGCCCTGCCGCCACAGCTGCAGCACGAGGGTTTCGGTGAGCCAGCAGAGGCCCGGCCGCTCCCGGACCCGTTGCTCCAGCAGTTCGGTGAGGGCCAGTCCGGTCTGATCGCGGGCATGCAGCACCCGCCGTCGGCTGTGGGCGGCCTCGAGGGTGAGGCTGAGGGTGCCGTCGTCCCGGCGATCGAGCCGCAGGCCCAGTTGCAGCAGCCGTTCGACACAGGCGGGGGCCTGGGTCACCAGCAGATCCACGGCGGCGGGGTCGCAGAGGCCGGCCCCGGCCCGCAGGGTGTCGAGGCGATGCAGGGAGGGATCGTCGTCAGGGGCGATGGCTGCGGCCATGCCCCCCTGGGCCCAGCGGCTGGCGGTGGGGGGGGTGCGCCCCTGGCTCAGCAGCAGCACACGACAGTCTCGGGGCAGCTCAAGGCAGGCCATGAGGCCCGCCGCTCCGGCGCCGACGACCACCACGTCCCACCATTCTCCGAACGGGTCGGAGCAGGCGTCAGAACCAGGGGCGTCGGGGCCGGGCAGTGACCGGCTCCCTCAGCGGTACTGACCGTCGTTGATCCGGTCGAAGCCTTCGTTGAGGGCGATCTCGGGCTTGGTGACCGTGAAGTTGTCGCGGTACTTCTCGAACAGTTCCTTCTGGCGGTCCGTCAGGTCGAGCTTGAGCACGTCATCGACGCTCTCGTAGGGACCACCGACCACGATCTTGCCGGCCAGGGTGGGATACATCCCCGGGTACTGCTGGAAGCGACGCACCGAGGCGTTGTTGAGGTCGACCTTGCCCTCGGCCTGGGCGATCTTGTCGTCGGCCAGGTTGCGCAGTTCAGCGGCACCGGCCGTGGGGGCGTGACCGAACCAGAAACCCGCCAGCAGGACGACGCTGAAGAGCAGGGAAGCAAACCGACGGAGGTGCCTGGACATGCGGAGGGCCGGTGGGGTCTGGAGCGCATCGTTACAGATCGCACGGCCGGGCCCCGATGATCAAGGGGGTCTTTCGCAGATCTTCAAGCAACGGCCAGCCGTCGGAGGCGCCGAAGACCCGTCAGACCAGGCCGCTGGCCGTCGGTAGCACCAGGGCCAGCAGCAGAAACAGCCCGTCGATGGCCAGGGTGCTGAGCAGGCAGGCGGCCACCAGCCGTCCCCCGGGGCCCCGCCGCCAGAGCAGGGCGGCGGCAGCAAGCATCACGCCGGCGATGCTCGCCACCGTCAGCAGATGGGCGGGTTCGAGCACCCGGGCGGCGGCCTCGGCGAGCAGCGGTGCGGCCTCGCCGGGGCCCGCGGCCAGCACGGCCGGCCAGAGGGGCATCAGGCCGCAGAGGGCAATGGCTGCATCAGTGGCCGCCGTGCCGGCCAGGGAGCCCAGATAAAACTGGCCGGCGCGGCGCCAGGGCCCGCTGAGTCCGGCCAGCGCCAGGGGCAGGGCGAAGGCTTCAACCGGCAGATGCACCAGTGGATGCAGCCGCAGCCAGCCCCAGAAGAGGCAGCCGGCCAGCCAGCTGCCGCTGAAGCCCACCAGCAGCGCCCCCAGCTCACCGCCGCGGCGCAGGGCCAGCAGCAGCAACACAGCCGTGAACAGCGAGGCCGCCATGGGGGCTTCTCGCACCCACGGGGCCTGCAGGAACACCGGCGCGATGATCAACACCGCCGCCAGCAGGGGCAACCCCAGGGGGCCCACCCTGACCAGCGGCAGCCAGGTCGCCGGAGGGGCGGTGGGGGTGGCGCTGACCAAGACTCTGTGAACAAGCGTGACCAACCTTAAAGGCTGGTCAGTGGAATCTGTTCCATCCGGCCGCCTAGCGTCGGGGCCGAATCGCGCTCCGACCCCGTGACTCCAGCGCCTGACGTGTCCCTGCTCGAGGCCTGCTGGCGATCCCTGGTGCTCGGCATCGTGCAGGGGATCACCGAGTTTCTGCCGATCAGCAGCACCGCCCACCTGAAAGTGGTGCCCGTCCTGCTGGGCTGGGGCGACCCCGGCGTGGCGGTCACCGCCGTGATTCAGCTCGGCAGCATCGTCGCCGTGCTGGCCTACTTCCGCCAAGATCTGCAGCAGGTGGTGGCCGGCATCGGCCGGGCCCTGCGCGATGGTGACTGGCGCCATCCCGATGCCCGGCTCGGCATCGCCATGGCCGTGGGCACCCTGCCGATCGTCATCGCCGGTCTGGCGATCAAGCTGCTCTGGCCTGGCTACGAGACATCGCCCATCCGCAGCCTCACCTCGATCGCCATCGTGTCGATCGTGATGGCGCTGCTGCTGGCCCTGGCTGAACGCCTGGGGAGCCGCCGCCGTCAGCTCGATGACGTCGAGGGCCGCGACGGTCTGCTGGTCGGTCTGGCCCAGGCCCTGGCCCTCGTCCCCGGTGTCTCCCGCTCGGGCAGCACCCTCACCGCTGCGCTCTTCGACGGCTGGGAGCGGGCCGATGCGGCCCGGTTCTCGTTTCTGCTCGGTATTCCCTCGATCACCCTGGCGGGCCTCGTCGAACTGAAGGGGGCCCTCAAGGAGGGGGCGGCCTACGGCCCGTTGCCCCTGGCCCTGGGGGTGGTGGCGGCGGCGGTCGTGTCGTGGCTCGCCATCGCCTGGCTGCTGCGTTTTCTGCAGACCCGCACCACCTGGCCCTTCGTGATCTACCGCCTGCTGTTTGGCGCCCTGCTGCTGGGTCTGGTGGCCGGAAGCCCCACACTGGAGGCTGTGCCCCGCTGAGCCGGCGTGTGGAACGAACCCAGTGACGGCATCCCCCTGCCGGCTGAACCCAGTGCCGCCACCCCGGCCCCGGCGGTGGTGGCCTCGGTGCTGCCGGGGTCCATCGGCGCCGAGCTCGGCTTTGAGCCCGGTGACCGGCTGCTGGCCATCAACGGCACCCGGCCCCGGGACCTGATCGACCTCCAGTGGCTCTGCACCGAGGAGGAGCTGGTGCTCGACGTCGAGGACCCCGACGGCACCCCCCACCGGGTCAGCCTCGAGAAGGATCCGGATGACGGCCTGGGCCTCAGCTTCACCGAAGCCCTGTTCGATGGCCTGCGGCAATGCACCAACCGCTGTCCGTTCTGCTTCATCGACCAGCAGCCCCCCGGACGCCGCCAGAGCCTCTACCTCAAGGACGACGATTTCCGGCTGAGCTTTCTCTACGGGTCGTACCTCACCCTCACCAACCTCACCCCCGGCGACTGGGAGCGGATCGAGCGCCAGCGCCTCTCACCCCTGTTCGTGTCGGTCCACGCCACCGAGCCCGGACTGCGTCGGCGGCTGCTGCAGAACGAACGGGCGGGGGCCATCCTCGATCAGCTGGCCTGGTTCAGGGAGCGGCGGCTGCAGATCCACGCCCAGGTGGTGGTGTGTCCTGGGCTCAATGACGGGGAGGCGCTGGTGCGCACCCTCGGTGATCTGGCGGATTTCGCCGGTGGCGACTGGCCCACGGTGCTGTCGGTGGCGGTGGTGCCCGTGGGCCTCACGCGCTTCCGCCCGCCCGACGATGGGCTGCGGCAGGTGGATCCGGCCCTGGCCGCCACCACCATCGCCACGGTGGAACCGCTGCAGCGGCAGCTCGAGGAACGGCTGGGCAGCCGCTGGGTGTGGTTGTCAGACGAGTGGTACCTGCTGGCCGGTGCCCCCCTGCCCCCCCGCGGCAGCTACGAAGACCTGCCCCAGCAGGAGAACGGCGTCGGCAGCATCCGCGCCTTCCTCGAGAGCATGGAAGCGGCGACCCGCCGGCTGCCCCGGCGGCTGGCCCGGCCCCAGGCCCTGAGCTGGGTGGTGGGCAGCCTGGTGGGTCCCTCCCTCGAGCCCGCCGTGCGGCGCCTGCGCAAGGTGGAGGGCCTGGATCTGCGGCTCCTCGCCCTGCCCAGCCCCTACTGGGGCCAGCCCCAGGTGGTCACGGGCCTGCTCACCGGTGCCGACCTGCTGGCCGGCCTCGAGGGCCGGGACCTGGGGGAACGCCTGCTGCTGCCTGCGGTGACCCTGCGGCGAGGAGAGCCCGTGTTTCTTGATGACATGACCCTCGAGCAGTTGCGTCAGAGGCTGCCGGTGGCCGTCGACGTGGTCGGGGGGGCAGATGAGATCGTGGCCGCCTGTCTCGGCATGGAGCGGTCCGAGTCGTAATCTCACTTGACGAAAGAATTTCCCCCGCCATGGCGCCCGGACGCATGCGCTCCCTGGTCCTCGCCCTGGTGATCTTCACGGGTACCGCCGCCCGCAGTCAGGAGCCCCCGGCGGCATCCTCCGAGCCGCCCCCGGCGGGCACCCTGCCCGTGGCCACGCCGCCCACCCCCGAGGCCCCCTTCCCGGTGGCCATTCCGGCGCCGCCACCCCTGCCCCTGGCCCCGGCCGTCAAGGGGTCACGGCCGAAGTCGAACCCGACCGTGCTTCCTCCGGCGGCCACCACCCCTCCCGCCGGGCTCGAGAATCTCCTGGGACCTGCCCCCCTGGCCCTGCCCACCCGGACCGATCAGGTGCGGATCGAAGACCTGGTGCCCCTGAGCCTGGAGCAGGCCGAGCGCGTGGCCGAGGTCAACAGCCCCCGTCTGAAGGCGGTGGCGATGCAGGTCGAGGAGGCCAAATCCACCCTGCGTGAGCGCATCTCCGCCTGGTATCCGACCCTCAACCTCCAGACCCAGAACGCCTTCCCCGCCTTCAATTTCGGCACCACTTACCGCAATTACGCCGATTTCAACAACACGGTCCCAGGCAACCGTCAGGGAGCCCCCAACACCAATGCCGGTGGCGATGGCCTCTCGAACCCTTTTCTGCAGACCCGCACCTACGGGGCGTCGCTGAATCTGGCCGTCAACTGGGATCTGATCAATCCCCAGCGGGTGCCGCAGGTGGCCGCCGCCCGTGATGGCTACGAGAAAGCAAAAAACACATATCTTATTGAACTCCGGGACCTGCGGCTGAGGGTCGCTCAGTCTTACTACCAGCTTCAGCTATTTGACGACACGGTCCGCATCGGCCGCTCTTCCGTGCAGTCGTCACTGGTCAACCTGCGTGATGCCCGGGCCCGCTACCAGGCAGGCGTCGAGACCAAGCTCGCCGTGATGGAGGCCGAAACACAGCTGGCTCGTGACCAGCAGGTGCTCACCCAGTCCTTGGCCAGCCAGGCCACCCAGCGGCGACAGCTGGCCCAGCTGCTCGACCTGCCCCAGGCGATCACGCCTACGGCCGCTGCTCCTTCAGGGGTCGTGGGGGTGTGGCAGCCCAGCCTGCAGGAAAGCATCATTGCCGCTTTTGCCTTCCGTGAGGAACTCGACAACCGTCTGCTTGACATTTCGATCGCGAATTCGAACGCCAATGAAGCGATCGGTGCCGTGCAGCCCTTTCTCGGCATCGGTGCCAGCTCAGGCTGGAACAAGACCTTTGGCCAGAGCAATGCCCAGTCACCGGTCAACATGGGCACCGTCACTGAGCAGCTCGACCAGACGCTGGCGATGAACCTGCGCTGGAACATCTTCGACGGTGGCAGGGCCGCGGCCCAATCCCGGCGGTTCCGTCAGGTGGCCAAGGAGAACTCATACCTCTTTGCTGATACTCGTAATCAGTTGCGCTTTGATGTCGAAAATTCTTTTTTCAAGTTGCAAGAAAATGTTCGTAACCTCCTCACAAACTCCCGAGAGGTGGTCAGCAGCCGCGAGGCCCTGCGGCTGGCCCGCCTGCGCTTCCAGGCCGGCGTCGGCACCCAGCGCAACGTCGTCGATGCCCAGCGTGACGTGACACAGGCCGAGGTGCGTTACAGCCAGGCGCTGTTCGAATACAACGTGTCGATCGCCGAACTGCAGCGCCGCACGGGGCTGGACCGGGTGCTCCGTTGTGCCCCCTCCAGGCTGCCGGCCCAGCCGCCGCCGCAGGATCCGCTCACCAACATCCCCGTGCTGCCGGTGCCCTCCACCTCCCCCTGCGAGATGGAACCCCTGGCCAACGCCCGCCCCTGATCCACCGGCTTGCCTGCTCCCCGCCTGCTGCTGCTGTCGTTGCGCCTCGGCCTGTACCAAGCCTGCCTCGGCGGCCTCTCGGTGCTCACCCTCGGCATCTTCAACCGGCTGCTGATCAACGAGTTTGCCGTGCCCGCCGGCCTGGCCGCCCTGGCCCTCGGCGCCCAGCAGCTGGTGGCCTTCACGCGGGTGTGGTTCGGCCAGCGCTCCGACCGCTGCCGCTGGCTGGGCCTGCGGCGCACCCCGTTCATCGTCGGTGGTGCCGCCGCCTTCTGCCTGCTGTTCTGGCTGGCCGGGCGCACGGTGCTCTGGGTCGCCGAAGCCTCCCAGGCCGGAGATGGAGCGGCGGTGCTGGGGCGCTGCCTGCTCCTGACCCTGCTGTTTCTGGCCTATGGCACCGCCATCTCGGCCAGTGCCACCCCCTTCGCCGCCCTGCTGGTCGATGTGACCGAAGAGCGTGATCGGCCGATGCTCGTGTCGATCGTCTGGACGATGCTCACCGTGGGCATCGTGGTCGGCGCCGTGCTGGCCAGCCGTTTTCTGGGCAGCGCCTGCGCCGATGCCAGCCTGCCGTCGATGGTGGCCGGCGTGGAACGGCTGATCCGTGTGGCGCCCCTCGTCTGCTTCGGGCTGGTGCTGACGGCGGTGCTGGGGGTCGAGCCCCCCCTGGCCGCCGGCCGACCGACGCCGCCGGCCCCCGGGGTGGCCACCGCCGAGCCGGGCTTCTGGCGCTCCCTGCGGTTGCTGCGGGCCGACCCCCAGGTGGGGTATTTCTTTGTGGTCCTCTGCCTGTTCACCTTCAGCCTGTTTCTGCAGGAGTCGGTGCTCGAGCCCTACGGCGGGGCCGTCTTCGGCCTGTCGGTCTGCGAGACGACCCGACTCAATGCCCTCTGGGGCATGGGCACCCTGCTCGGCATTGCCAGCACCGGTTTCCTGCTGGTGCCGCGGCTGGGTCCCCAGCGCACGGCCCTCCTGGGGGGGGCCATGGCCGCCGGCTTTCTGCTGCTGATCGTGCTGGCGGGGGCATGGGGCTCCCTGGGGCTGTTCCGCGCCGGGCTGGTGCTGTTCGGCTACGGCGCCGGCGTGTGCACGAACGCCTCCCTGACGCTGATGCTCAGCCTCACCTCCCCACGGCTGGCGGGCACCTTCCTCGGGGTCTGGGGGCTGGCCCAGGCCTATGCCCGCGGGATCGGCACCGTCGCCGGTGGCGGACTGCTCAGCCTCGTCGGCGGGGTCGTGGGGGGTGAGAACAGCTTCGCGGCTTATGCCAGCGTGTTCGTTCTCCAGTCCCTCGGTCTGCTGCTCTCGGGTCTGCTGCTGCTGCGGGTGGACACCACCCTGTTTCAGCAGAGGATCGAGCAGGCCTTCGCCCGCCTGGCCGCCGCCGAGCTCGACTGACTGTCCCCCGCCTGACCGTTCCCGTGACCTCTGGCTTCAGCCCTGCCGAGATCCCTCCGCAGTCCTTTCCCCTCAGCAGCGCCTGGAGCCCTCTGTTCTCCCTCGTTGATCAGGTGGCCGAGCGGCAGCGTCAGGATTTCGGGCGGCTGGCGAGTGATCTCAAGGCCGACGGCAGCCTGATCACCGAGTGCGACCGCTGGAGCGACGCCACCCTGGCCGCCGGTCTGGCCGAGATCTTCCCGCGCGATGGCCTGCTGAGCGAGGAGGGCAGCACCAGCGTTCCCGAGGCCCCTGGCTTCTGGGTCGTTGATCCCCTCGACGGCACCACCAACTTTTCGGTGGGCCTGCCGATCTGGGCGATCTCGATGGCCCGCATCGAGGACGGGCGACCGGTGGCGGCCCTGCTCGACGTGCCGCCCCTGGGGCAGCGGTTGCTGGCCCTGCGGGGCCAGGGGGTCTGGAGCAACGGCCAGCCCCTGGCCCCGCCGGCCCCGCCGCGCCACGGCTGCCGCTGCGCCAGCCTCTGCAGCCGTTCGATCGGTGTGCTGCGGCGGGTGTCCGAGCCGTTCCCCGCCAAGACCCGCATGCTGGGCGTCGCCAGCCTCAACCTGCTCGGGGTGGGGCTCGGCACGATGGCGGCGGCCCTCGAAGCCACGCCCCGCATCTGGGATCTGGCCGCCGTCTGGCTGATCCTCGAAGAGCTGGGTTGTCGCCTGCACCCCCTCGGTTCCGATCCCTTCCCGATGCAGCCCGGTGTCGACCTGGGGGCCGCCCCCTACCCGTTGCTGGCGGCCCGGGATGACGAGCAGCTGCAGCGGTTTCTGCCCTGGGGGCTGGCCCTCGCTCAGTCCTGAACCGTCCCGAGCGTCTGCCACACCTGCTGCTTCAGGGCGTCGAGGCCCTCGCCCGTGGCCGCCGAGATCACCAGGGGGCGCTGCCCCAGCCCGGCTGCCAGGTCGTCGCCGTGCTGCTGCCGTTCGGCATCGGTGAGCAGCTCGGCTTTCGACAGCACCAGCAGCCGTGGCCGCGCCGGCAAGCCGTGGCCGTAGGCCTCCAGTTCTGCCAGCAGCACCCGGGCATCGGCCAGGGGATCATCGGCCGAGCCATCGACCAGGTGCAGCAGCAGCCGGGTGCGTTCGATGTGGCGCAGAAAGTCGTGGCCCAGGCCGGCCCCCTGGGCCGCCCCGGCGATCAGTCCCGGGATGTCGGCGAAGACGGTGCCGTCGCCGCTGGGCCGCCGCACCACCCCCAGGTTCGGCACCAAGGTGGTGAACGGATAGTCGGCGATGCGCGGCCGGGCGGCCGACAGCACCGAGATCAGCGTGCTCTTGCCGGCATTGGGCAGGCCGACGATGCCCACCTCGGCCAGCAGCTTCAGCTCGAGCTGCAGCTCCCAGGTTTCTCCCTCGCGCCCTTCAGTGGCCCGTTCAGGCGCGCGGTTGCGGTTGCTGAGAAAGCGGGCGTTGCCGAGGCCGCCGCGGCCCCCCTTGGCCACCATCAGTTCCTGGCCGGGCTCGGTGAGGTCGCCGAGCACAATGCCGGTGCGGTGGTCCCGCACTTCGGTGCCGCAGGGCACCCGGATGATGAGGTGCTCTCCGCAGGCGCCGCTGCAGCGGTTGGGGCCGCCGCGCACGCCGTCCTCGGCCTCGAAGGAGCGCTTGTACTGGAAATCGAGCAGGGTCTGCAGGTTTCCGTCCGCCAGCAGCACTACATCACCGCCGCGGCCGCCATCCCCCCCCGACGGTCCGCCGGCGGGCACATACTTCTCGCGGCGGAAGGCGACGATGCCGTCGCCGCCGCGGCCTGCCCGCACCTGAACGCGGGCCTGGTCAATGAACTGCATTGGCTCAACCCTAGGATCCGACGGTTGCGGCAGCGGTTTGGCCGGGGTTCGCTTCGAGAGGATCAGCAAGAGCTACCCCCCTCGGGGCAGTGCCGGCCGTGGCGCCGGGCCGGTGCAGGTGCTGCACGACCTCGACCTCAGCATCGCCGATGGCGAGTTTCTCGTGCTGGTAGGGCCGTCGGGGTGCGGCAAGAGCACCCTGCTGCGGCTGCTGGCCGGCCTTGAACAGCCCAGCGGCGGCGAGATCTGGGTGGGGGAGCGGCCCGTCAGCCGCCTGCGGCCGTCGGAGCGCGACGTGGCGATGGTGTTCCAGAGCTATGCGCTCTACCCCCATCTGAGCGTGGCCGACAACATCGCCTTCGGCCTGCGCCGCAGCCGTCCCCGCACGCCGTTGCAGCAGCTCCAGGATGCCGCTGCCGGGGTCCTGCGTCGGCCGACCGACCGGGAGCGCCGCGTGGCCGCCCGGGTTGCCGAGGTGGCGGCCATGCTCGAGCTGGAACCGCTGCTCAGGCGCCTGCCCAGGGAACTGTCCGGCGGTCAGAAGCAGCGGGTGGCCCTGGGGCGGGCCATCGCCCGGGAACCGGCGGTGTTTCTGATGGATGAGCCCCTCAGCAACCTCGACGCCAAGCTGCGCACCGGCACCCGGGCCCAGATCACAGGTCTGCAGCGCCGTCTGGGCACCACGACTGTCTACGTGACCCACGACCAGGTGGAGGCCATGACGATGGGCCACCGCATCGCCGTGCTCAATGGCGGGCGGCTGCAGCAGCTCGGCACGCCGCTCGAGCTCTACCGCTGGCC
The DNA here is from genome assembly GCA_903871775.1 of uncultured cyanobacterium. GTDB lineage: Bacteria > Cyanobacteriota > Cyanobacteriia > PCC-6307 > Cyanobiaceae > CAIQIA01. Next base: position 26,760 of record CAIQIA010000012.1, read on the forward strand.
GGCGAACCTGTTCGTCGCGCAGTTCATCGGCAGCCCGCCGATGAATCTGCTGCCCGTGCGGGTGGTGTCCGGGGGCCAGCTGCAGCTCGGGCAGCGCCGCTTCCATCTCGACGAGCCTCTGGCCGATCGGGTGGCGGGCCGCAGCGGTGAGGCGCTCACCGCCGGCCTGCGGCCGGAACATCTGCGCCTGGGGCCGGCGGCCAACCGCAACCTGCCCGCCGAGGTGACCCATCTCGAGGCCCTGGGCAACGAACAGCTGCTCACCTGCCGGCTGGCGGAGGGGGACCACCTGGTGCAGCTGCGGGTGGAGCCGGAACGGTCCCTGCGGCCCGGCGAAACGGTCCACCTCGAGGTGGAGACCTCCGGCTGGCGGTTGTTCGATGCCGCCGGCGACGCCCTGAGGCCGCCCGGGCGCTGAGGTCAGGCCGTCGGCGGCAGCGGCTCGAGCTGCAGGGTGGCGTGGTCGATGCCGAGGGAGGCCAGGTGGGCCTTGGCCCGGTGCAGCAGCTCCATGTCGTCGACCGCCAGCTGACGGCGCACGAGGTGGGCCGTCAGGGCGGTCTGGGAGGTGCTCATGGCCCAGATGTGCACGTGGTGCACATCCTCGACGCCCTCCAGGTTCCGCAGGGCCTGCTCGACGGCCTCCGGGTCAATGCCCGGCGGCACCGCGTCCAGGGTGACCAGCAGTGCCTGGCGCAGCAGCTCCCAGCCGGTCCAGGCCACGGCCAGACCGACGCCGATGCCGGTGAGGGGATCGAGCCAGGCCAGGCCGGTGAGGTTGACCAGCAGGGCACTGAGCAGCACCGCCGCGCTCACGGCCGCATCGGTGAGCAGGTGCACCGCGGCAGCCCGGCGGTTCAGGTCGTGGTCGTGGCCGCCATCGGAGAACAGCCGTGCCGACAGCAGGTTGACGACGATGCCGGCCATGGCAGCCCAGGCCACAGGGCCGGGATGCATCTCCACCGGACGCTGCAGCCGCTGGATCCCCTCGCTGATCACGATGGCGGCAGCCATCACGATCAGCGCTCCGTTCATCAGGGTCGCCAGCTGGGTCGTGCGACCGAAGCCGTAGGTGAAACGCCGGTTCGCCGGCCGGCGGCTCAGGTGTTCGGCCCCCCAACCCAGCAGCAGGCCGGCCACATCCCCCAGGTTGTGCAGCGCATCGCCGATCAGGGCGAGGGAGCCGAAGCTCATGCCGATGACCAGCTGCAGGCCCGACAGGGCACTGTTCAGCAGCACGCTCGTGCGAAAGGCCGCCGGATTGCGGGCGGCGTGCTGATGCAGCGACTGGTGCGGCAGCCGCTGGCGTTCCACGGCCGGATGGGGCGGATGGTCGCCGTCGCTGTCGTGGGCATGGGAGTGGGCCATGGGCGAGGCTCCGCTGGGCCTTGTCTAGGGGCGGCCCCAGCCTGCCGTCGACCCCGGCTGTGGCACGGCCGTCAGCGACACCACACCACGCTGCAGCCCGCCCCTCCTTCGGCCGGTTCGGCATCGGTGACCTGCTCCACCCACGGCAGGGTGGCGAGCCAGCTGCGCAGCCCCTCCCGCAGGCGGCCGCTGCCCACCCCATGGATCAGCCACACGGGGCCGCTGTGCCGGCGCAGCCGTTCTTCGACGGCGGCCTGGGCTTCATGGACCCGCAGACCCCGCACATCGAGGGTGTTGCGTTCGCTGCGCACGGCCGGTCCCCGGCCACCGCTGCCGCCCACCCGCACCTGCACCGTCGGGGGCGGCGGCGGCTGCGGTTTCTCGCCCTGCAGGCCCTCGATGGCCTCCAGGGGCACCTGCAGCCGCAGGGCGCCGCAGCGCAGGCTCAGCTCCCGGCCGTCTTCCGAGAGGGCCAGCACCTCGGCGGCCCGGCCCAGGGCCAGCACCCGCACCCGGTCGCCCACCGCCGGCTGCCAGTCCCGCGGCTCGCGGCGGGGTTCGGGGGGGCGGTGGTCCTGCTGCAGTTGCTTGAGCCGCTGGCCGGCCTGGCGGGCCAGTTCCCCGCCGCGATGGCGCTGACGCGGCCCCGGCGCCGCCTCACCGGCCTGGCGCAACCGGCGGATGATGTGGCGCACCTCCTGCTGCCCTTCGCGGATGGAGCGTTCCAGCTCCTGCCGCCGCTCCTCCTGCCGTTCGGCGCTCTGCCGCCGCTGCTGCTGCCAGCGGTCGAGCAGTTCTTCATGCAGCATCTCGGTGCGGGCGAGCAGGGCGGCGGCCTCCTCGGCGGCCTCCTGCTGCCGGCGCCGCTGCTCCTCGAGGCCGCTGATCACAGTGTTGACGCTGTCACGGCCCTGCTGCTGCAGCAGGGCCGCGGCGTCGCTGAGCACCAGTGCCGTCAGCCCCAGCCGTTCGGCCACCGCCAGGGCGTTGCTGCGGCCCGGAATGCCCCACAGCAGCCGGTAGGTGGGCCGCAGGCTCTGGTCGTCGAACTCGACCGAGGCGTTCTCGAAGCGGTCATCGCTGTACTTGAGCGCCTTGAGTTCACCGAAGTGGGTGGTGGCCACCGTGAGGCGGCAGCGGTCGGCCAGGTGCCGCAGCAGGGCGGCGGCGAGGGCGCTGCCTTCGACGGGGTCGGTGCCGGCGCCGACCTCGTCGAGCAGCACCAGGGCCGGAGCCGGCGCCTCCCCCAGGCCGTCGAGGGCCTCGAGGATGCGGGCGATCCGGCGGATGTGACCGCTGAAGGTGGACAGGTTCTGCTGCAGCGACTGCTCATCGCCGATGTCGGCCAGCACGGCCTCGCACCAGGGCAGCTGCGGGGTGCCGCTGCAGGGGAGGAACATGCCGGCCCGGGCCATGAGGGTCGCCAGGCCGAGGCTCTTGAGGGTCACGGTCTTGCCACCGGTGTTGGGGCCGGTGATCGCCACCACCCGGATGGCCTCCTCCACGGGCACATCCACCGGCACCACGGCGGCGCCCCCTTCGTGGCGCTCCTGCCACACCAGCAGCGGATGGCGCAGATGCTGGAGGCGCCAGCGGCTGCCGCCCAGCTCAGGTTTCACGGCCCCCAGCCAGACGGCATGGCGGGCCCGCGCCAGGCCCAGATCGAGCCAGGCCAGGCAGCTGGCGAGGTGGTCCAGCGCATCGGCCTCGCCGCCCACCAGGGCGCTGAGGCGTTCGAGCACCCGCCGTTCCTCCTCCCGCTCCTGGCCTTCGAGGCCGGCGATGCGGTTGCCCAGGTCGACCACCGCCTGGGGTTCGATGAAGACTGTGCTGCCCGAGGCCGAACTGTCGTGCACGAGGCCCGCCACCTGCCCGGCGGCGCCGGCCTTGACCGCCAGCACGGGCCGGCCGTGGCGGCTGGCGATCACCGTGTCCTGCAACAGGGGTGCCCAGCGCCGCAGCAGCTCCTGCAGCTGCTCCTGCCGCTGGCGGCGGCTGGCCTGCAGCTGCCGACGCACCATCGCCAGGGCCTCGCTGGCCCGGTCGGCCACCCGCCCGCCCTCCTCCAGGTCGTGGCGCAGCTGCTGCTCCAGCTCCGGCAGGGTGCGCAGGTCGTCGAGGCGGGCCGTGGTCACCGGCCGCAGGTCGGGGTCGCTGATCTGCCGCCGCAGGCGCCGGGCCGTCGCCAGGGTGCCGGCCAGCAGCAGCAGGGGCTCGGCAGCGGCGCAGCCACCCTTGCGGCAGAGGGTCACCGTGGCACCGATGTCCACGACGCCCCTCAGGCTCAGGCCGCCCTCCAGCAGCCCGTCGAGGGCCAGCAGTTCAGCGGTCTCGTCGAGCCAGCGGCGGGCGTCGTCGGCACGGTCGGCGAGGGGCAGGCGGCGGCAGAGGGCCCGGCCCGGGTCGCTGCCGGCGAAGGTGGCCAGCTGCTCGGCCAGCCGGGGCCACTCGAGCAGCTGCAGGGTCTCAGATCGGATCCCGTCCATCCCCCGCCACCGTGTTGCCGACCACGCCACCGGCGGGTTCGTAGAGCATCTCGAGCCAGTTGCCTTCGGGATCCCGCAGGTAGAACGAGGCCGTGCCGTCGCGATGGTCGTGGAGCCCGCCGACGGCGACGCCGGCGGCGCGCAGGCGGTCGTGCATCGCCTGCACCTGCTCGCGGGCGTTGAAGTGGAAGGCGAAGTGGGGGCCGGCGGCGCGGTAGTCGGGGCCCAGCAGGGCGAGACCGTCATCGCCGGCCATCAGGTAGCACCAGTCGGCCGCATCCCAGACGAGGCGGCAGCCGAGGTCGAGGTAGAAGGCCTTGGCCCGCTCCATGTCCTCAACGCGAATGGCCACGTGGCCCAGCCGTTCCACCTGCATGGCAACTCCGTGCTGACGCCATTCTCGGGGTCGTCCGCCCGTCCTGTGGTTCCCCCGGGCGTCACCCCTGCCGCAGCCAGCCGGCGGCGTCGCAGGCGTGGTACGTGAGGATCAGGTCGGCACCGGCGCGACGGAAGCAGAGCAGCGTCTCGAGCACCACCGCCCGTTCATCGATCCAACCCCGTTCGGCAGCCGCCTTGACCATCGCGTACTCGCCGCTGACGTTGTAGGCGGCGATCGGCAGTTCGGTTTCGCCGCGCAGGCGGTGAATGATGTCGAGGTAGGCGAGGCCGGGCTTGACCATCAGGATGTCGGCCCCTTCGTCCTCATCGAGCAGGGCTTCGGTGAGGGCCTCGCGGGCATTGCCCGGATCCATCTGATAGGTGCTCTTGTCTTTGGGAATGGGCTTGCCGGCCGCGGCCCGTGGCGCCGAGTCGAGGGCCTCCCGGAAGGGGCCGTAGTACGCCGAGGCGTACTTGGCGGTGTAGCTGATGATGCCCACATGGCTGAAGCCCTCCTCATCGAGGGCCTCGCGGATGGCGCCGACGCGCCCGTCCATCATGTCGCTGGGGCCGATCAGGTCAGCCCCGGCCCGGGCCTGGGCCACGGCCTGGCGGCAGAGAATCTCGACGGTTTCGTCATTCAGCACGATCCCCTCGTCCGACACGAGGCCGTCGTGGCCATCACAGGAGTAAGGATCGAGTGCCACATCGGTCATGATCGCCATGCCGGGGTGCACGTCCTTGAGGCGGCGGATGGCGCGGGGGATCAGACCGTGCTCGTTGAAGCATTCGGCCCCGTCTTCGGTCTTCAGGCCATCGGCCACCTTGGGAAACAGCACCACGCTGCGGATGCCCAGGTCCCAGGCGCGACCCACCTCGCCCACGAGGCCGTCGAGGCTCCAGCGCTGGCAGCCGGGCATGGCGCCGATCGGCTCGTTCGTGGCGCCTTCGTGCACGAACAGGGGGTAGATGAAATCGGTCGGACTGAGGTGGTGTTCCCGCACCATCGCCCTCAGGGCGGGGGTCCGGCGCAGGCGGCGGGGGCGGTAGGGGAGGTCCATCCGGGGCAGGCCAGGACGCTGGATCCTACGGAGCGGGTCCGGCGCCGACGAGCAGGTCAGATGCGGGCGCGCTGAAACAGATCGGCTCGGGGATCACCGCTTCGGCACTGGCGCAGCTGTTCGTAGAGGGCCTGTTCCTGGGGGCTGAGGGGATCGGGCAGCAGCAGCTGCACAGTGAGCAGCAGATCACCGCGACCGCTGCGCAGGGGCCAGCCCTTGCCCTTGAGGCGCAGGCTGCGACCGGGGCTGATGCCGGCGGGCACGGTCACCACGGCCTCACCGTCGGGCACCGGCACGCGGATGTCGCCCCCCAGCACGGCCTCCGCCGGCGTCAGGGGCAGGTCGGCGCGCAGCAGCTCGCCATCGAGGCTCCAGACCGGATGGGTCTCGAGCTGCACATTGAGGTACAGGTCTCCACGGCGGCCGGTGCTGGGCTGCAGGTTGCCCTTGCCCTTGAGCCGCAGCCGGCTGCCCTGGCGCACCCCGGCCGGGATACGCACCTGCACCCGTTCCTGGTTCACCTGCAGGCTGCGTTCGCTGCCGCGGAAGGCTTCGCCGAAGGTGACTTTGAGGCTGGCTTCGGCGTCGAGGTTCACGGCCGCGGCAGCCGAGGCGGCGGCACCACCGGCGAAGCCCCCCGGGAAGCCGCCACCGGCGAAACCGCCTGGAAACCCTCCTGGAAAGCCGCTGGCGCCGCCGAACCGCCCCAGCAGGTCGTTGATGAAGTCGTCGAAGCTGCCGTAGCGGCCGAAGTCGACGTCGAAGCCGGCACCGGCGCCGGGGGCCTGGCTCCAGTACTGGCCGAACTGCTCGTAGCGGCGACGCTTTTCAGGATCCGACAGCACTTCATAGGCTTCGCTGATCTCCTTGAAGCGCGCTTCGGCGCTGGCATCCCCGGGGTTCACGTCGGGGTGGTACTGGCGGGCCAGGCGCCGGAAGGCCTTCTTGATGGCATCGGCATCTGCCCCCCGCTCCAGCCCCAGCACCTTGAAGTAATCCCTGTAGCCGCCGCCGTTCATGGCTCCGCCATGCGTGTCCAGAGCCCAGTGTCTCAGCCCCGGGGGCGGGCCGGGCGGTGGGGGCAGGGCGGAACTCCGTCCGGATTTCCCCTAGCGTCTCCGCAACCGGTCTGCTGCCGTGACCCGTCCGTTCGCCACCCTGGCCCTCTCGCTGCTGGCCCTGGGACTGCCGCTGCTGCCGGTGCCGGGCCGCAGTGCCCCCGCCGAAGAGGTCGTCTCGCCGTCACGGCCCGACCAGCTCCGCCTGGCAGACGAGCTGCAGCGCAAGGGTGCGATCTTCTATGGCGCCTGGTGGTGCAGCCATTGCTTCCACCAGAAGAACCTCTTCGGCACCGAGGCCGCCCGGCTGCTGCCCTACGTGGAATGCGACAAGACCGACGATGGCCGCGAGCGCTGCCGCAAGGCCGGCATCCGCGCCTTCCCCACCTGGGTGCTGGGGGACAAGCGCAGTGAGGGGGTCATGACGCTCGACGAACTCCGCACCTGGGCGGGGCTGCGCTGAGGGGGCCTGTTCCGATGGTTGGGGAGGGGCCCTTCCAGGCCCCATGGGTCATTTGGCTGATAAGGCTGACCTCACCCCATCTCCCTTAAGAGTGTCAGGCAGCCACGGGGGCGGCTTGACGGGAGAAACGAACGATGTTGTTCGCTGTTACGGGTTTGCTCTTACCGAGCAGGCTTCAGTCACCCTCCTCATGCCCCGTCGAAACCATTGCAGCCCCGCGACCGGTCCCGGCGGGGCCGGGAAGGGATGGAGCTGAGCGGAATCGAACCGCTGTCCGGAACACCGGTGTGGATCACCTAGTCCGGTCGAGACCGGACTTCTTCATCTTGCCACCATCCGTGGAATCCGGTGGGGCGGTTCTCCGTCTCCGCACCGGCGCCGCATTAGACCCGGGAGGACAGGTCAGAGGCCGGCATGGCAGCACAGGGCGGTTCGGGCTGGTCCACCCTGGCGATGGTCCCCCCGGGCCTCGAGGCCCTCGCGGCAGCCGAACTCGAGGCCCTCGGTGCTTCCCAGGTGCAGCCCCTCCGCCGGGCCGTGGCCTGCCGCACCGATGCCGCCGCCTACTACCGCCTGCATCTGCAGGCCCGATTGCCCTTCCGTCTGCTGCGCCATCTGGCCCGGTTCCCCTGCGCCGGCCCCGACGATCTGCGCCATGGGGTGCTCGCCGCCATCGACTGGGACCGCTGGCTCCCCCCTGACCGCAGCCTGCGGGTGGAGGTCAGCGGCCGCAGCCCGGCTTTTCCCCACAGCCACTACACGGCCCTGGCGGTCAAGAATGCCCTCGTCGATCAGCAACGCCAGCAGTGGGGCCAGCGGTCGTCGGTGGATCGCGACGATCCCGACCTGGTGCTGCATCTGCACCTCAGCGCCGGTGAGGCGGTGCTGGCCCTCGACGGCAGCGGCACCAGCCTCCATCGCCGTGGCTACCGCGCCGCCATGGGCCTGGCGCCCCTCAAGGAGAACCTGGCGGCGGGGCTCATCGGCTTCACCGGCTACGACGGCCGCCAGCCCCTGCTCGATCCGTGCTGTGGCAGTGGCACCCTGCTGATCGAAGCCGCCGCCATGGCCCTGGGCCGGGCCCCCGGTCTCGAGGTCGACGGGGCCCCGGTGCCCGACCACGCCCGCGGCCGCAGCTTCGGGTTCCACCGGTGGCCCGATTTCGACGGTCGCCTCTGGCGCCATGAGGTGGTGGCCGCCGCTGCCCTGGCCCGCCAGACCGCCGCCGATGGTTCCCCTGTGCCCGCCATCATCGGCCGCGACCTCGATCCTGAGGTTGTGGCCCAGGCCGGCGCCAACGCCGACCGGGCGGGCCTGGCCCCCTGGCTTGATCTGCAGGTGGGCGGGCTCGACGATCTGCACCCGCCACCGGGGCCCGGTCTGGTGGTCTGCAATCCGCCCTACGGCCATCGCCTCGGTGAACCCGAGGCCCTCGAGGCCCTCTATGCCCAGCTGGGCCAGGTGTTGCGCGATCGCTGCGGCGGCTGGACCCTCTGGCTGTTGAGCGGCCAGCCGAAGCTGACGGGCGCCCTGCGGCTGAAGGCCAGCCGCCGGATTCCCGTCAGCAACGGCGGCATCGACTGCCGCTGGCTGCGCTACGACCTGCGCTAGCGGCCCAGCAGGGTGCGCGTGGTGCGCGACAGGCCGGCGGTGGTCTGGGGCAGGTAGGGCCCCTTGAGCTGGCCGCCGCCGATGCGCAGCAGCAGCCCCGCCAGCACCAGGTCGATGGCCCCCGCCAGCAGCAGGGCCGGCAGCCAGGCCAGCTTCCAGCCCTGCACCAGCCACAGCACCAGGGCCGCATGGCCCACCAGCAGCGAACCGGTGAGCAGCACCAGGGCGGTGCCCACCATCAATCCCCCCACGATCAGCCGCCGCTTTTCGCGGTCGGCCTCCTGCAGCGCCACCTGCACGTGCAGGTCGAACACCGAGGTCACCAGGGTCGCCAGCTTGCCGGCGGTGCTCTGTCGGGCGGAGTCAGCCATGGCCTCAGCGGCGGCGGCCGCCGCTCAGCAGCAGCCCGGCCAGCAGGCCCACACCGGCGGCGATGCCGACCGCCAGCAGCGGCTGCTCCCGCACCGGCTTCTCGATCTTCGGCCGCAGGTTGCTGTTCAGATCATCGAGCAGCTGCTCCAGCTGTTCCTCCAGGGGCTGCAGGCTGTCGCCCAGCCGGCGGCCCTGTTCCCCGGCCACCCCCAGGAAGCCCACCAGCTGCTCGCGGATGGCCCCGGCGGTGCGGCCGGTCTGGTCCGAGATCACAGCCACCACCTCATCGAGGCTGCCGCGGGTGCTGGCCAGGGCGTCCTGGGCCACCTGGGGCCATTCGTTCTGGATCCGGGGCAGCAGTTCACCGAAGCGTTCGCGGAAGCGGTCTCCCACCTGGGTGAGGGCGGACTGGTCCATGGCTTGGGGGTTGGCACTCTTCCCTGCAAGCTATGCACGCCGCGGAGCTTCGACAGCAGGAGAACCGAACCGCCTGTGCCGCAGGCCCTGCCCCCCTTGTGATCGGCGACACCATCGCTACGCTCGCGTCTGAGGTCTGCGGGCGCCGGCCAGCCTGATCCCGTTGGTTCACATCAATCAGGTCAGCCTCAGCCACTTCAAGTCGTTCGGCGGCACGGTCACCATCCCGCTCGAACCGGGCTTCACGGTGGTGACCGGTCCCAACGGTTCCGGCAAGAGCAACATCCTCGACGGCATCCTGTTCTGCCTCGGCCTGGCCAGCAGCCGCGGCATGCGGGCCGATCGGCTGCCTGACCTGATCAACAGCGCCATCCTGCGGGAGGGCCGCGCCGCCGAAACCAGCGTCAGCGTGCGCTTTGACCTCGGTGACTGGGTGCCCGACCCCGCCGAGGACGGTCTCGAGGCCCCGGCCGAGGGCCCCTGGATCCAGCCCGGCCAGCGGGAATGGACCGTCACCCGTCGGCTGCGCGTTGCCCCCGGCGGCACCTACAGCAGCAGCTACAGCGCCGAAGGTCAGCCCTGCACCGCCCAGCAGCTGCAGACCCAGCTGCGGCGGCTGCGGGTGGATCCCGAAGGCAGCAATGTCGTTATGCAGGGCGATGTCACCCGCATCGTCTCGATGAGCCCCCGGGAGCGGCGGGGCATCATCGATGAGCTGGCGGGGGTGGCCCTGTTCGACGGCCGCATCGCCCAGGCCCGCGCCAAGCTCGACGAGGTTCAGGAGCGGCAGGAGCGCTGCCGCATCGTCGAAACCGAACTGCACACCGCCCGCGCCCGGCTGGAGCGCGATGCCCAGCGGGCCCGCCTGCACCAGACCCTGCGGGCCCAGCTGCAGCTGGGCCGCCAGCACGAGCAGCTTCTGCGGGTCGAGGAGGCCCGCCGGCAGCGGCAGGATCTCGTGGATCAGCTCCAGCAGCTGGACCGGCGTCGCCAGGAGCTGGAGCAGGCCCTGCTCGGCGATGGCGAGGCGGTCGAGGCGGCGGCCGCCACCCTCGCCCAGCTGCAGCAGGAGGTGCGTTCCCTCGGTGAAGAGCAACTGCTGCAGGCCCAGGGCGAACTGGCGGGCCTCGACAGTGCCGGCCGTGAGCTGCAACGGCGCCAGGACCGGCTGCAGCAGGACGTCGGGGTGCTCGAGACCGACCAGGGCCAGCACCGCCGCACCCGCCAGGAGCTGCTGCAGCAGCGCCAGGAGCTCCAGGCCGCCGCTGACGATCCGGCCCTGGCCCAGGCGGAGGCCGACACCCGGGCCGCCGCCGCCGCCGTTGACCTGAGCCGCCGCCGCCTGGCCGAGGTAGCGGGCCGTTCCGGTGCCTGGTTCGAGGATGAGCAGCGGCGTCGGCAGCGCCTGCGGGATCTGGAGGCGACCCTTGAGCCCCTGCGCGCCGAGGCGGTGCAGGCCGAGGAGCGGCGCCACCAGGAGAACGAGCGCCAGGTCGAGCTGGCCGCAGAGCTGGAGGTGGAGGGCGGGCGCCTGGGGGAGGCCCGCGAGCAGCGGCAGGCCCTCGAGGGCCGCTGGCGCCAGGCCCAGCGTGATGCCAAGGCCGCCCGCGAGGCGGTGCGGGACCGGGCCGAAGCCCTCGCGCTGCAGCAGCGCACCCGCGCCCGCCTCGACCAGGAGCAGCAGCAGCTCGAGCGCGAGATCGCCCGCCTCGACAGCCGTCGCGAGGTGCTGCACGAAAGCCGTGGCACCGGTGCCCTGCGCCTGTTGCTCGAGGCGGGCCTGGAGGGCATCCACGGCCCGGTGGCCCAGCTGGCCGAGGTGGAGGAACGCTTCCGGGTGGCCCTCGAGGTGGCCGCCGGCTCCCGCCTGGGTCAGGTGGTGGTCGACGACGACGGCATCGCCGCCCGGGCGATCGCCCTGCTCAAGAGCCGCCGCGCCGGCCGGCTCACGTTTCTGCCCCTCAACCGCCTGCGGGCCGGTGGCGGCGGCGGTGCCCTCGACCGCGGCGCCCCGGCGGCGGCCCCGGGCTGCCTGGGCCGTGCCGTGGATCTGCTGCGCTTTGAGCCCGTCTACACCGAGGTGTTCCGCAGCATCTTCGGCGACACCCTGGTCTATGCCGACCTCGACCAGGCCCGCCGCGCGATGGGCCGCCAGCGCCTCGTCACCCTTGAGGGCGACCTGCTCGAGCGCAGCGGTGCGATGACCGGCGGCAGCCTGCAGCAGCGGGGGGACCGGCTGGGGTTCGGGCGGGCTGCCGAGGGGGATCCGGCGGAACCCCTGCGGCGGCGCCTGCTCGAGCTGGGGGAAACGCTGCTGGCGGTGCGCCGCGCCGAGGCCGACGACGTCCGTTCCCTCGAGCAGGCCCAGGCCTCGTCTGCGTCCCTGCGCCAGCAGGAGGCCGCCCTGCAGGCCGAGCACGATGCCGCCGTGCGGGCCCTGCAGCCCCAGGAGCAGCGGCTGGCCAGCCTCGAGCAGCGCCACCGCCGCACCCAGGACCTGCTCACCGCCGAGGCCGACCGCCTCGAGGCCCTGGCGGGGCGCCTGCAGCCCCTGGACGATGAACGCCGGCAGCTGCTGGCGGCGGCTGAGCATGACCAGGGCGCCAACGCCGGGGGCCAGTGGCAACCGTTGCAGCAGGCGCTGGAACAGGCTGAGCAGGCCCTGGCCGAGGCCCGCCGCCGCCATGACGCCCTCCAGGACCAGGGGCGCCAGCGGGCCCTCACCCTCGACCGGGTCATCAGCCGTCTCGAAGACCTGGAGGCCGAGGCCCAGCGGCTGCACGACCGGGCCCAGGCCCTGGAGGCCGAGTCGCGCGAGCTGGCCGAACGGCGGCAGCAGGACCAGCGCCAGCGGGCGGATGTCGAGCAGCGGATCGCTGCCCTGCAGGAGCGTTTCGGTGAGCAGCGGCGGCAGCGGGATGCCGCCGAGACCGCCCTGGCCGCGCTGCGGCAGCAGCAGCAGCAGCGGGGCTGGGAGCTCACCCAGCTGGGGGAGCGCCGCCAGTCCCTGGAGGAGGAGCAGCGCCGGCTCGAGCAGCGTCTCGACCAGGAGGAGAGGGCCCTCCCTGATCCGCTGCCCGTGGTGCCCGACGCGGTGCGGGAGGCCGGCCTCGAGGCCCTCGGCCGTCAGCTCGACGATCTGCAGCGCCGGATGGAGCAGCTCGAGCCGGTCAACATGCTGGCCCTCAGCGAACTCGAGCAGCTGGATGCCCGCTTGGCCGAACTGGCGGAACGGCTCGAGGTGCTCGACAGCGAGCGCCAGGAGCTGCTGGTGCGGGTCGAGACCGTGGCCACCCTGCGCCAGGAGGCCTTTCTCGAGGCCTTCCGTGCCGTCGATGGCCACTTCCGCAGCATCTTCGCCGGCCTCTCCGATGGTGAGGGCCATCTGCAGCTCGACAACAGCGACGATCCGCTCGAGGGCGGCCTCACGCTTGTGGCCCATCCGCGGGGCAAGGCCGTGCGGCGGCTGGCCTCGATGTCCGGCGGTGAGAAGTCGCTCACCGCGCTCAGCTTCCTGTTCGCCCTGCAGCGCTTCCGTCCCTCACCCTTCTATGCCCTCGACGAGGTCGACAGTTTTCTCGACGGTGTCAACGTCGAGCGCCTGGCGGCGCTGATCGCCCGCCAGGCCTCCGAGGCGCAGTTCGTGGTCGTGAGCCACCGCCGGCCGATGATCGCCGCCAGCCGCCGCACCATCGGGGTCACCCAGGCCCGCGGCGCCCACACCCAGGTGGTGGGCATGCCCACCGCGGCCTGACCGGGCGACGATCCTGCGACACAATGGCCTGATCAAGTTTTAAGCCCCTTGCAGGCGCCGACTCCACCCGATTCCCCCCAGCCCCCCTCCGACCGCCTCTGGTTGCGCTCGGAACTGATGGGGACCCAGGTGATCACCCGAGACAGCGGCCGTCGGCTGGGGGTGGTCGGTGAGGTGGTGGTCGACATCGACCGCCGCGAGGTGGTGGCCCTCGGCCTGCGCGACAACCCCCTCACCCGCTTCCTCCCCGGCCTGCCCCGCTGGATGCCCCTCGACCGCATCCGCCAGGTGGGCGACGTGATTCTGGTCGATTCGGTCGATTCCCTCGCCGAACGCTTCGACCCCGACCGCTACAGCAGGGTCATCAACTGCCAGGTGATCAGCGAGTCGGGGGAGCAGCTCGGCCGGGTGCTCGGCTTCAGTTTCGACATCGAGACCGGTGAGCTCACCACCCTGGTCATCGGTGCCATCGGCGTGCCGTTGCTCGGCGAAGGCATCCTCAGCACCTGGGAACTCACGGTCGACGAGATCGTCAGCTCGGGGCCTGATCGGATCATCGTCTACGAAGGCGCCGAGGAGAAGCTCAAGCAGCTCAGCAGCGGTCTGTTCGAGAAGCTCGGCATCGGCGGCGCCGGCCTCGAGCGGGAGGAGCGCGAGCGGTATCGCCTCAATCCCGTGCCCGTCGAGAACCAGCTGCCCGCCGGCGAACCCAGCGTCCAGGAGCAGCGACGCCTCAGGGCCGCCGAAGCCGAGCGTTTCGCCCCCGAAGAAGAGCTCGAGTATCTCGAGGTGGAGCGGCCCCGGGTCAGCCGCGAGCCGCGGCGCCGCTACCTCGACGACGACGAGGGTCCCCTGGATGTGGAGGCCGAACCCCTCGAGCCCCGCAGCCGCTCCGGCGATCGCCCGCGTTCCAGGCCCCGGCCGCCCCTCGACGACGACCCCTGGGCCTGATCCGCTGGGGTCAGTCCTGGGGCCTGAAGTCCAGCGATGCCGAATTGACGCAGAACCGTTCCCCGGTGGGGGCAGGGCCGTCGTTGAACACGTGGCCCAGGTGGGACCCACAGCTGCGGCAGCGGATCTCGACCCGCCGCATGCCGTGGCTGCTGTCTTCATGGCGGCTGATGGCCTCGGGGTTCACCCCTTCCCAGAAGCTGGGCCAGCCCGATCCCGAGTCGTACTTGGTGTCGGACCGGAACAGGTCGGCCCCACAGCAGATGCAGGCGTAGGTTCCGCGACCCTTGTGGTTCCAGTAGACGCCCGTGAAGGCGCGCTCGGTCGCTCCTTCCCGCGTCACCCGGTACTGCTCAGGCGTCAGCCGGCTGCGCCAGTCCTGGTCCTGCTCTGCCGACGGGGCGGAAGACTCGTTCTCTGGGGGCATCACCGCTGCGGCCGGGGTGACGCCACGTTAGGGATGCTCCGCCGTCGGCAGCAGGCCAAGCACCAGGTCCGCCAGGCGGTTCACGGCGCCGGGGGCTCCCCGCAGCTGGCCCAGCTCCTCGCGCATCAGGGCCAGCCGCTCCGGATGGGCCAGCCAGTCATCGGCTTCGGCGGCGATGGCCTCGGGGCTGATCCGTCCCACCCGTTCGGGCACCACCGCCCGCCCGGCGCTGATGTTCGGCCATGACAGAAAGCCGTGGTGCCGCAGCCGCCAGGCGGTCAGGGCGGCGTTCAGCAGCCGCCGCACCAGCGGCAGCCGCGCCAGCACCCCCAGGCCTCCGTCCCAGGCCTGCATCACTTCGAGGTGCTGGGTGGGCACGATCACCAGCATCGGCACCCCCAGGGCGCCGAGTTCGGCGGTGTTGGCCCCCACGGTGGTGAGGGCCAGGCTGCAGCGCCCCAGGGCCGCGTGGGCCGGATGGTCGAGCAGCAGCCGCAACCGTGTGCCGCTGGCCGTCTCGAGCCACTGGCTGCCGTCGGCCTCCACGAGCCGGGGCACCTCGCTGCCGTACAGGCGGCTGAAGGGGCTGGCCGGCCCGGCGTAGGCCATCAGCTCCTCGACGCTGGTGGTCGGCGCCACCGGCAGCACGAACTGCACCTCGGGCCGTCGCTGCCGCAGATCGTCGGCGGCCCGCAGCAGAAAGGGCACCCCCACCAGCAGCTTGGCCCGCTTGGATCCCGGCAGCACCGCCACCCAGGGGCCGCCCTGCAGGGGCGAGACCCCCGCCCGCGCCGACGCCGAGACATCGGCCATCAGATCCCCCACCACCGTGCAGCGCCCCTGCCAGCGGGGGGCCAGCCGCCCGGCGGCCGCGGTGCCCATGGCCGCGATGCGATCGTTCCAGCGGGGCCAGCGCGCCACCCATTCGGCATAGGTGAGGTGCCTGTACCCCAGCCGGGCCGAGAGCAGCACGGTCCAGAACTGGTCGCCCCCCAGGAACACCACCACCCCCCGCCGTGGCCAGGGGCCGTAGCGACGCGGCCACAGCAGCAGCCACCAGAACCGGCGGGCGGGCAGCACCCGCTCGAACAGGCCCATGGCGGTGGCCACACGGGCTTCGCTGCCGTTGGCATTGGGGCAGGGGACCAGTACCAGATGCAGGGCGGTGGCGGCTCCGGGGTGGCGGGGCCGCAGGTCCAGGCGGTCGTGCAGGCGAACGGCCAGGGGGCGGACCCAGGTGCTCAGTTCCCCCGGACCGTTGCAGACGAGAAGGATGGCCGACTCCTCACCGGGAGGGCGCAGATCACTCCTCAAGGGACGGGAGGGGGAGAAGGAGTTTCATGCGGATGGCGAGACTTGAACTCGCAAGACCGAAGTCACACGCCCCTCAAACGTGCGTGTCTACCAATTCCACCACATCCGCGTGGCTGCACCGGATCCCCGGTACCTGGCCAGCATACCCCGCGGGGGGGCGTCGTACGATCGCGCGCTGTGGAGGCCCCCTATGGCCATCGGCAAGCTCCTGATCGCCAACCGTGGGGAGATCGCCCTGCGCATCCTGCGCACCTGTCGCGAGCTGGGCATCGCCACCGTCGCCGTCCACAGCACCGTCGACCGCACTGCGCTGCACGTGCAGCTGGCCGATGAGGCCGTCTGCGTGGGGGATTCCCCCAGCAGCCGCAGTTACCTCAACATTCCCAACATCATTGCGGCCGCCACCTCCCGTGGGGCCGACGCCATCCATCCCGGCTACGGATTCCTGGCCGAGAACGATCGTTTCGCCGAGATCTGCAACGCCCACGGCCTCACCTTCGTCGGCCCGTCCCCCGAGTCCATCCGCGCCATGGGGGATAAGTCCACCGCCAAGGCCACCATGCAGCGGGTGGGGGTCCCCACCATCCCGGGCAGCGAGGGTCTGCTCGAAGATGCCGCGGAGGCCTCCCGGCTGGCGGCCTCCATGGGCTACCCGGTGATGATCAAGGCCACGGCCGGCGGCGGCGGCCGCGGCATGCGGCTGGTGCATCGGCCCGAAGACCTCGAAGGGCAGTTCAAGGCGGCCCAGGGGGAGGCCGAGGCCGCCTTCGGCAATCCCGGCCTTTACATGGAGAAGTTCATCGACAGGCCCCGCCATGTCGAGGTGCAGATCCTCGCCGACCGGTTCGGCACCGTGGTGCACCTCGGTGAACGCGACTGCTCCATCCAGCGGCGCCATCAGAAGCTGCTGGAAGAGGCCCCCTGCCCGGTGCTCGACCCTGACACCCGGCGGCGGATGGGAGAGGCGGCCGTCGCCGCCGCCCGCTCCATCGGTTACGAGGGGGCCGGCACCGTCGAGTTCCTGCTCGACAGCAGCGGCGCCTTCTACTTCATGGAGATGAACACCCGCATCCAGGTCGAGCACCCCGTGACCGAAGTGGTCACCGGTGTCGATCTGATCGCCGAACAGCTGCGCATCGCCGCCGGTGAGTCCCTCACCCTGCGCCAGGAGGACATCGTCCTGCGGGGCCACGCCATTGAATGCCGCATCAATGCCGAGGATCCCCGCCATGGCTTCCGGCCCTCACCAGGCACCATCAGTGGCTGGTTGCCACCCGGGGGACCCGGCGTCCGCTTCGACAGCCACGTCTACACGGGCTACGTCATCCCGCCGTTCTACGACTCCCTCATCGGCAAGCTGATCGTCTGGGCTGAAGACCGTCCGGCGGCCCTCCGCCGTCTGCGGCGGGCCCTGTCGGAATGCGCCGTGATCGGAGTTCCCACCACCATTGACTTTCACCTGGCCCTGCTGGACCGCCCCGAGTTTCAACGGGGGGAGGTGCACACCAAGTTCGTGGAGCAGGACATGCTTCAGGACAGGCCCTGAGCCGCATCCGCCAGCAGCAGCAGCTGCCTCAGGAGCCCCTGCTGGCCCACCAGCAATTCCCGCAGCAGGCTGATCAGCCCCACCCAGACCACCGGGGTGACGTCGACGCCGCCGATGGGGGCCAGGATCCGTCGGGTGGGGGCCAGCAGCGGCTCGGTGGGGGCACGCACCAGGGCCACCAGAGGATTGTCCGCATCCAGCTGGGGGTACCAGCTGAGCACGATGCGGAACACGAACAGCACGGTCCAGAGGGCCAGAAGCAGGCCCACAACGACCACGGCGCCCTGGAGCAGCGGCAGAGACTCGGCTGTCACAAACTCCTAAGGGGCGCTTGCCCGATCCTAGGGACCGGTCCTCTCCCCGTAGGATGCCGCCACGGACGCCGGTGCCATGACCCCCTCTCTCGCCAATTTCCTCAACAGCCTCCTGGCGGGTGCCCTCATCGTGGTGGTGCCCATCACCGTCGCTCTGATTCTGATCAGCCAGACCGACCGCCTCGACCGCAAGCTCTGAGCCCAGGCGCCAGTGGCTGCCAGGCCTAGACTGCCCCCAACCGGAAGCATCGGCTTCCCCCCCCAGGCCCCCGGAGGCCGTTCATGGTCAACGCCAGCCTTAACTGGGCCAGCATCGTCGGCATCGTCCTGGCCGTCGGCGGGACGCTCCTGTACTTCCTGCGCAGTTTCCGCCCTGCTCTCGCGCGGGACTACGACGTCTTCTTCGCCGCCGTCGGGCTTCTCTGCGGCGGCATTCTCTTCTTCCAGGGCTGGCGCCTCGACCCGATCCTGCAGTTCGGCCAGTTCCTGCTGGCCGCCACCACAGTCTTCTTCGCCTACGAGTCGGTGCGTCTGCGCAGCGTCACCACCGAGCAGGCCCGCCGTTCCTCCTTCTTCGACGACGACGAACCCCTGCCCGAGCGGCCGCGCATGGACCGGTCTGAATGGGGTCGGGACGCGCGCTTCGACGAGCCCCAGCCCCTCCGCCGCCGCATCCGTTCCAGGGTTGACGACGACCTTGACCAAGACGACGGCGATCGAGATTTCTACCGCCCCCGCCGCCCCCAGCGCCCGGCGATTCCCGAGCGGGCCCAGAGCCGTTCCGGCCCCGACGACCTGTCTGACGACATTCCCTCCCGCTCCGAAGGCCGCGGGACGGCTACCACCTCCACCCGTCCCGACTTCGGTGCCCGCCGCCGCGAGCGCGAGCAGCGGGAATCCCGGGAGGGCCGTTCCGGCCGTTCGGCAGCGGGCGACGACCTGCCCCGCTCCAGCCGGCGCTCCCCCCGCGAGCGGCCCGAACCCGGCGTTCCCCAGGGCACGCCCATCACGGATGCCGACTTCAGCCCCGTGCAGTCCCGCCCCCGTCCCCGCCCCTCCGGTGGGACCAACCCCGACAACAGCGGTCGCTTCGACGACTGACGACCGTGACCCAACGGGCGCGCAACCCCGCCGGGATCCTGGCACTGCTCGCCCTGGCCCTCCTGCTCGGGGCCTGCCAGCCGCCTCCGGCGGCCCCCGGTGAGTCGGCCGATCAGGATCAGCCCGCCCTCAGCGGTGACGGTCGCCTGCTGGCGCTCATCGTTGACCAGTCAGGGCGATCCAGTGTGCGTCTCATCGATCGCGCCTCTGGCCGTGCCCTGCCCCTCGGCCCCCTGGACCGTGGCCAGCCCCACCGGTCCCCGAGCCTCAGCTGGAATGGCCGCTACCTGGCCCTGATCCGTCAGCGGGGAGAGCGCAGCGAGGCCGTGCTGCTGGACCGGGCCCGGGGGCGCCTGCTGCCGCTGCCGTTGCCGGCTGATCGTCTGCCCGAAAGGCTCAGCCTCGCCCCCGATGCCCGACGGCTGGCGGTGCAGTCCCTGCGGGATGGCCGCAGCAGCGTTGATCTGCTCGACCTGAGCGGCATCGAGCCAGACCTGCCGCCAGGAGTTCCCCTGCGATGACGCCCCAGCGCCTGCCCCTGCTGCTGCTGGCCGTGGCGCTGCTACTGGCGGGCTGCGGCGGCGGCCCCGGCCTGCGCCCCCTGGGGTCACCGCTGGAGGCCACCGATCCCAGCCTCGGCCTCACCACCCTGGTCACCATCGGCACGGGTTTTGCGGGCCACCGTCAGGTGCAGTGGCGCCCCATGGCCGCCCTGCAGCCGCTCCTCCCCCCCCACCTCGACCAGCCCGATGCCCGCCCGCTGGAGGTGAGCGTCGACGGTGCAGGCCAGCGCCTGGTGGTGCTGCGCGAACGGAAGGGCCGCACGGAGCTCGTGCTGCATGACCTGCGCCTGGGCGTCAGCCGCCCTGTGCCCCTCGCGGCCGATGGGAGTCCTGGGGCGATCGGTCTCAGCGCCGACGGACGCCAGCTCGCGGTGGCGGTGAGCCGCGATGGGCGCCGGCGCATCGAGGTGCTGCAGCTCCCCTGACGCCAGGTCAAGCGGAGGGCAGCAGCCCCGCCCAGCCCAGGAAACTCTGGTGGCTGAAGGCTTCGATCAGCAGCACTGCCACGAAACCCACCATGGCGAAACGGCCGTTCACCCGCTCGGCGTAGGGGCTCCAGCCGAAGGCCGGCAGATCGGTCGTGGTGGCGCTGGTGGGGCGCACGGCGGCTGCGGTGTCGATGGAAGAGGGGGTGTCGGTCATGGCTCAGGTGCTGCCGAAGCGGTAGCCGGCTGCCGGCAGCAGGCGCCAGCCGCCACTGCCATCCAGCTCAAGCACCGTGTCGTGAAAAGCCGTCAGCGTAGGCCGATGGCCGACGCTGATGAAGGCCATGCCCCGCTCGCTCAGGAGCCGGTAGAGCCGTTCCTCCGTCACCACGTCCAGGGCGCTGGTGGCTTCGTCGAGCACGGCGAAGTCGGGACTGTTCAGCAGCAGCCGGGCAAAGGCGAGCCTCTGCTGCTCTCCGAGGGACAGCAGCCGGGGCCAGTCCTGGCTGATGCCCAGGTCGGGATAGCGCTTCACCATCTCCGTCAGGTTCACCTGCTCCAGGACGCTGCGCAGCTGCTCGTCGCCGAAGCGGGCGGGGTCCATCGGATAGCAGAGCTGCTCCCTGAGGCTTCCCAGCAGCATGTAGGGCTTCTGGGGAATGAACATCAGCTCCCCCACCGGGGGGCGCAGCACCTCGCCGCCGCGGCTGGGCCACAGACCGCTCACCACCCGCAGGAAGGAGGTCTTGCCGCAGCCGCTGGGGCCCACCACCAGCAGCCGCTGATGCGCTGCCACCTCCAGGCTCACGTCGCGCACCAGGGGAACCTGGCTGCCCGGGGGCACGACACTGGCCTGGCGCACCAGGATCGAACCGCTGCGGTCGCCGGCGGCGGTGGCGGTCGGCGCGGCTTCCATCGCTTCGATGCTGCCCTGGAACCCCTCCAGTCGGCTGATGCTGGCCGAGAAGGCAGCCAGGGAATCAATGTTGTTGACGATGTAGCTCACCGAGCCGAAGACCTGGCTGAAGGCGATCGAGGCCTGGCTGAACACCCCGAAATCCACTTCCTTGGCGAAGTAGATCGGTGCGATCACGATCCAGGGCAGGAAGCGCGAGAGGTAGTCGTAGGAGCGCTGGATCATGGTGATCAGCGCCTGCCAGATGATCAGCCGGTCAAAGTTGCGGATCGCCCCCCCCAGCCGCCGTTCGGCTTCCTGGGATTCCTGTTGTTCGCCCTTGTAGAAGGCGATCGATTCAGCGTTGTCGCGGATGTGCACGAGGCCGTAGCGGAAGTCGGCCTCGAGCTTCAGCTGCTGGAAGTTGAGCTGCACCAGCTTGCGGCTGATGAAGACGATCAGGGCCGTGCCGCCCGTGGCGTACACCAGCAGGGCCAGGGTCAGGGTGCGGCTGATGCCCCAGAGCACGAGGATGAAGCTGAAGAACGTCAGCAGGGCCTCAAGAATGCCGACCGTCACCGAAAGGCTTGTGCCGGTGAAATTGCGTGTGTCTTCTGAGATGCGCTGGTCGGGATTGTCAACCTCGGCGTGCTGCTCATCGTTGGGATTGAGCTGGTAGTAGGCCCTGTCGCTCATGTAGCGGCCCAGCAGCCTCTGGCTCAGCCATTCCCGCCAGAGCAGGCCCAGCTTCGGAATGATGTAGTTCTGCAGCGTGCGGATCGGCAGGGCCACCACGAGGCAGAACCCGTAGATCGAGACGATCCGCCAGAACCCCGGAGCGTCGTAGGCGACCTGGGCGTTGTCGATGTTCCGGGCGATGAAGCTGATGCCGACGTTGATGCCGTTGATCACGAGCAGCAGCAGGGCGATGACCCCCAGTAGCAGCCAGGGCAGCCAGCGGCCCTGGCGCAGCTTCTGCCGCATGGCGACGAAACAGCCGATGCCCCCGGCGGTCAGCCCCATGATCACGGCCCCCAGGGGGCTCCCCCAGATGGCGGCCACCCGCTCGGGCACGCCGGGCAGAAACCGCGACTGCAGCTGCGGAATCAGGGCGCCGCTGGCGGCCACCACCCCCGTGAGCAGCAGCAAGGTGGTGCCCACCACCACGGCCAGCAGCGCCACCGAGAGCAGCAGGAACTGCCAGCCGTTCGAGTCTTCAACCGGCAGGAAATAGGGCTGTGCCAGCCGCTGCAGCTTGATGATCTGGGTCCGGAAGGACTGGAGGGGGCGCATTGCGGGGGCGGGGTGGAGAGGGTTCATCACCTGCGGCCGCATTCTGCCCCCCGTCGGCGGCCATCAGCCCGGTGGCCACTGCAGGGGGCGCCCGCCGATCACGTGCACGTGGAGGTGGAACACGGTCTGCCCCGCCACGGCACCGGTGTTGATCACGGTCCGCCAGCCCTCCAGACCCGCTTCCCTGGCCACCCGGGCGGCCACCAGCAGCAGATGGCCGAGCAGCGGGCCATGGCTGTCATCGCAGGCCGCCAGGCTCGGCAGGGGGTCGCGGGGGATCACCAGCAGGTGCACCGGGGCCTGGGGCTGCACATCGCGGAAGGCCATGCAGAGCGCGTCTTCATGAACGCGATCGGCGGGAATCTCCCCCCGCAGGATCCTGCCGAAGATCGTGTCCTCCTGGCGTGTCAGGTGCTCGGCCATGGCGGTCGGCTGCTCGCGCGCGTGGTTCGTTCCTAGTGTGGTGGTCTCCCCGGCGCCGTCCATGGCCGTCTGCCTCGCTCCCCTGGCCGCCGCCGCAGCTGCGGCCATGGCGACCCTCTGCCCGGCCGGCTCGCCCCCCGGCTGCCCCTCGGCTGCCCCGCAAGCCCCCCAGGCCTGCGCCCCGGCCATCGAGCGTCAGCTGCCTCCGGCGGTGGCCCCACGCCTTCCCGGCGCCTGACCGATCGCCGGCGCGGGGGTTCCCATGGCGCCGATCGACGCTTGAATGTGGTGCCCCTCGGCCCGACCGATGCTGCACAGACAGTTCCTGGCCGAGCTGGCCCAGCGCCGCCGCCGTTCCATTCGCAAACGCCTCGATCCCGGCTGGAAGGATGCGGGTCTTGACCTGCTGGCCGCCGTCAACCAGCTCACCGACGTGCTCGAAGGGGCTGATCCCCCGATGGAGGCGATCGAACGGGCCGAGCTGCTCGATTACACCGAAGCCTCGATCCGGCGCCTCGAGCGGCTGCGCTATCGCCTCAGCTGCCGCCAGGGTCGCCGCTGACCCTGCACCCGGCAGAGGCCTACACTGAGTCTTGCAAGACTCTTTTAAGACCCTGTTGCCTTCCTCCTCCACCGGCGACCCCTGGATCACGGCCGTGACTGCGGCCCGTGGTCGCTTTGAAGTGGGCCTCTGCTGGAAGGATGGTGGCCTGGCGGCCGCCGCCCTCGCCGAGTTCGCCGCAGCCGTCTGCGGCTGGGCGGCCTGTGTCGATGCAGGCTCCGCCGGTGATGGCCGGCTGCTTCCGGGGAATCCCTGAGGAAGCAGTTCCCGGGATCCCATGCTTGCCCGTTGCGCCGGCGCGGCCCTGGCCGGCCTTGAGGCTCAGCCCATCCTCGTCGAGGCCGACCCGGCGCCAGGCCTGCCGGGGCTCCATCTCGTCGGTCTTGATGATGTCAGTGGGCGCGAGGCCCGCGAGCGGGTGCGTTCGGCCCTGCGCAACAGCGGTTGCCGCGTGCCCCAGACCCGGGTGGTCGTCAGCCTCGCTCCGGCAGACCTGCGCAAGGAGGGGTCGTCGTTCGACCTGCCCATCGCCCTCGCCCTGCTGGTGGCCACAGGCCAGCTGCCCGCCGCACGCCTCCAGCACCTCTGGGCGCTGGGGGAACTGGGGCTGGATGGCAGCCTGCGTCCCGTGCGTGGGGTGCTGCCCGTCGCCTGTGCTGCCCGCGCCGCCGGCATCCGCGAGTTGCTGGTCCCGGCCGGCAATGGCGCCGAGGCGGCGTTGGTCGCCGGAGCCCGGGTGCGGCCGGTCGCCGACCTGACCAGCCTGCTGGCGGCCCTGCGTGGGCTGCAGCCCTGGCCCGACGCACCCCTGGCCACCCCGGCCCCCGGTCGTCCGCCGGCCCCCGACCTGGCGGCGGTGCGCGGCCAGTGGCATGCGCGTCGGGCCCTCGAGGTGGCCGCCGCTGGCCGGCATCACCTGCTGCTGCTGGGCCCGCCTGGCTGCGGCAAGACCCTCCTCGCCCGTTGCCTGCCCTCGCTCCTGCCGACGCTTGACGATCAGCAGGCGATCGAACTCACACAGATCCATTCGGTGGCGGGGGTGCTCCCCCCCGGTGCAGGGCTGTTGCGGGTGCCTCCCTTCCGGGCGCCCCACCATGGCTGCAGTGCCGCCGCCCTCGTGGGCGGTGGTGCCCAGCCCCGCCCGGGGGAGCTGTCGCTGGCCCATCAGGGTGTGCTCTTTCTCGATGAGCTGGCCGAGTTCCGCCGTGAGGTGCTCGATCAGCTGCGCGAACCGCTCGAGAGCGGGGCTCTGCAGCTGGCCCGTTGCCGCCGCACCCTCCGCTACCCCTCCCGGGTGCTGCTGGTCGGTGCGATGAATCCCTGCCCCTGCGGCTGGTGGGGTGATCCCCGCCATCCCTGCCGCTGCGGCGAACACCGGCGCAGCCGCTACCGCGCCAGGCTTTCGGGGCCCCTGCTGGACCGCCTTGACCTGCAGGTGATGCTCAGACCCGTGGCCCTGGCTGATCTGACCGCAGACCGTGGCGGCGTGCTGGCCGAGTCGACGACGGTGGTGGCCCAGCGGGTGGAGGCGGCCCGCCGGCGGATGGTTCAGCGCAACCCCGAGGGGATGACGAACGGCGACCTGGATGAGGCCGCCCTGCAACGGGTTGTGCAGCTCAGGCCCGCCGCCCGTCGCCTCTGGCTCGACAGCGGCGAGCGCCTGGGCCTGTCGGCCCGGGGGGCCTTCCGGCTGTTGCGGGTCGCGCGCACCATGGCCGATCTGGCCGATGCCGCCGGCGTGGAGCCTGTGCACATCGCCGAGGCGCTCACCTATCGAGCACTGGATCGCGCAGAGGGGCCGGCAGCGACGGAGGAACCGGCCGCGTGATGTTGTCGTCGGTGACGGTCTCTTCCCAGGGCTGGGCCTGGGGGCGGGTGTCACAGGTGAGGGACCCGTCGGCCCCGCGGCTGCAGTTGCCCACCTCCAGCGGGGTGGCGGGATCCCAGGGATCATCGTCGTAGATCAGGTCCCGCTGCAGCACATCGGCCCGCAGACCCGTGGGGGTCAGCAGGCCGAGGGTCGCGATCAGCCCAGCACCCCAGCGCGCGGCCAGCTGTCGTGAGTCACTCACTGGTGCGATTTCTGGGGCTGGTCACGGTAGGGCTGCACACCGACCTCGGGAGGTTGATGGATCTTCTCCTCGCGGGGGTTGCCGACAGCGTGCTGGACAGCTTCACCGAACCAGTGACGCAGGGTTCTGAGGACATCAGCCATGCTTCGTCTCCATCGGGATATCTCCATGTTGGGCGTCCCGTGGGGAGTGGAGCGGGTCAGGGGCTGGGCTCCATAAATCGTTGGAACCCCTGGCCGCGTCTGGCGGAGGTTCAGCGGCGGCGGCGGCGTTGCTGGGCCTTCCGCTTGTACTTCTCGACGGGGGTCTCGTGGTGGCGCAGCCGCTTGAGGTCCGCGAAGATCCCGGCCTTCGACACCTGCCGCTTGAACCGCCGCAGGGCGGATTCGATGCCTTCGTTCTCGCCGACGGTGACCTGGGTCATGAAGTCGCCTGTGTTACGCCAAAACCAGCCTCAGATCCTACCAAGCGGCCAGGGCCAGGGTCACTGGGGCCAGCTGTCGCGATACAGATACACGTGGCCCAGGGCCCTGGGGCCGAAATGACGGCGCATGATCCGCCAGCCCGGCTCGAGCTTCAGCTCCACAAACCCCGGTGCGCTGCCGCCGCTGCGGGCGATCACCGCCGAGAGACCCTCCGGTGAGCGGGCCACCAGCTGGGTGTCGTTGGCCTCCCGGATCACCGACAGCCGCATCGCCGGCCCGTAGTCGGTGGTCCCCACCCGCACCGAATAGCCGTTGCTGTCGATGTAGCGGCTGCAGATGCCTGTGAAGTCGAAGGTCACCAGAAGGGGTTTGACCACCGTGGGGGCCGTGCCCTCGCGTGAAAAGCAGGGCCGGCGGTCCCTGACCTGCTCGTAGATGTTCAGCTGGGCGCTGCTGCCGTCGCCGATCGGAGCGGCCACGAGGATGAAGGACTCACCCTTGACGTCACGGGCCTGGAACAGGGCTGCCCGGGCGGCGGGCACCACCGACAGGCTCGCCCCGGAGAGGGTGGCGGCCAGCAGAAGGCGCAGGGTGGTCTTGGCGAACACGGCAGGGGCGCTGAAGCGGGCTGATCGTAGAAGTGCCGAAGGGATTTCCATGCGTCCTCAGCCCGGTTGGTTGTGACGGATCGCGACCAGCAGGCTCACCACCGTTGCCGGCAGGGTGAGGGCGAGAATCACCCAGGTGGGTGTGGCCCCCAGGTCGGGCTCGCCGTAGGCCAGTTCAAACACACAGCCGGTGGCGGCGATTCCGCTCACGCAGGCCAGAGCCAGGAACAGCCCGGCCAGAGGCTTCATCGGCATCGTGTCAGGTCATTGGACGCACATGGTCCCGGTCAAAGCCCTTGTCCGCCAGTTCCGTCTCGAGAGTTGAGCGATCACTGACCCGGTCCACGAAGAGCACACCGCTCAGGTGATCCATCTCGTGAAGGATGCAGCGCGCCAGCAGGCCATCGGCCTTGCGGCGCTGGGGGCGTCCCATCGCGTCACGGAAGCTCACGTCAATGCGGCTCGGACGCACCACCTGCAGGTACACCCCGGGGATGCTCAGGCAGCCTTCCTCATAGGCGCAGAGCTCGCCTCCACTCGCGTGGATGGTGGGGTTGATCAGCACCAGGGGTGGATTGGCGGCTTCGTCGGGATCCAGGTCGATGACCAGCAGCTGCAGCGCCTCGCCGATCTGCGGTGCGGCCAGGCCGATGCCCCGGGCGGCATACATGCTGCGCAGCATCGACCTCGCCAGATCCCGGGTGGCCTCGTCCACCTTGCCCACCCGACGGGCGGGCTGGCGCAGCTCATCGGAGCCGAGGGTGTGGATCACACGGCTGTCCGGCTGGTCCGGCCCCTTGGGCACCCGCACCGACGAGCTGTCCCGCCCGCTCTGGCGGGCAAGGGAGGCGAAGTCAAGGGCCAAGGACTCCTCCCTGAACGTTGGGTCATTCTAAGGAATCCCTGCGGTGGCCCCCGTCCCCATGTCTGCCCCGGTCCCCCGCGAGCCCAGGCTTGACCGGGGCTGCCTGTACTGGGCCGAGCCGCGCCCCGGGGCCGGTGGCCGCCTCACCCTGATGGTCCGCGGTCCGGGCCGGGGCGATCCCCGGGAGCTCACGCCGGAGCCCTTTCATCTCCGCAGCCGGGTGCACGAATTCGGAGGCGGCCTCTACGCCGTGGCCGGTGACGATCTGGTGTTCGTCAACGGTGCTGACGGCGGCCTGTGGCGGCTCGACCAGCGCCACGACGGACCACCGGTCTGTCTGCTGCTTCCCCGGGGCGACCGGCTGGGGGATGGTGTCATCGATGCCCACCGCCGCCGTTGGATCGGTGTGGGCGAGTCCGACGACCGCGACCGGCTTCTCGCCGTGCCCTTGCAGGGAGGTGAGCCGGTGGTGCTGCGGGAGCAGTCGAGCTTCTGCGGTTCGCCGACCCTGGCCCCCGATGGGGCCGCCCTCGCCTGGCTGGAGTGGGATCTGCCCTGGATGCCCTGGGAGCGCACGAGCCTGTGGTGGTCCCCCCTGGGGCCCGGGGGCGACCTGCTCGATCCCCAGCGGATCGCCGGTGGTGACGACGATCCCCAGTCGTTGTTTCAACCCCTCTGGACCCAGGGTGGAGACCTGCTGGTGGTCTCTGATCGCTGCGGCTGGTGGACGCTGCAGCGCTGCCGCCCCGGAGCCGCCGGCCCCTGGCGCCTCCTCGGTCCCACCGAGGCCGAGTGCGGGCTGCCCCAGTGGGTCTGCGGTCAGCGCACCGTGGCGGTCGCCGCCGATCGCCTGCTGGCCCTCTTCTGCGTCGAGGGGCGCTGGCAGCTGCGCCACCGACCCCTGGAGGGGGCCGATGACCGGCCCTGGCAGCCCATCCCCCTGCCCTGGAGTGACCTGTCCGACCTGGTGGCCGACGACCGGCGCCTGGTCTGCCTGGCCGCCGACCCCTCCAGGCCGCCGACGCTGCTGGAGTTGCCGGTTCCAGGACCCCTGGCCTCGCCCGTGGGGGCGGCGCTTCCCTCCGGTCCTGCGCCCGACCTTCCCCATGATCTGCGGTTCCGCGGCGGCGACGGCCTCGAGAGTCAGGCCTGGTACTACCCCCCCCTGACGGTCCCACCCCCCCTGGCACCCGTGGAGGGTCCGCCCCCCCTGCTGGTGCGCTGCCACGGCGGACCCACCGGCATGGCCCGCACTGCCCTGCAACCGGCGATTGCGTTCTGGCGTCACCGCGGCTGGGGCGTCGTCGATGTCAACTACGCCGGCTCCACCGGGTTCGGTCGCCGCTACCGGGAACGGCTGGATGGTCGCTGGGGCGAGCTGGATGTGGCCGACTGCGCCGCCGCCGCCAGGGCTGTCATCGCCAGGGGCTGGGCCGACCCCGCTGCCGTGGCCATCGAGGGAGGCAGTGCCGGCGGTCTCACCACCCTGGCCGCCCTGATCGCCGATCCCGTCTTCCGGGCCGGGGCCTGCCGCTATGCCGTCACCGACATCAGCCAGCTGCGGCTCGACACCCATCGCTTCGAGGCCGGCTATCTGGACCGCCTCATCGGCCCCCTGCCCGCCGCCGAGGCCCTGGACCGGGCCCGTTCACCGCTCCACAGGCTGCAGGAGCTGCGGCGGCCGGTGATCCTCTTCCAGGGTCTGCAGGATCGGGTGGTGCCCTCAGCCCAGACCGAGCTCCTGACGGCAGCCCTCAGGCGCCGGGGGGGGCTCGTCGAGCTGATCTGCTTCGAGGACGAGGGCCACGGCTTCCGCAGCCCGGCTGTTCAGCGCTTCGTTCAGGACGCCAGCGAGCGCTTCTTCCGGCGGGTGCTCGGCCTGGCGGCCCTAGCCTGACCCTGCTGTCCTCAGAATCCTGATGGTGTCGCCGCTCCATCGCCTGCCTCGGCTGCTGCTGCTGGCCGCCCTTGTCGTTCCCCAGCTGGCCCCGTCAGCCCGGGCTGACGGCATGTCCGAGCAGCGGGCGGCCAATCTGGCCCGCAACGTTGCCGTGCGTCTCAACGGCGGCCTGGGCAAGTACCGCCCAGCCGACTGCATGTTCAGCCAGGGTGGTGGAGCCTGCCGCATCCGCGCCGACGCCCGCGGCTACACGTTCCGGTTCAACGGCGGCAGCCCCGGCTGGCAGCAGCTCAACCTGGCCCCGACGGTCCAGACCGAGATCACCATCGATCCGACGGGCCGCCAGGTCGTCGGCGAACCGAAGAACACCCTGCTCGGCGCGACCAGGCCGACGGGATCGGTCCAGACCCCACCCGTCAAGCCGGCGGATGGTCGCTCCGAGCCACTGTCCCCGAAGCCACTGTCCCCGAAGCCAGCGACCCCGTCAGCACGTCCCTGAGGGCCTCGCTCCAGCTGCTGAGGCAGCGCAGCGACAGCTGCTCAACGACGGCCAGGGCGATGCCTTTTTCGCCATAGGCCGCTTCGTTGGCAAAGAGGGTCGCCAGCCGGCCGGGGGTGCCCTCCTCCAGGGGGATGGGGCCCTCGGGCCCCAGAAAGAGGGGATCACCAGCGGCGATCGGCAACCAGTCAGACCGCAGCCGGTCCGGATGGACGCTGGCCCTGGGGGTGCCGTCGCTGCTCCGCGGCAGGTCCCGGTTGGCGATGTGCCGATGCACCCTCAGCTGCTCCGGCAGCCGCAGCTGACCTGCGGCGGCCTCCTGCAGCAGCTCCAGCAACGTCTGCACCCCCAGTTCGGTGCGTCGCAGGGTGTGGGGGCAGAGCACGCCCTGGGCCACCGGCCCCACCTCCAGCACCAGGCCGCAGGGCCAGAGGCTGATGAGAAAACCTGACTCCACCGGATCGCCCTCGTGCAGGTACACCGGCAGACCCAGGCGGAACTGGCAGGCGGCCGCCAGGGCGAGATCGGCGGGCCTGCGGCCATAGAGCACCAGGGACGAGCCCATGGCCGCCGTCGTGCTGTGGAGATCGATGACCACGGCCTGGGGTTCGCTGCCCCCGGGGCCGTAGTGGTTGAGCAGCTCCCGGGCCCGCAGCACCTCCAGCTCGCACAGATCGGGGTCCCCGAGCAGCTCGTGCCGGAAGCAGCGGTTGAGATCGCGGTCGAGGTAGCGCAACCCTGCGGCCAGGGCCGCAGGGTTGCCGATCGCGCAGGTCACGGCCAGGGACGTCTCCGCCGGCAGGGGCGGCCCCCCCGTCTGCTGCCAGCGCCGCAGCAGCCAGGGGGCATTGACCTCGTTGCCGTGGGTGCCGCCCACCAGCAGCACATGGCCGCTCATCCCGCCAGCACAGGCGCCTGCCGACGGTTGTCGACCTTGCCCACCCCGAGCTCGCGAAGCTCCTGCAGCAGGCTGTTGAGCACCTGCTTGGCGTCGCCGAAGACCATCGAGGTGTTCTGGCACTCAAACAGACCGTTGCGGATGCCGGCGTAGCCGGCGCCGAGGCTGCGCTTCACCACGAACACCGTGGTGGCTTCCTCCACATGCAGCACCGGCATCCCGAACAGCGGGCTCTGGGGGTCGGTGCGGGCCTGGGGGTTCACCACGTCGTTGGCGCCCAGCACGATCACCACGTCGGTGCGGGGAAAGTCAGGGTTGATGGCCTCCATCTCGACCAACTGGTCGTAGGGCACATCGGCCTCGGCCAGCAGCACGTTCATGTGGCCCGGCATCCGGCCGGCCACGGGGTGAATGGCGTACTTCACGTCGACACCATGCCGCTCCAGCAGCTGGGCCACCTCGCGCAGGCTGTGCTGCGCCTGGGCCACCGCCAGGCCATAGCCAGGCACGAACACCACCCGCCGGGCGCCCTCGAGGGTCATGGCGCACTCCTCCGGCGAGCAGGACGTGATGTTCTGGTATTCACCCTGGTCAGCCCCGCCGGCCTGGGCGCCGCTGCCCAGCGCTCCTCCGAACAGCACCGACAGCAGGGAACGGTTCATGGCGGTGCACATGACCGAGGTGAGGATCAGACCGGCGGCACCGACCATGGCGCCGGCCACGATCAGCAGGCGGCTGCCCACAACGAAACCGGCGGCGGCGGCGGCCACCCCCGAATACGAGTTCAGCAGCGAGATCACCACGGGCATGTCGGCACCCCCGATGGGCAGGGTGAGGCCCACCCCCAGCACCAGGGCCAGGGTCGCCAGAAGGGCCAGGCTCAGGGCCGTCGGCACGAGGGGGGTGAAGGCCAGGACCGAGCAGCCCACGCAGGCCACCGCCAGGGCGATGTTCACCAGATGCCGCGATGGCCTCTGGGTCCACGCCGGCGTGTCCAGCCACTCCTGCAGCTTGGCCATCGCCACCAGCGAGCCGCTGAAGGTGATGGCACCCACCAGCACCGAGATGACGATCGAGCCCATGGCGAGTGCAGAGGTCTCACCCGGCAACCCTGCGGCGGCCAGGGCCACCAGCAGGGAACTCATGCCGCCGCAGCCGTTGAACAGGGCCACGATCTGGGGCATGGCGGTCATGGCCACCCGGTGGGCGGTCCACCAGCCCAGGCCGCTGCCCACCAGGGTGCCGGCGAGGATCCAGGGCCAGCCCAGCAGCCCCTGGTGCAGCAGCAGCCCCACCACGGCCAGGGTCATGGCCAGGGCCGCCAGGCGATTGGCGGCTCTGGCGGTGCTCACACGACCCAGTCGCTTGAGGCCGAAGGCCAGCAGCAGCACCGCCGCGAGGTCCAGCGGGGCGTGGCCGAGGGCCAGCAGGGAGGAGGGGGTCATCGGTCGTCTCCGCGGCGTCGGAACATGGCAAGCATGCGGTCGGTGACGAGAAAGCCACCGACCACGTTGTACAGAGCAAAGGCGAGGGCCACGGCACCCACCGCCTGCAGCAGGGGGGAGGGTGCCGTGGCGATCAGGGTGAGGGCCGCCAGCAGGGTGATCCCGCTGATCGCGTTGGCCCCCGACATCAGGGGGGTGTGCAGGGAGGGCGGCACCTTGCCGATCAGCTCGAGGCCGAGCAGGCTCCCGAGCAGCAGCACCCAGAGGGCCTCGTCCATGGGCAGAAGGTCGGTCATGGGGTCACCTCAGGGCAGCGGGGGCGATCGGTTGCGGACAGTTCGGGGTGCAGGATGCGGCCGTTCTGGCTGATCAGGCAGGGCGCCAGCAGCGGGTCGTCGCTGTTGAGGCTCAGGTCCCCGGCTTCGGTCACCAGCACCTCCACGAGGGCCGCCAGGTTGCGGGCGTAGAGGCTGCTGGCGTGGTGGGCCACGCTGGCGGCCAGCCGGTCAGCCCCGATGATCTGCACGCCGCCGTGATCAACGGTGCGGCCGGCCACGCTCAGTTCGCAGTTGCCCCCCTGGGCCACAGCCAGATCCACCACCACGGCGCCGGGGCGCAGCAGGGCTGTCAGCTCGCGGGTCAGGAGCAGCGGTGCCGGCCGACCGGGAACCTGTGCGGTGCAGATGACCGCATCACAGTCGTGCAGATGGTCGGCCAGCTGCTGCCTCTGGGCTTCGAGAAATCCGGCGGTCGCCTCGCGGGCGTAGCCACCGGCTTCACCCGGCCGTTCCATGTCCGGCGGATCAATGAAGCGAGCGCCGAGGGATTCCACCTGTTCCCGGGCGGCCGCCCTCACGTCGCTCACCTTGACCACGGCCCCGAGGCGCCGGGCGGTGGCCACGGCCTGCAGCCCCGCCACCCCGGCGCCGATCACCAGAATCCTGGCCGGCTGAACGGTCCCGGCCGCCGTCATCAGCATCGGCATGAAGCGATCCAGGGCGGCCGCGGCCACCAGCACCGCCTTGTAGCCGGCGATGTTGGCCTGGGACGAGAGCACGTCCATGGCCTGGGCCCGGGTGATGCGCGGCAGCAGTTCCATGGCGATGGCCGATAGGCGCTGGCGCTCGAGCACATCCAGGAGGGCATCGTTGCCATGGGGCGCCAGCTGGCCCAGCACCAGGGCCGATTCCCGGAGACGCTCGAGGTCCTGATGCCCGTCACCGCTGCGGGGCGTGCTGACGCACAGAAGAACGGCTGTGCTGCTCCAGGCGTCAGGGTCGGCCACAGGCACCAGCTCAGCGCCGGCTTCGGCGTAGGCCGTATCGGCGAAACCGGAGGCCACCCCGGCCCCCCGCTCGACCCGGCAGTGCAGTCCCTTCTGTTTCAGCCGCGACACCACCTCGGGCGTGGCGGCAACACGGGTCTCCTCCGGATCCCGTTCCAGCGGTATCAAGACGTTGACCATGGATGGTCGTTCCTCCTCGGTGGGACGCGCTGTCCCCTTGGTTTCATTGAGTGGCCGTCGGCGGGATCTGCCCACGATCGGGCCGTCTGTGTGTGGGGTTGCGCACAGGGCTTGTCAAACGGGGGGTGAACCCTTTGCCGAGCCCATGGCCCCCTGCCTACGATGGGAAGGCTTTGTTGGAAGGCAGCATGAAGTCCATCGACGAACACATCGCCAAGGATGTGGACGAGATCGCCGAAGCCAAGGCCAAGGGCGACGATGCGATGGTCCGGCACTACGAGGAGGAATTGGCATCCCTGCAGGAGTTCAAGGAACACCACCCCGAGGACGCCCACGACCCCACCTCCCTCGAGGTGTACTGCGACAACAACCCTGACGCCCCTGAGTGCCGCATCTACGAAGACTGATGACCGCCGTCTGATCCGCGCACTGCGCCGACCCTGGCAGCCCCACCACAGCGGTGGGGCTGCTTTTTTGTCTCCGACCCAGCATCGCGCCGGTCGGCAGGGCAGTCATCCGTCTGCTCAGTAGTCCTGGTTGAAGGCTGCCGGGCTGTCGGTGATGCGGCAGATGACCGCCTCTTCGGAGCTCATCTCGACCACGCGGTTGACGGGGCGGCCCAGCCGCCGCAGCACTTCCACATCCGCCATGGTCTGGCAGCGGGCCAGGAGGGAGCCCTGGCCGTCGAAGCAACAGAAGAATTTCACGGCATTGAACCGGTTGCCCCTCCGTTATGACCACAGGCGGGGGAGGCCCGGCAGGATTTCAGCCCTTCTCCAAAGTTCACGTCTGCGGGGTCAGGCGGCTCCATCGGCTCTGCCCAGCCGTCTCATCAGAAGCAGATCACTGTGGCTGCCATCGGGACAGAGCCATTCCCTGTATTCGTCGAACAGGCAGCGTCCGGCCTGGCCTTCCCCGAGCAGATGCAGCTGCCGCACCCGCAGACGCACCTCGTCCAGCCGGGCCCGCAGGAGATCGAGGGGCTCGCCGGTGGCTGATCGCTGGTCGGTCGGCTCCAAGGCAGATGCAGGCATCACCACAGGCATAGCGCGCCCGGACCCTGGATGGCCAGCCGGTGCTTGACAGGCGATCCCGATGTGCTACGTTGTTTTGGTGCGCTGTTGAGGCGGCGCTCCTTTCCGCTGGTCCGGTCTCCGGAGCAAACGAGGGTCCCGCCACCTGCTACGGTTCACAAGTCGCCTGAGAGGGCGGCAGCACCTGGACAACCGAAAAGCTTAAGGAACCGACGTTTCTGTCGCGTGACGCCAGGCCATGGAGAGCGAAAGCTGTCCTGGTGATGGATCACGGAGAGCGACAGGGACGCGAGGTCCCGTCAAAAGAACAACAG